>CANGDH010000003.1 GCA_947452555.1 Bacteroidota bacterium
ATAAAAAAAGGAGATGTTATAAGATGTGCTAAAGATACCGAGCACTGGCACACAGCCAGTAAGGAAAACCTGATAACTTATTTAGCTTTATATGACGGCTCAAAACCAACTGTTTGGACAGAGCAATTATCTCAAGAATACTATGACAGCGTTGCTAAGAAGTTGAGTGCTGAAAAGAAATAAGTTCAACCCTTTAATTTCCTTATAGTTACATACTCAATCATCGCATTATAGTTGCATCTTTCGTCTGTAAGGGGAGCAGATACTGAGAAGCCTCGCATTTATTGCGGGGCTTTTTTATTGCCTACCAGTTAGTTAGGGGGGGGGGCGCCTACTGCGTATAAATACTCTGTTTTTAATTCATTTTCCTTCAGATATTCATTTTTAATAAAGTATTTGAAATATTTTATTAAAGTACCATTTTAAGTTAACTTTGTAATCTAAGGGTCCAATGAATCAAGTAAGGAAGCTGGTTTTTTATAAAAATCATTTTCATGACTTTTTTGATAAACAAACAGAGAAAGCAAAAGAAAAAATTGAATATGTTTTATTCTTATTGACTCATATCGAAAAAGTTCCGGATAAATTTTTAAAACACATAGAAGGGCATAAGTCATTGTATGAAATTAGAGTTGAACATAGCAGCAATATTTTTAGAATATTTTGTTGTTTTGATAATGGGAAAATTGTCGTTTTATTTAATGGCTATCAAAAGAAAACAAGTAAAACTTCTTCAAAAGAAATAGATATGGCGAACAAACTAATGAAGGAATATTTTGGTAAAAATTAATAATAATACAATGGCAAAGAAACATAATAACATCACAAATTTTAATGATCACCTAACTGGACGTTATGGTGTAAAAGGTTCAGAGAGCAGAACTGAATTTGAAATTAAAGCAAAAGCGTTTCTTATTGGGGAGTTAATTAAAGAAGAAAGAAAAAATGCTAAAATGACGCAAGAACAATTGGCAGATAAGATTGGAGCCAAAAAAAGTTTCATATCTAGAATTGAAAATGGAAAAACAGATATTCAACTTTCTACTTTATACAGGCTGCTTGAATTTGGACTAGGTAAAACTGTTGAGGTTTCTGTTAACTAATACTACCTAAACTTGTGGCCTCAATTTGCGACTTTAGTGCTTAAGGGGAGCAACAAAAAATGATAAAAAGGTTATACTTTTATACAATAACTATTTTCAATATGAATCGAATTATACTTTCTGCGCTATTTTTGTGCATATTCAATCTAACTTTTTTTAATACAAATGCACAATCCACAAATAATATGTACAGGATTGCAAAAATAAAAATTGACGCTAAGCAATTAGAAAATTACAAAACTGCCTTAAAAGAACAGATGAATGTGGCAATTAAATTAGAACCGGGTGTTTTGTCTTACACAGTGGTTGCTGACAAAAAGGATGCAACATTGATAACTATTTTTGAAGTTTATGCAAGTCTTGAAGCGTATCAATCACATATCTTAACATCTCATTTTAAGAAATATAAAGAAACGGTAAAAGACATGGTTTTGTCTTTAGAGTTGATTGACACTGAATTGGTAGCAAGAGTACAAAAAAAGGACTATTAATTTAATTCACTTATATAACTTTGAATAAGTTAAATACAATAATCATGAAAAAAATCATTTACGTACTTATATTTCCACTAGTTCTGGTAAGTGGATTGGTATTTGCTAGTCCTGAAATTAAAGGGGAAACGCCTTTGAAAAAGTGGGAAGCAACTCCAGATGGTATACTATTCAAAAAATGGGAAGCGTCTCCTGCAGGTTTAAAAGTGATTGCAGGCTCTGCTAAAATAAGAAAGTCCATTAGGGACTATACCAATATGGAAGCAGTTGTTACTTCTCTATCTCTTCCGACAGGCTCAAGATTAGGCTTAGGTGTGATGGTAAAAATAAAGGATGACGATTATATTCTTTCTTTTGGGATAGAATCTAATAAAGAATTTGAGCAATTACGTAACCTGAAGGTGAATGATAAAATAATAATTAAAAGTCATGGTGTATCAAAGGCGCCAAAGTATGCATATCCAATTGTAGCGGGCGACTATGTAGAACGAGATGGTAAAATAATGTATAAGCGTGTACCTCGTAAAGGTGGTTGCTAAGTAGATAATCCTTTATATTCGATTATAAAATCAAGGTAAAATGTTTTCAGCAGATCAAATCAAAACAGCACATAGTAAAGTTAAATCAGGGGCGGACTTCCCAAATTATATTAAAGAAATTAAATCACTCGGCGTTACACATTATGAAGCCTTTGTGCAAGACGGCCATATTGATTATCATGGGGCTAATAATTATACTGCAAGCGTACCTGAAAAATATGAATCTTTACAAATTGCTAATATTGCAAACTTATCAGCATTTAAAATAGGTTTGATAGATCATCAACATGGAAAAACTGACTATCTCACATTTATTAAAATGTGTGCCGAATGTGGTATCGAAAAATGGGAGATCAGTATTGATAAAATGACCTGCACATATTATGATAAAGCAGGCAACGAAATTTTAGTAGAACAAATACCTTCTTAGTTAGAAGCGTAATGTTTATGATAAGAGTACTTCTGCTGGAATATTCAATTCTTGATGAAATAGTTTTGCTAGTTCAAGTGTAAGAGGCTTCTTTTTAAATACTTTCTTAAGTTCATTAAAATAGAAATATCCTAGAAATACTTCAATTATTGTCCCCATTCATGTAAAATGCTCCATTTTGCCGTGAATTTTACTTACAAATTCAGTAAATTGAAGACTCAAATAATTAAAAATTATCAATACAATTGCTTGCTATGAAAATCAACAAATTTTTTAAACCCGTTTTAGCATTATGCGCAGTTTTTGCTATCACGCTTCTTGCTTTCAAACCAATCGACAAAGCTGAAAAACCAGCTAAGCCATTTGGCGGTCTGGCTTTATATACTGTTCGTGACGCCATGACTAAAGACGCTCGTGCTACTTTAGAAAAAGTTGCGCAAGCTGGTTATGTAAATGTGGAGTCTGCTGGATACAATAACGGTAAATTTTACAATTTATCTCCTGCCGATTTTAAAGCATTATTAGATGAAATGAAATTAACGCCAATTTCTGCTCACCAAGGAACAGTAACTTTCGATAACGTGGATCAACAAATTGCTGACTTGAAAACAGCAGGGTTTAAGTACTTTGTTATTCCAGTTCCTCCAATGGGAACTTTTATGTATGATGCGGTTAACAAGAAAATGGGTATGAAAGGTGGTGCTAAAGCTTTAGCTGAAACCTTAAATAAATTAGGTGCAAAATGTAAGGCAGCTGGTTTAGAGTTATTATATCACAACCACGATTTTGAATTTTCAAAAGACGAGGATGGTAATGTAGTACTTGACTACTTGTTAGAGCATTGCGATGCAAGTATTGTTAATTTTCAAATGGACTTATATTGGGTTACTAAAGCAGGCCAAGACCCAGTAGCTTATTTTAAGCGCTACCCAGGTAGATTTAAATTATGGCATGTGAAGGACATGGATGACCAAGGTCGTTTTGCTCCAGTAGGTAATGGTCATATTGATTTCAAGCGTATTCTAGCAAACAAGAAATTGGCTGGGATGAAGTATTATTATGTTGAGCAAGACGCTTGCTTTAATGAAACTCCATTAGAAGCAATTGTTATAAGCCACAAAGGTTTAGCAAATATTGGATTTAAATAAAGTCTACGCTAATTTACAGTTTCTGTAAATGAAGGGTAGTGAAAATATAGAAAAGCCATCAGTTTTATGCTGATGGCTTTTCTGTTTCTAATCAACGAGTTAGAATAATAAATAACCTTCCAAAGTCATGGACTTTAACCTCTATTTTTAAAGGTATTTATACGACTATGTTTCTTTGTCTAATTTTATTTGTAAATTTGAGTATGAAAGTTCAAGAAGTTAAATATGTATCTGACTATACCATAAGCATTAAATTTGACGACGGTGTTTCTGGAACTATTCAGTTAAACGACCTTGTTGAAAAAGGTATTTTTAAAGTGCTACAAGACAAGGCTACATTTGCTAAAGTATACACCAATGGATATTCGGTTGCTTGGTCTGATGAGCTTGAAATAGATGCTACTGCAATTTATTTAGTGATTACTGGTAAACATTTTGGAGAAATTAATAATCCAAAATTGTCTAATGCCACAAATTAGTTATTTTTTAGGAGTTGTTATTAGGATGTTTTATATGGATCATAATCCACCACATTTTCATGCAGTTTATGCTGATTTTGAAGGCATTATTGATATTGCACCTTTAGTTTAAAAAGTACTCTATCTGCAACCGGCTTTGTTTAACCTATATATTCGCATCGCAAACCAATACTACAGAAGCTGTTTCTGTTTCGTCTATAATTACGGTGACTCTGTCACCTGTTTTTAAGTCAGCACTCGTTGCTGGTCCTGCGGAAGTTTTAATGGTTGTTTGCTTGGTAAGTTTTATAGTTTGTTCCACACCGTCCCTTCGTTTAATAGTAATACTGTTATTACCCACTGCAATAATTTGTCCCGTTCCTCCAGTTCCCCCACAAAGATCACAACATTGTGTAGCACTATTAGGTTGGACATTAGGAGGCATATTGGCCCCCATCGAGTTTTCTATACTTATGGGTAATTCAATTTTATTAAAATGCGCTACGGTATAAATTGAAACTAGTAATGTTACAATAACAAAACTAATAATGCTTAGCAACGACTTTACTTTAAATGGCAATCCAGTATATAGTTTAAACAATCCAAAGCCAATTATCACACCTAGTCCATTTAGTATTACGTCGTCAATATCAAAAATACCTATATGTAAAGCTACTTGTGTTAGCTCGATTGAAAATCCAGCCATTAAAGCTAGTAAAAATGATCTTTTCCAATTCTTATGCTTTAATACTAATGGAACAAAAAAACCTAAGGGAATCAACGCAATAATATTCCCAATGATATTTATGCCAGCAATTAACAAGCCATTATTTCCTTTTAAATAGTATAAAATTGTTTTAAAGGGTATCAAATTTGCAGGCCCTTCTTGCGTTCCTCCAAAGTTCAATCTTAATTGTCCAATTTTAATTAAGGCAAGATCCTTAAACACTAATACTTTTATTAAGACAAAAACATAAGCAAGTAGAAGGATTGCGGATAGGATACGTTGCTTCATTATTAGGCTTTTTCTTTGAAGGTATAAGATACTAAATATGCAGAATAATCAAGTTCAAGCTAATTATAAACTTTTTAGATACTTATGCGACCCATCACAATTTGGCATTCTTTTGGAAAGCCCACATGTACAGTCATTAATACCCTTGCCACACATAATTCTTGCGGCATAACTATTTATTCTTGAAATCCTTGTTGCCGATTGCTTTGCAGCAGAAAAATAGATAAGATAAGCTCTTTGTCTGCCAGGGGTTAAGTCTTCAAAAGCTTTTTTCAATTTGGTGTCTTTTTTAAATAGTTCAAGAAGTTCATCTATTACAATAGCACTCGCTTTTTCTATTGGCTCAAACTTTACTGCTGCTTCTCCAAGTGCAATGGCTTCTTTGATATAGGACTTAATAACGCTTGTCAACTTTGTTATTTCCTTGCTATCTGTAAATCGCATTTGACGCCCAGCTTGAGTATGTTCTCCAGCTTTCACTAATAAACCTTTAGGATCCTTTAAGAGGGCTCCATTAAAAAATCCTAAATCACAATGCGCTTTAAATGACTGAATGATTACAACATTTTTTTTGTTAAATGAGTAACATGGCTTTCCCCATTTCAACTCCTCCTCTAATTTGCATGACAGTAAAATAGTCCTTAACAAATTCATTTCAGTTTGCCATTGTTTGGCTTTCGTAAAGTATAAGTCTATTTTAGAATCCATGTATTTCTTTTTTAGTTATTAATACTATTATGTTTAAACCTTTATTAAAATTATTTAATAAAAATTTTAACTGTCTGATAACTTGTAAGGCTATTTTTCCCTTTATCTGAAATTTCTAAAACTATATATAAAATTTGCTTTTGCACTGCGTCCTTGGGAATTTCAATGGTCGTTTGTAAGCTGCTGTTATTTGTTATATTTATTGTCGCGTTGCTTTTATTTTTTAAAAACTGCCACCACTTAATTGTATAAGCATCTCCGTCCGGTTCTTTTACGAATGCGTTTAATTTTATGATATCACCTGGTTTTGCGTTTATTGCTTTTGCACCTTTAATATTTACAATAGGAGCATGATTGGCGTTCTTGTAATTGCTATTCACAGACCAGTCCATTCTTGCAGCAAATTCATTTTGTGCTGCAGGGAAAAAGTTAGGGAATGCAATATTACTTGCCTCTGCTGCTGCCATTTTTTTTAAATAAGCTTCTGAAATTACAAGCGCTTTTACTTTAGTGGTGTCATTGCTAAATGGATCAATATAAGTGGTAGGATCCGGAACAAATGGTCTGCCGCCCCAACCGCCTGGGCTATCCTTCTCGTCTGCGTTTAATCCGTTGGAAAGTATATTCATAAAAGTGCCGGTATCACCTTCTCCCAACCAAGACCCTTTTTGTTGCTTGGGCATCCAAACTATATAGCCCATTTTCTTTAGTTCTTCATTGCTGTAACCATCTATTCCAAAATAATCAAATGGATCATTTTTTACCATTTGCTTTCCGTCTCCCCACACTCTATATATGTTTCCAAATGCGCCTTTTGAAGAAATATTTTGTTGCATCCATTCAGTGGTAAGTAATGGTGCGTTTTCTGCATTAGCCACTAGTTGTGCGCCATAGCCATAATTAGGTCCGTTTTTATATTGTCTATAATCAATGCCTGGCCAATTAGGTTTAATATAGGTTGCATAAGTATTGTCTTGTTCCCCGGAAGGCAATAACACTAATTTTTGAGTCACTTTCTTTTTAATAGCTATCCAATTATTTTTGTTTTTGTATTCGTCTTCAATGGACTTTAATGCTCTTGCAATGGTGCTTTGTCCTCCCCAAGCAGTTACGTATACTGGCCCTGCTATGGTATCTAATAAGACTGCTTTAATTAAATTGGAACCTTCTGTGTCTTTTGAATAATCTCCTTCAAATTCAATATTGCCATATTTAATTTTTGATTTTAAATAAGCTGGTGTTGGATAACCTGCATCATGGACTTTTAAATTAGCGTAGGACTTCTCATATGCTTCAACCGCTTCATGTATAAAACGCTCGTCTTGTCTCCAACGATAAGATTCACAAGGACAAAGGTTTAACCCGTATTTAGTGTACTCTCTTCCTGGTACCATAAACTTTGTTCCTTTTCCGTCTCCCTTCCAATGAAACTGACTGCTTGTATATACCAAGCCTTCCACTTTGAATTCTGAACTATATAATAAGAATCGAATAAGTGAATTATTGTCGTCCAATTCAGGGTCGGCAGTAATAATGATTCTTGGCTTTGTATTATTCTGAGTAGCGTATGTAAATTTTGGATAAGCCAACACAAGTAGCATCAAAGCAAGTAGTATTCGGTTTTTCATGTAAGTCATTTATTTTATGAAAGCTCTTTAATAATTTTCTTCGCCACATTTTTATTTCCCCAATTAGCTAATTCATGGAGTATAGGCATTAAGCTTTTGCCACTAGTGGTAAGCTCATATTCAACACGAGGTGGTAATTCTAAAAATTCAGTTCTCTTCACTAAGCCAAAATTCTCCAATTCTTTTAATTCATTTGCTAATACCTTATTCGATATAGCAGGTATAATTTGATTTAGTTTTCCAAAACGAATAGCTCTTTCTCCAATGCAGTTTAGAATTATCGGCTTCCATTTGCCACCAATAATACTCATGGTTCTTGTTACTGGACAATTCAACGGATTATCTATAAAGCGGGAATTGAAATTAGTGGTTACCATTAGGTTACTTGTATTTACTATTTAAGTAACAAATATACACTGTACAACATAATTTTGTGAAAATTATTTTAATAGTTATATGAAAATCAATAAAAGTATTTTAATCTTAGTTGCTGTATTTGCATCTTTAAATGTTTTTGCTCAATCTAGTATTAAGAATCAAACAAGTATTAGCAATGGCGAGTCTGCCACTGTAAAATTATATGTAAACCCAAATATTGGTAACGATATTTTTGAGGGCAGTAAGGAAAGTCCAATTAAATCCTTGCCAGAAGCGGCCAAGCGTGTTAGTAAAATGACAGGAGAAGGTGCTATAAGTGTATTTCTTTCTTCAGGAACTTACGGCTTATATGAAACTGCTTCTTTTAATCCAATCCATTGGAAATTTAACAAAGAAGACAGATTAGTTATTCGTGCTGAGGTTTTACCTGACAGCTTATCGTGGGCCCCTGGTAAAATGCCTATTATAGTTTCTACCATGCCATTTAAACTTTCACTAAACGAGCAGAAAGAAGTTACGGATGGTTCTAATTATGGTATTGAAATTAACACAAGTCATGTAACTATTCAAGGTTTGAGAATTTTAGGCGAGCCAATACATGAGAAACCTAGAGAAGGCCTACTAATCAGAAACTATCCAATAGTTTGGGAAGGAAAAAATTTAGTCGATTTAAGAGTTACGCAATGTTTATTCTTGGGAAATAAATTCGCACTACCGAACCATTTGGGGATATTAGCGAATGGAAGTGAGCTTACAGTTGACCACTGCGTTTTTTATGGAGTTAAGGATGCTGTTGTTATGTGGAATAATAAATCAGACAAATCCAGCATGCATCATAATTTAATTCTGAACATTTATGGGGCAGCTGTTTGGACTTGGTCAACAACAGAAGACTTTAAATTTTACAACAATGTGGTGAACAATGCGAATGTGTTTTGGGTTTTAGAAAAAGACGCGCATAATACTTTCAAAATAGAAAAATCCATGTTAATTGGTTACAATCAATTTGTCAATAAAGGAGGCGGTCCGCAAGAATTTGGTATTCCTGCAGATAAGTCAAAATTGAAATATAGTACTGACTTTAAAATCAAGAAAACAGGGACACTGAATATTGAGGAAGATCAAACTAGTCGTTATTATTTACAATTGAAGCCAGGCACTTTAGGTACTGAATACGGTGCTGGATTATTCTATAAATAAATTTACACTTCCTTATTAGCAATTCTGACAATAGCATTATGAAAAATTACTTACATAAATTACTAGCAACGCTTGTTTTAAATATCATTTTTAGCAGTCTTCTTTTCGCGCAATTGCCAATGCGTCATTTTATGCAGAATGCAGATATTCCTTCTAATAAAGTATCCTATGGAAATAATACCAGTGCTGGTCATTTTGTAAAATCAGGAGACGCGAAGATTTATTACGAAGTGTATGGGAAAGGCAATACGGTTGTTCTGTTACATGGTGGCTTATTTGGTTCTACTATTGAAATGGCAGATTTTATTGATAGCCTATCTAAAACATTTCAAGTTATTGCCATTTCAACCAGAGGTCATGGAAAATCAGAAATTGGAAGCGATTCTTTAACGCTAGAACAAAGAGCCGGTGATGTATTAAACGTAATTAATGAAGTTACAAAGGAGAAAGTAAGTATCATAGGTTTTAGTGATGGCGGCTACACTGCCTACAAATTTGCTTCTTTGTATCCGGATAGAGTAAATAAAATGGTAGTTATTGGTGCAGGTATATTGTACCCAGGACTAAGAGATTTTTCTTTTAATATTAATCAAGCAATGGAATTAGACAAGGCTTTTTGGAAACAGCAACTAGCTATAATGCCTGAGCCCAATAGATTAGAACACGTATTTAAACAAGTGGCTAATTGCTATAGTAAACTAACTGTTGGAAAGGATTTATTGGGCTCCATACAATGTCCTGTTTTAGTAATGGCAGGGGATAGCGACGGCGGCAATTCAGTTCAAAATGTATTAAATGCTGCTTTGTTAATTCCGAATCACCAAATCGCAATCATTCCAAATGCCGGACACCCAGCTTTTAACGACAATTTTGCTGCAGCCTGGGCTTGTGTTGCGCCGTTTATGATTTTTGTCAGTAGATAATATTTATGTAAATGTTTTGGGATATCTTCGCACCATATTGAGATATTCTATTGTCATATTACTATTTACAGCACTTATTGCACAGAGCTTCTCTAGGTCCTTGGTATTGGCCGATTATATGGTCAATGTAGAAACCTATAAGAAGAGTTGTGAAAATAAGGCTAAGCCTATGTTGCATTGTAATGGTAAATGTCAAATGCTTAAAAAAATGAAGAAGCAGGAAGGAGATTCGGGTTCAAATGCTACTGCTCCTAAGTTCAATGAAGTTGAACTAGTTTTATCCTCAAAATCTTTTTTTCCTAGTATCGAGTTTATTGTTACTGACAAACTTAAATCCTTTTATTCCTATAATAGTGTTTTCTCTTCTAACTATATAGGTACTATCTTCAGACCACCTTCCTATTGTAATACTATTTAGAATTAAATTTTATTACAATTAAATAAAAAACTATGAAAAAGGTTTTCATGGCGGTAACTATTTTGTTATCGGCTATTAGTGCAGATGCATGTAGCATTTGTGGGTGTGGTGGTGGAAATTTATATTTAGGAATGTATCCAAACTTTGATACTAAATTCATTGGTGTGAGGTATAGCTATAGTGATTATAGAACTGTATTGAAAAATGAAAATTCGCAATATAGCAATAATACTTACAATGCATATGAGATTTGGTCTGGATTTAACCTATCAAAAAAATGGCAGGTTTTTACTTTTATTCCATATCAGTCAAATCATCAAGTGAGTGATGATGGACAGGCTTCAAATAGTGGAATAGGCGACATTACTATTTTGACAAATTATCGACTTTTAAATAATCATCAAATTATAATTAATAAAAAGCTAATATCACATCAGCTATGGATTGGCGGCGGTATTAAACTTAATACTGGCAGCTTTATTATGGACCCACATGATACGAATAGCACATTGGCGGATGCAAATGCTCAATTGGGTACAGGAAGTAATGATTTTATTTTAAATTTGAGGGATATTTATCAAATTGAAAACTGGGGACTTGCAAGTAGTATTAACTATAAAATTAATACCCAAAATATTCTAGGTTATCAATTTGGAAACAAGTTTACAATTAATAGTATTTCTTATTATAATATTAATAAAAAAAATTCAGTAACTACACCTAATTTTGGTTTGCAATTTGAAAATATTTCAGGTAATAAATTAGATGGGAAATTAATCAGTTTAACCGATGGGCTTGATAATGGCAGTTATCACACTGGTGGATATAATTTAAATTTAATTGGCGGTGTTGCGTTGAGTATAAAAAAGATTGCGTTTGGAATTAATCTTCAAATGCCTCTTAAACAGAATTTTGCTGCTTCACAAACTAAATTAAATTGGAAGGGCAGTATGCATGTCACTCTTGATTTATAATTGTATTAATATAAATCCAATCAACTAATTTAAATAACACTAAATCATGAAATCATTTTTAGCTTTAATAGTAATGATAGTTTGCATAATCTCATTTGCGCAATCTCCTAACACGATCAACCCAAAAAAGAAATTGCTAACAGTAGAAGCTTCCTGTGGTCAATGTCAATTTAAAATGAAAGGGAAGGGTTGTACGTTAGCTATTAGAATACACGGCAAACCTTATTTTGTGGACAAAGCAAATATTGATTCTTTTGGTGACGCACATGCTAAAATGGGATTTTGTAATGCTATCAGCATGGCAAAAGTGCAAGGGAAAATAGTGAATAATAAATTCGTAGCAACTTATTTTAAACTGATCGAGCACTGAGTATTAAAATACTGATATCGGTTTCTTGATTTAAATTTTCATTTTGATTTATATCTTCAGCCATTTGCAGAACAGTTCGTTTTACAAATGGCTGAATTGCTTTTGCGAATGGCGTAGCGGTAATTCTTTGCGGTGTAGCAATAATTATATTGGCGCCTTCTGCTAGGAATTTTTTTATCAATTGTATGAGTGCCTCAAATTGTGCCGGTGCATAATTAATATCACTTAATAGTATTGTATCTCCATATATATTATCTGGAAAATCATTCCAGTCCAAGCGCATGGCTTTTGTATTTTGCAATGCTAAGTGTTGAATATTTTTTTCAATTAATGTAACCGCTTCTGGAGCGTGGTCACTAATAATTATTTCCAGTGCTTGATTCGCTATCATAAAAGAGGGGAGGCCAATCCCAGCTCCAATTTCTACCACTCGTTTCCCTTCTACCCAATGCGGTTCTGATTTTAAAAAGTTTGACATGGCAATAGCGGCCGGCCATATTTTCGCCCAAAATGGGAATGGAGTTGAATTGTCCTTTGCTAATTGCTCCTCGTATATTGTTTTTAATTGTGCTGCTTCTGGAACAAAGATCATTAAGCCATCCTGCACTTCTATTAACTTATTTGGGTAAATGGCCATAAAATTTTAAACAATATTTTGATTTCTATTCAATGTCTATAAAATTATAATGTATTTGGCAAATTACGCTCCTTAGTATTACCAGAATTTTAGTAATTTTATCCCTTAACCAGTTTATAAAAATTTAATAAGAATATGGAACATAACTCTAACGGTGGAGAAGCTAAATGTCCGGTTACGGGGGCTTCTTCTACTCCAAAGCAAATGAGCGCTGGCAAAGGCACGCGAAACAGTGATTGGTGGCCAAACCAATTAAAATTGAATGTACTTCGTCAACATTCATCTTTATCAAATCCGATGGATGCGTCTTTTAATTATGCGGAGGCATTTAAGTCGCTTGACTTGAAAGCATTGAAGCAAGACATTTTTGAATTAATGACCACGTCTCAAGAATGGTGGCCTGCTGACTACGGTCACTATGGTCCTTTCTTCATTCGTATGGCTTGGCATAGTGCTGGTACTTACCGTACAACTGACGGTCGTGGTGGTGGTGGTGCGGGTATGCAACGTTTTGCTCCATTAAATAGCTGGCCGGACAATACCAATTTAGATAAAGCACGTTTATTATTATGGCCTATTAAAAAGAAATATGGCAAGAAGCTTTCTTGGGCGGATCTGATGATACTTGCTGGTAACTGTGCTTTGGAGTCTATGGGCTTTGAAACATTTGGTTTTTCTGGTGGTCGTGAAGACCGTTGGGAGCCACAAGAAGACATTTATTGGGGAGCTGAAACGGAGTGGTTAGGGGATAAGAGATATACTGGCGACCGTGATTTAGAAAATCCATTGGCCGCAGTTCAAATGGGATTAATATATGTGAATCCAGAAGGACCTAATGGTAATCCTGACCCTATTGCTTCTGCTCGTGACATTCGTGAAACCTTTGCACGTATGGCTATGAATGATGAAGAAACTGTGGCTTTGATTGCAGGTGGACACACATTTGGTAAAACACATGGTGCTGCTGACCCAGGAAAATATGTTGGTAGAGAACCGGCTGCTGCAAGTATTGAAGAGCAAGGCCTTGGTTGGAAAAATACTTTAGGTGCTGGAAATGGCGCTAACACAATTACTTCTGGTTTAGAAGGTGCTTGGACTATGACACCTACTAAATGGAGCAATAATTATTTTGAAAACCTATTCGGATTTGAGTGGGAATTGGCTAAGAGCCCAGCTGGTGCTCATCAATGGAAGCCAAAAGCGGGTGCAGGTGCTGGAACAGTTCCAGATGCACATGATCCTGCTTTACGTCATGCTCCAACTATGTTGACTACAGATATCGCATTGAGAGTTGACCCTGCTTACGGTCCAATCTCAAAACGCTTCTACGAAAATCCAGATCAGTTTGCGGACGCATTTGCAAGAGCTTGGTTCAAATTAACACACCGTGACATGGGACCTCGTTCTCGTTATGTTGGAACAGAAGTTCCTGCGGAAGAATTAATCTGGCAAGATCCTATCCCTGCACTTACACATAAAGTAATTGATGATGCGGATATTGCAACTTTAAAAGCAACCATTTTAGCTTCTGGACTTTCTGTTTCTGAATTAGTAGCTACTGCATGGGCTTCTGCTTCTACTTTCCGTGGATCAGATAAGCGTGGTGGTGCCAATGGAGCACGTGTTCGCTTAGCACCTCAAAAATATTGGGCTGCAAATAATCCTGCTCAACTTTCAAAAGTTTTAGATACACTAGAAGTAATACAAAAAACATTCAATGCAGCACAGTCAAATGGCAAAGCAGTTTCAATTGCTGACTTGATTGTTTTAGCTGGATGTGCTGGTGTTGAAAAAGCAGCAAAGAATGGTGGTCATGACGTGAAAGTGCCTTTCACAGCAGGTCGTACCGACGCAACAGAAGCACAAACTGATGTGGAATCCTTCGCTGTGTTAGAACCAGTTGCTGACGGTTTCCGTAACTATATTAAATCTCGCACTTTAGTTTCTGCAGAAGAAATGTTAATTGACAAAGCACAATTATTGACTTTGACTGCACCTGAGATGACAGTGTTAATTGGTGGCTTACGTGTGTTGGATACTAATTTTGACAATGCGCAACATGGTGTATTCACTAAACATAAAGAGGCATTAACAAACGATTTCTTTGTTAATTTAATTGACTTTACTACTACTTGGAAAGCAAGTGCTACTTCTCCAAATGTTTTTGAAGGTAGTGATCGTGCTACTGGAAATATTAAATGGACGGGCACAAGAGTTGATTTAATATTAGGTTCTAATTCTGAATTACGTGCATTAGCGGAAGTGTATGCATGTGAAGATGCAAAAGAGAAATTCGTGGTTGACTTTGTTGCAGCTTGGAACAAAGTAATGAACTTGGATCGTTTTGAATTAGCGTAGTTTAGTAAACTGAAATTTAAAATAGTTTCTTCCCCCCATGGGGTAGTCTAGCAATAGGCTACCCCATTTTTATTTTATTAACTACCTTTGTGGAATGCAAGCGTCCATCCAAACTGAAAAAAAACAAAAACAAGGATATCTTATCATTATACTTGGCTTATTAACAGCTATCGGGCCACTGTCTATCGACATGTACTTGCCAGCATTTCCAGAAATCGCGAAGGGGCTTAATACTTCGGTTTCAAAGGTGATGCTTTCCCTGTCTTCTTTTTTTATCGGAATTTCTGTTGGACAATTAATTTATGGTCCGCTTTTAGAAAGATATGGAAGAAAAAAGCCCTTGTATTTTGGTTTAGTAATTTATGCATTTTCTGCTTGGGGTTGTGCTTCCGCATCGACTGTAGATTCTTTAATCTTATTTAGATTGTTTCAAGCACTTGGCGGTTGCGTGGGAATGGTGGCATCAAGAGCGATGGTGAGAGATTTATTTGAGGTAAAGGACAACGCTAAAGTATTTTCTACATTAATGTTAGTAGTGGCTGTGTCGCCCATTATTGCACCAACTTTAGGAGGGTATATCACCGCTTATTTAGGTTGGAGATATGTTTTTGGAATGTTGATTATTGTTATTGCAATAATTATTGCAGGAATTTATTTCATATTACCAGAGAGCAAAAAGCCAGATCCTAAATTTTCTTTAAAACCTAGTTCTATAGTTAAAGCATACGTAACTATTATTAAGCATCCACAATTTTCCATGTATACTTTTACTGGTGCCGTTGCGTCGGCCGGCTTATATGTTTACATAAGTGGGTCTCCTTATGTTTTTATGATTTTATTTAAAGTAACTGAAAGGCATTACGGTTGGATCTTTGCGATTATTGCTGCTGGACTAATTGGAGCCAGTCAGCTGAATGGGTTTTTCTTAAAAAAGCACAGTTCCGAAAGCATAATAAAAACTGCTTTATATACACAAAGTATTATCGGAATTATTTTAGTGTCTTTAACAATGCTTGGCTTGACGGAATTGTATTCAACTATCGCTTTGATATTTATGTTCTTATGTTGTCAAGGTTTTATTTTTCCAAATGCTTCTGCACTTTCCATGGCGCCTTTCGGACATAATGCAGGAAGTGCTTCTGCGCTTATGGGGTTTATACAAATGAGCGTGGGTGCGATTATGTCAGCAATGGTAAGCGTTTTGCAGAATAATTCTGCGTTGGCAATGACAGGAATTATGGCTACTTGTGCCATATCCGCTTCTTTATTATTTACACTTGGCAGAAAAAGAGTTTTAAATAAAGCAAGTTTGGAATTAGTGGAAGAAGAAGAAATTGAAATGATTAATACCATTTAATTTCTTCAAAGTTCCTTTTTGGATTTATTATTTTTTAGCAGCTAATAGTAAGGTTTTACTACCAATGCTAAATTTTTGCTGCTGTTTCTAAGTCTGCAATAATAAATTTTGACATCTCCAAAAATGCTTTAGTAACTTTTTCCGCTGTTTCTCGGCTATTCATGAGCTTGCTTAGTTTAGCGGGAACTACTTGCCAGCTTACACCATATTTATCATTAAGCCAACCGCATCTTCCGGGAACGCCACCGTCTTGACATAATTTATCCCAGTAATAATCAATTTCTTCTTGGCTATCAACAGTCAGCATGAATGAAATTCCTTCATTGAAATTAAATTCATGCGGTGCCGAACTATCCATAGCACCAAAGGGTAAATTATTTAGTTCAAATTGAGCATACTTAATATTCCCCACGGTATCTGCCTCGCCTTTTTCGTATTGGCTAATTTGTACAACCTTCGCGGGTTTTAAAATACCTGTATAGAATTCAATTGCCTCATTGGCTTTTCCATTATTAGTTCCATTGAACATCATACTTGGCATTACTTTGCAACTACTCTCATGGCCTAGCATGATTTGCCAGTTCACTCCATACTTGTCGGCACACCAACCATATAATGCACTCCATGGGTAATTATTAAGCGGCATTAAAACTTGCCCACCTATTATTAGCTTTTCCCAGATGGATTGTATTTCATCTGCTGATGCTCCATTTATAAAAAATGAAATAGAAGGGTTTACTTTAAATCTAGGTCCGCCATTTAAATGCATGAATGGCCTACCATATAAAGTATAATTTATAACAAACGGATTTTCAGATTGTATAACTACTGCTCCAAATACATCCTGATAAAACAATACTGCTTCTTTTGCTTGGTTATCAAACCATAAACAGGTACTAATTTCTTGTAACATAATTCAAATATTTTTCTACAATTATTAAATTTAGGTTGTTACTATTTTCAACTTAGAATGGTTCGTAAATTATGAAAACATTGTCTTAATTTCAATTTTTATTTACAATTCCAAGCTCAGTATAAATTTTATGTCAACCAATTCAGTACTAGATAATCCAATATGGAATGCGCTTAATACAGGCGACCTTATCAAAAATAAGGGAAATGAATTTGTCAGACATTTTGATAGTAATATAGCTCCCTTTATTGGAATGGCTAATTGGAAGGAGGATAGTCAAAAAAAAATAATTGAACTTAATCAACCTGACCGAGAATGGTTTTTATTAATTGCCGATACTTTACACTTTATTGAACAGTTAGAGTTACTTGTAACAATGCCTATCCATCAATTTGTTTGCAGCAACTTAAATACAGCACCTATTAAGGACAACCAAATTGAATTCATTCCTTTGAATGAAACGCATATCGAGGAGATGTTAGTATTAACTGCACTGACCAAGCCTGGTCCATTTTCCAAAGACACTATTCAATTTGGCAACTATCATGGAATTTTTGAAAATGGCAAATTAGTAGCCATGGGGGGAGAAAGAATGCATGTTGCTAATTATACTGAAATTAGTGCCATATGTACACACCCTGATTCGCAAGGGAAAGGATATGCTGCAAGAATAACTCAGTTCTTGGCAGCTGCTATTATTGACAAGGGGCAGATTCCTTTTCTACATGCAAGAACCGACAATACTAAAGCCATTGAAGTGTATAAAAGACTGGGGTTTGAATTAAGAACAACGGTAAATTTCTATATGTTTAAGCATAAAAAATTTAATTAATTTTACTCCAACATTTTTTATGATAATAAGAGCAATAACACACAGTGATTTAATTCCACTACAAGCAATTAGTCGTCAGACTTTTTTTGAAACTTTTGCAGACTCCAATAGTGAGGAAAATATGACTAAGTATTTGGACACTGCTTATGCAGCGGAAAAGCTTTCATTAGAAATGGCAAGTCCAAGTTCTGAATTTTACTTTGCAGAGATTGATGGTAAAGTAGTTGGGTATCTTAAAGTTAATTTTGGAGTTGCACAAACTGAATTAAAGGACAATAGTGCTTTGGAAATAGAAAGGATCTATGTGTTGAAGGAGTTTCATGGCGCTAAAGTAGGACAAGCTTTATATCAGAAAGCACTTGAGATTGCAAAATCTCATAATGTAAATTACCTATGGCTAGGCGTTTGGGAAGAGAATCATAGAGCGCTAAGCTTTTACAAGAAAAATGGCTTTGTTGAATTTGATAAACATCTTTTCACGCTGGGTGAAGACACGCAAACTGACTTAATGATGAAGTTGATGTTATAGTGTTGAAATTATTATGGTACTAAAATTATAAATTAGTACTAATAACGTGAATTAATATTTAGTACTCCGAGCTAAATTTATTTTCTAACATTTTTTCTTTCAATGCTGCCTTAAATGAATAAGCTAGGGTAATCATGAAAGCCCTGGTGTCAGATTTTTGAGCTCTGTAAATAGAGAATAAGTTGGTATTACTATTATATCCACTTTTCAAAGTATTAAATGCATCTACTACAATAAAATTCATTCTAAAATTACTCTTACCTAATTTTTGTTGGAAAGCCAGGTCCACATTATACAAGGAAAACATTTCACCTTGCGGAGTAGTTTTAGGGGAAATGTAATTTCCAATAATTTGTATTTTACTCCCCTTATTAAAACTAAAATTATTAATCAATTTCCCATTCCAGTTCATGGAACTTTGTACAGCGTCTTCTAAAATATTAGCAGCATTTATTTTTTGTTGAAATAAAGTAGCACTTAAGTTGAAGTCATAAAATTTAAATGGCTTTCCAATGAACATAGTTTCAATTCCGTAATTATCAGTGTTGCCAATATTCATAGGCATATTTAAAATAGCTCCAGTTGCTTGTTGCGTATAAAAAGAACGAATTGAGTTTACTGAATGTCTATAAAACAAGCTTGTTGTAGTAGTAAACTTATTAATTCCTTTATTGTAGGATAATTCGTATGCGTCAATAATTTCAGGCTTCAAATTAGGATTACCGCTATGGGGACTTAAAATATCTGTAATATCTACAAAAGGGTTTAGTTGTCCTAAATTGGGCCTGTTAATTCTTTTACCATAACTTATTCTCAAACTTTCATTTTGATTAATTAGGTAAGCTAAATTAGCAGTAGGGAATAACTTCAAATAACTATTCGTAAAACGAGTACTTTGCGTAATAGTCTCCCCGTTATTATTTACTTGCTCTGCTCTTAGCCCTAATGCATAATTCCAATTAGGTGCATTAACGGCACCTCCAAATGCATCATGATATTGAGCATAAACAGCTTGTACTTGTTCGTTAAAGTTGAAAACATTACTCGCTACAGTATTGGTGACATAAGCGTTATTCAGTTTGTCGGCGGTTAAGTAATCTGTTTTAATAGAACGAAAAACTCCTTTATACCCGGTTTCAAATACTCCATTTTGTGAAGTGGGTATGTAATAATCTAATATGGCATTTGACGTAATTCCAGTTTCATAATTATGTGTTCTTTGTGTTTGCAAAGTCCCTAAATTACTCAAATCCTCTTTTAAACTTTGTGTTAGGATATCTGTATTTTGACGTCCATTATCTATAGCACTTGTTAAGCTTGCGTTTAAAGTCTTTTTGGAATCTTTATATGTCTTTGCATAGTTGAATGCAAATTCACCCACTTTCACACGTTCGTATTCAAAAGAGTGCCTATCATTGGCACTAGCGAATCCATTATTTTGATTTCTAATTTTACTCAATAAATCTTCATCATTATCCTGACCCTCCATATTCCCAATGGCTTCCAATGAAAAACTATTAAACTCATTGGCAGCATAGTCTATATTAAATTTCAAATTTTGTAATTGTTCAACCCGTTTGTCATTTCTATTTTGAATAATAGAATAGGAGTCAGGTAAATCAAAATTGGTCCTATTACTCTCAATCTTTCTTGTACGACCAGCAAATCTATTATCATAACCAAACCCAAAATTAAATTTTCCCGCTTTATGATTTAAAATAAGGGAGCTATTTACTCTACCTTTTGAACCCATTCCTCCTCCTAATGCAATGGCTCCATTGGTTCCGGTTAATTTATTTTTTTTAAGTTTGATATTAATTATGCCGCTTTCCGCATTGGCGTCATATTTGGAAGACCCGTTATTTATGATTTCAATACTTTCAATACTACTTGCTGGAATTTGGTCTGTATTTGATAATTTAGAATTTCTACCATTTATTAAAATCAAGGGGGTCTTGCCTCTTAAGGTAATTACGCCGTCATTGTCTACAGAAACGGTTGGTGTTACTTTTAACAAATCTGTTGCAGTACCCCCAATTTGAGTAATATTATTTGACGCGTTCACCACAAAACCTTCACTTGTTTTTTCAATAAGTTTTTTTTGTGCGGACACTACTACTTCTGTCAATTTGCTATTGTCGGTCACCAATTCTAAATTGTTAAATGAAAATTCTTTTTTTGATTTTGTTAGAACAATTTTTTGTGAGAATGTCTGGTAACCTACTAATCTTATCTTCAAAATATAGGCACCCTCTACTAAATTGTTAAATGCAAAATGACCAAGAGAATCACTTGCTTCAAAATGTAAAATTTTTAAAGAATCCGTCGCAGTAGAAAGCGTCACGGAAGCGAATTCAATTGCATGAAGTTTGTCTTTTATTGTTCCACTAACCTTGCCATTATTTTGTGCGCTAATACTATTTTGAAAAATAAATAGGGATATAAACAGGATAATTCGATTCATGCTTCTTTCTTATAATTTGGGTACAAATATCGTTAAATATTAGACCTTCCTTTTTATTAAAAGTTTAAATGGTAATAATATGCTTCTATTAAGGTCATTTTAAGGTCATATTTTAAACAGAATGTTTCTATTTGAATAAGCTGACTTAAATTGCAAGCCTATTATAAAAATCATATGGTAATTTTCTTCTTCTTAATATTTCATTGGTATCTTTCTTTATTCGGCCAAACCTTCTATTTACACCGTTATTCAGCGCATAAAATGTTTACTATGTCTCCTTTTTGGGAGAAATACTGGTATATATTTACCTGGCTGACTCAAGGTACTTCTTATCTTAACGCCCGTGCCTATGCTATACTCCATAGAATGCACCATGCATATAGTGATACCGAGAAAGACCCACATACTCCCCATTTTTTCAAGGAGGCATTTACAATGATGATGCATACGAGAAGAATTTACAATGGAGTGCTTACGGGGACATTGGAAATTGAGCCAAAGTTTGATAAGAATTTTCCAGTATATCCTATCATTGATAAAGTTGCAGACCACTTAGTAACTAGATTATTTTTTGCTGCCTTATATATCACATTTTATATATTTTTTGCAACACATTGGTGGATGTTCTTGTTATTGCCAATACACTTTCTGATTGGTCCAATTCAAGGAGCAGTGGTTAATTGGGCAGGACATAAATATGGCTATCGCAATTTTCCGGATGAAAAAGATCAGTCTAAGAATACTTTGATATTTGACTTCTTAATGTTAGGTGAATTATTCCAAAACAATCATCATCATGCTGGTGCGCGTCCAAACTTTGCTGCAAAGTGGTGGGAGATTGATCCTGTTTATCCAATTATCAAGCTATTTGATAAAATCAAAATCATTAAGCTGGTTAATATTAAATCGCAATAAACTCTCCTTTGTTGGTATTCTTTTTGACTTTACCAGCTTCAAAATATTTACCATTCATGGCAATATAAACGCCTATTGGCAATACTTGTACAAAAGCAAGTGCGCTTCCTAAATTAAATAGTCCGTCAGAGCTTCCAAATTTATAAGGTACCATGGCGCCTGTTAATACAATAGTTTTACCTATACATGTTTTTTGTAAATACAAAGCAGTCTCGGTCATTGTATCTGTGCCATGTGTTATGACTATTTTGTCTGCGCTGCTTGTATTACAAGAATTAGCTATCAACTCTCTGTCTCCTACATTAAACTCTAAACTATCTTTCATCATTAAAGTTTCAGTGGACAATGCCAATCTGCTTCTACCTAGAAGTAACATTTCGTTCAAATGAGTCTCTTTAAAATAAAGGCTACCGTTTAACTCGTTATATTCTTTATCAAATGTACCACCCGTTATAAAAACCTTGATTTCGTTTTGCATACCTTCTTATTTGTAAATGTCGTCCATTGCATTTTAGAATACAATATGACCATTTTAAAAGTAAAGATAGATCAATTCGAAAAATAATTTTATTATTTAGATATTAATCGTAATTTTACGATTAATATGAGAACAAGTAAAACAACAGAGTATGCTACACAAGAGGTTTCGGTGGCAAAATACGCCAAAGCTTTATCACACCCAGCTAGGGTGGCAATTTTGAACCTATTAATAAAGAAGCAGGCTTGTATTTGTGGTGATATTGTGGAGGAGCTTCCTTTATCGCAAAGTACTGTTTCACAGCATTTAAAAGAATTGAAGGAAGTCGGATTAATAAAAGGAGATATAGAAGGGGCTTCTGTATGTTACTGTGTGGATGAAAAAGAATGGAACAAAGCTAAAGCCCAATTGAATCAATTATTTGACAAATTGAATATGATTAATACAAAGTGTTGTTGATTTTTAATTTAAAAATTTAAGTTATGCAAACCGAGGAACAATTAAAAGAGATCGTAAGAAAAAAGTATAGCGAAATTGCTTTACAGGACAAAGAGACCAATATGAGTTCTTGTTGCGGCGCAGGTGGATGTTCTACCGAAGTATATAATATCATGTCAGAGGACTATACCACATTGAATGGCTATAATGCAGAAGCCGATTTGGGCTTAGGTTGTGGAATGCCTACTCAATTTGCCAAAATACAAAAAGGGGATCTAGTGGTGGATTTAGGTAGTGGGGCAGGAAATGATTGTTTTATTGCAAGACATGAAACAGGAGAGACTGGGAAAGTAATCGGAATCGATTTCACGCCCGCTATGATTGACAAAGCTAGACATAATGCGGAAGTTAGAGGGTTTAATAATGTGGAATTTAGACAAGGAGATATTGAACATATGCCTATTACTGCTAATGTTGCAGACGTTATTGTTAGCAACTGTGTATTGAACTTAGTGCCTAATAAGAATGCAGTTTTAAAAGATATTTATAGAGTATTAAAACCTGGCGGACATTTTAGTATTAGTGATGTTGTTTTAGTTGGCGCATTACCTGAAGGTTTAAGAAAGGATGCGGAAATGTATGCTGGCTGTGTTGCTGGTGCCATTCAAAAAGAAGTTTACTTGGAATTGATCCAGGCAAATGGCTTCGAAAATATTATTATTCAAAAAGAAAAGCCAATTGTCATTCCTAACGATATTTTAAAAAACTATTTAAGTCAATCAGAAATAGATGCTTTTACAACTGGCTCAACCGGAATATTTAGCATCACTGTTTTTGCTCAAAAGCCATTAACAGAAAAAGCAGCATGTGCTCCAGGTTCAGGTTGTTGTTAATTTCAATTTTTTTAATAATTCATATTAATTTAGAATTAGTTTTTACTAATTAATTATAAAATTACTTAACCCGGATAATCTAAACCAATCTACATGTCAGTTAATAATTGCGCGCCTGCAAATGAAAGAAAAAAGTTAAGTTTTTTAGACAGCTACTTAACCCTTTGGATATTTTTTGCAATGGCAATTGGAGTGTCTATTGGCTATTTTATACCATCCTCCGCTACATTTATTAATTCTTTTTCGCAAGGTAGTACCAATATACCATTGGCGATAGGTTTGATTTTAATGATGTATCCACCTTTTACTAAAGTCAGGTATGATCAATTAGGGAAAGTATTTAGAAATACTAAAGTTTTAGGTGCTTCTTTATTTATAAATTGGATTATTGGTCCAATCTTAATGTTTGTATTGGCTATTATATTTCTACATAATTATCCAGAGTACATGGTAGGTGTTATTTTAATTGGATTAGCTAGGTGCATTGCTATGGTTATCGTTTGGAATGAATTAGCAGAGGGTAGCAGAGAATATGCTGCAGGTCTAGTCGCGCTAAATAGTATTTTTCAAGTATTATTATATAGTGTTTATGCATATGTATTTGTCACTGTACTTCCTCCATTATTTGGCATTACAGGCTCTCTAGTAAATATATCTATTGGACAAATTGCAACATCTGTATCTATTTATTTAGGCATACCATTTGTTGCTGGTTTTTTATCAAGATACATTCTAATAAAGTTTAAAGGGGAAGCATGGTTTAATACAAAGTTTATTCCTGTAGTTTCTCCAATCACTTTGATGGCATTATTGTTTACTATTATTGTTATGTTTAGTTTAAAGGGGCAATTAATTGTAAAAATTCCTTTTGACGTTATTCGTATTGCAATCCCATTAGTGATATATTTTGCCATTATGTTCTTTGTAAGTTTTTTAATTGGCAAACGCATGGGCGCCGACTATGCAACGAATACTTCCATTGCATTTACTGCAGCGGGCAATAATTTTGAATTGGCTATTGCGGTAGCAATTGGTGTATTTGGAATTAATAGTGGTCAGGCATTTGCGGGTGTAATTGGGCCATTGGTTGAAGTGCCTGCACTAATTATTTTAGTGAACGTTGCCTTTTGGTTAAGAGATAAATATTACCCAAATCCAATTGTTAAATAAGCATCATTTCTTAGTAAGCTTTATTTGATTATCAAAAATAGGTTTAATCGTTTTCAATAATCTATCTTATGAAAAAAGTTTTAGTACTGTGCACCGGCAATAGCTGCCGAAGTCAAATAGCAGAAGGTTATTTAAAACAATTTGCTGAAGACAAGGCAGAAATATATAGCGCTGGTGTGGAAACACATGGTGTAAACCCAAGGGCTATTGAAACTATGAAAGCAGATGGAATTGATATAAGTGGACATACCTCTAACAATATATTAGAGTACAATAGTATTGATTTTGATTATGTGATCACTGTTTGTGATAATGCTAAAGAACGCTGTCCCTATTTCCCAAGTAATGCTATTAAGTTTCATTACAATTTTCCAGACCCTGCTAAAGCAACTGGTACAGAACAGGCTATCCAAGCTGAATTTTCGATGGTCAGAGATCAAATCAAGCAATATTGTTCAAATTTTATTTCGGAGAATATTAAGTAAATTTGATCATATCAGTTATTGTATGACCATACTTATTATCTCTATATTTGTTATAGGGTATCTTTTAATCACATTGGAACAAAGTTTAAAAGTAAACAAAGCCGCAACGGCATTGATCACTGCAGTGTTGTGTTGGACTGTTATCGCAATCACTAGCAACGATATTAATCATGTAATTAGTTCATTATCAAAACATTTAAGTTCCATTAGTGAAATAGTATTCTTTTTGTTAGGGGCAATGACCATTGTAGAATTAATTGATGCGCATGACGGCTTTCAAAGCATTACTGACAAAATAAAGACAGCCAATACAACAAAATTAGTTTGGACGCTTTCTATTATCACTTTTTTCTTATCCTCGGTTCTTGATAATTTAACTACGACAATTGTCATGGTATCTATTTTAAATAAATTGATCCAGGATAAAAAAACGAAATGGTTACTACTTGGTTTAGTTATAATTTCCGCAAACGCTGGTGGAGCATGGTCGCCTATTGGAGACGTTACAACAACTATGTTATGGATTGGCGGGCAAATAACCCCTTTGAATATTATTAAGGAAACATTTATTGCTAGCTTGGTTTGTATGATTATTCCTACGCTAATCATCAATCATCAAATAAAAGGGAATATTGAATTCATGGCAAAAGAAGATCAGTACTTGAACTTGAGTTTAATAGAACGCAATTTTATTTTATTTATTGGTATAGCTGCACTGTTATTTGTGCCATTATTTAAAACTATTACACATTTGCCACCATACATGGGTATGTTATTAAGCTTAGGCGTGATTTGGGTTGTAACCGAGTTCATTCATAAAGGTAAGCAGGTGGATGCTAGGAAGAATTTATCTGTTAACGATGCGTTAAGAAAAATAGACACGGCAAGTATCTTATTTTTTCTAGGAATACTAATGAGTATCGCTTCCTTAGAATATATTGATGTATTACCTCAACTAGCTAAAGCATTAGACAAGACCGCTGGGAATATCAATGTAGTTGCAATAAGTATTGGATTTCTTTCTTCTGTATTTGACAATGTACCCTTAGTAGCCGCATTACAAAGTATGTATGGGTTAGACAAATACCCGACTGACCATTATTTCTGGGAGTTATTGGCTTATTGTGCTGGCACAGGAGGCTCTTGTTTAATAATAGGCTCAGCTGCTGGTGTAGCAGTAATGGGTATAGAAAAGATTGACTTCTTCTGGTATTTGAAAAAAATTAGTTGGATTGCGGTTATTGGGTTTTTAAGTGGCGCCGCTATCTTTATAATTGAAAATGAAATTATTTTAAAATAATATTTTCAT
The DNA here is from genome assembly GCA_947452555.1 of Bacteroidota bacterium. Taxonomy (GTDB): domain Bacteria; phylum Bacteroidota; class Bacteroidia; order Chitinophagales; family Chitinophagaceae; genus Sediminibacterium. Next base: position 26,562 of record CANGDH010000003.1, read on the forward strand.
ATAAACAGTTCACCGCTTTTCTGATAACGGTATTATATCCATTGCTATATTCCGGATCACAGCCATTGCTAATTACAACAATTCCGAATTTTTCTTTTGGATGAAAAAACATGGCACTAAATAAACCGTAGGCAGATCCAGTATGCCCTTTCATTATTTTGCCAGGAATCATATGGTCGGTAGTTTCAATAGCCAGTCCATATCCTTCTTCACTAGAAAGGGCTGTTTGCATTTCTTTTGCACTTTGCTTTGATATAATTCTTACTCCATTATATTTACCTTGTCTGCTATGCATGATCATATATTTTGCAAGATCGGATGCAGATATTTTCATGCCACCAGTTGGAGAAAAAATAGGTGTAGATTTACCCATTTCATAATTTTTAATTTCTACACTTCTTGGCGCATAGGCGGCGGGAGTTGGGTAAAAACGAATAGAGTCCACATTAAATTCATAAATAGTTGCGAAGCGATTTTTATCCAATGAGTCTACACAGTAGCCTCCATATAATTTAAGCGGGTCCAATACATGGTGTTTTACATACTGGTCAAATCTTTCTCCTGATATCTTTTCAATAATAGTCCCTGTCATATTGTAATTTAAATTACAATACATATAGCCTTTACCTGGCTCATAGTCATTAAAACATTTTGCCCAGTCCGGATTCTTTTCTGCATTAATAGCATCTAATGTAAAATAACCTTGACTATCATTGATAGAAGACAAATGAGACATAATCATTCTTAACGTGATAACAGTTTCTGGAAATTTAGGGTTTCTAATTTTAAAACCAAGTAATTTACTAATATCGTCGTCTAGTGTAATTTTATTGGCTTCCACTAATTGCATAATAGAAGTGGCAGAGAAAGATTTTGAAATAGAAGCTATCCTGAATATACAATCGTCCGTTAGTGATGTATTCTGTTCAATATCCTTCTGCCCAAAAGAATGTGTATATATAATCTTATTATTTTTCACAACTGCCACCGACAGTCCTACCACTTTTGATTCTTGCATAATAGCCTGCATTCCTGCTTCTGCTTTTTCAAATTGTCCAAAACTTTGGAATGCACAAAAAATAACAAAGGCAAGTATTGAAAGCTTTTTCATAAGAATAGGTTTATGTAAATCTAATCTATTTGAAATATATTTGTGTAATCATAAATGAATGAATATGAAAAAAATTCTTTTCCTAGTAATTGCCATGCCAATTTTCGCAAGTGCACAAACTAAGTTTTCTGAAACTGATATTGCAGAAAATATCAAAGGCATTAAAGTAAATAGTCAAATTACTTTAGCTTATTCTACCGTATCAGGAGTGAAAATTATCATGAAGGACGGACTTCCATTTAAAGACCTAAATAAAAATGGAGTAGTTGATATTTATGAAGATTGGAGAGTAAATGTAAATGATCGAGCAAAGGATTTGGCAGCTAACATGTCGATCGATCAAATTGCTGGATTAATGTTATACAGCGGACATCAGTCCATTCCAATGCCACCTGTTGGCATGTTTAAGGCAACTTATGGTGGAAAAGCTTTTGCTGAAAGTGGCGCTAAGTCTTCTGATTTAACAGATCAGCAAATTGCTTTTTTAACAAACGATAATTTAAGACATGTATTGGTTACTTCAGTTGCTAACCCAATTGTAGCTGCTACCTGGAATAATAATGTTCAAAAATTAGTAGAAGCAATTGGCATGGGTATACCAGCTAACAATAGTTCCGATCCAAGAAACGGAGCGAATAAGGAAGCAGAATACAATGCAGGAAGCGGAGGCGCTATTTCACAATGGCCAGAAGAGTTAGGATTAGCTGCAACATTTGATCCAAGTATCACGAGAAAATTCGGATCAATTGCTTCAAAAGAATATCGTGCATTGGGTATTGCTACTGCTTTATCACCTCAAATTGATTTAGCTACCGAGCCAAGATGGAATCGTTTTATTGGTACATTTGGAGAAGACCCTAAATTAGCTACAGACATGGCGAGAGCTTATGTAGATGGTTTTCAAACATCACCTCAAGCGGTGACTTCTTATAATGGATGGGGTAATTATAGTGTGAATGCCATGGTTAAACATTGGCCAAGTGGTGGTCCTGAAGAAGCTGGACGTGATGCGCATTTTGCTTATGGTAAGTTTGCAGTATATCCTGGTAATAATTTTCAAATGCATTTAAGAACATTTATTGATGGTGCGTTTAAATTAAATGGAAGCACTAAAAAAGCGGCAGCAGTAATGCCATATTATACTATCTCTTATAATCAAGATAAAAAGAACGGAGAGAATGTAGGTAATGGATACAGCAAATATTTAGTAACCGACCTGTTGAGAAATAAATACGGATATGATGGCGTGGTTTGTACTGACTGGTTAGTTACTGCAAATGAAGGTCCTAAGCCAGATGTATTTATGGGTAAGTCTTGGGGTGTTGAAAAATTATCAATAGCAGAGCGACACTATAAAGTATTAATGGCGGGCGTTGACCAATTTGGTGGCAATAATGACGCTAAGCCCGTTTTGGAAGCCTATCAAATGGGGGTTAAAGAACACGGAGAAGCTTTTATGCGTAAGCGTTTTGAACAATCTGCCGTTCGTTTATTATTAAATATTTTCAGAGTTGGATTATTTGAAAATCCATATTTAGATCCAGCAGTTTCTAAAACAATTGTCGGGAATCCTGAGTTTATGAAAGCTGGTTATGATGCGCAATTAAAGTCGATTGTTTTAATTAAGAATCAAAATAAGACTATACCAATTGCTACTGGTAAAACAGTCTACATCCCTAAACGTACCACTCCAGCTAGTATTAATTTCTTTGGACAACCTGTTCCAGAAAAAATTGAATACCCTGTTAACTTAGAATTAATTAAGAGATACTATACGGTAACGGACGAGCCTACTAAAGCGGATTTTGCAATTGTATTTATTAAAAGCCCAATGAGTGGCGGGTATAGCAGAGCAGACAGAGAAGCTGGCGGAAACGGATATGTGCCAATCAGCTTGCAACTAAAAGACTATACCGCTGTTGACGCACGTGCACATAGTATGGCTGCAGGTGATCCTGTAATTGATTCAACAATAAAAGACAGAAGCTATAAGGGCAAATCGTCTAAGTCTAATTCTTATCCTGATTTAAATACAATTTTGGAAACCAAAAAAGCGATGAATGGAAAGCCTGTCATAGTTTCAATCGCCATTTCCAATCCAATGGTATTTGGAGAGTTTGAAAAAGAAGTAGATGCAATTGTGGGAGAATTTGGGGTTCAATTAGATGCCCAAATGGATATCATTTCTGGCAAAACAGAGCCTTCTGGTTTATTGCCTTTGCAAATGCCATTAAATATGTCTGTGGTTGAAAAACAAATGGAAGACGTTCCTCATGACATGGTTCCTTATAAAGACGCTAGTGGTCATGTATATGATTTTGGATATGGCTTAAACTGGAAAGGAGTAATTAAAGACGCAAGAACTATTAAATATAGCGTTAAGAAAAAATAATTTTGTTTAATGAATATAACAGAAGCCTCTCCGAGTAATCGGGGAGGCTTTTTTAATGCAAAGATTTTGTAACTTGAAGCTTAAATCCAAATTTGTATCATAATGAAAGGAGTCATTAAATTTTTAGGTGCTGCCATTTTACTATTATTAATGGTACTTGTAATTAATACATTAAGAGATAATAAAACTATTCCTACTTTTACAGTAGACAAATCATTCGAAATTGCCAATGCTAATGCTGCACAACATTTAAGCCAAGCAATTCAAATTAAAACTGTTTCATTTGGGGATACTTTAGCAATTGATACAGCAGAGTTTTTGAAATTTAGAACATTCATAGAAACTACTTATCCATACATTACGGCACAATTACCTAGACAAACATTTAATCAATTCAGCTATGTTTATAAGTGGGCCGGCAAGGATAGCTCATTAGCTCCTTATGTTTTAATGGCTCATATGGACGTAGTTCCAGTAGAGGCAGTTGCGGAAAGTAAATGGACTGTACCTAGTTTTAGTGGGGCTATTAAAAATGATACTATTTGGGGAAGAGGCGCTGTGGACGATAAGGTTGCGGTAATTGCAATTATGGAGTCGGTAGAGCAATTATTAAAAGAACAGTTTACACCTAATCGTACAATCTATTTGTGTTTTGGACATGATGAAGAAATTTCTGGTAAGAGAGGGGCTAAGTTTTATAGTCAATGGTTTAAGGACAATAATATTAAACCGGCTTTGGTATTAGATGAAGGCGGTCAAATTGATACAAAACATTTCGAACGTTTAAAGAGACCAATGGCGGTGATTGGAACTAGCGAAAAAGGATATGTAAATATTGATTTGACTGTGGAAATTCCAGGTGGTCATTCTTCTATGCCAAGTCCTGAAACTGCAATTGACGTATTAAACAAGGCTATAGAAAACATAAGAGCAAAGCAAATGCCTGCAATGATTACACCTACTATTAATGAGATGTTAAATAGAACTAAGCCTGCAGAGTCATTTGCAAAACGTATGGTATTGAGTAATTTGTGGTTGTTTAATGGGGTAGTTTTAGGACAATTAGAAAAATCAAAAGAAACTAACGCAATGATTCATACAACTTTAGTACCAACAATTATTCATTCAGGTATTAAAGACAATGTGATTCCTTCAGTCGCAAGAGCCACTTTCAATAGCCGTATATTACCTGGGCAAACAAGTGATGATGTAGTAAACTTTGTTATTAAAGCAGTTAATGATCAAAGAGTAGCTGTTAAAAAACAAACCATTTCATTAATGGAACCTTCTGCAATTACTTCATTTGAAAGTCCTGCGTTTAAAAAATTAGAAACAATTATTTATAAATCGGTACCTAATGTTATTGTTGCTCCATTTTTATTAATAGGTGCTACTGATTCAAGATATTTTAGAGGCTTTAGTGAAGCTGTATTAAATTTTGCTCCAGTCCAAAATGTTAAAGGGTTTCACGGCATTGATGAGCGAATTGGAATATCTGATTTAAATAGAACAGTTGGTTTTTATAAGCAAATAATTAAAGAATAAACATTTGAAATCTTTCAAGATATTTATCTACAGTTTATTATTTTTTGTTGCGCAATCAACTTGCGCTCAAGTTACTGGGAATTTGCAAATCACAAATAATGGGGTTGCTCCTGTGCCTATTTTTGCACTAGGGAGTCCTGCAATTTTAAGTACATCTACCATCAGAAAAGGTAAATTCTATTTCAACCCTGAGTTTAATTTAGGATTAGACGGAAAGCCCTGGACTATTTTTTCTAGGCTTGGGTATTATTTAATTGAAAATAAAAAATTAACGATTGGGCTAGCAACTAATTTGAATTGGTTTTTTATGAAAAGGCTACCCATGATTAATGACGAAGAATTTCAAGTTCAACGTTATGCGTCATTCGAATTGAATGGACAGTTTAGGCCAATAAAAAATCAAATATTTTATTTCTCCTATTGGAGGTCTGACAGGCTAGATAAAGTGGGCGTATTATATGAGGACTTTGTTAATTTTGCTTATGGGTTTGATAATATCAAATTGGGCAACAAAAATTGTATCAGCATTAGACCTAGTGCTTTTTATTTAAAAGACTATAAATGGGTTAGTGGTTTCTTCGCAGCACAAACAACCAATTATCAAAGAGAAAATTGGAAATGCAATCTGTTTGTCACAACAGCTTGGCCTATGAGTGATATGCCGGGGACAAGTTTTACATGGAATACGGGAGTGAATATTCCTTTTTAATTTCCATTTTTTATCTGAAATTTAATTTTTCTTTTTTGGGTAAGCTTTAAAATAATTAATAGCTAACACTCCAAGAATAATTACCAATCCGAAAAACTCTCTAGACTCTTCAACCCATGGCTGCTCGGCCTTCATAGTGGATGCAATACTTGATGCATTATGGTATTTAATCCAGTCAATAATTCCATTAGCATCAAATAATTTATAAACTGCGTAAGCGCCAAACAATACAAATCCTAGATTGTAAAGCGTTTTACTTACAGCTTTTTCCCTAGCTGCCATAAGACATATTGCTGCTGGATAAAGATATATAGGTATCCATAAATATGGATCTGGGTCGTTATATTGCACAGCCGCAAATAAGATAAATACTAGGGTGAAAATATAGTTGAAGTACTTCATAGGTTTATTTTAAGCTTTGAAAAGATAACATATTTATTGGAAGTTCAAAAAATTGAGGATTCGAATTAAACCAAGTTTACATTATATTGTCTAATATTGATAAATATAAATCTCAACAAAAGTCAATTCATGAAAAGTAAAAACCTCATAAGCTTAACCTTAGCCTTTGCATTTTTTATCTTAGGCACAACTGGTATTCTATTGTATATAAAGCAAAAAGCGCATTTCATTGAAATGACACATGCCATTTTTGGTTTGTTGTTTATCAGTTTTGCAATTTTCCACTTTACTAATAACTTAAATTCAATTAAGGCTTATTCAAAGGATAAAAATTCTGGTTCTATTAAGAAAGAATTAATTGTCGCAAGTTTAATTGTAGGTATCATTTTAATATTATCTGTAACGGAAGTATTAGAGCCAGTAGCTGAATTTGGTAGAATATTCGCGCCTAAGCGTGAGCCAAGACCTAGTCAGGGCATTAGTTTCCAAGAAATAACAACCAACGATTCAACTAATGGGAAGTCAGTTACTTTGATTTTACAAAAATCGGATTCTGCCATGTTTGCTTCATTATCTGTTGAAGTAACGGATACTGCCGGTAAGAGCCTTGAAACTTTATTAGCTGCTGAAAAAAAGCAAGAACAAAAAGAAGAAAAGAAACAAGAGGGTCCTCCATCGAATCCATCTAACTTGATTTTAACTTCTAAAATTAATCAAATAGCACCTTTTGATATTGTTGTAACTGCCGACGTTAAAGGGGTTAAGCAACAAGTTAAATGTAGAGTGACAAACATTGAGGCAGGTGCTCAGGCTTTTACGCTAACAGACGCAGCTCCTCTTAAACGCGCTATTGTTACTTTTAAATAACTAGAAGCTAACGAACATACCTTATGTTCGTTAGCTTTTTTAATTATATCAATTGTTTCAAAATATGGCCGCTTGCCATTTATCCTAAATATGCCTTTTACAAACGTTTGATTTTCAATTTAAATTATATTGCAATACAAAATAATTTAAATTGAAAAAACGACTGCCTGCTTTTAAGCCCAACTTTTTATTACTAACGCTATGCGTGTTAGCTAGTATTGTCACATTTGTGTCTTGTAACCAAAATGGTGCTGACACCAAAAAACCTGACGAAAATAGATTTACCCCTGTTATTTTAACAGCAGAAGGAGATTTTGATGAACCAATGAGTTTTGAAGTCTTAAAAGACGGAAAAGTATTCATTAGTGAACGTAAAGGAACGCTAAAATTATTTGATCCAATTACTAAAATGGTTTCATTAGTTGGAACTATTCCAGTTAACACCAAATATACCAACGCGGAAGGCGTTGTAAGTGAAGCAGAGGAAGGATTTATGGGCTTTACGATTGACCCTAAATTTGAGGTCAATCATTGGGTATACTTATACTATTCTCATCCAACTATTGCGAAGCATGTACTTACGCGTTGGGAAATCAAGAACGATAAATTAGTACAAGGTTCTGAAAAAGTTTTATTAGACGTTGCTACACAACGTGAATCTTGTTGCCATACTGGTGGTGGAATGACTTGGGATGCGAAAGGCGACTTATTCTTGTCTGTTGGAAACAATACAGGCAATGTTGCTGACAAATCTCAAACAGACGAACGACCAAATCGTAGCAGCTGGGATGATCAACGTGGATCAGGAAATACAAACGACTTACGTGGTAAAATTTTACGTATACATCCTGAAGCAGATGGTACTTACTCTATTCCTGAAGGAAATTTATTTGCAAAAGGAACTCCCAAAACTAGAGCAGAAATATATACTATGGGACATAGGAATCCATGGAGACCTTCTGTAGACAGTAAAACAGGTTGGTTGTATTGGGGTGAAGTAGGTCCTGACGCCAATGCAGATTCTAAAACTACTAAAGCGGGTATGGATGAATTTAACCAAGCACGTAAGCCAGGTAATTTTGGATGGCCTTATTTTATTGGCGAAAATAGAGGGTATCCTTATTACGACTATATTACTAATACAGTACACGAAGAAAACAACCCTGCTAAGCCAATTAATAAATCAGTTAATAATACAGGGTTAAATGAATTACCTGCAGCGCAACCAGCATTTATATCTTATCCATATGGCGTATCTGAAAAATTTCCTGAAGTAGGAACAGGTTCTCGTTGTGCAGTAGGTGGACCAATTTATAGACAAGCTGATTTCAAAGACGCTAAACGTCCTTTCCCTGCTTATTTTGAAGGGAAGTGGTTAGCTACAGACCTGTCTCGTGGTTGGATCATGAGTATTAGCATGGACGACAATGGTAATTATAAATCAATGGAACGTTTCTTACCTAACTATCAACCTATCGAACCAATTGATATTAAGTTTGGACATGATGGTGATTTATATGTATTGGAATACGGCAGCAACTGGTTTAGAAAAAGTGATAATGCTAAATTGGTAAGAATAGAATACAATGCAGGAAACAGAACTCCAGTGGTAAAAGCAAGTGCTAGTGCAAATGGTGGAGCGGTTCCTTTCAAAGTAAAGCTTTCTTCTACAGGTACTAAAGACTATGATGGGGACGCTTTGAAATATGAGTGGAATATAAGTCCAGTAGCTGGTGGAAAAGCACAAGTATTTTCCGAGGAAAATCCTACATTAACACTTACACAAGCTGGTGAATACAAAGCTACTTTAACAGTTACAGATCCTAAGGGAGAAAAAAATAGCCAAACTTTACAACTAATTGCCGGTAATGAACCTCCTGCAATTACATTTGAAATTGTTGGAAATAAAAGCTTCTTCTTCCCTGGAAAAGCAATAGGGTATGCTATTACCGTAAATGACAAAGAAGATGGCAAAGCAGACCCTGCTCAAGTGGCAGTAAGTATTGACTATGTAACCGAAGGATTAGATTATGCAGAAGTAACACAACAACAAAGAAGTGTTGACGCTTCAACAAGATTTGCGGTTGCACAATATATTATTGGAAAGAGTGATTGTAATAACTGTCACCATTTAGATACTAAGTCGGTAGGCCCAATGTTTGTAGATATTGCAGAGAAATATAAATCAAAACAAGCTTGGGCTTTAGATAGCTTACCTAAAAAAATCAGAGGTGGTGGAGGTGGTGTATGGGGGGAAGTAAATATGCCTGCACATCCTGGTGTTTCTTTAAATGATGCAAAAACAATTGTAAACTATATTTTACATAGTAAAGAAAAAACAATTAGTACCCTTCCTTTAGCGGGTAACTATATTCAAACTATCCCAACTGGTGATAAAGGTAAAGGCTCATTAATTTTACGTGCTTCCTATACGGATAAAGGTGCAAGCGGAATTAATAAGATTACAACTGAAAAAACAATCATATTAAAAAGTCCACATTTAAGTCCAAGTAATGCGGACGTTATTTCAAATGCGACAATCAAGAAAGAATTAATGTTCTCAGTTGCAGTTAATGTGATTCCTAAAAATAATGCACATATTGCCTTTAAGAATATTGACTTAACAGGAGTGAAGCAAATGGAGTTTGCAGCTTCTGCTAACCCTGGTCAAGGATTTATAGGCGGAACTATAGAAATCAGATTGGGTAGTGTAACTGGAACCTTAATTGGACAAACAGATATAGTTGCAGTAGATCCATTTGCTGCAATGATGAGTGCTGCAGACGCAGTTCAAAATAATGGCGGGAAGAACAAGACTGCTCCTAAACCTAAAGTAGCTGCTAAAAAGCCTAAATTTGATTTAGCATCTATGTTTAACAAGCCGGGAATCAAAGTAGATATTACAGAGACAGCGGGAGCTAAAGATGTTTATTTTGTATTTAAAAATGCAAAAGCAAAAACATTGGAGCCTTTAATTGCAGTATCTGATATCAAATTAAATGACACTAAAATTATGGATGCGCCCAAACCATAATTAAAAAAATAAATGTCTGAGACAAACACATCACAATTCTGGAAATTAGATGTTAATTATTGGATCAATAATTTATCTAGTTCTAGTGATGGTTTGTCTCATTTTATTGCTACTAATAGGCTTAATTCAGAAATTAAATCGAAAAGAAAACTATCTCGTTTTCAAAAAGACTTACTCTTATTTGCAAGTCAATACAAGAGCCCATTAATGATTCTGCTAATTGGGGCAGTTATTTTATCTGCATTTTTAGGAGATCATTCTGACGTCTATATTATACTAACTATTGTATTATCAACTGGAAGCTTAAGTTTTATCCAAGAAAGAAATGCAAGTAAAGTAGTTGAGAAATTGCAATCCATGATCACTATTAAAAGTGAAGTGTTAAGGGATGGGAATGTGGTTAAGTTAGCTACTAATCTGATTGTTCCTGGGGATATTATATTATTAAAAGCAGGTGACATTGTCCCAGCTGATTGCATGTTGATAGAGTTAAACGAGTTGAATGTGAATGAATCAAGTTTGACTGGTGAGTCCTTTCCGGTAAGAAAGGAATTGAAGCCTATTGGGGATATTTCAGAATTATCTAACAGAATCAATTGTATTTGGGAAGGTACGCATATTGTAAGTGGCACTGCAAAAGCTTTGGTCATCAATACCGGAGACAACACTATTTTTGGAGCTATCTCGAGTCAGGCTTCTTTTGCATATGAAACTTCTTTTGAAAAAGGAATTAAGAAATTTGGATACTTCTTAATGACCATTACTTTGTTACTTTCTGTTTTTATTTTAATAGTTAATTTAAGTGCACATAAAAGCATTGTGGAATCGGCCTTATTTGCATTAGCACTAGCCGTTGGCATGGCTCCGGAATTATTACCAGCCATTACCACCATAGCTATGAGTGCAGGGGCTAAGAAAATGCTTGAAAAAAAAGTGATTGTTAAAAAATTAACTTCAATTCAAAACTTAGGGGAAGTCAATTTACTATGTACCGATAAGACGGGTACCATTACAGAGGGTCGTATTTCTGTTAAAGGGATTGCAGATTTTAGAGGTAACGAATCTGAGCTAGTAAAAAAATTAGCATTTTGGAATGCTAGTTTGCAGTCGGGCTATGGAAATCCTATTGACGATGCATTGAAGCAATTGAATCTAGACCCAAAAACAATTCCAGTTAAATTAGACGAAGTGCCTTATGATTTCACTAGAAAAAAAATTACAGTATTAGTTGACACACCTATGGGTAGGTTAATGATTACTAAAGGTGCATTTAATGAGATTTTAGAAATTTGCACAAAAGTCAAAATAGATGATACAAAAATTATAATAGATAATTCGAACGAAGAAAGTATCATTAAGCACAGTGAAAGCTTGCGCAATATTTATGACTCATTCGGATTAGCTGGGTATAGGACTATAGCCATTTGCTATAAGTTTATTGACCAATTAACTATTCAAAGCAAAGAAGAGCAGGATATGGTTTTCGCAGGGTTTATTCAATTAGAGGATCCTATTAAATCTGATATTATTGATACCATTGCGGCATTGAATCGACTTTCAGTGGAGCTAAAAATAATAACTGGCGACAATAAGAATATTGCGATGTCTATTGCTTTAAAATTAGGCATTAAAAATCCTGTATTATTAACTGGCAAAGAAGTGCAGATGTTTAATAATACAGACTTGTTATCAAAAATTAATGATACTCATATTTTTGCAGAAGTGGAGCCACAACAAAAGGAGCGTATCATTCAGTTACTTAAAAATTCTTACACCGTTGCTTATATAGGTGATGGTATCAATGATGTCTCGGCTATTAATATTGCTGATGTTGGCATTTCGGTTGACAATGCTGTTGACATTGCAAAAGAAGCAGCAGATTTTGTTTTAATGGAAAAAAATTTAATGGTAATAGTGGATGGTATTCAAGAAGGGAGAAAAACATTTACCAACACTTTAAAATACATATTCATTAATACAGGTTCCACTTTTGGGAATATGTTTAGTGTTGTTATCGCATCGCTATACCTCCCTTTCCTACCCATGTTGCCTAAACAAATATTACTTACTAATTTCATCACAGACCTTCCTTATTTATCTATTTCTTCAGATAATGTAGATAAAGAACAGATACAAAAGCCGGGCAAATGGGACTTGAAATTGATAAGAAGGTATATGGTCCTTTTTGGAATACATAGTACATTGTTTGATTTGTGCACGTTCTACATTTTATTAAATATATTGAAAGTAAAAGAAGGAGCTTTCCAAACGGGATGGTTTGTAGAGTCTATTCTTACCGAGCTACTAATATTATTTATTATTCGGACACCCAATAAATTTTTCAAAAGTAAGCCAGGTAAGTACTTAATCATTTTGAGCATTTTGGCACTTATTGTAACGGTGGCATTACCGTATACAGCATTAGGAACACAAGTTGGACTTGTAGCTATGCCTTTGAAATTTTTATTAGTAATGATTTCGATTGTGCTTGCCTATATAGTGACAGCTGATATGCTTAAGGTATGGTTCTTCAGAAAGTACCAATAGTAGTCATAAAGCGTATCTAAAAATTTCCTTTTTTAGTTAAATGTCTTTCCTTATTCCTTTAACCTTTTGGAAAATCTGCCCCCTCGCTTACTTCAGCCCAATTATCAAAATCATTTTTTAATTCTTCTAATTTAATTCTTGCACCTTTTAAAGCTGCAGCACCTAATAATAAGCGTAGTGGTGGGTTTGCGGTTTCTGTAATTTGAATCATTGCCTTAGCGGCTCTAATTGGATCTCCGGGTTGAGCACCACTGTAACCTCTAATATCCCCCATATTCTTCCAAGCTGTACTTTGATAGTCTGCAATATTTTTTGGTCCGTCTTTAGCGGAACGACCAGCCCAATCTGTCCTAAAGCCACTCGGCGCTATGATGGTTACATGAATGCCTAGCGGAGCTAATTCTTTATGCAATGATTCGCTTAAGCCGTCTACGGCATACTTTGTTGCATTGTAAAATCCAACTCCTGGGAAGGACCTTAAACCACCTATTGATGCTATATTTAAAATATGCCCAGAATTGCGTGAACGCATATGCGGTAATACTTCCTGTGACATTTTGGCTAATCCAAATACATTAATCTCAAACATTTTTCTAATTTCCGCTTCCTCACTTTCTTCAATAGACGCAAAATATCCTATGCCGGCATTGTTTACTAATACATCTATCTGCCCAAATTTTTCAATAGTTAATGTAACTGCCTCTTTAATTTCGGAATCATTAGTAACGTCCAATGTAACCGCAATGGCAGTTTCTGGGTATTGCTCTATAATATCTTTGATGTCAACAATGCTTCTTGAAGCAACCGCAACTTTATACCCTTGAGTTAGTGCTTCAAGCGCTAATGCACGTCCAAATCCTGTTGAGCATCCTGTTATTAACCAAACTTTAGTCATTTATTTTTTTTGCAATTTAGCTAAAAGCCGATGAAGTAATTTACTTTTTAAGTAACTTTTGTTCAAGAAATAAAAATTAAATAAACCATATGGAGATTATTAAAATTATAACTGAAAACATTAAAGGTTTCTTTGGCATGGGAGGGCTAATCCAAATTATTAAAAGTGGCAATTATTCAACACTATTGACCTATGATGGAATCACTACTGCCATTGGTCCTATATTGCCAGTAGTTTTAGTTTTAGAATTAGCGAGGGGATTATTATATAAGAAGTTTAAAGTGATTGCTTATAAAATACCATTCTTTACATATGTGCTTAATTCAATTATAGGAAGATATCTTTCAATTGGAATGACCATGTTTTGTATTGGTTTATTTGAACGACATGCTTTAGTTAAAATGCCTTTTAATTGGTATGGCTTTGTTATTGGTTATGTTATATGGGAGTTTGCACATTTTATTTATCATTATCTAGCACATAAAGTGAGATTGTTTTGGTGTTTGCATGCTTCACATCATGCACCAACTAATATGAATTTATCAGTTTCCTATGCGCACTTCTTTTTAGAAGGACCATATGCTGACATTATTAGAACTTCAATATGCATTTTTGCAGGTGTGCCACCTCCAATGTTATTCGCAATTATGTTTATAGACGGGACTTGGGGTTCTTTTATTCATATTGGTGAATCTCTTTTGAAAAATGCAAGCCTTGGATTTATAGGAAATTTTATACTTACACCTTCGCATCATAGAGTGCATCATGCAAAGAATACCGAATATATGGATACCAATTTCTGTAATTTATTAAATATCTGGGATCGACTTTTTAAAACCTATCAGCCAGAAAAATCAACTATTAAGATTGAATATGGAACAACTAGAACAATCAAACCTGATAGTTTTTTAGATGCTTATTTTGGCGAAATTATTTCCTTATCTAAAGACGTATACAATGCGCCTGGAATAGCAAACAAAATACTTTACATATTTATGCCACCAGGATGGAGTCATACTGGAGACCATAAAACTGCTACAGTTATGAAATTGAATGCGAAAGCCTAATTATTTATCGTAAATTTGCGCCGATTCTAATTTATCAATCAATTCAAATTGAACTATGAAATCTACCCTTGGAAATAATCTAAAAGAAAGATCAGAAGGATTATGTGAACTTTGCGCTACCAACCAAGCCACTTGTGCTTATGCGGTGAGTCCTAAAAGTAATGACGTTATTGAAAACGAAGTTGCTTTATGCGACACTTGTGTATCTATCATTGAAGGAGCAGACGCTGGAAGTCATTGGCAGTGCTTAGCAGGTAGTATTTGGAACACTGAACCAAGTGTACAAGCCTTAAGTTATAGAATTTTGTATGGGGTAAAAGATCAAGAATGGGCTAGTGAAATAATTAGTTCAGTTGAATTAGATGAGACAGTTGTTACTTGGGCAGAATCTGCTTATCAAGTTTCAGCATTGCATGTTGATAGCAATGGCACTCCTTTAGAAAGTGGAGATACTATAGTTTTAACGCAACAGTTAAACGTTAAAGGCGCCAATTTTATGGCACCTAAGGGAACTATTGTAAGAAAGATAAGATTAGTTCCAGACAATGCAGAACAGATAGAGGGTAAGGTAAACGGGGACACTATCGTAATTTTAACAAAATTTGTTAAGAAATCAGTATAGATTCAGTTTACATTTTTTTATAATATTAGACCACTTACTAGATTGTAAGTGGTTTTTTATTGACTAGAATCAATGAAAAACTAGACTTGCGTCAATGAAAAATTTCTAATTGACTTTTATTTTCATTCTCAACTAAATTCATCCAATGAGAATATTTACCCCCGCAAATGTTTTATTGATCGCGTCCCTTTTTGGATGCGCAAAAATAGAAACCGCCCAAGTTATGACTAAGTCAAGCCAAGTATCTATAGATACTAATCGAGTTAAATCAAATGCATTGGCAACTGCTAAAAAGTATTATGTGGACCCTGCTTCTACAGCTACTACTTCCAATGGAACATTAGCTTACCCATTTAAAACCATCAGTCAAGTAAATAATACCGCATTATATGCAGGAGATTCGGTATTTTTTAAAAGGGGTTTAACGTTTACGGGAAGGCTTTATATTAGTAAATCTGGAACAGTTGACAATCCAATTGTTTTTACTAATTATGGTACTAGTTCCTCATTGCCAATTTTTGATAATGCTATTTCTAACGTAGTAACAATTGCGAATGCAAAATATGTTGAACTAAACGGTATTAAAATTATTGACAATACGATGAGTTTTACTGATCATTCCATTCAGGCAAAAATCAGTTATGCAATAATTTTAAATAATTCAAGTTATTGTACCATTAGTAATTGTGATATTTCTTTAGTAGGTGTTGGTATTGAGTTAGCACCTAATTCAAATTTTAATATTATAAAGAAAAATTCAATCACAAATTTACGTATGGTAAAAAATACGCCAACTACAATAAATGCAAATGATGATTTTGGTGCCAATGGAATAGTTGTAGAAAGTTCAAATAATATCATAACCGGAAATAGATTTGAAGATTGCTGGGCTAATAGTTACGACTATTTGTTTGATGGTGGCGCCATTGAGTTGTATGGCACTGCGATTAGCAATAACCGTATTGCATATAATGCTGTTTTAAATAGTTGTGGATTTGTAGAAGTGGGAAGTAGTACAAATGGAATTTGTGACAATACCGTAGTGGCATACAATAAAATTATCAATTCAGCCGGCACGGGTACCTTTCAAACTTCGGGAACTTTTGCTGTCAAAATAAGCGGCTTTCAATATTATAATAATAATTTCATAGAGACGGTGAAACAGTTTACAAAACCATCTTTTTTGTTTTATAGTTCACTTAAAACCCCACCTGCTGGTTTAGTTGTTTTAAAAAATAATTTATTTTGGTTGTCATCTGGAGTGAATATATTTCCTTCCTATTTTAATAATGCTTCAGTGGATCATAGCAACAATATATTTCGACTAGGAGTTGGAATAACTGGCATTACTTTAAATACAAGTGAACTGCTTAGTAATAGTCTTAATTTATTTACTAATACTTCTGGCTCACCAAGCAATTGGGATTATACTTTATTGTCAGGCTCTCCTCTTATAAACTTTGGAATCAATGTAGGCTTTGGCAATGACTATAATGGCAATCCAATAATTAGTAGTCCAGATGCCGGTATACTTGAGAAGAATTAAAAAGTTCAATTTTAGTTCTAAAAATGTATTATAGCGAATCAAATTTAAAATAGCCTAAATGTAATTCGTCATTAACTAATTTGCTTGCGGGGCTTAAATTTATTTGATATTTTGTTTTTGTAGCTTCATTCAAAATTTCATTTACATTATAAATATCATCTACATCAACACCATACTTATCATCAACATGTGAACTTGCGCCTTCAAAATTAGTATGCTTAAAAAACGCCGACTGCTTGGAGATACTTATTGCTTTAGCCATATCTGTTGCAGCAATAACCATTTTATAATGAAATTCCTCAAATTCATCTTTTTTGTATCCTCCTAAATTAATGAAATACAATTGATGACTAGCAGCTATTGACGGTTTGGATTTCTCTATTATTGTTATATTTTGACCATTTACTTGAGTCACTTCTCTCCAGCCGTCAACATGCATTTTACCCTTTGCTTCTGGCCAGAATTGTTTCATCTCCGATTTTAAATCCCTTAATTCGTTCGCAATGCCAAAGAACATGTCATGCTGTTCAGTATGTCTTCCCTTGGGTTTGCATCCAATTAATACCATAAATAGTTTCATGTATCTAATTTAAATAAAAGTACCTTTATGCTTCGAAAAAACAAATTATTTTGAAATTTATAGACTTAGGACTTGATCAACGAATATTAGACGGAATTGACGCAATGGGTTATGAAACTGCAACACCTGTGCAACAACAGGTAATGGTGCCAATTTTGGAGGGCAAAGATATTATTGCCGCGGCTCAAACAGGGACTGGGAAAACAGCAGCGTTTTTATTACCATTATTACACAGGCTCATCACCTCTCCACATCATGCGGGAGACATAAATGCTTTAATTATAGTTCCAACTCGCGAATTAGCCATTCAAATTGCTGAAGGACTGGAAGGACTAGCTTATTTTACAGATGTTAGTTCTATTGCAGTTTATGGTGGAGGAGACGGTAATTCCTTTGCAGCAGAGAAGAAAGCTTTAACAACAGGTGCCGATATAGTAGTTTGTACTCCAGGAAGAATGATTGCACATTTAAATATGGGCTATGTAAAACTAAAAGGTCTCAAGTATTTGGTTTTAGATGAAGCAGATAGAATGTTGGACATGGGATTTAATGATGATATTGCAAAAATCATTACTTATTTACCCGCAGAGCGACAGAACTTATTATTCTCAGCAACAATGCCGCAAAAAATGCGCGCTTTAGCTAATAAAATTTTAAGAAATCCGGTTGAAATTAATATCGCAATCTCAAAGCCACCAGAACAAATTGTTCAAAAGGCATTTGTAGTGTATGAAGCACAGAAAGTCGGAATTATCAAGGATATGCTTCGTTCCAAAAAGTATACTAAAGTAATTGTTTTTTGTTCTAAAAAGCAAAATGTAAAAACCTTAACTGCCGAATTAAAAAGAGCCAATCTAGCTGCCGAGGAAATCCATTCCGATTTAGATCAAAAAAGCAGAGAGCAATATTTGCAAGATTTCAGAAATCAAAAGGTCAATATTTTAGTGGCTACAGATATATTAAGTAGAGGAATTGACATTGAAGACATTGACCTAGTTATTAATTACGATGTCCCTAATGACGGGGAAGACTATATTCACCGAATTGGAAGAACTGCTAGAGCAGCCACTTCAGGTACCGCATTCACTTTGGTTAGCGAAAAAGAGCAAAATAAGTTCGCTGACATTGAAGAATTATTGGGTGCGCCAGTATTAAAAGGTACGGTTCCTGAAAATTTTGGACCTACTCCAAATTACAATCCAAGACCTAGAAAGCCGCAAAGAAGGTAGAATAAATGAAATTCGGTTATTTGGTAAGCTAACCTTATTGAAGTCATTATATTAAAAAGGGATGCGTATAACACGCATCCCTTTTTACTTGGAGGAAATGAAATTGACGCTAATCAAATTTACTTAGAAAGTTTTTGTTCCGTTTGATTGGTAACTATATCTGAATGTATAATAACGTTGCTTGCTAGCTTTATCAGCATCAGTAGCTGTTGTAGCTAATGTAGTCCCACCTTTGTAATAACAAGAAATTTCAATTTTAGCATATTTACCAGAAGCGGTTCTAATAACTAGTACTCTTCCAGCTAATGGTGTAATAATATTATTGATTGGGTCATAAGTATACCAGCCCTTTCCACTTCCAGTTGTGATTGCATAAGTAGGGGCATTGTCTGTTTTAAATACAGAATCTGCAGAAATAGTTTTTAAGTCATCAAATAATCCTGTAAATACAAATCCACCACCCATGCCTGAACCACTTGTTCCTGCATTTGTTAAAATCCTGGTGCCTAAGAAAGCTACATCCCATTTTGTGGAAGCGCTATCTGTGTTTGGAACAATCGCATTCTTTTCAAGACTGTAAAAAGTATATTTCCCTGCACCATAAGGTCCTGTAGGGCCATTGCCAATAATGGTATCTGCCATTAAATCTTTTACCGCGTAGGTAGTTGTTGTAACTACTGGAGTTACAGTGGTAGTACTAGACTTTGAACAAGAGAAGAGTACTATGCTCAATGCTAAAATTTGTAAACTGCCCAGGATTGCTTTTTTCATAGTTTATTTTTTAATTTATATTTTAAAGAGGTATAATAAGTTCGTCCAGCTAGGTTTGGTAAGTTAATTGCGTCAATATAATTATTCATATTATCTGTTCCCATTTGAATTGAAATTCCATTTTTATATTCTTTTCCAATTGATGCGTTTACGGATATATAACCGTTTGCAAATTGGTCACCGTTGTCATATACCTCGTTTCCATTGGTATTTGCAACAGCCCATTTGCTTCTATAAACACATCGTACAGTAGCGAATATCCCGGTTGGGTTTTCATAGTTAACTCTAAATTGAAATTTATGCTTGCTAGTGTTGGGTAAACCAACATAATCACTTAACAATAAAATTCTACTAGAGCCGTCTGTATTTCTAGTATAAACTGTACCTGTATTTATTAGTTTAATTTGATCCTTGTCACCTG
Organism: Bacteroidota bacterium; assembly: GCA_947452555.1. GTDB lineage: Bacteria > Bacteroidota > Bacteroidia > Chitinophagales > Chitinophagaceae > Sediminibacterium. Next base: position 46,300 of record CANGDH010000003.1, read on the forward strand.
TTTTTAAATATTGATATCCTAAAGAAATATGAATATTTTTATTTAGTTTTTGTTTCGTCTCTAACTCAATACCAGTGGTGTATGCATTTTTGATATTTAGATAGCTATAAATTTGAGCACCACTTGCGTAATTCCCAACTTGCTGTACGTCAATCAAATTTTTTATATCATTTCTGAATAGTTGAACAATAATTTGATTATTAAAAGTAGGCTCCCATTCCCAAGACAGATGTACACCAGTTGAATATTCGGGCTCTAATTTTTTCAACTGATAATAGTTACTGAATAAATTACCGATTTGACCAAGTGTAGCAAGTTTTTCAATTACTTTCTGAGCCTCTACACTTCCAAATACACTATAACCACCAGCTGCGGCATTGGTAAAGTTCAAATAGAGTTGTCTGAAGTCTGGTGCCTTGAAACCTTGTCCTATACTCAATTTGAATCTAGAATTTGTTTTCACTTTATACAAAAAAGAAGCTTTAGGACTAAAAGCAGAAGCATAGTTTAAATTGTTATCATATCTAAAACCTGCATTGATAAATAATTTTGAACCATTATTCCATTCCCATTGATTGAATATATATTTTATAGAATTCGTTTTCACACTATCCACAAAATCATAACGGGAACTATTCACATTTTCACTTACGATTCCAACGCCAACTATAGTATTGGTATTCTTATTAATTTGAAATTCAGTTTGATTTTCAAATCTTTTAAAATTTTGTTTAAAAAGGTCATTATAAGGACTGCCGCTTAATGTAACTAGATCCTGTTTTGCTTTAAAATAAGTTAAATAGGAATTAAATTTTGTTTTGATCTTATCATTAAATTGATGGTTTAAAATGATAGATGCATTTTGGTCATTATTGTTTTCATTGCCATTAGAATAGATGGTAGTGCCATTATTAGCAACTGCAATTACACTTTTTATATTTTCATTGTTGTATCTAATGTTGATATCTAAATTCGTTTTAGGCGTGATTTGATATTTCAAAGACTGCGTAATAGTAAAGCGCTCAATTGGAGTTATGAATCTTTTATTGCTATTGGGCTTTATACTAAATCCTTCCGTACTATAATAATTATAGAAACCTTGGTAAAAAAACTTTTTATAATTTTTTGAAGTAATAACGTTTGCGTCAATGGTTTTATAACTTCCATATCTAACACTAGTCTGTAAAGGGTAAGTAGCTGTTTTATCTGTGATTATATTAATAACTCCTGCCATTGCTTCACTTCCATATAAACTAGAAGAAGGTCCTTTTACGATTTCTATTTTTTTAATATTTCCTACTGTAATTCTATTCAAATCTAAAACACCAGCGGTACGACCAATAAGCGGTTCGCCGTCAATAAGTATAATTGTATAATCCGGATTTAGTCCTTGCAATTGTACCCCAGCTCCAAAACCAGAAGTCATAGAAATGCCATTTTGCTCTTTTAGTACATCCGCTAAGCGTAAACTTCCCGCTTGACTGATATTTTTAGCATTTACAATGCTTACTGGGACTGCTATATTTTTAAATTGACGTTCCGATTTGTTAGCAGTTACAAAGATGGTATCACTATATAAAGCTAAACTGTCTTTATTGAAATTAACTTGTCCAATTGACTGGTTAATATTTATAATAAATAAGCCTAGTAGTAATAAAATGCTCCATTTTTTTATCATAACACAAAGTTCCTAGGAACTAAGGCAAATGGGCTTTCAGGGCAGTATAAAATGTTATTTTATTGTATAATTATTACATTTCTATGACAAAACTTCCAGCATCAAATGTAATAAAGGTAAATTACTGATCTTTGTCATATCATTATGAATTTATAATTCAGATAACAGTAACTTTGAATTGAACTTTATAAACTGTTTTGTAAAAAGTGGATAAGAAATATCATATACTTTTAGTAGAAGACGAGGAGCATTTGCACGAAGCCTTAAAGTTAAATTTAGAACTTGAAGGGTATGATGTTGACTCTGCATTTAATGGGCGAATAGCGCTTGAGCAGATTAAGAATGCCTATTATGATTTAATAATTTTAGACATTATGTTACCCGAGGTGGATGGGTTTACTATTATAGAAAAGCTCAGATTAAATAACAATCAAACTCCAATATTGGTGTTAAGTGCAAAAAATACGAGTTTTAATAGAGTCCAGGGGTTGAAGCTAGGTGCTGACGATTATTTAAGCAAACCCTTTAATCTAGAAGAGCTACTTTTGAGAGTGGCTAAATTGATACAAAAATCACCTGTATCGGGAATTTCCACCTCTATTTCAAATACCTATTCTTTTGCAGGTCATCTGCTAGACTTTGATTCACTTGAAGTGTTATTAGCCAATGGTGAAAGCATTAATCTAACCAAAACAGAAGCATTATTACTTAAGTTATTGGTTGAAAACAAGAACACGGTTGTATCAAGAGAAAAAATACTACAAACAGTATGGGGCTATCAGGTTTTCCCCAACACTAGAACTATCGACAATTTTATCCTCAATTTTAGAAAGCATTTCGAATTTGATTCTAAAAATCCCCAACATTTTATATCGATTAGAGGGGTTGGTTACAAGTTTAAAGATTAAAAGACTGGGAGCACCTTTCTATTTTTTTTGAAGCACGATTCTATTTTTTTGAAGCCCCATTTTCTTTATTTTTTCTTAACTTACCTATAATTAAATATAATTGACATGAAAAAACTACTATTCATTTTATTTTTTTATGCTTGTAGCGTTACAATTGTAAATGCACAGTTTCAGAAAGAAATTGATGCGTTTGCAAAAGCAGATAGTATTAATAAGCCAGAAGCGAATAGTGTTTTATTTGTAGGAAGCTCTTCTTTTAATTATTGGAAGGATATTAAGAATTATTTTCCAGGCGTGCCAATTATCAACAGAGGATTCGGAGGATCTAGTTTAACTGACGTAATCCAATATGCAAATGAGACCATCATTAAGTACAAGCCAAAGCAAATTTATATTTATTGCGGTGAAAATGATATTGCAGGAAGCGATACCCTTAGTCCTGAAACTGTGCTAATAAGATTTAAAAAATTATTTCAAATAATTCGCACTAATCTTGATCCAACTACACCAGTAGTTTTTGTGTCCATTAAGCCAAGTGTTGCAAGATGGAGTATGGAAGCCCGTATGGTGAAATCCAATTCACTAATAAAAATATTCTTAGCAACTCAGAAAAATACAACTTATTTAGATGTGCATAATGCCATGCTGGATTCACAAGGAAATGTGTTTAAAGATATTTTCATAGGCGACAACTTACATATGAATGCGAAGGGATATGCTATTTGGCAAAAAATTATTGCTCCTACTATAATCAACTCGCCTGCGCAGTCGAATGGTCCAATTATTGCAACAGTGTCTGGCAAGGTCGAAGGGACTGTTCATGACGGCATTCAAATATTTAAAGGCATTCCGTTTGCACAAGCTCCAATAGGGGATCTAAGATGGAAAGCACCTCAGCCTGTAATTGCTTGGGATGGTATAAAGCAATGCTTAAATTTTAGCGCAAGCCCAGTTCAAAACGATCCAATCCCTTTTATGTGTTGGTCTAAAGAATTTTTAATTCCTAAAGAGCCTATTAATGAAGATTGCTTGTACTTGAATGTTTGGTCAAAACCAACCAAAGAAAAAAAGCCGGTATTAGTTTATATCTATGGAGGTGGTTTTATGTCAGGAGGTTCTGCTTGTCCTATCTATGACGGAGAAGCAGTTGCTAATAAAGACGTTGTTTTTGTTAGTATTAATTATAGAGTAGGTGTATTTGGTTTTTTGGCACATCCAGAATTAACGAAAGAGTCACCTAATCATAGTTCAGGTAATTATGCTTTAATGGATATGGTGGCTGCGTTGGAATGGGTTAAAAAAAATATTGCCTCCTTTGGTGGTGATCCCAGTAGAGTTACCATTGCAGGTCAATCTGCTGGTGCTTTTGCTGTTAATTTTCTTTGCGCTACACCTTTAACTAAAGGTTTAATTACTGGAGCGATTGCAGAAAGTGGTGGAAGTATATTGCCAAGTTCCATTAGACCCTCTATAAAATTAAAGGAGGCTGAAGCTATGGGAGCTGAATTTGCAAAAAAATTAAATTGTACTACAATCGCTGATTTAAGAAATAAGTCAGCAAATGAAATATTAAAGACAGCTGGAGGATTAAGTGCTCCTTTTGAAGATGGTTATGTGATACCAGAATCAGTTTTGACTATTTATACTAAAGGAAAACAAAATGATATTCCATTAATATTAGGTTGGAATGCAGACGATAAAATACCAGTCCCTTTTTTAACTGCAGTTAACTATAAATTACAAATACAAAAACGATTTGGATCAAAAGCAGCTGAAGTTTTAGCGCAATACCCAGGAGAGACTGATGCACAAGCAGCTATTTCGCAAGGTGACATGAATAGAGATGAAACCTTTGGGGTGCAAGGCTTTGCTTGGGCGAATGCACAAATTAAGTCAGGTAAAGCACCTGTATTTGTTTACAATTTTAATAAAAAACTACCTTCATACACACCTGCTTCAGATTTCGGAGCGTTTCATACAGGAGAAGTAGTGTATGCTTATGATAATCTTAAAACGGTGGATAGACCTTGGGAAAAAGTAGATTTTGAATTAGCAACTGCTATGTCCACCTACTGGGTGAACTTTATAAAAAGCGGCAATCCTAATGGAGGCAGTTTAATTAAATGGCCTGCTTATGAAACTACTAAAGAACAAGTTTTAATATTAGATAAAAAAATTGAATCAACAAAACTACCAACAAAAGCAAAGCTTAAGTTGATAGCTACATTATTATAAAATGATATCGTCTTATCAAAACGCAAAAGCATACAAGAAATCAGTCCTTGCTAATAAACGACATTTAAAAGATATAGTATTAATAATTGCTGGTATTTTGTCTGCAAGTTTTGGATTTAAAGGTTTTTTGCTTACCAATCATTTTATAGATGGAGGAGCTACTGGTATATCCCTGCTTATATCTGCATTAACAAGTATACCATTGTACCTGCTTATTATTTTAATTAATATCCCATTTGTAATATTAGGAGCAATAACAATTGGGAAACAATTCGCCATTAAAACGGCTCTTGCAATAATAGGATTAGCAATTTGCCTAGCTGTTGTAGAATTCCCAAATATCACTGACGATAAATTATTGGTTGCAGTATTCGGTGGCATTTTTTTAGGTACTGGAATTGGGCTTACGATGAGAGGCGGTGGTGTAATTGACGGGACTGAAGTATTAGCAATTTATTTGAGTAAAAAAATCGGGGTAACTATTGGCGATATCATAATTGTAATTAATGTAATCATTTTTGGATCTGCTGCTTTTTTACTTTCTATTGAAATTGCATTATATTCCATGATTACTTATTTTGCGGCTTCAAAGATGGTAGATTTTATTGTAGAAGGTATTGATGAATATATTGGTGTGACCATTGTTTCTTCACACTGCGAAGAAATTAGAATGATGATCATAAATGTACTAGGTCGTGGCGTGACAGTGTATAGTGGCAAAAAGGATTTGGTAAAAGGGGCGAAGTGAAAGAAGTTGATATTATTTATACTGTAATTACGAGGCTTGAAATAAACAAGCTAAACATTGAAATAGAAAAAATCACCCCTACTGCTTTTGTTGTTATGAATACTGTAAAAGATACAAAGGGTGGAATGATTAAGAAGAAACCATTTAAATCCTAAGGTTAAATCTAAATTCGATGAAAACTAACATCAAACTAACGACACCTTTAGTTAAGCCGACTTCTACTACTGAATATATTAAAGCAATTCCTGCTAGTATTAGACCAGGATTTAAAGAGCTACATCAAATTATTATTACCTCAGCGCCAGAAGCCATACAGGATATTTCTTATGGAATGCCTTGCTTAAAATTAAACGGGATACTAATTTACTATGCTTGTCATAAGGGCCATTATGGATTATACCCAATGGCAGATACAATTATAGAATTTAAGGACAAATTGGGTAAGTATGAGATATCAAAAGGGGCTATTAAGTTTAACCATGGTAATCCTTTGCCAAAAAAGCTTATTAGCGAAATTGTCAAATATAGGGTAAAACAAAAAATGAAATAAAATGTAATAAGATGTTTTATATTAAAAAATATTACATTTGTAAGACAAACTTAGAGTATGAAAAAAGCACTCTTTATATTTTTAGTAATCCCATTTTTTTTTACTGCTTGCAGTAAGAGCGGGGACTCCATAACAGCACCTGTTACTCCTACACCTCCAGTGGTGATTACAGAAGCCGCAATTGCTTATAGTATTGATATTGATCCAGGTGCTGGAAATATTTATGCATCGTTAGGTGCAACTCAGGCAGCTAATGTAAATGTTTCTTCTGCGATTCCAAAGTCAGGCGTTCAAATTGATGTAATTACAAATAAAGACAGTGATGGTTCAAGGGTTTCTTCTAGTAGCATTTCAAGTACTACTGCTACTAATGCAGTGACTATTGAAAATCTTCAATCTGGAGTTTTATGTACGACAACTATTACAATTACATCTAAGACTACAGCATCGAATAGTGTTGTGAAATTTTTCAAGATAGCAAGAAAATAATTTTTATTTTACAGCGTAGCTTGGACGAATTAGCCAACTTTTTTTATTTGGAGCTCTAAGTAAAAACCAGCTAAAGAAAAACAGTGTAGTAAAAATAGTTAAGGCTATCACTGACCAGTTTGTGATATAAGGTTTTAAGTCAAAGAGAATACCATCATTCTTAAATTTGCCAAATCCTATAAGTGCAGGTATTCTATACCAATAGTAAGTTGAAACACTTGCAGCGGCAAAATATTTTCTCAAGAACGACGCTTCAATTAGCCAATTTATTTTATTTTTTTTAGTAATTAAAAAATTTAATAAAATATATAGTAAAACTGTTAGGCTAAATCCAATTATTGGCATTCTATAAGTAGTAATTATATCATCAATTGAAATTTTTTGTGTTGTATCGGCTACATGAAACCATCCCCAAATAAAACCTGGCAAACCTCCAATAGTTAATATAGCATTGATTTTTTGAAAAATATTTTTCTTTACTATCGACGGGTTTATATTGGGAGTGGCATCTGGACAAGGCACAGAACAATTCACGCAACTAGTACAGTGTGCATTAGGTAGTGTTAGTATTGTATTACTCCCATATAATTTTTCAACAGGATGAATTGGGCAAAGACTCGCACACCATCCACTTTTCCAGTCATATTGAGAACTCATTATTAGTCCAATAAAAGCCGCGCCTAATAAAAGAAATCCAGTTGCCATTCCATTAGTGTTAAATAATACATGCCTTAAGGGAACGAGTGTATATAATGCCACTATTGAAATGAGCTGTAATTTTGATTGTGTTAGGCTGCTCATTATTTTCCTTTTAGACAAATTAAAATGTCTTGGAAGTAGGTTGGTAGTAGCTAGTGGGCAAATATTTCTCCAAATTCCAGAAGCAATTACAAGTAAAAATGGAGCTACTGGAATTAAGATATCCCAAAATATAGTAAGTCCAATTTGAGGATAAAAGAACAAACAAAAAACAATAATCAGTCCTACGGTCCAAACTATTATTTGAATAATTTTTAAAAATTTCAGAGTAAATTTATTTTTGATCATTTTTAGCAGAAGCCAATTAAGCTGCTAAAGTATCTGAAATAAAATATCCCGAAAATGATAATTATCATAATCCGGGATATAAGCATTAGTTGTTAAAGTCGCTCTTAATTCAGATCAACTTCCTCTAGAACCACCTGTTTTAATAGGCTTCTTTGTGGTACCAGTTGATTTGGTACTTGCCTTTGCAATAAATTTAGAGCTGCCTCCTTGAAATGTATTCTTGGTTGCAGATGCTGCATTTTTAGCAGCCTTTTTTTCGTTGATATGAAATCCCATAATTGTTTATATTATGCTATAAATATAATTAATTAATTCGAAATAAGCTTTTACTTTTAATATCTAAACATAAACAATGCTACAATCTTCAACTATACAATTTCTAAAACTGCTTAAAAACAATAATAATAGGGATTGGTTTGAAAAAAATAGACATGTATATGAAGCAGCAAAAAGGGATTATCTGACATTTGTAACGGAAGTCTTAGAAGCGCTTAAACAGCTTGATAATACATTAATTGAACTAGAGCCTAAACAATGTATTTTCAGAATTAATCGAGACGTGCGCTTTAGCAAGAACAAGGAACCTTATAAAACTAATTTTGGTGCCAGTTTTAGCAAAGGAGGCAAGAAGGTTCAATGTGCTGGTTATTATTTTCATTTAGAGCCTGGTGCTTGTTTTGTTGGGGGTGGGCTATGGATGCCAATGGCCCCAGACCTGAAAAAAGTAAGACAGGAAATAGACTATTGTTTTAAAGAATTTAACGGCATACTTAAACACTCAAAGTTTAAGACCCATTATGGGGAATTAGATAGTAGTGAAAAATTGGTTAGAGCACCAAAAGATTATGATGTAGATAACCCCGCAATTGAATTTTTAAAATTGAAAAGCTTTGTAGTTACTAGGCCATTATTAGACAGTGTTTTATTAGACAAACAGCTTGTTAAACAAATTATTGCCGATTTTAAAATTATAGCTCCTCTTGTACATTTCCTTAACAGAGCTATTGATGTATAGGATGTGTTATAGTTTCATGGTATTGAATAATTGTTTCATAAAACATATAATTGTAAAATAGCTATTTTACAAATGGATCCGACCATCTTTTGTCTGTGTAAACTGATGTACCTGTCAGTGTTTTCATAAATGCTGTAATAGCTGTAATTTCATCTACTGTCATATTCAATTTTTGACCAATATTATTAGGACGTAGTTTTGGATCTAAATTGGTATTTCTTACGTTACTTATATTATTGTAATGACCTAATACTTCCTGTATTGTCTTGAATTGACCTGTATGCATCATTGGGGTATTAGCAAGCCCATTTGGATTTATTAAATCTCTTAAAGAAGCAGACCTTGTATTTGCAATATCTAAAACATTAGTTCCAATTGTACCTATAATTCCATTGTTTTTAGAATTAGAGTCAATATCAAATTCTGGAGCTCTATGACAACCATTACAACCTAAGCCACCACTAATTCTTATACTATTTCCGTCAAATACGGGGGGAGTAGAAAATAATGTTTTTCCAGTATTTTCTAGCGTTGAATAGTTAGGAAAATCTCTGTTATTGTTATTTACTTGAGCTCGCCCAATATCATATCTAGAATCGAATGACTGAATACTTCTTATAAATTGTGCTAATGATTCTTGTAATCTATTTTCAGTTATAATAGTGTCTCCATAAGAAAATTTGAATAACTCTTTATAGTATCCAATACTAGTTAGTTTATTCAAAAGTGTTGACATGGTGCCTCTTCCATTTAATCCGCTAAATCCCATTTCTGCATGATCCTGAATTGGCATGGTAGTTTGTATTTCAAGTGAAGCAGCTCTTTCATTCCAGAAAAATTTACTTTCTTCTGCAAATCTACTATTGACTAATCGCATAGCATGTCTAACTGTTAAACCGGATTGAACTCCATCACTTTGCACTGCAGTGTCACCAAAAGCGAATTTTTGATTGTGACAACTACTGCATGAAATGGTATTGTCTATACTTAAATTTTTATCATAAAATAAAATTCTTCCTAATGTCGCTTTACTATCTGTAATAGGATTAGCAGTTCCATTGTCTTTTAATATATAATTAGGCTTATTTTGATTCGCATAATTGAATAAATTTGCTGGATCAATATTTGTCCCAAAGGCGATTTTGATATTTGCATATGGGTCCACTGTTTTAGCAGTTTCAGTGACAACACTGGCAGGCGGGATAGCAGAAAGCGTACTTAAGCTATCTGTCTTTGAGCACCCAATGGCTATTACAATAATTATAATTGTTGATAGCATTGTTTTTGTAATTTTTCTCATATAATTGTCTTAATGAATGTTATAGATTATGAATAACGTTCATTAAGACAATATTAAGGCAGTTCGGTTTAATTAACTAAGGACCTTTCTGTTTTTTTAACAAATTACCTAGTCTCATCTAATTTGTAATTGCATCCTTCTTGAAAATATTAAACAGTAGATATCCCATTAGTGCTCCATAAAGTGTGCTATTGATAGGTTTGGAAGTAATCATACAAGTGCCGCTGGCACATCCAATGAATTTATAGTATAAAAAACCACTAATTGCGCCTACTAAAATGCCTATAATACTTAATTTATTTTTTCTTATCCAGTTTGTCATTGTAATTATTGGGGCTAATTATCTGATTTTTCCAACTAGTACATTCCAAGGTCCTCCATTATATACTTCCACGCCAGCGCCTTTTAAAATTGATTTTGCCATACTACTTCTGGCACCACTTTTACATACTGTAATAATTGGTTTCCCTATTTTCTTAATTGCAGTAACCTCTTTTTGAATTTTATCTAGTGGGATATTCTTAGAGCCTTGAATATGGCCGCCGTCAAATTCATGTGGAGTTCTAACGTCTATTATAACCGCACCATTTTCTTTTAATGCCTTGAAGTCTACACCCGGTCCGAAAAGATTTTTAATAAAGCTGAACATATTAGTTATTATTTATAATGTTATTTAAAGTAAAAATACCACCACCGTTATAGGTTTCTGTTATACCATTTTGTTGCAGCACACTTGTCGCAATGCCGCTTCTGCCACCGCTCAGACAATATATAACTATTGGCTTTGGTAATTCCGCAATCGTTTTAATTTGCGACTCAATAGTGTCTAGTGGAATATTGATTGCACCTTGAATATGATTCTCTTCAAATTCCATTTGACTTCTAACATCTAACAGGGTGCCCTTTTTTTCTTTAATTTGTTGAATTACTTTTTGCATAGTTTTTAATTTACGCTACAAAATTCAATAATTAAATGGGGATTGACTGTGATATTTATCACAAAGGACTTTTTACAAAATATGCAGTAAGGGAGGGATAATTAATTGGTCTTTAATAATTGAATGGTATTATTCGAGGATTAGTCTTTTTTTATCCACTCAAATGAATTTCTATTTAGCACAATCCATTGATGGTTTTCCATCTTTTTTAATAGTCTACTCACAACCTCTCTAGAGGTATTTAAGTCGTTTGCAATTTCTTGATGGGTTAATTTAAGGGTATTGCCAAACTGTTTTACTTGTCTTTTAATATAAAATTCAAGTCGCTCGTCCATGTTCTTAAAGGCAGTTTCGTGGATGGTCTTTAGTAATTCTTCATACCTAAGTCGGTAGGTTCTTATTACAAAATAGTGCCAACTTTTATATTGGTTCAGCCATTTGTCCATAAATTCAATGGGAATGGCTAAGAAACTTACGTCAGTCACGGCTTTTGCTAAGACTTGACTTTGCTCTAAATGATAATTACAAACCATAGTGACAGCACATGCTTCACCTGGATTTAAATGGTACATGAAGTATTCTGCTCCTTCTTCGTTTTCTTGATATAATTTAACCGTTCCTTCCACCACTAGCATGGTTGATTTAATGTTTTGCCCCATTTTAAGCAGGGTGGCACCGGCAGGTGCAGTTCTTAGTTCAGCATGTTCTATAATTGATTCGTATAGTCCGTCCTCCCAGTCAGGAAATAGTTGCTTAATCTGATCTTTATTTAACATAGCTATTGAATTCATTGTGAAGATAATCTTAAATGTAATAAAAGTCACATATTATAAATTAGCAAGGTTATAACTTTGTAAAAAATTAAGCAATGCAAAACTGGTATCGTAAAATTGATTGGAGGTTGGTAATGCGTCTTATAATGGCATCTTCCATGATTATTGTTGGATACCAAAGTAATGACTATATCCCTGCAGTTTTTGGCTTAGGTTTTGCAGTTTATGCAATTATTGGAGCTAAATATAAAATTGGGTGTGGCTATAATGGTGCTTGCGGTTATCCTTCGCAGTTGAGCTCAAAAGCAACTTTGGGAAATATTCAATCTGAGGCTCTCCAATCAGAAAACATTGAGTTTACAGAAATTAAATAATTTTTATGTCAACAGTAGAAACCTTTGGTACAATTATTAATGGTGACAAGCCGGTATTGGTTGATTTTTTTGCAACTTGGTGCGGCCCTTGTAAAATGATGCCGCCAATTTTAGAAAAAGTACATGAAAAATTAGGGGACCAAGTGCGCATTATTAAAATTGACGTGGATAAAAATCAAAAATTAGCTTCCGAGTTGAATGTCTCAAGTGTGCCTACTTTGGCTATTTTTCAGAATGGAAAAATTCAATGGAGACAGCCAGGGGTTCAACAGGCTAATGATTTAGTAGATTTGCTTAAAAAATATATTGTTTAGCAAGCTGGTTGAAGCTAGACACTTGATCCTTTATCCAATCTTCTTCTTTATTAAGTTCTTTTGCCATGATAGTTGCTACCATTGGCGCTACTTCTATCGCCACGCGGGCGTCTAAGAATAATAGACGTATTCTTCTAGCTAAAATATCTTCTAAGGTTATAGCCATCTGATATCTTACTGCGTATATTATTTCCGCGTTTGTGAAAAGGTATTTAGGATGAATTAAAGCAGAAACTTCGGGTGTGGTTTGATTCAATTGATTTAAAATTTCTAGACGTTTTGTCAAATTACCTATTGGCAAATTAGCTGTCACGCATTTTTCTCTTTCAAGTTTTGCAACAAATACAGCATTGTTTACGGCGTCCTGTGCCATCCTTCGATAGGTAGTCCATTTACCTCCTGTAATAGTTATAAGTCCACTATCAGATACTGTCAATGAATGCGCCCTTGATAATTGAGCTGTTTTTGCTTTCGATTTTTTATTATTTACAAGCGGCCTCAACCCTACATAAACACTTAATACATCATCCCTGGTTATTGAGCCATTGCAATATTTATTAAAATGGCTTAAGATAAAATCAACTTCTTCCTTTAATGGAGTGGGCTCGATTTTAATAGTATCCACAGGGGTATCAGTTGTCCCTAAAATTACTTTCTGATGCCAAGGAACTGCAAATAAAACACGCCCATCGCTGGTCTTAGGAATCATCATTGCACTAGTCCCATTAAAAAATTTGTTATCAATAACTAAATGTATGCCTTGCGAAGGAGAAACAAATTCATGTTTATGTGCATCGTCTAATTGCATCACTGCATTTGTAAAAACGCCTGTTGCATTAATTACCACTCCTGTTTTAACATGCTGTGTTTCTTTGCTTATTACATCCTCAATAATGAGTCCAGAAATTTTACCTTCATTATCTTTTACAAAACTAGTGGCTTTGCAATAGTTCAAAACAGTCGCTCCTTGCTGTACGGCTGTTTCTGCCATTTCGATGCACAATAAACTATCGTCAAACTGACCATCATAGTATAAAACGCCTCCATATAATTTTTCAGTATTGATTGATGGAATATGTTCCGTTGTTTGTCTTTTTGATAAAAATTTTGTCTTGCCTAAGGAAAGGGTGCCAGATAAAATATCGTAAATTTTTAAGCCAATAGTATAAAATAATTGTTCCCAGAGACTATAAACAGGAATAACAAAAGATTGAATATTTGTTAAATGTGGGGCGTTTTTAAGCAAGTGGCCTCTTTCTCTAAGTGCCTCCATTACGAGGCTAATATTTCCCTGTTCTAAATATCGAACTCCGCCATGAACTAATTTCGTGGACTTGCTAGAAGTTCCCTTGGCAAAATCATATTGCTCCACTAATAACGTCTTATAACCCCTTGATGCAGCATCTATAGCACAACCAACACCTGTAGCACCTCCTCCAATAATCACAATATCCCATGGGGTGTCATTGGCTAAATGTTCTAGCATTATGTTTCTGTTCATACTATTAAAGGTCTATCAACTTTTATATAATACCATCAAATTATTTAATATATTTAAGATAACAATTCAAAGCCATGAAAAAAATTCATTTTGTATTCCTGTTTTTATTATTTGCATTTAAAGCTTTTACTCAAATCCCGGAAGGTAAAACGGTAATAAGTGCTATTTACGTTTATGATTTAGTCACTAAAAAATCTAGTTTAATAACAAGAGAATTAAGATATTTTGAAGCACCTAACTGGTCTAGAGATGGTAAATATTTTTTAATCAATGCTTATGGAAAATTAGAGAAAATGTCAATGACTGGAGATAGATTAGGCGTTTTGCCAACAGGCGATATTACGAATTGCAATAATGATCATGGTTTTAGTTTTGACGGGAATGATTTATTTATTTCTAGTGCAATACCTTCTATAAAAGCGGGCTCCTCCTTTATTTTCAAACTTCCTGCTAATGGAGGCTTGCCTATTAAATTAACAGATAAGACACCCTCTTATTGGCATGGTGTTTCTCCGGACGGTAAAACAATTGTTTATTGTGCGGAACGTAATGGCAATTATGATGTGTATGCTATGAGTAGTAATGGCGGTCCTGAAACCAGGTTGACTTCAACCGAAGGCTTGGACGATGGTCCTGAATATAGCCCCGATGGAAAGTATATTTATATTAATTCTTTCAGATCTGGTAAAATGCAAATATGGAGAATGAGTCCAGATGGATCCAATCCAGAACAAATGACTTTTGATAATAAGTCGAATTGGTTTGCACATGTTTCACCCAATGGGAATGTTGCTACTATAATAAGTTATGATGAGGACCAAGCGCAAACACATCCATTTGGCAAACAGGTTCGTATTCGATTGCTTAATTTAAAAGACAAATCTATTCAAGAACTAACTGGGCCATTTTATGGAGGACAAGGAACAATCAATGTGCCTTCCTGGTCGCCAGATGGAACTAAGTTTGCTTATGTTAAGTATGAATTGTTCTAGAGCATTGAAGCTTGTTACAAATTAGTTTTAACAGTGGCTTGTCTTGGTATTATAAAATTAATCAAGTCGTCCAATGTTATGTTAGCTCTTTCACAAGCGTCTTGAATGTCTTCTCTTGAGACATTCGCTGCGAAGGTCTTTTCTTTTACTCTCTTTTTTGCTCCTTTTAAATCCATCCCTTCATAACCATTAGGTCGCATTAAGGAATAAGCGTGAATTAAGCCTGATAGCTCGTCAAATGCGTACAACATCTTATCCATATTGGTTTCTGGCTCCACGCCAAAATGAATAGGGCCGTGTGATGCAATAGCCCTTATAATTTCAGGATCTATATTATTTGATTCTAAGTGTTCTATGATTTTTTTGCAGTGTAATGTTGGCCATTGGTCCCAGTCTGCATCATGTAATAAACCTGCCATTTCCCATTTCCATTGTCCAACTTCGTCAAGCTTTTCTATCTCTACTGCCCAGCATTTCATCAAATGAGCTACTTGTAACATATGAACTTTTAATTTGGGATTTAATACCCACTCATTAAAAAGACTTTCTGCTTGGACTCTGCTAAATACATTTCCTACATTACCAGCATTCCCAAATTGAGATCTCCCTAGTTGAAGCGACATGGTTTATTTATTTCCTTAAAGTTAGGGAAATTAAGATTCTGAAGGCGCAATCATGCGAACGTATAGATCTTCCACTTTTTTTCTTGCCCATGGAGTTTTACGTAAAAAAGTAAGACTGGATTTGATGCTAGGATTGCTATTGAAGCAATTTATAGGAATATGCTGCCCTAGTACTTCCCAGCCAAAGTACTTTTGTAATTCAGTAACAATGAATTCTAATGTTTTTCCATGTAATGGGTCCTTGGAAGCTTGTTGCATATACAATATTAAGTAATTTGCCTTTATGAATGGACATCGATATTTTATTTTGAATAAACCAATAAATATGGTGTCTCAATTTGTAAGCAGTCATACCGTAAGACTGCTAGGGGATTTAAATTTCAATTTCCCAGATGGGACACATGCTATTGGAAGACTTGACCAAAATTCTGAAGGGTTATTATTACTCACTACCAATAAAAAAGTCACTAAATTATTATTTCAAGGAGCGGTACCTCATAAAAGAACTTATTGGGTTCAAGTGAAAAATAAAGTAGAAGCATCTACCATTGAAAAATTAGCTGCTGGTATTGAGATAAGTGCCCCAAATGGTTGTAGCTATTTAACCACACCCTGTGAGGTTGTTTTGATGGCAGATCCTAATTTAAAATTAGACCCTGAGTATGCTTTGCATGAAAATGTTACAACAAGCTGGCTGAGTATAACACTTACAGAAGGAAAATTTCATCAGGTCCGAAAAATGGTAGCAGCGGTACACCATAAATGTTTGCGTCTCATAAGGGCTTCTATTGAATCAATAGAAATAGCAGGTCTAGCTGCTGGCGAAGTTCGTGAAATAGAAGAGGAAGTATTTTTTGAAAAACTACGATTGAATGCAATTGATTAGCAAATTCTTGGTAGCTGCTCTCCTGTCAAATAATTCACCACTCTTTTACCGCCAATTCTACTTTTCATAATTACTTTACCAGGATGTGTTGTAGTTACAGCTCCAATTACTGCAGCATTAATTCCATTTTTATCAGCTCTTAAAGTAGCTAAGAAATCGTTGGCAATTTCTTTTTTCACAACCGCTAAAAATAATCCTTCATTTGCAACATACATAGGGTCAAGTCCTAGCATTTCACAGGCGCCTTCAACACTCTCGTTTACCGGAATTAAATTCTGCTCTAAATAAAAACTCAATTGCGTTAGTTCGGCTACTTCGTTTAAAACAGAAGCAATGCCCCCTCTAGTGGGGTCTCTTAAAAATTTAATACCATTCCCGTACTGCTCTATTAGTTTAATAACAGTATGGTTTAAATTTGCAGTATCACTTTGAATTGTTGTTTCAAACTCAATTCCCTGTCTTAAACTCATGATGGCAATTCCGTGGTTGGCGATATTGCCACTCACTATTACCACGTCTCCCTCCTCAATATTTTTATGATGAATATTTGCGTTTGGATGAATTACTCCAATGCCAGAAGTATTAATGAAAATTTTATCTCCTTTTCCTTTTTCAACTACTTTAGTATCGCCAGTAACAATTTTAATATTTGCCTTATCTGCGGCATTCTTAATGCTTACCAATACTTCCCAAAATTCTTTCATCGTAAAGCCTTCTTCAATAATAAATCCTAATGAAAGATATTTTGGCTCTGCGCCACACATGCTTATATCATTCACCGTTCCATTAATTGCTAAGTCACCAATATTGCCTCCCGGGAAAAATATAGGGGAGATTACATAACTGTCGGTGCTAAAAGCGGTCTTGCCATGTAATTCAAAAATAGCACCATCATGTTGTTGGTCTAATAAATCATTTTTTAAAATATCAAATACACCGCTTTGTAAGAACTTATGTGTCAAAAGTCCACCACTACCATGTCCCATTGTAATTATGTCAAAGTCAAACTTTGGCATTGGACATTGTAAATTCATTTTTATTTTATTTTCAGTTGACATGATTCTGTTTATGATTGCTAGCAGTAGCTTATTGTTGTAAACTAAGCTATGATTATAAGACTTTTTTTAAACAGCTACTTCGCTTGCTCCTGCATAATGATAATAAGCGGCACAAGCCCCTTCGCTACTCACCATTGGTGCCCCTAATGGATGTTCTGGTTTACATTTTATTCCAAAATTGGGACATTGTCTAGGTTTTTTTAATCCCTTCATAATTTCTCCGCTAATACATTCTTTATTCTCTTCTGCAAATGGAATATCAATATCAAATTTAACCCTTGCATTAAATGCTTTGTATCGATCATTTACTTCATACCCACTTTGTGGAATATTCCCAATACCTCTCCAAACCCTATCGCTTATTGCAAATACTTTTTGAATTGTTTCCTGTGCCATTTTATTCCCCTCTCGTTGCACACTTCTTGCGTATTGGTTTTCTACTTTATACTCTCCTTTTTCTAATTGGGTAACTGCCATTAAAATACCTTGTAATAAATCAACTGGTTCGAATCCAGTTACTACCATTGGACATTGATACTTCTCAGCGATAGGATAGTATTCGTCGATTCCCATTATGGTACAAACATGTCCAGCAGCTAAAAATCCATCTATCTTATTTTCATCATCACTTAGTATTGCTTCCATTGCAGGCGGCACTAATACATGAGAAGCTAGAATACTATAATTAGTTACTCCTAATTGGTCCGCATGAACCACACTCAACGCATTGGCAGGAGCAGTTGTTTCAAAGCCTACGGCAAAAAACACAATCTCTTTGTCCGGATTTTGTCTTGCTAATTGTACTGCTTCTAATGGGGAGTATAAAATTCTAATATCTGCGCCTTCTGCTTTCGCTTCTAATAAACTTTTCTTACTGCCTGGAACACGAAGCATGTCGCCAAAGGAACATAATATCACATTTGGTTGTAAGGATAAATAAATAGCTTCGTCTATTACGCTTACACTAGTTACACAAACCGGACAACCTGGTCCATGAACCATGGTAATATTAGCAGGTAGCATATCTAATATGCCATTCTTGACCAAGCTATGTGTTTGCCCACCACAAATCTCCATTAAAGTCCAAGGCTTTGTAGTGATATGGTGAATCTCATCTAAGTAGGCAGTTACTAATTCAGGATCTCTATATTCGGTTAAAAATTTCATATTGCTTTTTTAAAGTATGATTACTTTATATTGATGTTATTTCAAGTTCTTCCACTTCTCCCATATCCTTTAAATACTTAAAGGTCAATTTGGCCTCTTCTTCGTCTACTACGCCAATGGCAACGCCCACATGCACTAAAACATAATCATCAACCTTAGCTTCGGGTACCATAAACAAGTTCACTTCTTTTTGGATTCCGCCAAACGAAACTTTACCAGTTCTAAAAGTATCATCAAGTTGCGCAGTTATGGCTATTAATTTTCCTGGTATTGCTAAACACATAATCTTGTTGTTTTTGATTTAAATAATATGCAATTTGGCCTAATGAAATACCCTCGTCATTAGGGCTTACATTTTTATGAAAAAATAGTTTCTTTGTTTTTCCGGCTCTTTCAATAAGAGTGTCAACTAATAATGCATTTTGAAATACACCACCACTAAATGCTAATTGACTAGAACCATTTAAGTTACTTAGTTGTATAATAAGCTCTACTAGGCTATTAAATATTTTTCTGGCAATAAAACCTTTATCTTTTCCTAAGTTCATATCGAAAATAAAAGCAAATAGTAATTGCTGATATTGAATACTATTTTCTTGAATGTCAAAATTATAATGTGCATTGTGCGGGTTGCTACTCCTAGCAAGTGCTTCTAACTTCATGACTGCTTCCCCTTCAAAACTTGTTTTATTTTGTATTCCTAATATACAAGCTAGGCCGTCTAAGAATCTGCCCATGCTACTTGTTTGTAATACCGCAGGTTGCTTTAACATCTTTTGATAATATTCCCACTCTTGCTCTGTAAATGAGTCTCTAATCACAACGTCTTCATTTATACGACTTAACATGCTCAATGCAGACATTCTTGGTTCCTTACTCATTTTATCACCTAACAAAACAGGGAAATAAGCTAGATGAGAAATTCTAGTAAAAAATCCTTCTTTATAACTCAATAATTCAGATCCCCATATTTGTGCGTCTTCTCCATAGCCAGTTCCATCCCAAATAAAGCCTAATATATTTTGCTTAGTACATAACAAATCATTTTCAACTAATACGGAAGCGAAATGTGCTTTATGATGTTGTATTGAAACAACTGGGATATTTAATTCATTCGCAATGCGCTTGCCTATTTCAGCTACAAAATAATTCGGATGAGCGTCAACTAATATGTTAGCTGGCTTATCCCTGAATTGTTTAATTAAATGCTTATAAGTTTGAGTAAATGCCTCTTGAGATTCTAAATGACTTTGGGCCCCTAGGAATTGACTTATATAGACTTGTTGATTATTAGTATAGGCAAATGCATTTTTTAATTCGCCACCTGTAGCTAATAATTTTTCATTATTTACTACAAAATTATGCGGAAAATAATTAGGTGCTAGTCCACGGCTTCTTCTTAAAATAATTCTTTGACCCTTTTTTGTATATTGTATTACACTATCGTCTTGCGGTGTAACAATATCTCTGTCGTATGTGAGTACTAATGATGCGAAATCGAATAAATTTTCTAATGCATCAATATCTTTATAAATAATAGGAGAGCCGCTCATATTTGCACTTGTAGCGACTAGGGGTCTATTTAATTTTGTTGCTATAATATGGAGCAAAGCAGAGCTAGGTAGCATTACCCCTATTTTGTCTAACATAGGTGCAATTAATGTAGTAGAAATTTCGGCAGCTTTTTTTGTTTTACACAAAACAATCGGCGCCACTACAGACTCCAATTCAATTTTTTCAATTGAACTAATACAAACATCTCGCATTGCCATTTCAGTATTTGGATATAATACCGCAAGTGGCTTTGAAGGTCTTCTTTTTTTCGTTCTTAAAATCTCCACTGCTTTTTGATTCGTCGCATCACACAATAACAAATAGCCTCCTGTATTTTTTACTGCAATAGTTTCTCCAGCTAAAATTGCATAAATGATTGTATCAATTATAAATTCACTTTCATGACTTACTAAAGTATTAGTACTGTTAAATAAATGCATCGGGATAGCACAATTTGGACAACTATTTATTTCACTATGGTATCTTCGGTTTTCAATATCATGGTATTCTTTTTCACAATCAACGCACATATGCAAATGCTGCATGGTTGTCAATGTTCTGTCGTAGGGTAGATTTTTAATAATGGAATACCTTGGACCACAAGACACACAAGATGTAAAGGCATAGTTATACCTTTTGTTGTTACTATTTTCAATTTCATGTTTACAATCCTGACAAATAGCAAAATCTGGAGGAATTAATAAATCTGGTGTATTTGAATTATCACTCATTTCTATTTTAAAATCAATGAATTCTTGATTCTCTATTTTTTCAATATGAACATTTGTAATTACAGCATTAGTTGGCGCTTTCGCAACCAATAGCTCTAGGAATATTTCAGTTCCTTGCTGACTTGCATTTATATTAATCTGTACACCGTCGGTATTATTTTTTACCCAGCCACAGAAGCCCATTTCTTTGGCAATCTTATGTACATGAGGACGAAAGCCCACGCCTTGTACTAAGCCATTGATATGAATGTAATAAGTAGACATCTAAACAGTTTCAGGTGCTAATACTTTGGACTTTAGCCAGCTATACCATTCTTGAAGCCCATCTCCATTAGTGCAGCTCACTTCAATAATATGCAAGTCTTTATTAATTTTCAAAGCATTTTCTTTTACTTTCTCTATGCTAAAAGGAACGTAAGGAAGCAAATCTGTTTTGTTTACAATACAAAGGGTAGAAGAGAAAAACATATCAGGATACTTTAAAGGCTTGTCATCCCCTTCAGTTACACTAATAATTACTACTCTTTCTTTTTCGCCTAAGTCAAACATAGCTGGACAAACCAAATTACCAACGTTTTCAATAAACATAATAGAGTTTTCCTTTGGTTTCAATCCTTGCAATGCATGAGAAATCATCTGTGAGTCTAAATGACAACCCTTTCCAGTATTGATTTGTGTAACTTTGGTTCCAGTAGCATGAATACGGTCAGCGTCATTCGTTGTTTGTTGATCACCTTCAATTACACAAAAATCTAATTGGCCTTTTAAGTCAGTTAGTGTTCTTTCAAGCAAAGTTGTTTTGCCTGATCCTGGCGAACTTACTAAGTTTAAAGCTAAAATATTTTTTGCCTCAAAATAGCCTCTGTTACGCTCAGCTAGTAAGTTATTTTGGTGAAGAATATCTTGTTCAACATCTACAATTCTTTTTCCATGAACATGGTCCTGTCCATCACATCCGCAGGTTGCACACATAATTTTATTTTTAATTAACTACTAAGCTTTTAACTTTTAACTCTTTGCCATTTTTGATATTCAAAAAATGACCTCCGCACACTGGGCAGGGGTCATATAGCTGTTGGATTGAAAAGTCAATCATGCAATCCAAGCAAGTAGCTATGCCTTCAGGTTTATGAATTTTTCGTATTGCATTTTTTAAAGGGGTATTTTTTACCGCTTGATTCCATGCAAATTCAAAAGAATTTTCCTCCACACCGCTTAAAGCTCCTATTTCTAGTTCGATTTCTTCAATGATACTCGCGTCTGCGCCTTCCATCTGTTTTGTGGCAATTTCAATAATGCTCATAACAATGGATAGTTCATGCATAGCTTTTATTTAGACCTTTCTTTTTTTCTAGTATATAACATTACAGCAAGGGCAAACACAATACAGCTAATCGTTACAACTGCATGCATTGGTTCAAAAAGGTAATGTGTTATTGTATATCCGCTATCATCATGACTACCATGTCCAGGATGCGCCATTAATGCATTTGGCAAAATAGTGATTAAAATCATGGACACAATGGAGGCAAGTTTTTTCATAAGATTTGATTTTATAGATATCAATATTAAACTGATTCGTAAAATAGCGATATGATTACAGTCATACTGTAGAATGATATCTGTCAGTACCCTCGCCAATATTGACTCCTACATTAGTGCTCGGATTCAAACATTTTCACCTTTAAATTTTTCAGCATGGACAACGAAATGCTCGAAGTTAAACAACCTACTTATTATGAGGAGGTTATACGTAAAGGATACGATCGCCGTGATTTTATGAAATTTGCAAGTATGATGGCCGCTTTTATTGGCCTTGAAAAATCTGCTATTGGACAAGTTGCTACTGCGATGGAAACTAAGCCACGTATACCTATCATTTGGTTGCACTTCCAAGAATGTACCTGTTGTAGTGAGAGTTTTATACGCTCATCTCATCCTATGGTAGCCGATATCTTATTAGATATGGTCTCGCTTGATTATACCGAAACGTTGATGGCTGCGTCGGGTGTCCAAGCAGAACAATCACTTAAGAATACGATGAAGAAGTATAAAGGTGAATATATCCTTTGCGTTGAAGGTAGTGTGCCAGTGGCAGCTGACGGTGTTTACTGTATGATTGGAGGTAAAACTTCTATGCATATTTTAGAAGAAGCGGCTGCTGATGCAAAAGCTATTATCGCATGGGGTAGTTGTGCTAGCAATGGTTGTGTTCAATCTGCTAAGCCGAATCCAACACAAGCAACACCAATACATAAATTAATTACAGGTAAACCTATTATCAAAGTGCCAGGCTGTCCGCCAATCGGGGAAGTTATGGCAGGAGTGATTGTACACCTGTTAACTTTTGGAACTATTCCTGAATTAGATAGAGTAGGCCGTCCAAAAGCTTTCTATAGCAAGCGTGTACATGATAGCTGTTATCGCCGACCTTATTTTGATGCAGGTTTATTTGTTGAAACATTTGACGATGAAAATGCTAAAAAAGGATATTGCTTATACAATGTAGGTTGTAAAGGACCTACTACCTATAACGCCTGTGGTGTTATGAAATGGAATGGAGGAACTAGTTACCCTATTCAATCTGGTCATGGCTGTATTGGATGTAGCGAAGAAAATTATTGGGACAATGGAAGATTATACGATCGTGCATCTTCTTTCGCTGGATTTGGTATAGAAGCTTCTGCTGACACTATTGGAAAAATCGCATTAGGTGCAACCGGCGTTGCCATAGCAGCACATGCAGTAGCTACCAATTTTGGTAAAAAAGAAAGCATTCACGAACTAGAAGTGGAGGGTAAAGAAAGTGAGCATGAATTACCTTCTTAATTGATTCACCAACTAAACAAATTTTATGAGTAAAAGAATAGTAGTAGACCCCGTTACCAGAATTGAAGGACATTTGCGTGTAGAAGCTGATATTGAAAATGGTAAAATTGTAGATGCTTTTAGTAGTGGTACCATGGTACGTTTGCTAGAAGAAATATTAAGAGGAAGAGATCCAAGAGATGCATGGGCATTTGTGGGTCGTGTTTGTGGAGTTTGTACTTCAACGCATTCACTAACGTCTGTAAGAACAGTGGAGGACGCTTTAGACATAGTAGTTCCGCCTAATGCTGAATTAGTGAGGAACTTAATGCATTGTGTTTTGTACATGCACGATCACGTTGTGCATTTTTATCATTTACACGCAATGGACTGGGTAGACGTAGTAGCTGCTTTAAAAGCAGATCCTAAAAAAACTTCAGAATTAGCACAAACCATTTCAAAATGGCCAAAGAGTTCACCAGGTTATTTTAGCGATATTCAAACAAGAATTAAAAAGTTTGTAGATAGTGGTCAATTGGGAATTTTTGCAAATGGATACTGGGGACACCCTGCTTATAAATTACCTGCTGAAGTTAATTTAATTGGCTTAGCGCATTATTTAGAAGCATTGGATTGGCAAAAAGAAATCGTAAAAGTACAGGCTATTTTTGGAGGTAAAAATCCGCATCCAAATTACTTAGTAGGTGGTATGGCATGTTCCATTAGCTTAGACGATGTGAGTGGTATCAACGCAGAACGTTTGGCATATGTTCATCAATTATTAAAGCAAGGCAAGGAATTTATTAATCAAGTTTATATTCCTGATTTAATGGCAATTGCCTCTTTCTATAAAGACTGGGGTGCAATAGGTGGTGGCTTAGGCAACTATTTAGTGTATGGTGATTTACCAACTAAAGGGTACAGAGACACTGCTTCTTATAAATTCCCATCCGGAGCAATTTTAAATAAAGACTTAAGTAAAGTGTACGATGTGGATTTAAGAAAAGAAGATGAAGTGCAAGAATTTATCACACACTCATGGTATGACTATGAAGGAGAAGGTGGAAAGGCGAAAGGCTTGCACCCATGGAAGGGAGAAAGTAAGATTAATTACACAGGTCCAAAACCGCCATTTGAACATTTAGATACTACAAAAGAATATAGTTATTTAAAAACACCAAGATGGAAAGGCAATGCAATGGAAGTAGGTCCTTTAGCGAGGGTTTTAGTAGGTTATGCAAGAGGAAGAGAAGACTACAAAGCAATTGTTGACAAAACATTGAAAGATTTAGATATCCCAGTAGCAGCATTATTTTCTACTTTAGGACGTACTGCGGCAAGAGGTTTGGAAGCAATATTAGCAGCAGATTGGGCTTTAGAGTTTTATGATTCATTAATTGCTAACATTAAGGCTGGTGATACAAGGATGGCAGAGATGAGTAAGTTTGAACCAGCTACATGGCCTAAACTGGCATTAGGTGTTGGACATTCTGAAGCACCTCGTGGCGCATTAGCACATTGGATAAATATCAAAGACGAAAAAATTGCGAATTATCAATTAGTGGTACCAACTACTTGGAATGCTTCACCACGTGACAGTAAAGGTCAAATGTCTGCTTATGAAGCCGCATTGATTGATACACCCGTGCATGATGAAACACAACCATTGGAGATTATTCGTACCATTCACAGCTTTGATCCATGTATGGCTTGTAGTGTGCACTTGTATGATGAAGAAGGAAAAACAATTAGCCGCATTAGTGTTTTAGGCGATTAAATCATTTAAAATTAATTTTATGGCTAATAAATTTTTACATATCCATAGGTTACGCCGAGTATATGTTTGGGAATTGCCAGTACGATTTTACCATTGGCTAAATGCAGCAGTTATAATTGCATTAATTGTTACTGGATTTTATATCTCGAATCCATTATCCTTAATGAGTCAAAAAGAAGCATCGCAGGTTTACACAATGGGTTGGTTTAGGTATGTGCATTTTGCTGCGGCTTATTTATTTTTCTTTAATTTCTTGTTTCGTATTTATTGGGGCTTTGTCGGAAATAAGTATGCAAATTGGAGACAGTTTATTCCAGTTTCAAAAAGATTTTTTCAGGAAATGTGGACTGTATTTAAAATTGACATTTTAATGTTAAAGAAAGGGGGTAAAGAGCAGCATCATTTAAGTATTGGCCATAATGCAATGGCAGGCTTCATATACTTCTTGACTTTTATTGCTTTCTTAGTTCAATGCTTAACAGGTTTTGGCTTGTATGCCGAAATGGGAGGATGGTGGTTGCCAAGACTTTTCGCTTGGGTACCTTCTGTTCTAGGGGGTGATTATTTAACAAGAGCAATACATCATTGGGCAATGTGGTTTTTTATTCTATTTGCAGTGATTCATGTGTACTTGGTATTTTATCATGACTATGTGGAAGGCCGTGGTGAAATAAGTAGTATGGGTGGTGGTTGGAAATTTATAGAGGAAGACGTATTCGATGAAAATAAACATCAAACGCCTAATCCAGAAAAAAAGAAATAAAAAACGGAACTATAAAAATGAATTCAAAAAATATGAATCCAGAAAATAAAATCTTAATACTTGGAATAGGCAATTACTTAATGGGTGACGAAGGTATTGGGGTACAAGTAGCTAATAGCATGGTTCATGATATTTTACCTGCAGGGGTAGATATAGTTGACGGTGGTACAGGAGGGTTTCATTTATTAGGGTACTTTGAACAATATCCACATGTAATTTTAGTGGATGCAACTTTAGATTCAAATCCTCCTGGCACCATTCGTTTAATTAAACCAAAATTTGCGAAGGATTTTCCACAAGCCATGAGTACCCATGATATAGGATTAAAAGACATGGTAAGTGCGTTACAGATATTAGGCACTATGCCCGAAATTCATCTATTTGTGGTAAGTATCGAAAGTATTCAACAGCAAGGTATTACACTTACACCCGAAGTGGAATCAGTAGTTCCATTGATTATTGATAAGGTTAAAGAATTAATGCACTCTTTGTTAGTGTCTGAAAAAGTTGTAAATTAGGTAAGCCCTTTATTTAAACTTTTAAATTGATTGCCATGCCAACCGTAAAAGATATTGTTAGCACAAAAAACAGGAATGTCATTACTGTGTCTAATGTTACTCCAATTATTGATGCATTAAAAATCATGGCTGCAGCTAATATTGGCAGCTTAGTAGTTTTAAAGAATGAGCAATACGCTGGAATTTTTACCGAACGTGATTATGCGCGTAAAGTAGTATTAGAAGGGAGGGCATCAAATAATACTTCAGTGGAGGAAGTAATGGATGCCAACTTGCCAAAGTTACAAGCAAATGATCCAATTGAACATTGTAGCATTTTAATGTCAGAAAAAAATTTAAGATATTTACCCATTTTTGAAAATGGCGAATTATATAATATTATAAGTCAAAGTGATATTATTAAACATACTATTGAGGCGCAGAAAAAATTAATTGAGCACTTGCAAGACTATATGAGTTTATAATTTTAGTTCTTTAAACTTCCGTAAATAATATTTTCTATTCTGCCCTTTAATTCGCTATGTGAATTTGGCGTATGCTGTGTCATTATTAGTACTATAATTTTATCCTTAGGGTCTGCCCAATAGTTGGTACTATAATAGCCGCCCCATGAAAAGGAACCTTTGTTTCTTAAATTCAGATTTGATGATTTCTCTGAAGTAAGCGAAAACCCTAATCCAAAATTATCATCCCCGGCCTTAGTAAAATCTAATTGTGGGCTTACCATTATTTCATAAGTTCTAGGTGCTATAATTTGATGACCATTATACTTCCCTTTATTCAATAGCATCTGTAAAAAGATAGCGTAATCATAAGCAGTAGAAGATAATCCTGCACCACCTGAAAAATAGGTTTTTTTCATCATTGGATAAGAAGGGTCTATCTTTCTAAAGCTAGGGGCCCACTCAATCAATTTATGATCTTCATTTTCTGTATAAACAGTTGGCATTCTATTTGCTTTTTCAGTTGGCACATTGAATTAAGTATCCTTCATTCCTAGAGGAGCAAATATGTTTTTATTGCAATAAGCCTCAAGTGACATACCACTTACTATTTCAACTATACAACCTAATAAATCGGTGTTTAGTCCATAAGTAAATTTCTCCCCTGGTTGGTGTGCTAATGGTAGTTTTCCTAAAATGGTCATCTTCTCAAGTAAGTTAGCATCAAAATAACCTAATCCTGATGGCACTCCTGCTTTATTATAAATGGCACTCATCTCTTTAGAACCTATGTCTGTGTAGCCAATTCCAGATGAATGTGTCAATAAATCACGAACTGTAATTTCCCTTTTTGCAGGGACGGTAGTATAAGTAGTGTCACTTAAATTTATTTTATCTAATACTGTTGACTTTTTAAAACTTGAAATAAAGTCTGAAACATGCTGGTCTAAATCTAATTTACCTTGTTCAAATAGTTGCAAAACCGCCAAGCTTGTAATGGCTTTGGACTGACTCATGATTCTGTAAATAGCATTTTCGGGCATGGGTGTTTTTTTGGCTTCATTTGCATATCCTAAGCCTTTATGATAAATAACTTGGTTGTCTTTTACGATTAATACGGTAACCCCATTTTCCCAATGCTTTGTAATATAACTATTTACTATGGTGTCAATTTGAGCTAATTTTTTATAATTAACAGCAACGCTTTGCTTTACTTCATAGTTTAATACTTGTGCGTTGGAGCAAATAGCTAGAAATAAGAATAATGAAAATATTGAAATTGTTTTTTTCATATAGGTCAATTTATAAGTTATTTAGTTGGGAATATTAATGCTTATTTTGCGAGGAAAATTATTATTAGTTAGCTGGAAACCAAGTTCCAAATTTTGTTAAGTCTACATTTCCACCAGAAAGGATAATGCCTACTTTTTTTCCTTTAAATATTTCCGGATTTTTTAAAGCAGCCGCAAATGGAACCACACAACTTGGTTCTACAATTATTTTCATTCGCTCATAAACCAATCTCAAAGCTGCTTTAATTTCTTCGTCAGACACTAACAGAATATCTGTTACATGATCTTTTATAATTGCCAATGTCCTTTCACTTAATGTTGTCATTAAGCCGTCTGCGATGGTGTCAATAAAAGGTGCTTTTTCTACTTTTCCTGATTTAATACTTAATACAGCATCGGCCGCACCTTCTGGTTCGCCTCCATATACTTTTAATCCTGATTTGAAATAATGTGCGCCTAAACAAGTCCCTGAAAGTAATCCACCGCCTCCGACTGGGGTTATTACTATGTCCAAATCAGGAACTTCTTCTATCAATTCTTTAACACAGGTCGCTTGTCCTGTAATAACACGGTCGTCGTCATATGGATGAATAAATGCGGCGCCTGTTCTTGCTACTACTTCGTCTAATGCTGCTTCTCTTGCAGCTTGATTGGCTTCGCAAATAATTACTTCAGCTCCGTAGCCTCTAACTGCGTCTACTTTAACTTTTGGAGATGACTTAGGCATTACGATATAAGCTTTAATGCCTAACACTTTTGCTGCGTAGGCTAAAGCTTGTGCATGGTTGCCTGAGGAATGTGTCGCTACACCATTTTTTAATTGTTCAGGGCTTAAACTTAAAGTAGCATTCATACCGCCTCTAATTTTGAAAGCACCAATTTTTTGAAAATTCTCACATTTAAAATAAAATTGAATGCCAGACAATTCGTCAATACTCTTATTAGTCATAACAGGAGTTCTATGTATATAAGGTTTGATAGTAGCGGCCGCTTTTTCAATAGCCTCTTTTGAAATGTTCATTTTTAATATTTTATATAATTTTTATTTCTGACCAAAATCAATTTTATTTTTAATTGATCAAATTGGACTCAATGCTATTTTTGATTTTTCACAATAGTTCCATTAATCATAACAAATTTTACTTTTTGTAATTCTGTGATATCTTTTAATGGGTCTCCTTTTACTGCAATAATATCGGCTAACTTTCCAATTTCTATGGTGCCTATTTCTTTGTCTTTTTGTAATAATTCTGCATTTACTTTGGTGCCTGCTTGTATTGCTTGCATAGGGGTCATGCCTAGACTCACATACTCTCCAAACTCTCTTGCAGAAAAATTCGGAGTCCATCCTATATAATCGGTACCTAATCCAATTTTAAGACCTTTCTTGATACCCAATCTTAACATTGCATATAGTTCTGCTCTTGAATCTTTAGCTAATTCAATGGCCTTTGAAAGGGCCTTACTATCTGCTATTTTTTCTTTAAAGTATAAGTCAATCGTAAGTGTAGGAATTAAATAAGTTCCATGTTGTATCATTAAGTCAATGGCTTCCTCGTCCATATAAGATCCATGTTCAATACTTCTAACGCCAGCTTTTACAGCCTGCTTAATACCTTCTGTAGCATGTGCATGCGCCATTACAGGTACTTCTCTTCTTGCAGCTTCTTCTACTGCCATCTTTAATTCTTCTGGACTAAAATGAACATTCTGTGGGTTGTCACCTACTGTCATGAAAGCTCCAGTTACTAATATTTTAATCCAGTCACTGCCAAATTTTATTTCATCTCTTACAGCTTTTCTTACTTCCTCTGGTCCATTAACAATTAAACCGTCTGGTATAATTTTTTGTTCATGCGACATAAAATTAATATCACCACCCCCACCTGTTACAGATAAATAATGTGCTGCTCCATGAATATGTGGTCCCACAAATAAACCTTTATTAATTGCTTTTTTTATTTCCATACTACCATATTCCACGTCTGCATCCCCTGCAATTCTCACGGTAGTCCAACCCTCTGCTAATAAGTCTTGTAATTGTTTTAATGCAGTAAGTGTTTTTGCTGCAGAGCTTTGTCTAATATGCGCTACTTGATAATCGTCAGAATTATAATTCGTATGCACATGCGCGTCGATGAATCCAGGTAGCACTGTATACTCTCCTAAATCAATTATGGTAGCTTCCTTAGGAACTTCTGATTTTTTTACAATACCTATTATTTTTTTTCCTTCAATTATAATCGCTGGATTGTCAATAACTTTTCCTGTTCCGTCAATTAGCTTTTTACAAAGCAAGACTGTTTTTTGAGCACTTAAACCAAACGTAGTCAATAAAGCAGCAGTTAATATTAAGTATACTTTTTTCATACCATGAATTTAATAAAAATAAAGCAAGGACTTGCGATAGTATTCATTTGTTTAATTATATTTAGTATCCAAACGATTCCATACAACTAGTTATATGAAAAAAACACTTTTTACTTCATCTGAACTTGATTCTTATGAAAAGGATGGTTATTTAATCGTAAAAAATTTTTGCACTGAAGCAGAGGTGGAGAAAATGTATTCAACAGCATTAAAAGATAATGCAATGGCTAAGAATGCATTAGATCTGAATGACCAATCAGGTAAAAAAACTAAACTATCATTATGGTTCACTCCAGGAAATGACGTGTTTGGGTATTTAACTCGAAGTGAATCCATGGTTGAACATGTAGCCCAATTACTTGACAGTTCAAGTCCAGTTTGTCATTTTCATTCAAAACTTATGCAAAAAGAGCCTCGAGTTGGGGGTGCTTGGGAATGGCATCAGGATTACGGATATTGGTATAAGAACCAATTTATGTTTCCAGATCAACTTATTAGTGTGATGGTGGCTTTAACGCCTGCAAATAAAAATAATGGTTGCATTCAAGTAATAAAAGGATCTCATAAATTAGGGAGGGTAAATCATGGATTTACAGGAGAACAAGTTGGAGCAGATATGGTCATGGTAGAGAATGCATTAAAAACGATGGACTTAGTTTATGTTGAAATAGAACCTGGCGATGCTTTGTTTTTTCATAGTAATTTATTGCATCGCTCAGAATCCAATGAATCTGATAAACCAAGATGGTCAATTATTTCATGTTATTCATCTCCATCTAATTTAGCCTATAATGAAACTTCAACCTCTTGGAAAACGCCAATGGAGGTAGTTCCAAATGAGGCGCTTTTAAATTGGGAAGCAACTAGTTTAAGCAATGCGGATTTCTTAAAAAAAGAAAATGATCCAGCTTTAAAATAATCTTATGTACTTATTAGGTATTGATGTTGGGACTTCCTCTGTTAAAGTAGCTGTAGTAAATGCAATTACTGGGGATACCATAACAACTGTGCAATATCCTGAAACTGAAACATCCATAAAGACCCTTGAAGTGGGCTGGGCAGAACAATCGCCTGATAGGTGGTGGGAACATACTCGATTAGCTATTTTAAAAGCGAATGCTACAAAGACATTTGAGCCTTCAAGTATAAAAGCCATTGGCATTAGTTATCAAATGCATGGACTTGTATTAGTGGACAAACACCAAGTTGTTTTAAGAGATAGTATTATCTGGTGTGATAGTAGGTCTGTTAAAATCGGAGAAGCGGCATTCAAAACCATTGGCGAATCGCATTGCTTAGCTCATTTATTAAACTCGCCAGGCAATTTCACTGCAGCAAAATTAGCTTGGGTGAAACAAAATGAACCTGAAATTTATAATCAAATCGATAAAATTCTATTGCCAGGAGATTTTATATCAATGAAATTAACTGGTGAGATTACAACAACTGTCGCAGCTTTATCTGAAGGCATTTTTTGGGACTTTAAGAATAAATGTATTTCAGAGGCATTGTTGAAATATTTTGATTTTGACATCTCACTTTTTCCTAACATTCAACCAGTATTTAGTGTACATGGAATTTTATCAAACGAAGTTGCATCCATACTATCTTTAAATGCTGGCATCCCAGTTAGCTACAAAGCGGGCGATCAACCTAATAATGCATTTTCATTAAATGTGCTTGAACCTGGAGAAGTGGCTGCTAATGCGGGTACTTCTGGTGTTATTTATGGAGTAGGGGACTCCTTAAATTTTGACAAAGCTTCTCGAATTAACAATTTTGCAAATGTAAATCATTCACAAAATGAAAATCGACTGGGTATGTTATTGTGTATTAATGGTACTGGAATTATGAATAGCTGGACAAGAAAATGGATTGGCAATAATATAGATTACCACCAAATGAATAACGAAGCTGCAAAAATTCCTATTGCAAGTGAGGGTCTGCAAGTGATCCCTTTTGGAAACGGTGCTGAGCGCATGCTTCATAATAAAATTATCGGTGCGCATTTGTTGAATTTAGATTTAAATAAGCATACCAATACACATATATACAGAGCTGTACAAGAGGGTATTGTTTTTGCATTTAGATATGGATTGGATATTATGCGAGAAAATAATATAAAGCCTTTTGTCATTAAAGCTGGGAAAACTAATATGTTTTCTAGTCCTATTTTTACAGAAGCATTTGTCAATACACTTGACACACCAGTTGAATTATATGAAACAGATGGAAGTGCTGGAGCAGCAAAAGGTGCTGGAGTGGGAATTGGTTTTTATAAAAATCTAAAAGATGCTTTTGTGAATTTTAAACCAATTCAAAAATGGATACCCAATAAAGTAATTGAATATAATGAAGCCTATTTGAAATGGAAGCAATCACTCAATAAATTTATCTAACATTTTTATCAATAAATAATATTTTATGTCAGTTATAACAGGAGAAAAAGAATTTTTTAAAGGAATAAATCAAATTCAATTTGAAGGACTTCAATCTGATAATCCGCTAGCATATAGGTGGTATGACGCTAGTAAAATAATTGGTGGTAAGCCAATGAAAGACTGGTTAAGATTTGCTGTTGCTTATTGGCATAGCTTCTGTGGCAATGGATCAGATCCTTTTGGTGGCCCTTCACTTATCCATCCATGGGACCAAAATACAGATCCTATTGCAAGAGCTAAAGAAAAAGCAGATGCTGCATTTGAGTTTATTACAAAATTAAATTTACCCTATTACTGTTTTCATGATATTGATGTTGTTGATTATACCAATGACGTCCTAGATAATGAAAAAAGACTTGCAACAATGACTTCCTATTTAAAGGAGAAGCAACATGCAAGTGGTGTGAAATTATTATGGGGTACAGCAAACGTATTTAGCCATAGAAGGTATATGAACGGGGCTTCCACAAATCCTAATTTTCATGTATTGGCACATGCAGGGGCTCAAGTGAAAGCAGCATTGGATGCGACGATTGCATTAAACGGGGAAAATTATGTTTTTTGGGGAGGTAGAGAAGGATACATGACTTTACTTAATACCAATATGAAAAGAGAGAAGGAACATTTGGCAAAGTTTTTACATACTGCAAAAGATTATGCTAGACAAAACGGATTTACAGGTACATTTTTTATTGAGCCAAAACCATGTGAACCAACAAAGCATCAATACGATTATGATAGTGAAACTGTAATTGGATTTTTAAGACAGTATAATTTATTGAATGATTTTAAATTAAATATTGAGGTAAATCATGCTACTCTAGCGGGTCATACTTTCCAACATGAATTACAAGTTGCAGTAGATGCAGGTATGTTAGGCAGTATGGATGCCAATAGAGGAGATTATCAAAATGGATGGGATACAGACCAATTTCCAAATAATTTAAATGAGTTAACTGAGTCTATGTTAATTATTATGGAAGCTGGAGGTTTTGGAGGGGGTGGAATCAATTTTGATGCAAAAATTAGGAGAAACTCTACAGACGCAGCTGATTTGTTCTATGCACATATTGGCGGGATCGATAGTTTTGCGAGAGCATTAACTATTGCAGATGCTGTTTTACAAAAATCAAATTATAAAAAACTTAGGTCAGAAAGATATGTTTCATTTAATGAAGGTAAGGGGATGGAATTTGAAGCTGGTAGCTTAACCTTGAATGACTTAAGAGATTATGCAATCGAAAAAGGAGAGCCAACTACTATTAGTGGTCAACAGGAATACTTTGAAAATATTATTAATAAGTTTATTTGATTTGATTTTATAGTTTGTTAGGATATTTCATATCTTAAAGCATGCAAAAAGACCAGAGTAAGTTAGGATTATGGACAAGCACTTCGCTTGTGGTTGGGAATATGATTGGAGCAGGCGTGTTTTTAATGCCTGCAACTTTGGCAAGTTTTGGAGGGATTAGTATTGTAGGTTGGATTTGTTCTTCTATAGGTGCTTTTTTATTAGCTAAAGTATTTGCCCATTTAAGTAAAATAATGCCTGCAGGTGACGGCGGACCTTATGCATATTCTAGAAAAGGATTGGGTGATTTTGCAGGGTTCTTAGTTGCTTGGGGTTATTTGGTGTCTGTTTGGTGCACTAATGCAGCTATCACGGTTTCTTTTATCAGTGCATTAAGCACATTCATCCCAATTTTAGCAACTAATTCTTTTCTAGCAGTCTTTTGTGGCTTAGCTACTATTTGGTTTTTGACATGGGTAAACACTTTGGGAATTGTGACGTCGGGCAGGCTTCAGTTAACCACTACTATTTTAAAAATTGTTCCAATTGTATTAGTTGGAATTGGGGGCATGTTTTTTATAAAACTGGGAAATTTTTTACCTTTTAATTCAAGTGGAACTTCTTCCTTTGAAGCAATAACGGCCACTACAACTTTAACATTTTTTGCATTTCTAGGAATTGAATGTGCTACCATACCTTCGGGCAGTGTAGCTAACCCTGAAAAAACGATTGCCAAGGCAACCATATTAGGTACTTTGATTGCAACTGCTGTTTATATATTAAGCACCGTAAGTATAATGGGAATGATTCCCGCTGCACAATTGCAAAATACAGTGACCCCTTTTGCAGACGCTGCAACCATTATATTTGGAGCAGGTTCAAAATACTGGGTTAGCGCAGGAGTTGCTATTGCCGCCTTTGGTGCTTTAAATGGATTTATTTTAATTCAAGGCCAAATTCCATATGCTATTGCAAAGGATAAATTATTTCCAGCAGTTTTTGCAAAGAAAAATAGCAAGGGAGTACCTGCCTTGGGTATTGCAATCTCAAGTGTATTCGTTTCCATTTTCATGAGCATGAATTATACAAAAGGCTTAGTAGCACAGTTTAAATTTTTAATCTTGCTTTCTACTTTGACCGTTCTTATTCCTTATTTATTTTCAACCGCCGCCTACATGATTTTACGTCTACAAGAAAAATTGACTAGTGTAAAATTAATTACTGGGGCGGCAGTCCTTTCTTTTTTTGCCTTTCTATTTTCCTTATGGATGATTTATGGCTCAGGTCAAGAAACTGTATTTTGGGGATTTTTATTGTCCATGTCTTCTGTGCCTATTTATGTATGGGCTGTTTGGAAAAGAGACAGAATTGCTAACTAAAATATTCAATCATAATAATCATTAAAATCAAATTTATCAAATGAGCTCACATTCAGAATTTGGAAAGCTTAAGTCCGTATTTATTAAACAAGCAAGTGCTGCATTTATTAACGATGCACATATTGAGCAACACTGGGAGGCTTTAAATTATTTAGGAAAGCCAGAAATCAATAAAGCTTTAGAAGAATATAAAGCGTTTGAACAAGTGTTTAAAGACAACGGCACAGAAATTTTCTATTTACCAGAAGATCCTACCGTTAATATGGATTCTATTTATTGTAGAGACGCAGCTATTGCAACAAGTGCTGGTATGATTATTTGTAATATGGGTAAGGAAGGGCGTAAAAATGAACCATTGGCGGAACAAAAAGCATTTGAAGCAAATGGAATTCCAGTACTTGGAGTCATAAAAGCCCCAGGTACACTAGAAGGCGGGGATGTGGCTTGGCTGGACGACAAGACATTGGCAGTGGGACATACGTATAGAACGAACCTTGAGGGGATTCAACAATTAACTGAATTACTTGCACCCATTGGCGTAACAGTGATGTCGGTTCCTATGCCGCATTACAAAGGGCCGTCGGATGTATTTCATTTAATGTCGGTATTGAGCCCAGTTGACAAAAATATAGCAGTAGTATATTCTCCTTTAATTCCTATTATTTTTAGAAACGAATTAATAAATAGAGGTTTTAAATTAGTGGAAGTGCCAGACGAGGAATTTGATAGTATGGGATGTAATGTATTGGCATTGGCGCCAAGCGTTTGCTTAATGGTTAAAGGAAATCCTAAAACTAAAGCAGCTTTAGAAAATGCAGGTTGTAAAGTAATTGAATATCAAGGTGCAGAAATAAGTGTTAAGGGGGGCGGTGGCCCAACTTGTTTAACAAGACCAATTGAACGTTTATAATTAATGAACTTAACTACTTCATTAAAATAATAATAATGGAGCCGCTAATCATAATAGCGGCTCCTATTAGTTTCTGGATTAAATGTGTTTCTTTAAAAATTCGATTGCCTAAAATCACAGTCAAAATAATAGATAATTGAAATAGCGATAATGCATAACCAACCGGCATATTATTCAATGTGTAGTTAGTGGAAGCTAACATAATGCCAATACTAATTACCAATGCAAAATACTTTCCCATTAAATTATTGTTCAGCTTTTGAAACTCTTGTTTCAATTTTATTTTTGTAAAGCTGATAAATAATAAG
The DNA here is from genome assembly GCA_947452555.1 of Bacteroidota bacterium. GTDB lineage: Bacteria > Bacteroidota > Bacteroidia > Chitinophagales > Chitinophagaceae > Sediminibacterium. The sequence goes on from CANGDH010000003.1 coordinate 83,481, forward strand.
GAAAAAAAACTTCCAAAAATACTCCAACCAGCAAATGCTACACTCAAATTGGAGTAGTGAATTACGTTTTTATCCAATACTGCTTGTATGCCAGTAAGGACTAGTGCAGCTAACCTAAATTGAATGGCAGGTTGTTTTAAGAGTGACCAAGAAAATTGCTCTTTAGTAGTGTCTAGTACAAAATAACTTCCGGCTATGATTAATAATACGCCAAGTAATCCCCAGTAATTTGGTAATTCATGAATAAGTATAAAAGCAAATACCATCCCAATAATTGATTTATAAGCATTGATAGGGCCTAGTACGGAAAGGTCTCCTGTTTCTAGTGCCTTTATAATAAATCCGTTACCCAGTGCCCCTGCAATGCCTCCTAATATTGAGTATGACCAAAATTCGCGACCTAAGGTTTGAATTGGGTAATCGTAAATAAGCACAATACTAAATACCCCAAGTGCTAAATAAGTTAATAGGTTTACAAATAAAGGAGGTTGTCCGAGACCAGTTATTTGCTTCTGTAAAACATTCGCAATAGGATTGGCAAAAATCCTAAAGGTTACTGCGATAATGGTAATATTGATTATAGGGGCTAACAATTATAATTCTGGTTACTTTGTTTATTTCAATGTTCTTAGATTATTTCAATTCACTTATTACTGCCGCCAAATTTGACAATATTAAATCCAATGCTGCTCTGTCATAATATTTGCCTTGACGAATAATACCCTCTATTTTTTCAGTATTTCGAATCGATATTAATGGATTGTCACTTAATATAAGCAATTCTGCTTTTTTGCCTTTTGCAACAGCCCCAAATTGGGTGCTCAAATTAAAGAAGGCAGGCCCATTAATAATAGAACTCGCTAAAGCCTGTTGCGGACTTAATCCATATTTTACCATAATGGCTAATTCGTCATGCATTCCTTTTCCTGGGTAGTTAAATGAATTCAAATAACCAGCATCTGTACCCGCTAAAATAGTGATACCCGCTTTGTAAAGCAAAGGCAATAAACTAGCACTAGCTTCAAAATTTTGATGTCTAAATTGTATCCCTGCTGCGTCATCATTAGCAGCTCTTTGCACTCTCCAATTATAGGTTCTTTTCAATGCAGGCCCAAGGTATTTTAAGTAGTCGTCATGCTTGTGGTCATTTATGTCTAAATAGGTGGTAACGTAGCTCCCATTAATAGTAGGCACAACGGCTGTCCCATTTAATGCCAATTTTTTAAATTTAGCCATGGCAATAGCGCTGTCAAAACTGCTTAAGTATAAAGCATTCGCTTCTTTACTGGAAATTTTACCCTCCGCTTTTAGTTTAGTAATCTCTTCTTCTTTATTGGAAGCAGACCTACTTAAATACCCAATATGTTCAATAGCAGACAATCCATTTTTAGAAAATGTTTCAATCGTCATAGTGGCAGGAGCATGACCGGTTACTTTCCAGCCTCTTTTTCTAGCAGCTATAATACTCTTTAAAAATAATTCAGGCTCTAAAGTGTTGTCTGTGATTTTCACAAAGTCAACCTTTAATTTTTGTAATGAATCCAAAGCTATTTTCAATTCTGCTTCATTCGCAATTTCTAAATCACCTGGCCAAATAGATTTAGGCCCCTCCAATTTAGGGCCCGACGTAAAAATAGCAGGTCCAAATAGTTGCTTTTTATTTATTGAATCTTTCCAATTCAAGACGTCTATACTAATGTCGCCAGCACAGTCTCTTACATGACTTACGCCCATGGCGATATACAATGGTAGTAGCATTTTATTTTCTGCCACCAAAGTATCACCCCCAAAATGTACATGCATATCCCATAAGGAAGGCATGATATACTTTCCAGTTCCCTTAATTATATTGGTTGCCTTGTATTTAGACTGAATGGAAGCATTACCCACTGCAATGATATCATCATTAATAATAGCAATTGTTTGATGCGTATAAATTTTATTGCTTTTAACGTCAATAATATTTATGTCTTTTAATAAAATATCAATATTTGTTTTTTGAGCTATGGAGCTTAAAGTGATTAACGTTATCGACAAAACGAATATTAGTTGCTTCATGAATACTAAGTTTATAATTATTTATTCCAATCCCATAATACAATATCCCATCTTACGCCACCATAGTCAATACTATGAATTACTTGGAAGCCTGATTTAATATGCGCTTTTAAGGACCTTGGATTATTGTCAGCTACGTCTGTAATTAAGTAATTGAATTGAGTATGATAACAGTCTTTAAAGTAGTTATACATTTGTTGAACTAGTCCAATACCTCTGTAACCCTTTCCTACACATAGTTGTCCAACTAAAACATAAGGCGCTTCATTTAAAGGCTTACCCTCAAAGTTTAGTTTATTTAAGACATTAAAAAGGTCGTCTAATAGTTCATGTTGTCCGTATATATCTTTCGTAGTCACTAACGCATAGCCAACAACGGTCTCGCCATCTTTAGCAATAACGGAAGCTCCATATGTATGCATTGCTTTTAATAAGTCTAAACTATATTCTGCAGTTACAAATCCTTCTTTTGTAGCTTCGACTTCGCCAATTATTCTTTTTAAATTCGCTTTTTGTAATGCTTGAATGCCAATTAAATCTGCTTCGCTATTTGCCCTTGTTACTTCTACCATTCTATTTTTTTATTTCAACTTAATTATAAAGAAAAAACCTTTTTGATATAGTTATACATATCATACTTGGTTCCAAGTTTTTCTTGTGCACTATATATACCTTCTATTCCTGACGAAAAATAGGCAAAAATACTTGCTATGCCAACATACCATCCAGCTTGCAATCCAAATAATTCAAAGCCCATAATAATAGAAGCAATAACACAGTGGGTAGCTCCTGCAAATACTGCTACAAATCCCATTGCTGCTAAAATTGCCAAAGGCAATGGCACAAATACTATTAGGGCGCTTCCTAAACTGGCACCTATAAAAAATAAAGGAGTTACTTCGCCTCCTTTGAACCCAGCGTTTAATGTTAAAGCGGTTAATACTAATTTTATTAGAAAATCATAAGGTCCTGCTTGTGTTGTAAAAGAAGCAACTATACTCGGAATACCCAATCCAATGAATTTGGTAGATCCCAATAAATGAATTGCTGCAAGTAGCAAAAGCCCCCCTATAAATGGTCTTGCAGGTACATATGAAATTATATTAAAAAGTCTTTTCCATCCTTTGCCTACCCAGGTAAAGGCTAGTGCAGTTAATCCAAATAGGATTCCTGCGAAACCGGCCCATCCAATATTTTTTATATCAAAACTGTTTACAATCGATAAGGTATAGTGGGTGTGTTCTATATGCCAAGCCAAGCAGGTATAGTGTGCTATATAGGCGGCTGCTAAACTTGGAATTATAGATCGTAAATGAATTTTTCGAAAACTCATTATCTCCAGTGCGAAAATTGCACCAGCCAAGGGTGTTCCAAATACAGCTGCGAATCCGGCACTAATACCAATTATAATAATAGTTTTTCGCTGGCCGTCATTTAGTTTAAACCATTTAGTAAACTGATCTGCAATGGCGCCGCCCATTTGAACTGCCGTGCCTTCTCGTCCTGCAGAACCCCCAGCTAAATGCGTTAACAGCGTTGTTATAAAAACCAAAGGAGCCATTAAAAATGGAATTGGCTTATTGGGTGACTGATGTGTTTCAAGTAATAAATTATTGCCTTTAACTGATTCCTTACCTAAATAATAATATAGGAGACCTATCAATAAACCTATAATTGGTAAGCTATAAATAATCCATGCATGTTGTTCTCTAAATAAAGTCACAAAATCTAAGCTACTTAAAAATAAGGCGGTAGCGGATCCAATACTCAGTCCAACAATCCCACACAATAAGGTCCATTTAATGAAATTATTAACTGCAGTAATATAAGGGTGACTAGTAGACATTTTTTAGTTGGCCGTTTTACTAAATAGTGGTTTGCACAATAACCCTATGGCAATGATCACCCAAACTATATTCACCATCATAGAAGGATATGCTTGGTGATAATAGGTGTTTACAACAAAAAATAAGCCTCCAATTATATTAGCCCAAACATAGGGTTTGCTATTTGCATGAATTTTGCCCCATATATTAAGTGCATAGGAGCCTACTATTAAAACCGAGGCTGTCCAACCCATAACTTCAACTACTATTTCTAATGTGCTCATATTTTTCTATTATCGTAAAATTCTTAATACCTATATTAAACGAAAATAAGCTTTTATAAATATATTCGCGCTTCAATGAAACAGAACTTAATCGCTTTCTTTATTGCTACTGTTATGTTTGTACAGATTTTCCCTGTAGCAAGTTTAATGCTATTGACAAAATCACAGGACAAAGACTATGCTGCTGAAAACGAGATAGCGTTATCTATTTCATTACAACAAATTGAAGAAGACGATACAGATGTAGCTAAAGCCTTAACAGAACATTTAGATTGGCATACGATAGCTGTTTTTCATAATACTAACGACTGTAAAGTTCATTTTGTAGAAAACGACAAGAAGAGCAATAAAGGGCATGTTTCTGTCCTAATACCACCTCCTAATTTTTGGGCTTAGGTTATTACATCGAAACTCAATTCATTTTCCATATCAAATAATAGCATGGCCCTTGTTTAAAGCGGCTTAATCTTATTATTTAAAGTAACTTTAATTTATGAAATCAGTTATGCCCTCTAATGGGTTTAGTTTAAAATATTTAAAAGACGATTTGCCTGCTGGCTTAGTTGTTTTCTTAGTAGCGTTGCCCTTATGTTTGGGTATCGCTTTGGCATCTGGGGCTCCTTTGTTTTCTGGTATTATTGCAGGTATTGTTGGGGGTATTGTTGTTGCTTCTATTAGTGGTTCTGCATTGAGTGTCACAGGTCCCGCTGCAGGTTTAACAGTAATTGTTTTAAATGGCATTACACAATTAGGAAGTTTCGATATTTTTTTAGTAGCAGTGATGATTGCTGGAGTTTTGCAAATAGGCCTTGGATATTTAAAAGCAGGACTGATTGCACATTATTTTCCATCAAGCGTTATCAAAGGGATGCTTGCGGCTATTGGGATTATATTGATACTAAAGCAATTACCAATTGCGATTGGTTATAATGAAGCAAGTAATCTTCCTTACCATTATGGTGCTATTATAATTGGAGTGAGTTCTATCGCGGTCATTTTAATATGTGATATTCCATCTCTTAAAAAGTTTGTGTTTTTTAAATGGGTACCTGGTGCTTTAATTGCAGTGGCAATAGGGGTAGCATTGAATGAAGCATTTAAATTGTATAAGCCAGAGTGGTCACTACCCTTAGATCATATGGTAAAATTGCCAGTAGCTAAAAACTCAACACAATTTTTCCAACAATTTACGCTTCCTAATTTCTCGGCACTTACAAATTATAATGTGTATGTACTTGGAGTTACAATTGCAATTGTTGCTAGTTTAGAAAGTTTATTAAGTACAGAAGCTGCTGATAAGTTAGATCCAAACAAACGCATAACTCCAACCAATCGAGAACTTGTTGCGCAAGGGTTTGGTAATTTAATTTCCGGATTCATTGGAGGGCTTCCTGTGACAGCGGTGATTGTAAGAACTTCAGCGAATGCGAATGCTGGAGCTAAAACAAAAATGTCTGCAATATTTCATGGGTTTTTATTAATGGTAAGTGTCATTGCATTTGCTGAGCTATTAAATAAAATCCCTCTCGCATGTTTGGCCGCTGTATTATTAGTAGTAGGATATAAATTAGCTAAAATTTCTCTGTTTAAAGAAATGTATAAATTAGGATGGGAACAGTTTATGCCATTTATTATTACCATTATGGTGATTCAGTTTACCGACTTACTAAAAGGAATTGCCATAGGCATGCTAGTTGCTATTTTTTATATTCTAAGAACTAATTTTAGAAGAGATTATCAAATTCATCATGAAACAAAAGCGGAAGGTGGTGCTATTAGAATTACTTTATCAGAACATGTTACATTTATAAATAAAGGAAGTATTGCAAAAAAATTAGCTGAAATTCCTAATGACACACATGTTCAAATTGATGCATCACAATCTCACTTTATTGACTTAGATGTTTTAGAAATATTACATAATTTTAAGACACAAGCTGCTTTGAAAAATATTACAGTTGAATTCATTCAAGTTCCTGATCGAATCAAAATATCAGGACATTAAAAAAAGTACAATGGAACAATCATATAAAAAATTATTAGAAAATAATAAAGCATGGGTTAAGGAGCAATTAGAATTAGATCCTAAATATTTTTCTAAATTAGCTAACGGACAAAATCCGGAATATTTATGGATAGGCTGCTCAGATAGTCGCGTTCCTGCAAATCAAATTACAGGAACGAATCCGGGAGAAGTGTTTGTACATAGGAATATTGCCAATATGGTGGTACATAGTGATATGAATATGTTAAGTGTATTATCCTATGCCGTTGAAGTATTAAAAGTGAAACATATCATTGTATGTGGACATTATGGCTGTGGAGGTGTGATGGCTGCAATGGAAAATCAACAATTTGGTTTGATAGACAATTGGTTAAGACATATAAAAGACGTTTATCGATATCACCACAAAGAATTGGACGCCATTGAGGATAAGACCCTAAGAGCAAGACGATTTGTAGAAGTGAATGTGGTAGAGCAAGTACATGACTTAGGAAAAACGTCTATTGTTCAAAATGCTTGGAAAAGAGAACAGCCTTTGCACATACATGGATGGGTTTATGATATCAATGACGGCATTATAAATGACTTGAATGTTACTTTTAAAAGTACAATTGACTTACATAAAGTGTATCATTTAGATTAATCAAATTAAGATGCTGAGATTATGTTATGGCGGCCCTAAAGGCCGCCATATTTGTATTAAAAATTGTATATTTAGTTAGCTTAAGAAATTATATATTCAGCTTTACGATTAAAATTTTTAATATGAAAAATTGCTTGTTCACTTTATTGTCAATTCTATTTTTTGGTTTAGTAAATGCACAAACTTATCAGCCAAGTTCCGCTAATTTAAAATCAAGAACCGATTTTCAAGACCGCAAATTTGGAATGTTTATACATTGGGGAGCTTCCAGTGTTTTAGGTGACGGAGAGTGGGTCATGGAAAATAAAGGAATCAATAAGGATGATTATAAGAAACTATTAAAAGTATTTAATCCCGTTGATTTTGATGCAGCAAAATGGGTGAGCACTGCGAAAAATGCAGGCATGAAGTATATTGTATTTATTACTAGGCATCATGATGGTTTTTCAAATTGGGATACTAAATTTTCTGACTGGAAAATCACGAACACGCATTATAAACAAGACCCGTTAAAGCAACTAGCGGCGGAATGTAAAAAACAAGGAATTCAATTAGGCCTCTACTATTCAACACTGGACTGGAGTAGAGAAGACTATCCTTTTACGACAGGAAGAACTGGTCAAAAGTCTGGAAGAACAAGTAAGGGAGATTATGCTTCCTATTTGAAGTTTATGAAAAATCAATTAACGGAATTACTCACTAATTATGGTCCTATTTCTTGTATTTGGTTTGACGGCCATTGGGATCAAACTAATGTCGAAGGTTCAGCAGACAGGACTTCTAGAATAGATTGGAAATATGATGAGATTTATGGCTTAATTCATAAGCTACAACCTGCCACTATGATTGGCAATAATCATCATATGGATCCTATTAAGGGGGAGGATTTCCAAATGTTTGAACAAGATTTACCAGGAAATAATTCTGCTGGGCTTAATTTTCAATCAGCTTCAGTGCTGCCATTAGAATCTTGTGTTACCATGAATGATTCTTGGGGTTTTAGAATTACCGACCATAAATACAAAACGTTCAATGAAGTAATCAGAACGCTTGTGGGTGCTGCTGGACGCAATAGCAATTTATTATTAAATGTAGGTCCTATGCCCAACGGGGAAATTCAGAAAGAGTTTAGGGATACTTTGGCGGCGGTAGGAAATTGGACAAAACAATATGGACATACCATTTATGGTACACGTGGTGGACCAATGAAGCCAGAAAAATGGGGTGTGACAACACAGGACGATAAGTATGTTTATTTACATTTATTTGAAAAACCTGAAAATGGGATAGTGATTGTACCTGGGAAATATAATGCTGTACAATTGACTGCTTTAAATAAAAACCAGTCAATCTCATTTGAATTAGTGCAAGCGGGAATTAAAATCAATTTAAACAATATAGAATTAAGTGGCCCTGACACTATTCTTAAAATCGTTAAACTCAACTAGTTGAATTTTAATTAGTTAGTTTTTAATAGATTTAATTCGCGCTTAAATAATTTAACTTAATATTAAGTTCACATTGGCTTAACAATTTGGTAACATTAGAGTCTAATATTTGCGGTATAAATAAAAACATATCGTGAAAAGGATATCATTACTAATAATCGTCATTTTTTCAGCATACTTTGCTCAAGCTCAAAAAGCTAAATTATCGGGCAAGATTACCAATAATAAAAACGAGTCTTTAATAGGCGTTTCTATCATTTTGAAATCAGACCGAAGCCAAGCTACAAAAACTGATATTGAAGGTCGTTATAGTTTTAATATAGATGTAAACAAAGAATATACAATTACAGCAACTTATGTTGGGTATAAAGAAAGAGTTGTAACTAAAATTATTGCTACAAAAGCAGGTGAAGAAGTTAATAATGACATTTTATTAGAAGAGAGTGGTAAAAAATTAACTGATGTAGTTGTATCTGCATCTCGCAGTTCTAATAAAGGAGAATCAGTAAATGCATTAATAGCATATCAAAAAAATACTAATACAGTAGCATCAGTAATTTCTTCAGAAGCTATTAAAAGAAGTCCAGATAGAAATACAGCTGAAATTTTAAAAAGAACACCAGGTGCTTCTATACAAGAGGGAAAATATATTGTAGTAAGAGGTTTAGCAGACAGGTATAATCAAGCTATGTTGAATGGTATCTTATTAACGAGTACAGAGCCCGACAGAAAGACATTCTCATTCGATTTATTTCCTGCTCAAATTATTGACAATATTATTATCAACAAAGCATTTGTACCTGAATTGCCAGGAGAGTGGGCTGGTGGATTAATTCAAGTAAATACAAAAGACATTCCTAATAAAAACTTTTTTAACGTTCAAGTTTCAACTAGTTACAATACTATTTCTACAGGAAAAGACTTTTATAAAGACAAGGGCGGAAAAACAGATTGGTTAGGTATTGACGATGGTGCAAGATCTTTACCTGCAGGCTATACTACAAAGTCAAATTTTGACACTTCAAACATTGCATTAAAAACAGCTTTAGGTAAGTCAATGTCTAATAACTGGTCTCCGGTTAAGACTACTGCTTCTCCTAATTATGCTGTTCAAATGAATGGTGGATTTTCTGGATTATTATTTGGAAAGAAGATTGGAGGTATGTTAGGTGCGAATTTTGCAAAAAATCAACGTTTTCAGGATAACCTAAATCAACAAAATACGTTAGAGAATAATAAGTTCTCTACTATATATAAGTATGCGGATGAAAAGTATATCCAAGACATTAATATGGGTGCGATTGCAGGCTTGTCTATGTATTTAAATCCATTGAATAAAATTAGTTACAGAGCAATATTGAATGTTAAGTCTAATAATTCTTATACTTCAAGAACAGGTAATGAATATTCAAGAGGCGACTTAATGAAAGCAAACGAATTTACATTCGCTCAAAATACTTTCTTTACGAATCAATTAAGTGGTGAGCATGGTTTGACTAAAGCGTTGAAGTTTAATTGGTATGGTGCATTTAATATCTTAGATAGCTATAGCCCAGACCAAAGAAGAATATTATATACCAAGAGTGCAACAGGCGCAGATCCTTATGTATTGAACTTGTCTAACTCATTGTCTCAACAATCTGGAAGTAGAATTTATCAAAATTTGAGCGACTATATTTATACAGCGGGTGGTGATTTGACTTTCAAAATAAAGCAACAAACTATCAAAGCAGGTTATATTTTACAAATAAAAGACCGTTTATACGACGCTAAATTATTTGCAAACTTCTTACCTAAGGACAATGTTGCGTTAAGATCATTAACTCCTGACGTGGTTTTTGCTCCAGAAAATTTTGGAAACGGAACAGATAATAAATTTGGCTTTGATGCCATTAAGGGTAGAAACTTTAGATATTTAGCGAACACAATTTTGAATGCTGGATATGTTCAGTTTGATAATAAAATCTCTGAAAAATTAAGAGCAGTATGGGGCTTACGTGTGGAAGACTATGATCAATTAGTAGGTAGTGTAAAAAAGTGGGATCCAAGATTTACTAACACTAGAGTTACCGACTTCTTGCCAGGCGTGAATACTACTTACAAAGTGAACCAAACTAGTAACTTAAGAATCACTGCTTCTCAAACAGTAATTAGACCAGAATTAAGAGAGTTGTCTTTCTTGAATATATTCGACTTTGAATTAAACGCATCAGTTCAAGGAAATCCAAATTTAAAGAGAACTAAAATTACGAATACAGATATTAGATATGAAATTTATCCTAGTTCTGGCGAGGTATTTACTGCAGGTGTTTTCTACAAAGATTTCGTAAATCCAATTGAACAAATATTTAGTGAGGGTTCTGGAGGATCAAGCACTTTCTCTTTCCAAAACGCTAAAAAAGCAATCACTTATGGTTTAGAATTAGAAGCAAGAAAAAAATTGAATAAGAATTTTACTTTCCAAGCAAATGCTTCTTTGATTAATAGTAAAATCAAAGATGACAATTTGAAATTAGACAGACAATTGCAAGGGCAGTCCCCTTACTTAGTAAACGTTGGTTTATTATATGATGTAGCTGAAAAAGGATTTAACGCTACTTTATTATTCAATCAGATTGGCGAAAGAATCTACTTAGTAGGTGATATGCAAGCTGGATCTGCGTCTCCAGATATTTATGAAGCACCAAGATCATTGGTTGATTTTCAAATGAGCAAAAAAATAATGAAGAATAAGGCTGAAATTAAATTGACAATTGCTGACTTATTAAATAAAGAACAAACCTTCTATCAAAATTTAACTACCAATCCTAAATATGAGAAAGGAATTGATGTAGTGCGTTTCTCTAGAAAGTTTGGGTCTACATTCGGTATCTCATTCAACTATTCTTTATAATCCAAAATCAATAAATTAAACTTTTTTTAAATACAAAAACAATGAAACAATTACTTATTTTATCATTAGCATTTTTAGCCGTAACTGGTTGTAGAAAGATTGAAACCGATGGCCAAAAAGAAATCGTAATAGTAAACCAACCAGTTATCCCTACAGGACCAACTGCCAATACTATCACATTATCAGGTAGAATTACAAAGGATACCACTTTGTATGCAAAGGATTACAATTACTTGTCTGGATTAGTTTATATCACAAAAGGAGTTACTTTGACAGTGGAAGCTGGTGCTAAAGTAATGGGTAAATACTCAGGTTCTGATGTATCTGCTTTGATAGTTTGTAGAGGTGCAAAATTGATAGCAAAAGGTACAGTAGACAATCCTATTGTATTTACTTCTGCTTCTGCAAACCCACAATCAGGTGACTGGGGTGGAATAGTACTTTGCGGTACTGCTCCAATTAACACTAGTTTTACTGTTAATGGTGCTTCGGTTCAAGGTTTATACCAAGTAGAAGGTGGTGTTGATAATGCAAACGGTGATGGTTTAGCTGGTGCAGGTGATGCAGCTTTCCCTACTGTTAATGCAGCAGACAATTCAGGTATCATTTCTTATGTAAGAATTGAGTACGCTGGATATGCTTACCAACCAGATAAAGAAATTAATAGTTTAACAATGGCTGCAGTAGGTAGCGGTACTCAAATAGATCACGTTCAAGCTTCTTTCGGAAAGGATGATAGCTTTGAGTGGTTTGGTGGTACAGTAAACTGTAAATACATTATTGCTTATAAAGGACAAGATGATGATTTTGATACTGATAACGGATTTAGTGGATTTGTACAATTTGGTATAGGTTTACGTGATTCTTTAATTGCAGATATCTCTAAGTCTGAAGCATTTGAATCAGATAACAATGCAACAGGTACAACTGCTTCTCCAAAAACAACTGCAGTTTTCTCAAACATGACAGCAATTGGACCAAGAGCTACTTTGGCAAATATTGGTAACAGCTTATTTTTAGCTGGTGCACAAATAAGAAGAAACTCTGGTATTTCAATTCAAAATTCAGTATTCATGGGATGGCCTACAGGTTTATTAATAGACGCTGGTTTAGGTTCTCCAACTGACAAGAATATTGACGATAGTACAATTCGTTTTAAGAACAATACTTTTGCAGGTAATACAATTAATACAAGATATGTTGCAAGTACAAGTGCTGCAACAGGTGCAACTGATGCAAGTATTTTAGCTTGGGTATCTACTGCTGCTTATGGAAACACAGCAACTGTAAATGCAGTTGATGCTAAATTAATCCAACCGTTTAATTACACTACATTTGACGCAACTCCATATGCGGGTTCTGCTTCACCTTTAGCTGCTAACTTAACTTTTGGAGTAGCTGCTAACTATAACTATGCAAGCAATGGTTCATTCACAGATTCTAAGTTACAAAATGCTTTTATTAAGCCAGTAACATTTAGAGGTGCGATTGGTTTAAATGGCGAAGATGCTACATGGTGGAAAGGTTGGACAAGATGGAATTACTAGTCTAATTGAGAAATAATAAAAAACGTCCCGATATTTCGGGACGTTTTTTTTAAATAAATAATAATATGAAGTACTTTAAGAATAACAAAATAGTCGCCTACTTTGTGATAATAATGTCAACTAGTTTAATAATAAGTTGTTCTAAACAATCTAGTGAAACCATTCCAGCTACAAGTACCTGTGATCCTAATATTAGCTTCATTAATACAGTTAAACCAATTTTAGATAGAGACTGCAATACTGCTGGCTGTCATGATGATAAAGTGATTACCGCTTTAAATATTTATCAAACTGTGCATGATGGGGCTGCTCAAATAAGATTGTCAATTACAACAGGCAAGATGCCTAAAAATGGAACTATTTCTATAGCCGACAAAAACGCTATTTTTTGTTGGATTGATAATGGAGCAAAAAATAATTAGACAACTTTATAATTCGTTAACTATTTGGTTACAATTAGTTAACCATTACATCATGTAGTTTTGCCAATTTTGAAATGACATTTTTGTAGGTTTGAATTCCAAATAATTATTAGCTTTTAATATTATTTTAATTCAAAATGATTCAAAATAATACCAATTATAGAAATTTCTTAGCCTCCATATATACCGCATTAATCTGTTTTCTGACTTATGCCTGTGTATATGCGTTTAGAAAACCGTTCACAATTGGATTATATACAAATCAAGCTACTTTCTTGGGTATTGATTTTAAAAACTGCCTAGTAATTAGCCAGGTACTAGGCTATACTTTTAGTAAATTTTACGGAGTTAAATATATTTCTGAGCTACAAAAAATTGGCAGAGGTAAAGCAATAATTTTTTTAATTCTGTTATCATGGATTCCACTTTTGCTATTTCCGTTAATGCCAGTACCACTTAATATTGCATGTTTATTTTTAAATGGGTTGCCTTTGGGTATTATTTGGGGTATTGTATTTTCTTTTGCAGAAGGCAGACGTGGTACAGACTTTATAGGAGCAACCTTAGCGGTTAGCTTTATTGTTTCCTCAGGTTTGGTAAAATCTGTAGCAAAGTGGTTGGAGTTATTTTTTCAGCTGAATGAAATGTGGGTCCCTTTTTACACTGGGCTTTTATTTATTATACCAGTTATTCTACTTGCCTTTTTGTTAGATAGGATCCCACCTCCAAGTAAAGAGGAGATTGCGCTTAAAACTATAAGACTTCCAATGACTGGGATGGAAAGGAAATCATTTTTCTTTCAGTTTAAATTTGGACTAATTTCTTTTATTTTTATTTATATCATATTGACATTGTTTAGAGATATCAGAGACAATTTTGCAGCAGATATTTGGAAAGATCTCGGTTTCGTTAACGATGCATCCATCTTTACGAGTACAGAACTTACCATTGCTATTATTGTTTTAGTGTTAATTGCCAGTATGATTTTTATTAAAAACAATAACACTGTTTTTATAATTAGTCAATGTTTAATTGTACTTGGATTTTTAATGGCCGGGGTTAGCACTTATTTATTTCAGCAACATATTATTTCAGGATTCAATTGGATGTTACTTGTTGGCTTAGGTTTGTATATGGGCTATATTCCTTTCAATTCCATCTTATTCGATAGAATGATTGCCACATTTAAATTAAAAGGCAATGTAGGCTACTTTATGTATATGATGGATTCGTTCGGTTATTTAGCTTCTGTTTTAGTAATTAGCTTTAAAGGTGCTTTTCATATTAAATTGAATTGGTTAATTTTTTATGGAAATGGCGTTTTATGGTTTTCCTTTATAGGAACTATTTTGTCAATTATCACGTTGATTTATTTTATTAAAAAAAGCAAACAAATTATAATTTATGAGTAGTAAAACTGCGATAGTAGTGGGTTCTGGTATACTTGGTATGGCTACAGCGAGGGCATTGGCATTGAAAGGCTATAAGGTTACTGTATTTGAGCGCTCACTTCAGTCTGTTGGAGCTTCTGTTAGAAATTTTGGAATGATTTGGCCAATTGGACAACCAGACGGGAAATTGTACGATAGAGCTATCAGGTCCAGAGAAGTATGGAAAGAATTCTTAAATGCTTCTAAAATCGGGTTTGATACATGTGGTAGTGTGCATTTAGCATATAATATAGAAGAACAAAATGTAATAGAAGAACTATATGAACATTTCTTGAAAAACAATAGACCTGTGAGTTTATTAAGCGCCAATGAAATACAGTCTAAATACAATGGTATTGTAAAAGAAAATTTGATTGGTGGCTTATATAGTAATGATGAAGTTATTATAGATCCAAGAGAAGGGATTAAAAATTTACCAGCCTACTTAAACACCTATTATAATATTGATTTTAAATGGGGTAATGCAATTACTAATGTAAGTACAAATACCGTGTGGTCTTTTAAAACGAAGTACAATGCGGATATAATATGTATTTGTTCTGGAGCAGATTTTGAACATTTATATCCTTATATTTTTAAAGAGCAACCTATCATAAAAACCAAATTACAAATGATGCGATTTGCATCAAATAATCCAAATTATAGAATTGGGACCTCAATTTGCGGCGGATTGTCACTTCTGCATTATAAAAGTTTTACTGCATCTAAGTCCTTAGAAATACTAAAAGCTAAAATCGAAAGTGAAATGCCTGAATATATTAAACATGGCATACATGTGATGGTTTCTCAAAATAGCAAAGGAGAACTAACCATAGGAGATACACATGAATACGCACTTGACTTTGATCCATTTGACAATAACCATTTAAATACATTAGTGCTTAATTATTTAAAAAAAATGATGCACATTGAAGACTGGACTATGCAACAAAGCTGGAATGGAGTTTATCCTAAAATGACTAATGGGGAGACGGATTTATTCTTAAAGGTAGAACCTGGAGTTTTTATTATTAATGGTATCGGCGGAAATGGCATGACTTTGTCATTTGGGTATGCTGAAGAAACAATCGAAAAAATATAAAATATGGAAAATAAAATTGTAACATTTATTATTGACTTATTCAACAATAAAGGGGGTGATTTATACGGTGGCGAAGCGGTAACGCAACTAGAGCATGGTTTACAAGCAGCCCATTTTGCAGTGCTAGAAAATGCTTCAGATGCCCTTGTTACAGCGGCGCTATTGCATGATATTGGCCATTTACTTCACGATTTGCCAGACGACGCCACAGACAAAGGAATTGATGATTTACACGAAGCTTTAGGTTCACAATTTTTAGAAAAACATTTCATAAAAGAAGTCTCGGAGCCTGTGAAATTGCATGTAAATGCAAAAAGATATTTATGCTTAGTAGAGGCTAGCTATTATAGTACTTTATCACCAACATCACAAGCAAGCCTATTACTTCAAGGTGGCATCATGTCAAGTTTTCAAAAAGATGATTTTGAAAAACATGAATTTTATAAAGAAGCAGTGGTACTAAGAAGATGGGATGATTTAGCAAAAGTACCAGACTTAATTACAGAGCCAATTGAATTTTATATAAATAAGATAGCTAACAGTTTACAAAATAATTAATTATGAAAATTTCAATGATCGTTTTTGATATGGCTGGTACTACAATTGATGAAGACAATATTGTGTATAAAACATTACATAAATCAATTCAAGCAGAAGGGGTTAACGTGACTTTAGAAGATGTATTAACTTATGGCGCAGGTAAAGAGAAGTTTAACGCCATTCAGGATATTGTTAATTTTTTCGGAACTAAGGAGCAAGAATCACTTTCGCATAAAATTTTTGATTCTTTTTTGATCAATTTGAAATTAGCGTATTCAAATGCTGATATTAAGGGCATGCAGAATGCAGAAGAAGTGCTAGTCAATTTAAGAAGCCAAAATATACTTGTCGTTTTAAATACCGGTTATGATAGACCAACTGCGGTTTCATTATTAGACAAAATTAATTGGAAACAATCTTATCATTATGATCTATTAGTCACTGCTTCGGATGTAAAAAATAGTCGACCAGCTCCTGATATGATCACCCATGCTATGAGTTTATTTTCAATTATAAATCCTAAATTAGTCATCAAAGTTGGCGATTCGAAAATTGATATCGAAGAAGGTAAAAACGCTTTATGTTTATATAGTATAGGTATTACAACAGGTGCACATTCTGCACATCAATTGGCTGAAGCAAATCCTGATTTTATAATTAATAGTTTAGTTGAACTTCCCCTAATTATTAGTAATATTAAAAACTAGTTCTATGAGTGATTATAATATTCGTAATGCTACTGAAGGTGATGTAAATTATTTTTTTGAATCCATTCAGCAGACTTATAATACAAAGCTAGATAGTGTCTTATTTTTTGAAAGATATAAAAGCTTAGTAAAAAGCAAACATTCATTGATTTTAGTTGCATGTAATAATCTACAGAATATTGTAGGCAGTATTATTTGTGAGAAAAAATATAATTTATTTGACGAGTGCGGTTGCATTTTAATAAAAGAGTTTTACATAAGCCCTAAATATAGAAAATTAAATATTGCAGATAAATTGTATGAGATGCTAGAAAAGAAGGCTGCTAGTTTGTATATATATAAATTAGAGGTTTTATGTAATACATGTGCCACCACAACCCAGAATTTTTATATGAGGAAAAAGTTCAAATCAGAAAAAAAATTATACTCGAAAATATTTTAGGGTATAATTTAGGTGTTTATAATCTGATCATATAAATGGTGAATTAACCCGTCAGCAAGGCCAATTCTAGGCACATTGATTTCATTGATATCACCCCATTTAAGAATGCTATTATAAATGGCAAGCGCAGGAATAATAACTTCAGCTCTGTCTTTCTTGATTTTATATTTATTCATTCTTTCTTCAACTGACAAGGGTTGCATTTCCTTGTAAAGTTCTTTTATGGAGTCAAATGATAACGATTCCCCATTTTTAGCTCCTATCAGAGAAAATATTTTATTAATATTACCACCGGAGCCAATCCCAATTAAATGATCATAATTTTTAGCAATGTCTTTTAAGGCTTCCTTCAATTCATTCCAACTATCATCCTTTACCTTGCTGGTTAACATTCTGACTGTACCAATATTAAAAGATTTCTGTAATACAACTTCAGACTTATGATATAGTGTTAATTCAGTACTTCCGCCTCCAACGTCAATATACAAATAACTATTTTCGGTATCAAGCAATTCTGCAATATGATTTTCATATATAATTTCAGCCTCTAACTCACCTGTTATTACTTCGATCTCAATGGAAGCTTCTACTTCAATTTCCTTAATTATTTCTTTAGCGTTTTCTGCATCTCTCATGGCACTTGTTGCACAAGCCATATAATGTTCCACGTCATATACTTTCATCAAGTGTTTAAATGCCCTAATAGTATCAACTAACATTTTACGCTTCTTAGTACCAATAAAGCCTTTTTCGAATACATCAAATCCTAACCTTAGGGGAATACGAACAAGATTTAAACGATTAAATTCAGTCTCTTTGCCTTTTTTTTCAACCTCGCAAATTAAAAGCCTTGCTGCGTTACTCCCAATATCTATAGCTGCTAGTATCAATTTTGTATTATTTTTTTCCTTTTAGATAGTTGTATGTCTCTTCTTGAGATTTATATTTCCTTCCAACTAAAGGTACATATTTATTGGCCAATTCACTGTCCAATATTCTGGCTTTTTGATTGTCTTTTAATTGAATATTTACAATATCAATCAGTTCTTTTTTAATTGTCGGATCTAATATAGGAGTAGCAACTTCTATTCTATGATCTAAGTTTCGTACCATCCAGTCTGCACTTGATATGTATACCTTCTCATTACCATTATTATGAAAAACCATAATTCTGGCATGCTCTAAATATTGGTCAACAATACTAATTGCATTCAGCTTAAGATTTAATTTATCATTTCCTTGCTTGAGTGTTAATATACCTCTAATAATTAAATGTACTTCTACACCTGCTTTTGTTGCTTTATATAAATGCTCTAATAAAATATGATCGGTTAAGGAATTTAACTTTATTATGATCTTTCCTGTCTTTCCTTGTTTTGCATGTTTTATTTCATTTTCTATGAGTAATAAAATAGAGTTTCTCATATTTATTGGAGAAATAAGCAAATTGGTCATTTTTACAATTGGTTTGTCCCCTTGTTGCCAATGCTCTAAATAGTTAAATATTCTATTAGACTCATTCATTAATGGAACTGATGTTGTTAGTAAACAATGATCGGCATAAATGCGTGCTGTTTTCTCATTTAAATTTCCAGTACTAATAAAACCATATTTTACTAGTTTACCTTTTATTCTTTTTTGTATTACACAAATTTTTGCGTGTACTTTTTTGTTAGGAACCCCAACTAAAACCTTGATGCCCTCTTCTTCCATTACAGACTTCCATTCAATATTGGCTTCTTCATCAAACCTTGCCTTTAGTTCAAGAAACACAGTAACTACTTTTCCGTTTCTAGCCGCATTAATCAATGCATTTATGACCTTAGAATTAGACGCAAGGCGGTAGGCAGTTATTTTAATGCTAATAACGTGGTCATCCATTGCGGCTTCTCTTAATAAGTCTATAATAGGATCATAAGCATGGTATGGGAAATGCAACATAACATCCTTCTTCATAATCACATCTGACACTAGCTCCTTCTTTTTAAATGCTGGATGAACTAAAGGACTTGGTCGCTTTGTTTTTTCTGGAATTACATTAGGGAAGTCCATAAAGTGCCTAAAATTATGAATATGCCCACCAGGGATAATGCTACTTTTCCTTGTAAGATGTAACTTCTTTATGAGAAATTCGAGCATCTCTGCATTCATCTCCTTTTCATATACAAATCTAACAGGTTTCCCTTTTCTTCTATTCTTTATTCCTTTTGAAATTTTTTCAATAAAATTGATTCCAATTTCTTGATCTAAATCAATTTCTGCATCCTTCGTAATTTTAAATACATGCGCTTCAAACTTATTAAATTTAAAATGAGAGAAAATGATTGGTAAATTAAATCTTATCAAATCCTCGAGTAAGATAATACTTGAAGTTCCACTTTTAGAAGGTAATTGAATAAATCTTCCTACAGACCTTGATGGGATTTCAATTAGTGAAAATTTTTGATTGTATGCGTCTGTTTTACTTCCCATTACAATTGCTAAGTATAAACTTTTATCCCTTAGATAAGGCAACTCTGGTACATTTTCAATCATCAATGGAATAATATAAGGTCGAACCACTTCGTCGAAATAGGTCTTTACAAAAACCTTTTGGTCAATTGTTAGTTTCTTGTCGTCAACTAAATAAATTTTATTTAGTTTTAATTCTTTATTTAGGTTTAGCCAAATTCTATTGAATTCATTTTGCTGCCTTAATACAATACTTTGAATTTCGTCTAGTATTACTTGTGGAGATTCCAATACATCAATATTGTTAACATGACCTTTCTTGTCAATAAACTCTGCCATCCTTTTCAAAGTTGCAACACGAACCCTGAAAAATTCATCTAAATTATTGGAGAATATTCCTAAAAAACGGATACGTTCATTTAAGGGAACATTGATATCATTTGCCTCTTGGAGTACTCTTCCATTAAAACTAAGCCAACTAATATCTCTTGGAACAAACTTATTTTTCATATAAAGGTCTAATTATCAACACTAAATTAGCTCATTCAAGGTATTGAAAATTTAGGTAATAATATGATAATAATTCGATAACAATGAGGTAATACACTAGTCGCAAAATTTATCTTCTTTTACTTAAAATCTAACCCCATGGAAAAGCGCAAAATGGAAATTTGTGTTATCAGCGACATTCATTTAGGAACATTTGGATGTCATGCAAAAGAGGTACTAAATTATTTAAGAAGTATTAATCCTACTACGCTAATATTAAACGGTGACATTATTGACATCTGGCAATTTAGTAAGCGTTTTTTTCCAGCAAGCCATATGGCGGTTATTAAGGAGATTTTCAATATGGCAAGTAAGGGTACAAAAGTCATTTATATCACAGGGAATCACGACGAAGCAATGCGTAAGTATGCTGACTTTGAAATGGGGAATATATTTTTAACGGATAAGATTGTTTTCGAAATAAATGGGGAGAAAAACTGGGTTTTCCACGGGGATGTATTTGATAGAACAACAAAGGGAAGTGCAAAAATTCTGGCAAAATTAGGAGGCTATGGCTATGACTTATTAATCTTGCTTAATAGTTTATCAAATTGGATCAGAAAGTTAATGGGTAAAGAAAAAATGAGTTTTAGTAAGAAAGTTAAAAATGGCGTTAAAAAAGCGGTTTCTTGGATTGGTGATTTTGAGCAAACAGCAGCTGAATTAGCCATAGAGAATGGCTATCAATACGTAATTTGCGGACATATACATCAGCCTCAACAAAGATTAGTTACTACCGAAAAGGGTAGTGTAACTTATTTAAATAGCGGAGATTGGATAGAGAATTTAACGGCATTGGAATACTTTGACCAAGCTTGGCATATGTATCAATATGAAGCCAAAAATTTCGAACATGTTTCTTCTGAAAAAATTAAGATAGTACACTTAAACAATGAATTGAATGTATTAACGGACGCAGTCGCTTTCCAAGTTTCTTTTTAATGAAAATTTTTTATGCAATACAAGGTACAGGGAATGGTCATTTAAGTAGGGCGATTCAACTATATCCATATTTGCAGAAATATGGCGAAGTGGATTTTTTCTTAAGCGGCTCTAATTCACAATTAAATAACTCCATACCAGTCAAATTTAAAAGCAAGGGGGTAAGTCTATTCTATAAACATACTGGGGGGTTGGATTATATGAAAATTCTTAAATCCTTGTCTTTAAATTTATACAAGGAAGCTAAAGCATTACCTGTTGAGCAATATGATTTGGTGATAAATGATTTCGAATTTGTATCTTCTTTAGCTTGTTCTATTAAAAAAGTACCTTGTGTTCAATTTGGTCACCAAGCCAGCTTTCAAAGTAAGAAAACGCCGAGGTCAAAATCCTTGAATCCTATTGGAAATTTAATTTTAGAAAATTTTGTAAAAAGCGAATATTATTTAGGACTTCATTTTAGTTCTTATGATACAAATATTTATAACCCAATAATAAAAGACGAAATCATTAATGCAGAACCCATTAATGATGGGCATATTACGGTATATCTGCCTCAATATTCTATCCATTTTTTGGAGCCCTTTTTGCTAGAAAAAAGAAATTTCCACTTTGAAATATTTACAAAGGAAGTTAATAGGATAGTATGTAAGAATAACATTACTTACTTTCCTATTAATAATAATCAATTTTCAAATAGCATGATAAGATCTTATGGAATAATTACTGCTGGTGGATTTGAAACACCGGCAGAAGCCATGTATATGAGTAAAAAAGTCTTAAGTATACCTATTAAGAACCATTTTGAGCAAGCTTGTAATGCTTATGCTTTAGAACAGTTGGGGATAAAAGTTTTACATACAATTGACAAAAGTTTTAGTCAACATTTTGATATGTGGGTAGACAACTATAAATCCATAAAATTAGATTTAAAACACTCCACAGCAGATATTGTTGAAATTTTAATGCAAAAAACAAAAAAATAATGTACACAATTTTGAATGAGAAAGAGGAAGAGATTGCTTATATCCAAAACATGATGATTTTAGATACTAAGCTAGACGGTGTATTTGGTATTCTAATTGGAGATTGTTTTTTCGGAAAACAAAAAAATGTAATAGGAAAAATTTTCAATAATACGGCCTACCTAGTGAATGGAGAAATTGTTGGTAAAATTCAAAATAATAAAGAATACAAAAATATTAATCTTAAGAAATCTCATATGATGGAAGCATGGGACCTTTTATCTAATATTAAAGAACATACTAGTGAGTGGATAGTAGAAACAAAAAAGTGGTCTAAGAAAAGTCTACTAGAAAGTCTTTCTTAATTGACATTTTGTTTTCTTTTATCTAAAATGGAACTTATAATTTGTTCAGCATGAATTCTTGAGTTTTCTATAAACAATCTATGGGTGTCCATACCTCCACAAATGACTCCTGCAAGATAGACTCCCTTAATGTTTGATTCTTGAGATATTTCATTATATGCCGGTTTTTTTATAGCATCATTTGAAAGTTCAATTCCAATGGACTCTAAAAAATTAAGATTGGGTTGATATCCAGTGGTAGCTATTACCCAATCATTTTCAATTTTCCGTATACCTTCATTAGTTTTTATGGTTACTTCTTTTTCATTTACCTCTACCAATTCAGAATTATAGATTGCTTTTATAGATCCTTCTTCAATCCTATTGATAATATCTGGCCTAGCCCAATACTTTACTCTTTTGCCAATTTCACTTTCTCTTATAATCATGGTTACATCTGCCCCTTTGCGCCATGTTTCAAGGGCAGCGTCCACCGCTGAGTTATTTGCACCTACAACCAATACCTTTTGGAATGCATAAAAATGGGGATCCTTATAATAGTGTGTCACTTTAGGTAAATCCTCTCCTGGCACATTTAATAAATAGGGAATATCATGAAAGCCAGTTGCAATTATAATATTTTTTGTTTTATAGGAAGTTTTAGAAGTCAACACTTCAAATTCATGTTTACCTGAATTTAAATCAATCACTTTTGTAACCTCTTCGAATAGCATAATATTTAATGCTGCACTATCCGCAACTCTTCTATAATATTCAAGTGCTTCATTTCTATTAGGCTTTGGGTTTACACATACAAAAGGAATTTCTCCAATCTCTAATTTCTCCGAAGTAGAAAAAAATGTCATATGTTGAGGATAGTGATATATAGAATTCACCAAGCATCCCTTCTCTATAATAGTGTAGGTAAGCCCATGCTGTTTACACGCTAATCCACAAGCTAAGCCAATGGGACCTCCTCCAATAATAATTACGTCAAAAACTAGATTTTCTACTTTCATTAAAATACTTTTATTTTCAAATTTAATCTTTTATAAGTTGTTACAACTACCCGTTTTGGAATCATTTTATTAACTTCGTGAAACTCGTATGACATGGTTAATCGTATTTTAGTATTATTTTTTTGTATCCATTTTTTTTCAGGGTATAATTTTGCACAAAATTTTTCGAAAATTGATAGTACAATTCAATCAGAAATTGATCAAAAAAATATTGCTGGTGGGGTTGCTTTAATTATGCATAAGGGGGAGCTAGTTTATGACAAAGCTTTTGGTTATGCTGATATTAAGCAGCAAATTCCAATGACAACTAGTTCAATTTTTAGAATTGCATCACAGACCAAAGCCATAGTTTCTATAGCATTTTTACAATTGGTTGATCAGCATAAAATTGGCTTAGACGATCCAATTGAAAAATATATTCCTACTTTTAAAAATCAACAAGTAGCACAATTACAAGGTGATTCTATTATTTTAGTACCTAAAAATAGGTCAATTACGCCAAGAGATTTATTGTCTCATCAATCTGGTATATCATCGGTAGACGAATTCCCACAATTCAGTGCTTTATATTCAAAATTCAATTTGAATAAATCATTGAATAGCGATTTTATAAATCTAGAAGTAGAAGTTAACCAAATAGCTAAAATGCCTTTAGTGCATCAGCCTGGAGCGCGATTTAGTTATGGGTTAAGTACAAATGTGATTGGAAGGTTGGTTGAACTAATTTCGAAACAATCTTTAGATGTATATTTAACAGAACACATTTTTAAACCCTTGAAAATGTCAGATACTTATTTCTATTTACCCAAGGATAAGCAAAAAAGATTAGTAAAACTGTATAGTAAATTTGGAAAAGATAGTTTAATGGAATTAGCTGTAAATGAAGCCAATGTGAACTATCCGCTTATTGAGAAACATACTTATTTCTCAGCTATTGGTGGATTGGTGTCAACTACACATGACTATTTAAAATTTCTTAATTGTCTTTTAAATGATGGTAAATATGCAAATGAAAAAAAATTAATCAATAAGTCTATATTAGAAATTTTTTGGACTAATCAATTAGGGGATAAAACATTCATATTTGGCGGTATAAAATCGCAAAATAATTTTGGTTTAGGAGTTGGGATAACAACTAAAGATGGGACTAAAATAAATAATGCTTCTATTGGTTCTTTTTTCTGGGGAGGTGCTTTTAATACTGCCTATATGGTAGACAAGAAACGAAAATTGATCACATTATTTTATTTTCAAAGGACACCATTTGTGTTGCCTCCATTATTATCTAAGTTGGAAAAAATGACTATTAACATTATAGATAAACAATATTAAATTGCAAACAATACAACAGTTTATAAAATTAGCGTTAGAAGAGGACTTATTCACAGGGGATATAACTACTTTAGCGACCATCCCACATACACAAATGGGACAAGCTGAATTTATTGTTAAAGAAGATTGCGTAATTGCGGGTATTGAATTAGCAACCTTAATTTGCAAAGAAATCAGCGATCAATTGATTTGTAATTTTGAGTATAATGATGGAGATCTGATTAAAGCTACTCAAGCAATTGGTATAATAACAGGATCAGTACATGCAATCCTTAAGGGAGAAAGATTATTATTAAACTGTATGCAAAGAATGAGTGCTATTGCATCTAAAACTAATTATTTTGTAAATCTAGTGAAGGAAGACAAGGTTCAGATTTTAGACACAAGAAAAACCACACCAAATTTTAGAATTTGCGAAAAATGGGCAGTTGAAATTGGAGGCGGTATGAATCATAGATTTGGTCTGTATGACGCCATATTAATAAAGGACAATCATATTGCTGCAGCGGGTGGTATAAAAAATGCAATAATTAAATGTGAGGAGTACATTAAGTCAAATAATCTGGAGCTTCCAGTAATTGTAGAAGTGAAAAATTTAGAAGAATTCAAATTAGCTGCAACCTTTGAATTTATAGACAGAATTTTAATTGATAATTTTTTACCAGAAGATATACATGAAATTATTAGTTTTAATAAGAATAGGAAAAAAATTGAAGCTTCTGGTGGCATAAACGCTTCAAATATCAAAAATTTCGCTTCGACAGGAATTGATTTCATTTCAATAGGAGATTTAACACATCATGTTTCATCCATTGATATTTCATTAAAAATTAAGTAGTATGTTGTTTGATAAAGAAGTAGAAAAAGTAGGTTATTTAAGCAGATCAATTCCTGAAGGGATGGATCTAAAGTTGGAGATTCTAAAACTAAAAAAAGAAAAAAATGCTGTTATTTTAGCACATTATTATGTTAGCGATGAAATACAGTCAATAGCAGATTTTGTAGGCGATAGTTTGGCATTAGCTCAAGCATCCAAGTCCCAAAAATCAGATATTATAGTTTTTTGTGGAGTTCATTTCATGGCGGAAACTGCCAAGATTTTAAATCCAACAGCAAAAGTTTTATTGCCTGATCTAAATGCAGGATGTTCTTTAGCAGATTCTGCTCCTGGGCCAGAATTCGAAGTTTTCATAGCACAATATCCAGATGCTGTTGTTGTGAGTTATATTAACTGTAGCTCTGAAGTTAAAGCCTTGAGTGATTATATATGTACGTCTTCTAATGCTGTTGAAGTTGTTAATTCCATTCCAAAAGATAAGCGTATCATTTTTGCACCAGATAAAAATTTAGGCATGTATGTACAAAAAGTTACTGGCCGAGACTTAATTTTATGGGAAGGGGCTTGTATTGTTCATGTTAATATTTCTGTTGAAAAATTAGATAAATTAAAATTAATTCATCCTGATGCAGAATTGATAGCACATCCAGAATGTTTACCCATTATATTAGATAGTGCTTCCTTTATTGGATCAACAAAAGCACTTTTGGATTATGTTCAAAAATCACCTTCTCAGAAATTTATTGTTGCTACAGAAGCAGGTATATTATATCAAATGAAACAAGTAGCTCCTAATAAAACTATAATACCCGCCCCTGCTTTGGAATCAAATTCATGTGCATGTTCTGAGTGCCCATATATGAAAATGAATACAATGGTGAAATTATACAATGCATTGTATTATGAAATGCCTGAAATTAAAGTAAATCCAAAAACGCAGGAAGGCGCTCTAAAAGCTTTAAATAACATGCTGTCAATTTAAATTAATGAGTAAGCATTATGATATCATTATTGTGGGTTCTGGTGTTGCGGGGCTTTCAACTTTATTATATTTAACAGCAACTGAGCAGTATAAGAAAGAGCCAATTTCCATCGCATTAATTGCTAAAGGCGCAATAGATCATACAAATACAGATTGGGCTCAGGGAGGAATTGCTGCAGTTAATTCCTTGCAAGATAATTTTGATAAACATATTGAGGATACGATGATTGCGGGTGGTCTTGTAAACGATATCAATATTGTCAAAAAAGTTATTCATGCTGCTCCTGCATTAATGCAAGATTTAATTCACTGGGGTATACGTCTAGATAAGAAATTTGATGGCTCATATGATTTAGTCAAAGAAGGGGGACATTCAGAAGCTAGGATTTGGCATTATCAGGATATTACTGGGCACGCCCTACAAGAGATGCTAGTTAAGGAATCGAAAATGGTTGAAAAATTAGTAATTAAAACAAATAATTCAATTCTAAAAGTTGAGAAAGATGAGAACGGAATATTCCATTTATTAAATTTTGACAAAATTGCAAAGACAACGGAGATGCTATCTTGTAGTCAATTGGTATTAGCGACTGGAGGAGTAGGATGTTTGTTTGAAAAAACTACAAATCAATCTATAGCTACGGGAGATGGAATCTATTTCGCACACCAAC
Organism: Bacteroidota bacterium; assembly: GCA_947452555.1. GTDB lineage: Bacteria > Bacteroidota > Bacteroidia > Chitinophagales > Chitinophagaceae > Sediminibacterium. The sequence continues at coordinate 110,921 of CANGDH010000003.1, forward strand.
TTGGCGCTAAAATTAAAAATTTAAGCTTTATACAATTTCACCCTACTGGATTATATAGTGATGGTTCTATTTCTTTTTTAATTTCTGAAGCGCTAAGAGGCGCCGGTGCTATTTTAGTAAATAAAAACCTAGAAGCATTTATGCAAGCTTATGATCCAAGAGGATCACTTGCCCCAAGAGATATTGTTTCTAGAGCCATTTTAAGTGAAATGGAGAAAACAAATAGTGAATATGTATACTTAGATGCAACTCAAATTGAACCACTATATTTGACTACTCATTTTCCCAATATTATAAAACATTGTAAAGAGAAACTAGACATAGATCTTTCTAAAGATTTAATTCCTGTAATACCTACTCAGCATTATTCTTGTGGTGGAATTGTGGTAGACGAATTTGGAGAAACTAGGGTTGATGGATTATACGCTATTGGAGAATGTGCTAATACGGGGCTACATGGGGCGAACAGATTAGCTTCTAATTCCTTACTAGAAGCAATTGCTTTTGCAAAGTTTGCTACTGCAAAATTACTGGCAAAGTCCAATAAACACAAAATGCCAATTTTCGAGAAAACTATGGATTTGCCTAAAATAAAGCATTTAGACAGAACGATGATACAACATATAATAAGCAAATATGCTGGAGTAACTAGATTTAATGACGGGCTGAAAAGTGGTATAGATGCCCTTTGTCAATTAAAAAATAATGAATCGAGTGTTGTAATGAATACTAAAACGGACTATTCATTACTGTCTTGGGAAAATGAAGTAATACTTGAGTTGGGAATATTGCTTTTAGAAGATGCTTTTTTGCAACCCAAAAATATTGGAGTACACCATAATTCAGATCTAAAGTATGCCGTATAAAAAATTACAAATCAATTTTTGTACTTAAATAAAAAGACTGCCCCATTCCGTATATCCCAGAACCATGTGTTTTGTATTTTTCATTGAAAATATTTAACATGCCAAGGTTCAATTTAATTTTTTTATAATTGTAGCCTGTCATTACATTAAACACATTCCATTCGGGAGTGCCCAGCTTTCCTATTCTATTATCATCCTTGTCACCTTGACTTAATCTATCTTGCTTGCCAGCAAACTGATATGCGAACTTAATTTCACAGCTTCCTTTTGACCACATTATATCAGTCTGGCCAAATAATGGGGGTATTCTTCTCATGGGTTCTTGCTTAGTGAGATTTTGACCATAAGTGTAAGTAGCATTTGAATGAATTTGTATATGAGTATTCATTGTATAATTAATAGCAACTTCTGTCCCTTTTATATAGGCAGATTCAATATTTTGTTTAGTGTACACAGCGTATCCATCAATTATTTGACCTGCTGACTTAACTCTTGTAATAATATCTTTTAAGGACATATAGAAAGCGGAAATATTTAGCCCCCATCGCTTATCCATAAATTTATATCCCAATTCAGTATGTATAGATTTTTCAGGTTTCAAATTACTAGTAGGCAATTCATATCTAAAATCAACAATGCCTAGCGTTCCTAAATCGTCAATATTGGGTGCTCTATATCCTGAAGAAACTGAACTATACAATTGATGGTTATTTTTAAATGAATAGTTGATTCCAAAATTGGCTACTAATGCGGATGGTTTAATATTTACATTGCCTAATATTTCGTCTTTTATTTGAATGGACAAGAAATTATATCTTATTCCAGTTTCTAATTCGAATCGTTTTAGTTTAATTCGGTGAATTTGAAATAGAGAGCTGTTCTTATTTATTGCCCCATTGGGGTATAGTCCTCTTTTTGAAACAATACTATTCCAAGCTGGGTTCATTTCATTTGCAATACTATTTACTTTATCTTGATAGTAATCGAAGCCGGTATTTATATTCCAATTGAAATATGGCTTTGAAATTATTTCCGCACTAAATCCAGCTGTCTTTACCGTATCCGCCTCTTTTCTGTAAGTGACGCTATTATTTTTTTGATTAGACCGCTGCTCAATTGCTTTCTGGTAAGAAGTTGTCACAATCAATTCTGATAAAAAATTATTTTTAAATAGTTTTTTATATCTCAAATACTGCATTTCTCTTTCTTGCAAATCCACTTGATTTGTTTTATAATTCTCTAATACAATTTTATGATAAATGGGAACGTCTATTTGGTTTAGTAGCTGACTTGCAAATAGTAAACTACTGCTTTCGCTCGTTTTTATTTTAATTTTCACGTCATAGCTTTTCTCTTTGTATCCTGAAGGAGACTGTCTCCCAACTCCATTGCCTCCAACTAGATCTCCAAAATTCCTTAAACTAAGACCTCCATTTATTGCAATCTTTTTATCTGAATAGTAAATTTCTGAACGATTACTCTGTTCCATTCCAGCTGAAATAATTCTGATTTCTGAATTAAAATTCAATCTTTTTAAATTACTAAACTGGGCTTCTTTTGTCAACAAATTAATGACGCCTCCAATTGCATCTGACCCATGTTCAACAGAACCAATGCCCTTGGCTACTTCTATTTTATCAATACTAAAAACGTCGATAGTATTAAGGTATTGATTAGGGCCGTATCTAAAGGTAGAATTGTTAAAGCGAATGCCGTCTATAAGAAGTAATGTTTCATTGCCAGTTAGACCTCTAATAAATGCAGAGCCGCCTCCATGATTTGTTTTCTGTATAAATACACCACTTGATCCCATTAAGGCTTCTGGAGTAGTTCGGTACTTGTTAAATGAAATAGCATCACCCTTTAGGCTAGTTAATGAATAGGGGGTAATGCTATCGTTTGATTTAATATTTCTACTAATTACAGTAATAGTTTCCAGCATTTTGAAGCTAGAGTCTGTAGTTTGGGAAAATACATTTGAATTAATACTTAATACAACTACAAGAATTAATATTTTTTTTAAACTAAAATTTGTCTTCATTTTTATTTCCCCACATTAATAAACCATTTTAAAACAGAAACTCCTATTCTCCTTTTTCTTTATAATGTTTTTTCTTTTGGTCTTCTTCGTCATCCATTTTTGGACCTTGCTTGACTTTTCTCCAATCTATATTATAATTATACTTCTTCATTGACTTATCCCAATCATACACTGATTTGTCAGGGAATACAAAATCGTATTTAGTAAAATCCGGTTTATTAGTAAAGAAATCAGATAGTAATGAAGCTGTTTGGTCGTATTGATTTACATAGGGAATACCTAAGATATTATACATAACCTTAAGTATAGAACCAAAATTTGCATGTGTATTTGAGACATAATTCTTTTTTACATAAGGTCCAGCCATCATTAAAATACTTCTATGGGCATCAATATGATCTACTCCACCTTGTGGATCATCTTCTGTTACAATTACTAACATATCCTTCCAATAAGGTGTTCTACTTAAAAAATGCATCATTCTACCCAGCGCCAAGTCATTGTCGGCCATATAAGAATGAGGGAATGGATATCCGTCTTCTGGTCTAACATCAGCACCATGGTCATTAGGTAACATAACAGTTAATAATTGTGGTAAACTGTCTTTTCCATTTAACCACTTTTTTGTAAACTCTTGTTCAAACTGTTTCATTCTAAATTGATCAGGAATATTAGTATTAAATCCAGCAAAATTATGTGAGGTTTTAGACCAAACTGCTTTTTGCATGGGTACCATAACAATATGTCCAGCTCCAGTCGCAGTATCCATCCATTCCTCTCTCACATGAGCTGTTTCATTTGCTTGACCAAAATTATAAAAAGATATATTATTCCTTTCCAGTGCTTCCCAAAGCCCCCCTGTTTCTGCATAATCTTCTGGATCCATACTTCCTGTTGATCCTGGGAATCTCCTCCCTGATGCAGTTGAAAAATAATCTGCCGACTTGCCTACACTAGAATTTGCTTCTACCCATTCATTTGGAATTACACCCATCATCCAATGATGTCCATGTATTGATGCGTCACTATCGCAATAAAAATTATCACTCAACGAATATTGCTTTGCAATTTTATGATGATTTGGACTCACATTTACATTAGTTAATGAAGTCGTTTTATTGGAAACATTTACCCCTACGCCATATCTTGCTAATCCGGAATCTCCTTTAAGATTTGTCATTTGACCAAAAACTTCATCAAACGTTCTATTCTCTTTTGAAATAAAAACAATATGTTTAATTGGAGTAGCAATGCTTTTTGGCAAGACCGGCAATGGCAAACTGTCTTGGTCTTTAATTTCAATTTTCGTATAGGTATTATTAATTGATTGTGAAGTGTATTGAACCAATTCATTACTAGTAGGCATTTTCACTTTTTGAAAAGTAGCTAATTGGATATCCCCAATATACGTCCCTTGAATGGGAATTCTAAAATTCTTTCCGCCATTAGGACCAGCGCCATAACCTCGGCAAGAGGTTATATAAATTTCTGTTTCGTCTTTAGAAAATGCTACCCTTGTTGGTCCCCAGCCAGCAGGTAATAGTCCAATTGTTTTGTCGGTATTTAGATCAACAATGGCAACTGCATTAAAACCAAGTAGTGCTATATATAATTTCTTTTCGTCTTTGCTCAACGTGATACCAAATGGCAACAATCCTCTTAATTTATCTAATGCAGTATCTACTCTGATAGGAATACTTTTAATAATTTTTCCAGCCTTATAATCTATTACAGAAATATTATCATTTGTGGCATTTGTAACATAAGCATATTCTGAACCAATTGCAATGGAGTTTGGACTTGATCCACCAACCACTTCCATATCTTCAATCATCTCCCCTAATTGCAAACCAGTTTTTAATCTGCTAGTAATATTATTTGTTGATAAGTCAATAGTATAAACACTCATTGATTCTGGTGCATTAGGACTTCCTAATCCAGGTATTTTTTTTCCTTCAACTATACTACCATTAATAGATTCCTTTGTATTGTTTCCATAAGGATGCCACGGAATATATTGAGATTGTATGTTCTCTTTAGTTGTTCCTGATACTAAAGGATAATCGTACATACCAACGTTACCAACTAATGCGGTTTCATGGTCTGGTGAAATAGCTAAGCCAAAAGGCTGACGCCCTGTTGGTATAGACGCTTTTATTTTTTTTGTATCAAGGTCAATTCGCACTAATCTAAAATTACCTCTATCTAAAACTAATAGTTCATTTTCAGCTTCATTAAATAACAAATCACTTGTAAAACTACCTTCAAATTTTTGGTTATTGAATTTTCCGTCTAATGAAATTTTTTCTATTGTTTTTAAATTCTCATAATCATAAACAATCACAGACCCTTCGTCTCCGCCACTTAAGTATACATAATTTAAAGTAGGGTGAAATGCAACTCCTAAAAATGAACCCTCTTTTAATGGGGAAGGAATTTTCTTTTTATAGTCTGGAACTCTAACAGTACTTAAATCGTTTAAATGTATTATTGTAAAAACACCACTATGTAATGTAATGGCAACTTTCCCATTTGGTGAAATTGCTAATCCAAAAGGGTCATTTGTAATTTTTACGGTCTGACCTATAGGTGTAATATAACGTCCACTAGGCAATACGGAAACGCCAGCAGTATTAATAGTTGCATACTTGTCATATCCTGGAACAGATAAGTAGCTTTTATTTTGCTGAGAAAATAGCTGGCTACTTAAAGTCAGCATAATTATTGACATTAACGAAATCGACTTATGTAATAAACTAGGTTTCATATTGGTTGAAATTGAACTACAAACGTATCATTCCGATTCTATATAGTATTGCTTGCAAAATTATCTAAATGTTAATTATTACAGCAAAGCTGAGTAGTATAAGTTATATCTTATAATTTTCATTCAAATTATAAACATGAATTGGCATTCCCGAATTAGTGTAATTGTTTCCATATTATGTATAAACAAGCTTAACGCTCAATCTAATTTACTAAACAGGTTAAGTAATAAATTTGTGGTAATTGCACATAGAGGGGACCATACAAATGCACCTGAAAACACTTTGTTAGCTTATAGAAATGCAATTCAAGCTGGAGTTGATTTTGTCGAAATTGACTTAAGAACAACAAAAGACAGCCAATTGGTGATAATGCATGACGCAACCTTGAACAGAATGACAGGAATAGATTCAAGAATATCAGATCTTAGTTATGATAGTTTGCAGAAGTGTAAAGTGATGACAAACGCGCATCCAGAATGGGGTTATCACTCCATTCCAACTTTTGACGAAGTACTTTCTTTATGCAAGAATAAAATAAATATTTATTTAGATTTTAAAAATGCTTCTGTAAAGCAGGCCTATGAATCAATTGTAGCATATGGCATGGAGAAAAATGTGCTTGTTTATATAAACGCTCCACAACAGCTAGTAGAATGGAGAAAAGTTGCTCCACAAATGCCATTGATGATTAGTTTGCCTAAGAAAATAACTACAAGTAAAGAACTACAGGAATTAGTTTCACAATTTAAAATAGACATTTTAGACGGAGACTATAGTGATTATAATTTAGAAGTAGTAATTGCTGCTAAGAATTTGGGAATACCCATTTGGGCAGATATTCAAAGTAAGGAAGAAGGCCCTTCACAATGGGACAGTGCTTTAAAAATTGGATTAAAAGGACTACAAACAGATCATCCTAAAGCAATAATGGACTATTTAAAATTGCAAGGCTTAAAATAATCTACTGTTTTTTAGTCTTTGTTAACATTTAGGAAACAATTACATAATATATTGTTCATTGTGTTAAAAAATGTTTGCGCATTTTAACAAATAGATTTGCGGCTTAAATAAACATCTATGTTGTTAAAACAAATTTTAAACAAAAGTTTACTTGTTGTTTTGGTGTTAGGTTTGACTTTCGTTCAAGCCAATGCACAAAATATTCAAGTAAAAGGTAAAGTGGTCGATGCAGAGACAAAGTTAGGTCTAGAATCTGCAACAGTTTTAGTAAAAGGTACTTCTAGTGCCACTAAAACAAATAAAGAAGGTGAGTTTACATTATCAATCGCTAAAGCGGGTAATGTGCAAATTTCTTATGTAGGATTTACTACAAAGTCAATTGCTATAAACTCAAGTGTAAATGATTTATTCGTTGTCTTACAAAAACAAGAACAATCTTTAAGTGAAGTAGTAGTAACTGGATTGGGTGTTAAAAAAGAAACAAAAAAATTGGGTTATTCAGTACAAGAAGTTAAAGGAAGTGATTTAGTGAAAGCTAGAGAGCCAAATCCAATTAACGGATTGGTAGGTAAAGTTGCTGGATTAGACGTTGCTATCAATCGTGAGATGTTGGCTTCTCCAAACGTGTCTTTACGTGGTGGTAATATCTCTTTGTACGTAGTGGATGGTATTCCAGTAACTTCTGATACTTGGAATTTAAGCCCGGACGACATTGATACTTACACAGTATTAAAAGGCTTAGCAGCAACAGCTATTTATGGTAGCCGCGCGCAAAACGGTGCAATTTTAATTACTACTAAAAAAGCAAAGAGAAACGACAAAGGGTATACTATTGAATTCAATTCTTCTACACAAGTAGATAAAGGATTTATTGCATTACCAAAAACGCAAGCTCTATATGGTGGTGGTGATTATTCTCAATACTCTTTTGGTGATGGTAAAGGTGGTGGAATTAATGATGGTGATTATGACGTTTGGGGACCAGCTTTAAATGGCCAGTTAATTCCTCAATGGAATAGTCCAATTGATCCATTAACAGGCGCTCGTAAAGCGACTCCTTATTTGCCAGTTGGTAAAGACAACTTAAAGCGTTTTATTCAAGCAGGTGTTTTGACTACAAACAACTTAAGTTTTTCTTCTGCAACAGATCGTTCTAGTGTTCGTATGTCTTTGAGTCATACAAATCAACAAGGTATTATTCCAAATACAAAATTGAACACTATCAATTTTAATATGAATGCTAGTTATAAATTAAGTAACAAATTCACAATTGATGGTAATTTGAATTACAACCGTCAATTTTCTCCGAATATTCCTGACGTTTCTTATGGTCCAAATAGTGTAATTTATTCAATGACAATATGGACTGGTGCTGACTGGAATGTTGACGATATGAAAAATTATTGGCAAGCAGGTAAAGAAGGTGTTCAATCAAAATTTGCTGAATATCAACGTTATCACAACCCTTATTTCATGAGTTATGAGTGGTTACGTAGTCATACTAAAAATGACATTACCGCTAATGTGTCTTTGTCATACAAGCCAAGTACAGACTTAGAAGCAATTTTAAGAACCAATATTAGCACAAACGACGTTTTAAGAACTGAAAAAATGCCTTATTCTGCTCACCCTTATGGAAGAGAATTGAATCGTGGTGATTATAGAGAGGACAGTCGTTCATTATTTGATAATAACGTTGAGGCGTTATTAAAGTACAACCATAAATTAAATAATGGTATTGCTTTTGACGCGATTGGTGGTTTGAATGCGAGAAATTTTGCATACAGATCTAGCTTCACAACTACAGATTACTTAAACGTACCAGGTTTATATTCTTTCTCAAATTCTTTAAATCCAGTTCGTGCATATAGCTACAATGCAAACATGTTAGTATTGTCTGCATATTATACAGCTGGAGTAGAGTTCGGGAAATATTTGAATGTGACTACAACAGGTAGAGTAGATAAAAGTTCTACCTTATTAAATAATAACAATACTTATTTCTATCCTTCAGTTTCTGCAGCATCAGTAATTTCTGATTATGTTAAGTTGCCAAGTGTAATTAGCTTCTTGAAAGTAAGAGCTAGTTATGCAGAAGCGAAGTCTCCAAATACTTCTTCATACACAGGCCCAGCTGGTTATCCAGTAGGTTATGGTGATCCTTATGTAAGTGTTTATGGTGGACCAAGTTATTCTTTATCAAATCCTGCCTATTCAATTGGGACAGTGTATAATGGTCAAACAGGAGCTAGCGCGCCTTTGAATGCAATTGATTCAAACATCAAGTCTTCTGTATTAACAAGTTCTGAATTAGGTTTAGATGTTAAATTCTTACGTAATCGTTTAGGTTTCTCTGCTACCTTCTTCAATAACATTAATGGTCCTGGTATTCGTAATTTCCCAATTTCTCAAGCGACTGGAATTACTGGGTTTACAACAAATGCGATTAAGACTCAAATTAAAGGTGCTGAATTATCATTAACAGGTTCTCCTATAAGAAACGAAAAAGGATTGAACTGGGATGTAATGGTTAACTGGTCTACTTTTAAAGAAACTTATAAAGATTTGCCTTCAAATTTTGAAAGTTATCAGTTTCACCAAGGTGACCGTGTAGATAAAATTTATGCAGGTGTAACAGCTAAAACTGCAGAAGGGCAAGTGATTAATAATAGCGCAGGATACCCTGTGTATTTGCCAAAAGCACAATATGTGGGCAATGCCGATGCTGACTGGAGCTGGTCTATCTATAACAAGTTCAACTATAAAGCTTTCAGTTTCTCATTCCAATTTGATGGAAAAGTAGGTGGAAAAGTGCAAGATCGAGTTATGAGAAAAGGTATTGAAGGTGGATCTAATATCTTCACTGCTACTGGTGCTGTTGGTGCTGCTAGAGCTTATGAAGCTGCACATTATAATGATGCTAATTTCAAAGGTACTTATGTTGGAGAAGGTGTTCAGATTTCAAATGCAACAGCTATACAGTATGATCCAACTACTGGTATCATTACCAATATGAAAGATTTGCAATTCACAAAAAATACTGGAGTTGCTAAATATATCCAAGATTATGTAAGTAGTTTCTTTAATGACTTTGAACATACTTCGGTTTCTAAGACTTATGGAAAATTACGTGAAGTAGTATTAACATATTCTTTACCTAAAGAAATGCTAGGTAAAAAATCGTTTATCTCTAAAGTTGATATCTCTTTAGTAGGTCGTAATTTATTATACTTCTTCCCTGAGCGTTTTAAGGACATGGATATTGATCAATATTCTGGACGTAACTATAACAGCGGAAATAGTAGAGAGTATAATTTACAAACACCAACTACTCGTAGTTATGGGTTTAACTTAAACATTGTTTTCTAAATTATAAACTAAGTAATTTAAAACATTAAAAAAAAGAACATGAAATCAAATAAAATAATAGCACTTCTTATTACTGTGATAGCTATCACAGCAAGTAGTTGTTCTAAAACTTTTGAGAAATATTCTCAAAATCCAAACCAGCCAACTTCTGTTCCAGCTTATCTTTTATTAAGACAAATTGAGAACAATCTAATGGTATTCCCAGGTGGAGACGAAGACAAGCTTAGTCAGTATACATTATCAACGTACACCTATTATGGAACGAATGAGTATTGGACAGGTAGTGCAACTTTAGACTATAACACTTTACAGAATATTGCTGCAATGGAGAAAGAAGCTGCAAAAGCTTCTACTAATGCAACTGATTTAAATCCGTATGGTGCGTTAGCAAAATTTTTTAAAGCATATTTATTCATTAATATGAGCATGAAAGTGGGCGATATACCAATGTCAGATGCCATGAAAGGATTGGCTTCTCCTAAGCCAAAGTACGATTCTCAAAAGCAAGTTTTTATTCAATCATTACAGTTATTAGAAGATGCAAATACGCAATTGACTACGTTGATTGCTTCTTCCAATACAGCACTATTAGGAGATTTTTATTATCAAGAAAAAATCTCTGGTGGAGTTGATGCATTAACTGCCTTGAAAAAATGGCAAAAAGTGGTTAATACCTATAAATTACGTGTATTAATTAATTTAAGTAAAAAATCAACTGATGCAGAATTAAACATTAAGCAAAAATTTGCCGATGTTGTAAATAACCCAACTAAGTATCCTACCATGTTAGATATGTCTGACAACTGGGAATATGTATACAATGATGCGTATAACCAATATCCGAACAATAAGAGTAACTATGGTAATGATGCATTACGTTTATGTGTTGCTTCAACTTGGTTAAATACTTTGAGTTCATTAAATGACTTAAGAGCTATGAAAGTGGCAGACCCTGCTCGTGGATTAGGTTTTTCTGATACTTCATACAAATCATTTGTTGGTGGTGGAGCCGGTAATGACATGAGTTTGTTAGGTGGTAATATTGTTGCACTTAAAATTTCACCAATTGGCCGTAAGCGTTATTATGATACTTATAAAGGAGAGAATACATTTTTAGTGGGCTATCCTGAAATGTGTTTAAACATTGCTGAAGCGATTAATCGTGGATGGGTAAGTGGTTCTGCAGACACATGGTATCAAAAAGGTACTAAAGCCATGTTAGGATTTTATGGAGTAGTAGACGGAGCTAATACCGTTTCTTTCTTAAAAGGAACTGCTCCTGGAGATTACGTGAACTATACAGTTAATTTTAGTTTCGCAGATTATTTTAATCAAACTGCAGTTAAATATGCTGGAGATAATACAACTGGGTTAAATCAAATTTTAACGCAACGATATTTATCACTTGCACGTAACTCAGGTTATGAAGGTTATTATCAATGGAGAAGAACTGGCACGCCAGCGTTTAACGCAGGTGCAGGAACGGGTAATAGTGGAATTATTCCATTACGTTTCCAGTATCCAACTTCTGAATTGGCAACAAACAAAGTTAATTACACAGCAGCGGTTGCATCTCAATACGCAGGTAAAGATGACATCAACGCAAAAATGTGGATTATACAATAAGATTTTTGTAATTGAGATTAGTTTTAGTTGAAGGGCCCTATTAATTTAGGGCCCTTTTTATTTATTCCAATCAATTATTAGCCACAAAAAAGGCCTAGTCTTTTGAACTAGGCCTTTTTTATATTACGATTAAACCACTTAGATGAATGTGTTTAAATATTATCCATTGTATGCTTCTGACACACCTTTGTGTAAAATTTTTCCTGCTCTAATATTTAATCCTTTAGCTAGTGCTGGGTTCTCGGCACAAGCAATTTCCCATCCTTTATTCGCAATAGCAATTGCATAAGGAATAGTAGCTTGTGTTAATGCGCGCGTTGAAGTTTGAGGCACAGCACCTGGCATATTAGCAACACAATAATGAATTACATTATCAATTGTATACACAGGGTTTTCGTGTGTTGTTGGCTTACAAGTTTCAATACAACCTCCTTGGTCAACGGCAACGTCTACCACTACAGAGCCTGGCTCCATGGTTGCCAAATCTGCCTTCATAACTAAATGAGGCGCTTTCGCCCCGTGTAATAATACAGCACCAATCACTAAGTCGGTAGTAGGAAGTTTTTCCTTGATTGCCAATATTGTAGAATATTGTGTAACCACATTTGCTGGCATCACGTCGCTTAAATATCTTAATCTAGCTAAGTTCGTATCCATTAATGTTACATTCGCACCTAAACCTGCGGCCATTTTAGCAGCCTGCGTTCCTACGATACCGCCACCAATTACTAATACCTCTGCTGGCTTAACACCTGGCACGCCACCTAATAATTTTCCTTTTCCGCCAAATGGTTTTCCTAAATAATAAGCTCCCACATTTACTGCCATTCTTCCCGCCACTTCAGACATTGGAACTAATAAAGGCAGCGAACCGTCTGCTAATTCAACAGTCTCATAAGCAATACATACTGCATGCGTTTTCATCATTGCTTCTGTCAATTCTTTAGAAGCTGCAAAGTGGAAATATGTAAATAGAATTTGTCCTGCTTTTATTAATGGAAATTCAGCCGCTAATGGCTCTTTTACTTTAATAATCATTTCCGCTACTTCATACACTTCTTTTGCACTGCTTAAAATTTCAGCACCCACTTTAGTATAAGCTTCGTCATTAAATCCTGAACCTGCGCCTGCATTGGTTTCCATGTACACTTTATGACCCTGTCTTACTAAACTATCAGCACCTTCTGGAGTCAAGCCTACTCTGTATTCTTGAATCTTAATTTCTTTAGGACAACCTATTATCATGATTTTGAATTTATTTCTGTACGAAGGTCATATAAAAGAAAATATTTTTTAATGAAAGGTTAAAATCAGTAAAAAATCCTTTTAAGTATCAAATAACAGGAAATAATAGTAAATTAGTGCCTGAATCAAGACTAAGACAGAAATTCTTTCTCTTCAAAACTTATTTCACATGAGCTTAGATAAAATTGACCTTTCCATTTTGCGCATTTTACAGAAAAATGCCTTGGCTAAACTTAAGGATATTAGCAATGCAATTAATCTGTCTGTAAGTCCTACCCATGATAGAATAAAAAGATTAGAAGCGCTTGGCGTCATTCAAAATTATGTGACTTTAATTGATCGTAAAAAAATTGAATTAGGATTAGTTGTTTTTTGTCATGTTACGTTAGATAAACAAACTAAAAATAACTTTGCAGAATTTGAGCAAATTATTCTTCAATTTGATGAAGTGATTTCTTGTAGTTTAGTGTCTGGAAGTTTTGATTATTATTTAAAAGTGGTTTCAAAAGATGTAGAAACTTATAATAAATTTTATCAAGAAAAACTAGCAGTGCTTCCTATGGTTGCACACATAAATAGCTTGTTTGTTATGGACGAAATAAAAACTACGACTTCATTGCCTTTATAATTCCCCAACCTATTTTATAATTATAATATTTTTATGTACGATATATCTTATTTCAAAGCCAATGACCATCAAGAAGTTATTGATTTTATGCAAGCAAATCCTTTTGTAACCATTTGTGGTGTGGATGCTAAAGGCTTTCCAGTTGCAGCACAAGTACCCGTGTTAATTAAAATAGATAACAATCAAATTACCATTAGCGGCCATTTAATGCGCAAGCAAGACCATACGAATGCATTTGAAGTAAATAAAAATGTATTGGTTGTTTTTTCTGCACCATCTGCTTTTGTAAGTGCAAGTTGGTATGTAGAAAATAGTATGGGGAGCACTTGGAATTATCAAACAGCGCATGCAAAAGGGGCTATTGAGTTTAAAGACGACGCGCATTTACTTTCCTTATTAACCGAACTTACTATGCATTTTGAAAAAGACCCGAATGCTTCAAGTCAAGTCAAAAACTTATCTCAAGAATACATGGATCAGAATATGAAAGCAATTCGTTCTTTTGATATTGTAGTAGAGGATTTACAACATGTTTTTAAGCTAAGCCAAAATAGAGACGAAGAATCGCATGCGAACATCAAAACTCAATTAGAAAAAGGTAGTCCTGCTTGCAAGCATATGGCAGCGGCTATGCGCAAAAAATAATTTGAATTTATTTAATAGTAATTAACGAATTATTTTTTGACAGGCTCTATTAAGTCCCAAAGATTACCATACAAATCTTTAAAAACTGCGACCATTCCATATTCCTCTTTGTGCGGAGGTATTGTAAATTCAATCCCTTTATTGGTATAGTCTTGATAATCTCTGTCAAAATTATCTGTGTGTAAAAATAAAAATACACGACCACCAGTTTGATAGCCAATAAATTTCTCCTGTTCTGGGGTAGCAGCTTTTGCTAATAATAACATGCATCCATTGGCAGGCCCATGAGGCTGCACCATTACCCATCTTTTTGTTTCCGATAAAATTGTATCTTCTATCAATTTGAATCCTAAAACTTTGGTGTAAAATTGGATGGCTTCGTCATAATCACGAACCACAATACTGATATGGGCTAGACTTTGTTGCATAAATCAAATGTACAAAAAATTAAAAGGTTTATTTATCTTCATGAAAGCTAAAGCATACATTATGACGACTACAAAAAATATAATATTCGATTTAGGCAATGTTCTATACGATATTGATTTCAAGAAAATGTATGCAGAATTTGAAGACTTGGGGATCCCTAATTTCGAAAGTCATTTTACTTTAAATAAATCTGACCCATTATTCTTTGACTTAGAAAAAGGCTTTATTGATGAACTTGCTTTTTGCGAAGGTTTTAAAAAGCTTTCAAATACACCTTTAACCAACGAGCAAATCATTAAGGGTTGGAATTCTTTATTAATCGGATTTAGAAAACCTAGCATTGATTGGGTGAAAGCAAATAACGAGCAATTTGACACTTTTTTATATTCCAATACCAATCAAATACATTACAATTTCTTTATACCCCAATTTGAAAAAGAAGTGGCGAATTATGCTTTCGAATCCTTGTTTAAGAAGCCTTATTACTCTCATGAAATGGGGCAGCGCAAACCAGATCCAGCTTCTTTTCAATATATTTTGGATAAAGAAGGCTTAGTTGCCAATGAGACACTATTTGTAGATGACAATGAGCCTAATATTATTGCTGCAGCGTCGGTTGGTCTTAAAGTGCTTTTCCTTGAACCAGGAATGACGGTTGAAAATGACATTCAGGCATATTTATAGACCCTAGTTACAGTAAGGCTAAAAAAGAGGCAAAAAAGTTTATTTTTCCTTAACTTCTTCAAAATCAATGTATTCTGCTTCAACTGGGGTAGTTGTAGCAGCAGTTTGCTGGGCTTTTTTCTGAGCTGACGCCGTATTCCCAGCATTATTTGCTGCTGCAGTCTTTGCAGCTTCCTGCATTTGCTCCATGTTTTGACGCACCGTTTTGACACCTTTGCTCACTGGTACTACTATATCAAATATGACTTTGTATAGGAAATAGATTACCAGACCGTACATTATTAGCTTCATCATGGTGTAAAAATAAGACTCCTTTCAATAATATTGGGTGATTTCATCCTATTTTATTACCTTTGCTCCAGTATTAACATACTATTGAAGGGAACGAGGTCGTTCCCTTCTTCTTTTTTAGCTATGGAAGTAAACGAATTAAAGGACAGGGTGCACGCTATTTTGGAACCTCTTTTGCAAGAGGATCCTAGCTATTATTTGGTTCACATTAAAGTAAAACCAGGTCATATCATTAAAGTTTATATTGACGGCGACCAAGGTTTACCAATTAAACAATGTACTTCTTTCAACAGAAGATTATACAAAGCAATTGAAGAAGCAGCTTGGTTTCCAGAAGGTGACTTTGCATTGGAAGTTTCCTCTCCAGGGATAGACGAGCCTTTGATTTTAAACAGACAGTACGTTAAAAATATTGGTCGTAAAGTAGAAGTGATTTTAAATGACGACACAGTGAAAGAGGGGACTTTATTGAATGTGACCGAAGCGGATATATTAATAGAGTGGACCGAAGGGAAGGGTAAAAAAGCAACCCAGCAACAACAGCTTATTCCATTTGAGAATATTAAATCAACCATAGTTCAAATTCAATTTTAACAAATCATCAAGCGAGGAGCTTGAAAAAAAATTATGTTATGGCAAGTATAAATTTGATTGAGGCGTTTCAGGAGTTTAAAGACGCAGAAAGCATTGACCGTCCCACGATGATGAAAGTGGTAGAAGACGTTTTCAAAACCTTATTAAGAAAAAAATACGGTAGCGATGAAAACTTTGACGTAATTGTTAACGCAGAGAAAGGTGACCTTGAAATAATTCGTCGTCGTGAGATTAGACCTGATGATGATGTAGACAATCCATTAGAAGAAGTTGCGTATTCTGAAGCTATTAAAATAGAACCCGATTTCGAAATTGGGGAGGAATTATTAGAAGAAGTTAATATTTATGATTTTGGTAGAAGAGCTATTCTTGCTGCAAAGCAGACCTTAGCTTCTCGTATCAATGACTTAAAGAAAACCGCATTAGTTAAAAAATATTCTGACAGAATTGGTGAAATCATCAATGCTGAAATCTATCAAGTTTGGAAGAAAGAAGTTTTGTTATTGGACGAAGAAGGCAATGAATTGATCCTTCCTAAAACAGAACAAATTCCTCAAGACTTTTTCAAGAAAGGAGAAAATATTAGAGCGGTTATTGCTAGAGTGGATATGAAAAATAATTCACCTGTAATTATCTTATCTAGAACGAATCCATTATTCTTAGCTAAATTATTAGAGATTGAAGTACCGGAAATTTTTGATGGTTTAATTACTATTAAGAAAATCGTGCGTGAGCCAGGTGAGCGTGCAAAAGTTGCCGTTGAATCATTTGACGATCGTATTGATCCAGTAGGGGCTTGTGTGGGTATGAAAGGTTCTCGTATTCATGGTATTGTTCGCGAATTGAAAAATGAAAATATTGACGTAATTAATTTTACAACCAATCTTCAATTATTAATTCAACGTTCATTAACGCCAGCTAAAATCAGCTACATGAATATTAACGAAGACCGTAAGCGTGCAGAAGTATACTTACAAGCGGATCAAGTTTCATTAGCTATTGGACGTCGTGGGGTGAATATTAAATTAGCTTCTGAGTTAACAGGTTATGAACTAGATGTTTACCGTGAAGACGAAGAAATTGTTGATGAGTTTGATATTGACTTAGACGAATTTAGCGATGAAATTGAATCATGGATCATCGATGAGTTTAAGCGTGTTGGTTGTGATACAGGAAGAAGCGTATTAAAACTAAGCGCAGAAGAATTAGAGAAAAGAACAGACTTGGAAATTGAGACCATTGCGGAAGTTCGCCGTGTCTTGACAGAAGAGTTTGCAAAAGGTGAATAACCTTTGAATTAGAAGTATATTTGTATTAGGTGACTCGTTCCGTGATAAATCGGAACAAAAAACAACAGAATGTCAGAATTGAAATTACCAAGACTGTTAGCAGCTGCTAAGGAATTCAACGTAGGTCAAGATACCTTAATTGAATTTCTTGGAAAAAAAGGTTTTCCTAAGGACGACCTTAAGCCAACGGCTAAATTAACAGAAGAACAGTATTACGCTTTGCAAGCTGAATTCCAAAGCGATAAAGTAGCAAGAAATAAAGCAGATCACGTTGAACTGCCTAAGAATGCTGTGTCTAAGCCAGAAGCTGCAAAAGTAGCTGATGCGGTTGCAAAGCCTGCGCCAGTAATTCCGGTTGTAGCTGAACCCGCGAAAGTGGTTGCAGAAGTGCCCGTTGTGGCTGCTGCTCCAGTACATGCGCCTATAGTGTTAGAAACACCAATAGCGGCTGCTCCAGTAAAAATGGAGGCTCCCGAAATGGAAGCACCTAAAGTGATCAATAAAATTGATTTGTCTTTAATTGACTCATCAACACGCCCTAAGAAAACGGTTAAAAAAGTAGAAGAAGCTGCTCCAAAAGCCAATGCGCCAAAAGCATCTGAAGCTCCAAAAGCGGCTGCTAAAAAAGCAGAGCCAGCTCCAGCTCCTACACCTGCTCCAAAAGCTGCACCAGTAGATCATTCTATTGCACCAGAAAATGTGCACGGTGCTATCACAAATATTCAAGCAGACAAGTTAACAGGACCCAAGATTTTAGGTAAAATTGAATTACCTATCAATAGCGACACACGTCCAAAACCAATGACGCAGGAAGAAAAGCGTATACGTAAGCGTATACCAGTTCCTGGTCGTCCGAATCTACCTAACCAAGGTCCAGGTGGTCAAACACAAGGCGGCGGCGGTGGATACCAAGGAAATCGTCCACAAGGTGGTAGCGGTGGATACCAAGGAAATCGTCCACAAGGTGGCGGTGGCGGATATCAAGGAAATAGACCAAACAATCGTCCAGGTCAAAGCAGTGGTCCTCGCGGAAGAAACATGCCTCAGACAGCTGAGCAAAAAGAAATCGATCAAAAAGCAATTCAAGATAAGATAAAGGAAACACAAGCGAAATTATCTGGCCAAGGCGGCAGAGGTAAGAGCATGAAATCCAAATATCGTCGTCAAAGAAGAGAAGAAGCAGCGGAGAACGACAACAATGAAGCAAGAGATACTAAATTACAGGTTACTGAATTTGTAACTGTTAGTGAGTTATCAAGTTTAATGGATGTAAGTTTTGCTGATATTATTAGCAAGTGTATGAACTTGGGTATAATGGTTTCGATTAATCAACGCTTAGATGCGGAAGTAATTGAATTAGTTGCGAGCGAATTTGGTTTTGAAGTTGAATTCGTAGGATTAGAAGACGTGGAAGAATTAGACGAAGACGAAGAAGCAGAAGACCAAGCAAATTTAGTAGAGCGTCCTCCAATTGTAACTATCATGGGTCACGTGGATCACGGTAAAACTTCATTATTGGATTATATCCGTAATGCAAATGTGGTTGCAGGTGAGGCAGGTGGTATCACACAACATATTGGTGCCTATGAGGTAACATTACCAAACGGTAAAGCAATTACTTTCTTGGATACACCGGGTCACGAAGCCTTTACAGCCATGCGTGCGCGTGGTGCTAAGATTACAGATATTGCAATTATTGTGGTAGCTGCAGACGATGCAGTGATGCCTCAAACTAAGGAAGCGATTAGTCACTCGCAAGCAGCGAATGTGCCAATGATTTTCGCAGTCAATAAAATTGATAAAGACGGTGCACAACCGCAAAAGATATACGAGCAATTATCTCAAATGAATATCTTAGTAGAAGCTTGGGGAGGTAAATTCCAAAACCAAGAATTGTCTGCTAAACAAGGTTTGAACGTAGATGCTTTGTTGGAAAAAATATTATTAGAATCAGAAATTTTAGATTTAAAAGCAAATCCAAATAAAGAAGCTACAGGTAGTGTAATTGAAGCATCTTTGGACAAGGGCCGTGGATATGTAGCAACTATCTTGGTACAAAACGGAACTTTACGTCAAGGTGATTTGATTTTATCAGGTCAGCATTATGGACGTGTTAAAGCCATGTTTAATGAACGTAATCAACGTATCGAAATAGCTCCTCCTTCAACACCAGTAGTAATATTAGGATTGAATGGTGCGCCACAAGCAGGTGAGAAATTCAAAGTATTTGATGACGAGGCAGAAGCAAAAGAATTAGCAACTAAACGTGCTCAATTATTAAGAGAGCAGGGTTTAAGAACTAGAAAACATATCACATTAGACGAGATTGGTCGTCGTTTAGCTTTAGGAAACTTTAAAGAATTAAACATCATCATTAAAGGTGACGTGGATGGTTCTGTGGAAGCCTTAAGTGATTCATTGCAAAAATTATCAACTGAAGAGATTGCCATTAGAGTAGTATTAAAAGGGGTAGGTCAGATCTCAGAGTCTGATGTATTACTTTCTGCTGCATCTGATGCTATCATCATAGGATTTAACGTAAGACCATCAATGCAAGCAGGTCGTTTGGCCGAAGCAGAAGGTGTTGAAATTAAAATGTACTCTATCATCTACAACGCTATTGACGAAATCAAGAGCGCGATGGAAGGTATGTTGGAACCAAAAATACAAGAGAAGATTACTGCGAATGTTGAGGTAAGAGAGGTCTACAAGTTTGACAAAGCAACTGTTGCAGGTTGTTATGTATTAGACGGTAAATTGAGCAGAAACAGTAAGATTCGTATTATTCGTGATGGTATTGTTGAATATCCAAGAGGAGAAGGTCAAGCTGCAGAATTAGGTAGTTTAAAACGTTTCAAAGACGACGTGAAAGAAGTTGTTTCTAATATGGAATGTGGATTAACTATCAAAAACTTTATTGACTTGAAACCAGGTGATATTGTTGAGGCATTTGAAGAAGAAGAAGTAAAGCGTACTTTATAAAATAATTAAGATTTGATAGTTGGGGCCTTGCCCCAGCTATCGGAACTTTACCCATTAATAAAAATATTGATGAAATTACATAGCCTTGTTTTAACTGTGTTGCTCTTGACTGTTTCTCTTTTTTCAGAAGCGCAAGTAAAAAAAGTATTAGCGGATAAAATAATTGGAGCTGTAGGCGACAAGTATATTTTAAAGTCCGACGTTGACAATGCCATAGCAGATTACAAAAGACAGGCGCAGGGTCAAGAAAATGCAGTAATTCCAACTCCTTGCCAAATTATAGAAGGCCAGTTAATTAGAAAGGCCTTGGTATTACAATCAGAAAAAGATTCTATCGTAGTTACAGAAGAAGAAGTGGAGACTGCTATTGATAGCCGTATCAGAAATTTCATGCAACAGTTTGGCTCTAAAGAAGCATTAGAAGAAGTTGCAGGACGTTCTGTATTTCAATTAAAAGAAGATTTTCGTTCTTTAATTAAAGAGCAAAAATTGGCGGAGCAAATGCAAGAAAAAATCGTTGACAAGATCAAGATTACTCCAAATGAAGTAAGGACATTTTATAATAAAATTCCTTCTGATAGTTTGCCGCTTTACGAAAGTGAAGTTCAAATTGCAGAAGTAATCATGCATCCCAAAGCAAATAGAGATATCGAAGAATATGTTATTAAGCAATTAATGGACTATCGCCGTCAAGTAGAAGCGGGCATTAATAAATTCGATCAATTGGTTAAGTTATATTCTGAAGACCCTGCTGCAAAAGAGAATTTGGGTTTATATAATTTAAATCGAAATGAAAAAACCTGGGATCCTGCATTTATGTCCGGGGCTTTCAGATTAAAAGAAGGTCAAATTTCAGCACCTGTTAAATCTAAATTTGGGTATCATTTAATACAATTAATTTCAAGATCTGGTGATGACGCGGTGGTAAAACACATTTTACGTATTCCTCCAATTACCGCAGATGAAATTAACGAAACCAAGCATTTTTTAGATAGCATGAGAAAAGAAGTTCTTGCAGGTAAAATTAGCTTTGGTGAAGTAGTTAATAAATATAGTGATGACGATGGAAGTAAATTTAGCGGAGGTGCAATTACAGGTCGTGACGGTTCTACTTATGTTAATATTGATCAATTAGACAAGGACATGGTTATTGCGATGAAAAGCATGAAGCCAGGTGACATATCAGCTCCTCAAGTTTATATGGACGAGCGTGGAAGAAAAACACTTCGTTTGATTTACTTTAAAGAGCGAACAACACCTCATAAGGAGAATTTAAAAGAGGATTATAATCGTGTTGCTGCAAGAGCACTTGAGGAAAAGAAAGCAAAATCAATGGACAATTGGTTCAAGGAGCATATAACTAATTATTATATTTTTCTTGATACTGAATACCAAGCTTGTCAAGAATTAAAGGATTGGACTAAAGTAGCAAATAGAACTAATATCAAACATGAGTGATGACATTAAACACGAATGCGGCCTAGCTTACATTCGACTACGCAAACCACTATCTTATTATCTCCAAAAAAAGGGAACGGTAACTTATGGCCTAAATAAGTTGTACCTCTTAATGGAGAAACAACATAATAGAGGGCAGGATGGCGCTGGCATTGCAACACTTAAATTAAATATTGAACCAGGAAATCCATTCCTGTATCGTTTAAGAAGTAGTGCACCTCAGCCTATAGCAGATTTGTTTTACAAAATTGGCTTAGAAATTCAAGAGTTGGAGAAATTTCAACCTGATATTGCTAAGCATCCAGGATTAATGAAGGGCCACTTGCCATTTATGGGCGAGATACTTTTAGGTCATTTACGTTATGGTACGCAAGGCAAAAATAATGTTGAATTTTGTCATCCTTTTATCAAAAGAAATTTAGTTCCAGGGAAAAATATTGCACTTGCAGGAAATTTCAATTTGGTTAATACGGACGAATTGTTTCAAAAAATTAATTTCGAACCAGGCCCTTTTGAAAAGCAAAGTGATTTAGCAGCTATGATGGAAGTCATTCATCATTATTTAGCCGAGGAAGAATCATTGAACCCAAACAATCCGGATATTGCCAATGTGCTCAAAAAAGCCGCACCATTATTTGATGGAGGCTATACTATTGGTGCACTAATTGGAAATGGGAATAGCTTTATTATGCGTGACGCGCATGGTATTCGACCAGCTTATTATTATATAGACGAGGAAGTAATAGTTGCAGCAAGCGAACGTGCAGCTATTAGAACTACTTTCAATGTTGCAGAAAATGAAGTATTGGAATTAATGCCAGGTACGGCCTTAATTGTTGACAACGACGGCAAACCTAGAATAGTAGAGATTATTGCTCCACAAGAAAGACGTGCTTGTTCATTTGAGAGAATTTATTTCTCAAGAGGAAGTGATGAAAAAATTTATAGAGAGCGTATTGCATTAGGCAATCACTTAAGTAAAATCGTATTGGACAGAATTGAAAAAGATTTAAAAAATACCATATTCTCTTATATACCTAATACAGCCGAAGTTGCTTTTTATGGTTTAGTGAAGGGTATGGAGCAGTACTTGAATAAAATCAAAGTAGAGCGTATCCTTAGCTGGGGAAACCAAGTGGATCCAGAGAAGTTAGAGGAAATGGTGAATCGTAAAATAAGACAAGAAAAAATTGCGATTAAAGACGTGAAATTAAGAACCTTTATTACCGAGGACGCGAATAGGAATGAAATGGTTCAACACGTTTATGATATTACTTACGGCACAGTTAGAAGAGATCAGGACACTTTGGTAGTAATTGACGATAGTATCGTAAGAGGTACTACGCTAAAGGAAAGTATTATAAGAATGCTATCAAGACTAGGCCCTAAGAAAATCATTGTTGTTTCTTCTGCTCCACAAATTAGATATCCAGACTGCTATGGTATTGATATGAGTAAAATGGGCGATTTCATTGCATTTAAGGCAGTGATTGCGTTACTGGAAGAAAGAGGCATGCAAAATATTATTGACGATACGTATGAAAAAATAAAAGTATTAGATGCGTCCAATGAATTACATACTGAAAATGTGGTAAGACAATTATACAAGCCGTTTAGTCCAGAAGAAATCTCAGATAAAATTGCACAATTAATTACGCCAGATCATATTAAAATCCCTGTAGAAGTGATTTATCAAACTATTGAGGACTTGCATAAATGCTGTCCAACAAATACTGGAGACTGGTATTTTACCGGAAACTATCCAACCCCAGGAGGAAATAAAGTTTGTAATAAAGCATTTGTAAATTATATAGAAGGAAATAACGTACGAGGATATTAATAAAAAAGGAGCCGCTGGCTCCTTTTTTATTAATATGATTTTCATGAATTAAGTTTTTTAAAATCATAATTCATGAATCCTTGATTTTACATTCTATAACAGATCGCATTAATATTCATCCCAGCTCCTACTGAAGCAAATACAACCACATCTCCTTTATTCAATTGATGTTCAGGATAGTGCCCCTTCTTTACTAAATCAAATAAAGTTGGAATAGTAGCTACAGAACTATTACCTAGTCCCTGAATACTCATAGGCATAATGTCTGCAGGAATTTCTCTTGTTCCGTATAATTTAAATAAGGCTTTTATAAAACCTTCATCCATTTTTTCATTTGCTTGGTGTAAGAAGAATTTTTTAACATCGTGAATGTCCACCCCTGCTTTTTCTATACAGGTTTTCATGGCAATAGGCACATTCTTAATAGCGTACTCATAAACTTTACGACCCTTCATTTTAATATAACGAGTATCCTCGTCTCCGTCCGGATGGAATGATTTCCCTAAGTATAAAAAATAGGTTTCGTCGTTACAATGACTTTGTACACTTGACGCTAGAATACCTTGTGTAGGATCTTCTGAATGTGTAACAATACAAGCACCTGCACCATCGCTAAAAATCATGCTGTCTCTGTCGTGTTGGTCAACCACTCTGCTTAATGTTTCGGCGCCAATTACTAAACATGTCTTAGCCATTCCCGATTTTATAAATGCGTCTGCTTGAATAACTCCTTGGATCCAACCTGGACAACCGAACAATACATCATAAGCAACACAGTCTGGATTTTGAATTCCTAAAATGTGCTTTACCCTAGAAGCTATTGCAGGAATCGTATCTGTTTGAATACTACCATTTATGACGTTGCCAAAATTATGAGCTACAATTATTTGATCAATTGTTTCAGCGTCTATACCTGCGTCTTTAATAGCTAATTCCGCAGCTTTGGCAGCCATGTCTGAAGTATTCATATTAGGCTCCGCATAGCGTCTTTCTTCAATTCCAGTAATGTCCTTAAATTTTTCAACAATAATTTCATTAGGAGTTTCAATTTTCACACCATCCTCTCCATAAAAACTATTATGAACAAATGACTCATTAGTTTTTACAATATTTGGAATGTAACTTCCAGTTCCGCTAATAATAGTTCCCATAATAGTTTGTTTAAATATACTTATCGCCTTTGTTTCTTTTTACTTCGGCTACATATTCTTTGATAGATTGTTCTTTCTCTTTACTGCATATTAGCAATACGTCTTTGGTATCAACAACAATAAAATCATCTAACCCTTGCACAACTACCAACTTATCTTTAGGGGCATTGATCATACATTTTGTTGCATCAATAACCACTACATTATCGGAAGCTACCGCGTTACTAAAATAGTCTTTTTCCATATTATCATAAGCACTATTCCAAGTTCCTAGGTCGCTCCATCCAAAAGAAGACGGGATTACATACACATTATCCGCTTTTTCCATAATGGCAATGTCAATTGATATATTCACACATTGCGGATATATTTTTTGAATAGCTTGTTTTTCCTGTGGCGTGTTAAAATGATGCTTTTCGTGATCAAACAACTCAAACATTTCTGGCTGATGTTTTTCGAATGCGGCAAGTATAGTAGAGACTTTCCATGCAAAAATGCCGGCATTCCATAAAAAATCACCACTTGCTAAAAAAGTTTGAGCAATTTCTAAACTTGGTTTTTCGGTAAATGTTTTTACTTTATAAATCCCCTTCGCAACTTCATGTCCCTCGAATTGAATATAACCATATCCTGTATTAGGTTGTGTTGGCTTAATACCTAAAGTAGCCAATGCTTTAATGTTTTCTACAAAATCCAAAGCCTGCATAGCAGTTGCTTCAAAAGCGGCTTCCTCTAAAATAAGATGATCACTTGGCGCAACGATAAAAGTAGCTTCGGGATCAATTTGCGCTAATTTAAAAGAGATATAAGCAATACAAGGTGCAGTGTTCTTTCTGCTTGGCTCCGCTAAAATATTTTCAATAGGTAAAAGCGGTAATTGTTCTTTTACTATTTCAACATATTCCTCAGAAGTTACTATGAAAATATTTTCTGCTGGCATAAACTTCGCATATCTATCATAAGTCCATTGCACTAATGTTTTACCAGTATTTAAAACGTCTAAAAATTGTTTAGGGTAGGCAGTCCTACTCATTGGCCAGAATCTACTTCCTATTCCCCCTGCCATAATGGCTACATAATGATGTTTATTTTTCATAGAAAATTTAATCTTTTTTCAGTTGAATTTAGAAATCTAGTTTTATAAAATTCCTTCTTTCATTAAGTCATGTAAGTGAATCATTCCAAAATAATTTCCATTGTCTGCAACTATCATTTGGCTAATATCTTTTTGTTGCATTAGGTCTGCAGCTTCAACAGCTAATACGTTTGAGGGAATGGTAACTGGTGCGGCGTGATAAATATTGTCCGCAGTCAAGTCTTGAATTGAAGTATATTGCTCTAACATTCTTCTTATATCACCGTCGGTTATTATGCCTAGGACTTTATTTTGTTCGTTTGTAACAGCCGTAGCACCTAATCTGTTTTTTGAAATTGTGGTAATCACTTCTTTCAAATTGGTATTTAATAAAACAGCAGGTTTTGAATTGGTAATTGCAATTTGCCCTGTAGTCAAAGTTAAGCGCTTACCTAAATTTCCGCCTGGGTGAAACTTTGCAAAATTAATTGCATTAAAACCCCTTAACTCCATTAGGGCAACTGCCACAATATCTCCCATTACCATTTGAGCAGTAGTGGATGATGTGGGTGCTAAATTATTAATACAAGCTTCTACTTCAACGGTTGTATTAATAATATATTTTGAAGACTTTGCTAAATAGCTATCCATATTGCCAACCATTCCAATTATTGGATTGCCAAATTGATGTATTAATTGAACCAACACTTTTATTTCAGGGCTTTCTCCACTTTTGCTAATTATCAAAACTATATCGTCTGAACTAATCATTCCAGAATCACCATGAATTGCGTCGGCGGCATGCAAATAAACTGAAGGAGTTCCAGTGGAATTACAAGTAGCTACAATTTTTTGTGCAATAATGGCGCTTTTCCCAATCCCTGTTACCACTAATCTGCCCTTTGTTTTAAAAATAGCTTCCACCGTATCTGTAAAACCGGTATCAATAAATGAATCTAATGCCTGCACTGCCTTTGCTTCTATAGCAAGGGCCTTTTTTGAAATGGACAGTATGGTATCTCTCATAGTTTAAATTCGGGTGTTCAAATCTGAACCTGCAAAGTTAATGTTTAGCTTACTTTATCCCTTCTTTTTAAAAAATCCTTGAAAAAAGGTTTTTAACAAAAAATCTACATTTATAAAGCAAAAATCCAATTAAAAATTGTAATTTAATAGATTCATTACTTGCATAAAAGGTTGATTTTAAGATAATTACGAATGGCTACTACTAAAAAGACAGTTAAAAAGGCAGTTCCCACACAACAGTTGGGTCCCAATGTGGACAGGGCCTCCTTATTAACCGCGTTGGAAAAATATTTTGGCTTTAACGAATTCAAAGGCACACAAGAGCCTGCGATACTCTCTTTAATGAGCGGCAGGGATACTTTTGTAATTATGCCAACTGGCGGCGGCAAAAGTTTATGCTATCAATTACCGGCCTTAATGTTGCCAGGTTGTGCTATTGTGGTTTCTCCATTAATCGCATTAATGAAAAATCAGGTGGATTTAGTTAGGGGTTATAGTGAAAACGACGAAGTAGCTCACTTTTTGAATTCGTCCTTAAATAAAGGGCAAATTAAGATAGTTAAGGAGGACTTATTGAGCGGCAAAACCAAACTTTTGTATGTTGCCCCAGAGACCTTAACCAAACAAGAAAATTTAGATTTTTTCAGTGATTTAAATATTTCATTTTTTGCAGTAGATGAAGCCCATTGTATTTCAGAATGGGGTCACGATTTTAGACCTGAATATAGAAGGCTAAAAGAAATGATGGAAGAAATTAATCCAAAAGTTCCCATCATTGCATTAACGGCAACCGCCACTCCAAAAGTACAAAGTGACATTGTTAAGAATTTGTCATTACGTGACCCATTGGTATTGATTTCCTCATTTAATAGATCCAATTTATACTACGAGGTACAACCTAAATTAAAAAAGGAAGTCACCATAAAAAGTATTGTAAAATATATTTCTGGCCATAAAGGGAAGAGTGGAATTATTTATACATTAAATAGAAAGACAACAGAGGAATTAGCTGATTTATTAAAAGCAAATAATATTAAGGCCGTTGCATATCATGCGGGTCTAGATCAAAAATTAAGAGCAGACAGACAAGACCAATTTTTAAATGAAGATGTACAAGTAATAGTCGCGACTATTGCATTTGGTATGGGTATCGACAAGCCAGATATTCGATTTGTGATTCACTATAATATTCCTAAATCTATAGAGAATTATTATCAAGAAACTGGACGTGCAGGCAGAGACGGTCTAGAGGGGAATTGTATTTTATATTATTCTCATGCTGACGTTTCAAAACTAGAACATTTTTTAAGAGACAAGCCATTAAGTGAAAGAGAAGTAGGTGCGCAATTAATTGACGAGACTGTAGCTTTTGCAGAGAGTGGAGTATGTAGAAGAAAAAGTTTACTGCATTATTTTGGAGAAGCCTGGGAAAATAAAAATTGCGGTAAATGTGACAACTGTTTAAATCCTAAAGAAAATATTGAAGCAAAGACAGAACTGGTGCAATTATTACAAGTGATTACTGCCTTAGACGAACGTTTTGTAGCGGACTATGTAGTTCAAATTGTAACTGGATCTTATACGCCACAAATTGGATTATATCGTCATGAAAAATTAGCTCAATTTGGAATAGGTAAACAACATGAGCCTTTATTTTGGAATAGTTTGATAAGACAAGCCATGTTAGAAACCATGATTGAAAAAGATATTGAAGAATACGGGTTACTAAAATTGACAAAAAAAGGACATCAGTTTTTAAAGAAATCTACAAGTTTCAAGATAGTATTAAACACTGTTTTTGACGATAGTAATGCAGACGATGATGATGATCAAAATGGAGGAGAAGTGGCAGCAGTAACCGACGAGCCTTTATTTGAAATGCTTAAAAATTTAAGACAAATTGAAGCAAAAAAAATAAGTTTACCACCCTTTGTTATATTTTTAGAGACTTCGTTACAAGACATGGCTACTTTATATCCTACTGACTTGTCTGAGCTAGAACGATGCCAGGGTGTGAGTAAGGGCAAGGCTATTAAATATGGCAAACCATTTGTTCAAATGATTGCCAAATACGTAGAAGATAATAATATTGAGAAGCCTGACGATTTTGTTATGAAATCGGTTGCGAATAAATCGAATAATAAAATTTATATTATTCAAAATGTCGATAAGAAAATTCCTTTAGAAACCATTGCTAAAAACAAAGATTTAAGATTAGATAGTTTGTTGGAAGAAATGGAGACAATTGCTGCTAGCGGTACTAAATTAAACCTAGACTACGCCATTGACGAGTGGCTTGACACTTATGATCAAGAAGAGATTCTAGAATATTTTAAAAACTGTGAAACTTCTTCTTTGCAAATTGCACAAGAAGAATTGAGCGAAAATGATTACACTTGGGAACAGTTGAAGATAATGCGTATCAAGTTTTTAAGTGTAGTAGGGAATTAGTAGCTTTTTATATTCAATTAGTTTGATGTACTTTTTTCATTATTCATAAAAGCGGATACTCGTTCTGAAACATTATGTCTAATACTTACGTAGTAAAAATTATAATCAGCGATATGGTAGTTTTTAGACTTGAATAAGAAATTTCCTAAAAAATGGGGTTTCGTTGTCCATAAAACACCATCATGATTAACTGCACCTGCAACATGAGGTTTGATTTTATTAAAATCATATAAAATAGCGCCTTCGTTTGAGAAACGGTTTATTGAAGTGTTTGACTTATTCCAAGAAAGTGGGTTAGTTACAATAGACTTGAATTTTTCTTTTTGAACAAATGGAGGTTCATAGCCATCTAAAAAAGTTCTCCAAGCGCAAATACATCCAGTGGCACTAGGTGTTTCGCATGCCTGTAAATTGTTGTAAATAGAAGGATCAATGGCCATACCAACTACATAGGCAGCAACTAGTTTTTTTCTCAATGGCTTGTTGTCAAAATATTCTTTTAATAATCTAATTGCATGCGTTGAGCCTTGGCTATGAGATGCAATAATTATTGGTCTACCATTATTATAATGCTCCATATAATAGTCAAAAGACTTCTTTACATCTTGGTAAGCCAACTCAAATGCAGCCAACGCTTTTATAGTATCCTCCGCGTTGCTAGGACTATAAGATAAAATATGTGCTTGACGATATCTAGGTGCATAAATTCTCCCTATTTCATTAAATACACTAGCTTGATATAGAATGGAACTATAGTCGGTATAAATATTAGTTTTTATATCACTAAGTGAGGCGCTCCATCCAGTTGGCATTTTGGGGTCTAAATAGCTAGTTGGATAAACGAAAAACACGTCTACTATTTGGTTTGGGTTATAGTCGAATTTAATATCAGCAGGAATACTGTCTGAAGGATCTTTTTTATTTGGGTGTGCAGCCCAATATTTCATTTGTGCATAATCAGGAACTGAGTCTAGTGACTCTGTTTTATAATTGGCTTCGAATTTTGAGAAATTCGACTGTGCACAGCTACTAAATAATAAAACGATAATTGCAAAATGAATAAAACGCATAGTAAATAATGATATTGTCTAATACGAAGTTAAAAATTATATAGCAAAGAATGGTTAATATTATGATTGTAGTAGATATTCTATACTATCTTATGTCAAAAGGTAAACAAAAATAATTATTTTTAATATCTATAAACAAGCTTTGCATCTATTTAGACATATCAATTTTTTAAAAGCAGTATTCTATCATAGTATTACCGCTTTTGGTGGCCCACAGGTTACTGTTGGGTTAATGCATCATAGATTTGTCGAAACAAGAAAGGATATTACAGAAGCCGAATTAATGGAATACAATGCTTTCTGTCAATTATTACCTGGTGCTTCATCTACGCAAACTATTGTGCTTGTGGGATTTAAAAGAGGGGGCGTTCCTTTAGCATTGTTAACTTTACTTGTTTGGGTATTTCCTGCTGCAACTATCATGGCATGCTTAGCCATCCTATTTAGTCATTATAGTATAGTTTGGGTTTTAAAATCTTTGCTCCTCTTGCAGCCCATGTCAATTGGATTTATTGCGAGCGCCGCTTTATTGTTATTTAAAAAAGCAGTTAATAATGTCATAACTAGATGGATTTTTGTAACTAGTTGTGCTTTTACTTTTGTAGGATTTAATTCTCCTTGGACAATCCCAATAATTATTATACTATCTGGTATTGTAACAAATTTTAGTAAAAAAAGAATTCCAGAAAGCGGGGATGCTCCAAAGTCCATAAAATGGATAAGCTTATTGTTTTTTATATTTTTATTTATTGTAGCAGGATTTTTTTCTGAAAAATCTGCCACCGAAAATTGGGAGCATAAAAAAGCATTTAACTTATTTGAGAATAATTATCGATTTGGAAGTTTAGTGTTTGGTGGCGGTGATGTTTTAATACCAATTATGTATGAACAATATGTAACTCGTCCACAATCCGACCGTGTTAAAAAATCTAAAAGAGAGGTCATTAGTATTTCTAGTGAAACATTTCTGACTGGCTCTGGTTTAGTTAGAGCCGTGCCAGGTCCTATATTTTCAATAGCTAGTTATACGGGGGCCATTGCTTTAAAAGAAAAGGGTGTGTTTTGGCAATTTGTTGGAGCAGGAATTGCAACAGTCGGAATATTTTTGCCGAGTTTCTTGATTGTTTTGTTTTTCTTTCCCATTTGGCAAATGCTCAAAAAATTCGCATTGTTTTATAGATCCCTAGAAGGGATATATGCTGCAATAGTGGGCATTATGACAGGAGCTACTTTGTATTTAGCAAAAGACATTACCCATAAATTGAACAGCAATAATAGTCTTCAAATAGTCACTTATATTATTGTTTTTTTTGCAAGTACTTATTTATTATACAAACATAAATTAGCTCCACAATGGATTGCGCTTTCTTGCCTATTATTAGGGGCTTTATTGTCCAATTGGATTTGAGCAATTAAATTTAAAAGGTAAAAACCTGTTAAATACTAAGTTCTATTACAAAATTAATTTATCCTTGCTTAATATTGCATGATTCATGAAGCAAAGGATATCCTATATCATATTATTCATTTTTTTCACCTCCATTGTAGGGGTCACACAATCCATAGTGGTAAGTGGGAATGTTTATGATATCTCCGGGAGGCGTCCGTTAGAGTCGGTAGTGGTGCATACCAATTCCAATCAAGCTATTACGGATTCCTTAGGTCGATATATCATTACAGTAAAATCTAAGGATTCAATATGGTTTTCTTTATTTGGAAAGAATACTCAAAAATATAATCTCGATACCATTGAGGATCCTCATAATTTCAATATTATGATTCATGTTACAGGAGTTGATTTACCTGAGGTACGCGTAAGAAATAGTTATTACAAATTGGATTCAATTCAAAATAGGACAGACTATGCTAAATACTTCAATTATCAGCCTCCTGGACTTAAGTTAAGCAATACGCAAAACCTATTTGGGCCCAGCGGACTAACTATTGGGTTAGACTTAGATGAGATAATAAATATGTTTCGTTTTAAGAGAAATCGAAATCTCCAATTTTTACAAAAAAGACTGCTTTCTCAAGAACAAGACAAATACGTGAACTATCGCTTTACTAAACGATATGTACAAAAATTAACACATTTAGAGGGAGCCTCATTGAGCCAGTTTATGGACTATTGCAAGCCATCCTATGATGTATTGGGATTACTAAATGACTTAGAGTTGGGCTATTATATCCAACAAAAGTATGCAGCATTCAAATCTACTCGATAAGTCATCTGCCATTCATCTATTTTATTTTTCTAAAACACCTGCATTGTTTACCTTTATTGACTAAAATAGAGTCATTTGAGAAAGTTAAATTTGTTAATTATTGCGGGTCTTTTTGCTGCAATGGGTTGTAAAGAAAAAGCTAAAATTTCGGATAAATTCAATCCGAATGCACCGGTTTCTGTAGATATAGCTGTAATGGAGTTTCAAAAAGTGGATAAGCAGATTGAAGTAAATGGTTCTGTGATGGCAAACGATTTTGTAGAGTTGCATCCAGAAACAAGTGGCAGAATTACATTTTTGCAAGTTCCAGAAGGGAAATTGATACAGGTGGGAACTGTTATTGCAAAATTAAATGACGCTGACTTACAAGCACAATTAGAAAAAATCAAGGTTCAATTAGAGTTAGCTAATATTAATGAACAAAGGAATAAGCAA
Source organism: Bacteroidota bacterium (assembly GCA_947452555.1). Taxonomy (GTDB): domain Bacteria; phylum Bacteroidota; class Bacteroidia; order Chitinophagales; family Chitinophagaceae; genus Sediminibacterium. The sequence goes on from CANGDH010000003.1 coordinate 144,069, forward strand.
TTGTTGAACGTGAAAGGAATTAATCAAAGTGATTATGATGTCTCATTACAACAAGTTAAAAGTTTAAAAGCTGACCAAGCTTATACGCAATCATTAATTGACAAGACTATATTGAAAGCGCCTTTTACTGGTCAAATAGGATTGAGACAAGTTAGTGTTGGAGCGTACATAAACACGACCACTACAATTGCTACTATTCAAAAATTAGATCAATTAAAAATTGACTTCACTTTACCTGAAATATATGCTGCATACGTTAAAATAGGGAAGAAGATAAATATTGAAACAATTGCAGGTGCTAATTCTAAAATAACTGCAACCGTTTATGCGATTGAGCCACAAATTATTGCTAGTTCAAGAAATATTAAGGTTCGTGCAAGTTTTAAAGGTCAAGTTTTACCAGGAGCTTATGCTAAAGTATACTTAGGAGAAAATACAATGAAGCCAACTATCATGGTACCTTCTAATGTGATCATTCCAGATTCAAAAGCGAAACAAATTGTCGTTGTTAAAAATGGTGTTGCTAAATTCGTTAATGTTGAAACAGGGTATAGAACACAAACTGCTGTAGAAATCACTAAGGGTTTAAATATTGGTGACAGTGTAATTGTTGCAGGCATGTTGTTTGTAAAAGACGGATCAAAATTAAAGATTGGCAAATCATTGTCTAATCTAGATATCACCAAATAGTTTTTAAAATTAAGTTACTTAGATGAATATATCTGAACTTTCGTTGAAGCGTCCGGTACTAGCTACCGTAATGAATATTGCTATTATCATTTTTGGTTTAGTAGGATTCTCTTTCTTGGCATTACGCGAATACCCTGCCATTGACCCTCCTATTATTAATGTACAAACGGCTTATACAGGAGCGAATGCAGAAGTAATACAAAGTCAAATTACCGAACCCTTAGAGAAAGCGATTAATGGTATACCAGGTATTAGAACCATTAACTCCTCTAGTTCAGTAGGCAATTCTAATATTACAGTTGAATTTAATTTAGGAGCAAATTTAGAAACAGCAGCGAACGATGTAAGAGATAAAGTTTCACAAGCAGTAAGGTCACTTCCGCAAGACATTGCGAGCCCGCCAGTGGTTTCCAAAGCAGACGCAAGTGATTTCATTTTAATGTTAACAATTAGAAGTAAAACCAAAGGTTTACTTGAGTTAACAGAATATGCCGAAAACGTTTTACAACAACGCTTTCAAACTATCGACGAAGTAAGTAATGTTGGTGTTAGAGGTAAACGTCAGTCTATGCGCGTTTATCCAAATCCAGATTTATTAAGTGCATACGGGATAGCTTTTAATGATATACAAACTTCATTAAATAAAGAAAATATTGAATTGCCAGCTGGGTCTATCTATGGTAACAAATCGGAATTTGTTATTAGAACTTTAGGGCGTTTGAGCACAGAGGCAGATTTTAGAAATATTATCTTGAAAGAAGACGCAACAGGTATTGTACGTTTAGGTGATGTAGCAAAAGTGGAATTAGGCCCAGAACAAGAAGACCAAGGAACTTATTTTAATGGTGTGCCTGTGGTTATGTTAACGGTGTCTCCACAACCAGGAGCAAATCAAATTAAAATAGCTGACGAATTTTATAAGAGATTAGAAGAAGTTAAAAAACAAAATAAGTCTGATATTGAATTCGCAATTCCTATTGACAATACCTTGAATGTGCGTCGAGCTTTGTCTGAAGTAAAAGAGACAATTTTGATTTCATTTGCATTGGTAGTATTGGTAATTTTCTTCTTCTTTAGAAACTGGTTAATTGCAATACGTCCATTAATAGATATTCCTATTTCATTAATTGCCACTTTTTTTATAATGTACCTGGCAGGATTCTCCATTAATGTATTAACCTTATTAGCAATTGTGTTAGCAACAGGATTAGTGGTGGATGATGGAATTGTGGTCACGGAAAATATTTTTAGAAAATTAGAGGAGGGGCTTAATTTAAGAGACGCTGCTAGAGAGGGAAGTAAAGAAATTTTCTTTGCTGTTATTTCAACTTCAATCACATTGGCGGTAGTATTTATGCCAGTTATTTTCCTACAAGGATTCGTAGGTTCTTTATTCAAAGAGTTTGGTGTTGTTGTTGCGGGGGCGGTATTAGTATCGGCCTTTGTATCATTAACTATTACTCCAGTCTTGAATGTTTATTTAAACAGGAAGGACGGCAAACAAAGTAAATTTTACGAACGCACAGAACCTTTCTTTAAAGGAATGGAATCTGGGTACAAAAACTTCTTAGCAAAGTTCTTGCAAATAAGATGGATGGCTTGGGTAATTGTATTGGCTTGTGTAGGAATGATTTTTATAATTGGTAAAAATATTCAAAGTGAATTAGCACCATTAGAAGATAAAAGTTCGGTAAGGATTACTTTGTCAGGAGCCGAAGGAACAAGTTATGAGGACATGAAAGGGGATTTAATGAAGGCGGTTAGAATTATGCAAGACTCTTTCCCTGAACAAGCATTTACATGGGGAAGTGTTCCAGGATATGGAGGTAGTAGTGGTAATAGTTCTGCATCTGGACGTTTAGGATTAGTAGCACCAAATGAAAGAAAAAGAAGTCAATCAGAAATTGCACTAGACTTAAATAAAAAATTCAAACGCTTTAAAAACATAAGGGTGTTCTCTATTGAGGAACAAACGATTTCTGTTGGAATGATGTCTAGAGGTTCATTGCCAGTTCAGTTCATTATACAAAATCTAGATTTCCAGAAAATAAGAAATGTTATACCTGGATTTTTAGAAGCAGCAAGAAAGGACAAGACTTTTCAAAACGTGGATGTGAATTTGAAATTTAATAAGCCCGAATTAGACTTGTCTATTGACCGTATGCGTGTTAAGGACTTAGGATTAGCTACCGCAGACGTTGCCCAAGCTTTACAAGCAGCATTTAGTGGCGCACGTTCTGCTTATTTTATCATGAACGATCGACAATATCAAGTAATCACTCAGGTGCCAAGATCAGAGAGAAATACGCCAGCAGATATTAATAAGATTTATGTAAGAAATAATAAAGGGGAGAATATTCCTATTTCAAGTGTATTGACTGTTACTGAAAATAGTAATCCTCCAAATTTATATCACTATAACCGTTTTAATTCTGCTACTATCTCTGCTTCTTTAGCAGAAGGTAAAACCATTGGGGATGGTGTTAAAGCAATGGAGCGTATCGCTAAAGAAAAACTAGACGAGAGCTACCAAACCGCATTAAGTGGTCCTTCAAGAGATTTCAAAGAAAGTTCATCTAACACTTCTCAGGCTTTGATTTTAGCCTTGATATTAATTTACTTAGTATTAGCAGCTCAATTTGAAAGCTTTACAGATCCATTTATTATCATGATTACAGTGCCGCTTGCATTAGCGGGTGCTTTATTATTCTTGTGGATATTCAACCAAACGCTAAATATCTTCTCTCAAATTGGTATCATTATGCTGATTGGTTTAGTGACTAAAAATGGTATCTTAATTGTTGAGTTTGCGAATAAGAAAAGAGAAGCCGGCTTAGGTATTAGAGAAGCCGTTTTAGAAGCGGCAGCACAAAGATTAAGACCTATTTTAATGACCAGCTTAGCGACTGCCTTAGGGGCATTGCCTATTGCAATTAGCTTAGGAGCAGCAGCAACAAGTCGTAAACCATTGGGAACAGTAATCGTAGGTGGTTTAATGTTCTCATTAATACTTACTTTATTCGTAATTCCTGCCGTATATACTTATGTTTCAAGTAAGCATAAGCGCCACGTTGATTAATCAGCAAAGTTGTAACTTGGCTGAATGAAACAAATTTATATTCTTGCAATAATAGTACTGGCCTCTTGTAATTTTTCAAATCAAAAAGAAAAATCTCAGGAGGCTTGGACATTTAATGAGTTTGTAAAATTGGATTCGGCAAATCCCATTTTGTCGCCGGACACTTCGTATCGTTTTAATTGCCCAATTACAAATAAGCCAGTACAATGGCAGTCTAAGAACGTTTTAAATCCCACAGCATTTGTCAAAGAAGGCAAAGTGTATTTATTATATCGAGCACAAGACAGTGCCATGACTTCAAGGCTAGGGCTGGCTATTAGTGAGGACGGCATTCATTTTATAAAACAAGCGGCTCCTGTTTTTTATCCTGCTAAAGATTCGTTTTTAAAATATGAATGGAAAGGTGGTGTTGAAGACCCTCGTATTGTTCAAACGCCGGATAGTTCCTATTTATTAACCTATACTTCATATGACGGTAAAACTGCAAGATTGTGTTTTGCAACCACTCGGGATTTAATTCATTGGGAAAAAAGAGGTCCAGTCTTGCAGTCTCCAAAATATATTAATACTTGGTCCAAGTCGGGAGCTGTGATTGTAGAGAGAGTGGGAAGTCAAATGATAGCAAAGAAAATTAATGGCAGATATTGGATGTATTTTGGAGACACAAATTTATTCATGGCTTATTCCACCGACTTATTACATTGGGAGGCATTAGAAAATGCAGAATCTAAAATTTTAGTAAATGTTTTGTCGCCAAGAGCGGGTTATTTTGATAGCAGACTTGTGGAACCTGGTCCTTTTGCATTGTATACTAAAAAAGGAATTGTACTCATTTACAATAGTAGTAATGCAGCTAATAATAATGATTCCACGCTCCCTAAATTTACTTATTCCGCAGCGCAAGTATTATACGACAAGTCTATTCCTTACAAACAAATAGATCGTACGAAAACTTATTTCATACATCCTGACAAACCTTATGAAAAAATCGGAGAGGTCAATGAAGTATGTTTTGTAGAAGGGCTCGTTTATTTTAAAGACCAATGGATATTATATTATGGAACAGCAGATTCCAAAATTGCGGTTGCCATTGCAAACCATAAACTTTAATTCGTAGGGATTTGCACTATTCTTAAGTGTATTATTTTTTGATAATTTTTGCAGCAATAAAAAGGGCAGTCTCTTTTTCCACTCCTTCTATGTCTTTGGAGACTATAGGGGAAGCAATAACATGATTTCCTGTATTAGGCATCGCCTTTAAAACTTTTAAACTATCTGGCGTGGCAATTGCTGCGAACATAGCTTTAGTAGCACTAACTTTAACTACATTATCTTGATGCGCTTCGTCCTTAAAATAATATAATGCCAATACTGGCTGTGTCACCTTATTAAAAGTTTCTTTATTCATTGTCGCTTCTAATAAATTTTCCAAAGCTACAGTGGCTTCCAATCTGTAATGAGTATTCCAATATTTAGGATAGCTAGGGTTGGTAAATGGAATGTCAGCATAGTTGCCTTTTTTTACAAGTCTTGCAATTTGTAATCCCCAATGATTATTTAATAAAGGGGCAGCTGGATTGTTTATTTCAATATTAGGCGAGTACATTATGAGTCCAGCAATTTCAGGGTAAGCGGCAGCTAATTGTAAAGATAATGTCCCTCCAGTTGAAGTGCTCATTAAAATCACTTTCTTTCCTAATTTTCTTCCAATCGCGTAGGCTTGCTTTGCGGATTCCCAATAATTTTCTGCAGTTAAATTTAGCATGTCTTCGGTTGTATCAATGCCATGTTCGGCAAGTCTTGCTAAATATAAATTACAATGAAATTGCTTCGCTATATTTTGATGCACAGGTGCTCCTTCCATTTGGCTAGCACTAAATCCATGTAAGTAAACAATAGCATATTCAGTAACAGTATGGGTACTGTCTGCCCATATTATTTTTGCTTCATTATTGGGTTTAATTTTATGTTCCTGCTCGATAGTCCTTACATAGCTGTCCATATTAGAACTGTCCGCAATGAGAGGGAGCGTATAATTGAAATTTGGTTTTGGAGGCTGTGGGCCTAAAAAATATACAATTACTACAACTGCTATTAGGGTAATGCTAATCTTTAAAGCACGCATAATTTTGAATTTGAATTAAAGCTACTCAAATTACATTTCTTTAAAAAAATATTTTGTGTATCTTAATACCTCCAAAAAACGAAGCTATGTCAAATCAACGATTTTTATCTCTTGATGTATTTAGAGGTATGACCATTTGTTTAATGATTATTGTAAATACACCAGGCGACGGTGCAATGACATTTGCTCCTTTTATGCATGCTGGGTGGAATGGTTTTACACCAACTGATTTAGTGTTCCCTTCCTTTCTTTTTGCTGTTGGAAATTCTATGAGTTTTGTATTACCTAAATGGGAAAAGTTATCAAATGCAACGGTACTATATAAAATTTTAAAAAGAACCGCACTCATTTTTTTATTGGGCTATTTAATGTACTGGTTCCCATTCACTGGTCCATTGTCCGATACTAGAATTTTAGGTGTGCTGCAAAGAATTGCTTTATCATATGGACTTGCATCTCTAATTGCTTATTATATGCATGAGAGAGTGGTGATGGTTGTTTCAGGCGTTTTACTTTTAGCATATTGGTATATCTGTATGCATTTTGGAACACCAGGAGCAGAATTGACTATGCTTGGCAATGCGGGTATTCAATTAGATAAATTTTTACTAGGCGAAAGTCATATGTATCATGGAGAAGGTATTGCATTTGATCCTGAAGGACTTTTGAGTAACCTTCCAGCAATTGTGAATGTTTTAATTGGATTTAGAGTTGGAAAATTCATTCAAGAAAAAGGTAAGACATATGAAGGGCTTACTCATTTAATTATGTGGGGAGCAGGGTTCGTGTTTTTAGGCTTTATGTGGAATTATCAGTTCCCTATTAATAAAAAACTATGGTCAAGTAGTTTTGTAATGTTAACTGTCGGCTTAGATATGATTATAATTGGCACTATCATTTATAGAATAGAGTTACAACGTCAATTACAATTTTCTAGCTTTTTTGAGACATTTGGTAAAAATCCACTGGTTATTTATCTATTTTCTGAAATCTTAGCAATTTGCCTAAATACCTTCAAAATAGGAGAATCTACTGTTTTCGAGTGGATTTACACCAATAGTTTCGCTCATTTAGCTAATTATTGGGCATCCCTTGCTTTTGCTTTAAGCTTTATGTTAGTTTGCTGGTTACTTGGTTATATATTAGATAAATATAAAATATATATTAGAGTCTAAATCTAATCTATCCTTTTTCCCCTTTTGTTTTTTTTAGGACTGTAAACGGCGTACCTTTGCAGCCTCAAAACAGTACATGGAAATAAGAAACATCGCTATTATAGCCCACGTTGACCACGGTAAAACAACTTTGGTGGACAAAATTCTACACGCAACTAAAGTATTCAGAGACAACCAGGAGACTGGAGACTTGATTATGGATAGTAATGAACTTGAGCGTGAAAGAGGTATCACTATCTTAAGTAAGAACGCTTCTGTAACTTACAAAGGCGTTAAAATTAACGTTATTGACACACCAGGTCACAGTGACTTTGGTGGTGAAGTAGAGCGTGTATTAAAAATGGCAGACGGTGTTTGTTTGTTGGTGGATGCCTTTGAAGGACCAATGCCTCAAACTCGTTTCGTTTTACAAAAAGCATTACAATTAAATTTAAAGCCAATTGTAATCATTAATAAAGTGGATAAAGAAAACTGTCGTCCTGACGAAGTGCATGATGCAGTATTCGAATTATTTTTCAATTTAGATGCTACAGAAGAACAATTGAATTTCCCTACTTTCTATGGTAGTGGTAAAAACGGTTGGTTCAACGATAGTTTAACGCAATGTGAAGACATTACTCCTTTAATGGATGGTATCTTAAAATATGTTCCGGGTCCTGATGTTAAAGAAGGACATACTCAAATGCAAATCACTTCATTAGATTATTCTTCTTTCTTAGGTCGTATTGCTATTGGTAAAGTAGAAAGAGGAACAATAAAAGAAGGACAAAATATTGTGTTAGTGCAAGCGGATGGTAGTATTAAAAGAAATAAGGTTAAAGAATTATACGTATTTGAAGGAATGGGTAAGCGTAAGGTAACAGAAGTTGTTTCTGGTGACTTATGTGCAGTAGTTGGGCTAGAAGATTTCAACATTGGTGATACTATTGCTGATCCAGAAAATCCTGAAGCTTTACCAGTTATCAGTGTGGACGAACCTACAATGAGTATGACTTTCAGTATTAATAACTCACCATTCTTTGGTAAAGAAGGTAAGTTTGTTACCTCTCGTCACATACGTGATCGTTTGATGAAAGAAACTGAAAAGAACTTAGCATTAAGAGTTGAAGAAACGGATAGTGCTGATAGCTTCTTGGTATTTGGTCGTGGTATCTTGCACTTAGGTGTATTGGTTGAAACAATGCGTCGTGAAGGATATGAGTTGACTGTTGGAAATCCTCAAGTATTAGTTAAAGACGTTGATGGTAAAAAACATGAGCCGTTTGAAATATTAGTTGTTGACGTTCCTGCTGATTTTAGCGGTAAAGTAATTGACTTAGTTACTCAAAAGAAAGGCGAAATGTTAATCATGGAATCTAAAGGAACAATGCAACACTTAGAGTTTGATATTCCTGCAAGAGGATTGATAGGTTTACGTTCTCAAATGTTAACACAAACTGCTGGTGAAGCTGTAATGGCTCACAGTTTCCACGAATACAAGCCTTGGAAAGGACATATCCCTGGAAGAAGTAATGGGGTATTGATAGCTAAGACTGGTGGTACAACAACAGCTTATTCAATTGACAAATTACAAGATAGAGGTCGCTTCTTTATTGAGCCAGGCGAGGAAGTATATGCTGGTCAAGTATTAGCAGAGCATATTAAGCCAGGTGATTTAAATATCAATGCTGTGGAGATGAAGAAATTAACTAACCACCGTGCGAGTGGTAGTGATGATAGTGTTCGTATTACTCCAAAAATTCAATATACATTAGAAGAATGTATGGAGTATATTCAATTTGATGAATGCATTGAAGTGACTCCAAAGTCAGTTCGTATGCGTAAATCTATATTGGATGAGAACGATCGTAGCAAAGCAACTAAGCAAAACAATAATTAGTATTTAAAACTAATTGAAAATAGAAAAGGCCCTGATTAATCAGGGCCTTTTTAGTTATTTGTATTTTACTTTTCAATTTTTATTGAATTGGCTTATTCAATGTTGTCCATAACAAATCTTTCAACTCGGTCAGATTTTTATTGATAGCAGAAGAGATAAAAATATGTGGAATATTAGCTGGTAATTCTTTTTCTATTTCGTCCATCAACTCTTGGTCTAATAAATCTGATTTACTAATAGCTATAATAAATTCTTTTTGTAGTAATTCTGGATTGAATTCATTTAACTCGTTCTTTAAAATTTCGAATTCTTTTTTATGATCACTTGAGTCTGCAGGAATCAAAAATAATAATACTGCATTTCTTTCGATATGCCTTAAAAAGCGATGTCCTAGGCCTTTCCCTTCTGCAGCACCTTCAATAATTCCAGGTAAATCGGCAATACAAAATGAGCGGCTATCACGATACGCTACCATCCCAAGTTGAGGAGTTAAAGTAGTAAATGCGTAATTAGCAATTTTTGGTTTAGCTGCAGTAATGGAAGAAAGTAAAGTAGATTTTCCAGCATTTGGAAAACCTACCAAACCAACATCGGCTAATACTTTTAATTCAATTTGCTTCCAACCTTCAACCCCTTCCTCTCCAGGTTGTGCATATTCTGGAACCTGTTGTGTAGGTGTTGCAAAATTGCTATTGCCTAAACCACCACGTCCGCCACGCATCCAAATATATTCTTGACCGTCATTTAAAATTTCGGCTTCAATTTTTCCTGTTATTTCGTCTTTAGCAATGGTACCTAAAGGAACTTCAATAATAACATCCTTTCCATCTTTACCGGTACAGTTGTTTTTACTTCCATTCTCTCCATTCTGAGCTATTACGTTTTTATGATATCTTAAATGCAGTAAAGTCCATAACTGGGAATTACCTCTAAGTATAATATGACCACCACGACCTCCGTCGCCACCATCTGGTCCACCTTGGGCTGTAAGTTTATTTCTTAAAAAATGTTTACAACCCGCACCACCATGACCACTGTGGGCGAAAATTCTGATATAATCAATGAAGTTTTTTTCTGACACCTGTATTACTATTAACTACAAAGGTAAAACAATCCTTAGTCTTTGCAGCTTTAAATTAAGAAAGCCCCATTAAAAATGAGGCTTTCAAGTATTCAGTTTGATATGTTTATTGGAATTATTTTGATGCTTTTAAGCCATCAATCAAAATAGCTACCATATTTTGTTCTAATTCTTCGGCACTTATTTTTTTAGTAGATCTATGCCAGCTTTCAATACCGCTTACTGCGTGTAAGAAGATTAATACCACGGTTGGAGCATCAATTGCCTTGATCTCTTTATTACGTATCCCTTCTTCAATAATTGCTGCTAAGCGCTTGCGATATACTCTACGTTGATTTTGATAATTGGATAAATAAGGATCGGATAAATGCTTCCATTCTCTATCACTTACATATACTTCCTCATAATGATTGATCATTTCACCAATATGGAAACGTAGCAATTTTTCCATTTTTTGTAGTGAACTAATTGGCTCTGACTCTACTTCGTCTATTTTTATTACAAATCGGTTGGCTACATTAAAGACCAACTCGTGTAAAAGTTCACTTTTTGACTTAATATGGTTGTATAAACTAGCGGCTTCTACACCCACTGCTTCTGCTAAATCACGCATACTTGCTGCTTTGTAGCCTTTTTCTCTAAACAATGTTGCAGCCTTACTTACAATAACGTCCTTCCTAGAAAGGTTCTTTTCAGTTTTAATTCTTGCCATAAAAACAGTTAAAATAGTGAATTCGTTAGTTCGAAATTATCGAATTATTACTTAAAAGGTACACTATTTTTTAAATAAAATACACATTTCGTTAGTTTTCTGATTATCAATCAGTTGTGTTAACGGCTAAAAAAATCGTAGTTTTGCAGCTGAAAATAAAATTAAACTCATGTCTTTAGTAGTAGTAGGCTCTATGGCTTTTGATGCCATTGAAACACCTTTCGGTAAAAGTGATAAAATTATTGGCGGAGCAGCCACTTATATTGCTTGGTGCGCAACCAATTTTACACCCGTAAAACAAATTTCAGTGGTTGGTGGTGATTTTCCACAAGCGCAATTAGATGCTTTAACTGCACGTGGTGTTGACTTAGAAGGTGTGCAAATTAAGAAAGACGAAAAAACATTCTTCTGGAGTGGTAAGTATCATATGGATATGAATACCCGCGATACTTTGGACACTCAATTGAACGTATTGGAAAACTTTACACCTGTAGTTCCGGACAGTTATCAAGATTGTGAGATTTTAATGTTAGGTAATTTAGTACCATCAGTACAAAGCAGTGTAATAAATCAAATGAAAACCCGTCCTAAATTAATCGTTATGGACACGATGAATTTGTGGATGGATATTATGATGGACGATTTGAAACATACTATTAGTTTAGTTGATGTTTTGTCAGTTAATGATAGTGAAGCAAGACAATTGACAGGTGAATATAGTTTAGTGAAAGCGGCTAAGAAAATTATGACAATGGGTCCTAAATATGTAATTATCAAAAAAGGGGAGCATGGCGCATTATTATTTCATGAAAATGAAGTGTTTTTTGCACCAGCTTTACCATTAGAAGAGGTATTTGATCCAACAGGTGCTGGTGATACATTTGCTGGTGGATTTGTAGCGCATCTCGCTAAGACTAAGGACATTTCATTTAATAACATGAAGTCTGCAATCATTGTAGGTAGCGCTATGGCTAGCTTCTGTGTTGAAAAATTTGGCACACAAAGGTTAACAGAGATTAACGCAGCAGACATCAAAGAACGCATACAATCGTTTGTTCAGTTAGTTAATTTTGAGATTGAATTAGTATAAATTTGGTGATATGTTGGAATCGAATTAATTTCGTGTCCGATAGTAATATCAATAACCAAGAAAATGACAAATAATAAACATACAAAACAAATTAAGAAACCACTCTAAGAGGAAGGTGCTGATTGTTGTATGCTAAAAAATATACTCAAAAGCCTTCCACTAAAATGGAAGGCTTTTTCTTTTTAAGTCCATATAAGGTCTTAAATTTTATAACATGAATAGTTAAATATTAAAATAAAAAAAATGAAAGTTGCAGTAGTAGGTGCCACAGGGCTAGTAGGCACAAAAATGTTACAAGTACTAGCAGAGAGAAATTTTCCAATAACTGAATTAATTCCAGTGGCTTCTGCACGTTCTGCAGGCAAGGAAGTAATGTTCAAGGGTAAAGCTTATAAAGTGGTTGGAATGGAAGATGGAATTGCTGCAAAACCTGATGTGGCTTTATTTTCGGCAGGTGGTGGAACATCTACAGAGTGGGCACCAAAATTTGCTGCTGCGGGTATTCGTGTAATTGATAATTCATCTGCTTGGAGAATGGACCCTACAAAAAAACTAGTAGTCCCAGAAGTAAATGCATCTGTTTTAACTGCTGACGATATGATTATCGCAAATCCAAACTGCTCTACTATTCAAATGGTGGTGGCTTTGCAACCATTACATGCAAAGTATAAAATTAAAAGAGTCATTGTGAGTACTTACCAAAGTGTTACAGGTACTGGAAAGTTAGCTGTTGATCAATTAATGGCGGAAAGAAATGGCACTCCATTAAGTGCAGACCAAATGGCGTACAAATACCAAATCGATTTGAATGCAATTCCACAAATTGATGTGTTTTTAGAGAACGGCTACACAAAAGAGGAAATGAAAATGGTAAAAGAGACTGCTAAAATTATGCAGGATGATGCAATAAAAGTGACTGCTACCACCGTGCGTATTCCAGTAATGGGAGGTCATAGTGAAAGCGTAAATGTAGAATTTGAAAATGAATTTGATTTAAAGGAACTGATTGCTGAATTAGCTGCTGCACCAGGTATTATTGTTCAACAAGACGACGCGGCTCAAATTTATCCAATGCCATTATGGGCACATGAAAAGGATGAAGTTTTTGTAGGTCGTTTACGTCGCGACGAAACACAGGCTAAAACATTAAACATGTGGATTGTAAGTGACAACCTACGTAAGGGTGCTGCTACCAATGCAGTGCAGATTGCTGAACATCTTGTAAGTAAAGGAATTATCTAGTTCAAATAAATAGAAGCCCTTGTATTGACTGCCCCCATTAAGTGATATGCTTTTTGGGGGTATTTTATTTCAGAGCTATTCAATAAAAGGATTCCCTTTTATTGAGATTGGTCGCATGCTGCATACTAATTCTTCGCTCTCTGCTCGCATGCGCTATAATTTTAATTGCATTATAAATTTTCGATTCAATATTAATTTTACGTTTGGTAGGCTCATCTTCTTATCTTATTAGCTACGCTGTGCTCGAAAGTTCGCTACAGAATTGTATGATGCCTGCGTAACAAAAAATTAATTTTTAATCAATTCTACAAATTCTGCCTCCGTAATTATTTTTATAGTCGCTATTTTTTTTGCTTTTTCTAATTTACTCCCTGCGTCCTCTCCCACTACTAAATAATTTAATTTACTACTCACACCGCTTAGAATATGCCCACCTCTAACTTCTACCATCGCTTCTGCATCTGAGCGCTTTAGTTGGGTAAGGGTTCCGGTGAATAAAAAATTTAATTCAGAAAGGTTTCCGTCAGCTGCTTGAATTTGCTGTTGAATCATATTTAAACCAGCTGCTTCCAGCTCTTTAATGAGTGCTATATTTTTTTCCTCATGGAAATAATGATAAATACTCTTAGCCACTTTTACACCCACATCTTCGAATGACTGTAATTGTTCTTCGCTAAAGTTTTGCAAATCTAAAATATGGTGCACATGGGTTGTAACTGTTTTTGCAGTAGTCTCTCCAACAAAGCGAATACCTAGTGCATATATTAATCTATATAAAGGCTGCGACATGGAAGCAGTAATAGCAGTTTTTAAATTATCAACGCTCTTTTTTCCAAATCCTTCTAGCGTACTAATGGTTTCAAAGTCTAGATGATATATTTCAGGAATATTTTTTAATAATCCTAATTCATAAAACTTTCTAATATTAGCGTCTCCAAAGTTTTTGATATCTAGTGCATCCTTACTTACGAAATGAATTATACGCTCCACAATTTGTGCAGTACATAATGGATTATTACATCTCCATACCGCTTCTGTTTCTTCTTTCTCCAAAGTGTAATCACATACAGGGCAGCTTGTAGGGAATTCGATAATTTTTTCATTTCCTTTTCGAAGCGCTGGAATTGAATGTACTATTTGGGGTATTACATCTCCAGCTCTTTCTATAATTACGGTATCGCCTAGTCTTAAATCTTTTTCTTTAATGTAGTCCTCGTTATGCATAGATATACTTGACACGGTTACACCGCCAATAGCAACTGCCTGTAATTTTGCAACAGGTGTTACAGCTCCAGTACGACCAACCTGAAACTCTACATTTTCTAAAATGGTGGTTGCCTGTCTTGCTTTAAACTTGTAAGCAATGGCCCATCTTGGATGGTGTGAAGTCATGCCTAATTTTTCTTGTAAGGAAAAATCATTAATTTTTATCACTAATCCATCAATCTCATAAGGTAATTTATCACGTTCAATTTCAAAAACACCACAGAAATCTATCACTCCTTGAATACCTTGGATTAATTTTTTCTCTTTTTGCGGTGACCTAAAACCCATTCCCCATAATAGTTCTAAGGCGCCACTATGTGTTTCTAAAAGTGTTGGTACAGGAACATCTGCTTTTAAATTATAATAACTTATGTGATAAATAAATGCGTCTAAATTTCTTTCCGCAACCTCTTTAGGGTCCTTCATTCTTATAGCACCTGCGGCCGCGTTTCTTGGATTCGCCAGTGTGGCTAATTGCTTAGCCTTTAGTTTATTGTTAAAATCAGTAAATGATTTTTTACTCATGATAACCTCGCCTCTAATTTCCATTTGCATAATGCCAAATTCAGACAAAGGGATACTTAATGGAATAGACTTGATCTGTTTAATATTCTGCGTAATGTCGTCTCCTGCAATTCCATCTCCTCTTGTACACGCACGAACTAATAAATCGTTTTCATAAACCAATGATATACTCGCACCATCAAATTTTGGTTCAACACAATATATAATCTGATCTAAGCCAGCGCCTTCCCTAGCTTTTCGGTCAAAATCTAAAAGGTCCTCAGCATTATAACTATTCTCCAAACTCAACATAGGAACTAAGTGTGGAACGGTTGTGAAGCTTTCATTTAAACTACTTCCAACGCGCTGACTAGGAGAGTCTTTTGTAATAAGGGAGGGGCTAGCACCTTCTAAAGCCAATAATTCCTGATATAGACAATCATATTCATAGTCGCTAATTAAGGGTGTGGCTGCTACATAATACTGGTATTCATGAAATTTAAGTACTTGCTTAAGTGCCCCTAACTGAATATTGTGAGGGTTTTGCAAGTAATCCTTGGTAAGGGTTTGAAGACTTTGAATTTGGGCTTTTGTGTACATGCTTGAAAATGTCTGCTAAAATACAATTTGTTTTATTCTTTTATTTCGTATTTTGGTAACTAGAACGATTATTTCTACGATTGCTTATGCTAGAATACAATAAATCTATAATTGGAGTCACCGATGGCTTCAATAAAGATGCTGCCATACTTGTGAATTCGTACCCCAAAGTACCTTTAACAGTGGACTGTGTCATATTTGCATTTGAAGATAATGCGCTAAAAGTATTGCTTATCAAAAGTGATTTGGACCAATATAAGGATCAATTATCCTTATTGGGGGACATGGTTCATTCCAATGAGGACTTAGACGTTGCCGCAAATAGGGTTTTAATGGCACGTACGGGCATGCAAAACGTATATTTAGAACAAGTGCATACATTCAGTAAAATTGGCAGGCATCCCGGGGGGAGGGTAGTTACAACCGTTTATGCTTCCCTATTGAATTTTAAGCATCATGAAATGAAGATTCATGAAAATGAATTAAAATGGCATGCGGTGAATCAAATTGATACAATGGCATTTGACCATAAGGCTATTTTGGATTATGCTTATAAATGGTTGCAAAAAAGAATACAGGAACATCCATTGGCATTGAGTTTATTACCAGAAAAATTTTCTTTGAGACAATTACAAAACGTATACGAGGCAATTTTAAATACCAAATTAGACAGAAGAAATTTTAGAAAGAAATTTGCTAGTATGGGCTTATTATTGGACAGTAATGAAATGGAGATTAATGTTACCCACCGACCAGGTAAACTATATACCTTTGATTATGCAAAATACGAGCTAAGTAAAAGGAATTGGGTAGGTATTGATTTTTAAATACCTTTAGTGACTTTTACAAATTGGTACACTATGTTATATTCAATGACGGGTTATGGTAGAGCTGAATTAAATTTCAATGATAAAATTTTTATAGTTGAGGTAAAGTCTTTAAACGGCAAGCAATTTGACCTGCGTTTAAATATACCTTCCTTATTAAAACCTTACGAAATTGAGATTAGAAATAAACTGAATGAAGTAATACTTCGCGGAAGTGTAGAATGTAATATTAATATAAAGTCGAATGGTGTCTCAAAGCCAGTGAGTGTTAATAAGGAACTGGCTAAATCATATTTTCAGCCTATTGCAGAATTAGCGAGTGAACTGGGTATTGGAACAGATAATATTTTGAGTACAATACTAAAAATGCCAGACGTAATTTCTTCTACAAATGAAGTTATTTCGGAAGAAGAATGGAAAGCACTTTATAGTGTATTATTACAAGCCATTACACATTTAATGAATCATAGAAGAGACGAGGGAAAATCAATTGAAAAAGATTTGGTAGAAAGAGTTGCTGCAATTTCAGAGCAACAAGCGGTAATAGAAAAATTTGAACCTAATAGAAGGTCGAAGGTGAAAGAGAATTTATTGAAACAATTAGAGCAACATATTGGTGCCGACAAATATGATACGAATCGTTTAGAACAAGAGTTGATATATTATATTGAAAAAATAGACATTTCAGAAGAACGTGTTCGTTTAGCCAATCACTGTGCATATTTTAATACTATCTTAAAAGAGGCGGACCCTTCAAAAGGCAAGAAGCTTTCTTTTATTTTACAGGAAATGGGAAGAGAAATTAACACAACAGGTTCTAAAGCGAATGACGTGGATATTCAAAAGGCGGTGATTCAAATGAAGGATGAATTAGAAAAAGCAAAAGAACAAATCTTAAACGTTTTATAAAATGACTTTTTTTAAGTCCATAAGTATTTATTTAGTTGTTGTAATGATGCTGGTTACTAGTTGTAAAACAGCAACCTTATACGAGCAAAATACCTTTCTCCCTGATCACCAATGGTCAGCTAAAACCATTAATGGGTATCAGTTTAATATTGAAGACACCAATTCAATGTATAAAGTGTTCTTTGTAATTAGGCATCATAATGCATATCATTATAAGAATATTTGGATTCAAGTTGACATGAAAGCGCCAGGAGATACCCTTGTTAAGCAAACTTTGAATTTGAATTTAGCTGACGACTTAAATGGCTGGTTAGGAACTGGCATGGATGACATTTATGATCAACGAATTCCAATTACACCTAAGGCAATTAAATTCCACAAGGGTATATGTCATTTTAGTGTGCAACATACAATGCGCGAAGACCCACTTCAAAATATTTTATCTACCGGTATACGTGTAGAAAAAGTAAGACCATGAGAAATTCTCTTAAAATAAATAAATTAAAATTTGTAAGTATTATCTATTGGGTGTTTCTAACCTATATGATTGCTGCTTTTGTTTGGTGGTATGTTTCATTAGAAAAACAAAACGATCAAATTGCAAATATTCAATTTGGATCCATTCAATCCAATGACCCTGCCATTGCAGCTAAGTCGAAATACATTCAAACATTTCAGGACAGAAAAAGAAAACAATACTTAGGAGAAGGAGTTACGTTTTTGTTTCTATTCTTATTGGGTGCTATATATGTTTATCGGTCATTGTTAAAACAGATTAGGTACTCCAACCAGCAGCAAAATTTCATGATGGCGGTGACACATGAATTAAAAACTCCCATTGCTGTAACGCAATTGAATATAGAGACACTTATAAAAAGAACATTGAGTCCGGAACAACAAAAACAACTCTTAGCAAATTCTTTAAAAGAAACACAAAGACTGGATAGTCTTTGTAATAATATATTATTAGCATCGCAATTAGATTTAGACGAGTATCGGCAGAATAAACAAGAAATAGATTTAACTACAATTACTCAATTGGCAATTAAATCTTTTCAAGAAAGATTCCCTAATCGATTATTGGATATTCAAATTCAGGAAGACGTATATATTCAAGGTGAGCCTTTATTATTGCAATTGATGTTAAATAATTTAATGGATAATGCACATAAGTATTCGCCCATTGAATTTCCAATTCAAATTGAACTTTCACAAAATGAAACAAACACTGTATTAAGTGTAAAGGATGCAGGTCAAGGTATACCGTCAAACGAAAGAGAAAAAGTGTTTGAAAAATTCTACAGAGTAGGTGCAGAATTTACAAGATCCACAAAGGGTACCGGCCTAGGATTATTTCTGTGTAAAAAAATAGCCCAGTTTCATAATGGTAGTGTAACAATTAAGGACCATCAACCCAAGGGAAGTATTTTCACCTTTTCTATGCCGAATCAGGCCTAATTTTTTATTTTCCACAGTCAATAGACAATCTTTTAGTTAATTATGCGTTAGTAAAGTAGTTAATTATAGCCCATGTCTTTGTCTTCCATTCTTGATTTTCTACAGCCTGTAAATTTGGCAATTTTGTCTAATGACGAGGGTTATAGAGATACGCAGTTGGGTAAGCATATAAAGGTGAATGAAAATGAATTACCAGATATTACCGACGCTGATATTGTAATTATTGGTGCTGGAGAAACGAGAGGAGGTGGTTATGCTTTAAATGAACATGCGGCCGCTGACGGAATTAGGACAGCTCTATATAGTTTGTATTATTGGCATTCACAAGTGACCATTGCAGATTTAGGCAATGTAAGACTTGGGCAATCCATTCAAGACAGCTATGCTGCACTAAGAACTGTAATTTCCGAGCTGATTTTACAAAATAAAAAAGTAATCATAATTGGAGGCTCTCATGACTTAACGTTGCCTCAATATAACGCGTATACTTCTATCCCAACTTTAGTTAATGCAGTAGTAGTAGATGCTAAAATTGACTTAGACTTAGAAGCGCGCTTGCCGGCAGATCATTTTTTAGAAGAATTGTTTACTGGGTTACCAAATCATTTGAATCATTACTCGCATATTGGTTTTCAAAGTTATTTTATGCATCCGCATATGTTAGAGACTATTGACAAGTTAAGGTTTGATTGTTTTAGATTGGGAGTAGTGAGAGAAGATATTGAAGAAATGGAGCCAGTGATTAGAGATAGTCACATGATGAGTTTTGATATAAGTGCTGTACAAAATGCGCAAGCCCCTGCTAATATTATCACGCCTAATGGTTTCAATGGAGAAGAGGCATGCGTGCTAATGCAATACGCAGGAATGAGTTGGAAAACAAGTTCTATAGGATTGTTTGGTTACCAAGCAGAATTAGATAGAAATAATATGACGGCTACTCAAATAGCTCAAATGATTTGGTATATAATAGACGGGGTTCAGAAAGGTAAAAAAGAAGCTCCTTTAACAAATTCAGATCGATTCAAAGAATTTCATATTGCCTTTTCAGATATAGAAACAAATTTTTTACAAAGCAAAAGTACTGGTAGATGGTGGATGCAAATGCATAATAATGACTGGGCTCCCTGCAGTTATAAAGATTATTTAGTAGCTTCCGATAACGAAATACCAGAAAGATGGTTAAGAGCATTAGAAAGAGAATAAATTTTTCAATTCATTGTATTTTTTCAGCATTTGCTTTATTGTTAATGTCGTCTTGCTCTATTATGCAAGCACAGAAAACATTCATCAAAGAGCCTGCATTAAAAGGAGCACATGTGGGTATTGCCATATACAATGACTCTAAGGGGGAATGGATTACAAAATATCAAAGTGATCATAATTTTACACCTGCAAGTAATGTAAAAATATTAGCCACTTATATTGCGTTACAATATTTAGGGGATTCTTTGCCAGGATGGAAAATGGCAGAAAATGCAGATACTTTATTTTTATTTCCACAAGGTGATCCGAGTTTTATGCATCCCGACTTTAAGTATCAACCCATTGTCGACTTAATAAAGAGTACAAAAAAGCAAATTGTAATTTGTCCATTTAATGCCAAAGATAAATTCGGGGTGTTTGGAGATGGCTGGGCTTGGAATGACAGAGGGGAGGAATATCAAGTGGAAAGATCCAGAATGCCTTTTTTAGGGAATAGGTATCAATACCAAACAGTAGGTTTAAATGATACCCTGAAACTGCCAATTCAGATAGGAATATTCCCGTCAACAGCACAAACTAAAATCATCAAAACGGTTCCAACAGATACTTTGTTAAAAATTATGATGCTTCGAAGTGATAATTTTTATGCAGAACAAGTATTATTGATGGCTAGTGAACAAGTATTAGGTAGAATGGACGATGCTGCCATTATTGATACCATAACAAAAACCGAGTTTGCTAATTTGCCACAACCAATGCGATGGACAGATGGTAGCGGACTTAGTAGATATAATTTAAACACTCCCGAAAACTATATTGCTATATTAAAGCAAATGCAAACAAAGTTTGGAGAAGATAGGGTGAAAAATATTTTCGAGAAAGGAGGGGAAGGAACTATAAGTTCTTATTATAAAAATTTCCCTGGCGAAGTTTACGCAAAAACAGGAACCCTTGGAGGGCAAGTTGCATTAAGTGGATTTATTTATACTCAAAAGCATCAAAAATTATACTTCTCTGTATTAGTTGGTAATCACATGAGTAAGTCAAGTGGTCAAGTTAGAAAGGCAGTTGAAGCTTATTTAACTATAATTGCAAAAGGGAATTAATCCCATACTTAAATTTAAAACTCAGTGGAATAATTTAACAGTGTAGTAATAGTTACTTGCTAAATAAACTGTCTAAATAATCTTCCTTAAAAGAGATATAAGTAGGAGCGCCAGAAGCTGTAATATTAGGAGTCTCACAATCATTAAGCGCGTCAATCAAACTATGCATTTCTAATTGCGTCAATTGTTTGCCATTCTTTATCGCCATCTGCCTAGACATACAACGAATTAATTTTTCTCTTTTACTAAATTTAACGTCGGCAGTAAAATGCTTGAACTGTTCTAGTAGTAATTCAATAGCATGTTTTTCATTACCTGATTCTACGTCGGCAGGTATACCTTGTATGATAAAACTATTGGGTCCAAAGGTTTCTATTTCATAACCTATTAAAGCAAGGTCTGGGATAATCTCTTCCAAAAGTACCGTGTCTGTTGCGCTTAGTTCAAGTACTACAGGGAATAAGCTTTTTTGAGTAGCATGTGGTTGTATACTTGCCTTTTGATATTTTTCATATAATACGCGCTCGTGCGCTAACTGCTGGTTCACCATTAAAAATCCGCTAGTAGCAGGTGCTATGATATAAGTATTATGAATTTGTAGTAAAGTCGCATCCTTTAAAATAGCCAAACCTTTTTCCTTTTCATACAAACCCATGGAAGAAGATTTAATGATATAGTTTTCTTCTCCCAATTGCTCGTT
Organism: Bacteroidota bacterium; assembly: GCA_947452555.1. Classification (GTDB taxonomy): domain Bacteria; phylum Bacteroidota; class Bacteroidia; order Chitinophagales; family Chitinophagaceae; genus Sediminibacterium. Next base: position 165,718 of record CANGDH010000003.1, read on the forward strand.
TCCTAATTGTTGAGTTTGTGACAAATCGGATGCTGTAGGTAAGTCTGTAAAAAAGCTTTTCCAATTTTGGTTTCCTGCACCACTAGACTTTGGAATAAAATGTGCTTGATTTTTTTTTGTAAATCCTTCGTACAAAGAGCTGCTAGTTACACTTCTTACATTGTCCTCTCCTAATGGCTTTTGAATGGCATCCAAAGATTGAATATTGGCGTCTAATGAAAAGTCTAAAGAAGGAGCGATACTAAATTGAGCAAGTGCATGTTTAACAGCTGCTTGAACAAATGCGTAAATTATTTTATCGTCTTCAAATTTTATTTCTTGTTTAGTAGGATGCACGTTAATATCTACTTGTGCAGGGTCTACGTCAATATATAAAATATAACTTGGGTAACTTTCCTTTGGTAATAATCCTTCAAAGGCATTGGCCACTGCATGGTGTAAATAGGCGCTCTTAATAAAACGGCGGTTTACAAAAAAGTATTGGTCGCTTCTTGTTTTTTTTGCAGTGTCTGGTTTGCCAACAAAGCCAGTTATGGTTAAGTAATCTGTATTCTCGCCAACGGCCACTAATTTTGTTTGGTAGGAATTTCCTAAAACCTGAATAGCTCTTTGTTTGAAACTTCCTCCGTCCCAGTGAAATACTTCTTGGCCATTATTACTAAAACTAAAAAATACTTCGGGAAAAGCAAGTGCCACTCTAGTAAATTCTTCTATTATATGCTTAAGCTCTGCAGAATTGCTTTTTAAAAAATTGCGTCTTGCCGGTACATTGAAAAACAAATTCTTCATACTTATGCTAGTGCCAATAGGATGCGCAACCGCACTGGAAGCAATAATTTTGCTATTTTCTACTTCTACTGCAAAACCTAATTCATCGTCGGCTCTTTTGGTCTTTAAACTTACTTGAGCCACAGCCGCAATGGAAGCCAACGCTTCTCCTCTAAAACCCATACTACGAATCTGAAAAAGGTCTTCAATAGTACTAATTTTACTGGTTGCATGTCTTGCAAAGGCATTTTGAGCATCCACAGGACTCATTCCTTTCCCATTGTCAATTACCTGAATCAAGGCCTTGCCTGCGTCATTTACGATTAATTTAATTTCAGTTGCTCCAGCGTCTACGGCATTTTCCAAAAGCTCTTTTACAGCACTAGCGGGTCTTTGAATCACCTCGCCGGCTGCAATTTGGTTTGCAATATGATCTGGAAGTAAATGAATCGTAATATCAGCCACTAATTAACAATTTTAAAGTGTGTAAAAGTAGTAAATTTGCATCTTAAAATTTCATCTTATGCTTAGAACGGCAGACATTCAAAAATTGGCACATCATTACCTGCCTGCAGAATTTACATTAACTAATTGGGAAAGTATTGAGCCCTTTTTTACAGAATTGACCGACAGGCCTATTGATAACAAGGAAATGCTTGAAAAATGGTTAAAAGACTTAAGTGAATTAGAAGCATTTATTAGTGAAGATGCTTGTTGGAGACAAATTAAAATGACTTGTGATACTACAGACAAAGCTTTAGAAGACGCTTTCACTTATTTCTGTATGGAAATACAACCTAAGATGCAGCCTTATGCGGACGCATTAAATAAAAAATTAATTAATTCGCCTTATACTGCTGAATTAGATAGCAAGGAGTATTTTACATATTTACGTGCCGTTAAAAAAAGTATTGAATTATTTAGAACCGAGAATATTGCAATTCAAGCAGACTTAAGTGTTTTGCAACAACAATATGGCGTTATTGCTGGAAAGATGACCATTCAAATGGAGGGTGCGGAATTTACTTTGCAACAAGCAGCTAAATTTTTAGAACATGAGGATAGAGCGGTGAGAGAAGAAGCCTATCGAAAAATTCAAGATCGTCGTTTACAGGATCAGGAAGCCATGCATAATTTATTTACCGACTTGGTACAAAAAAGGCATCAGGTGGCGGTGAATGCAGGCTTTGCAAACTATAGAGATTATAAGTTTGTAGAACTTGGAAGATTCGACTATACTAAAGAAGATTGTTTCCAATTTCATGCAGCAGTTAAGTTACATGTGATGCCATTGATTGATAAAATTTATGCCCGCAAAAAACAAAAACTAGAATTAGCAACATTGAAGCCTTGGGATACGGAAGCTGAGCCAGCCGGCACAAATCCATTAAGACCATTCACAGACGGAGAAGATTTATACAATAAATCAGTAGCTTGTTTTGAGCAAATGAATCCCTTCTTTGCAGACTGTTTACGCAAGATGAAAGCATTAAACCATTTTGATTTAGAAAGCAGAAAAGGAAAAGCACCAGGAGGATATAATTGTCCATTAACAGAATCAGGAGCACCATTTATATTTATGAATGCCGCTGGTCAAATGAGTGACGTTACTACTATGGTGCATGAGGGTGGACATGCGATACATTCTTTCTTAGCACATCAATTGCCGTTAAGCGCATTTAAAGAGTACCCAATGGAAATTGCAGAAGTCGCAAGTATGTCTATGGAGTTATTTTCAATGAATCACTGGCAGTCATTCTTCGATAATGAATCTGAATTGAATAGAGCCATAGAACATCAGCTAGAGCGCACTATTACTATATTCCCTTGGATTGCAATTATTGATAAGTTTCAACATTGGGTATACGAAAATCCAATGCACACTATTCAACAAAGAACAAATGAATGGCAAAATATTGTTAAAGAATTTTCAACCAAGAGTATTGACTTCTCAGGTTTAAAACAATATCGTTCTATAGGATGGCAACGTCAATTGCACTTGTTTGAAGTGCCTTTTTATTACATCGAATATGGTATCGCACAATTAGGTGCAATAGGTATGTGGATGCAGTATATACAAAATCCAACTGCAGCTTTAGAGAATTATATGAATGCTTTATCATTGGGTGGTACAAAAACATTGCCTGAATTATACAAGACAGCAGGAATAGAATTTAATTTTTCACCCGACTATGTGAAAAAATTAATGGACTTCACTAATGAGCAACTTGAAAAATTATACATCTAAAAAATAAACAACATGAAAAAAATACTTATCGTAATTTGTATTTTAGTTAGTGGGCTATCGGCTTCTGCACAAGCACATTCGAAAGACGCTAAAAGTGACCCAAGCTTGCCTGTTTATTTAGTAGACGGAACAGCTATGTCTTATGAACAAGTAACAAAAATAAATACAGCTACTATTGAATCGATGGATGTATATAAAGGAGCAGATGCCATTACGAAATTTGGAACTAAATACAAACATGGGGTGGTAATCGTTAAATTAAAAAAAGGGAAAAAGAAATAAGAAGGTATTTGTAAAAATATAATTAGGTAGTTGTAATTAAAGCTTAGCTATCTATTAAAACAATCAAATCTTTGAAAAACAAAAGCCGCTCAAAATTTGAGCGGCTTTTGTTTGATCGTATTTAGTACTTAAAGGTACTTTATTAGTATTTAATTTTTTGAAGGACCATTATCGGATCCAGCGTTTTGACCGCTATTTGGTCTATTGCCACTAGGTCTATTGCTTTGCGGCGGTCGCTCATTTTGAGGAGGTCTATTATTTTGCGGCGGGCGAGGACTTTGAGGTCTTGGTGGTCCTTGTTGTCTTGAAGGGCCAGGTCCTTGTGGTCTCGGTCCCTGAGGTCTTGGGCCATTATTTGGTCCGTCATTTGGTCTGAAATTTTGTTGAGGACGATTACCTTCTGGTCTAGGACCATTATTCCTTTGTTGATCTCTTCTGCGTCTGTCATTTTTCTCTAAACTCTTCAAGCTTATTTGTCCCACAACATCTACAAAGTCTGGCTCCACTTCCTTAGGCTTGCCATTAGTTAATTCTACAGCTTCTAATTCGTCAACAACTATACCTTGTTTGTTCAAGTTCTTAATTTCCTTAACACGGTCAATAGTTAATGGGAAATGCTTTGTGTTATTAGGAAGGGTGTACCACATTAGATTCTTGAATATATCTTTCTTAATTAGGAAAGCTTGACCCATTTGTGTTTGCAAAGTGTCTGCATAGTCTGGGAATCCTTGTAAAGCATCTAAATATGTATCCAATTCAAAATTCAAACAACATTTTAAACGGCCACATTGACCACTTAATTTAGTTTGATTGATTGATAAGTTTTGATATCTAGCTGCAGTAGTGTTAACGCTCTTAAAGTCATGTAACCAAGTGCTACAACATAGTTCACGGCCACAACTTCCAATTCCGCCTAGCTTTGCAGCTTCCTGTCTAATTCCAATTTGACGCATTTCTACTTTCACTTTAAACTCACCGGCAAATATTCTGATAAGCTCTCTAAAGTCAACACGGTCGTCGGCAGTATAGAAGAAAGTGGCTTTTTTGCCATCTGCTTGCAATTCAATTTCGCTCAATTTCATTGCTAACTTAAGTACTATCGCATGCGCTCTACTCTTAGCTAACATTTCAGCTTCTCTGCTCTTACTTATCTTGAATACTTCAACATCTCTTTCGTTACTTGGGCGTAGAATTTTTTTCATTTCTGAACTAAATTCATCCACACCTCTTTTTTTCATTTGAACACGCACCAATTCACCAGTTATAGAAACCTCGCCTACATCAAAACCATTAACGCCTTCAACTGTTACATAGTCTCCTTTATCAAAATGTTGTAAAGTTAAATTTCTATAAAATTCTTTGCGACTTCCTTGTTTGAAGCTGATTTCTAAAACCTTACATTGACTCTCTGCATCGTCAATAGGCAAATCGCGTAACCAGTCGTGTACATTAAGTCTATTACAGCCTCCAGTACTACATCCGCCGTTACTTTGGCAACCTCCCGGTTTCCCGGTTGAGCCAGTTCCACATGATCCACATCCCATATATAATTAGTTCAAATAGTTAAAAATAATAAATCCACCAGTTAGCAATCGATTCCTTGATTAAGGTGCATAGCTATCCTTAATTCAAAATTAAGCTTTTGTTCTGAATGATATGATAGAACTTGATGCCCATAGCCATAAATAACATTTTAGCATTGGCATTTCGTTCGATATAATATACTGCCTTGTCTAACTCCTCAATCATGGCTTCCATTTGGCCAACACCGGCTATTTTGTTAATTCTTAAGGCAAAATCCTTCAAATCCGGGTCCAATGGGAGGTCGGCTCCCAATATTTTCAATCGTATGCTCTGTTCCAATAAATGGTTAAAGTACTTCAAAAACTGCTTTTGAGGCTCTCTGCCCATTTTGCTCATGTCGTCAACCCATTTCATTTGGGCTACCGGACCATTTTTCAAAATGGCATTCAACCACTCCCTAATTTGGGACAAAAAGTCGGCATCGCTATGTTGCAATAAGTGCAAAGCCTCTCTATAATTACCGTCGGACATGGAAGCCACTTGTGCAGCTTTAGTTGGCTCTATTTTACCCTTTTCAATTAAAGTGTTTTCAATCTCCATTTTACTTAGCCTTGGCACGCGTATCATTTGACACCTACTTTGTATGGTAGGTAAAATATTTTCCTCCGAACCTGCTACCAAAATAAAGATGGTATTGTCAGGTGGTTCTTCGATCAATTTCAAAAGCTTGTTTCCTTCTTTACCTAAATATTCAGGCATCCACATGACTAATACCTTATAAGTACTTTCAAAACTTTTAAAGGATAATTTTTTTATAATCTCACTGCACTCATCAGCACTAATATTTCCTTGTTTGTTTTCAGCTTTAATAAATTGAAGCCAATCAAAAACATTGCCATAAGGATATCCATTTATGAACTCCCTCCATTCCTCTATAAAATTGGCGCTAATATTTTTCTGACCAGGCTTCTCGGTAATAGCAGGAAATGAGAAATGCAAATCGGGATGCATTAATTGACTTGCTCTATGGTAAGAGGGTAGTGATGCAATTTCGCTAGGACTTAATACAGTAGCGGGAGTGGCAGCAACAGTGGATTCCCTAGCATTGAAATCGCCAAATAAATCAGGTACAGGATCCGTGGAAGCTGGCATACTTACAATATACTGCGCAAAAGCAATGGCCAATGGCAAAGCACCCGAACCTTCGGGACCTACAAATAACATGGCATGGCTCAACCTTTGATGTTGTACCATGTCAACCAATTGCTGCTTTAATTTTTCTTGACCAATTACATCACTCAATAACATGCGGCGAAGATAAAGGATACTTGCGTAAGCACCTTATTTTAGATAATTCAAAATAGCTTCGCTGTCAGGTTTAATATTACTTGGGAAATAAGCAATCATTTTGCCATTCTCATCCAATAAGAATTTATTAAAATTCCAAGAAATGGTTGCATCTAACACACCATTTTTTGCTTTTTGAGTTAACCATTGGTAAATGGCAGCAGTGTTGTCACCCTTAACATCCACTTTGTCTGCTAATGGGAAAGTTACTCCATAATTTTTCTTACAAAATGCAACAATTTCGTCATTACTTCCTGGTTCTTGACCGCCAAATTGATTACATGGAAATCCTATAATCACTAATTTGTTTTTATAGGTTTCGTATACTTTTTCTAATGCTTCATATTGTGGGGTGTATCCGCATTTACTTGCCGTATTTACAACTAAAATTTTCTTCCCTTTGAAACTAGCCATATTGATAGTTTTGCCATCAATACTAGTTACTTTAAAGCTATGAATACTTTGAGCGTTTAAAACTAAAGCGGATACCATAAAAAATATGCTTAATAAAAATTTCATAAAATTGATTTAGTTGATAAATATAACACCTTATTTGATAAAAAGTTGACTACAAAGTATAAGCGGCGGTAGCAATATTTATAGAATTGGGTCTGCCCTGCTCAAGGCAATTGCAAGCTGCTTCCAAAGTGGCCCCCGTGGTGATTACGTCGTCAATCAATAAAATGTTTTCATTCTCAAGCAATTGTATGTTATTAAGGTAGAATTGGAAACTATTCTTACCTGCTCTTTCCAGCCTATCCTTATGCGTTTGTGAATCTGAATTTCGTTTTTTAAGTAAAATGTTAGTGGCGATTTTTTTATCCCATATTTGTGCAATTCCTTCACATAAAATTTGCGCTTGATTGAATCCTCTTTTTCTTAATTTTTTTGTGCTAATGGGAATAGGAATAAGCAAACTAATGCAAGCATATTTACTACTATTTTTTAAATCATTGCCCATAATACGGCCTAAAAATAAACCTGCTTTTTTATTGTGTTTGTATTTTAGTTCAAAGATTAATTTTTGAACAATACTATCTTTAGTAAAGAATAGTGCAGCACTTGCATGTTGAATGGTTATTCTACCCCAAAATATTTTTTCAATTGGGTTGTTTGGCATACTACAAAAATCAGTCAATGGTAGCGCATTGGCGCATGGCAAACATAGTGGGCTGTTATTGTCTAATTGATCAGTGCCACATTGCAAACAAATATGGGGATACCATAAATGCAAAAATGAATCTAGGTATTTTTTAATCATTAAAAGAAAAGACGATAAGCTTCATCCACTCTCTCTACTGAAATAATTTGAATACTATGTTTTTTCACATCAATTCCCTTCAAATTAAATGCAGAAATATATATTTTTTCAAAACCTAATTTTTCCGCTTCTGCTATTCGTTGTTGAATTCTATTGACTGCTCTAATCTCCCCATTTAATCCTACTTCACCTGCAAAGCAAATGCCTTGTGGTAATGGTATGTCCTCGTAAGAAGATAGTAGGGAAAGTATAATAGCAAGGTCTAAAGAAGGGTCTTCAATTTTCAATCCTCCTGCAATGTTTACAAATACGTCTTTCATGCCAAAAGCAAATCCACCACGCTTTTCTAATACAGCTAACAGTAGTTGCAGTCTTCTTAAATCAAAGCCAGTAACGGTTCTTTGAGGAGTGCCATACACACTTTGTGTTACCAAGGCTTGCACTTCAATTAATAATGGACGCATGCCTTCCATAGAAGCTGCAATAGTACTACCGCTTAATGAATCATTTCTTTGCGCAATTAAAAATGCAGAAGGATTATTAACCACTTTCATTCCTTCTCCCGTCATTTCATAAATACCTAGTTCACTTGTTCCTCCAAATCTGTTTTTTAAAGTGCGTAACATACGATATGCATAATGACGATCCCCTTCAAACTGTAATACCGTATCCACCATGTGTTCTAAAATTTTTGGACCTGCAATAGAACCTTCTTTGGTAATATGTCCTATTAAAAAAACAGGTGTCCCCGTTTCTTTTGCAAAGCGTTGAAATTCGGCAGCACATTGTTTTATTTGTGAAACAGAACCAGCACCTGCTTCAATTAAATTGGATTCAATTGTTTGAATAGAATCTACAATTACCACAGTTGGTTTTAATTTTTTTATGGCTTTGAAAATGGCGTTGGTATGTGTCTCGGTTAGTAAATAAAAATTTTCATTTTTTAATTTCAAACGGTCAGCACGCATTTTAATCTGCTGAATACTTTCCTCTCCACTTATATACAATACTTTTTGATCTAACATCATAAGACCCTGTTGTAAAAACAAAGTACTTTTTCCAATACCTGGTTCTCCTGCTACTAATACAATAGATCCTAAAACAATTCCTCCACCTAATACTCTATTTAATTCTGGGTCCGAACTATCAATTCTTTTTTCTGATTGACTATTCACTTCGTTAATAGCAATAACCTGAGTTCCTTTTTGCAAGCTGGCATATTCATCCCAATTGCTTTCTTTTTCCTTTCCTGAATCGATTAATTCTTCTGTAAAAGTGTTCCATTCGCTACAAGAAGGACATTTTCCTACCCATTTTGTAGATTCATATCCACAATTATTGCAAAAAAAAGCTGATTTTGACTTACTCATGCAGCAAATATACTTGCTTGTTTCATTTTTATTTTGAGTATTTGCCGTAATCGATTAGGTCAGTTTGCGTATATTATACATGTATTTATTTGTAATATATGTTTAGCTAGGGTCTATTATTATTTAATCTATTGATAATCAATAATATAGTAAATTTATAACTTACATTATAATATTTTTTAATAAATTAAAATGATCATTGTATTAAATTTTTGTTGCGGAAAAGTTAATTATTTCAAAAAATCTCAGTATTTTAGCTGACATGTTCTCTCCCAAGAGGGCTTTTTTAACAAAAATTTAGACAACAACATGAGAAAAAAACTACTATGGTGTTTGTTTGTTGCGTTTTTCTCTTTTAAGGCGGCAATCGCACAAAACACAACTGTAACTGGAAAAGTATCCGACGACAAAGGTGCTGCAGTTGAGGGTGCCCTTATTACAGAGAAAGGCTCACAAAAAAACAAAACACTAACAGACGCAAATGGCGTTTACAAGATCAGTGTTAAAGGTGGTGCTACTTTACAAGTATCAAGCGTAGGCTTTGAGAAAAAAGAAGCAACAGCACAGGCTGTGACTAACTTCACACTTAAAAACCTTAGCCAAGAATTAGGCGAAGTGGTTGTTACCGCATTAGGTATTAAGCGTGAAAAGAAAGCATTAGGATACGCTGTATCTTCAGTAGCTAAAGAAGAATTGGAAATGCGTCCAGAAGCTGACGTAGCTAGAATCTTGAGCGGTAAAGCTCCTGGTTTGAATATCTTAAACACAAGTGGTTTGAGTGGTTCTGGTACAAACATTAACATTAGAGGTATTAGTACTATCACTGGTGGATCTCAACCTTTATTCATTGTGGATGGTGTTCCATTTGATGCAGGTACTAACACTAATTCAAACTTTACTTTTGGTACACAAACTCCAAGCCGTTTCTTAGACTTAGATCCTAACACGATCGAGAATTTGAACGTATTAAAAGGATTGAGTGCAACTACATTATATGGTGAGGCTGGTCGTAATGGTGTAATCTTGATTACTACTAAAAACGGATCAACTCAAAAAACTAAGAAGAAAACAGAAGTTACTGTTTCTCAATCAGTGTTTACAACTGAACCAATATTACCTGAATACAACAAAGAGTGGGGTGGTGGTTTCGACTTAAGTGTTGGTATCGCTTTCTTCTCTAACTGGGGTGGTAGAATGCAAGGTCAAATTGTAAAGCATCCTTATGATAGAGTTACAGCAACTCAACCTTGGGCTATTGAAATGCCTCAGTTTAAAGGTGCTCCTTATAGTTATAAGTATTATAATAGTGTTCCTGAATTCTTCAGAAAAGGATCTATGCACAATACTTCAGTTAACTTAGCTGGAAACTCTGGAAACTCTAGTTATAATGTAAGTTATAGCTATACAGACGACCAAGGTTTTGTAATTGGCAACGGTTTAACTAAGAATGTATTTGGTATGGGTGGTACTTCAAAATTGACAAATAAAATCACTGTTAGTGGTACTATCAATTTTGCTTTAACAAACCAAGTTTCTCCTCCAACTTCAGATAGTTATGGTAACAACGCATCAAATGCTTCTGTATTTGGCAACGTAATGTTTACTCCAACTGCTGTGGATTTAATGGGATTACCTTATGAATTACCTTCTAACCACCAATCTATATATTATAGAAATGGTAATGATATTCAAAACCCACGTTGGACTTTGTACAACTCTTTCACAGGAGACAAAACAAACAGAACTTACGGTCAAGTATCTGCTAGATATGAATTAGCAAAAGGGTTGAATTTAACATACAGAACAGGATTTGATTCTTATTCTGAATATAATTTCTACCAACAAAATAAAGGTGGTACATACCAAGCTTTAGGTATCATGAGAACTACAAATGCTACTAGTATGATCTGGGATCATAGTGCTATCTTGAACTATGACAAACGCTTGAACGAAGATTTCACTTTAACAGTGGATGCGGGTGTTAACTCAAGAAGAAAAACTTATGATCAATCAGGTATGAAGAGTACTGAGCAATTAGTTTATGGTTTATTCTCTCACGGTAACTTCGTTTCACACACAACTGGTGGCGAAGACGGAACTGAGTTGAACTACAAAAACCAAAACTTAAGTATGGGTGCATTTGCTCAAGCGAATATCGGTTATAAGGACTATGCTTACTTAACAGTAGGTGGTCGTAATAGCTGGGCTTCAACTGTAGAATCTGCAAATAGAAGTATCTTCTATCCTTCAGTAAGTTTATCATATATCCCAACTTCAGTAATTGAAGCTTTGAGAAATAATAAATATATCAACTACTTAAAATTAAGAGTTGGTTATTCTACTTCGGCTAACTTTCCTGATCCATATTCAACTCGTTCAGCGTTGGTTATTGGAACAAAAGCGTTTACAACAAATGGTGGAACTAACGTAAACTATAATGCGTTATCAAGTTTCTTACCAAATCCAAACTTAAAGCCTGAGTTATTAAACGAGAAGGAATTAGGTATTGAAGGTAAATTCTTGAACAACCGTTTAAATATGGATTTGACTTTCTACCAAAAAATCGCAAACGACCAAATCTTAAGACGTGACTTAGATCCTTCAACTGGATTTACAGCAACACAAATTAACGCTGGTAATGTAGAGAATAAAGGTATTGAGTTGGCTTTAGGATATGATGTTATCAAAAACAAAAACTGGAAATGGAATACAAACTTCTTGTATACATTGAACAGAAGTATGGTTTCTGGAATCCCTTCTGATATTGCTCAAATCAATATCTCTGGTTATTCTAACTTAGGAACTTTTGCTAAAAATGGTCAACCTTATGGTGTAATCATTGGTTCTTATTTTGAAAGAGCTGCTGATGGTCAAAGATTAGTAGGTCCAGACGGTAACTATATTGCTGCTAATGATATTAAAGTAATTGGTGATCCAAATGCTTTATACAAATTAACTAGCATTAACACTTTGTCTTATAAAGCATTCAGCTTTAAAATGCAATGGGATTACAGCGTAGGTGGTGAAATGTTCTCTGGTACTTCTGCAGCCTTATTAGGTCGTGGTGTAACAGCAGATACTCAATTTGACCGTTTCTTACCTTTAATCTTACCAGGTGTATTAGAGAATGGACAACCTAATAATATCCAAATTTCTTCTTCTCAAGCTTATTATGGTAATAGTATTACTAACGGAGCTCCTTACGAAAGTGCTATCTACGATGCCACTTTTATTAAATTAAGAGAAGCTTCTTTAGCTTATAGTATTCCTGCAAGCATGTTGGCTAAGACTCCATTTGGATCTTTATCTCTTAGCTTATCAGGTACTAACTTATGGTACTTTGCTCCAAATATGCCTAAATATGTACACTTCGATCCAGAAGCGTCTTCAACAGGTGTAGGTAACGGTAGAGGTTTTGAAGCCATGAGTGGTCCTTCAGCTCGTCGTTATGGTGCTAGCATTAGAGTAACATTCTAAAAATTAAAAAATAATATATTATGAAATATAAAAAAATTGTTTTTGGGTTGTTGCTAGTTGCTACAGGCTTTACAGCTTGTAACAAAGAGTTTGACACCTTATTAACAAACCCGAATTATCCAAGTACAACAACAGCCGATGTTGACTTGTATTTGAACACAGTTCAATTGAACTTTAACGGATTTTTCCAAAATGCATCAAGTTATGCAGGTCCTTTAGCTCGTCAAACCTATTGGGGTGGACCGTTTTATAGAAACGGAGCATCGCCTTCAAGTTTTGATGGTATGTGGTCTACAGCATACACTGGTGTAATTGCGAATGCAGATGCCATGATTCCTTTAGCGCAATCTCAAAAGAAATATATCCAAGTGGGTATTGCTCGTATTTTGAAAGCCTACACTTTAGGAACATTGGTTGACATGTTTGGTGATGTACCATTCTCTCAAGCTGCAAAAGGAGCTGACAATACAACTCCTGCTGTTGATGGTGGAGCTGCAGTGTATGCAAGCGTACAATCTTTATTAGATAGCGCTATTGCAGACTTAGGTAACACTTCTGCTGCTGCTGCACCAAAAGTAGATTTATACTATGGTGGTAGTGCTGCAAAATGGATCACTTTAGCAAATACTTTAAAGTTGAAATTTTACATGCAAACACGTTTAGTAGACGCGTCTGCAAAAGCTAAAATCCAAACCTTATTAACTGCTAATAACTTGATCAATGCTGCTGGTAATGATTTTGTTTTCCAATATGGAAAATCATTATCTCCAGATAGCAGACATCCAGATTATGCTGGTGATTATAATAACAATGGCGGTGGTGGATATTTATCTAACTACTTCATTTGGAAAGTGGCTTCTGAAAAATACACTGGAAATGTAACTGGAGTTTCTTCTGCAAGTGTAGCTGCTACAACAGGTGACCCACGTTTACGTTATTATTTCTATCGTCAAAGTACTTCAAATAATTATTCTTGGGCAAATGAATCATCATGTCCTTGTATTTTGAAATCTCAATATGGTTCTGCAACTTACCCAGTATGGTATCCTTCTGTTCCTGACCAAACTCCGTATTGCGTAGTGGGTGGTAGAGGTTATATGGGAAGAGACCATGGTGATAATAGTGGTGGACCTCCAGATGGAGCTTACAAAACTCAACATGGTATCTATCCTGCAGGTGGTGAGTTTGACTATAGTCAAAACAAAGCACTTAGCTTAGGTTTAGGTGCTGGTGGAAATGGTATCAGTCCAATTTGGTTGTCTTCTTTCACTGCTTTCTTAAAAGCAGAAGCTGTTCTTACTTTAGGCGTAACTGCTGACAAGAGTGCTGCTGCTTTAGTTACTAGTGGTGTAACTCAATCAATTGCAAAAGTAACTGGTTTCCCAGCTGCTATTGGATATGTTAACACAGCTATTCCTGCTGCATCTTTAGCTAACTCAACTCAAACTGCTGCTTATATTGCATTAGTTGATGGTTTATATGCTGGCGCTGCAACAGATGCTGCAAAATTAGACGTATTAATGTCTGAGTATCATATTGCTTTATGGGGTAATGGTATTGAGCCTTACAATAATATCAGAAGAACAGGAAGTCCTAAAAATGTACAATTAGCAGCGACTACCGCTACTCCTGGTTTATTTATGAGATCTTTCTACTATCCTTCAGTTTTTGTTGATAGAAACTCAAATGCGCCTGCGCAAAAAACTCCAGGTGTAGCTGCAAATAAAGTTTTCTGGGATAATAACCCTGACAACTTCATTAAATAATTTTAAATTGTATGAAGACTATGAAAAAAATAATATACGCCTTCGTTTTGAGCAGCCTCCTGTTTTCAGTGAGTTCTTGTAAAAAAACTGACGGCCAAATTAACCCTTTATCGTCTGTAACTAACAACAAGATTGGTTCTTACCTTGTTTTGGACAGAACGATTAATACCAGCTTGGTTTATGAAACTGCAGCTACTTCTAAAGTAGGTGTGGTAGTTCATCAATACAAGGGTGGTGAAGCAATTGATCATATAGATGTATATGCAACTGCAGGTAATTCTTATGACACTACAAAGTGGAAGTTTGTAAAAACAGTCGCTTATAGTGGTGATTCAGTAGAAGTTTCTGCAACTGGTGGTGACTTAGCGAAAGCTTTGGGTATTACTGCAGCTGCTTTCAAAGCAGGTTCTGGTTATACTTTCTATAATAGAATCATTACAAAATCTGGTGCTCGTTATGACGTGAACAACACAGGTACTAACTCTGGTTCTGGTATTTTAGGCGGACCTACTTATAATGCAAGTTTCACTTTTGGAGCGTTCATTGTTTGTGGTTACACTAATATGGCTGGAACATACAAAGTTATCACTGATGACTGGGCTGACTGGTCTCCAGGTGACTTGGTTACTGTAACTGCAGGAACAGCAGCAAACACTTTAAATATGAGTGCTGTTTGGCCTAATGCAGCTTATGGTAATGTATTGACTCCTTGGACTATCAAAATTAATGCAGCAACTGGTTCTGTATCATTAGGTAATACTGGTGCTTTCGCTGATTATGGTGGAACACAAGTTACTGCAACTGCTATCTCTGGATATGCATTTGCTTGTACTGGTCAATTAAAATTGACTGTTACATTAGGACCATACGGTAATAACAACTTGGTATTACAAAAACAATAGTATGCTCTAGTAGCAATTAAATAAGCTATTTATAGAGAAAGCCTCCCAATTGGGAGGCTTTCTCGTGTCTGGGCAAAACTAAAAGAGCCACTCAATTGAGTGGCTCTTTATAATTCAATTATCAGAAAAATTGTAGTGTAGGTTTACAATTTTATGGGCTCTTGGTGGTCGTCTAAGAATTGATATTCCACTAAGTGACTTGAGTTAGAAGCTTGTGATTTCAGTTTAATCTTGTACTTCTTTTTCCAACGCTTTATAATGCTCGTAAATAAGCCCTTTGTTAAATGCGAGTGAATGATAGGATGTACTAATAAAACCAGGGACTTGTGCCCGTGAGTGGCTAAATAAGCCAATTTCTTCTCCATTTCATCCTCTAATAACAAAGTAGACGTTATTTTGCCCGATCCGCCACATGCCGGACAATCTTCGGCGGTATTGATATTTACTTCTGGTCTAATTCTTTGACGAGTAGCTTGTAGTAATCCAAACTTAGAAATTGGCAATACGGTATGTCTAGCACGGTCCGTTTTCATATGCTCATCCAATGCTTCTTGTACTTTGCGTTTATTGTCTGGCAATTTCATGTCAATGAAATCAATTACAATAATACCACCTAAGTCACGAAGTCTTAATTGTCTTGCTATCTCTTCAGCTGCTTCTAAATTTGTTTGTAAAGCATTCTCCTCTTGATTATTACTTACACTTTTAAAACCACTGTTAACGTCGATTACATGCAAGGCTTCTGTGTGCTCAATAATTAAATATGCGCCACTTGGAAGGTTTACAGTTTTGCCAAAAGAAGATTTCACTTGCTTAGTAATTCCATATTGATCAAAAATGGAAACGTCTCCAGTGTGCAAGCTTATAATATTTGATTTTTGTGGGGCAATTCTTTGTAAGTAGCTTAATGTTAAATCAAAAATCTTTTTATCATTAACAACGATCTTATTAAAATCCTCGCTTAATAAATCTCTTAAAATACTATTGGTCTTACTCTCCTCACTCATAATTCTAGTAGGAGCAACTGCACCTCTTAAATTGTTCTGAATATTCTTCCAATTCTCAATTAACGTAAGTAGGTCTTCGTGTAATTCAGCGGTGCTCTGTCCTTCAGCTGCTGTTCTTACAATTACACCAAAGTTTTTAGGCCTAATGGCTTCAATAATTTTTTGTAATCGCTTACGTTCTTCTGAAGTATGTATTTTTTTTGAAACCGCTACTATTTCATTGAAGGGTGTTAACACAACGTATCTTCCAGCTAAGGAAACTTCGCAAGTTAATCTTGGTCCTTTAGCCGCAATAGGTTCTTTCAAAATTTGAACCATAATGTTGGGCTTGCCATTTAACACTTCACTTATCTTTCCTGTTTTTACAATCTCAGGAGCAGTTTCAAATTTAGAAAAATCAAATTGATTGTTATTGTCGTTCATCGCTAATTGCGTGAACTTAATAATAGATTTTGCATAGGGGCTTAAGTCGGTATAGTGCAAGAAAGCATCCTTCTCAAATCCTACGTCCACAAATGCAGCGTTTAAACCAGGGATAATTTTTCTCACTTTTCCAAGGTACAAATCACCCACTGCCCAACGGGCATCCATTTTCTCGTTATGTATTTCTACTAACTTCTTTTCCTCTAATAGGGCTATTTCAACCCCGTCAGCGGAACTGTTTATAATTAAATCTTTATTCACTTAGGCAACTTTTTTAAGCAGGTAGCACACTAGAATAGCGTAACAAATGCTTTATCATTTATATGAAACACGACCACTTTACAAAGGAAGGTAAAAGGTAAAGTAAAGTTGCTAAGTAGAGATGTGGCCAGTGCATTGAAAAAAATTCAAGCGCGTTATAAAATAACACGCTTGAATCATATAGAACTATTTATTCTTTTTCTTATGACGGTTCTTTCTTAAACGTTTTTTTCTTTTGTGCGTAGCGATTTTATGACGCTTTCTTTTTTTACCACAAGGCATGTCCTATAATTTATGTTATTAAAAAATGTTTATTTCTTCAGTTCTTGAATTCTTTTATTGATCGCTTCTTTAGCTTCCGGAATATTAACTAATGTTCTCACTTTAGTATACCATTCAATGGCTTTGTCTTTATGGTTGCTCAACTCGTAACATTCAGCAAGATTAACCATAGCCTCTAAGTTACTTGGTTGTTCTTTAATCACAATTAAAAAACGCTCAGCCGCTTTATCAAATTGTCCAGATTTTTTTCCGCCTAATGCAAGTATAATTTGGCCATACATATTATGTGGATTTTTGTCCACTACTTGTTTGACTTTTAAAATACCCTGCATAGGATTGTCCGATATATTTCCGAATAAATAACAAGCACCTAAGTTAATAGTAGCTGTATCATTATTAGGGTTGATTACCAATGCTTTCTCTAAAAGAACTTTTGCATTACTTGCCATCCAACTAAGGAGAGCAGGCGGTGCGTCAGGAGCGATTAAGTTATCAATCAGCTGCTGGGCTGCAAAAGTGAGGCTTTTTTCAGAATTTTCCAACAAAGCAGCACTGTAAGTGTAATATAAATAAGGAGCCATACGTTTTGCCGAATCAGCCCAATAGCGTGCCAACTGTTTGGTATTGAAGATACTATCCCTGCTCGTCTTTGAGCTATTCAATTGATTTTCAATACTTAGTAACGCCAATTTTTGATCTGCGCTTAGATTCACTTTTGCGCCATCAATTAGAGATTTAGACGTAACTGATTGATTTTCAGTAGATGGTGAATTTGGGGTAGTTTCTGACTTTTTGAACCTCGGAGCCCATAAATATAGGCTACCCAATAAAATGAGTGCAATTGAAACTACTATAATCTGAGACTTCTTCAATGTAAAACGATTTCCTGCAAAGGTAGTTACTTACGTTTGCTTTTCACATCGTTTACAAATTCTTTTGCAGGTTTGAAAGCAGGAATAAAATGTTCTGGAATTTCAACGGCAATATTTTTCTTAATGTTACGCCCAATTTTCGCAGCTCTTTTTTTAGTAATAAAGCTGCCAAATCCACGTATGTAGATGTTTTGGCCGTTTGCTAAGCTTTCCTTTACTTCCTTAAACATGGTTTCTAAAGTAACTAAAACATCCACTTTAGGAATTCCAGTTTTCTCAGAGATTTGATTGATGAGATCAGATTTTCTCATGAAGTTGATTTTTTGGGTTCAGTATTAAAAATAAATTAAATTTTACCTAATTGCAACTATATTCCTATAATTTTTTTCATTTCTGCCCATAATTTAAGCATTATATACATTTATTTAATTAATATATTAAAATTATATAATGTTTAAATGATTTTTTTTTCGATAATTTCTATACTATTTCATCCTTTTTAGATCATTTTTGTGTTCACATGTCTATTCCTTTTACAAAAGCCCTTTTAAATTGGGACCTTAATAATAATAATCGTCCAATGCCCTGGAAAGGGGAGAAGGATCCTTATAGAATTTGGTTAAGTGAGATTATTCTACAACAAACAAGGGTGGAACAGGGCTGGCCTTATTATGAGCGATTCATTAAAAACTATCCAACTATTTTCGATTTGGCAAAAGCCAAGGACGAAAAAGTATTCAAACTTTGGGAAGGGTTAGGTTATTACAATAGATGCAGAAATTTATTGTTTACAGCGAGGCATATTGTAAAAGAAATGGATGGTGTTTTTCCTAAAACCTATGCGTCTTTATTGGAATTAAAAGGAGTAGGACCTTATACAGCGGCGGCCATTGCTTCCTTTGCATACAACCTACCACATGCTGTGGTGGATGGTAATGTATTTAGAGTTTTTGCCAGATTTTATGGTCTCGCAACACCAACCGATACTAAAGAAGGAATTGTTTTATTCAACCAAGTAGCTTTGGAAAATTTATCTAAAACAGAAGCTGGAAATTATAATCAAGCATTGATGGACTTTGGAGCTACTGTTTGTAAACCTATGGCCCCTTTATGTTCTAGCTGTGTAATGCAAAATAAATGTGTAGCTTTTTCAATAAATAAAGTGAATCAACTGCCAGTAAAATCTAAGTCAATTCAGAAAAAAAATAGATACTTTGACTTTTATTGTTTTCAATTTAATGATAGCTGGTTAATTCAAAAAAGAGGACCTGGTGATATATGGGAAGGGTTAAATCAGTTTTATTTAGTAGAGCAAGACAAGTTGCAAACCATTAAAGAAACGAATATTCAGACCTTGATTAAAGTTCAATTAGGCATTCAGGACAAGTATCTTTTAACTGGCACTCAAATTATATTTGCGCCCTATAAACAACAGTTGACACATCAAACTATTCAAGCAAGATTTATCATTATTCCATTAAAAAAGATACCTCCTGTTTTTGTTAACGAACTGTGGTTCAATAAAAATCAAATAAAGAAATTGGCCTTCCCGAAAATCATAAATGAGTTCTTGCAACAAGACTTTCTAAAAAAATGCTAACTTTCCATAAATAAAATCAATCCAACTTGGAAGCTCACTCGTGTATGTTCAATTTTTTAAGCAGTTCCTATTTTGATGTTGCAAAAGTACAACAAGACTCAGGTTTATTGCTTTTGATAATAGTGCTTTTGTTTTTATCATTCGTAATTGCTGGGTCGGAAGTGGCATTTTTCTCTTTATCCTTTAAAGATTTACAAGTACTTAAAACAAAAAAATTTAAGCCTTTAAGACGTATTGTGGACTTATTAGAAGAGCCAAAAAAACTATTAACTTCTATGTTAATAGCCAATAGCTTTATTAATATCTGTATTATTTTAATTGCCAATATTTTAATAGACCATGCGTTTGTTTTTGAGCAAATTCCAGTTCCTGGCATTGAGTTTATAATTAAAGTTGTAGCAGTTACGCTATTACTATTATTTGTTGGCGAGATCGTACCCAAAGTAATGGCTACTCAAAATAATATTCGTTTTGCACAAGACTTTGGTTTAATCATTCAAGCAGTGTATTTTATTTTTGCAAAGCCTAGCAGTTTGATGGTTAAGTATACAAATATTATTGAAAATAAATTGTCTCAAAAAACAAAAGGAAGTTCATATAGTATTGAAGAGCTAGATCATGCGATTGAATTGACTACGTCTCCACATAATCAAGACAGTGAAAAGAAAATTTTGAAGGGGATTGTTAAGTTTGGGAATATCACGGTGAAGCAAATTATGAAAACAAGACTAGAAGTATTTGGTGTAGAAGAGTCTATTAGTTTTAATGACCTAATGAATAATATTAAAGAGTATAATTACAGCCGATTCCCTGTGTATAAGGAAGACTTGGATACCGTTGTGGGAATGATTCATACCAAGGACGTGCTACCTCATTTGCAAGAGCCAAATGGATTTAATTGGAACAGTTTAATACGTCCTGCCTTTTTTGTACATGAACAAAAAATGATTGAAGATTTATTAAAAGAATTTCAAGCTAAAAGAACCCATTTTGCCATTGTGGTGGATGAATTTGGAGGCACAAGTGGGATTATTTCTTTAGAAGATATTTTAGAAGAAATTGTAGGAGATATTAAAGATGAGTTTGATGAAGAAGAAGCAACAATAAGAAAAATTGACGACTATCATTTTATAGTAGAAGGTAAAACTGCGATAATAGATTTGTGTAATTTTATTGAGCTTCCTTCTTATTTCTTTGATACTGTAAAAGGGGAGAGTGATACCGTTGCTGGTTTGTTTTTAGAATTAGCAGGTGCCTTCCCGGTACTCCAGCAAGTAGTGAAATACAAACAATTTAGTTTTACAGTTTTAGAAATTCAAAAAAACAGAATTCATAAAATTCAATTAATTATTACACCGGTTAATACCAATTTGACAGATGCGAATATTGCTTAATACAATTAGTTTTATTTTATTAGTTTTGGCAATTGGATGTAATTCGCCTTTTATTCCAAAGCATAAAGGATATCAAAATATGGATTTCCCTAATAAGGAGTATGCTGTTTTTAATAAGCCTAACTATCCATATACTTTTGAATTTCCTGTTTATGCTCAAATAGACGATCAGGTTACTTATTTTGGATCAGAAAAGAAAAAAGATGCATGGTTAAATATGCGTTTTCCTGATTACGGGGCTACTTTATATATCAGTTATAATAAGATTGCCAAACCAAGTATGATTGACACTTTAGTGAGAGATGCTTATACTTTTGCGAATAATCATAACAACAAAGCTTCTTTTATAGAAGATTCTGCATTTAGCAACCCGAATGGGGTCAATGGTGTGTTTTTTCATATTGGTGGAAATGTGGCAACCAGCTATCAATTTTTCGTAACCGACTCCAGTCGTCATTTCTTTAGAGGAGCACTCTATTTTGACACGACCCCAAATGAAGATTCCTTAGCCCCTGTAAATGCATTTTTATTTAAAGACATGCAGCATCTTGTGAATAGTTTTCGTTGGAAATAAAACTATCTTTGCCTAATAATTTATACTATGATTGCTATTGATAATGTTTTGGTAAGTGACCAAGTGGTTGAGGAACAGTTTGTTTGTGACCTAACCAAATGTAAAGGCGGATGCTGCGAGGATGGCGATGCTGGCGCTCCATTAGAGAATCAGGAGAAAGAGTATGTAAAAGAGTTTTATGCTATTGTAGAGCCTTATATGACGAAAGAGGGCATTAAGGAAGTAAAACAAGTTGGACAATTTTTATATGACCGTGAATTTGGATGGGTAACTCCAACCATTGAAGGTAAAATTTGTGCTTATGGTTACCACGATAAAGAGGGCATCATAAAATGTGCTTTTGAGCAAGCCTATAATGATGGTAAAATTCCTTGGAAAAAACCAATTAGCTGTCATTTATTCCCAATACGATTGTCTAAAAGTAAGGCAGACCCAGATATTGAATATATGAACTATGAGCCAAGAGAGGATTTGTGTAAGGCTGCATGTTCCTTAGGGGTTAAATTAAAAGTTCCGGCTTATCAATTTTTAAAGGAATCTATTATTCGCAAATATGGCGAACAATTCTATGAAGCACTAGATGCGACGGCAAAACATCTCAAAGAGAATAATAAGTAATTAATAATTAGTTTTGTCC
Source organism: Bacteroidota bacterium (assembly GCA_947452555.1). Taxonomy (GTDB): domain Bacteria; phylum Bacteroidota; class Bacteroidia; order Chitinophagales; family Chitinophagaceae; genus Sediminibacterium. Next base: position 187,713 of record CANGDH010000003.1, read on the forward strand.
TAATGGAAAGTATCTACTCTGAATCTTTTAACGCAAAAAGTACTGCTAAGGCTGTTGACTTAGATCATCGAAGGAAGATCAATTTCAATATTAGCAAGTATAATGCTGTAGTTCCTAAGGGCAAGATGCAGTTTACTAATTTGCCTCGTGTAAAAGAATTAGCAAAGAATAAGAAATGGGAAGCCATTGAGCATTTGGATTTGTACCTAACTCAGTTTGAAGATCAAATTACAAAACGAGGTGCCAAGGTTTTTTGGGCAGAGGATAGCGAACAAGCTTTAAATTTTATTGGAGATATTTGTAAAGAGAAATCTTGTAAGTCCATAGTGAAGAGTAAAAGTATGGTTACAGAAGAGATTCATTTGAATGGATACCTTGAATCAATTGGAGTAGAAAGTGTAGAAACTGATTTAGGTGAATACATTCAACAAATGGATGGCGAAGCACCTTATCATATTGTTACGCCTGCCATGCATAAAAGCAAGGAAGATGTTGCTAAATTATTTGCAGCACATTTAGGTACTGATATTAATTTAACACCCGAAGAATTAACATTGGTTGCAAGAAAAAATTTACGAGAAAAATATACTCAAGCTGAGATTGGAGTTACGGGAGCCAATTTTATTTTATCAGATATTGGCGGCATTGCATTGACTGAAAACGAAGGTAATGCAAGACTTTCAGCTGCTTGGCCTAAGACTCATATTGTAATAGTTGGTATTGAAAAAGTAATTCCTTCCATAACCGATTTAGGTTTGTTTTGGCCCTTACTTGCAACATTTGGAACTGGTCAACAAGTTACTGTTTACAATAGCATTATTACAGGTCCTAAACAAGAAGGCGAAACAGATGGCCCAGAAGAAATGTATGTAATACTACTTGATAACGGTCGCACAGAACTATTGGCAAATGCTAAAAGTAGGGAAGCACTTTATTGTATTAGGTGTGGCGCCTGTTTAAATGCTTGTCCTGTTTATAAAAATATTGGTGGACATGCTTACGATACAACTTATAGTGGCCCCATTGGAAGTGTTATCACACCTCATTTAAGAGGGATGCACGACTATCATCATTTAAGTGATGCGTCTAGTTTGTGTGGAAATTGTACCGAGGTTTGTCCTGTAAAAATCAACCTTCACGAATTATTATTGGAGAATAGAAGAGAGGCAGTTGTTGCTGGGGAAAGTACTTATGCAGAAAAATTTGCTTGGAAAATGTGGAAGCAAGCTTCCCTAAGCCGAATGATAATGAACCAAGGCAATGCTACTATTAAGAATTGGGTTATCAATAAAATGTTTAAGGGTTGGAGTAATCAAAGAGCTCCTTTGGAGTTCCCTAAAAAAACGTTCAATCAATTATACAAGGAATCTCAAATTAGAAAGTAAGAATTGTCTTAATTTATTATAGCTCCTTACATACCATCTGCATCTGCAACTTCCACAACAGGATCCTTCTGTTTCTTCAAGCTATAGTTTACCAAGTAGACACCAACAAGTGTACATACCGTTCCGACAATACTATTCCAAGTCATGCTTTCCTTTAAAAGTAAAGAGCCTACCCATATTGCAACAATAGGATTGATATAAGCATATAAAGAAGCAATAGCCGGCTGCAAATGTTTCATGGTATAGATGAAAGAAATAAATGCGAATACGGAGCCCCCGATAACCATATACACAATCACCCCCCATGAGATGGCCGGTATTTTATGCAAGGGTATATAGTCGCCAGTATATAAAGTAAATAAGCCCATGGTGATTGCACTAATCAACATTTGCCATCCAATAGAGTAGTAAGCATTTAAGTCAATTTTATTTCTAGAAATAATAATAGACCCTACACTCCAGGTGAGCATCGCAAACATAGATAGCGCCACTCCAAATACATAATGTGTGCCATGCACTTGTAAGCTGTCTTTATAAAAAATAAAGCCGATCCCTAAAAGTCCTAGGAATAATCCTATCAAAGTCTGTGGAGTGATTTTAATGGCTTTAAAATAGAATCGTTCTATAAGTACTACCGACAATGGATACAGCGCTGCTATCAAAGCCGCCAAGCCACTCGTTATAAATTGTAAACCATAAGTTGCAATTCCGTTGGAGGAGACAAACATTAAGAAAGCCATTGGGATTAACCAAATAAATTGCTTTCTTGTTGGCAGACCTTCTCCCTTAAGTAAGAAAAAACTGATATAAATACTTCCACCTAAAAACTGTCGAATACTTGCTAGTTCAAAAGCAGGCATATGAGAAATCCCCATCTTACTTGCTACCCAGGTGGTTCCCCAAACTATGCTGGTAACACTAAGTGCTAAGTATGCTTTTTTTTGATTCGACATTAAATATTCAATTCGTTTTAGTTTCTATTTTAGTTAGTTCTGAGTTTTTATTAAAGTGTACTAGTGCTTGAAATGTCTTAATCCAGTCATTACCATCGCTAAATTATTTGCTACACAATAAGCAATGCTGTCCTTGTCTCTAACAGAACCGCCTGGTTGTATAAATGCTTCAATACCTTCTTCGTGTGCAATTTTAACACAATCATCAAAAGGAAAAAAAGCATCAGAAGCTAGTGCGGCTCCTTTTAATTCAAAATTGAATTGTTTTGCTTTTTCAATGGCATGCCTTAGGGCGTCCACTCTTGAAGTTTGTCCGCAACCCTTTCCAACTAATTGTTTGTTTTTAATTAATGCAATGGCATTACTTTTTAAATGCTTGCAAATAATATTACCAAAAACAAGATCTTCTTTTTCTGATTCAGTACAAGGTCTTGCACCAACTTCATCCCAATTAGTATAATTACCAGTATCAAGCCCTTGCTCTAATGTTCCATTTAAAATAGATTTTTGCTGTGTTGGCTTGAAGGCAATACCCTCTTTGCTTTGTAATAAAATTCTATTTTTCTTTGCAGCTAAAATGGTTAAAGCTTCAGCGTCAAATGCTGGGGCTATTAATACTTCAAAAAATATTTCTTGAATGGCTTCTGCTGTTGCCTTGTCAATAGTGCCATTTGTTACCAAAACCCCACCAAATGCACTTTCTGGGTCACCAGCTAATGCAGCATGCCAGCTTTCGTTAACAGTAGCTCTTTGTGCTACGCCACAAACATTGGTATGCTTAATAATAGCAAAACTTGTTTTAGGTAAGTCGCCAATTAATGCAATCGCAGCATCAACGTCTACTAAATTATTATAAGACAATTCCTTGCCATTTAATTGAGTGAACCAGTTTTCTAAATTGCCGTAAAAAGTGGCAATTTGATGTGGATTCTCGCCGTATCTCAAAATTTTTCCAGTAGCAGGATTAAAGTAATTGCTTATTGCGATATCATAATGCATAACAACTTCAAATGCTTTAGCAGCAAATGCCTTACGTTGTTCCATTGTGGTTGTCCCTTTTTGATCCAGTAACAATTGATTTAATTTGCTATAATCTTCTTTAGCAGACAATACCACTAAGTCACGGAAATTTTTTGCAGCAGCTCTAATCATAGAAGGTCCGCCAATATCAATTTTTTCGATTATTAGTTTTTCTTCGTCTGTGGTTCTTAATGTTTCTTCAAATGGATACAAGTCAACTATTACTAAGTCTAATTCGGGAATTTTATATTGAGCCATCTCTTGCAAATCTTGTTCTTCATAACGACGCCCTAAAATGCCACCAAAAACAGAAGGGTGTAATGTTTTAACACGACCTCCTAAAATAGAAGGATAGCCCGTAACAGATTCAACAGAAACACAAGGGATCCCCAAGTCTTCTAAAAATTGCTGAGTTCCCCCAGTAGAATAAATTGTAATACCTAATTGATGTAAAGTTCTTGCTAAGGGTTCTAAACCGTCTTTGTAAAAAACAGAGATAAGGGCTGCTTGTATTTTCTTTTCCATATGCAAAGGTACGCTCTTCTCGATTTTTCAAAAGCGCTCATTTTCCACAAAAATTAGAGAAGGCTGAATAACTTTAAGCAAATTTGGACAGTTACTATTAAAAAGGCCACAAATAACAAACTAGCTTGCTTTTTTAGTATCCATAAATAGAGTAAGAGCAGATAAGCATAATAAGCGAAAAGGTCCCATTTTGATATTTGGATTAATGGAGCTTCATATGGGGATATTTGATATACAAAACTTACAATTTGATTCATCCAGATCATATAAGCTTGAATGGCCTTGCCTAATAGAATAGGTAAATTGAAATAATAAGGAGTTAGCAGCAACATTAGTAATGCATACAATAGAATATTACTCAATGGCACCATTATAAAATTACTAATAATAACCAATCCTGAAACTTGATGGAAATGAAATATTAAAAGGGGCAGGGTAGTAATTTGAGCAGCCATAGTGATAGCTAAATTACTCCAGCAAAAATTTAAAATAGGGTTGTCCATTTTATTTAAATCATAAAAGAGAGGATAAAATAAATGAATGCCTATTACCGCAACATAGGAAAGTTGTAACCCTAATTGATTAATAGAAGCGTGGTCAAATAATAAAACAATCATAATGCCTGCTGCAATACTATTTAATGTGTATTGATGAAAGTTGAACATTTGGCCCATTAAGTAAATGGTAAAAAATACACTCGCCCTAACAATAGAGGGGCTTGCAAATGCAACAAAAGTGTACCCCCATATACCTATTAATAACACAAAAAATTCCAGCCATTTGAAAAATATTTTTCGTGGTAGCCATTTTGTAAATTGTGCTAAGTATTGATAAATAATGTCCAAGTGCATGCCGCTAATGGCGATAATGTGAATAATACCAAGTTGTGTATAGGCCTTAACAAGGGACTTATCCATTTCCCCTTTAACACCAATTAACATAGCTTGTGCGAAGGCGTTAGATGCTTTATGAGGTATAGCATAATTCACTTTTTGAATTATTAAGGTCCGTACATAATTTATAAACCCTGCTGGGTAAGGAATAGACAATAGGGAGTAATGCTTTGTTAATATAGAAATCCCAATGCCCCATAAAATCAATATTAGACAAATTAAAAACCCATGCAGCCAGTCGGAATTTTTATTAGTCTGTAATAATGACATGACTAAAACAGTTGCCAGAAACAAGCAGAGTGAGAGGTAGTCACTATTCCATTTCGTAGTAAATTGAAAAAGATTTGCAAGTTGGCTCGCAATAAATGCACCTATCACTAAGAGACAGGAAATAAATAACATTGGATGTTCCGACTTCCAATGTTTAAAAGTTTTATCCATATCAAAGGATACTAATAAAACAAATGCAATAAACTTCGGTATTTACTTAAGCTCCCATTAAAAAAATCACCGATTTTTTATGTAATTCTGGCTTATTGTTTTTCCAGTAATTAATGTCAGCTGTCTTGATTAGCTCTGTTGGACCTGTAATGTCAACTCCTATACAAATTCTTGTGTTTGGGTGACAGTTTTGAATAAGGGCTTCTAACATTTGATTATTCCTGTAAGGCGTTTCAATAAACAATTGTGTGCAGCCTGTTAGTTTAGTGTCGGCTTCTAATGCTTGAATTTTTTTCTTTCTCTCGGCCGCATCAATAGGGAGGTATCCATGAAATTGAAACAATTGACCATTCATGCCACTTGCCATTAAAGACAATAAAATGGAACTAGGTCCTACATAAGGTTTTACTGTATAGCCTTGCTGTTGCGCGGCTGCTACTAATAATTGTCCAGGGTCTGCAATGCCTGCGCATCCTGCTTCAGACACAATGCCAATATTCTTACCTTCTTTTAATAATTGAGTAAAAGCCTTTATTTGTGCATCTTCTACTTTATGTATGGGCTGCCATACATAATTATCAATTATCATTTCCTTCCATATTTTCTTAAAGTAGCGTCTGGTTGTTTTCTCATTTTCTACAAAAAATGCATCACATTGCTGTATCCATTTAAGCATGTCTGCCGGAATGGCTTCCCATCCTTCCTCCTGCAATAACATGGGTAATAAGTAAACTTTTCCTTTGCTCATTTATGCGTTGTCTTTTACTTCCTGTGTGTTTAAATGTGCTGCAATTAACGCGTAAAACGGCGCTGTCATCCAGCCTACAATTGGAACTAAGTGAATTAAATAAAATAAAATACCATTTCCAATAGGCAAACCTTTGTGCTCGCTTACATATGCAGCAGATGCCACTTTGCTTTGGGCTTCTGTAGCTAATCCATAATCAAGCATTGCGTATCCATAAAAATAACATTCCATTAATATCGTAAAAATAGGAGTGAACCAGCCAATTACGGGGAGTGAACAAAATAATACTATAGGGATTAAGTAAACAGTCTGCCACAGTAAATTAGTCAAGCTTAAGCGAATTGCTCTGTATACTAATTTTCGGTAGGCAGACAATTTGAAAATAAAGGGTTCGTTTTGTTGTATGGCGACCACTCTTAAATGTAGATAGGAAAAGAAGGGCGCGAATAATACTAAAAGGATAAACTTGAATAGGGCAAAATAAAACATGAGTAAAGTGAACCATAACCAGAAGCTTCCCATAGTAATGAAAAAACCTAGCCAATCACTATTCATGCTATCCACCCAGCTTTTCAATCCTGTTTTTAAAATAATCCATTCAATAAAAAAACTGGAACTCTGACTAAAATAATTCATCCCTATAACAAAAAGAAAAGCATAAATAACACCAGGCACAATCATCCATTTCCATAATTTATGTTGTAAGATAAATTGGTGTGCTCTAAAATAAGCACGAAAAGATAAGATGAGTTCTTTTAACACTATGATTGCATTTTAGTTCCAAAAGCTAAGTCACCTGCATCTCCAAGACCTGGTACAATATAGCTTTTGTCATTTAGTATATCGTCAATGTCGCCGCACCAAATAGGAATATTTTTTCCAAATGCAGCTTCTACTGTTTCAATTCCTTTTTTACTTGCAATTGCAACTGCAATATGAATTTCTTTTGGCTTTTGAGTTTTAGTAATTGCTTGGATTGTCTCTACTAATGAAGCACCAGTAGCTAACATAGGGTCAGCTAAAACTAAAATTCGATTATTTAAATCTGGACAGCTCAAATAATCAATACTGATTTCAAAACTTCCATCCTCGTGATGTTTACGGTAGGCTGAAATAAATGCATTGTCCGCTTTGTCGAAATAGTTCAACATGCCTTGGTGCAATGGTAAACCTGCTCTTAATATCGTTGCTAAAACGGGTTGTTCTACTAGTACTTTGGATGCATGTTTACCAAGTGGTGTAGTAACGGTATTGATTTTACTAGCCATATGCTTACTCATTTCATAAGCAATGACTTCTCCTATACGCTCAATATTCTTTCTAAAACGCATTCTGTCATTTTGAATATTAACGTCTCTTAATTCTGAAATCCAATTACTTACCAAACTGTGGTTTTCGCTTAAATTATGAACCATGCTTTCCTATTTTTAATCAAAACTAAGTTTCTTCAAGGCAATTTTAAAATAATTTAAAACTGGTGCCATCAAATAGTCCTTTGTCGCTCAATTTTAAATGCGGAATTACCAATAACGCCATAAAGCTTAATGTCATAAAAGGAGACCCTAGTGTGCTTCCTAGGGCTTTTGCCATGATATCTATTTGTGTGTAGTCTGCTGCAACTAAATAAGGGTCTTTAGTGGTCATAAGTCCGGCAACAGGTAAGCCTAAAACTTTTTCTATCTCTTCGTTTACGCAGCTGATTCCGCCTTGTTCTTTAATAACTAAATTAATGGCTTTAACAATATCAGCGTCCGAAGCACCAACTGCAATTATATTGTGACTATCATGCGCTACAGTAGAAGCGATAGCACCTTTTTTAAATCCAAAATTTTTAATAAATCCAACTTTAGGAGCAGCTGTATAATATCTATTGTATACTACTATTTTCAATAAGTCATTATCCGTGTCTGATACTAAATTTCCATCCTGGGTCTTGGGCTCCAGCCACAAACAGTTTGTAATTAATTGTCCGTCTATAGCTTCAATGACTGGTATCTTATTGTCTTTATTGGGATAGGTTTCGCTAGATAATTCAATATCCTTTGCAGTTATTAAAGCTGCATCAAATTGGTTTATTGCTTTTTCGTCGATAGGCTCAATGTATGACTTTCCGTTTTCTGCAACCAATATGCCATTAATGTAAGTTTGTATTACTTCAAAAGCAACTAGGTCCTTAAGTACCACCAAATTTGCAGAATCGCCAATTTGTAATTTACCTGTCGGCAATTTATAATGGTCAACCGGATTAATACAAGCAGTTCTTAAAACATTAAAAGGATTAATTCCTTTTGCTACTGCACGAGCGCATAAAAGATTAATATGGCCTTCTAATAAACTGTCTGGGTGCTTGTCGTCACTGCATAACATGACCATTTTAGGGTGGTCGTCTATGAGTTCATATAATGCTTCAAAATTCTTGGCAGCACTTCCTTCTCTAATTAAAATTTGCATACCGAAAGACAATTTGTCTAAAGCCTCTTCTATAGTGAAACATTCATGGTCGGTACTAATTCCTGCTTGAATATACTTCATTGCATCCTCGCCTCTTAATCCTGGCGCATGTCCGTCTACAGGCTTCCCTATTTTATGTGCTGCAGCAATTTTTTTCATCACTTCCTCGTCTTTAAATAAGACGCCCGGAAAATTCATCATCTCACTCAAATAGTAGATATCTGGGGAAGCTAAAAGTTCGGCAACTTGATCACTATGTATTGCAGCTCCTGCTGTTTCAAATATGGTAGCAGGTACACAGCTTGGCGCACCAAAGAAAAAATGGAATGGCACTTTCTTTCCATTGTCAATCATATAATGCACTCCTTCCACGCCACAGACATTCGCAATTTCGTGCGGATCACTAATGGTCCCAATAGTTCCATGCACTACCGCAAGTCTTGCAAACGAACTTGGAATCAACATACTACTTTCAATATGCACATGACTATCTATAAATCCAGGAATTAAATAATGATTTGGTGCGTCTTCACAAGGTTCTATTTGTTGAATTATTCCGTCTTGTATATGCAAAGCTGCAGGAAAAATACGTTTGCCAATGATATCAACGTACTGCCCCTTTATTGTGAAGGAATTGCTCATTATGAAAAAATTATAAATTAAACCAATAGTTAAACTTAAAAATAAGTGCTCTGTTTTTATTTTTAAATAAGGGGTCTGTGAAATAATTGTCTGTATATACTAAATAAAAATCACTCATTGGCTTGTATCGATATTGTAATCGACTATTTACACTAAAATTATTACTCTGTGTATTGTATTGCATAAAAGTGGTCCAAAATAATTGGGTATTAAAATTATATTCCACTCTTGGTTGAATCAAAATTAAATCGGTGCTTCCGTATGGCTTAGGTAATTCAATGTGACTAAACTGAGTACGTATTCCAAAATTTAAATGAGGTTGTTTGCGTAAATTAAATCCAGCTCCAAAACCCCTTACAGTTCCATTATAAAATTGCCCCAAGGTAAATCCAAGACCGTACCCAAAAGATTTTCTAAAATCCGACATATAACCAAGGTCAATTTGATTAAAACTATATCTCGTTGCAGGAATGGGAGTAGCATCGGTAAATGAAATCGGATATTTCAAATCCAATGTGGTGCTTGTTGCATTTAATTGAATTGAGCTTGTATTTTTATATTCGGATCTAGCTGAAAGCCTTGTATTGCCTTCATTAAAGCTATTGTCAGGATTCATAACTAAATCTTGATTTAATCCAATAGTTAATTTCCCAATTTTCCCTGAAGGCGGCATAGTGGTATACGATAAGTTTGCAAATAAGCTTTTAAATCCTAACCTAATGGTTGTATCTCTTACCGCGTCATAGTTATTAATTCTTTGAACATATCCCATATCTGTATAATAGTTCTTACCTACATTATTCACTAAAGTTACATAGTTCCAATGCTTTGAATTGGCCATAAAGCCAGTTTCAACATAGCTATCTTCCTTAGTGATCCCTTCTTTATAAGATTGATTATAATGTGTCCAAGAACCAAAAGTTCCTTTTGTATTGCTGTATTCAAATGATAAGCCAGCATTTCGGCCATATCGGTCTAATGGATTCTTTTTTGCGTCTGCCTCGGAAATAAAATTCTCTCTATTTAGGAAGTACGCTTTTAAAGAAGATCTTTTTAACACGCGCCTGTGCACTGTGAAAGCAGAAAAGTTTTCAGGAGAATAATTTCCCTGTCTTCCTGTTTGCATATTCATCGCTCCAATTCTAGTTTGAGGGTCTAAATTCCCGGAAAGTCTAGCGCCAAATAATATTGGAATTTTATTGCCATCTTTATCTAAGCCGATAGTTCTAGAATAAAATGGTCGAATTGGAGGGATTCCAAAATCGGAAAATAAATCAGAATTTTCTAAGAAAAACGTCCTCTTCTCTGGCAAGAAAATATTAAATCTAGTTAGATTAGTTACTTGTTGGTCTACTTCCACCTGCGAAAAATCTGGATTTACTGTAAGGTCTAAATTTAAGGAAGAGTTTACTGCTACTTTTGCATCAAATCCAGCAGTACCAGCTGTTTGCAATGTTTGTCCATTTTCCTTGTCTTCATTTCCATTGCCAGTTATATAAGGTTGAAAAATAATATTATTTTTACTCTTTGCTAAACTAGTAGGAAAATGCAAAATACCCATATAGCCCAAGTCATAGGATTTAAAATTGGTGGGAACTTTTGTCCAAGCACTATATTCGTTATGCTTAGCGTCAATCCTTAAAAAATTGATACCCCATTGTTTTTGATTAGGATCAAATCTTAATGACTTAAGGGGGATGGCAACTTCGGCAATCCAGTATGTGCCATAATCTTTTGTAGCAGTGGTCCATTTGGTATCCCAACTCCAACTTGGTTTATCTATAAAGGAATTGGAAAGCTGGTCCTCCGATTGCACATTCAAAGCACTCACTACAAAGAAGAATCCATTTGTTTTTTGATTTAGCGGGTCTAACATAACTGCGACACCATCGCCTCCATCATGTCCAATATCCCTTTTTAAACTTTGTTCTACTGCAGTGCCACTATCATATACCTTAAAACCAAAGTATATATTTTTATCATCGTAGGTTAATCTAACTTCTGTTTTGCGCTGGGATTCTCCAATATCATTTGGGTATTTTTTATGAAAGTCTTTTGCAAGTTCTGCGATCGCCCAAACGGGCTCGTCTAAAATACCATCAATTTTTATTTGTTCAGTAGTAGGTTTAATATTCAACTGAAAATTTTTCTGATACTCAGTCATTGCTTGAGCGTCTAATAAACGGGGAGATATTAAGAGAAGAAGGACGAAAAATGTTGCAATGCGCATGTATGATATTTATCATGCAAATATCTAACAAGTCGGGCATAAAAACGGAATAATAGGCTCAAAAATGCGCTATTAATTGACAAGCGGCTTTTGTTATACTATTGAATTCTCCTTATATAAATAATTAATCCTTCAGTAAATCAGGTCTTCTTTTTTTTGTTCTATCTAATGCCTGTTCCTGTCTCCACACGTCTACTTTTTTAGGATCTCCTGTTAGTAAAACAGGTGGTACAGGAATACCTCTAAATTCCGCAGGTCTTGAATACACGGGAGGCGCTAGTAAATTGTCTTGAAAGGAGTCAGTTAAAGCAGATGTCTCGTCATTCAAGACGCCCGGTATAATTCTCCCTATAGCGTCAATAATTACAGCAGCGGCTAATTCGCCTCCGCTTAATACATAATCACCAATGGAAATTTCTTGTGTAACATATAAGTCTCGGATACGTTGGTCAATTCCTTTATAATGCCCGCAAATAATTAAAATCCTATTTTTTAAAGACAAACTGTTCGCGTCTTTTTGCTCAAATGTTTTACCGTCTGGTGTTACGAAAATAATTTCGTCAAATTTTCCTTCTAATTGCAATTCGTCAATTGCATTGGCCAATGGCTCACACATCATAACCATTCCAGCGCCGCCGCCATATTGATAGTCGTCTATTTGGCCATGCTTATTAATGGCCCACTTTCTTAATGAATGGGTTTTAATAGTCAATATGCCACGCTCCTGAGCACGCTTCATAATACTATGTTCAAAAGGGCTAGTTAATAGTTCCGGGACTGCTGATAAAATTTCGATGATCATATTGCAACAAAGTTAATCCAAAAAATCGCCTAATTCACGTCTATCTTTTTTAGTAGGCCTTCCAATTTTACTTAAGCGCTTTCCTGTTTGGAAAGTGGCTGCAACTTGCCTCACTCTTTCTAATTCCTCAATAGGAGTAAGGTCTTGGTAGAAATTAACGGCTTCTACATAAGCTAAACGATGGTCTAGTACTGCAGTAACTTGTATGGTCCAGTTTTTATGTTCTGTTCGAACATCGTATTGGTCACCTACTACTACATTTCTAGAAGCTTTTACACTTTCCCCTTTTATTTTAACACGTCCTTTGTCAATAGCTTCCGTTGCTTGACTTCTTGTTTTGTAAAGTCGAATAGACCACAAGTATTTATCAAGCCTTACTTTCTCTTTTATGGTTGCAACCGAATTTGCCATTGATTATTTTTTTTCAGTGAAGTACTGATGGAAATAAGGGATTGTTTCAATGCCTTTGTAGAAATTGACAATATCATATTTCTCATTCGGGCTATGTAAATTATCACTATCCAGCCCAAATCCCATAAATACAATTTTCAAACCAAGTTCTTGTTCAAACAGAGCACAAATAGGAATACTTCCTCCGCCTCTTACTGGAATTGGCGCTTTGCCAAAAGTAGTAGTTATTGCTTTTGCTGCACTTTGATATTCATGAGAGTCAATAGGTGTAATATAAGGTTCTCCACCATGATGCTCAAATGCATTCACAGTAATATTTGCTGGTGCAATTTTTTTGAAATGTTCCAATACCATCTCTGTAATTTTTGCGGAAGACTGATTAGGCACTAAACGACAGGATATTTTAGCAAATGCTTTTGATGGCAAAACTGTTTTAGCTCCTTCGCCAATATAACCTCCCCAAATTCCATTCACTTCTAATGTTGGACGTATGCCTGTTCTTTCATTCGTGCTATATCCTTTCTCACCCCAAACTTCTTTGATACCTAGGTCCTCCTTAAATTCGTTTAAATCAAATGGCGCTTCTGCCATTTTTTTACGTTCAGCGTCGGTTGACTCAATTACATCATCATAAAAACCTGGTATAGTAATATGATTATTCTCGTCGTGACAAGAAGCAATCATTTTAGATAAAATGGTTATTGGATTAGCAACTGCTCCTCCATAAACGCCACTATGTAAGTCTCTATTAGGGCCTGTTATTTCTATCTCTATGTAGCTTAAACCTCTTACACCAATGTCAATAGAAGGATTCTCCATGCTAATCATGGCAGTGTCACTTATTAAAATAACATCTGCTTTTAATAAATCATGATGTGATTTTACAAAGGTGGCTAAATTAGGACTTCCGATTTCCTCTTCTCCTTCTATAATGAATTTAATATTCGTTTTTAAAGTGTTGGTTTTTGACATAATCTCTAATGCCTTTACATGCATATAAAACTGCCCTTTGTCGTCACATGAACCACGTGCAAATATTTTTCCGTCAATGATTGTGGGATCGAATGGAGCACTATTCCAAAGTTCTAATGGGTCTGCAGGTTGAACGTCGTAATGGCCGTAAACCAAAACAGTTGGAAGGGCATTGTCTACCACTATTTCTCCATAAACTATTGGATGACCTGCTGTTTCATATATTTTTGTAGTTGTCGCTCCTGCTTCCTGCAATGACTTTTCTACAGCATTTGCACAAGTAATCATATCGTCATTATTTTCACTCTTTGCACTTATGCTAGGAATGCGCAATAATGCTAATAGTTCTGCTAAAAATCTTTCTTTATTGGCTTCTTGATACTCTTTCCACTCTTTCATAATCTTATTTTTATAATTGATGTTTTAAATTGGATAAAACATTTTCCAAATCCCAGTTTAATTTTTGCAAAAAGGGGGCCTTCCTTTTTTCACAACCTTCTATGGTGCATATTGGGCAACTAAATGGCATACAGCCATCGGTGTGCACAAAAAACTCAACACTGTCTCCAAATTTTTTTTGAATTAATTTAGTAAAATCGTCCACGGCAAAATGTGCTTCGTTGACATTATAATACCAAGGCACTGTCAAGTGACAGTCAATATGCATTAGTGCGCCATATTTAATCACTCTTAAGTTATGTAAGTCAATCCAGTTTGCATTACGAGTTTGATTAATCTCTTGAATTACTTCTTCTAATAAAGCCATATCGGCTTCGTCCATAATCCCTGCTAATGATTCGCGAATTATTTTATAACCGTTATAGATAATCCAAATACCCATTATGATTGCTACGATGGCATCAATCTTATTATACCCGGTAAGCAAAACTAAGCCTATACCAATGGCAATAGCGAAAGTGGTAAAGCTATCTATCAATAAATGTTGGCCACTTGAAACTAATGCCAAGGACTTATTTTTTCTACCAATTTTTTTGGCAAGAAAACCTGCTATTAAATTAAGGATGGCAGTAGATAATAAAACCCAGATACCATTATCTAAATCATGCAGCGTAGTGGGCTCGAAAAAAGTAATAACAGATTCGTATAAAATTATAAAGCCAGCTGTAATAATCAAACTGCCTTCGAATGCTGCAGAAATAAATTCAGCCTTGCCGTGTCCATAGGGATGTTCTTTGTCCTTAGGTTTCGAAGCTACATATAAGCTGTATAAACCGATAATGCCTGCCAATACGTTCACGATACTTTCCAATGCATCTGACAAAACAGACAATGAATGCGTCATAAAATAAGCCACAAATTTGAGCACAAATAAAACAATGCTCAATGTGGTTACAAAAAACTGGATCTTTAAATTCTGCTTTGCTGATTGCACTTAGAAATTATTTTGAAGTAGTAGCGGCTGTGTATCTTTTTTGTACTAATTCCCAGTTCACTAAGTTCCACCAGTTATTAATATAGTCAGGTCTTTTGTTTTGATATTTCAAGTAATAAGCATGCTCCCAAACGTCAATACCTAAAATTGGGAAACCTTTTGTTTCCGCAATATCCATTAAAGGATTGTCTTGATTAGGGGTAGAACAAACTGCTAAACTGCCATCTGTCTTTACAATCAACCATGCCCAACCACTCCCAAATCTTGCTTTAGTAGCATCTGAAAAAGCGGTTTGAAAATTAGCAAAAGATCCGAATTGTTTTTGGATAGCGTCTGCCACAGTTCCTGATGGAGCTGTTGAAGGAGCGGGCTTCATTAACTGCCAAAATAGTTCATGATTATAATGACCGCCTGCATTATTTCTCATTTTAACGGAGTACTTAGAAATATTTTTTAGTAGGTCTGTCAAGTTTGTATTTGCCGTGTCCACTTTTTCAGCCACACAAGCTTCTGCTAAATTCTTTGCATATGCTGCAGCATGTTTTGTGTAGTGAATTTCCATAGTCATAGTATCAATAAAAGGTTCTAATGCATTGTATGCATAAGGAAGCGCTTGTTGTTGATATTCAGTAATAGAAAATGGAGCCAATTTTGTGATCAAGGGCATAGTTGCAATAGCAATACCTGCTTTACCAGAATTCTTTAAAAACTGGCGACGATTTTGTGGTTGACTTGACATAGTATTATTTTTTAAAGTACTTCTTCAAAGTTACTTTAATTGGATGTAAAATTCGGTAGTAAAATTCTTGGTTGAATAACTGGGAATCTCGCATGGCTTTATAGGTCAAAAACAAGCCAATAGGTATTAATAAGAAGCTAGAAAGCCACATACCTGCGTAGACATTCCACTGACCAGATTTAGCTAGTTTCTCTCCAAAATTATTTAATAGAAAGAATACCACAAAAAAGGCGACTGCTAAAACTAGGGGAGTGCCTAAGCCACCTTTCCGTATAATAGAACCCAAAGGTGCACCAATTAAGAATAGAACAATGCATGCGAAAGAAAGTGAAAACTTTCTGTGCCATTCAATAGCATGGTAAGCACTTGCTTGCAGTTTGTCCTTATAATTGATAGCTAAAGCATCTAAATTATTGATCAATGATGTAAACTGATATCCAACATTTTCGTTGGTACTTGCCGCCATTGAATCAGGGATGATCATTTTAAAACTACTAATTTTTGGAGCTGCTACTTTATCGAATACTTTACTACTGTCTTTGTATTGCATAAATCGTAAATAGGGACCAAGTTCAGCTTTAGTTTTTTTAATGTAAAATACTTCAGATCCTTTCAAAGAGTCCATGGCATGTTGAAGCTGTCTTACACTTAACATTTTAGGATCGTAAATTATGTCATTAGTTTTATTCATTTGAAAACTCTTCAAATCAAAAACTTTTTTATATTCTTTAAAATAGAGCCTTGTAAATTCTGTATTAGTAGTTGCTCTTTGCCCTCTTTCTTGGTAACGCCACCCATTAAACATAGTAAATTCTAAAAACTTCTTGTTTGGGGAAACGCGCATCACGCCTGACTCTGCCATAATCATATTGTCTTGTAATGCAAATCGTTTTTCAAAAATTACGATATTGTGCATCACGCTATCGTTTGATTCTTTCTTTCCTAATTTTATCACATAGCCATCTATCTTATCATAAAACACCCCTTCTTTTAAATCAATAGCTGGTTTTGAAACAATAATCTCATATTTCAAAGTAGTGAGCTTCATTTGCGTAACAGGAATAATATTATTAGCAAATAAGAAAGCAATTCCGGACAAAACTATAGTTAGTAAAAATAGCGGTCGCATGAAACGAATCAATGGAATACCAGCTGCTTTAATGGCTATTAATTCAAAGCTCTCGCCTAAGTTGCCAAAAGTCATAATGGAGGAGAATAATAAAGCTAATGGAAGCGACAAGGTAACGGTACTAATAGCTACTAAGCCAATCAGTTCCATTATTGTAAGAAAGTCTAATCCTTTTCCAACTAAGTCGTCAATATAGAGCCAAAAGAATTGCATGGTCAGCACAAAAGTTGTAATGATAAGTGCTGCCAAAAAAGGACTTATAAAGGCCTTTAGAATTAGTATGTCTAATTTTTTGAACAAGTTTGTAGTACTAGCTACCTATGCGATAAAAAAGGTCTTTGATTTGATATTCCCAAAGTTGCGTTTGGTCTTTAATCTCATTTTTCTCAGCAAAGTCTTTAATAATCAAGATAGTTTGGTTAGAAATCTCAGTTTTCTCGATACGGAATTCAAAATATTCGTTTTTCTCACTATGTAACCATCTAAAACGAATAAATTTATCCTCGTCTTGGTCTAATATCTCTGCTTTGTCTGGTACGCCGCCATTCCATGAAAAACTATATACGTTTTCCCACTCGTCTACTTTGTCTGCAAACCACTCTTGTAATCCTGAAGCCGTTGAAAGGAATTCAAATAATATATTAGGTGAACATCTCACTGGAAATTCAAGTGTAAATAATTGTTTCTTACTCATAAAATCATTGGCCTCTTATATAAGGTCCATTAGGTGCAATAATATTAAATAAATGAGAGGTTCCAAGTATTTTTTAAACTTAAATAGTTAAGAAACTGTCAAGAAGCAAATTTGAGTACTTAATTACTCATTTAAATAATTGATTATCAATATTTTATATAAATTGTAAGATTCAAAAAAATACATAGATTTTATCTATTATTTAGCTGATTATCAATTAGAATTGAAATCGTGAGACTCAATTTGATCTTGTATCTTTGCTGCCCTTAATGTTCAATCATGTTTAATACGCTTAGTGAAAAATTAGAATCGGCCTTCAAGCACTTAAAAGGTCAAGCACGTATCAATGAATTAAATGTATCCAATACATTAAAAGATATTCGAAAGGCCCTTTTAGATGCCGATGTTAATTTTAAAATTGCCAAGGAGTTTACGGACACCATCAAAGAAAAAGCGATTGGTGAAAAAGTAATCAATGCAATTAGCCCAGGGCAATTAATGGTTAAAATAGTGCAGGACGAATTGACTGCATTGATGGGTTCCGAAGCAGCCCCTTTGGATCTTTCTAAAAATCCTACTATCATTTTAGTAGCCGGTTTACAGGGTAGTGGAAAAACAACATTCTCTGGTAAATTAGCTACTTATTTAAAAGCCCAAAAAAAGTCACCTTTGTTAGTTGCTGCAGACATTTACCGTCCAGCAGCAATGGATCAATTGACTGTTTTAGCAGAACAAATTGGAGTAGATATTTTTGTTGAAAGAGAAAATAAAGACGCAGTTTCAATTGCACAAAATGCAATTGCTTATGCCAAGCAAAATAATAAAAATGTAATTATAATAGATACTGCAGGTCGGTTAGCAGTTGACGAAATGATGATGAATGAAGTTGCAAATATTAAAACTGCAGTGCAACCTCAGGAAATCTTATTCGTTGTAGACTCAATGACAGGGCAGGATGCAGTGAATACTGCAAAAACATTTAATGATAGATTAGATTTTACGGGAGTTGTACTAACTAAATTAGATGGTGACACAAGAGGTGGAGCAGCACTCTCAATTAAGTACACTGTAAATAAGCCAATTAAGTTTATGAGCAGTGGAGAAAAGATGGAAACTTTGGATGTTTTTTATCCAGAGCGTATGGCCCAAAGAATTTTAGGAATGGGTGATATTACATCTTTGGTTGAGAAAGCACAAGCACAATTTGACGAAGCAGCAGCAAAAAAATTAGAGAAAAAAATTAGAAAAAATCAGTTTGATTTTGAAGATTTTTTAACGCAGATTCAGCAGATTAAAAAAATGGGTAACATTAAAGATTTGATGGGAATGATTCCGGGAATGGGCAAGTCTTTAAAAGACGTTGAAATCAATGATGATTCATTTAAAGGAGTGGAAGCCATCATTCAGTCGATGACGATATTGGAAAGAAGAAATCCAGACTTATTGTCTCCTAGTAGAAAGCAAAGAATTGCGAAAGGCGCTGGAAAAGACATTGGCGAAATCAATGCATTTATTAAGCAATTTGATCAAATGAAGCAGATGATGAAGACCATGAGTAATATGCCAATGGGAGGCAAAATGCCAGGACTTAGAAGATAATAATTTGCAACTAATTGATTATCAGTCAAAAATTTACTAAAAATATTTCAAAGTTCTTGCGTGATTAAAAGCTTTGACTTATCTTCGCACCCAGATAACAATATTTCTTAACGCCTATAAATTTCTATTTAACATGGCAGTAAAAATGAGACTACAACGTCACGGTAGTAAAAAAAGGCCTTTCTACTTTATAGTAGTGGCTGACGGACGCGCACCAAGAGATGGTAAATTCATCGAAAAAATTGGTACTTACAATCCCTTAACAGTTCCAGCGACAATCAGTTTAGATCGTCAAAAAGCGTTAGAGTGGTTAAACAAAGGAGCACAAGCAACTGACACTGTTCACAGAATTTTGTCTTTCAAAGGTGTTCTTTATTTAAAACACTTGTTACGTGGAGTTAAATTAGGTTTATTTGATGATGCAACTGCAATGGCTAAGTTCCAAACTTGGTTCGCTGAGCATGAGTCAAATATCGCTAGCAAAACTGATGCACACAAGAAAGCACAAGCTGCTAAAAAAGTGTATGTTCCTATTGTAAAGAAAGTTGCTGAGCCAGTTGCGGAAGCACCTGCTGAAATAGTGGCAGAAGTTGTAGCTGAAGAAGCTGCTCCTGAAGTTGCTGCTGCTGAAGAAGCTCCAGCTGCTGAATAATCTTTACATAGATTAAAATAGCTTTAAAAAGCCCCGGTTTCCTTTTTGGAAGCCGGGGTTTTTTATGGATACAAGTTTTATAAGTTAACTTTGATGCATGAAAGATTTCATACATATTGGAAAAATTGTGGCACCTCATGGTATCACTGGGCACGTTATTTTAGAACATGCTTTAGGAAAACAAATTAATTTTAAAGGAGTAGACGCTTTATTTATTGAAAACGCAAAAGATAGTTTTATTCCTTATTTTATACAAGCTGCTTCGGCTAAGACAGATACCTTAACACATGTTCAAATCGAAGGAATTAGTAATAGAGAAGCTACCACTATTTTAATGTCTAAGAAAGTATGGTTACCTCAGGAAGATTTTCAAAAACTGGTTGAAAAGAATGCGCCGCTTGCATTACTAGGTTACATGGTACAAGAAGCTGGCAAGGACTTGGGTGTTATAAAGGAGGTTATAGAACAACCCCATCAATTATTAGTTACCATTTTATATCAAGGCCAGGAAGCTTATATTCCCTTACATGAGGAAAGTTTAAAAGGGGTGAACCATGCCAAAAAAACAGTTACTGTAGAACTCCCTGACGGCTTACTAGAACTTTATACTGAGGTTTCTTAATCTTCAATTAAGTTTAACTAGAAGATGCCAGATTGTTTATACTAGCATGCGTATTTAATAAATAAATTTAGTATAAGTCTACTAAATTAGTAGGAAATACGTACCTTTAACTAGAAATAAATTAAAACGAAATAATATGAGTTTAAGACTTGGGGATATTGCTCCCGACTTTAAAGCAAAGACAAGTATTGGTGATATTAGTTTTCATGAATATTTAGGGGATAGCTGGGGTATTCTATTTTCACACCCTGCCGATTACACACCTGTTTGTACTACTGAATTAGGAAGGACTGCAGCTTTACATGACGAATTTGCAAAACGTAATGTAAAAGTTTTGGCATTGAGTGTGGATGGTGTAGAAAGTCATAAGAGTTGGATAAAGGATATTAATGAAACACAACATGTAACTGTTGACTTTCCAATTATAGCAGACGAGGACAAGACTATTGCGCATACTTATGACATGATTCATCCAAATGCATCAGAAACATTTACGGTTAGGTCTTTATTCATAATTGGTCCAGACAAAAAAATTAAATTATCTATAACTTATCCTGCGTCTACTGGAAGAAATTTTGTGGAGGTATTAAGAGTTATTGATTCTTTACAATTAGCAGCTAATTATAGTGTAGCCACTCCTGCAAACTGGAAAGACGGAGAAGACGTAATCATTGGATTGAACGTTAAAACAGAAGACGCATTAACTAAATTCCCTAAAGGTGTTGAAATTGTAAAACCTTATTTACGTTATACACCACAGCCGAACAAATAATTGATATAAAATATTGGCAATGGACGCATCTTACCCAATAGTGTGTCACTAAAGATTCGAGTCATTGCCTATTTATTTAAAATCCCTTCCATCTTAATGGAGGGGATTTTTCGTATATTTAATTTCTAAACATTTTAAATATGCGTCGTTTATTATTCACGTTTGTATTGGGATTAAGTGTAATGTCATTATTTGCTCAAAAAACATATTTGCATTGTGGTCAACTAATTGACGTTAAGCAATTGCAGGTTTTAAAACAAAAAACAGTTGTCATTGAAGGCAACAAGATTATAGACATCATTGACGGTTATGCAAAAGCTGGTGCGTCAGATAAGACAATTGATTTAAAATCTAGTACAGTAATGCCTGGACTAATGGACATGCACGTGCATATTGAAAGTGAAACGAGTCCAAGTCATTATTTAGACGAGTTTACAATGAATACCTCTGATGCTGCATTAGCGGCTGTACCAATTGCGAATACTACTTTGATGGCAGGATTTACTTCAGTGCGTGATATGGGTGGCTCAGGTGCCAATATTTCTTTAAGAAAGGCAATCCAAAAAGGATATGTAGTGGGGCCAAGAATTTATACTGCAGGAAAAGCGATTGCTACAACGGGTGGCCATGCGGATCCTACAAGTGGCTATAGAGAAGATTTAATGGGAGATCCAGGTCCAAAAGAGGGTGTAATAAATGGGGTGGCGGATGCCTATAAAGCGGTGCGACAAAGATATAAGGAAGGAAGTGATGTTATCAAAATTACGGCGACTGGTGGAGTTTTGAGTATGTCAGCGAATGGTCAAAATTCACAGTTCACGGAGGAGGAAGTCAGAGCGATTGTAGCAGCAGCAAAAGATTATGGCTTTAAAGTGGCAGCCCATAGTCATGGAGCTGAAGGAATGAAGCGAGCTATTAAAGCAGGTGTTAATTCAATTGAACATGGTACTTTGATGGACGACGAAGTATATCCGTTAATGAAACAATATGGCACTTATTTAGTGCCAACTATTATTGCGGGTCGTTCTTCCATGGACTCTGCAAAAATTCCTGGTTACTTTCCGCCAATGGTCGCAAAGAAAGCTTTAGAGATTGGACCAAAAAGTCAAAAGAATTTTGCTAGAGCTTATAAGGAAGGCGTGAAAATTGCTTTTGGAACGGATGCTGGAGTTTACCAACATGGGAAAAACTGGTTAGAGTTTAAGTATATGGAAGAAGCAGGCATGCCTGTGATAGAAGCGATTCAATCTGCAACTTGGAATGCTGCTGACCTAATGGGTACCCAAGCTATTTTGGGAAGCATTGAAAAAAATAAATTAGCAGATATTATTGCAGTGCCTGGCGATCCTACTAAAAATGTAGACTTAATGGGCCAAGTAAATTTTGTAATGAAAGACGGAGTGATTTATAAGTCAGTAGTTAAATAGGAAGACCTTAAGCGTTCCATTTATCCAACTGCTTTAAAGTAGCAGTAACATCCTTAGGCAAAGGGGCTTCAAATCGGAGCCCTTTTCCTTTATATTCAAATGCAATACTTGCAGCATGTAGGGCATGCCTAGCAAGCAAAGGGCGTTCTTCTTCCTCCGCTTTGCTTAATTTGAAATTCTTTTTCTTAATAGAAGACAGCATTAATTTTTCTCCATCACCATATAATTCATCTGCTACAATAGGGTGACCAATTTGTTGGGCATGTACTCTAATTTGGTGTGTTCTTCCAGTATGAATTTGAAAAGAAACTAAAGTGTAATGTTTGTAATACTTAATTACTTCATAAGTAGTCAATGCGACTTTACCTTTTGCATGGGTAATCATCTTGCCTTTTTTAACAGGATGCTCCATGATAGATTGATCAATAGTGCCTTCTTGTGGGGTTCTACCCAATACTAATCCAATGTATTTTTTTTCTATACTTCTACCTTCAAAAAGTTCGCTTAATAATTTATGTGCTGATTCATTTTTTGCAAAAACAATTAGCCCACTTGTCAATTTATCTAAACGATGTACCGTAAAAATACTGCCGTATTTTTCAATCAGCATTGATTTTAATGAATGTTCTTTTCCAAATCTATCTGGTATACTTAACAAGCCTGCTGGCTTATTTAAAACAATCATATCCTCGTCTTCAAAAATAATATCTAGCATTTAAACGTTTGCTTTTCTTGTAAATGATTTGTTCAAGAACTTCAATTGTCTCACTTCTTTTTCAGCCAAAAAACGCCATTTACCGCGATCCACATTTTTCTTTGTTAGGTTGGCAAACATGACTCTGTCCAAATGTCTTACATCGTATCCTAAATGCTCAAATATTCTTCTTACAATTCTATTTCTTCCACTATGTATTTCAATTCCAATTACGTTTTTTGAAGTATTGGATAAATAACTTACTGCATCGGCTTTGATAAATCCATCCTCTAAGTCCACTCCAATGGCAATAGCTTCCATGTCGGCTTTTGTTACAGGTTTGTCCAAAGTAACTTCGTATATTTTTTTAATCTCGTAGGAAGGGTGTGTTAATTTTTGAGCTAAGTCACCGTCATTCGTCAAAATTAAAACGCCTGTAGTATTTCTATCCAAACGACCAACCGGGAACATTCTCTGTGTAGTTGCGTTCTTTATAATATCTAAAACTGTTTTTCTACCTTCCGGGTCACTCGCTGTGCAAATATAGTCTTTAGGCTTATTTAATAGGATATAAACAGGGGTTACTTGCAATTGCAATACTTTGCCTTTTAATCTTACTACATCCTTATATTGAACTTTATAACCCGGTTCTAATACTGTGTCGCCGTTTACGGTAACATGGCCTGATTTTACTAATTCAGCAGCTTCTCTTCTACCACAGGTTCCAGCATGTGCAATATATTTATTCAATGGCATTTGCTCATGCGGCATTTCCACATTCGCTGTAACTTTTCCAATGCTTGCAGTTCTTTTTGCATCTGCACGGTCCATTGACTCTGGTGTTCTTTTAGAAGCGGCTAGTCTTGGGGAACCCACACCTGCAGTTTTTTTGAACTCGCCATATTTTGCTGGTGTATCATCCTTGAATTTAGCAGGAGCACTTTTGGCTCTTAAAGGAATAGAATATTTTGGAGGGCCAGTTACGAATTCTTTTTTCGCATAAGCTCCTCTTTTATTATTACCAACTGGTTCTACTGCAATACCTCTTTCTTTATCTTTTTTTCTTTGACGTGCAGCTTCCCCTGCAGCTCTTGAATCTGCTTTTGCTTTTTTCTTTTCTTGTCTATATTCTTCTTTAACTGCGCTGCCTTTTTTTGCATTAGCAAACTTGTCAAAGTTGTCAGATCTTTTCTTGTTCATAGCCCTATTTAGTTATATTATGCTTGGCGCATTAAGCTTTATTAGCCAATTGGCCACATGCTGCGTCAATATCTTTTCCTCTGCTTCTTCTTACTCTTACGTTTACTCTGTTCTTTTGTAAAATTTCTACAAATCTTTCAAAGCCGTCTTCGTCAGGTTTATCAAAGCCGAAATTATCTACTGAATTGTATTCAATAATGTTGATTAAATCTGCAGGTACTTGTCTATATATTTTTGTTAATTCCTCTGCATCTTTTTCAGAATCATTGAAGTCCTTAAACAAAATATATTCAAATGAAATTTCTGTCCCCGTCTTTTTATAAAAATAATTCAACGCTTCAATTAGTGATTTAATATTATTACTTTCATTGATAGGCATTACCTCGTTACGTTTTTTGTCGTTGGGAGCGTGCAATGAAACAGCCAATTTGAATTTAACGCCGTCGTCTCCTAATTGTCTAATTTGTTTAACCAAACCAGCAGTTGAAACGGTAATGCGTTTAGGACTCATTCCTAAACCGTCTGGGGAAGTTATTTTTTCCACCGCTTTCAATAAATTATGATAATTCATTAATGGTTCTCCCATTCCCATGAAAACGATATTACTTAAATGCTTTTCGTGGGCAGCTTCGCTTTGCTGGTTGATATATACCACTTGGTCATATATTTCGTCAAAGTTCAGGTTTCTCTTACGCTCCATGGTGCCGGTTGCACAAAACTTACAACTTAAGCTACAGCCAATTTGAGAGGATACACAGGCAGTTTTACGTTCTGAAGTAGGTATTAATACCCCCTCAATCATAAAATCGTCATATGTTTTGAACCTTGTCTTCAAGGTTCCGTCTTCGCTTTGTTGGGTAGTATTAATTTGTAGCGCAGGCAATGAAAATTCTGCTTCTAATTGCTTACGTAAGTCTTTACTCAAATCGGTCATTTCCGCAAAGCTATGAGCATGTTTTTGCCATAACCAATCCACGATTTGCTTTACCCTAAATGGTCTTTCGCCTATAATTCCTATAAAGCGTTCTATTTCAGACACTTCTACGTGTCGTATATTCGGTCTACTCTTCTCCATAATGCAAAGATACTTCATAGTCTTTGCTTGTATTTATTTAATTTCTTTTGCGGAATACCTAAAACTATTTACATTCATAATTCAAATAAACCAAAAAATTGCTCTTATGAAAAAGACACTATTCTTAGCCGTGTTATTTATGGGTGTTATGATGACTGTAAATGCACAAGAAAGCCCATTAAAAGCCTATATCGGCAAATACACTTTCGCGGCAGGTAGTCCAGTAGCGGAAGTGACAATTACTTTGGAAGACACTGCATTGATTGTAAACTCTGCGATGGGTTCAACAGCCATTGAAAAGAAGGGTACAGACACTTTTTATTTAGCACAGTATGACGCTAGTGTTGTTTTTAAAAGAGACGCTTCTAATGCAGTAACCGAAGTTGCAATTATGGTTCAAGGCATGGAATTAGTTGGCAAAAAAGAAGCTGTAACTGCTTCCGTTGCTACTAAGCAAGAATTGTTTTTTCTTAACTAAAGAAGTTCGCTAATTCCGCAAATGCAATAGTTGATTGATTGCCTGTACTTAGGTTTTTAACTGTGCATTGTTGTTGTGCTAATTCTTCGGATCCGATGATTACAATATTTTGAATATTTTTCTTCTCGGCATATTTAAATTGCTTGTCAAATTTACTCTTCTCAGGGTAAATTTCGCAAGCAATTTTTTTATTTCGTAAAGTGGTCATTTGTAGATATGCCGCTTTAGCTTCTGCTTCCCCTAAATTAAAAAATAATACCTGTGTTGTGGACTCGATTGTGTTTGGAAACAGTTGCTTTCCTTCCAATACGTCGTAGATGCGATCCACGCCAAAGCTAATGCCAACGCCAGGTATATTAGGTACGCCAAATAAACTTGTTAGGTCATTGTAACGTCCTCCTCCTCCAATACTTCCCATTTGAGCGTCCAATGCTTTTACTTCAAAAATAAGTCCAGTATAATAATTTAAGCCTCTTGCCAAAGTGAAATCTGCAACTAAATGTTTTGCCATTCCAGTTGCTTCGTGATAAGCTAAAACAAAAATCAATTCTTCTATTCCTTTTTGTCCATTTTCATTGTCTCCTAATAAAGTCTTTAATTGATTTATTTTTTCATCATTAGTCCCGCTAATATTTAAATATTGTGAAACTATGTTTTGCTGGTGCTCGCTAAATCCTTTATTATTCAATTCTTCTTTTACTTTTTCCCAACCAATTTTATCCAATTTATCAATAGCAATAGTTAAGTCAATCATCTTGTCTTCTCCGCCACATACCTGTGCCAATCCCATTAAAATTTTCCTATTATTTATTTTAATTGCTACGGGTAATTGCAGTTTTTCAAAAGCAGTTACATAGATCGCAATAAGGTCGACTTCGTTTAGTAAACTTTCACTACCAACAATGTCTGCATCGCATTGATAAAATTCACGGTATCTTCCTTTTTGAGGGCGATCTGCACGCCAAACGGGTTGAATTTGATATCGCTTGTACGGGAAGGTAAGTGCACCATGATTCATGGCTACATAGCGTGCAAAAGGAATGGTCAAATCATATCTTAAAGCCCTTTCTGTAATTGCTGTACTACTTTTACCTTGAGTAATTTTTTCAAATCCAGCCTCTACTTGCTCAGTTTTTGCTGGATTGTCAAGGCCATTATTTAAAATTTTGAAAATAAGCTTATCACCCTCTTCCCCGTATTTCCCCATTAAAGTGTCCAGATTTTCCATGGCAGGAGTCTCAAGTGGTTGAAAACCAAATGTTTCGAACACAGAACGGATAGTCTGGAATATAAATTGACGCTTTTGAACAGTTGCAGCATTAAAATCGCGGGTGCCTTGTGGAAGAGAAGGTTTACTCATGCAGTGAATTTTGGTCACAAAGATAAATTTTTAAATGCATCCTATATTAATTGTTTAAATTGCTTTGCAAAAAACTAGTAAACATGCAAGAAAGAGAGCGTTCGGAGCGAACTTATCGCGTTTTTAGAAGGATTTACGATTTTTCCATGGCTTCACTGATACTTGGAGCTGGATTTTTAATGCTTGGGGCTAAATGGTTTAAAGTAGATCAGGTATTAAATATAGACGCAACTTTCCGTTATATGTTTGGAGGAATGTGTATGCTATATGGTGGTTTTAGGCTTTATAGAGGGTTCAAACAAGACTATTAACCTTAAAAATTAAAATTATGTGTAAAATTCGCTTGCAGTCCATTTTGGGAGCTGTTTTCCTATTGACAATTAGTGCTTGTAGTCAAGGTAAGAAAGAAGCTTCAAGGGATACCCCAAATCAAGGCACAATAAATATTTCAGTGGAGGAAAGTTTTAAGCCATTTATGGACGAGCAATTAAAAGTATTTGCACTAAGTTTTCCAGAAACGCATATCAAAGTACATTACAAATCTGAAATTGAATGTTTAAAGGATTTCGTGGAAGACAGTACCCGTATGGTTTTTGTTACAAGGGGGCTAGCAAAAAAAGAGGAGGAAGGATTCAAAAAGCAATTAGGATTTACTCCTACATTTGGAATACTTGCCTATAACGCTGTTGCAGTTTTAGTGAATAAACAAAGTAAGGATTCCGTTTTCACCATGTCAGATTTGAATAAGCGATTAAAAGGAGAAAATAAGGGACAGGTAGTAATGGATGGTAATAATTTAACTGGGATTGTCCGTTTTATTAAAGACAGTCTAGCCAAAAAGGACATATTAGGTAAAAATGTTATAGCAGCTAAAGGAAGTAATGCAGTACTTGAATATATTGCAACGCACCCAGATGCTATTGGCTTTGTAGGCATGAATTGGATTGGGGATACATATGATACGAGACAGGAAGTTTATAGAAAGAATGTAAGAACGGCTTTAATAGAGTGTACGCTTTGTATAGAAAAAGGCTATTTTTCTCAGCCTTCACAGTCCACTATTGGAAAAGGACAGTATTCACTTTCCTTACCAATCTACTATATTTTGAAGGAAAACGCACCTGGGCTTGGTTCTGGCTTACTAAATTTCATGAGCGAAGAGCGTGGTCAATTAATTTTTAGAAGATCATTTTTAGTTCCTGCAAAAATGAGTTTCCAAAAACGTAAAGGACTAATGTAGAATAGTTGCTTAGCATACTAACGAGTTTTAAATTTTTTATCAAAAAATTAATAGAATTCTTCCAAAAAAATTAATATTTTTAGGATTCGTAAAGTTTCCGAAACTGTTACGAATGTTTATTGTGTCTTCAAGACATAATAAAAGCATAACTGATATTGTAGAAAGAAATGTTTTTTTAAAATTGAAAAATCACAAGTGATGAAAAAATTGGTTGTATTGATGATGAGTGTCGCGCTAATTGTAACAGGTCTAAATGCGCAAGCACCTGTATCTCCTTTAGCCGAAGGTGTGAAAATGTTGAATTACGAAAAGAACAAATCTGCTTTAGCATTTTTTAAATCTGCATTAGAAAAAACGCCAGGTGATCCAGAAATTACATTTTGGTATGGCCAGGCATTATTAGCTCAAAACTATGATGGTGTTGCAACTGCCGCGTCTATCAAACAAGCAAAGGAACTTTACCAGACTGCTTTACAAGCAAAAGGAAATGATGCTTGGTTATTAGTGGGAATGGCACATATTCAAGCATTGGAAGGTGCAGACGTAAATGCAGTTAAGCAAAATTTAGAAGTTGCAATTACTACTACTTTACAAACTAAAGGAAAAAATAAAGGGAAGCCGAATGTTGAAATCGTAAATGCGATTGGTCGTGTTTTCTCAGAATTGCCAAGTAATATTGGAGATCATCAATATGCAATTGATAAATTAAAGGAAGCAGTTTCTTCTAACGACGTTGTAAATCCAAATTTATTTATCAATTTAGGGATCAATTATTTAAAATTAGGTGGAGAGCACGGAGGGGAAGCTGTAAGTGCATTTAACGAAGCTATTACTCGTGATCCAAAAAACGCGTATGCTTATTACAGAATTGGTAAAGTATACCAAACACAAGCTAATAAAGAGTCTTTAGAGGAAAACCTTAAGAAAGCAATAGAGATAGATCCTTCAATCGCTCCAGCTTATTTTGCATTGTATACGTATTACTCTGACAAAAACACAGATATCGCAAAAGCGAATTTGGACTTATTCTTAACACACGCAGACAAAGACCCTGTTTTTGACTTCTTTAATGCAGATTATTTATTTCAAGCTGGTCAATATGACGCTTCTTTGGAGAAAACAAAAGCATTAGATGCAAATTTCGGAATTGCAGCTTTACCTCGTTTAAGTGTTTTATATGCATATAACTATGACCGTAAAGGGGATTCAGTTTCTGCCAAAAAATATATTGAACAATACATTAATACTAGTGCTACAGATCAAATTACGAACGCAGATTATGAATTAGCCGTTAAGGTTTTGTCTAAATTTCCAGGTACGCAAGTAGCTTTAGGTAGCTTATTGGAAAAAGCAATTGCTGCAGATTCTACTAAAGTGAGCAGATTGAAGTATTATAAATTAGGTGCTGATATGTTCGAAAAAGGTAATATGTATGCAGATGCATTCAAATGGTATGCATTGTATTCGGCATTAAGAGGTATTAAAGACGAGGGATACTATTATAAAACTGCAAGTTTAGCAGTAAATGCTAAAGACGGAGCAACCGCAATGGCTATTTCTAAGGACTATATTGCAGCTTTCTCAGAGAAACCACAAGGATATACTTTTAACGTAAAAGGGGCTAAATTGATTGACACTGCAAATAGTACTGGTATATTATTTGCTGCTATAACATTACAAAACGAGTTTTTGTTGAAGGATGCTGTTAAGAACAAGCAGACTTTGGTAAACAATTACTACTCAATGATGGGTTATTATAATGAAACTAAAGCATATGAATTAGCAATAAGCATGTGTGATAAGGTTTTAGAATTAATGCCAGGCGAGGCGCAAACTGTAAAAATTAAGGAAAGCTTAGTTAAAAACTGGGAAATCATTAAGAAAAACGGACCTGCACCAAAGTCAAATAATGACAGCCCGCTACCAAAGAAAAACTAAGATTTTATAAATCAAATGAGGGAGTTCCCCGTTTGTAAAAAAATATAAGAAAAACTCTCCTTTTATGGGGAGTTTTTCGTTTTAGGTGCTATCGTTTGTGTATTTTTGCGGCACCTAAATTACATGTATGAATTTGCAACAGTTTTTGTTGTCTGCTAATGAAACAAACAGTGCAACTAATTACTTGCCCATAGCTTTACAGATATTATTTGCGGGCGGGTTCGTGGCTTTTATGATTTTGGTTTCTAGTTTTCTAGGCCCAAAGCGTAAAACCGATGATAAATTAGCCACTTTCACTAGCGGTATTGAAACACATGGAGACGCAAGATCTCCTATGGCTATTAAGTATTTCTTAGTTGCCATTTTGTTTGTTTTATTTGACGTAGAAGTCATCTTTTTTTATCCCTATGCAGTTAATTTTAAAGGCTTAGGATGGAAAGGATTTTTTGAAGTTGTTTTATTCGTCGCTTTCTTTTTAGTAGGATTTATTTATATCCTAAAAAAAGGTGCGTTGACTTGGGAAGACTAATTATTTAAAAAATTAATGCATTTATTATGCGACCAGTAAGATTTAATATACACCCTAAGGAAGCAGAAATAGCAGATGCTATTTCAATGGGAGTTGCTCCAGACGGAGTACCAGGTGATGGCTTTTTTGCAACACAATTAAGTTCTGTGGTAGGATTGGCTCGTAAGAATTCTTTATGGCCTCTACCTTTTGCAACTTCGTGTTGTGGAATTGAATTCATGGCAACTATGGCATCACATTATGACTTAGCTCGTTTTGGTTCTGAGCGTGTAGGATTTTCTCCACGTCAATGTGATTTATTAATGGTAATGGGAACTATTGCTAAAAAAATGGCACCAGTTTTAAGACAAGTATATATACAAATGGCTGAGCCTCGTTGGGTAATAGCAGTTGGTGCTTGTGCTTCAAGCGGTGGCATTTTTGACACCTATAGCGTACTACAAGGCATTGATCAAGTCATTCCTGTTGACGTATATGTTCCTGGCTGTCCTCCTCGCCCTGAAGCAATTATTGATGGCTTTATGAAAATTCAAGACCTAGTAGGACAAGAAAGTATTCGTCGTCGTAATAGCGAAAAATACAAAACATTATTAAACAGTTACGGAATTCAATAGTTCGAAAATATAATTATTCAACATGGCTTTAAGCAACGAAACTATACAATCAGAATTAGAGGCTAAATTCGCAGACCAAGTACATACTTTTTCTACCGAATCGGGCATACTTTCTTTTGAGTCTCCGAAAGAGATAAATTTAAAAGTATTACAATTCTTATATGACGAACCTAGTTTAGGTTTTACATTCCTTACAGATTTGTGTGCGGTCAATTATCCTAATAATATTGGCGCCGAATTAGTAGTGGTTTATCATTTACATAATTTCACTGAAAATATTCGTTTAAGATATTCTGTAGGAACTTCTATTGCTCAGCCAGATGTATTTACTGCAAGTAAATTATTTGAAAGTGCAAATTGGATGGAGCGCGAAACCTACGATTTTTTCGGTGTGAACTTTGTAGGTCATTCAAATTTGAAACGCATACTTAATGTGGACGAAATGGATTATTTCCCATTAAGAAAAGAGTTTCCGTTGGAGGATCAGACAAGAATTGACAAGGATGATGAAATGTTTGGAAGAGGATAAATTCAAATTCAACTATTCAATCAAAAGTTAAAGCAAAGCGCAATTAAAATAAATATGGAAGCACAGCATAATATAACATTACCAGAAGGTTCTATAGAAAAACAAACTACCACGTTGAACTTTGGTCCAACGCATCCAGCAACGCATGGTGTGTTTCAGAATATTATGGAAGTGGATGGAGAACGTGTGGTGTCTACTGTTCAAACGGTGGGATACATTCATAGAGCATTTGAAAAATTAGCAGAAAGACGACCATTATACCAAATCACTCCAATTACTGACCGTTTAAATTATTGCAGTAGTCCTATTAATAATATGGGTTGGCATTTAACTTGCGAGAAATTTTTAAACGTTGAGACGCCAAAACGTGTTGACTATTTACGTGTAATTATTATGGAATTGGCTCGTATTTCTGATCACTTAATTTGTAATTCTATTGTGGGTGTGGATACGGGTGCTTACACAGGTTTCTTATATGTAATGCAGTATCGTGAATTAATTTATGAAATTTACGAGGAGGTTTGCGGATCTCGATTAACAACAAATATTGGACGAATTGGTGGATTTGAAAGAAATTTCACAAATGCTGCTTTCACTAAATTAGAGAAATTTTTAAATGAATATCCAAAAGTATTAAGAGAGTTTGAAGGGCTATTTACACGTAACCGTATTTTCATGGAACGTACACAAGGCACTGGTGGTATCAGTGCAGCACGTGCTATGAATTATGGATTTACTGGGCCTAATTTGCGCGCGGCAGGAGTGGATTATGATGTTCGTGTTCATCAACCTTACAGTAGCTATCAGGATTTCGATTTCACAGTTCCAGTTGGAACTACGGGAGACAATTATGATCGTTATTTGGTGCGTAATGCAGAAATGTGGGAGAGTATTTCAATTATCAGACAAGCATACGAAAAAGTACAAGCATTTAAAGGGACAGACGCTGAAATTTTTCATGCGGACGTTCCTGAATATTATCTTCCAAAAAAAGAAGACGTTTATACAAAGATGGAAGCATTAATATGGCATTTCAAAATTGTAATGGGAGAGATTGATTTACCAAAGGGACAAATTTATAATGCCGTTGAGGGGGGAAATGGGGAATTGGGATTTTATTTAGTTAGTGACGGAGGACGTACTCCATTTAGATTGCATTTCCGTCGTCCTAGTTTTATTTACTATCAAGCTTATCCTGAATTAATTAAGGGGGGAATGATTAGTGATGCAGTAGTAACAATGAGTAGTTTAAACTTAATCGCAGGTGAACTTGATGCATAGCATTAAGCAAGCGTAAATTTTTTAATATGGGTATGCAATTTAATGAAATACAAATGACCGAGTTTAAACGCTTGGTAGCTCGTTATCCGGAAGGAAAACAAAAAAGCGCATTGCTTCCTGCTTTGCATTTGGCACAAGAAAGTTTTGACGGTTGGTTGTCAGTTGAGACAATGGATTATATCGCTAGTTTGTTAAACATTGAGCCAATTGAAGTATATGAGGTTGCGAGTTTTTATAGCATGTACAACTTAAAGCCAGTTGGAAAATTTGTTTTTGAAGTTTGTCAAACAGGGCCATGTATGATTAGTGGGTCTGATAATATCATAGACTATATAAAACAAACATTGGACATTAAGCCAGGCGAGACTACTAAGGACGGCGTATTTACTTTGAAATTAGTAGAATGTTTGGGTGCTTGTGGGTATGCTCCTATGATGCAAGTAGGGAAAATATATAAGGAGCATTTGACTAAAGAAAAAGTGGATGCAATTATAGCCGAGTATCGTCAATTAGCGGCTTCAAAAAATTAAGAAGTAGATTAAAAAAATAACAATGGGCGTAAAACTATTATTAGATAAAGCAAATGTACCAGGCATAAGAACTTATGACGTTTATCGTCGTGAAGGTGGATATAGCGCTGTGGAAAAAGCTTTGAAGGAAATGAACCCTGAAACTATTGTTGAGGAAGTTAAGAAAAGCGGTTTAAGAGGTAGAGGTGGTGCAGGTTTCCCAGCTGGTATGAAATGGAGTTTTATTGCAAAGCCAGAAGGAGTTCCGCGTCACTTGGTTTGTAATGCTGACGAAAGTGAGCCAGGTACATTTAAGGATCGTTATTTAATGGAATTTTTGCCGCATTTATTATTAGAAGGATTAATCATTGCAAGTTTTGCATTAGGGTCTAACGATACTTATATTTATATCAGAGGTGAGTATGCATGGATTCCGGATATTTTAGAAGAAGCTATAAATGAAGCAAAAGCAAATGGTTGGTTAGGTAAAAATATTTTAGGCACTGGATTTGATTGTAATATTCACGTTCAACGTGGAGCAGGTGCTTATATCTGTGGTGAAGAAACTGCTTTAATTGAATCATTGGAAGGAAGAAGAGGTAATCCTCGTATTAAGCCTCCATTCCCTGCAATTCAGGGTTTATGGATGCGTCCAACAGTAGTTAATAACGTGGAAACTTTAGCAGCGGTAGTTCCTATCATTCATATGGGTGGAGATGAATATGCCAAAATTGGTGTTGGAAAATCAACGGGTACAAAATTGATTTCTGCATGTGGCAATATTAATAAGCCAGGTGTTTATGAAATTGACATGACAGTTTCTGTAGAAGATTTTATTTATAGTGATGAATATTGTGGTGGTATCAAAGGAGGAAAGCAATTGAAAGCATGTATTCCTGGGGGGTCTTCCGTACCTATTTTGCCAGCTAATTTATTATTAAAAACAGCCAAAGGAGAAACACGTTATATGAACTATGAAAGTTTAAGTGACGGTGGTTTTGCAACTGGCTCTATGATGGGTTCGGGTGGGTTTATTGTTTTGGACGAAGACCAATGTATTGTAAAAAATACCTTGACTTTAGCAAGATTCTATCGTCATGAAAGTTGCGGACAATGTTCTCCTTGTAGAGAAGGAACTGGCTGGATGGAAAAAATATTAATGAAAATTGAACAAGGTAAAGGTGAAATGAGTGACATAGATTTACTTTGGGATATTCAAAGAAAGATAGAGGGAAATACAATTTGTCCATTAGGCGACGCGGCTTCATGGCCTGTTGCTGCTGCAATTCGTCACTTCCGTGACGAGTTCGAATGGCATGTTAAAAATCCTGAATTATCACAAACAAGCAATTTTGGTTTACAACACTATGCAGACCCAATTCATATCCCTGCATAACATTGAAAGATAAACTATGAGTGAACAAATATTATTTAAAGTAACCATTGACAACATCACTATTGAAGTACCAGCAGGCACTACAATATTGCAAGCTGCAAGATTAGTTGGTGGTCAAGTGGCTCCTCCTGCAATGTGTTATTATAGCAAATTGCAAGGCAGTGGAGGTAAATGCCGTACCTGTTTAGTAGAAGTATCGAAAGGTTCTGAAAAAGACCCTCGCCCGATGCCTAAATTGGTGGCTTCTTGTCGTACAACTGTAATGGACGGAATGGAAGTAAAAAACATTACGAGCGAAAAAGTGGTAGACGCAAGAGCTGGCGTGGTTGAATTTTTACTATTAAATCATCCTTTAGACTGTCCAATTTGCGATCAGGCTGGCGAATGTCATTTACAAGACTTAAGTTTTGAACATGGCAAAGCAGATACCAGATATGAATTCCAACGTAGAACATTTAAAAAGCATGACTTAGGTAAGAACATACAATTACACATGACACGTTGTATTTTATGTTACCGTTGTGTATTCACGGCAGATCAATTGACAAATAAACGCGTACATGGAATCTTAGATAGAGGAGATCATTCAGAAATTGCTACACATATTGAAAAGAGCTTAGACAATGAATTTATTGGAAACGTAATTGATGTTTGTCCAGTAGGTGCATTGACAGACAAAACTTTCAGATTTAAAAATCGTGTTTGGTTCTTAAAGCCAATGGACGCACATCGTGACTGTCCCACGTGTGCTGGTCGTGTAACTTTATGGAATAGAGGGGATGAAGTTTATAGAGTAACTGCACGTAAGGACCAATGGGGTGAAATTGAAGATACACCTGACGGTAAAACAGGTTGGATCTGTAACACATGCCGCTTTGATAAAAAAGAAACTACTGACTGGATTATAGAAGGCCCTCGTGAAATTAGCAGACAATCAGTAATTGCACAAGGTCATTATTCAGGTAATATTGGAACCACAAAACCGCATGAAACTTTTGAAGCAGTGAACGGAGGAAGACAGCCACATTTATTAATGGATATCCATGATGAAAGTGAAGTGAACATGCCGTCGGTACATTTAGGGCAGATTCATGGACCGTCTCATGGTGATACATTTAACAATACTAATAAAGCATAATTTATAATAGCATGACAATTATTGCAATTGATTGGGCATTTATCGTAGAGAAATTAATAATGATCGCCATTATTGTTTTCGCTAGTTTAGGTATTGCCTTATACACCACATTTGGAGAACGAAAAGTTGCTGCTATTTTACAAGATAGACCAGGACCAAGTAGAGTAGGACCTTTTGGATTATTTCAGCCCTTGGCAGATGGGTTGAAATTAATAATGAAAGAAGAGATCATTCCTAATGCAGCAAACAAATGGTTATTTATATTAGGTCCAGGATTAGCAATGACTGCTAGTTTAATGACTTGTGCTGTAATTCCTTGGGGGTCTGCAGTAGACGTATTTGGCCGTCACGTAGCGTTACAAATTGCAGACGTAAATATTGGAATCTTATATGTATTCGCAGTGGTGAGTATGGGTGTGTACGGTATTATGATTGGAGGGTGGGCTTCTAATAATAAGTTCTCTTTAATGTCTTCATTAAGAGCAGCTTCTCAAGCAATTAGTTATGAGTTGGCAATGGGCTTAGCCTTAATTGCATTATTAATGACAACAGGCTCTTTAAGTTTAAAAACAATTGTTGAGCAACAAATAACTGGACGTTACTGGAATATCGTATATCAACCATTAGGGTTCTTATTATTTTTCATTACTGCATTAGCAGAATGTAATAGAACGCCATTTGATTTGCCAGAAGCTGAAAATGAATTGAACTTTGGATACCATCAGGAATATTCTTCTATGAAATTAGGGTTCTATTTATTCGCTGAATACATCAACATGATAATGAGTAGCGCTATAATGGCTTCCATGTATTTTGGTGGTTATGACTTGCCATTTTTTAATGAAGCAAGTGTAGCTCCAAATATTGCCGCATTAATTGGAGTAGGTACTTTATTAATCAAGATCGTGATGTTTATATTCTTGTTTATGTGGATTCGCTGGACTATTCCAAGATTTAGATATGATCAATTGATGAATTTAGGATGGAAGACAATGATACCTTTGGCCTTATTCAATTTATTATTAACTGGAGCAGTGATTTTAGCTAAATTATAATTTTAAA
This sequence comes from Bacteroidota bacterium, assembly GCA_947452555.1. Lineage (GTDB taxonomy): Bacteria > Bacteroidota > Bacteroidia > Chitinophagales > Chitinophagaceae > Sediminibacterium. The sequence goes on from CANGDH010000003.1 coordinate 225,256, forward strand.
AATAGTAGGAAATATATGCAAGCATTAACTAACAAAGCACAAGCAGTTAACCGAGAGCCAATGACTTTCTGGGAGCGCTTGTATTTGATTAACATCATAAAGGGCATGTTCATTACATTTAGTCATATGTTCAAAAAGCAACCAACCATTCATTACCCTGAACAAAAACGTGAGTTTAGTCCAGTGTTTAGAGGGTTGCACGTTTTGAATAGAGACGAGGAAGGACGTGAGCGTTGCACTGCATGTGGATTATGTGCAGTGGCTTGTCCTGCAGAAGCTATAACAATGGAAGCAGCAGAAAGAGTAGCAGGAGAAGAAGGTTTATATAGAGAAGAGAAGTATGCAGCTAAATATGAGATCAATATGTTACGTTGTATTTTCTGTGGTTTATGTGAGGAAGCTTGTCCGAAAGATGCTATTTATTTAAGCGAAACTTTTGCACCTGCTAACTTTACACGTAAAGGTTTTATTTATGGGAAAACTGATTTATTAATTCCTAATCCAAAAACTGAAGCATCTGCTTTAGCAATGGCAAAAGGAGTAGAAGCTTAATTGATTATGAGTACATTAGAAATTTTATTTTACGCCTTATCTGCTTTCGCTATAGTAAGTGCTATAATGGTATTAGTAAGTAAAAATCCAATACATAGTGTATTGTGGTTGATCTTAGTATTTTTTGCCATCTCAGGACATTATATATTATTGAATGCACAATTTTTAGCAATCGTAAATATCATTGTTTACGCAGGTGCCATTATGGTATTGTTCTTATTTGTAATCATGTTAATGAATGTAAAAAAAGACAGCGAGCCGCAAAAGCAGTTATTAGTGAAATTCACAGGCGTTATTGCTGGCGGAAGTTTTTTGACTTTACTAATTGCATTGGTAAAGCAAACTAGTCAATTGCAAGGCAAACAAGTATTATTAAAAGAAGGTACAATTGGATTAATTCATCCATTGGGTAAAGCTTTGTTTAGTGATTATGTTTTGCCTTTCGAAATAAGTAGTGTATTATTTTTAAGCGCTATGGTTGGTGCTGTAATTATTGGTAAAAAATAAATTTATTAGGTATGCCTATATTGTATTATATCTATTTGTGTTTGACTTTATTTAGTATTGGTGTGGTGGGTGTTTTAACTCGCCGCAATGCTATCATTGTCTTTATGTGTATTGAATTAATGTTAAATGCTGTCAACTTATTGTTAGTGGCTTTTTCAAAAATGTATCATGGAGCAGCTTATTTAAACTCGCCAACTACTACTGTCGGTATTGACGCTCAAATATTCGTATTCTTTATTATGGTAGTAGCTGCTGCAGAAGTAAGTGTGGGCTTAGCTATTATTGTGATGATGTATCGTAATACACATTCAGTAGACATCAATTTCTTAAATAGATTAAAGAATTAATTCATTTCGCATGAAAATAATAATAGGATTTATAGTACTATGGCCACTGATTGGATTTTTATTCAATGGATTAGGTCGCAATATTTGGAGTAAAAAAACGGTTGCCTACAAAGCAACAGGATATATTGTTGCCTCATTTATATTTAGCATACTAGCTTTCATAAATATACAAGAGCAAGGAGCAATTACAGTTCATTATTTTGACTTTATCAATACTGCTAACTTTAAAATCCCATTTGATTTAAAAGTGGACGCATTGTCTAGTTTATTTTTATTGGTAATAACAGGAGTAGGTTCTTTAATACACTTATACTCTACAGCGTATATGAAAGAAGAAGAAGCCCCTCATTATGCTCGCTACTTTGCTTATTTAAACTTGTTTGTATTCTCCATGTTATTATTGGTACTTGGAGACAACTTCGTAATTATGTTTATTGGTTGGGAAGGAGTTGGCTTATGTTCTTATTTATTAATTGGCTATTGGTTTACTAATAATACATTCAACTACGCTGCCAAGAAAGCATTTATCATGAATCGCATTGGCGACTTAGGTTTCTTATTAGCTATATTTTGGTTGATTGCTAAATTGGGAACTATTAGTTATAGTGAAGTATTGACTGCAGAAAGTCTAGCTAAATTATCTAGTACAGATATCACTGCTATCACTTTATTATTATTTGTTGGCGCTATGGGTAAGAGTGCGCAGATACCTTTGTTTACTTGGTTGCCAGACGCTATGGCCGGCCCTACACCCGTATCTGCTTTGATACATGCTGCAACAATGGTTACTGCAGGTATTTATATGATCACAAGAGCTAATATTTTATTTAGTGCAAGTGAGTTTACTGGACATGTAATTGCAATCGTTGGAATCAGTACTGCTTTATTAGCAGCTACCATTGCAATTAAGCAAAATGATATTAAAAAAGTATTGGCTTATTCTACAGTAAGTCAGTTAGGTTATATGTTTTTAGGTTTGGGAGTTGGGGCTTATTCAGGAGCTGTATTCCATGTAATCACACATGCATTTTTCAAAGCATTGTTATTCTTAGGTGCAGGTTCTGTAATACATGCAATGCATCATGAACAGGACATTCGAAAAATGGGTGGGTTGAAATCTAAACTTCCAATTACACATATTACATTTTTAATAGGTTGTATTGCTATTGCTGGAGTTCCACCATTTAGTGGGTTCTTTTCTAAGGACGAAATTTTAGAAGCTGCTTTTGCAAAGAGTCCTATCTATTGGGTACTAGGTATTATTGGCGCTGCAATGACTGCATTTTATATGTTCCGCTTATATGCAACTACTTTCTTAGGACAATTTAGAGGTACGCAGGACCAAGCGCATCATTTGCACGAAAGTCCCTTTGCAATGACATTGCCTTTAATTCTATTGGCAATTGCTAGTGCCATTGCAGGTGCTATTGGTGTTCCAGAATTAATGGGTGGGCATCATTGGTTATCACATCAATTAGTGCCTATTTTAGGGGAATCTCATGAAACAGTATTGTCTCATCAAACAGAGTGGATGTTAATGGGTATATCAGTTACGATTGCTTTAATTGCTTTAATAATTGCAATAACTATTTATAAGAAAAAGGCAGACGCAGAACCTCAAACAGCTTTAGGTAGATTTTTGTATAATAAATGGTATATCGACGAACTATATCAAAATGCAATTGTGGAACCTTTAAATAAGTTTGCAGGTTTCTTAAAAGAAGTAATAGAGAAATCAGTAATTGACGGTGCAGTTAATGGCACTGGAAAATTGGTACAATATAGTGCACGTAAAATGAGACTTGTTCAAAGTGGACAGGTTGGATATTATATTTTATTCATGGTACTTGGAATTGTATTAATGCTAGTACTTTGGTTTAATGATATTTCTATTTTACGATTCTTAATTCAATTGACTCAAAAATCTTAAGTAACAATGTTTTTACTTTCATTTCTTCTTATACCTATTATTGCAGCCATTGTTTTATTGTTTATAAAACAGGACGACAAGGTGCAATTGGTTGCCGTTGGGGCAGCTTTGCTTAGTTTATTCGCTGCTATTTATATGCTTACAAACGCAACTAGCGCTTTTGATGCAGCGTGGTTGCCGGTATTGAATAGTCGGTTCATTTTACAAGCAGATGGCCTTTCTAAAATATTAGTTTTATTAACTGCTATTTCATTTCCTGCAATTTTCATTGCAACAGGAAAAAACATAGTAGCAAATAAAAATGTGTTCTTATCATTGATGTTATTTACACAAGCAGGCTTAATGGGTGTATTCTTAGCAGGGGATGCATTATTATTTTATTTCTTTTGGGAACTTGCATTAATACCTGTGTACTTTTTATGTTCTATCTGGGGTGGAGAAAAAAGAATTGCAGTTACGTTTAAGTTCTTTATTTATACTTTCTTGGGTTCTTTATTTATGCTAATTGGAATTATCTTGGTGTATTCTAAAACAGCAGACCATAATTTCCTTATTGAATCTTTCAAGCATGCTAATTTAACAGCAGCGCAACAAGCTATTGCATTTGCATTATTCTTTATAGCATTCGCTATTAAGATGCCAATATTTCCTTTACACACATGGCAGCCAGACGCTTATGAGCAATCTCCAACTGCTGTAACCATGGTCTTGAGCGCTGTAATGGTAAAAATGGGATTATATGGAGTTATACGTTGGTTATTACCATTATTTCCAGCTGCCGCGAACAGCCATGCTATTATGGTAATAGACTTGTCTGTTATTGGATTATTATACGCTTCTTTTATTGCAATAAAACAAGACGATGTAAAAAGATTAATTGCTTACTCATCTATTGCGCACATAGGTTTAATGAGCGCAACTTTATTTACAAATAGAAGTATTGGAACACAAGGTGTATTAATACAATTATTTTCTCATGGTATTAATGTATTAGGATTATGGATTATTGCCGATATCATTGAGCAACAAACAGGTACAAGGTCTATGAAAAACTTAGGAGGTCTTGCTAAAAAACAACCTACCCTAGCTATTTTATTAGTGGCTTTCGCATTTGCCAATATCGCATTGCCATTAACTAACGCATTTGTTGGTGAATTTTTAATGTTCAATAGTTTGTTCCAATATAATCCATGGATTGCTGCTGCGGCGGGAGTCAGTGTAGTATTGGCGGCTATTTATACTTTGAATATGGTTCAAAAAGTGGCTTATGGAACAGTTAGCGAGTCTGTAAATAAAATGTCAGCTCCAAACAAAAATGCACAAGGGGTTTTAATAGTACTTATAGTTATTGTTTTTGTAACTGGAGTATATCCACAACCTTTGTTCGAATTAACTAAAGACACTTTACAACAGTTGTTTGTCAAATAATTAAAAGAATTAGTAATGAATGCTATAATCGTTTCTGCTTTATTAGGTGTGCTATTAATGTTTTGCTCTTGGGGTATCAAAAGCGAACGCCTTCAAAAAAATATAACTTTGATAGGTTTCTTGGTTTTAATAATTGCCAATCTTGCACAATTAAATGGCTGGTATGTAATTGACTTCGACACTAAAGGCATGTTGTCGTTTAGTAGATTCGGCTTATATGCTAATACCTTATTGTTTATTGTAACATTCTTATACATCTGGATAAACGCAGAAGAAGTGGATCAGATCGGACATCAGTCAGGTGATTTTTATGCTTTATTCTTTTTCATTTTATGTGGAGCAAGTATATTGACATCTTTCGATAATTTATTAATGTTATTTATTGGCATCGAGATGCTATCAATTCCTTTATATATTTTAACTGGAGCTGATAAAAAGAATTTATTAAGTAATGAAGCTTCATTGAAATATTTCCTGATGGGCTCTTTTTCAACAGGGATATTATTATTAGGTATTGCATTTATTTATGGTGCTACTGGTAGCTTCCGTTTACAAGCACCTCAAATTGTACCTTCTCAAGGATTTGCAATTGAGCAATATTTATTATCTGCTGGATTAATTTTAATATTTGCAGCAATGAACTTTAAAGTATCTGCAGCACCGTTTCATTTTTGGACACCCGACGTATACGACGGAGCACCTACTGTATTTACTTCCTTCATGGCAACTATTGTTAAGTCGGCAGCATTTGTAGCATTTATAACTGTATTCCAAAGTCAATCGAAAGCCTTAGGAAATTCTTGGGTGCTATTGTTGTCTTTTGTAATTGTTGCCACTTTATTAGTTGGAAATATTACTGCAGTATTTCAAAGGAGTGTGAAAAGAATGTTAGCCTATTCAAGTATTGCGCAAGCTGGTTTTATGTTGTTTGCTTTGTATGGTGTTTCTGATTTTGCTAATGAAGGATTATTATTATACATTGTGGTATACTCTCTAGCTACTATTGGAATTTTTGGAGTATTGATAAAAATGAAAGAATATAGCTTTGAAGCATTTCATGGTTTAGGGAAATCACATCCTCTTTTAGCTTTCTTAACTACCGTATTTTTAATGTCTTTAGCTGGCATTCCATTAACGGGAGGGTTCTTTGCTAAATACTACATGTTGAATGCTATAATGGCTGCAGGAGCTGGTTTATGGCTAGTAATTGTGGCAATTCTATTTGCGGCAATAAGCGTTTACTATTATTTCAAATTAATTCAAGCAATGTATTTTATACCAGGCACACCATCTATTAAAGAAATCGATAAAATCTATACTTATAAGTTATTAGCAATAGCTGTTTTGTTATTGGTCCTTGGCGTTTTCCCTAACTTACTGTTCAATTATCTATACTTTTAGCCGTTCCTCAAATAATATTGCCAATAAAAGCCCTATTGTATATTCTGTACTACCTTTAGTATTCAGATAAACATTGACTATGACGCTTCAGGACTCTTTTATTCTAGCATGGCGCACTGTAAGAAGTAATAAACTTAGAACAGGTATTACTGTTACTATTATTGCTTTTGGTATCATGGCATTGATAGGAATTATTACAGCCATTTCTGCAATGAATCAAAGTTTAAAGGAGAACTTCTCTTTCATGGGAGCGAATGCATTTAGTATTCGATATAAGGAAATGAATGCCCGTTTTGGTGGAGGTCCTGGGAATAATGAAGAATTTTCTAAAACTAAAAAAGGGCTTAAGGAAAAAAAATCAAATCTTGATAAAGTTATCCGTTTAGAAGAGTCTTTATATTTTAAAGATCATTATGGTTTCAATAGAGCACAAGTAAGTGTTTACAGAAGAGGTAATGGAAACAATGAACTGCATTACAAAAACAAGAAAACAAATCCACAAGTAAGTATGTGGGGAGCAGACGAAAATTATTTAGTTGTAAGTGGGTACACTTTATCTGAAGGAAGAAATTTAAATGCAGTTGACATTCAGAGCGGAAGAAATGTTTGTGTAATTGGAAGTAATGTTGCTTCAAAGCTATTTCCTTCCAGACCAGAAAAATGTGTTGATAAAATTATATTGGTTGGTGGCAAGCCTTATAGAGTTATAGGATTATTAAAATCAAAGGGTTCTAGCGCAATGCTAAGACAAGATGATGTTGTAATCACTTCCATAAAAAATTTAAGACAATATCAAACTAATGCTTCTTATCAATTAGGGGTCATGGTGACTAATGTAACAGAGCTAGAGCCTGCTATAGATGAAGCAACTGAGCAAATGAGAAAGGCAAGAAGATTAATTCCTTCCGAAACAGATAATTTTGTAATAGACAAGAGTGACAAATTTGCTGAAATGTTTATTGGATTTCTAGCAGGTATTAGTGGCGCTGCAGGTGCTATTGGCATGATTACTTTAATTGGAGCTGCTATTGGATTAATGAATATAATGTTAGTAGCTGTAAACGAGAGAACAAGAGAAGTAGGTTTAATAAAAGCAATTGGAGGAAAGAAAAAAGATGTACGTCGTCAGTTCTTATTTGAAAGTATTTTAATTAGCATTCTAGGTGCTGTATTTGGGATTGTCTTAGGAGTACTAGTTGGAAATATTTTTAGTATGGTTTTGCATACAGGATTTGTAATTCCATGGATGTGGGTAATCATAGGCATCGTAATTTGTACTATCGTAGGGCTAGCTGCAGGAATTTATCCAGCAATGAAAGCGGCCTCCTTAAACCCAATTAATGCGCTACGCTACGAATAGCCCATTTTAAGGACCAAGGGGAGCACCTGCTTTCCTTACACCTGTTAGCTGTAAATTCGGGCAGAACCATGATTTTCAGGTCGTATATAGACCATTGCAAGTACGCTATGCAATTTACCCTATACTAAGCCTGCCATTTAATGTATAATTTAGGAAAACTTAGGCCCTATTTATCATATTGTCATTCTGACACAAAGAATAGCAAATTAATAGTTATTTCAACATATTACATTTAATTAATTTATAGTAACTATTGAAATTTATTTTCCAACTTTTAATAAAGGAAAATTCTATACATTTTAAATAAAAAATTCGTTTGAAATTTGTTTCAATCAATTTATTTACTATTTTGTAAGCCCTTAGAAACTAGTGAGGAAAGATTTGAGTGAAATCTAACCAATAGTCAAGAGGGGAAACATCTTTTTATAAATTTTTATTTAAACCAAAAATCAATTGAATCATGGCTGAGATTAAACCAACTGCAACAGCAGCTGCTTCTAAGAACGCAGCACAGCCTCAAAAGAGCGGTAATCTTGTTGCAACTTTAGCACCAATCCTTTGTATTATCATTGGATACTCTATCTGGCGTTTCGTATTAGGTAATGCAAGTAACTTTACAAATCCTGATCCAAGTGGTGGATTCTGGCCTGCGCACAAAGGACCAAAAGGAAATTTGACTAAGATGTATGAGGGTGGTATCATCGTTCCTATCTTAATTGGTAGTTTGTTGATCGTTTTAACTTTCGTTATCGAAAGATTATTGACAATCAAAAAAGCTGCTGGTTCTGGTAACATTACAGAGTTTGTACGTAAAGTGCAATTTCACTTAGCAAACAAAGAAGTTGATAAAGCTTTAGCTGAGTGTGACAAACAAAAAGGATCTGTAGGAAATGTAATGAAGGCTGGTTTGAAAAAGTACAAAGAGATGATTTCAAACACAGAATTAGATACTGATCAAAAAGTATTAAACATTCAAAAAGAAATCGAAGAAGCTACAGCATTGGAATTACCAATGTTAGAAAAGAACTTAGTATTCTTATCAACTATCGCATCAGTTGCAACCTTATTAGGTTTGTTCGGTACGGTATTAGGTATGATTCGTTCTTTCTCTAAATTAGGAGAAGAAGGTGGTGGAGAAGCTGCTCGTGAATTATCTCAAGGTATCTCTGAGGCCTTGTATAATACAGCATTGGGTATCGGTACATCTGCAGTTGCTATCATTATGTATAACGTGTTTACTACAAGTATCGACGGAATTACATACGGTATCGATGAGTCTGGATTTACTTTAACTCAAAGCTTCGCAGCAAACTACAAATAGTAGATAACAATTCATTTAATAAGGGTCAAACCTTATAACTATATAAAAAGACTATACAATGGGTAGAGCCAAATTACCTCGTAAGAGTACCGTCATCGACATGACAGCCATGTGCGATGTGGCTTTCCTGTTATTGTCTTTCTTTATCTTAACTACTAAGTTCAAACCAGCTGAAGCTATTGCGGTGACTACTCCAAGTTCAGTAGCAGCAAAAGTGGCTCCAACTAAGGATTTCGTTTTAGTTACGATAACTAAAGATGGTAAAGTATTTCTTACTATAGATGACGAGCAAAAGAGAGAATTGGTAGCCAATTCATTGAATGCTTCTCGTAATTTAGGAATCAATGTGCCTGCTTTCAAAAAAGCTGGTTTCATTGGATCTTCTTTTGCAGGAATGAATTCTTTCTTAGCTCTTCCAGAAGAAGCTAGAGTTGGTGATAAATTGCCAGGTATACCTTGCAAGGACAGCGCGAACAATGAATTAACCGTATGGATGCAAGTATTAAACGAAGCATATGCTGGAGGCAAAATGGACCTTTTATTAAAAGGGGACAATGTTGCTAAATATCCTGCATTTAAGAGTGTAATGCAAGCGTTCAAGAAAAACGAAATTCAAAAATTCTTGATGATTACCAATCCTGAAAACGCTCCAGCTGGATCGGATTTATGGAAAAAGTCTATGAGTGGAGAAAAACAGGAAAACTAAATTTTAAACTAATTAAAAGCTATCGATATGGCAGAATTAGATACCTCGGGTGGTGGACATAAAAAGAAAGGACCAGGGGTCAAGAAAGGAAAAAAGTTATCTACTCGTGTGGATTTAACACCGATGGTGGACTTAGGTTTCTTATTGATTACCTTCTTCATTTTTACCACAACCATGAGCCAACCTACAGCCATGAAGTTGATTTTACCAGATGATAAAGTAAATCCTGAAGACCAAAATAAGGCCAAAGAATCAGGAGTACTTACCATCTTAATGGGTGCAGACAATCATATTTATTACTACGAAGGACAGCTTAAAGTGGATGCTTCTAGTAACAATTTTAAATCTGCTTCATACAATGGTGAAAATTCAATTCGTGATGTAATCATGAAAAAGAAAGCTGACGTTAGAAGTCGTGCAACGGATCCAACCAATCCAGAAAAAGACTTAGTAATAGTAATTAAACCAAGTGAAGAGTGTACGTATCAAAACGTGATTGATATCTTGGATGAAATGGCTATTAATGTAGTTAAAAAATATGCATTGGTTGATATTGGTAAAGATGAAGCTACATTAGTTTCTATATCTGATAAAAGTGCACAACCTCCTACAAGCAATTAAAAGCATTAAAAATGGATACAAATAAAATATTAACCGCAGACATTCTTGACCTTCTTTTTGAAGGCAAAAACAAGGAGTATGGCGCTTATGACTTACGTAAAACGTATAATAAGCGTCTTAAAGCTGGATTGATCGGGATGGTCGCGGTAGTTCTTTTACTCGGAGGTGGAACCATTATTTCAAATAGTATCAAGAAGCCTAAGACTGAAATCATAGCTGTTGATATGTCATTGGAAAATGTTCAACAAGAAGATAAAAAAGCACCACCACCACCACCGCCTCCACCAAAAGTAGAACCTCCAAAAGTGGAAGTCACTAAATTTACGCCACCGAAAATCGTAAAAGATGCGGAAGTAAAGGATGAGGACGAAATTAAGGATGTTGAAAAATTGGAGGATACCAAGATTGGTTCATTTAACCAAGAAGGTACCAAAGATGAAGGTATTGTAGCTCCAGTTGAACAAAGTACTGGTGTTGCTGCGCCTCCTGAGGAAGAAACTGACAAAATCTTTACTGTGGTTCAAATCCCTGCTGAGTTCCCTGGAGGTCAGTCTGGTTGGATTCGCTACCTAGAAAGAACTTTGAACAGAGACTTGCCAGTAGAAAATGGTGCTCCTTCTGGTAAATACGCAGTAGTAGTTTCATTCGTTGTATCTAGAGATGGTTCTATCAGTGATGTAAAAGCTGAAAACGATCCAGGATATGGCACGAAAGAAGAAGCTGTTCGTGTTATCACAAGAGGTCCAAAATGGAAGCCAGCTGTTCAAAATGGCCGTAATGTAATTTACCGTCATAGACAAGCAATTGTGTTCCAAGTTTCTGAAGATTAGATCATTTGCGTTTACGCAATCCTATATAAAATCCCTCCTGAATTATCAGGAGGGATTTTTGTTTTAGGGGTATTTTTGTTTTGTTACCTTTGCTGTATGCGTGAGAATTTAAGTACATGGAATGATACCATTGTAGCATTGGCTACAGCACCAGGACTTGGTGCAATTGCAGTTATTCGTCTAAGTGGCGATGCGGCTATTCATATCGTAGGGTCTGTATTTTCAAAAAAAAGCTTAGCTAAACAGCCTACACATACCGTTCATTATGGAAAATTATTGAATGGCCAGGAAGTAGTAGACGAAGTAGTAGTTACAATTTATAGAGCTCCTAAATCTTATACTGGAGAAGAAGTGGTAGAAATTGCATGTCATGGATCACCCTATATTCAAGATGCTATTTTACAACTCATGATTGAGCACGGTGCTAGAATGGCGAAGCCGGGGGAATTTACACAAAGGGCATTCTTAAATGGCAAATTAGATTTAACGCAGGCAGAAGCGGTTGCGGATTTAATTGCAAGTAATACAGAAGCGTCAAGAAAAACAGCCTTATATAATCTTAAAGGGGGCTTTTCAAATGACTTACAATTAATGCGCGAGAAACTAATAAAATTTTCGGCTTTAATAGAATTGGAATTAGATTTTTCCCAAGAGGATGTTGCTTTTGCAAATAAAAAAGAGCTGGAAATTTTAGTACAACAATTGCAGTTGAAAACACAGTCCTTATTAGATTCATTTAAGCTAGGTAATGTTATTAAAAATGGGGTTCAAGTGGCAATAGTTGGGAAACCGAATGCAGGTAAGTCAACTTTGTTAAATGCTTTTCTAAACGAGAATAGAGCATTAGTTAGTGAAATTCCTGGAACAACTAGAGACACAGTAGAAGAGTATTTAAATATTCAAGGAGTATTATATAAATTAATTGATACTGCAGGTATACGAGGCATGACAGACGATAGTATTGAACAAATGGGAATAGAAAAAAGTAGAGAAAAAATTACAGCAGCAGATATTGTAATTGCATTATTTGATATTAACGACACTAGTGTAGAACAAGTAAATAATTGGAAAAAGGAAATCAAAGAAGATAAATTAATATTGGTAGGGAATAAGGTAGACTTACTTAAAGACCAAAGTCTTTTACAAGACCCTGCATTAAAAGACGTGATCTTGATTTCAGCAAAGGATAAAGACAATATAGTTTCGCTTGAAAATGAATTATATAAAAGGGTTGTAGGTGAAGGATTAAACAAGGAAGGAACTATTGTAACAAATGCAAGACATGTAAGTTCTTTAAAAAAGTTATTACTGGCGTTAAACGATGTTGAAACTGGATTAATTCATGAAGTTACAGGAGACTTACTTGCCATTGATATTAGACAAGCGTTACATTACTTAGGAACTATTACGGGACAAATTACCAATGAGGATCAGTTAGATTTTATTTTCTCCAAATTTTGTATTGGAAAGTAAACAATTCAAATTTTGAAAATGAGTAATGTTTTTGAAGATATAATAAAGCAGCAAGGACTAATTATTTTAGACGGAGCTTTGGCAACTGAGTTAGAGGCAAGAGGGGCAAATTTAAATCACTCACTATGGTCTGCTAAGTTACTAATGGAAAATCCTGAATTGATTAAACAGGTTCAGCTTGATTATTTAAAAGCTGGCGCAAACATAATTTCAACAGCAACTTATCAAGCAAGTTTTGAAGGTTTTGAAAAACATGGTTACACTAGAACAGAGACAACACAGTTGATGAAGATGAGTGTGTTAATTGCAGAAGCAGCAAGAAGAGATTTTCAGATGAGTTATGGAAAAAATATAAACCAAGTCATTTTAATAGCTGCTTCTATAGGCCCATATGGAGCATCATTGGCAGACGGTTCAGAATACCATGGTCAATATGGTGTTACTATAGGGGATTTAATTGAATTTCATAAGGACAGACTCGCTGTTCTAGTAAATACCAATGCAGATATTTTAGCTTTTGAAACAATACCTTGTTTAGATGAGGCAATGGCAATAAAAAAATTGATTTCACTTTATCCAACTAAAAAGGCTTGGGTTAGTTTCAGTTGTCAAGACGGTCAACGCTTGTCAAGTGGAGAGCTGTTTGCAGATGCTGTAAAATTGTTACAAGACGCAAATGAAGTTATTGGAATTGGAGTAAACTGCACTGCACCTAGACACATTGAATCTTTAGTGCAAATTGCGAAACCGATTACAAATAAAACAATAATGGTCTACCCTAATAAAGGAGAAACCTATGACCCCATTACAAAATCTTGGGAGACAAAATTGAATAATAATAACCATTTTATCAACGATGCTAGAAAATGGCTGGCTGCTGGAGCTTTTGCAATAGGAGGATGTTGCAGGACGAGCCCTGAAGACATCAAACAATTAGAAGCACTTATAAAAACGCGGTAAAATTAATATAATCTTTCGCATAGTGAATTACGTTTCCGAATGCTTCAAATTCGGCTTGCTCGTGTTCCCCTAATATCACGATTGCTTTCATACCTGCATTTAATGCACATTCTACCCCTTTTGGTGTATCCTCAAAAACAAGGCATGCTTCGGGTATTGAATTTAAGAGCGCTGCACATTTTAAAAATGTTTCAGGGTGTGGTTTACTATGGCTAACATCATTCGCGCTTACAATAGTTGATATATAATCACCCGCAATCGTGTTGTTTAAGACAAACTCAATATTTTCAGTAATGGCAGCCGAACCAATAGCCATTTTAATATTTTTCTCACTTGTAATTTGCAAGAAATGTTCTAATCCTGATATTAGTTTCAAGTAGGGCTTGAATTCTATTCTATATAATGCTTCTTTTTCGTTTCCGATTTCAATACGTTCTTCCAAGCTGAATCTACCAGGGAAAACGCGTTCTAATAATTCGTCATTTTTTCCATAACACTGGTGCTTCATTTCTTCCAAAGTCAAATTGCCACCTAGTGCAATGATTTGATTATGCCATGCTTGTATATGATAAGGCATGTCATTCACCATTGTTCCATTTAAATCAAAAATAAAAGATTTGAATTTTGTAAACATATAGAAAAAGTAAAAATTTTAATAATTGTATTGGATTTACATGGAACCGCCAGCAACATACTTTGCTTCGACAGTTAATTCCGTCAAGGTCTTTCCTCCTTTTAAATTAGCCATCATTTGCACGAATGCTAATTTACCTAATTCATAACCACTAGTTTCAACATAGCAAATATGAGGATGGTATAAGTTTGGAATAAAGCCGTTACTAATACTTATAATGCCAACTTGTTTAGGAACTTTGATTTCAAGTGCTTGAACTGCTTTCATTACGCCAATTAAGATTTCGTCAGTCATAGCAAATACAGTATCAAATTTTTGTACTTTTGCATATTGCTTCCTAAATATTTCTTCTGCTTCATTGGTGCTTTTAGCATCTACATAAGTAATATGTACTTTAGGTGCGTAATTTTCCATAAAGGATTGGAATGCAGCTTTTCTTTTTTGACTTATAGACAATCCTGGGTCACCAAAAATGGCAAGCACTTTCTTTGAATTTCTTTTAATGATACATTCTGCTGCTATTGTTGCGCAACGTTCGTCAGCCATGCGGACTTTAGTAAAACGATTGTCTTTAGGTACTATATCAAAAAAGACAACAGGAATTTCTTTTTCAGTCATTCTATGATAGGTCTCTAGATTCTCTGCTTGTGCTGACAAACAAGCAAATACTCCAGATACCCTGTTTTGTCTAAATATTTTCAAGTTGTCCAATTCGTTCTCTAGTTTATTACTTGATTGCAAAATCATTAGAGCGTATCCATTTTTTCTACTTTCCTCTTCCACCGCAGCAATAAAACTATCATAAAATAAATTTGAAATAGCAGGCACTATCACTCCAAATATCTTACTACTCTGTGTTCTTAGTTGAATAGCATATGCATTTGGCTCATAGTCCATACTATGCGCAAGTGCATTTACTTTTGCTTTAGTAGCTGCAGAAATATCTGGATGGTCTTTCAGGGCTCTTGATACCGTCGAGATACTTATTTGTAATTGTTGAGCAAGCAGCTTTAATGTAGTATTGGTCATTAGGCTTTTGTTTGTAATGTTAAATTTACGTAAACTTTTCCACAAATATTTTCGCAAACGTTTGATATTGTTAAAGGCTAATTGACAAATGGATATATTTTGAATAAATTTTACAAGTGGTTGATTTACTAATAGTATTGATATCACTCATTTATATTGAATTACAACCTTTAGAAATCCTTAAAAAACTAACAAATAGAAGCTTTTGGTAGTAAAAAGTTAAAAATAAATTAACAATAAATTGTGTGAATATCAATTTTGTGTATTTTGTACACGCTTAATAACCAAAAACTGCCAATTTATGAATTTCAAAATTGTTAAGTCCACTTTTGTTGGACTGTTTCTTGGCTTGATTGCTTTAAATGCACAAGCGCAGAACAAAACAGTTACAGGTAAGGTATTAGATGCGAAAGACGGTTCTCCAATTGCTTCAGCTTCTGTTGTTGCTAAAGGAACTGGTTCAGGTGCAAAAACTGCAGCTGACGGAACTTTTGCTATCACTATCCCTTCTTCTGTAGCAAAATTAGTTGTTACTTCTGTAGGATACTCTTCTAAAGAAGTGGACGCGAACGGATCTGTTACAGTATCATTAAACCAAACTAGCAATCAATTGAATGAGGTTGTAGTAGTAGGTTACGGTACTCGTAAAGTAAAAGATGCGACTGGTTCAGTTGTTTCATTGGGTGAGAAATCTTTTAACAAAGGTGTGATCGCTTCTCCTGAACAATTGTTACAAGGTCGTACTGCTGGTGTTAACGTTACAAACAACTCTGGCGAGCCAGGTGGTGCAATTAACGTAACTATCAGAGGTACTTCATCTGTACGTAGCAACAACAACCCATTATATGTGGTTGATGGTGTTCCATTGTACGGTGGTGGTACTGTAGGTAATGACAACTTATTCGGTTCTTCAACTGCAAGAAACCCATTGTCATTTATCAACCCTAACGATATTGAGAACATCTCTATCTTAAAGGATGCGTCTTCTGCAGCTATCTATGGTGCAAGAGGTGCTAACGGTGTTGTATTAATTACAACTAAGTCTGGTAAAGGTAAGCCTAGCTTAACTTTCAATACAACTACAAGTGTTTCTACAACTGCCAACAGATACGACTTAGCGAATGCGCAAGAGTTCATGTATGGTATCAAAAAGACATTACAAGATGCTGGCATTGATGCTAGCGCTGTAGGTCAAAAAGACCAAGGATATAGCACTAACTGGCAAGATCAAATCTTCCAAACAGCTGTATCTCAAGGTTACAATATTGGTTGGGGATATTCTAACACAAAATCTTCTTTAAAATTAAACGGTTCTTATGATGACCAACAAGGTATCATTAAAACTCAAGGTTTAAAAAGAATGACTTTTGGTTTGAAATATTCTAATCAATTGACTTCTCGTTTAAAATTAGACGTTACTTTAAATCAGTCTCAAGTTAAAAACAACTACGCGCAGGTTTCTAACAACGCTGGTTACGAAGGTTCTTTAATTGGTGCTGCAATTTCTTACAATCCTACTGCTCCTGTGTACAAAAATGGTACATGGTATGACGGTAATGACGGTAACAGAAACCCAGTTGCAATTTTAGAAGGTTTCAAAGACAACGATACTTATAACAAAATGTTATCTAACATTTCAGTTTCTTACAAATTGACTGACAACTTAACTTACAAGTTAATTTACGGTCATGAGCAATCTTCTACAGATCGTTTAACTTTTGCTGACCCTAGATTAAGTGATCAAGGTTTCAAAGGCAACGTTTCTATTAGAGGTGTTGAGTATCAAAATACACAAATCAATAATCATGGAAGAGCAGTAAGACAATGGAATGATGTTAATTCTGATTTGATTGAACATACTTTGAATTTCGACAAGACTTTCAAAAATGGTAATACTTTACAAGCATTAGCTGCGTTCTCTTATCAAAAAACAACTAACTATTATAGAGGTCAACAAAAATGGGGTGCTGCTGGTACTTCAGTAATGTCAACTGATTATAATTCTTATGTTGGTGGAAACACTCCAGTTTATGGAGATAGCGTTCAAACTGAATTACAATCTTATTTTACTCGTTTGAACTATACAATGAAAGACAAATACATCATTTCTGCATTAGCTAGAATTGATGGTTCTTCTAAATTTAGTTCTGGAAATAAATATGGTACATTCCCTGCATTTGGTTTCAAATGGAGAATATTAGAAGAAAAATTTGCTCAAAATACTTTGGGTAAAATCTTCTCTAATTTTGATGCAAGAGTTAACTATGGTATCACAGGTAACCAAGAGTTCCCTGCTTATGCTTCTTTAGCTTTACAACAATACCAATTTAGTGGAAGTAATAATATCATCACTAACTCTAACCCTAACTTGAAATGGGAGCAAACAACAACTGCAGGTGCAGGAATTGATTTCACTATGTTCAATGGTAGATTAAACGGTAGTGTTGATTATTTTGACAAACAAACTAAAGATTTATTATTCTTGATAAGCTATCCTCAACCAGCAGCATCTGCTGACCGTTGGGTAAACTTACCAGGTAAAGTAAAAAATACTGGTTGGGAATTTAGCGTAGATTATCAATTAGTTCGTCCAACAAATAAAGGTGCTTTTGGATGGGATGTTGCTTACAACATGTCTTTCTTAAAGAACACAGTTGAAGGATTTGGTTCTACTGTAGTTAATACAGGTGAGGTTTCTGGTCAAGGTTTGTCTGGTGCTTATGCTCAAACAATCAGAGACGGAAGTCCTTTATTCACTTTTGTAATGCCTACTTTCTTAAGATTTGATGCTTATGGAAATGGTGTTTATGCAAATGGTGCTAAAGATCAATTACAAGGAAGTGCTTTACCTACATTCAATGCAGGTTTAACAAACAGCTTCTCTTATAAGAAATTAACTGCTAGCGTTTTCTTTAACGCAGTAACTGGTTTCTACTTATATAACAACACAGCAAACGCATTATTATTAAAAGGAAGTTTAAAAACTGCGCATAACGTAACTAGAGACGTTGTAAACAGTATTGAAAACTCAATCAACCCAGGTAACGTTTCAACTCGTTTCTTAGAAAAAGGTGATTATATCCGTTTAGCAAATGCTAGCGTAAGTTATGCAGTCGATGTTAAGAAAGGTTCTTTCATTAAAGGATTGAACTTGACATTGTCTGGCCAAAACTTAGCATTGTTCACTAAATATTCTGGTTTAGACCCAGAGGTGAACGTTGATAAATCTAGAAATGGTGTTCCTTCAAGAGGATTTGATTACACATCAACTCCAAAGTCTAGAACAATCACTTTTGGTATCAACGCTCGTTTTTAATTTCTTAAATAATTATACAAATGAAAAATAATTTTATCAAACAAACAGCCATCTACGCTACTGCTATCGCAGTTACTGTAGGAGCGGTATCTTGTTCTAAATTAGACGAGAAGGTGTTTGGTTCTAAATCTGTTGTTGCTGCAACGGGTGGTACTTCTAGCGCTGATTTAGCATCAGTTTATGAAGCTACAAACACTTTAGTAGGACAAGGAAACTGGTATGCTTTCCAAGAGCATTCTACTGACGAATTACTAGGACCAACCCGTGGTACTGACTGGGATGATTTCGGTACTTGGAGAAAAATTCACTTACATGCTTGGGATGGTGCACACAACCAATTATATGATACTTGGAATGGTATCAACTCAGGTTTATTCAAAGCTACCTTAGTAGCTGAAAAAGGTGCTGGTGCGGAAAAAGCACAAGCACAGTTCTTGAGAGCTTTCTTAGCGACTCAAGTAATGGACTTGTTCGGTCAAGTTCCTTACCGTTCTGCAACTGACGGACCAGATGTTATTCCTGCTGTTAAAACAAGATCTGAAGCTTTTGATTGGATTATGACAGACCTAGATGCTGCTATTGCTGCTTTACCTGCTTATGCAGCTAAAGGCGACAACAGATATGCAACTAAAGAAGCTGCTAAATTCTTAAAAGCTAGATTGTTATTAAACAAAGCGGTGTATAAGCAAGATCCAAAAAATCCTACAGGATTTACAACTTCAAGCTTTGCTGCTGCTGACATGAATGCTGCAATTGCCTTAGTAGACGATATCACAAATTCAGGTAAATTCTCTTTATCTGCTAACTATTGGGATAACTTCAAATGGGACAATAACACTGCATCTAGTGAGTTAATCTTCACAAGAGGTGGTGCAGACGCAAAACAATTAGGTAGTACTATTAACGTAAATTTTGCTACAGGTATGGGAACGCACTACAACCAAACATTCTCTGGTTGGAATGGTTTCACTACTACATCTGATTTCTACAATTCATTTGACGAAACAGATAAAAGAAGACAATCAGACGTTGCTGGATATACTGAATTAACTGGATTTAATGCTGGTTTCTTAGCTGGTCAACAATATAAATATGTTGCTGGTAAGAAAGTAAAAGTATTAGATCGTGCAGGTTCTGATTTAGTGTTTACTCCTGACGTAAGTTTATTCTTCTCTACTGAAGCAAAAGGTATCAGAACAATGAAATATCCAATGCTTTACAAAGCGTCTGATAATTCATTCACTGGTACAAACGACTTCGTATTCTTCCGTTACGCAGACGCTTTATTAATGAAAGCGGAAGCAATCTTAAGAGGTGGTACTGCAACTAAAGGAGAGACTGCAAAGTCTATCGTTAGTGCTTTAAGAGTTAGATCTGGTTTAACAGCATTAACTGCTGAGCCTGCTTTAGCTGACATCTTAGCTGAAAGAGGACGCGAATTATACTTAGAGGCTGTTAGAAGAGACGACTTAATCCGTTTCGGTAAATTCAACGACGCAGTTGTTGAAAGAGCTACAAAATCTGACGCTTCAAGAGTGGTACTTCCAATTCCTAACCAAGCGGTTTCTTCAAATCCTAATTTGAAGCAGAACTTTGGTTACTAATTAAAATAGTTCAACTATTTATATAGGCCCCGCGAGTAATCGCGGGGCTTTTTTGTAACTTTATCAATCCAAATCAAGGACAGATACAATGAGAAAAACGAGTCTATATATACTGCTTGCTTTATTTACAATTTCATGTAAAACAAAATCAACTGATGCACTATTTGAAAAAATGGATCAAACAGGAATTGCTTTTACAAATAAAGTAACGGATGAAAAAGATAATAATATTTTCAAGTACCGTAATTTTTATAACGGTGCAGGTGTTGGTATTGGAGATATTAACAATGACGGGTTAGCGGACGTTTTTTTTACGGCCAATCAAGGAGCGAATAAATTATATTTAAATAAAGGTGATTTTAAATTTGACGACATTTCTGCAAAAGCAAGATTTGGAGAAAAAAAACAATGGAGTACAGGGGTTACAATGGTTGACATTAACCATGACGGATGGCTAGACATCTATGTTTGTAATGCAGGGAATATGATGCATCAAGAACTTAGAAAAAATCAGTTATTCATAAATAATCATGATTTAACTTTTACGGAAAGTGCTGCGGCATATGGGCTAGACAATGACGGATATACTACACATGCTTCTTTCTTTGATTATGATATGGACGGAGACTTAGATTGTTTCATGGTAAACAATAGCCCGATACCTGTGAATACCTTGAACTATGGAAATGCAAGAGATATAAGAGCCGAAAATTCGAATGTTGCGGACTTCTTAAAAGGGGGTGGTGATCATTTGTTTCAAAACAATAATGGAAAATTCATCGAAGTCTCTGCGAAAGCTGGAATACATGGCTCCTTAATTAGCTTTGGACTTGGCGTAACTATTGGAGACGTGAATGGCGATGGATGGCCAGACGTTTATGTATCCAATGATTTTTTCGAACGCGACTATTTATATATCAATCAAAAAGACGGAACATTTAAAGATGATTTAGAAAAGTATATGGAGCATAATAGTATTGCATCCATGGGAACGGATATGGCAGATATCAATAATGACGGCTATCCTGATATTTTCACTACCGAAATGTTACCCGACAACGACTTTCGATTAAAAACAACTACCTCCTTTGATAATATTGATATTTACAGACTAAAGGTGAATTCAGGATTTTATCATCAGTTCATGCATAACTCTTTGCAGTTAAATAATAAGAATGGCAAGTACAAGGAAATAGCGCATATAGCAGGCGTAGAAGCGAGCGATTGGAGCTGGGGTGAAATGATGTTCGACGCCGACAATGACGGCTTAAATGATATCTATGTGAGTAATGGCATCTATCGTGATTTAACCAATCAAGACTTTATTGACTTCTTTGCTAATACCATGATTCAGAAAATGGTTTTAACTGGAAAGAAGGATGAAATAGGTTCTATTATAGACAAAATGAGCTCACAACCTATTACCAATAAAATGTATCACAATAATGGAAATCTCACTTTTAAAGAATCGGCAAAGGATTGGGGTTTAGATTTTCCAAGTTTTTCAAATGGTGCAGCATATGGTGACTTAGACAATGACGGAGATTTGGATATGATTGTTAACAACAACAACATGCCAAGCTTTGTTTTTAAAAACAAAAGTAGAGAGGTAAACAAAAATCATTTTGTAGGAATAAAACTTAAAGGGGCTAAAGAAAATACAAATGCCGTTGGAGCTAAAATTAATTTATTTGTAAAGGGTCAAATTTTGACTAAGGAATTAATCCCTGCAAGAGGGTTTCAGTCTTCGGTTGACTATAAACAAATTTTCGGACTAGGTAAAAATATTAAAATAGACTCTGCAAAAATTACCTGGCCTAATTTAACAGTTTCCACTTTTCAAATTAATAAAATTGATACAGTTTATGTTTTTGATCAAAATACTACTGCTAGTTTGCCATTTATAAAATTGGATGAACAAACGAAACCATTATTTGTAGAAACAGCTAGCCATTTTGAAAAACATGTAGAGGACGATCACGTAGATTTTTATGCGGAAAGAATTATTCCAAGAATGTTGTCTCAGGAAGGGCCTAAAGCTGCAACAGGTGACTTAAATGGTGACGGGCTTATTGATTTATTTATTGGAGGAACAAATGGAAAGGGAGGCAACATTTATTTGCAAACAACTAATGGTGAGTATGTAAAAAAAACACAGGCTGCATTTGCTCCTAATAATTCCATGGAGGACGTGGCTGCAGTATTTTTTGACGCAGATGGGGACGGAGATTTGGACTTGTTAGTAGGAGCTGGAGGAAATAACAAACTAGGGCCAAGTGGAGAATTGAATCATAGATTATTTTTAAATGACGGTAAGGCTAATTTCGCAAAACAAGCAAACGACTTTCCTCAATTTAATTATAATACTGGAGTGATGGTGCCATTAGATTTTGATCAGGATGGCGATTTGGATGTTTTTGTAGGAGCAAGAAATACCCCATTAAAATATGGAGTAGCTGCAAGTAGTGCAATTTATGTAAATGATGGGAAGGGTCATTTCACAGACCAAACGGCTAGTCTTGCACCTGCATTTTTAAATATAGGAATGGTTACTAGCGCTGCTTGGAATTCAATAAATAGTAATTCACCAAGCCAATTAGTAATAGTGGGAGAGTATATGTATCCAATGTTTTTTACTTATTCAAAAGGAAAATTCGAAGAGCAAAAAACTAATTTAAGTGAATTGTTTGGCTGGTGGCAAAATGTTCAAATAGTAGACCTAGACGGAGACGGAAGGAAAGATTTGATATTTGGTAATATGGGAGAGAACGGATACTTAAAGCCAACTTTGGAAAGTCCCGTTAAATTATGGATGAATGATTTTGACGGAAATGAAAGTTTGGATAAAATTTTAACAAGAACAATAGACGGAAGAGACGTTCCCGTATTCTTGAAAGCAGAGATGCAGGAACAAGTTCCGCTAATTAAAAAAGAAAATTTAAATTACCAGGTGTACGCTAAAAAATCTTTTCAAGAATTGTTTAAACCAGAATTGATTGAGAAAGCGATTGTTAAAAAATATAATTATTGTAGTTCCATAATTGCATGGAATAAGGGGAGTGGTCAATTCGAAATCCAGAAACTACCAGCTGCAGTGCAGTTCAGTTCTTTAAATGCCATATTGCCTATTGACTTGAACCAGGATAATAAAATGGATTTAGTAATGGGGGGAAATCAATTTGGATTTTTACCACAGTTTGGAAGATTAGATGCGAATTATGGATTGGTTATGATAAACAAGGGTAAAAGACATTTTGAATTATTAGAAGATCGTCAATCTGGATTGTCAATAACTGGGCAAGTAAGAGATATAGTAGCATTGCCTACAAAGCAATCAAATTCAATTCTATTTATTAGAAACGACGACTATCCAGTACTTGTAAAAATGAATAAGCATTAAGATGAAAAAAAAGAATCAATTTTTTTATAATAGTATTTTACTAGGGTTTTCAATAAGTCTAATAACATCTTGCAGAAGCGAAGTGAAGGAGCAGCCTATTTTTGAAATGTTAGGTGCCGAAAAAACAGGAATACAATTCGAAAACAAATTACATCCTAATGAAGCGTTCAATATGTTTCACTATATGTACTATTATAATGGCGCTGGGGTTGCAACAGGCGATTTTAACAATGACGGCAAAGCAGATATCTTCTTTGCATCCAATGAAGGAAAAAACGCCCTGTATATAAACAAAGGTGCCTTGAAATTTGAGAATGTCACTTCGGCTGCTCAAATTCCACAAGACAGTGCTTGGAATACAGGAGTGTCAGTGATTGACATTAATAATGACGGGTTATTAGATATTTATATTTGTCGTTTAGGCAATTTTGAAAAATTTAAAGATAAAAATGAACTATTGGTTTGCCAGTCCATCCAAAATGGAGTTCCTGTATTTAAAGACCAGGCTGCTGAGTATGGTTTAGATTTTTCCGGATTCAGTACGCAGGCAAGTTTTTTTGATTATGATATGGACGGCGACTTAGATGTCTTTTTATTAAATCATAGTGTACATCAAAATGGAACTTTTGCGCCTCGTGATAGTTTTGTAGGCACATTTGACCCATTGTCCGGAGATCGAATTTTTAAAAATGATAAAGGGCATTATAGTGATATTACAAAAGCAACACAAATTAATAGTACAGCAATTAGTTATGGACTAGGTGTGGTAATGAGTGATATTAATTTAGACGGATGGCCAGACATTTATGCAGGTAACGATTTTCACGAGAACGATTATTTATATATTAATCAAAAGAACGGAAAGTTTAGAGACGAGCGTCATGAGCAAATGATGCATACCAGTCAATACTCAATGGGTGTTGACGCAGCAGACGTTGATAACGATGGGTATCCTGAAATTATATCTATGGACATGCTTCCAAAAGATCCATATATCTTGAAGCGTTCATTGGGGGAAGACGATTATGATATTTTTAAGTATAAAATTTCCGTAGGATACGATTATCAGTATACAAGAAACAATTTACAATGGAATAGAAGAAATGGGAAATTTAGCGAAATAGGAATGTATGCAGGAGTTTTTGCTACAGACTGGTCTTGGTCTACCTTGTTTATGGACTTTGACAATGACGGCTACAAGGATATTTTTGTTGCCAATGGAATACCTAAAAGAATGAATGATATGGATTATGTCAATTATGTTTCTAATCAGGAAATCCAAGAAAAAATTAGAGACAATAAAATGGGGGACAAGGACATGTCATTAATTGACCGCTTTCCAGAGATTAAAATACCGAATCAATTTTTTCTAAACCAAAAAAACAGGGCTTTTTCGGATAAGGAAAAAGCTGTTGTCAATAATCCTAATTCCTATTCTAACGGAGCAGCTTATGCCGATTTAGATAATGATGGAGATTTGGATTTGGTGGTTAATAATGTGAATGATAAATCTTTCATTTACGAAAACAAAGCAAATCAAGATACCGCTAATAAATATCTGTCCATTAAATTAACAGGGCCAGCAAAAAACATCAATGCTATTGGAACAAAATTGGTGCTGTTTGCCAATCAACAAATTAGAACCTACGAAAAGTATCCAGTTAAAGGATTCCTGTCAAGTATGGAAATTCCAATTCATATTGGATTAAAAAATACCAAAGTAGATTCTGCTTTCTTAGTATGGCCGGATAATAGTTTTGAGAAAATTGATTTATCTATAAAGAGAAACCAATCACTTGCTTATAGTTATACTAAAGGGTTGCCTAAATTCGATTACGACATCATTAAAAAGCATTGGCCTTTAATGACTTTTCCAATGCAGGAAATATCAAAGGAAATAGGAATTCAGTATGTGCATCAAGAGAATGAATTCCAAGAATTCAATAGGGAGCAATTAATTCCTCAAATGAATTCCACCGAGGGGCCTGCATTAAGTATAGCAGACATGAATCATGACGGGCTAGAAGATATCTTTATAGGTGGAGCAAGAGGATTTGCTGGAGTGGTTTTTGCGCAACAAAAAAATGGTAAGTTTATAAAAACGGCACAGCCTGCTTTATTATTAGATAGTAATTATGAAGACGTAGCTGCAGTCTGGGTAGACTTAAATAAGGACAATCACTTGGACTTAGTGGTAGCGTCTGGAGGTAATGAATATTTCGGAAAAGACAAACATATGCAGTCAAGAGTTTATTTAAATGATGGCTTAGGAAATTTACATAGACTTGAAAATGCTATCCCTACTTACAATCAAAGTTCTGCTATAATTGTTAGCGATTTTAATAAAGACGGAGCGCCAGATTTACTTATGACTAGCAGGGTGGTTTCTATGGACTATGGAGCTGCTGCTAATAGTTATGTTTTATATAATACGGGTGACGGACACTTTAAAGATATGACGGCAGAAGTAGCGCCTGTATTAGAAGGTATTGGATTTGTAACTAGCGCAACAGAAGCAGACATTAATAAAGACGGCTTTAAAGAAATTATATTAACACATCAATGGGGTGGGATTGACGTATTAAATACGCAAAAAATTCCTTGGGTGAAATCTTCCATTACAAATTTACCTGGTTGGTGGAATTTTGTATTGCCAGTGGATATTGACGGCGACGGCGACTTGGATTTGATTGCAGGCAATTTAGGATTGAACACCCGATTAAAAGCGACTGAGAAAGAGCCAATAAGAATGTACTATAATGACTTTGATGACAATGGAAAGAAAGAACAAATTGTAAGTTTTTATTTACAACATAAAGAAATTCCATTTGCTAATAAGGATGAAATACAAAGACAAATTCCAAAGATTAAAAAGAATTTCTTGTATGCGGAAGATTTTGCAAAAGCAAGTTTGGAGTCTATTTTCACTAAGGAAAAACTAAAGACTTCCATAGTATTCGAATCCTATCATTTTGCAAATACTTTATTTATTAATGATGGCAAAGGTCAATTTAAAGCACAAGATTTACCAATGGCGGCTCAAATAACCGCATTGAAAACTGCAATAAAATGTGACGCTAATGGAGACGGCTTGGTTGATATTATATTAATGGGAAATTATTTTGACAATAATGTACAAATGGGTAGGTATGACGCAGACTATGGAACTATTCTAGTAAATAAGGGGCACTTGAATTTCGAAGCGATTCCTTTTAATGGTCTAGCTATAAAAGGACAAGTTCGCCATATGTCCCCGATTAAAATTGGGACGCGCGAAGCATTCGTTTTAGCTTTGAACTCCGATTCCCTCAGAGTAATTCAATTTAATAAATTGGGTAATAAATAGTAGACACCCATTTATTGGCATCCGACTCTGTCAGTCTGTTTGTATTATACATAATAAACGACATGGCAGGTGCGGTTTTTTGTTTGTCTTGCATAAAGTTTTCTGTCTCCAAAAATGCTCTATCAACTTTTTGTTGATTCCCATTTACTTTTACTTCAATGATATTGCCAAGTCTCATTTTTTTAATAATAATAGTACTACTGCCTGGAATGTCTGCAGCTAAAGGATAAGCTACTTGTGTGTATACTGAATTGTCTCCAAGTTTTGTAATATTCACCATGGGTGCGCCATGTTTAATTCCTTTATTTGCAACAATATGTTTATCAAGTAAGTCAACCAAAATGTAAACTTGTTGTAATGTTGGAGTATCTGAAAAGTTCTTTTGAGTGGTCACTAAAGTGGAATCTTTAACATGGGTAATTACAATGTCAAATCCATAGACCCCTTTACTGGTGCTATAATAGCTAGTTGCTGCTTTTAATATGGCAGCAAGCTGTGTTTTTAGTTTGCGTGATTCTATATAATTGTTAATTCTAGTTATAGGAGAGAGGTGGCGGTTGTCGATAACGGCTTCGTATCTCATGAAAGTAGAATCCTTGCCCGCATCAATAGCAGAGAAAGTAACTGGTGCTTCAAACCCTTCTTTTTCAAAACTAGATTTTACGGAAGCTATAAAAGAGGCATTTATAGTTAATTTGCCGTCATTTAAAATAAAACTATGCCCTTCAATCCCTTTATTGGGCATCCAGCGGTCCCAGTATTGAATTTGCATAAAACTTCGAATTACCCCAGCGCCAGTTTGATTTGCAATAGCATTTTCGCTAATCGTGATGGTATTGGGAATAAATAGGTAAATAAACAGAAAGGCAATAATGATTAATACTGCCAAGAATTCTTTAAAATATTTCATATTATACAGACCTTTTAGGGTACAAACATACAAAAAATTGGAGCTATGGAATTTCCAATAATTGTAGTATTTTTATAATGTTGAAAAAGATCGCTGCAATATTATTTATGGGCATTATGCTGTTTAATGGATTCGGGTACCGAATTGTGTCAAATTATTTTGACCAAAAGGCAGCCATTCAGTTAACGGATTTAATCGATCAAAATGAATATAATGACGCAGATTTGGTTTCCATAAAAACGCCTATTAATTTACCTTACTATGCTAATAACCCTAAATTCGAAAGATTGGACGGAGAAATGGTAGTTAATGGAATGGTATATCAGTATGTTCAAAGAAGGGTTTACAATGATAGTCTTGAAATTAGAGTAATTCCCAACCAAGACAGATTACATATTAAAAATGCGAGAGAAGACTTTTATAAATTAGCACAGGACTTAGAACAAAAAGGAATTGACAAAAAATCAGCACCTTTTAATAAGTCATCAGCTAAATTTTTAAGTTTTGATTATTTCGCTCAAAATAACAATTGGTCCTTACAGGCCTTGACCCCACTGCAAATTGCAATTGGTAGCAATTTTCCAGTTCGTTTATTAAGCAATTATCTTACTATACAAGGACCACCTCCAAAAGCAATCGCTTAATTTACTCCCATTTTTATTATTAGATCAACAATAGATAATTAAAATATTTTATTGTTTTAATCTATCCTATCCTTTACTTTTTCAATTTCAGAAAATGAAAAATTTTGTATTAATATTTTTAGTGACTTTAGTATTTACAGCGTGTAATAATAAGTCAGACTATAAGACCATTACACATAATCCAATTATGTACTCGAATGCAGTGCATGAGTTGAATCAAGTGGTTATGGGTAACAACTTTAGTCCCATTGTTGCATCACGAAATTATGCATATGCGGCAATTGCTGGATATGAAGTAATGGCAGCAGGTACTCCAGTGCTATATCAAAGTTTGGCAGGTCAATTAAAAGGACTTGAAAAACTTCCTATGCCAGAAGATACTGCTAATATTGACTTTCCTTATGCTGCTTTAGTAGCCTATTGTATGGTTGGTGAAGCAGTAACTTTCCCGGAAGGAAGTTTAAAAGAGTATACAGATAGTATTCGAAAAATAGCTATTGATCATGGTATGCCATCTAAGATGGTAGCTGCTTCTGACGAATTTGCAAAAAAAATTGGAACAAGTATTATTGCTTGGAGTAAAAAAGATAATTACGCACAAACAAGAAGTGCGGAAAAATATACTGTTAAAGATATACCTGGCAGATGGGTGCCCACACCACCTATGTATGCTTCTGCAGCAGAACCTCATTGGATGGAATTAAGAACAATGGTATTAGATAGCGCAAGTCAATTTAGACCTTCGCCTCCTCCAACTTTTAATATTACCGACAAGAAAAGTGAATACTATATTAATCTAATGATGGTTAAAAATGCAGTGGATAGTTTAACAGACGAACAAAAACATATCGCTAATTTTTGGGATGATAATCCATTTAAGATAAATGTGAATGGTCATGCCATGTTTAGCACAAAGAAGTTTTCACCTCCAGGTCACTGGATGAGTATTGTAGGAATTGCAAACAAAACTGCTAATGCAGATTATGCAACTGCTACCTATGCTTATGCTAAAACTGCAATTGCATTATTTGATGCATTTATACATTGCTGGGATGCTAAATATGCATACAATACAGTACGACCAGAAACAGTGATTAATAAATACTTTGACCCTAACTGGAGACCCTTATTGCAAACTCCTGCTTTCCCAGAATATACCTGTGGTCATTCTACTATATCTTCTTCAGCTGCCGAAGTATTAACAAGTGTTTACGGTGATAATTTTGCCTATACCGATTCTACAGAATTAGAATTTGGCATAGACAATCGCAAATTCACTTCCTTTAGACAAGCTGCTGATGAAAATAATTGGGCACGTTTTTACGGCGGCCTACATTATCATAATTCATGTATTACAAGTACAATTAAAGGAAAAGAAGTGGGTAACTGGGTAGTTACACATTTGAAGATGAAAAAATAAACCCAAACAAATCAAAAACCAATTCATGAAGAAATATATTTTATCACTGCTTGCTGTAGTGACAATTAGCACAGCTGTGCACTCGCAAGGCTGCGTAGCCATTAGAACTGTTGGCGGATTAAACACAATGGAACATGCTGGAATGATGCATGAAGGAATGAACGCAGTAAAAGACAGTTCAAAATGGGATTTAAATTTGAGCTATAGATATTTTAGTTCTTATAAGCATTATAACGGTACAGACGAACAAACACAAAGAGTTAAAGACGGAACAGAAGTTAGAAACTATAATCGCACGATTGATGTTTCTTTATTACGTAAGATTAACAATGATTGGAGTATTGGATTTAGTATGCCATTGATTTACAATGAGCGTACTTCAAAATATGAGCATATTAGTAATGCAGCTACAAGTCCAAGATTCGCAACAGCCGCTTCTGGAATTGGAGACATTCGAATTACTGCTTACAAATGGTTAATTGCTCCAAAGGCTGGAAATAAAGGAAATTTATTAGCAGGAGTAGGCGTTAAATTACCAACCGGGAATTATAAGGCAACAGACAAATTCCATTATTCTTTAACTGCTACTAGAGAAGGTGCAGTGGATCAGTCTATTCAACCCGGCGATGGTGGTTTGGGATTGACACTTGAATTAAATGGTTTCAGACAATTGTCTAGTCAATGGAGTTTATATGGAAACGCTTATTATTTAATTAATCCAAGAGACAATAACGGAGTGAGCACATTAAGAGGGGTTGCCATTGCTACTCCTCCAACTGCTTCACAAGCAACAGCTATTAAATACGCTTCCAATATTATGAGTGTGCCAGACCAATATTTGTTAAGAGGTGGGGCTAATTGGACTAAAGAAGCATTAACCTTGTCTTTGGGTGGAAGATATGAGTGTATCCCAACTTTTGATTTAATTGGGGGTAATACTGGATTTAGAAGACCAGGAACCGTTATTACTGCTGAGCCAGGGGCCAACTATATGTTTAAGAAATTCAATGTATATGCTTATTTGCCAGTTGCATTATTTAGAGAGCGTAATCAAAGCTACCCAGACATTTTAAAAACTTTGGACACTAAGACCTTCTCTAGAGGGGATGCAGCCTTTGCTGATTATAGCATTACTATTGGTGTAGGATATAAATTTTAATAAGAATTAGATTTAATATTAATCTACTGCTTCTAAAATAGCAAAACTATACCCTGACAATACAAAGTACTCATTGTCATTCCCCACTGGACAGGTTTCCCCTGTCCAGTGGTTTTTTAATTTACTAGGACGCTCTCCATGTTCTTTAAACGCATACCAAGTAATAAAAGAGGCGGTATTTTTATAATTGAATAGACAATATATTTTTTTATTGTTCAGGGTTCTTACAAATCCTGCAACATGAATATTATGTGGCGTCATCCAACTTATATTCTTCAAGTCACTAAGTATGGGTAATGACTTTCTAGTAGCGATTATTTTTTTAGTTTCATTAAAAATGCGTGCTTCAAAACTGCCAGCTAGATTTCTTTTTTCATTTTTATCCCAATGCATTATAGGTCGGTGCATCCATCTATTGTCGTAGCTTTTGCCAGCATCTTCTAAATAACTATAGTCATTGGTATATGCTAGTTCGTCTCCATTAAATAGCATTGGAATGCCTCCCATAAACATAGACTGAGCCTGCATTAATATTATTTTCCTTAAAGCGTTTTCAATTTCAGTTTCACTATTCCAATCTTTTGCTTTCTCTAAACCGCACAGAGAAGCCAAAGTGCCACTAATCCTAGCATCGTTTGTTTTAGGATTAACAGAGAATAAAGCACCAGCTGCAACTGATCCTTCATGCCATCCTGCAAAATAATTTTTTAAATAGGTTCTATGTTGATAGGGATTAAATCCGGCACGTTCAATCATATAATCGTCATAGCCTAAGCCAATATCGTCGTGACAACGGGTATAAGAAATCCAGGTACAGCCATAAGGTTTTTGTAAAATCTCATGTTGGGCTGCTAACATAACTCTTGTATCACCTGTAGCTAAAGCATCCCACTGTAATGCCATTTGAGTGGCATTATAAGCAACATCGCACTCTTTGGCTATATAATTATCCGTTCCAAAATATTTTATTATTTCTTTAGGTGCCACAATAGCTTCCCCTAGCAATGCCATGCCCGGACTCGCCACTAAAGCACATTGCTTGATAAGTCTTAATAAAGTATGCGCTTCTGGTAAATTTTGGCAAGTGGTTCCAAGTTGTTTCCAAATAAAAGCTGGTGCATCAATGCGTAATATGTCAACCCCTAAATTTCCATAGTGTAATATATTGTCCAGCATAGCAACAAATACATTAGGATTTCGGTAATTCAAGTCCCATTGGTAATTATGAAAAACGGTCATCACCCATTTGTTGCATTCTGGGATATAAGTAAAACTGCCAGGAGAAGATTCTGGAAAAATCTCTGGCATGGTTTGATCAAATTGGTTAGGCAAATCTCTGTTTTCGAAAAAGTAAAAGAAGTCTTGATAATAAGGGTCACCCGCTTTGGCTTTTTTAGCCCAATCGTGGTGGTGAGAAGTGTGGTTCAATACAATATCAAGCATTAAATACATATTGCTTGCATTCATCTCCTTTATAAGCGTATTTAAATCTTCATTCGTGCCAAAGCGAGCGTCTACTTTTCTAAAATCCGACACTGCATAACCTCCGTCACTTTCTCCAGCAGGGCTTTCAAAAACAGGCATCAAATGTAAAAAGTTAACACCTAGTTCCTTGAAGTAATCAAGTTTGTTTTTTAAGCCAGTAATATCACCTGCAAAACGATCTACATACAAGCTCATGCCCGTTATCTCATTACTTAAAAACCAGTTACCTTTTTTTGCTTTTTCTTCGTCTTTCTTTAAAAAAGTTTTAGGTCTTGATTTATATTGCTGAATCAAAGCATTAAGCAATGCATCAAAAGCTTCATTCCTATGTGGATGCCCGCTGTAAATTTCATTGAATAAATTTTCAATGGTATCTAGATGTGCAATGAACCTAATGGCAAAAGCCTTGTCTTTTTTTAATGTATCAATATTTGCTGACAGTAATAATTGTTGTCCAAATAAATGTAAGGGGGATGCGTTCACGTTTCCTGAAATATTTTAATTAAAAATCGAATTATTTAAATGTTTGAAAGCTTCCATCGCGCCCATGTATTCACAAGTGCGTGCCCCTGCCTTGTTGGCGTTACTTATTATTTGCTTCCATTCCGATAAGCTAAGTGCCTTTAACTTTTCAGGACTACTATTTACAAGTTGGAATAAAACAGCACCTACAAATGCATCACCTGCCCCAGTTGCGTCAACAGGTGTAACAGGAATGCTGCCAATCATTTCTAAATGATCGCCAATAGAAAGCAGTGTCCCTGCTTTCCCTAAAGTAATTGCGAACGTAGCTTTGGACTTTTTTCTTAATGCAGCAGCTGCAAATTGAACAGTATCGCATCCCGTGATTAATAATGCTTCTTCGTCGCTCAATTTGAAGAAATGGCATTGTTCAATAAATGGCCAACATTGATCAATAAAACTTTGTGTATTATTTTGAAAAAGTAAATGTCTGTAATTGGGGTCAAAACTTATGATAGACCCGTTTTGTTTTGCTTTTACTAATAAATCTGTATAAGCTATTTGCAAAGGTCCTGGTAAAAATCCAGTGGCAGATCCAAAATGAACAATGCTATATTCTTGAAACTGTAATCCGGCCAAATCGGCTGAACTTAATTGGCCGTCGGCGCCTCTGTTAAAATAAAAATCTCTTTCACCGTCTTCCATTAATGACACAAATGCAAAAGTCGTAAAATTGGCTGGGTCCTGAATTACCCATTTGGTATCAACGCCCATTTCTTTTAAAAGCTCAATAATATGTTGACCAAAAGGGTCTTTGCCTACTTTAGCTGCCATGTCAACATTAGCACCTAATGCAGCTATGGCTACTGCTACATTTGCAGGGGCACCACCTGCTTTTTTTAAAAAGTGCTGACCCTTAGTTAAACGACTCCCACGATCGGTGCAAATCATGTCAATCAAAGCCTCCCCAATACATAATACTTTCATGTCTATACTGTTTCTAATTTTTAATGTCCTGTTTGAATAGTTGCAATTTCCTCCTCCACGATTGGCGATTTATCAGCTTGGATAAACAAGGTGAATATAGCAGCTATCAATAAGAAAATTCCAGCAAAACTTACGGCCTTGCCTGGATCATTATTTAAAAAATGTTTTAAAATAAAACCAAAACTCAAATTTTGTATTAACATAGGGATTACAATCATCATGTTAATGATACCCATGTATACACCATATCTTTCCTTAGGTATTTTATGTACTACTAATAAATAAGGTATTCCCATCATGCTAGCCCAAGCAATACCGAATCCTGTCATTGGGACAAACAATAAGTTTTTGTCTGTTATATGAGGGAATATAAGTAATCCAATACCTGCCATAATTAAGCAAATAATATGAATCAATTTTGGACTTATTTTTTTAGCCAACCATAAAAGAACAAAAGCGGACAAGAAGGTTACTACATTGTACCAACCATTCACTAAACCAGACCATCCAACAGCTTCATCATAGG
Source organism: Bacteroidota bacterium (assembly GCA_947452555.1). GTDB lineage: Bacteria > Bacteroidota > Bacteroidia > Chitinophagales > Chitinophagaceae > Sediminibacterium. The sequence goes on from CANGDH010000003.1 coordinate 259,614, forward strand.
TTGGATTATTTTGATACACTGTTGTATGCCATACCGATTGCGCAATACTTTTAGAAGCATTCTGCCAGTAACAAAACAATGCATACCATTGAAATAGATAAACCAATCCTAATTGCCACATTACTTTAGGCATTGTTTTTATAGCTGAACCAATTTCTATGAAGGGGGTAAATATTTTTATTTTTTCTTCTTTTAGTTTTACAAGTTCTGCTTCGGTAGGTGGAATTTCTGGTGTTTTAAAAACCGACCAAGTCACTGTCGCAATGGAACAGATGCTTCCTAAAAAGAAAGAAGCGTATACCCAATAAGGTAGACTTCCATAATGTCCTGGAATTTTTTTCTGAAATACAAATAAGGAAAGATTTGCCAATGTAATACCAAGTCCTGTAAAAAAACTTTGAGTCAAAAAACCTGCAGCATGTTGCTTGGTTGGAAGTTTGTCTGCAATGAAAGCGCGATACGGTTCCATTGCAGTATTATTTGCTGCATCTAAAATCCAAAGTAATCCAACAGCCATCCACAAAGCACTACTAAAAGGGTATAAGAATAAGCAGATACTACATAACATAGCACCAATCATGAAATAGGGTTTTCGTCTTCCAAATTGAGGAGACCAGGTTTTATCACTCATGGCACCAATGATGGGTTGAATTAATAATCCCGTCATAGGACCTGCCAAATTTAATAGTGGAATTTGATCTGGGCTGGCACCTAGCATGTCATAAATAGGATTCACTGCGGATTGTTGCAATCCAAAACTGTATTGAATCCCTAAAAAACCAACATTCATATTGATGATTTGCGAAAACTTCAGCGTAGGCTTAAATGACATAATTGGCAAGAATTAAGTTTAACAATGCGTAGCTTAAATATAGTCATTTTGTTATTTTGACCTTTTAAATAGTACTTACATTTTTTAATTTGTTTAAGTATTTATCAATGTAAACGTTTGCGGTCTGTATCTTCGCTCCAACAAGTCAATTTCAATTCCGTCTTATGTCAATAGCGATTCAATATAAAAAATCACAAGTACTACAAGCATTGAGGTACCATTTTATTAAACAATCAGAGATCAAAGCTTTGATGATTATAGTTAATGTATATGCTATAGCTACGGCAATTTTATTATTGTATAAAAAAATCAGACCAGAGTTATTCTTATTGGGCTCGGTATTGTGGATTTTATTGATGGCATTGTTCTGGTATATATTGCCGATATGGTTTTACCGTAAAACTGAATTATTTAAATATGATTGGTCGTTCGGTATTACAGAGAACGGGGCCACTTTATATTCAACAAAGGGAGATGCTTCTTGGGAATGGGCTGAACTGACTCATTACTTTGAAAGTCCCTATTTTTTCCATTTCTATTTTGGCCCTAAAACCTTCTTTATTATCCCTAAGGAAAATATTAGTATGGAAGAACAGCATGAAATAAGAGGTTTTTTGAAAGGCAAATAGAAATAATAACAGGTTTTGGATACTGATAAATGTTAGTATCTGCCTCAAAAAAGGCAAAAAAGGCAGTTTTTTACCCTTAAAAAAAATTGTACACAGTAATGTGCAAACAAAAAGGCAAATAAAGTATGTGAATTTTGTCAAAAAGTATATTTTTGCCGCGTAAACAAAACTAGTTACAATGTCAGACATCGCATCAAGAGTTAAGAAAATCATCGTTGACAAATTAGGCGTTGATGAAGCAGAAGTTACAAACGAAGCATCATTTACAAATGATTTGGGAGCAGATTCATTAGACACTGTTGAGTTAATCATGGAGTTCGAAAAAGAATTCAACATTTCTATTCCAGACGAACAAGCAGAAACTATTACTACCGTTGGTCAAGCTGTTGCTTATATCGAGGAACACGCGAAATAAGTTTCAAGTTTAACCAAGGAATATTCTTAATCCGCCTTTTTGAGCCTTTGCTTTAAAGGCGGATTCTTAATTTTAAAAACAAAATCATGCAATCTAGACGCATTGTAGTTACGGGTATTGGCACATTAAATCCATTGGGAAATAACCTTGCTGAATACTGGGACAATTTAGTAAATGGTGTTTCAGGTGCAGACATGATTACGCAATTTGATGCGTCTAAGTTTAAGACAAGATTTGCATGTGAAATAAAGGGTTTTGAAGCAACTAATTTTATGGATCGCAAGGAAGCTAGAAAATTAGATCGCTTTGCTCAAATCGCCTTAGTAGCTAGTGACCAGGCTGTATTAGATGCTGGTATTACAAAGGACAATGTTGACCATGATCGTGTTGGTGTAATTTTCGCAAGTGGTATTGGTGGCTTAACCACTTTTACAGAAGAAGTTACCAATTTTGTAAATGGGGATGGTACACCTCGTTTCAATCCTTTCTTTATTCCTAAAATGATATTAGATATTGCCGCAGGACAGATCTCCATGAAACACGGTTTTAGAGGTCCCAATTACGCAGTGGTGAGTGCATGTGCTTCAAGCACAAATGCAATTATTTCAGCAATGGATAATTTGAAACTAGGAAAGGCAGATATTATTATTACTGGTGGTTCTGAGTCAGTTATTGGAGTTGCTGGTATGGGTGGGTTCAATGCAATGAAAGCAATGAGTGAAAGAAATGATGATCCGAAAACCGCAAGTCGTCCTTATGACAAAGACCGTGATGGCTTCATCATGGGAGAGGCTAGTGGGGTTTTAGTATTAGAAGAATTAGAGCACGCAAAAAGACGCGGTGCTAAAATATATTGTGAAGTAGTAGGTGGCGGTGCAACTGCAGACGCATATCATTTAACAGCACCTCATCCAGAAGGTTTAGGAGCTATCAATGTAATGAATGCAGCTTTAAGAGACGCGGGAATGCAAGCAAATGAAATTGATTACATCAATACACATGGAACTTCAACACCATTAGGAGATATTGCAGAAGCAAAAGCAATTACACAAGTATTTGGAGAGCATGCTTACAATATGAATATCAGTTCTACTAAATCAATGACAGGTCATTGTTTAGGAGCCGCTGGAGTTATTGAAGCAATTGCTTGTGTGCAAGCAGTAATTCATGATATTATTCCTCCAACTATCAATCATTTTACAGACGACCCAGAATTAGACAATCGTTTAAATTTCACTTTTAACGTTGCGCAAAAAAGAACAGTGAATGCTGCCTTAAGTAATACTTTTGGATTTGGCGGACACAATGCTTGTGTGATAATGAAAAAATACAAGGACTAATTTTAGTGAAATTCTTACAACCAATTTTATCTCGTTTTAAGAAGTCAGAATTCGAGAAAGATATATCCATGTTAATTGGGTATCGTACTGCCAATTTATTACTATTCAAGACAGCATTGAATCATAGGTCAGTAAAGGACAATCCAACTGAAAATAATGAGCGCCTTGAATTTTTAGGAGATGCGATTATTGGAGCCGTTGTCGCAGATTATTTATTTAAAAAATATCCCTATAAAGGGGAAGGTTTTTTAACTGAGATGCGCAGCAAGATGGTGAATAGGCAACAGCTAAATCATATTGCGATACAAATGGGTTTACGTAAAATGACAAGATTCAATAAAATGGATGGTGGATTAAAAACCAGTCAAATTTTCGGAAATACATTAGAAGCATTAGTAGGTGCCATTTACTTGGACAAGAAATATGAGATTACTAAAAAGTGGATCGTTGAAAAAATGATACAACCTTATTTGTTCATGGATGAATTAGAACAAATTGATATTAATATTAAGAATAAAATCATTGGCTGGGCTTTGAAGCAAGGCAAACAAATTGACTTTGTATTAGCAGGGGAACAACTGGAAGGTAGACGCAGATTATTTACAATTAATATCGTAATTGACAGCGAAATAGTAGCAAGTCAAAAAGGCTATACTAAAAAAGATGCTAGTCAGTTAGCAGCTCAAAAAGCGATTGAAACCTTGGGGATTTAATGCTGCGAGTCTAAAAATTAGTAGTTATTTTTTTTAAAAATCGAAACTATAAGATTGCTTGGCAAAGTTCAATAAGTACTCCATTTGTGTCTTTTGGGTGTACAAAGCAAACTAATTTATTGTCAGCTCCTTTTTTAGGTATTTCATTCAAGAGGGTAAAGCCCTCCTTCTTCAGCCTATCCATTTCTTCCAGAATATTGGGCACTTCAAAGGCAATATGATGCATTCCTTCCCCTTTTTTGGCAATAAATTTAGCAATAACGCCATTTGGATCCTTACTTTCTAATAGCTCCACTTTCGCCCCTGCTTTTATAAAAAAAGCAGTATTAACGTTTTCGGACGCCACAGGTTCTGTTTTATAACAAGGACTGCCCAGTAGTCTTTCGAATAAGGGAATACTTACTTCTAAATCAAGAACCGCAATGCCTATGTGATCTACGTTATAAGCCATTTCTATATGTTTTACGAATTGGGAAAAAAATGCATTCCAAAGCTAACGAAATCCTGATAATCAAAGTTGAAGCTTTACTTTTGTATTCTCAGAAAAAATTAAAATCGGACATGTTAAAATTACCTATTTATCTTGATCATAACGCAACAACTCCTATGGATCCAAGAGTGTTAGAAGCGATGATACCTTATTTTACCGAAAACTTCGGAAACGCAGCTAGCAGAAACCACTCGTTTGGATGGCATGCTGAAGAAGCTGTTGACTATGCACGTGAGCAAGTTGCTAAATTAATTGGCGCAGATCCTAAGGAAATTATCTTCACTTCAGGTGCAACAGAAGGGGATAATTTGGCAATCAAGGGAGTATATGAAATGTATGCAAGCAAGGGTAATCATATTATCACTTGTACTACAGAACATAAGGCTGTGTTAGATACTTGTAAGCATTTGGAAAAAGCAGGTGCGGAAGTAACTTATTTAGAAGTACAACCTGATGGACTAATTGATTTAAAAGAATTAGAAGCAGCAATGAGACCAACAACTATTTTAGTTGCTATTATGTATGCTAATAATGAAATAGGTGTTATACAACCAGTAAAAGAAATTGCAGCTATTGCTAAAAAGCATGGTGCATTATTTTTTACAGACGGAGTTCAAGCTGTAGGAAAAATACCAGTTGACGTAATTGCTGACGGTATTGATATTATGGCATTTACAGCGCACAAAATGTATGGTCCGAAAGGAGTTGGTGCATTATATGTTCGACGTAAAAACCCTCGTGTAAAAGTAACTGCTCAAATGGACGGCGGTGGCCACGAAAGAGGAATGCGTAGTGGTACTTTAAACGTTCCTGGTATTGTAGGTTTTGGTAAAGCTGCCGAAATCGCAAGAACAGATATGGAAGTGGATACTGCAAGAATTTCTAAATTAAGAGATAAGTTAGAGAACGCTTTAAAGCAAATTGACGAATCTTATGTAAATGGAAATCCAGCACACCGTTTGCCACATGTAAGTAATATTTCTTTCAAATATGTAGAAGGAGAAGGTTTGATGATGGGCTTTAACAAGGACATCGCATTGTCTTCTGGATCGGCTTGTACGTCTGCTTCTTTGGAGCCTAGCTATGTTCTAAAAGCCTTAGGTTTAGGAGACGACTTAGCACATAGCTCACTAAGATTTGGACTAGGACGTTATACGACAGAGGAGCAAATTGATTTCACCATTAAAGCGGTTTCAGAAACTGTTTTAAAATTGAGAGAAATGAGCCCATTATGGGAAATGTTTAAAGAAGGGGTGGACATTGATGCAATTCAATGGGCACATCACTAATATATTTCAAGTTTCGTAGCATTTATTAAAAAAAATTAAAAAATACAATCATGGCATATTCAGATAAAGTAATTGATCATTATTCTAATCCTAAAAATGTAGGAACTTTAGATAAAGCATCAAAAAGTGTTGGGACAGGTTTAGTGGGTGCTCCAGAATGTGGAGACGTAATGCGTTTGCAAATTCAAGTGGATGAAGCAACGGGTATTATTACTGACGCTAAATTTAAAACATTCGGATGTGGTTCTGCAATAGCATCCTCTTCATTAGCTACAGAGTGGTTAAAAGGTAAGTCAGTTGATGAAGCGGTTAAAATTGATAATATGGATTTAGTGGAGGAATTAAATTTACCTCCAGTTAAAATTCACTGTTCAGTGTTAGCAGAAGACGCGATCAAGTCTGCCATTAATGACTATCGAGTTAAAAATGGTTTAGCAGAATTAGTGTTTGAAGAAAAAGGGGTTCATTAATAAACATATTTTATACGTTTATTAAGTAAGCGACGTAAGTCGAAAATTTAATATTTAACTAATGAGTACTGTAGCAGCAGAAAATACCATTTACGTAAGCGAAAAAGCTAAGGGTAAAGTATTGCAATTAATGCAGGACGCTGATATTGCAGACAAACCAGAATATTTTTTACGTGTAGGTGTTGTGGGTGGAGGTTGTTCTGGATTAAGTTATAAGCTTGACTTTGATAACGAGGTTAAACCCATGGATCAAGTATTTGAAGACAATGGGGTAAAACTAGTAACCGACTTGAAAAGCTTCTTATACTTAGTGAATACCGAATTAGAGTTTTCCGATGGATTAAACGGCAAGGGTTTTTATTTTAACAATCCAAATGCTAGCAGAAGCTGTGGATGCGGTGAAAGCTTCGCTGTGTAGCCTAATAACTATTTATATTAATATGCCTCAGTTTATACTGGGGCATATTTTTTTGTAGCTTTGAAGCATGTGGGCAATATGCAAAAAAGAATGGACGCATTATTTTGGTAGCTTGATAGGTTATTTGATTATAAGTTTTTACTTAGTAGTCAATGGCCTATTTCTATTTGTATTGCCAAGCTATAATGTCTTTGATTTTGGCTATGCTTCTTTGCAAGTGTATTTTGATTATGCACCTTGGTTTTTATTGTTATTAGTTCCTGCAATTACCATGCGCAGTTTTGCAGACGAAAAAAAACAAGGCACTTATGAGTTATTAAGAACATTGCCTATAAGTTCCTTTGAATTATTAATAGGTAAATTTTTTGGAGCATTTTTGATTGTAGTAATTGCCATAGCTCCTACTTTATTATATTCCCTAGCATTGGATCAGTTAAGCGTATTAGGCGGAATTGATTGGGGTGCAACTTTTGGTGCTTATATTGGATTGTTTTTATTGGCTGCAGTATATACTTCCATTGGAATTTTTACAAGTAGTATTTCAAAACATGCTTTAGTTGCATTGTTATTTTCCATTATCATATCTACTTTTTTATATAAAGGTTTTGAATGGATTAGTGCATGGCAAGTGTTTGCCAATGGGTATGATTTTTATATTAAACAAGTTGGACTTTCTTTTCACTATGAAAATGTTAGTAGAGGAGTATTGAGTGTAAAAGATAGTATTTATTTTATTTCTGTAATTGTATTATTTGGACTTGGATGTATTGAGAATATTAAAGGAAAATCAGTTTCAATAATTGGTCTAATAGCTATACTAGTATTGAATTTTGTAAGTATTTGGACTCCATGGCAGCTAGACTTGACCAAGGATAAGCGATATACATTAAGTAGTTCTTCTAAGGAGATTATTCAAAATGTGCAACTGCCATTAAAATTACATTTATACTTAGGTGGTGATTTACCTGCTAGGTATAAAAAGATGGAATTAGCCTGTAAGGCAATTTTAGAAAAAGTTGTACAAAACAATCCTGGCCAAATTACATGGATGCAAGAAGTTCCTAATCAAATATTTAAAGACACTGCATTGTATCAGTTTTATGATAGTCTTACTCAGCAGGGCTTGCCAATTGAAAGAGTACAGTCTTCTGACTCAAAACAAGATCAAAGAATTGATCAACTTTTAATACCCGGCATTTTGGTTGAAGTGGAAGGAAAAAGTCCAATTGCAATTGACTTAAGAAGCAGTAAAAAATATTATAAACCATATAATATTGTAAAAGATATTCCAGAGGAGGATTTGGAAGCCACTGCAAATGCAGCGGAGGCACTTTTGGAATTCAAAATTACACAAGCAATTTATTTACTAAGTAGAACTGAAATTCCAACAATTGGATATCTAATTGGGAATGGGGAGCCAGTTGACTTATCCGTTAATGATATAGGCCAATCTATTAGACATCAATACCATGTTGCCGTATTTGATTTAAAGAAAGGGTTCCCTACTGCAGAAAGGTTAAAAACAGTATTAATTGTCAAACCAACAATACCATTTTCGGATTTGGATAAATTGAAAATTGATCAGTATATAATGTCTGGTGGGAATGTAATTTGGGCAATAGACAAACTACATGCTGAGTATGATAGTTTGCAAAAAACAGAGGGTTCCTATATTGCTTATGACAGAGGCTTAAACTTGGATGACTTGCTTTTTAAATATGGAGTACGTATTAACAATAATTTAGTGCAGGATTTAAATTGCGCAAAATTACCTGTTGTGGTTGGTAAAGGATCAGACGGGAGTCCAATGATAAAAAGAGTGCCGTGGCCTTATTATCCATTTCTATATGGAAACAATCAAAATGCTATTGTGAAAAACATGGATCGTGTATTGTCGCAATTTCCTTCAAGCATTGATACCATAAAAGTTGCCGGAATTCAAAAAACAATATTGTTAACAACGGACACGAATAGCAGGGTTTTGTCAAGTCCCAATTTAATTTCTTTAAATAGTGGACAAGAGCAAGGGGCTTTTGCTTCATTCAATAAACATCAGATTGCGGTAAGTGTATTATTGGAAGGTCGATTTAATTCATTATTTAAAAATAGGATATCAGCTGCGTTGAATGATTCAATTGTGAAGTATACGGGTAAGGGATTTCTCCCGGTCGGCATAAAGCCAGGAAAGCAAATAATCATATCAGATGCTAACCTAATCACAAATAGTGTGGACAAAACAAATGGTCCATTGCCTATGGGGATGATTCCTTTTGAGGACTACCAGTTTGCCAATAACATATTTTTCACGAATTGTATTTCCTATTTAAACGAGCCCATCGACTTACTAGAAAGCAGGAATAAGACCTTAATATTACGTCAATTGAATAAGGACAAAATTGAAGAGTATAGGTTATTTTGGCAGCTAGTTTTAATTATAGCTCCTTTGGTTTGCTTATCAATTGGATACCTAGGGTGGAATAGTCTTAGAAAACGTCAATTTGCAGCATAGCTAATCAATACTTATCTTTAACAGATGACAACAGACCATATTGTATATACTGTATTTGGAGTAGTAATTGCGACTGCTTTAATACTAGACCTTGGATTTTTGAGTAAAAAAAATACTACAATCTCCATACGTCAAGCTTTAAGACAAACATTTTTATGGGTCTTGTTGGCTTTTGGATTTTTTGCTTTTATGTGGGTAGAAGAAGGACAAAAATTAGCACTTGAATATTTAAGTGGGTATTTAATGGAATGGAGTTTAAGTATTGATAATATTTTTGTGTTTATTTTAATTTTTGATGCATTCAAGGTAAAAGAACAACATACTTCAAGAGTATTATTGATAGGCATATTAGCGGCTATTGTGTTCAGGGTAATATTTATTACTGTTGGGGTAGCGCTGGTTGCTAAATTTGCATGGATACTATATTTGTTTGGTGTTTTCTTATTATATACTGGAATTAAAATGTACACAGCCAATAGTGAGGATCATTTTGATCCACATGACACACCAGTTTATAAATTCTTAAAAAAATTTCTTCCTATTACTAATACAGACGGAGATGGTAAATTTGTAATTAGACAAGGCGGGAAGCCTTTATATACTAGCCTATTCGTTGTAGTTGTCTTACTTGCAGCAATTGACATTGTATTCGCATTGGACTCTATCCCTGCCGTTATGGGTATTTCAAAAAGTAGTCTGGTCATTTACACTTCTAATATATTTGCTATTCTTGGATTAAGGTCTTTGTTCTTTTTATTAAGAGGTGCTGTAAATGAGTTCGAGCATTTGCAACAAGGTATTGCCATTGTATTAATATTTATTGGGGTTAAAATGTTAGGGGAACATTATATTAATATGGTGATGGATAAAAACGCGCAAGTAATATTATCGTTACTGGTAATTGTTTTTTGTATAACTGGTTCCATCTTGTATTCGATTTTTACCAATAAGCAAAAATTACCAAAGGATATCAAAGACCCTACTTTATAAAATAATCCATTGGCCGACACTATTCAATATATTGCAAAAGGCATAGCCGCAAAAAAAATCATTCATAAGGAAGCAGATATCGCTTTTATATTGACAGATAGTAGACGCTTATTGTATCCATTACAGTCACTGTATTTCGCCTTGAAAACTCCGCAAAATGACGGGCATTTGTATATTTCTGAATTAGTCGAAAGAGGCGTTTTTAATTTTGTAGTGGATCAGCACTTTAATACGGAGCCGTTTCAAAATACTAATTTCCTGGTAGTTGAAAACGTATTGGAGGCATTGCAAGCTATTGCAAAACAACATCGTGAAAAATTCAGCTATCCGGTAATTGGTATTACAGGAAGCAATGGCAAGACAATTGTAAAAGAGTGGTTATTTGAAATTTTAAATAACCAATTCACAATAGTAAGGAGCCCAAGGAGTTATAATTCTCAAATTGGAGTGCCTTTAAGTGTTTGGGGAATGGGTCCGCAGCATGACTTAGCTATTTTTGAAGCTGGTATTTCACAAAAGGGGGAGATGCAAAAATTAGCAGCTATTATTCAGCCTACAATTGCGATTATTACAAGTTTAGGAACAGCACATCAGGAAGGATTTAGTAGCCTAGTTGAAAAATTAGCGGAAAAATTGCAATTGTCTAAAACCGCGACAGTATTATTGGGGCCTTATGAATTATTGAAAAAGGTAGCACCTTTTTCAGATCAGACCGTTTTAACATGGGGTGAAAATGAAATGGCAACATTGTTTATTCAGTCATCAACTAGTAATGGGAATCATACAATCCTAAAAGCGGTATATCAAAATGCACCTATTGAGTTAATTATACCTTTTACAGACAATATTTCGATTGAAAATGTTTGTAGCTGTTGGTTAGCCGCATTATGTTTAGGAATGAGTCAAGAAAAAATAAGCCAAGGGGTCATTGGTTTGATGCATTTGGACATGCGTATGCAAATAAAAAAGGGGATCAATAATTGTTATATTTTGAACGATAGCTATAGCAATGATGTCGTTGCCTTACAATTAGGATTAGAATATGCAAAACAACAAGCTGGTTTATTACCAATAACATTAATTATTTCTGATTTCGTACAGGGGCAAAATGTAATCATTGATTATGAAGCATTATTACAACAATTAATGAATTGGCCTATTAAAAAATTAATTACGATTGGTCCTATATTCCAAAAAACAGTTTCGAATAACGAATTACTAAATGAAGCTGGAATAAAAATTACTGCTTATAATGATACGGATACTTTTATTAGACAAATTGATACAAGTAGTTTTAAAGACGAATTTGTAATGTTAAAAGGTGCAAGGGTATTTGAATTAGAAAGAGTGAATGCTTTGTTGCAAGCACATGTTCATCAAACAGTTGTGGAAGTTAACCTGACTGCATTAGTTAATAATTATAAAAAAATCAAAGCCAAAGTGGGTCCTACTATTCAAGTAATGGCAATGGTGAAAGCATTTGGATACGGAAGTGGAAGTGTGGAAGTGGCTCGTGCTTTACAATTTCACCATGTTAATTATTTAGCTGTGGCTTATGCTGACGAAGGAGTGGAGTTAAGGAAAGCTGGTATACATACTCCTATAATGGTCATGAATGTGGATGAAGCTGCATTTGATACTTTGGTGCAATATCATTTGGAACCAGAAATATTTTCTTTTGAATTATTGGAACAGTTTAGTTTATTTATACAAAAACAAGGACTTCCAAATTTTCCGATTCATATCAAATTAAATACCGGAATGAATCGTTTGGGTTTTGATATGAACGAAGTATTGGCCTTGTCAATAAAACTAAAAGAGAATACTATTTTAAAAGTGCAATCTATTTTTAGTCATTTAAGTGCAAGTGGACAAGCTGCTTTTGAAAATTTCACAGGGGAGCAATTGAAAAATTTTACAATTGCAGCAGGTCAAATTGAAGCTGCAATAGGCTATGATACCATTAAGCATATCGCAAATTCAGATGCCATTTTAATGGATCAAAAATACCATTTGGACATGGTTCGACTAGGCATTGGCATGTATGGAGTAAGCTCAGGAGTATTAAACTTTGAATCAGTAGTGAAACTGAAAACTACGATTGCACAAATACGCATATTGGAACCCGATCAAACTGTTGGATACGGTCGAGCGGGGGTATTGAATAAGCAGACAACCATTGCAACAGTTCGACTTGGATATGCGGACGGCTATAACAGAAAATTGGGAAGGGGGAAGGGAAGTATGTGGGTTGGAGGACAATTGGCGCCAATAGTGGGGGATATTTGTATGGACATGACAATGATTGACATAACAGGTATTGCTAATGTACAGGTGGGTGATACAGTGGAAGTTTTTGGTCCACATTTAACAATTGAACAAGTTTCAAAATGGGCTGAAACTATCCCTTATGAAATTTTAACAACAATTGGGCAAAGAGTTAAGCGTATCTATATTCAAGACTAGCGTATCTTTGTGCTCCAATAATAATTTGAAACAAACATGAACGGCAAAAAAGTAACATTATTTATACTGCTAATTTTATTTATTGATCAAGCAATTAAGTTTTATATAAAGCTTAATTATTTTATTGGAGAAGAGCATTCTATTATAGGGTCATGGGCAAGACTTCATTTTGTAGAGAATGAGGGGATGGCTTGGGGATTGAAGTTTGGCGGTGGTTTGGGAAAAATCGCTTTGACTTTATTTAGACTCATAGCAGTTATTTGGGGTACTTTTTTAATTAAAGGATTTATTGAAAAGAAGTATCATAATGGATTTATTATATGTGTAGCATTAATTTATGCAGGTGCCGTTGGCAATTTAATAGACAGTATGTTTTATGGCTTAATATTTGAAACTAGTGTTCCTTATACCACAATGGTGGCTAGAGTGTTCCCATTAGGTGGCGGTTATGCCCCTTTCCTACATGGGAGGGTCGTAGACATGTTTTATTTCCCAATTATCAGAGATGCTCATTTTCCGACTTGGTTCCCAATTTGGGGTGGGGAAGAGTTTGAATTTTTCCGACCAGTGTTCAATTTTGCCGATATGGCTATAAGTACAGGGGTAATTACCCTATTTGTTTTCCAGAATCGCTTTTTCAAGGAGGAAAAAATCACAGATCAAGCTTAAAAGGGTAAAAAATCGTACCTTCGTGCCCTAAAAATCAGCTAGGATAAGCGTTTTATGAGCAATCAATACCCAGAATTTAACGGACTACATTTGCCTACCATTGAGGCAGAAATATTAGCGGCTTGGAAAAAAGAGCAGGCATTTGAGCAATCAGTTACTTTGCGAGAAGGCAAGACTCCTTTTGTATTTTACGAAGGACCTCCAAGTGCAAATGGTATGCCAGGTATTCACCACGTAATATCTAGAACCTTAAAGGATATGACCTGTCGTTACAAAACGATGCAAGGTTTTCAAGTTAAAAGAAAAGGAGGCTGGGATACGCATGGCTTGCCTGTGGAATTAGGTGTGGAGAAAGAATTAGGAATTACAAAAGAAGATATTGGAAAGAAAATTTCTGTAGAAGAATATAATCAGAAGTGTAGAGAAGCGGTATTGCGCTACAAAAAAGAATGGGATGACATTACCAATAAGATGGGGTATTGGGTGGATTTAAATAATCCTTATATCACATTTGAGAATAAATATATTGAAACACTTTGGTGGATCTTAAGTACGCTTTATAAGAAAGGTTATTTATATCAAAGTGTGAGTATACAACCATATTCACCAGCAGCAGGTACCGGATTAAGTTCACATGAATTAAATCAACCGGGCACTTACAAAGACGTAAAAGACACTTCTGTTGTTGCAATGTTTAAAGCATTGGCAACGCCAGGGAGTCAATTTATATTTGACGCAGCAGCAGCTAATACCAATACGAATGAAGTTTTTTACATGGCTTGGACTACTACGCCATGGACATTACCTTCTAACCTAGGTTTAACAGTTGGACCAAATATTGATTATGCATTGGTGGCAACATACAACCCCTATACTGCAGTTCCAGTTAATGTAATTCTAGCGAAAGCATTGATAGCAAAGTATTTTAAAGAAGAAGGACTTGAATTAGATTCCTTTGCGGAAGGGGATAAAATTATTCCATGGAAAATACTTTCTGAGTTTAAAGGGAGTCAATTAAATGGATTACGTTATGAACAGTTGATGCCATTTGAAGCAAACACGCTTACCCAAATAGAAGGAGATCCATTTAAAATTATTTTAGGAGACTTTGTTACAACTGAAGACGGAACAGGTATTGTACATACCTCTCCCGCATTCGGTGCAGATGACTATAAAGTGGGACAAAAAAATAATTTAGGAATAATTACATTGGTTGACCGCGAAGGAAAATTCATTGATGGTGTGGGAGAATTTTCTGGACGCTATGTAAAAAATTATAAAGACGAGAAAGATTTTCAAGACGTAAACGTTGACATCTCTGTAAAATTGAAAAAAGAAAACAGGGCATTCAAGGTGGAGAAATATGAACATAATTATCCGCATTGTTGGAGAACTGACAAGCCTATTTTATATTATCCACTAGACGCATGGTTTATTAAAACAACTGCAGTAAAAGATAGAATGGTAGAGTTGAATAAAACCATTAATTGGAAACCAAAGAGTACAGGCGAAGGTCGTTTTGGAAACTGGTTGGAGAATATGGTGGATTGGAATTTGTCACGTAGTAGATATTGGGGTACGCCATTGCCTATATGGAGAACAGAAGACGGAACAGAAGAAATTTGTATTGGGTCTATAGAAGAGTTGACTGCAGGGTTCTTAGCTGCCAAGGAAAAAGGATTTAACAAGGAAGTCTCCTTGCAAATTGTAGACGGCAAATTAGACGTCGATTTACATAAGCCATATGTGGATCAAATTGAATTATTAAGCGCTTCAGGTCAACCTATGAAACGAGTTGCAGATTTAGTAGATGTTTGGTTTGATTCTGGCGCGATGCCTTATGCACAATGGCATTATCCATTTGAAAATAAAGACTTAGTAGACAAGGGGGAAGCATTTCCAGCAGATTTTATTTGCGAAGGAGTAGACCAAACACGTGGTTGGTTTTATACATTACATACACTTGCAGTAATGCTATTTGATAGCGTTGCCTATAAAAATGTAATGAGTAATGGATTGGTGCTAGACAAGAATGGCAACAAAATGAGTAAGCGTTTAGGAAACGTTGTGAATCCATTTGAAACATTAGATACCTACGGAGCAGATGCTACAAGATGGTATTTAGTTACCAATGCATCTCCATGGGATAATTTGAAATTTGATTTATCAGGCATACAGGAAGTTCAAAGAAAATTCTTTGGAACTTTATATAACACATATCAGTTCTTTGTGTTGTATGCGAACGTTGATAATTTCCATTTCGAACAAGATTATATTCCTATTGCAGAAAGACCAGAAATTGATCGTTGGATAATTTCTTCTTTAAATAGTTTAGTACAAACAGTTACCATCGCAATGGATGACTTTGAGCCAACGCTTGCTGGACGTGCCATTGAGACATTTGTAGACGAGCATTTAAGTAACTGGTATGTAAGATTATGTAGAAGACGATTCTGGAAAGGCACATATACGGAAGACAAAATTGCGGCATATCAAACATTATACGAATGTTTAGAAACCATCACTCGATTAATGGCGCCCATTGCTCCTTTCTTTTGTGATCAAGTTTTCAGAAACTTAAATGGTATCACTAAGAGACATAGCGCAACATCCATTCACCATGTTGATTTTCCAAAAGCAGATACCACTAAAATGGATCTAGCTTTAGAAACAAGAATGCAAACGGCACAAGATATTTGTTCTTTGGTTTTATCTATCAGAAAAAAAGTAAATATCAAAGTACGTCAACCATTACAAAAAATATTAATTCCAGTTCTAGACCCTGCCATGAAGTCAGCCATTGAATTAATGGAAGAACTAATACTTGCAGAAGTTAATGTTAAAGAAATAAATTATATAACAGAAACAGAGGGTGTAATTAGTAAAAAATTAAAGCCTAATTTCAAATTATTAGGTGCCAAGTTGGGTACTAAAATGAAACAAGCTTCTGCAATTATTGCCGAATTGAATCAAGCTCAAATCAGCCAACTGGAAAAAGACGGAACAATCGACTTAAATATTGAAGGAACAACTATTCCATTATTAATCAGCGAAGTAGATATTATAGCAGAAGATATACCTGGATGGAGCGTTGCAGTGAAAAATGCACTCACGGTAGCCCTAGATATTACCCTAAGTCCTGCTTTATTACAGGAGGGAAATGCTAGAGAACTGGTAAACAGGGTGCAAAACATAAGAAAAGAGCGTAATTTCGAGCTTACAGACAAAATTTTACTCCGAATTGTGGATAACACAAATTTGAAGGACTCCATTAACCAATTTTCCGATTATATTTGCCGCGAAATACTGGCATTGCAGATTGACTGGGTTTCTTCTTTAGAGGAAGGAGTGGATGTCGAAATAAATGACCAAAAATTAAGGATTTCAGTTTTACAAAAAGGATAACTATGGCTACAAAAAAACCAGCTCCTAAAAAAGCAGCACCTGTAAAAAAGGCAGTACCAGCTAAGAAAGCAGCACCTGCTAAAAAAGTGGTGCCAGTTAAAAAAGCAGCACCTGTAAAAAAAGCAGCAGCACCAGCTAAAAAAGTAGCAGCACCTGTAAAAAAGGCAGTACCAGCTAAGAAAGCAGCACCTGCTAAAAAAGTGGTGCCAGTTAAAAAAGCAGCACCTGTAAAAAAAGCAGCAGCACCAGCTAAAAAAGTAGTGGCACCTGTAAAAAAAGCAGCAGTGCCAGTTAAAGCAGCAGTGCCAGTTAAAGTGGCAGCGCCTGTTAAAAAAGCAGCAGTGCCAGTTAAGAAAGCAGTTCCAGCTAAACCTGCACCAACACCGTTCAAAAAACCTGTTGTTCCAGTAAAGCCAGTTGAAAAATATGTACCTCCAGCAAAACCAGTTCCAGTTATACCAACGCCACCTGTAAAACCAGTGCGTAAAGTAGCTGAGCCAATTAAGGAAGTTAAAGTTCCAAAGATTAATGCAAAGAGTAGTGTTCCTTACCAACCAGGTTATGTACCAATGGAAAAAAGAAAAGAAGTTGAAAGATCAACTGAGACATTAGTAAAATATTCCGATGCCGAATTAACTGAGTTCAAGGATTTGATTTCAAAAAAATTGGATTCAGCTAAAAAGGAATTGATGTATTTACAAGGTTTAATTACACGCAAAGACGAAATGGGCGGTGATAATGATGATGCTCGTTACATGACAATGGAAGACGGTAGTGTAAGTATGGAAAGAGAACAGTTAGGCCAAATGGCTAGTCGTCAAATCACATTTATTGACCACTTAGAGAAAGCTTTGATGCGCATTGAAAATAAGACTTACGGTATTTGTAGAGTAACTGGTCTTTTAATAGACAAAGCACGTTTACGTGCAGTTCCTCACGCTACATTAAGCTTAGAAGCAAAATTAGGGTATGTGAAAAATTCCCATAACGAACAATAAATTAAAGCTTTTAATAAGCTCCCTAGATTAAAGTTACATAATGAACTAGATAAAAAAACCCGATCAATTTGATCGGGTTTTTTTGTGGACTTAATATTATATTTTAAAATCAAATTACAAGTTAAGGACTCCATTATATTTATATGCAACCTTTATTACTTCACTTCCTGCATTTCAATCAACTTTCGATAGTAACCGTCTTGTGCTAATAATTCATCATGATTGCCGCGTTCTACTATATTTCCTTTTTGTAAAACAATAATTTCGTCTGCGTGTCGGATGGTGGAAAGGCGGTGAGCAATCACAATAGAAGTTCTGTTTTGCATCATATTATTGATAGCGTCTTGAACAAGCTTCTCGCTTTCCGTATCAAGGGCAGAAGTAGCTTCATCTAAAATTAAGATAGGAGGGTTCTTTAATACAGCACGCGCAATGGTTAAACGTTGACGTTCGCCACCACTTAATTTACTTCCTCTATCTCCAATGATAGTATTAAATCCATTTTCTTTTTTAGTGATGAAATCATAAGCATTTGCAATTTTTGCAGCTTCTATAATTTCAGCCTCTGTGGCTTCTGGCTTGCCTAATGCAATATTTGCAGCTATGGTATCATTAAACAAGATTGGCTCCTGTGTTACAATGCTAATATGCTTTCTAAGACTAGTTAAACTATAGTCCTTGATATTTTTATCGTCAATTAATAAAGCACCTTCACTCACGTCATGAAATCTTGGAACTAAGTCAGCTAATGTACTTTTACCAGCACCGGAAGAACCAACGAGTGCAATGGTTTGACCTTTCTTAATTGTTAAGTTAATATTATGAAGGATACTTGTGTCTTGGTATAAAAATTGAACGTTCTCAAATTGAATAGTATCATTAAATCCAGTTAATTCAATTGGGTGGGTTGCTTCTTCAACTGTTACTGGTGCTTCCAATATTTCATTCAATCTGTCCAATGTTGCAGTACCTCTGTTTACATTATATACAGCCTGTGATAATGCTTTTGAAGGATTGATGATTTGAGAAAATAAAGCTACATAACCAATAAAAGAACTACCAGATAAAATTTCTCCGCTAATGACCAAACGGCCACCAAACCATAACACACCACATAATATAATAACACCTAAGGACTCCGAAACAGGAGAAGCAAGGTCACGTCGGTTTAAAATTTTATTCTTAATCACAAAAATTTCATCCACTAAACCGAAGAACTGTCGCTTAACTCTGTTTTCTGCGTTGAAAGCTTTGATAATTCTAAGTCCAGTTAAAGTCTCTTCCATTTGACTCATTATTTCTCCCCATTTAACCTGGGCTTTATTAGTATGTTTCTTTAAGCTTCTACCAATACGACCTACTACAAAACCAGCAAGTGGTAATAATACAAAAACAAATAAGGTCAATTTTACGCTAATGATAAAAAGTACAATCAATATCCCAATAATATTTAAAGGCTCTTTAATCATACCCTCTAATGCACCAATAATAGAATTTTCTAATTCTGCTATATCATTCGAAGACCTACTTAAAATATCACCTTTACGTTGTTCTGTAAAATAACCAATTGGCAATTTTAAAATTTTATCATAAAGCAATTTGGAATATTTTCTGGTAACCGCGTTACGGATTGGCGCTAAAAAATAGTAGGATAAATAAAGAAATACGTTCTTTAATAATACTGCCGTAATGATGCCAAAGCAGATCCAGCCTAACGCATATACTTTACCATATTTTACAATATTAGATTGTAAAAAACCATAAACCATGTCTTTTAGGCTGCCTGAATTATTTACAGTTGCTGCATTAACAGCCCCGCTTAAAGCATTGCTGCCAAAAATAAGGTCCATAAATGGCATTAACATGCTTAAAGAAAACAGGCTAAATACAATTGATAGGGTAATAAACAGTGTATACCAGCCCATATAGGCCTTGTATTCTTTGATATAACTGATAATGCGAATAAATTTCTTCATATTCAAACTATTCCATTAGAATAATGAGCAAAGTAACTAATTTTACAGCGAATCAACGATTTTGATTATTATGGAAGAAGGTAAAAGACAGAAA
>CANGDH010000004.1 GCA_947452555.1 Bacteroidota bacterium
GTTACAGAAGACACCCCATTACAAACAGCAGCGTCTCCTTATGGCGCTACCAAGCAAATGGGAGAAACTATTGTAAAAGACACTGCATTTACGTATCCACTATCCACCATTTTATTAAGATATTTCAATCCCGTTGGTGCGCATCCTTCTATTGCCATAGGAGAATTACCTATTGGTCGTCCACAAAATTTAGTACCTGCTATTACACAAACTGCTATTGGTAAATTACCTATGATGCAGGTGCATGGAAGTGATTACGATACAAGAGACGGAAGTTGTATACGTGATTATATTCATGTTTGCGATATTGCACATGCACATACTTTAGCCATTCAATATTCTATTAAAAACAATCAACCAAAATCCTGCGAAGTTTTTAACTTAGGTACAGGCAATGGTATCACGGTATTAGAAGCTATCAAAGCATTTGAGAAGGTAAGTGGTGTGAATTTAAATTACGAAATTGGCCCACGTCGTGCTGGAGATATTGTTTCAATATATGCTAACAATGATAAAGCAGTTAATCAATTAGGCTGGCAATGTAAATATGGATTGGAAGAAATGATGCTTACGGCATGGCAATGGGAACAAAGCTTGTCGAAATAAATTAATTCTGTACCAACATTTTTTCTGCGTTCTCGGCCATTTGTAATGCTTCGATAAATTCTTCAATCTCTCCATTGATCACTGCATCTAAATTATAAGAAGTTACATTCACTCTATGGTCTGTAACACGCCCCTGTGGCCAGTTATAAGTTCTAATCTTAGCACTTCTGTCTCCAGTGCTTACCAATGTTTTACGGTGTCTTGAAATTTCATCCTCTTGTTTACGTACTTGCTCTTCAAATAATTTAGTACGCATCATACCCATGGCTTTCTCTCGGTTACCCAGCTGAGAGCGTTCTGTTTGACAAACAATAACAGTACCTGTTGGAATATGCGTTAACTGCACTTTAGTTTCTACTTTGTTTACATTCTGTCCACCCGCTCCACCACTTCGTGATGTTTCCATTTTTACGTCTGCTGGATTCAATACAAAATCCACTTCCTCCGCTTCTGGCATTACTGCCACGGTTGCAGCCGAAGTGTGCACACGACCTTGTGTTTCTGTACTTGGAACACGTTGAACTCGATGTACCCCACTTTCAAATTTCATAGTACCATATACGTCCTCACCCGTCACTTCCAATATTACTTCCTTGTATCCACCAACCGATCCTTCACTTTCTCCAATCAACGCTACTTTCCATCCTTTTCTTTGGCAATACCTTGTATACATGTTCAATAAATCACCCACAAACAAACTTGCTTCGTCGCCACCTGTACCTGCTCTTAATTCAATAATTGCATTCTTGTCGTCCTGAGGGTCCTTAGGAATTAATAGTTTAGTCAACTCTTTTTCTAGCGCATCTTTCTCTTCGTCCAAGGCAGGCATTTCCATTTTAGCCAATTCACGCATATCTGCATCGTCTCCATTTAAAGATTCTTTGGCAAACTTATGTTCCGCCAAAACTTTCATATAACGCTCATATGGGATCACAATACGCTCTAATGAACGGTATTCCTTACTGTATTTGCCGAATTCTGATTGATTATTTATAATCTCTGGATTGGTCAAAGCCACCCCTACTTGGTCAAATCTTGCTTTTATGGCTTCTAATTTATCTAACATAGTCGTTTTTCTGTGCGCAAAAATAGTTATTTTAGTTGTCAATTAAAAACAATCCCTTCATATGAAATACCTGCTAAGCCTTTGCCTTCTTATTTCAGCTAGTTTACAAGCGCAATCCATTCATTATAAATCAATTCTAGTGGATACGCATAATGACGCGGTGACTGCATGTATTGAGAAGAAAGTGAGTTTGGACCAGGACTTAACAGGCATTAATCATTCCGATTTAAAAAGGTTCAAACAAGGCGGCGTAGACTATCAATTGTTTTCAATTTGGTGCGATGGAGAGAAGCAAAACCCATATGCTTGGGCTATGAGAGAAATGGACACCATTGACGCAGTGGCAGCGCGCAACCCTGATAAAATGGTAGTTGCTAAGAATTGGGAGGATATTCAAAAAGCATTGAAAGCGGGTAAATTAGTAGCGCAATATGGTGTTGAAGGTGGTCATATGTTGGAAGGAGATATTAATCGCTTGGATACTTTTTATAAAAGAGGCGTTCGCTACATGACCCTTACTTGGAATAATTCACCCACTTGGGCGAGCTCTCATGCAGACGAAAAAGATCCAAAGTATACAGGTCATAAAGGGCTCAATGATTTTGGAAAAGAAATAATTCATCGCATGAATAAGTTAGGAATTATTGTAGACATTTCACATGTAGGGGAAGCTACTTTTTGGGATGCCATTAATATCACCACCAAACCAGTGATTGCTTCTCATAGTAATGCTTTTAGTATTTGTCCTGTGACAAGAAATTTAAAAGACGATCAAATTTTGGCTGTTGGAAAAAATGGCGGCGTGATTTGTTTAAACTTTTTCTCAGGTTTTGTAGATAGTAATTTTTTAAAAAGAAATAACGAATTTAGAAAATCACACAAAGCAGAATTGGATGCTATGTTAGCAACAGGCATTCAACAAGAATATGCACAAGGACAATTGGCAGATAAATATAAAGCAGAGTCGGACGCCATTAAACCAGACCTAGAAGTATTAATGAAACACTTTGATCATATTGTAAAATTAATTGGCGTGGACCATATTGGCCTAGGCTCTGATTTTGATGGAATAGATTCCGCACCAAAGCAATTAAAGACGGTATTAGATTATCCAGAATTCACTAAAGCTTTAATCGCAAGAGGTTATTCTAATAAGGATATTAAAAAAATATTGGGTGGGAATTTCCTAAGAGTATACAGAGCTAATAATTGATTTAATAAACGGCTATTTCGAAAGTGGGAGTTGGGGACAAGCACTTTGTGAGTCTAGCTCAATGAATCCTATAAACTAAAATTAAAATGATAAAATATTTTATTGTAAGTATGTTTTTGGTTTTATTGAACACAACGATTTACGCTCAAGACATTAAACCTAATATTGGATCTTTCAATTTTTACACATATATTTTGGACTCAATTCAGAAATTTCAAATTAAAAGTGAAAAAAAAACAATTATTAAGTCTAGTTTAAATAATGATGCACTTAAAAATTTACTAACCCATCAAAGCCAAAAAAATAGAAGTGAATTTTATAGAAATTTAAAAAACGAATTTGATATCGATTCATTTTCAATAAAAAAAATAGAAAGTAAAAATTCAAAATTAGATACTCGTTTTTTTTCAAATGAAAAATACTTACTTACTGACACATGTACGAACGAAACTTTGTTGATTTCAAATAGTGGCTACTGCCCTAGTATATCTTTTTCTGATATACTAGTTATTCCTAATAAAAATATTGCAATAGTAATTCTTGAGTCTAAAAGAGACTATTCCGCAATTTATATTTTCGAAAAAAAGAAAATTAATTGGTATTTCTATGGGGCGTTTTGCGAGTCATTTTATTAATAATTAAGCAATTGCTGCATCATTTCTTCCAGCCTAGCACTAGCCATATATTGTTTTTCTAATTCCATATTGAATGGAATAGGTGTATCCAAACTTGCGCAACGCATTACTGGGGCGTCTAAATGTTCAAAGCAATATTGTGCAATCCATGCTGCAATTTCGGAGCCAATACCTCCTGTTAAATTGTCTTCATGCAATACAAGTACTTTACCTGTTTGTTGAACCGCCATGCGAATTGTGTCATAATCCAATGGTGCTAAACTTCTTAAATCCACAATGGTCAATGACTGCTCCGGATGTTTCAATTGGTATTCGTTCGCCCATAAAACACCCATGCCATAAGTAATAATAGTAGCTTCCGTTCCTTCGCTTACCATAACCGCTTTGCCAATAGGCACTTGATAGTATTCATTGGGAACCGCTCCTTCTATTCGACGATACAAGGCTTTATGTTCAAAAAATAAAACCGGATTCGGATCTAATAAAGCAGCAATTAACAATCCTTTTGCGTCAGCAGGATTAGAAGGATATACCACTTTTAATCCTGGCACATGTGTAAACCAGGCTTCATTAGATTGTGAGTGAAAAGGACCTGCACCTACACCACCACCTGTTGGCATGCGCACTACCAAATCCGCATTCTGTCCCCAACGGTAATGTAGCTTAGCTAAATTATTAACGATCTGATTAAATGCAACTGTTACAAAATCTGCAAATTGCATTTCCATCACCGACTTGATTCCTTCTAAACTTAATCCCAATGCTGTTCCAACTATTGCACTCTCGCAAATGGGTGTATTACGAACTCTTTGTTTTCCAAATAATTCAACAAAGCCTTCTGTTACTTTAAATGCGCCGCCATATTCTGCAATGTCCTGACCCATAATAACCATTTCTGGATAACGTTCCATGGTTTGTCTTAAAGCATCACTAATTGCTTGAATGAATTTTTTATTGCTAGTTGCACCCGCTTCAATTTGTTCCTCAATATGTAATAAATTTTCATACGCTACTACGCCTGTTTCAACTGCAGGCGCAAAAACGTCTACTAATTCTCCTTGAACTGTTGGTGTAAAATTTACAGGCTCCATAGCTTTCGCCAAATCCGATTCTATCTGTTTCTTAATTTCAGCACGGATACTTTCCACTTCTGTTTCCGTAAGTAGTTTTTCAGCAATTAAATAAGCTTCATAATTTTTGATAGGATCCTTCTTTCCCCACTCTTCCATTAATGCTGGTGGAACATATTTGGTACCACTTGCTTCCTCATGTCCACGCATTCTAAATGTAGTACACTCAATTAAATACGGCTTCTGATTATTAATACAATATTCTCTAACGCCTTTTATAGTTTCATAAACTTCTAAAATATTATTACCGTCAATACGAACACCTTCCATTCCATATCCTTTTGCACGGTCCACTAAATAATCACATGCATATTGTTCATTCGTTGGTGTACTTAATCCGTATCCATTATTTTCAATAATAAAAATGACAGGTAAATTCCATACCGCTGCAACATTCAAGGCTTCATGAAAATCCCCTTCGCTGGTTCCTCCGTCTCCGGTAAATGCAAGGGTTGCTTTTAATTGTCCACGTTGCTGATACGCTAATGCTACTCCGTCTGCAATGGCCAACTGTGGCCCCAAATGGGAAATCATCCCACAAATATGATGTGCTTTACTTCCAAAATGGAAGCTACGCTCTCTGGCTTTACTAAAACTATCTCTATCCCCCTGCCATTGTTTAAAGAGTTCTACTAATGACATATCGCGCCCCGTAAATACTCCTAAATTTCTGTGTAAAGGCATGATCCACTCTGTTGGATCCATTGCCAATGTTGCACCCACAGATATTGCTTCTTGGCCAATGCCACTAAACCATTTGCTAATTTTTCCTTGACGTAATAATACCAACATTTTTTCTTCAATCATCCTTGGCCAAACCATAGAACGATAAAAATGAATTAGTTGCTCCTTGTCCAAGCTGCCTCGTTGATATTCCATTACAAATTAGTCTCTTGAGCTTAGCTTACTCAATAATTTTAAAATTTCTAAATATAACCACACTAAAGTTACTAATAAAGCGAATGCACTATACCATTCCATAAATTTAGGAGCTCCCATTTCGGCTGCTCTTTCAATAGAATCAAAATCTAATAATAAATTCATTGCAGCGATACCTACCACAAACAAACTAATGCCAATACTTAAAAGTGAATTGTCAAAAGCAAATCCCATATTTACTCCAAACATGCCTAGGATCCAAGTGATCAAATAAAACAATCCAATACCCATTGTTGCTGACATAATGATAGAACGTAATCTGTTCGTTACACTTATGATTCTGAAATTATATAACAAGAACATAGACAATGCTACACCCAATGTTAAACCCACTGCTTGTAAAACTAAATTCGGATGCGTCTTGGCAAACATTTGATTAAAGAAGGCACTTATGCCTCCAATAAACAAGCCCTCTAAAATTCCATAGGCAGGCGCGATGTAGCCAGACCAATTAGGCTTAAACATCATCACCATTGCAAGTACCAATCCTCCGATAGCACCCGCAATCATTAAAGTAGTTACGGTACTAGTGTTCCCTTCCGCATATAAATTCCAACTGTACATGGCAGAAGCCATTACCATCACCAATAAAAACCCGAATTTATTCATCGTACCACGAATACTCATCACGCCAAAAGCGCCCGCAGTTTCATGTATACTTTTATCAAAAATTTTCTCCGTTAAGGTTGGATTCCCTGTTTTAAATGCTGACATATAATTATGTTTATTTTTCTATTATAAAAATACAAAATACTTTAGGTAATTAACCAATTGGCTGCCTTAAAAAAAGGTTAATCCCTGCTTATTTCTTCAAGTTGGGGTAGCTGCTTAGCTTTCTAAAACGAAAATCAGGTCTTTGTTTTAAAAGCGAAATCATCTTATTTAATTTTATGGAGTCTTCAGGAGCTCTAAACATGACGTCATGCATTAAAATTACTAAATGATTTTTTGTCTTGGTTTTATTATAAAACAATAAGCTATCGGCCAATGAAACTAAATATTCTGGGCTATTCACTGGCCTACCTGATTTATTAAAATGCCATTCCAAATCCCAACCTATAACATTAAATCCTGCGCTGTCTAATTTATGAACTAATGGTCGCACTAAACCACTTGCTCTTTTTTCAACTTGTGTATTCCAAGCATTATTCCCAGGCAATCGTACTATATTATTTTTAGGCTCCATTATTTTTTTTGCCTTTATAAAGTCTTCCAATGCCGAATCAGGTTCATGATAGTATTTAATGTAATTGCCGAAAAAAGCATGAGAAAAACTATGGTTTGAAATAGTAAATAATTGATCATTATTTACTATCCGCTGATGCAAATTTTTACCATAATTACTTCTTGATTCATGAATTGCAACTTCAAAAAATGTTGCAGATACATTTTGTTGCGTACAAATATCAATACAATTAGAAGTGCCTGGTAAAGGACCATCATCGAAGCTTAAATATATATGTTTCACCAAACTATCAGCTAAGTCTGGTTCTTTTTGTTGGACTACCTTAACTGGCGTTAGTTGACCTGCCCAATGAGTAAAAACTCGTTGGGTATTACCTAGAAAAAGAAATAGGACCTGGGTTAAAATGTTAAAAAATAAGCCAATCATTATTTTACCTTGAAATTGAAGCTGCTAAGGTAGACAACATATGATAATAATCTTATAAAAAATTGAGGTTTTAGGCAGTGTAAACTGTAACTTTACTTTCAAATTGAGGCATATGCAAAAAGACGTTGTATTACAAGATGTTGTTATAAAATTCGCAGGAGACAGTGGTGACGGAATGCAATTAACAGGTCAGCAGTTCACAAATAATACTGCATTATTAGGAATTGATTTGGCAACTTTCCCAGACTTCCCAGCAGAAATTCGTGCTCCTATAGGTACCCTTCCAGGAGTGAGTGGTTTTCAACTTCACTTTAGTTCTGATAGAGTTTATACTCCTGGTGATGTTTGTGATGTACTAGTTGCAATGAATGCAGCTGCCTTAAAAGTGAATTTAAAAAATTTAAAAAAAGGGGGGAAAATTATTGCAAATATTGACGGATTTGATACAAAGAATTTACGTCTTGCTGCCTATACTGACGGCGTAAACCCTTTAGAGGATGGGAGTTTAGATAGTTATGATTTGACTAAAGTAGACGTAACTAAATTAACTCGTGAAGCTTTAGCTGCTCATACTGACTTAGGAGTTAAAGAAAGAGATCGTGCTAAAAATATGTTTGTATTAGGATTAATCTATTGGTTATACAATAGAGATTTAGATACTACTATTACTTTCCTAAAAGAGAAATTTGGTAAAAAAGAAAATATTTTAAAAAGTAATATCGATGTTTTAAAAGCAGGATATTTCTATGGCGAAACCACTGAATTATTTAATACAAGATATAAAGTAGAGAAAGCAACAATGGAGCCTGGTACTTATAGAAGTATTATGGGAAACCAAGCTTTATCTATGGGATTAGTAGCCGCTGCCCAAAAGAGTGGTTTGACTTTATTTTTAGGATCTTATCCAATTACACCCGCAACTGATATATTACATGAATTGAGCAAGTATAAAAACTTTGGGGTAAAAACTTTCCAAGCAGAAGATGAGATTGCTGGTATTGGAGCTGCTATTGGGGCAAGTTATGGTGGAGCAATTGGCTTAACCACTACATCTGGACCAGGTATGGCATTAAAAACAGAAGCAATTGGTCTTGCCACGATGTTGGAGATTCCATTGGTTATTGTAAATATACAAAGAGGTGGACCCTCTACAGGCTTACCAACCAAAACAGAGCAAAGTGACTTGATGCAAGCTTATTATGGAAGAAACGGCGAAGCACCAATACCTGTTCTTGCAGCAGCTACTCCAAGTGACTGTTTCCATATGGCTTATGAAGCAGTTAGAATTGCTTTACAACATATGACTCCTGTTATTTTATTAAGTGACGGCTATATTGCCAATGGTGCTGAACCTTGGAAATTCCCTCAAGCTTCAGACATTCCAGAGATTGAAGTAAAATTCAAAACTGAATTAGACGAAGGAGAAGCAAAATACTTACCCTACAAGCGTAATGAAAAATTAGCTAGACCATGGGCTGTTCCTGGAACACCAGGATTAGAGCATCGTATTGGTGGTTTGGAAAAACAACATGAAACAGGTAATGTGAGTTACGACTCAGAGAACCACGAGTTCATGATTAAAATGAGAGATGCTAAAGTGGCTAAAATTGCGGACTATATTCCTTTACAAACCATTGACACTGGAGCTGAAAAAGGTAAAGTATTAGTTTTAGGATGGGGTTCAACATATGGTACAATTAAGAGTGCCGCTATGCAATTACAAAGTCAAGGTAAGCAAGTTAGTCATGCTCATATTAAGTACATGCGCCCTTTCCCTAAAAATCTAGGTGACATTTTGAAAAACTTTGAAACTGTTTTAATTCCAGAAATTAATAATGGTCAATTAATTAAAATCATCCGCGATCAATATTTTGTAGACGCGAAAGGATATAATAAAATTATGGGTGTGCCAATTACTAAACACGAATTGGTGTCTGAGATCGAAAAGTATCTATAATTTTTCATAATATTTACAGAAGCCCTTGATGCCGCATTCCGAGCATTTAGGGCTTCTTGCTGTACAAACATATCTTCCATGTAATATGAGCCAATGATGTGCTTTATGAACCAAGGCTGGAGGAATTCGTTTAATTAAAGCTTTCTCTACCGCCAATGGGGTTGTTGCAGTTTGCGGTACTAGCCCGATTCTTTTACTTAATCTATTCACGTGCGTATCAACTGCCATATTGGGTTGCTGATCTATGACGCTCGTTATTACATTCGCAGTTTTTCTTCCTACTCCAGGCAGTGTAATTAATTCCTCCACCGTCATAGGTACTTCGCTCGCATAATCATGCAGGAGCTTTTGACTCATTCCAATTAAATGTTTGGTTTTATTACTAGGATAAGAGATGCTTTTAATTAATAAAAACATATCATCAAAACTTGCATCTGCCATCTTTTGTGGCGTTGGATATTTTTTAAAAATGGCAGGCGTGGTAAGGTTTACACGCTTATCGGTGCATTGTGCAGATAAAATAACGGCAACTAATAATTGAAAAGGATTTTCATAACTAAGCTCCGTCTCTGCAACTGGTACATGTTCCAGAAAATAGTCAATTACTTTTTGATAGCGTTCTTGCAATTTCATACTAAGCCTAACTTGTATTTATTATTTATTTTCAGAACCTGACTTAGTACTGTCTTCAAACAAATAAACTTCTTCCCCATCACGTCTTAATAAATAACGCTCTCTTGCAAACTTCTCAATAGAAGCAGGATTGTTTTGCAAATTCTCTAATTGACTTTTAGTATTGTTAATCTCGTCTTGATAATATTTTTTAGCAGCTTCTACTTTTTTCAATTCAGCACTTCTCTCTCTTTGTAAGAAAAAATCACGTTGATCAAAAAATAACATCCATATCACAAATACAATAGTTACAATCAAATAACGATTAGTAATAAATGGAATAACTTTTTTAATTGCAGACATAAACTATGATTGGAGTAAAATTAGCATAGTTCCGCTAATACTCAAAAAGAAAAAAGGCCCCGATTACTCGGAGCCTTTTACTATTCAATCCTTTGAATTATTTGTTACCAAACTTCAATTTCCCTTTTGTTGGAAATACACCAGTTTCTCCTAATTGTTCTTCAATACGGATTAATTGGTTGTATTTAGCCATACGGTCAGTACGAGAAGCAGAACCAGTCTTAATTTGACCACAGTTTAATGCTACTGCTAAGTCAGCAATTGTTGTGTCTTCTGTTTCACCACTTCTGTGTGACATAATTGTGTTGTATCCATTATGTTGTGCTAAGCTAACTGCATTGATTGTTTCAGTTAAAGTGCCAATTTGATTTACTTTAACTAATAAACCATTTGCAATTTTCTTATCAATACCAGTTTGTAAACGCTCTACATTCGTTACAAATAAATCATCTCCAACTAATTGACATTTGTCGCCAATAGTAGTTGTTAAATTTTTCCAACCAGCCCAATCGTCTTCTGCCATACCATCTTCGATAGAAACAATGGGATATTTCTTAACCCATGATTCCCAATATTTAACTAATTGGTCAGAACTCATTTCTTTACCAGAGCTCTTATGGAAAACATATTTCTTTTTCTTAGCATTCCATAACTCACTGTTAGCAGCATCCATTGCAATTGCAATTTGAGATCCTGTCTTATATCCAGCAGCTTGTATTGCTTCTAATACTGTCTCAATGGCTTCTTCGTTACTTTGAATATTTGGAGCGAATCCACCTTCATCACCAACATTTGTACTGTATCCTTTCTTCTTCAAAGTGCTCTTTAATTGGTGGAAAATTTCTACTCCCCAACGTAAACCTTCGCTAAAGCTAGGTGCACCTACTGGCACAATCATGAACTCTTGAAAGTCAATTTTATTATCTGCGTGCGCACCGCCATTTAAGATATTCATCATTGGCATTGGCAATGTTCTTGCATTGGTACCACCAATATATCTGTATAAAGGAAGATTAGCTTCGTCAGCTGCTGCTTTTGCAACCGCCATACTCACCGCTAAAATTGCATTCGCACCTAATTTCGCTTTATTAGGTGTACCATCTAATTCAATCATTACTTGGTCGATGGCAGCTTGAGCTGTAATATCAAATCCAGTGATCGCATCTGCAATAGTGCTATTTACATTTTTAACAGCTTTCAATACCCCTCTTCCTAAATATTTTTTCTTGTCGTTGTCTTTTAATTCTACCGCTTCGTGGATACCAGTACTAGCTCCACTTGGAACAGCCGCACGGCCTAAAGCTCCTTCGTCTGTTAATACGTCTACTTCCACAGTAGGATTTCCACGGCTATCTAAAATTTGTCTTGCTTTGACTTCAACAATGTAACTCATAGTTTGATTATTTATTTTCTACAATAATGATATTAAAATTCGAGACTGCAATTTACACCTTTTTTTTAATGGGTAAGCAATTTGAAGATTTCTTCTAAACTTGCCTCCTCGGTCTGTAAACGCTGTATATTCAGGCTTTTATCTATTGCGAACTGCATTATCTTTTTCTTAACATCTATATCAGCATCCAATTTTAGTACTAACAGCCGTTTGTCAATAGAAATCACAAACGGACTTAATTCCCCCATTTGGTCCTTTAAGAAAAGTATGTCGTCTTCAAAACTTACACGCAAATTATTGGTCATTGGCTTCAGTAAAGTCTCAATTGGTTCATTCGCTACTAGCTTCCCTTCATGCAAAACTAATACACTAGAGCAGATCGCTGTTACTTCTTGTAGTATATGGGTTGAAAATAAAATCATACAATTAGTACTTAATGATTTTATTACAGTTCTTATTTCAATTAATTGATTCGGGTCCAATCCTGAAGTTGGCTCGTCTAATAATAATAAAGCAGGTTCATGTAAAATAGCCGCAGCAATCCCCACTCTTTGTTTATACCCTTTGGAAAGTTCTCCTATTTTTTTTTGCTGCATTGGGCCTAGTCCTAGTTGATCCAATACGGTTTTAATTCTTTTTGCAAGCTGATTTACCTGATGAATATTACCCAAAAATTGTAAATATTCTTTCACATATAAGTCCTCATACAAAGCATTCGATTCAGGCAAGTAGCCAATTAATTTTTTTGCTTCGATTGGATCCTTAAGAACCGACACTCCATTAATAGTAACGTCCCCGCTGTCGGGCGTTAAGAATCCAGCAATCATTTTTAATGTAGTACTTTTCCCGGCACCATTAGGTCCTAAAAAGCCTACAATTTCTCCTTTATCTATTGAAAAAGAAATGGCATCAACAGCAATATGCTTGTCGTATTTTTTAGAAACCTGATGTACTTTTAAAGACATACCCAAAAGTACTTAACTAAAATGAATTGTGTTTTATTTTCTAGTCTTCTAATTCATCAGAGCTTGAAGGCAACTGTGCATATGCGTCTTCCGATGCATATTTGCCAAAAATAAAAAAGCCAACACAGATGGGTGTAAAAATGAGTAGAATTATCACCCATTGTAATATCACATTGGATCTGGTTGCCTCTGAAGCAGTATTGATCTTCGTAATTGCTTGGTACACTAAAAAACATATAATAGCAGGAGCGGTGATCATCCATATATAGCCTAATAGTTGCTTAATCTTATTCATAAAAATTTAATTTTAAATACGTGAATCCTTTATTAAATCGAGTTTACGATTTAATCCATTACGTCTTTGTCTATTTTGTTTTGTAAATAAATAACTCCAATTACGAAACACACAGCAGCAATCGCAATGGGATACCATAAACCAGCCAATACATCTCCATTAGGATGTGCAGGTGATTTAGTGAATTCTACAATTAATGTTCCTAAAAACGGCACCAACCCGCCAAATACTCCATTCCCAATATGATAAGGCAAAGACATGGAAGTATATCTAATTTTAGTTGGGAACATTTCTACTAAAAACGCAGCAATAGGACCATACACCATTGTTACATATACTATTTGTATGAACACCAACCAGATCATATCCCAATAAGCAGATCGCCCCATTGTCTTTTCTACTACTACATTTGGCTTAGGGGACTTGTACTTTATCATTTCTGGATTTATCAAAGTGAGCGGCCTAGTACCATCTACTGGCGCTATAAGAATCATAGTATCTGTTTTAAAATATTTAAAAACAGACCCATCCAAATAGGTAGTGTCGGATTGTTGTTTGATATACAATTTAGTTTTATCCTTTGCGTCTATAATTGGAAAAGCAGTTATTGTATTCGTTAATCTTAAGTCCACAATTTGAGTTCTGTTTGACGCGGAAGTAATATTTATAAACTCTTGATAAATTGGTCTATAAGTTAACACTGCAGCTAACATCCCAATTAGCATAATCCATTTCCTTCCAATTTTATCACTCAACCATCCAAATAATACAAAACATGGAGTTGCCATTAATATGGCAATCAGCATAATATTTCTTGATTGTATAAAATCAATTTTACAAACAGTTTCAATAAAACTTTGCGCATAAAATTGACCTGTATACCAAACAACCCCTTGTCCCATGACCGCTCCAAACAAAGCTAATAGCACCATTTTAAAATTTGCCTTGTGGCCAAAGCTTTCTTTTAAAGGATTCGTTGACGTTTTACCCTCTGCTTTTAGTTTTGTAAACATAGGCGACTCACTCATTTTCATTCGAATCAAAACTGAAACTCCAACCAATATGATAGAGATCCAAAATGGATAACGCCAGCCACCCCATTCAGCACTAAACTGTTCCACTCCTTGATTTGTACGAATCAAAATAATAATACCTAAAGCCAAAAATAAACCAAGTGTTGCTGTAGTTTGAATCCAACTAGTCCAAAAACCCCTTTGACCTGCTGGAGCATGTTCTGCAACATAGGTAGCCGCCCCTCCATATTCACCTCCCAGTGCTAAACCTTGTAATAATCTTAGTATTAAAACCAAAATAGGTGCTAACCAGCCAATGGTTTTAAAACCAGGAACTAAGCCAATTGCGAAAGTAGACCCACCCATTATGATTAATGTCAGTAAAAAAGTATGTTTTCTTCCAATTAAATCCCCTAAACGTCCAAAGACCAGCGCTCCAAATGGACGTACAATAAAACCAGCTGCAAAAATTGCCAAAGTACTTAAGAGTGCTGCTGTACCTGCATCTGCTGGAAAAAATTGTTTTGATAATATAGTGGCTAACATTCCAAAGATGTAAAAATCATACCATTCAATTAAAGTTCCCACCGAAGATGCGCCTATAACAAAAGCAATATTGCTAGGCTGTTTTGTACCATTCATAATTTATTTTTTAGCAAGTAATTATTCAAGTTAAATATTTAAACTGAAAAATGTAAATTGTGGTACACATTTTATAACGATTATAATGAGCTATCCCTATCAAATTAAAAGTCTTGATGCTTATCACGAAGCCTACAAGCAAAGTATTGAAAATCCAGCAGCCTTCTGGAGTGAGATTGCAGAAAATTTTACCTGGAGTAAAAAATGGGACACAGCATTAGATTGGAATTTTAAAGATCCAAAGATTGAATGGTTTAAAGGAGGTAAATTAAACATTACTGAAAACTGTTTGGATCGACATTTAGAAAAGCATGGTGATACCCCGGCAATCATTTGGGAACCTAATGATCCAGAAGAACATCATCGTATAATTACCTATAAACAATTACATTTAAAAGTTTGTCAGTTCTCTCAAGTATTATTAAATAACGGAGTACAAAAAGGTGATCGTGTTTGTTTATACATGGGCATGATTCCTGAACTAGCTATTGCTGTTTTAGCTTGCGCAAGAATAGGTGCCATACATAGTGTAATTTTTGGAGGATTTTCTGCTCAAAGTATTGCAGACCGTTTAGAGGATGCAAAAGCAGAATTCATTATAACATGTGATGGAGCCTATAGAGGAGCAAAAGACATTCCGTTAAAATCAGTAATTGACGATGCCTTAATTGGAAATAAATCTATCAAACGTGTAATTGTTTGTACTAGAACAAGAACAGCAGTTTCCATGATTAAGGGCCGTGATGTATGGTGGGAGGACGAAATTAAAAAAGTAGAATCTCAAGGACTAGCATTAGTAGCACCAGTTCAAATGGATGCAGAAGATCCTTTATTTATTTTATATACTTCTGGTTCCACAGGAAAACCTAAAGGAGTTGTACATAGTGTTGCAGGCTATATGATTTATACCAACTACACTTTTGTAAACGTATTCCAATATCAACCCAATGATATCTTTTTCTGCACAGCAGACGTTGGTTGGATTACAGGACATAGTTATATTATTTACGGACCCTTAAGTGCAGGAGGAACTTCCTTAATGTTTGAGGGTATCCCAACTTTCCCAGACGCTGGACGTTTCTGGGATATCATTGACAAATTCAGAGTAAATATTTTGTACACTGCCCCAACTGCAATTCGTTCACTTATGGGCTTTGGTTTAGGTCCTGTAAAAGACCATGACTTGAGTAGTTTGAAAGTATTAGGCACCGTGGGGGAACCTATTAATGAAGAAGCTTGGCATTGGTATGATGAAAATATAGGAAAGAAAAGATGTCCTATTGTTGACACCTGGTGGCAAACAGAAACCGGAGGTGTGTTAATCTCCAATATGGCAGGTATCACACCAGGTAGGCCAGGATGGGCAACGTATCCAATGCCTGGCGTTAAAGGAATTTTGGTAGACGACAAAGGCATGGAAGTAACTGAAATGGAAGATGGATTGTATCGTGGTAATCTATGTATCACTCAGCCTTGGCCTGCTATTTTGAGAACAACTTATGGAGACCATGAAAGATGTAGAACAAATTATTTTGCAACTTATGAGAACTTATATTTTACAGGTGATGGTGCCTTAAAAACTGAAGATGGCCAATTTAGAATTACAGGACGTGTAGACGACGTATTAAACGTAAGTGGGCATCGTATTGGAACTGCCGAAGTTGAAAATGCAATTAATATGCATGCTGGTGTGGTAGAAAGTGCGGTTGTAGGTTACCCTCATGACATTAAAGGACAGGGCATTTATGCCTATGTAATTTACACCGGATCTCATGGACAAGACACGCACGGAACTGCAGATATGATTAGAAGAGATATTTTACAAACAGTTACTAGAATCATTGGCCCAATAGCCAAACCAGATAAAATACAATTTGTTTCAGGTTTACCTAAAACGAGGTCTGGTAAAATTATGCGTCGCATTCTTAGAAAAGTAGCAGAAGGAGAATTGAAAAATGTTGGGGATACTTCAACACTTTTAGATCCAGCTGTAGTGGATGAAATTGTAAGAGGCGTTTTGTAAAATCGTAAAATTAAAAACTCAAATCCCGACTGCTTCACCGCTTTCGGGATTTTTTTTCGCCCTGCCTTTTAACGCTGCCGCTTTCATCGGACGCGTTCGCTTCTTTTGTTTAATAAAGAGCTTTATAAAACAAACCTATCGCTCTCTGTTCGCCCTGGCCGCTAAAAACTAAAAGATTATGTAATGTAATTTAATTAGAAGAAGCGAGGGCTTGGTGTATTTCAATCCTGAACTTCGAGAAATAGCGTAAAGAAATTTGTAAAGTCTAACGTTAAAAAAAGCGAAGAAAAATATTACTGCTCCATTAAATTCTTCAACTTCTTCGCTAAGAAAAATAAAATTACAGACGCAATCCCTGCCATAAAAACAAAGAACATAAAAAAGTCATGTAGGTTGGCAATTTGATACCCTAAGAAAGAAGTTATTTTACCACTTTCAGGATATAAAGCGCTGAATACTCCTGCTAATTTATTGGCAAACGCGTTTGCTGTAAACCATACTGCCATTAGCAAAGAGGCGAATTTAACTGGTGCTAATTTATTCACTAAAGACAATCCAATTGGAGACAAACAAAGTTCTCCAAAAGTATGCATCATATACATTCCAATCAACCAAATCATACTCACTTTTACTCCTGTTCCTACCCCACTTACCCCTGTTGCTATCCATAAATATCCCAATGCTAATAAAAATAAACCTGCTGCCATTTTATAAGGAGACGAGGGCTCATGCTTACCTAATTTAATCCAAAGCCAAGCCATCAATGGAGCTAATGTTACCACGAAAAGTGAATTTAGTGACTGGAAAAAACTGGAAGGAACTATAAACCATCCTAAATCTCTTTGTGTATTTTCTTCCGCAAAGAAAGTTAAACTAGCTCCTGCTTGTTCAAAAGCACTCCAAAAGAAAACAACAAAAAAGGACACCACAAATATCACCAGCACTTTTTGTTTTTCAATTTTAGACAATGTATTATCTGAAAAAACAATCACAGCAATAAGCGTGATACATGCTAACAATAAATAAAATAAATAACTTATAATTTTGATATCAATGTATACTAAAGTGATAGTTATTAAGGATAGAACAAAAAGAAACAAAACCATTACAGGTAATTTCTGAAACCATTTCGGCGCATTGGCAGGCGCTTCTCCTAATTGATTCCCCTGCGGATCTTTTAAATACTTTTTTTGAAAAAATAACTGTGTTAATACGCTTAATAACATAGCTACTCCACCTGCAAAAAAAGCCCATTTAAAATCACCAGACTTCCCTGTATCGCCAAAAAAGCCACATACAAAAGGCCCTAATGCCCCCCCTGTATTGATACCCATATAAAAAATAGTATATGCAGCATCAATCCTTTTATCCCCTTTTTCGTATAACTGACCTACTAAACTTGAAATATTGGGTTTAAAAAAACCATTTCCTGAAATCATACAGCCCAGTCCAACATAAAATAGAATAGAAGAGATTTCCGGATTTTGATAATAATGGCCGCACCCAAATAAAACAAACTCTCCAATCGCCATCATAAGTCCTCCCACAATAATAGATCTGTTATTACCCCAATAACGGTCTGCAATATAACCTCCCAATAAGGGCGTTAAATAAATTAAGCCCGTATAGCTTCCATAAACTTGAGAAGCAAAAACTTTGTCAAAAAGCAAGGCCTTGGTTAAAAACAATACCAAAATCGCACGCATGCCATAGTAGTTAAATCGCTCCCACATTTCTGTTGCAAACAAAACATATAAACCTCTAGGATGCTTAATTGTCGATGTTGACATAAGTATTCATTTAATTAATTGACTCAAATTAATAAAATACCTTCAATAAATTTTACTTTCGTGTAGCAATCAATTGAATTATGAATATTTTACTAATAGGTAGTGGAGGTCGTGAACACGCAATGGCATGGAAAATGGCTAAAAGTCATCATTGTGATAACTTGTATATTGCTCCTGGCAATCCAGGTACTGCAAGCATAGGAACTAATCTGGCAATAGAAAGCAACGATTTTATTGCAATTAAACAATTTGCAATTGAAAATACAATTGACATGATTGTAGTAGGTCCAGAAGAACCTTTAGTAAAAGGTATTTATGACTTTTTTGCAAAAGACGAAGCTACTCAACATATTAATGTGATTGGGCCATCTGCCGAAGCTGCTCAACTAGAAGGTAGTAAAGCCTTTAGTAAGCATTTTATGCAAAGGCACCATATTCCAACAGCAGGCTATGCTGAGTTTACAGTAGAGAATTATGAAGAAGGCATTGCCTATATCAAAACCCACAGTTTGCCCATTGTACTAAAGGCAGATGGTTTAGCCGCGGGGAAAGGGGTAATTATTGCAGCATCACATGAGGAAGGATTAAAGAGTTTTAAAGAAATGATCCAAGATAAGCAATTTGGAGACGCTAGTTCCAAAGTGGTTATCGAGGAATTTTTGAAAGGGATCGAGGTAAGTGTTTTCGCCCTAACTGACGGCAAAACCTACCAAATTATAGGACATGCAAAGGATTACAAGCGAATTGGGGTTGGCGACACTGGTTTAAATACTGGAGGAATGGGCTGCGTAAGTCCAGTTCCTTTCATGGATGATACTTTTATGAGAAAAGTAGAGAAGCAAATTATAGCCCCAACTATTCATGGATTAGATCAAGAAAACTTGATTTACAAAGGTTTCGTGTTTTTTGGCTTAATGAATTGTGATGGCGAACCCTATGTAATTGAATATAATTGCAGACTTGGCGACCCAGAAACGGAAGTTATTCTACCTAGACTACAAACAGATTTAGTGAGTTTATTAGCTGCTACAGATAATGGCACATTAGAGGACGTAAATATTGAATACCATGAAGGATCTTTTGCGACAGTCATGGCGGTGAGTGCAGGTTACCCAGGAAGTTATCCGAAAAATTTAAAAATTACTGGAATTGAGAATGCTAATGCATTATCTCAAATTCAGGTATTTCAAGCTGGTACTGGATTTGAGGGGGAAGATATAGTAACAAAGGGTGGAAGAGTACTAACTGTTACTTCACAAGGAAATGACCTACAAGAAGCGGTTCAAAAGGCCAAAACTGCTTTAACAAATATTGATTTTGAAGGCATGTATTTTAGAAATGATATTGGCTTCGAATTCAAGTAATAGTTTTTAACAAAAATTATTCCCATTCATTTCTTAAAAAGCTTTGTAGTTCAAGGATTTTAGATGAATTTTGCATCATTCAACTTGAATTTATAAAACTCTGAAGAATAATGGGATTATTTAACTTTTTTACCCAAGAAATCGCGATGGACTTGGGTACCGCCAATACACTTATCATCCACAATGACGAAGTAGTTGTAAATGAACCTTCTATTATTGCCCTAAACAGGAATAATATGAAAGAGGTTTTAGGTGTGGGCAAAAAAGCCTTATTAATGCACGAAAAAACTCATGAAAGCATTAGAACAATTCGTCCATTAAAAGACGGTGTAATTGCCGACTTTAATGCTGCAGAACTAATGATTCGTGAGTTGATGAAAATGATTTATCCAAAGAAGCCTCTATTTCCTCCAAGCTGGAGAATGGTAATATGTATTCCTAGTTCAATTACTGAAGTAGAAAAAAGAGCGGTGCGCGATAGTGCTGAACAAGCAGGCGCAAAAGAAGTTTATATGATACATGAGCCTATGGCAGCTGCATTAGGAATTGGTATTGATGTAGAAGAGCCTGTTGGAAATATGATTATTGATATCGGAGGTGGTACAACTGGTATTACTGTAATCGCATTAGCTGGTATTGTTTGTGATCAAAGTATTCGTATTGGAGGTGATGAATTTACTGCAGACATCATGGAAGCTTTAAGACGTTACCATAGTTTATTAGTTGGAGAACGAACTGCAGAGCAAATTAAAATTCACGTAGGAGCTGCTTTGAAAGATTTAGACAACCCTCCTGACGATATGCCAGTAAACGGAAGAGACTTGGTAACAGGCATCCCTAAGCAAATCATGGTATCCTATCAAGAAGTTGCTGAAGCATTAGACAAAAGTATTTTTAAAATCGAAGAAGCAATTTTGAAAGCATTGGAAACAACGCCTCCTGAATTAGCTGCAGATATTTATAGAAGAGGATTATACATTACAGGTGGTGGGTCTTTATTGCGCGGACTTGACAAAAGATTAAGTGCAAAAATTAAATTACCAGTACATGTTGCTGACGATCCATTAAAGAGTGTAGTTCGTGGAACAGGAATTGCGTTAAAGAATTATCAGCGCTTCCCATTCATCATGAGGTAATAAAATAAAGCATATCACCTTTGAAGAACATCATTGGTTTCATACGACAAAATTTTACTTTCTTTAGTTTTCTGATACTGCAAATTGTGTCACTGACAATGCTATCTTCTTATAGCAAGTCACATGAGACATTTTTTAGTGGATGGAATAATAAAGTTGCGGGAAATATAAACGGATACTACAACCAATTCTCTTACTTTTTTGATTTAAAAGCAACCAACGCAAAATTAGTTGCTGAGAATATTACATTGAGGAATGAACTTGCACAAAATTTTGTTGGTCTTGATACTACAAAAAAATCTGGTACTTTAATTTTAAGAAAAGATAGTCTTGAAAAAATTCGGAAGTTTTATTACTATCCAGCGAAAGTTGTGGGGAGCACATTTACATTGCAAAAAAACTACATTACAGTTGAGAGGGGCTCCCTCCAAGGGGTTAAG
Organism: Bacteroidota bacterium; assembly: GCA_947452555.1. Taxonomy (GTDB): domain Bacteria; phylum Bacteroidota; class Bacteroidia; order Chitinophagales; family Chitinophagaceae; genus Sediminibacterium. Next base: position 21,195 of record CANGDH010000004.1, read on the forward strand.
AAAGATATGGCTGTAATTAGTCCTGACGGAAGTATTGTTGGAGTTGTTGTAGACGTAAGCGAGAACTATAGTAAAATAATGAGTTTATTACATCGAAATAGCAAAGTGAGTGCTATGTTGAAAAGAAATAGAATCGCGGGAAGTATAGAATGGGATGGATCAAATCCAGACATTTTAACCCTTAAAAATATTTCCAAGAGCGCAATACCAAAAATCGGGGATACTGTTTTAACTAGCCCTTATTCTTCTAATTTCCCCGCTCAATTAATGATTGGGAAGGTTGTTAAAGTATTGCAAGACCCATCAAGTAATTTTTTAACTTTAAGTGTAAAGTCTTCTACAAACTTTTTCAACTTAGAATACGTTTACTTAGTAGAGAATAGAAGAATGACAGAACAAAAATTGGTAGAACAAAAAGATAATAAGAATGAATAATATTTTAAAAAATAGCATTCGCTTTGTATTATTCTTACTGATACAAATAATCATTTTAAATGAAGTGCCTCCTTTGCATCAGTTCATTACTCCGTATATCTATTTCTTATTCTTATTATGGTTGCCATTTGGAACCAATAGAATATCAATGACAATAATCGGCTTTGTCTTTGGATATAGCCTTGATTTATTTACAAATACCCCTGGACTTCACGCAGCAGCTTGTACTTTAATTGGTTATTTAAGACCTACTGTGCTAAACTTATTATTAGCGCAAGAAGCTTCTGAAGAAATTAATAAAGAGCCCAGCATCGGCTCTATGGGTTGGGGTCCTTATTTCGTTTATATTTTTACGTTAACTTTTTTACACCATTTTTATTTAGTGTTACTTGAATGGCTTCAGTTTGGAAGCTTTACTTACTTTATTGGAAAAGTTATTGCAACAAGTTTAATGAGTGTTCTATTAATTATTTTAGTAGAGCTTATTATGAACAGAAGAAAGCTTAAAAGATAATTCATGGCACTATACAATTCGAATCGTGGTGGAATTATTCAAATTATAATTGGAGTTATTTTTGTAATTCTAATTGGCCAACTAATTAGTCTACAAATTGTATCTAATAAATATAAATTAGCAGCCGACAATAATGCCATTTTTAGGAAAATTATTTACCCTGATAGAGGTATTATTTATGATCGAAAAAAGCGGGCTTTGCTTGAAAATACTATTAGTTATGATTTAGTTGTAATCCCCAATGAAGCAAAAGGAGTTGACACTTTAACTCTTTGTGAAATATTAAAAATTAATAAGGAGGAGTTTACTAAAAGAATGCTTGATGTTATCATTAAAAATTCAAGAGTTAAAGCTGGGGTGTTTGAGCCTTTTCTTTCCCCTGAACTATATGCGCAATTAACAGAAAACCTTTACCGCTTCCCTGGATTCTCTTTGTCAGAAAGATCTATTCGAAACTATCCTTATAACACAGCAGCCCATGTTTTAGGTTATGTTGCGGAGGTTGACGTGAACTTTTTACAGAAGCACGAGGATGAAGGATATGAAATGGGTGATTATGCAGGTATGACTGGATTGGAAAAACAATACGAACCCATCTTAATGGGACAACGTGGAGTAAAAAGATTTTTAAGAGATAACAAAGGTAAAATTCAAAGTGCTTACGAAAGAGGTGAATTTGATACTTTAGCAATTGCAGGGAAAAATTTATATACAAGTATTGATGTTCAAGTACAGCAGTTAGCTGAAAAATTATTAACCAATAAAGTAGGAAGTGCAGTTGCAATAAACCCTAAAACTGGTGGTGTTATCGCCATGGCTTCTAGCCCTGGATACAATCCTAATTTACTCACAGGAAGTCAAAGGAGAAAAACCATTGGAAGGTTACTAATGGATACGGCAAGACCTATTTATAACCGAGCTATTAAAGGACAATACCCGCCAGGATCTACATTCAAACCGCTTGGTGCATTAATTGCTTTAGATGAAGGATTAATTACTCCCTCTTATGGTTATAATTGTTATGGGTCTTACGCAGCCTGCGGTGATCCAAGAAAATGTGAACATCATAATCCTGGCCATGCTGCCAATTTACAATTAGCACTGGCTAACTCTTGTAACTCCTATTTCTTGCAAGTATTTAGAATGGCGATTGACAATCCTAAATATCATAATGCAAAAACAGGTTATTTAAAGTGGAAAGAATATGTAAATGGATTTGGCTTAGGAAGAAGATTAGGGATTGACTTGCCTAGTGAAAACAAAGCAAATATTCCAGACACAGCTGCCTATAACAAAGACTTTGGGAATGCAAAATATTGGAATAGCTGTTACATGTTAACATTGGGTATTGGTCAAGACAGGATGACAGCTACCCCATTACAATTAGCAAATAGTATGGCATTTATTGCAAATGAAGGTTATTATATCACGCCGCATTTTGTGGATAGTATTGAGGAGGAATCAGATCAAGAGTCTGAGTTAATGGCAAAATATCGTACAAAACAAAAAGTTACTAGTATACCCAATCCCTACTTTAAAATAATTAAGGAAGGGATGCATGATGTAACAGTATATGGTACTGCAGCATTTATTAAAGTACCTGGGCATGAGTATTGTGCTAAAACTGGTACTGCTCAAAATCCTCACGGTAAAAACCATTCTTTATTTGTTTGCTTCGCACCAAAGGATAATCCCAAAATTGCAGTGGCAGTTATTGTAGAAAATGCTGGATATGGTGCAACTTGGGCAGGACCAATCGCAGGTTTAATGATGGAGCAATACCTGAATGATACACTAACTATTGAGAGTAAACTAAAGGCCGATAATTTAGAAAAGGTAGATTTATTACCACAAGCTATAAAAGACTGGTATGTTCGAAATAATAAATCAGCCTACTTAACTCCTATGGAATACAATAATGACGAATTATCAGACGTTTGGGACATGGAGATGGTGTCTGGGGATGCGCTATTAGTAACAAAAACAGTTGATACATTAAAAAAGGACACTAGTAATAAAACTGGAACTCCTGCTTTACCTCCAGTAAAACCTAGCCCAAATAAAGACAGCGCACTCAATATTGATAATAAGCAGCAAAAAAATACCTTAAAAAAAGGTACTATTAAAAAGAAAGTACCCATTAAAAAGAAAGCACTTATAAATACAAATGTCAACCAAATCTAATCAAAATAATTTTTCTAAAGGAACCGATCTTGCGGTGATCGTGCTTTATCTATTGATGGTGGCGATTGGCATTTTATGCATTTATATGGTTGAATACAATCCCAATACAAGCTGGGGTACTTCTTTTATAACAGCAAAGACCAATTATAGTAAGCAATTTTATTTTGCGATTTTTTGTGCCTTTATTGGTATTTTCATTTTACTCATGGACAGTAAAGTATTTACTGCGTTAGCAAATGTTTCTTATGCAGCAGGCATATTATTAATGCTTGCCACTTTTGTACTAGGTAAAAATATCAACGGTTCAAAAAGTTGGATCCCCATAGCAGGAGGATTTAATTTACAACCTGCAGAATTGTGTAAAATTTTTACTGCACTAGTTTTAGCAAAATTCATTTCAAAGCCTGAAACAGATTTCACAAAATTAAAGTCTCATTTGACAGCTGGTATTATGGTTGCGTTACCAGCAATTTTGTCAATCATGCAACATGAATTAGGATTGGCATTGGTTTACAGTGCTTTTATATTTGCGATGTATCGTGAGGGATTACCACCAGCTATACTTATCGTTTTACTTTCTTTTGCCATTTTAGTAATTGCAACCCTTTTACTAGACCCTATTATATTAACTATTATATTAACAGTCATTGCGTCAATTGTTATAATAGTATTGATTAAAAGATTTAAACGGAATAAAAACACGATTCTCCTTGTAGTAGCAATATGGGTAGTATGTTCTGGTACCGTTAGGTTTGCAGTTCCATATATATTCAATAACGTATTAGAGTGTTACCAAAGTACTCGTATTTATAGTATGGTGGGTAAAGAGTATGATTGCAATATGAATAAAAAATCTGCAGTGGCAGTAGGTAGTAAAAAAAGTAGAAAGCCAGATGATTATAATGTCAAACAAAGTAAGATAGCAATTGGTTCTGGTGGATTTTGGGGTAGAGGGTTTTTAAAAGGAACGCAAACAAGAGGTAAATATGTACCAGAACAACATACCGATTTTATATTTACTTCATTAGGAGAAGCATTTGGATTTGTTGGAACATTTATATTTTTGGCATTATACTTATTTTTTCTATTTAGATTAGTAAGAATTGCAGAACGACAAAGAAGTACATTCTCTCGCGTTTACGCATATAGTGTGGTTGGAATATTCTTTTTTCATATCGCCGTTAATATTAGTATGACCATTGGATTATTCCCCGTTGTAGGAATACCTTTACCGCTAATTAGTTATGGTGGATCTTCCTTACTTACTTTCACAGTTTTAGTTTTTATTTTATTAAGATTAGACGCTGATAGACAAATGGTGCTGCGTTAATACCTATTTTTGTAACATGCGCATTTACCCTTTATCAGAAGGTAGTTTTACAATAGATCAAACCAAAGTGTTTGTTCCATTTAATACAAAAACCGAAAATCTACAACTTCGTCCAAAAGGAAGTATTCTAGTTGAAATTCAACCTTTTGTTGTTGTCACTGAAAATGATATTATTTTATTAGACACCGGCTTAGGTTATTTTAATAATGCAGGTATTTTGCAGATCCACGCTAATTTGATGGCCATTGGAATTGACCCATCTTCTGTCACTAAAGTATTCATGAGTCATTTACATAAGGACCATGCAGGAGGTATGACATATGTTCATCCAATTCATCAAGAACGTTTTGTGAGTTTCCCTTATGCTAAATATTATATACAAAAAAGAGAATTCGAATATGCCATGAGTGAGCCTAGCGCTTCCTATATTGCAGAACAAGTAAGCATTTTGGAATCATTTAGTGGTGTTGAATGGTTAGAGGAAGACCATGGTACAATTGACAATCTAATTCATTATCAAATGACCGCCGGTCATTGCAAGTTTCACCAAGCTTGTTGGATCAAGGAACAAAACGAAACGGTATTCTTTGGGGCTGATGTAGCTCCACAATTACAACAAATGAAGTCCAAATTTGTTGCCAAATACGATATGGATGGTAGAAAATCTATGGAGTGGAGGCAATTATGGTGGGAATTAGCAAAAATAGAACAATGGAATTTTGCTTTTTACCATGACATTCAGTTTCCTAATTTCACCCCAAATAAGACTTCCTAAAACGAACATTCATTAGGAATCAATACTAGCAAGGGTTCCGTAGGACCAAGCCATTTTTTTTGTATCTTTAATATAAGATTATGGCAAACCCTAACAATAACTATTCAGCTCAATTTAGAAGAAATGTGTCTGATAAATATATTATTTATAATAGTTTATTTGCTGCATTACCTTATTCAGGAATCGCCAATGTGGGTGCCTTATTACCTATTATGTTGCAAACCTGTGAAGAAGGATTTGCAAAGGGCAAATCGCCAATTGAAATTATTGATTACTTTTTTAAACAACATACTCAAGTAACTTCCGAGAAAGAGAAAATTGACCACTTGTTTAAATATGTCCAGTACATGGAAAGACAGGTGGTTTTATTTGATGCAATTGAGGATGCCGCATTTACAAGCGTAAATGATATTGAAGGTACTGGGAGTTTAAAAGCATTAATTAGAGAAGCGTCTTTTACAGGAAAAACACAGGCATTAAAAAATAAATTAAAAGACTTTAAAGTAAGAATTGTTTTAACTGCACATCCTACTCAGTTTTATCCAGCTAATGTATTAGGTATTATTCATGATATGGGAGATGCTATAGGCAAGAATGATTACAATACCATCAATCAATATATTCAACAGTTAGGGCTAACCCCTTTTTTCAATAAAAAGCAGCCTAGTCCAACCGACGAAGCGCAAAACTTAATGTGGTATTTAGAAAATATTTTTTATCACGCTATTGGTAATATATACAATACAATTATTCAGGAAGTTTTTGATAATGAGTTTGACGGAAATAATCCATTTATTGAATTAGGATTTTGGCCTGGAGGTGACAGAGACGGAAATCCATTTGTAAATGCAGCAACTACACTAAAAGTGGCTCAGTTTTTAAGAAGCAGTATTATTGTCTGTTATTATAGGGATATACGTAAACTAAAACGTAAACTCACTTTCACTGGTGTTGATATTCTATTAAATTCATTAGAAGCATCTTTATACGAAAACGTTTTTAGACCCGAGGATAGTCAGCCAATTAAACAAGTTGAACTAATTGACTGTTTGACTACTATAAGAAAAAAATTAATTGAAGAAAACCATTCTTTATATTTAAATAAATTAGAAAGTGTACTTAATAAAGTAAAAATATTTGGCACTCATTTTGCCTCATTAGATATAAGACAAGACAGTCGTATACATCTTCAAGTTTTATTAGATGTAAATGAACAAATAACAAAAGCAACAGGAGAAAGCATACTTCCAAGTAATTATGCTGAATTAAGTGGAGCAGAAAAAATGCAATTTTTAGATGCCATACAAGGCCAGGTTGATCCAGTTGAATTCACTGAAACCATAACTCGTGATACATTAGAGAGTATCTATGCCATCAAAGAAGTGCAAAAAATGAATGGAGAAGCAGGCTGTCATCGCTATGTAATTAGTAATTGTCAGACTGCCGTAAACGTGATGGAACTTTATGCCCTATTTAGATTATGCGGATATGATGAGCAAATCACTACTGTGGACATTGTACCGCTTTTTGAAACAATCGACGACCTGAAATCTTCTGAGGCAATTATGGATAACTTGTACAATCATTCCATATATGCTAGCCATTTACATGCGAGAAAGCAACAACAACCTATAATGTTAGGTTTTAGTGATGGCACCAAAGACGGTGGTTATTTACAAGCAAATTGGGGTATTTACAAAGCAAAGGAAGTACTAACCAATATTTCAAGAAAATATAAAATTGTTGTGAAATTTTTTGATGGACGAGGTGGCCCACCTTCAAGAGGGGGCGGCAAAACGCATCAATTTTATGCATCCATGGGAAATCAAATTGAAAATGAAGAAATACAGTTAACAGTTCAAGGACAAACTATTACTTCTAATTTTGGAACCATCCAATCTGCTCAGTATAACTTAGAACAAATGGTGAGTGCTGGAGTTAGTCATGAGTTATTTGCAGACACTAAATTGCAACTCTCACAACAGGACAGACTAATTCTAGAATCCTTGGGAGATATAAGTTATGAGTCTTACCAACAGTTAAAAGAAAACACGTTGTTCTTACCTTATCTACAAAAATTTAGCCCTTTAAATTATTATAGCAAAAGTAATATTGCAAGTAGACCTGCTAAGCGAGGCGGGGGAAATACTTTAAAATTCGAAGACCTAAGAGCGATTCCATTTGTAGGAAGCTGGAGTCAACTAAAACAAAATGTACCTGGTTATTATGGAGTAGGAACTGCATTACAAGTTTTAAAAGAAAAGGGATTATGGAAAGAAGTACAGTCCTTATTTAATAATATCTCTTTTTTCAGAACCTTGATTGACAATAGTATGATGAGTATGGTAAAATCTAATTTTGCTATTACCAAGTATATTGATGCAGACCCGGAATACCAAAGCATTTGGAATAGTATAAAAGAAGAGTTTCAATTGACTACTCAGCTATATCTTGAATTAAGTGGTGCTTCTAGTTTAATGGAGACTGATTCAGTTGGTAAGCATTCAATTTTATTAAGAGACCGTATTGTATTGCCATTATTGACTATTCAACAATATGCTTTGAGTAAAGTACAAAATGATTTAATGGAAGTTGAAACTAAAGCTTCTTACGAAAAACTATTAACTAGAACCATGTTTGGAATTATAAATGCAGCTAGAAACTCTGCATAATTAAATCAGTTTACTTATAGCCGAATTTTAGTATCATCCTAAATATTATACAGGTGCTTTTGTATCCTTCCATTCCCATAAATGTAAACAAGCATAGGTTTTATAAGGTGCCCATTTCTCTGCCTTCGCTAACATTTTATTTTGTAACTCTTTTTTGGTCTCGTATTTAATATTATACAGTTTCGTCATTGCTTGTTGAATGCCTAAGTCGTCAACAGCAAATACGTTTTCATGGCCTAAGCTAAACATTAATAACATTTCCACCGTCCACCTTCCCACCCCCTTAATTTGAGTTAATAAATCAATAACAGCCTCTGGATCCATTTTGTACAATTGTTTATCAGTGATTTTTTCTGTTAGAAAAAATTTTGCTACGTTTTGGACATACGCAACCTTAGAATTACTTAATCCTATCGCTCTAAGTGTTTCAGAAGGGGTTGCTATAACTTGTTCACAACTAGGTTCCTTTGCATCATACAAATCCAAGAATCTCAAAAAAATAATTTTTGCCACTTTAGTACTTAATTGCTGACTTATGATACTTGCAATTAATCGAATAGGAATATTCTTTCTTCGTTTTAAAATATGGTCATCCGCTTTTAATAGCGTGGCCATTTTAAGGTCCTTTTTCAAATGTGATTTATAAGACATAGCACAAATTAGGGAGTTTTATTTATTTATCTTAACTTTTCATTCTACACAATTACAATTCTAACTTCAATTATTCTATTATGAAACTATTCTTCTCGATTTTATTTATAGTATTAGCCCATTTTAGTTTTGGCCAAAATAAAGACATTCAATCCATTCAAAAAATTCTTTCAAATCAAATAACGGCATGGAATAAAGGAGACCTAAATTCTTTCATGGAAGGTTATTGGCAGAACGATAGTCTTGTTTTTATTGGGAAGAAGGGAATTACATATGGCTTTAATAAAACCTTGGATAATTATAAAAAAAACTATCCTGACAAAAGCCATATGGGACAGCTTCAATCTGATATTATTAGCATGAAGCCAATTGACAATAGCCATTATTTTATTATAGGGAAATGGCATTTAACTAGAAGTGTCGGGGATCTTGAAGGTCACTTTACTTTGTTATTCAAAAAAATAAATGGAATTTGGAATATCATTGCGGATCATAGTAGCTAATCTTTGGAGTCGCCTCAGCTAGAAACCACCTGGTATATACAAAATACCCAAAGCTAATTCCAATGAAAGAAAAAAGGATATCGTATAAATCAAATGTTCGCTTAAAAATGGGGAACAATTGCGCTAACTCGTTTCCAATCATAAATATTAATCCTACTAAACATATGTGAAATATCGATTTTTTATTGGTTAACTGTACCCAACGCTTAAAAAATAAGTCAACACAAAAAGGGAAAAGAAAAGCACTTATTAAATTTGGTGCTACGTCTTTAGCAAGGTTAAACTGATTTGGTAGGTGAACAAAATGACGTACATAAAATTTATCATAAAGGATTATAAAAGCACCAACTAAAAATATGGTAATTTTTATACTACGCATTAATCTAAACTTTGCTTATTAGCTGCAGCAGCTTTCAACATTCTATCAAATTGTGCTGGTGTCAAGTCATTATAGAAATAGTAAACCGGGTCAACTTTAGCTCCTCTCTTTATAACTTCATAGTGGCAATGCGGTCCAGTACTTTTACCTGTACTACCTACATAGCCAATAACTTCCCCTCTTTTAACTTTCTGCCCTGCTTTCACTTTAACTCGAACCATATGACCATATAATGTTTGATAGCCATAACCATGGTTTATTACTACTTTATTGCCATATCCGTCTGTGTTAAATCCAGCAATTTGAACCACCCCATCTGAAGTGGCATAGATTGGGGTTCCAACAGGAGCTGCAAAGTCAAGCCCTGCATGTAATCTATAGTCTTTGTATAATGGATCAATCCTATAACCAAAACCTGACGCTACCCTATTTAAATTTTTATTACTAACAGGTTGAATAGCGGGAATGGCTCTAAGTAATTTTTCTTTGTTTTTCACCATCGTTGTGATCTCAACAAAAGAAGTAGTTTGAAAAGACATCCTTAAACTCAAATTATTCAATTGACCCTGCATATTCTTTAATAGATCAATATTAGATAAATTCTGGATTAAATTAACTTCATTCTTAGCCTCCATTTCTTTTACTCTAGCACTGTCTGGTATTGGATCCGCTTCAAATATGGACCTGTATACTTCATTATCTCGACTTTCTAATTCATTCATCTGAAGCTCTAATTGTTTCACTCTTTCTTGAATAACACTATAACTTTCTTTATAGGAATCGTTTTGTTGACGAAGTAGTTTTTCTTTTGGAGAGTCAATATATTGAAACATGATGATCACAATAATGATACCAGTTACAATTGAGGCTGCTACATATCCAAATACCTGCAATAAGCGCACTCTAAGCGGAACTTCTACTTTTTCAAATCGAAGGGTATGGGTATTAAAGAAATATTTAATTTTCTTCATCTGTTATGCATGATTATTAGGTCCAATAGCGTTAAAAAAGGCCTCATTTCCTTACCTTTGGGGTCTTTATAAACGTTACAAATATAGCTTTTTAAAGAAGAACATCGCTTAAAATTCAGACCCATGATGACTAGCTCAGAAATAAGACAACAATTTTTAGACTTTTTTGCATCTAAAGGGCATGCCATTGTACCGTCGGCACCCATAGTTGTAAAAAATGACCCGACATTACTTTTTACTAATGCAGGAATGAATCAGTTTAAAGACTATTTCTTGGGAAATCAAATTCCAGCACATAGTAGAATTGCTGATACACAAAAATGTCTACGCGTTAGTGGTAAACATAATGACTTAGAAGAAGTTGGTGTTGATACTTATCATCATACTATGTTTGAAATGTTAGGAAACTGGAGCTTTGGAGATTATTTTAAAATAGAAGCAATTGAATGGAGTTGGGAACTATTGACTAAAGTTTATAAAATAGATCCTAAAAAATTATATGTTACTGTTTTTGAAGGGGATGCTTCAGAAAATTTACCACAATCAAGTGAGGCTTTAAAAGAGTGGAAAAAATGGGTGCCAGATGAAAAAATAATTTTCGGAAATAAAAAGGATAACTTCTGGGAGATGGGTGATACAGGGCCTTGTGGACCATGTAGCGAAATTCATGTGGATATGAGATCCGAAGAAGAAATTGCGCAAATACCAGGACGAGATTTAGTAAATAAAGATCATCCTCAAGTGATTGAAATTTGGAACAATGTATTTATTCAATATAATCGTAAAAAAGACGGAAGCCTAGAACCCTTACCTAATAAGCATGTTGATACAGGGATGGGGTTTGAAAGATTAGTACGTGTAATTCAAAATAAGAAAAGCAATTACGATACAGATGTATTTACCGGCACTATTAATGCAGTTGCAAATATCACAGGTCAGACTTATGATTTTAGTGATAGTAAACAAGCAGTTGCTTTCAGAGTAATTGCAGACCATATACGTGCTATTGCATTTACTATTGCCGACGGGCAATTACCTGCTAATACTGGAGCTGGTTATGTGATAAGAAGAATTTTAAGAAGAGCCGTAAGGTATTACTACTCTTATTTGGATTACAAACAACCATTGCTGCATCAGTTAATGCCTTTATTAGCAAAGCAATTTGAAAATGTATTCCCAGAATTAAATGGCCAATTAGAATTTGTTACTAAGGTTGTCAAAGAAGAGGAAGAAGGCTTTTTAAGAACCTTAGAGAAAGGTTTAAAACGCATGGATGATATTATTAGCACGCATAAAAAAGGTCAAACAATAGAAGGAAAATTAGTATTTGAACTATTTGATACTTTTGGTTTTCCGGTAGACTTAACAAGATTAATAGCTTTAGAGAATTATTTAGAAGTGGATGAAGCGGGATTTGAAAAAGAAATGCAGCAACAAAAAAATAGAAGTCGTGCAGCTACAGCAATTGATACAGGGGATTGGATACAAGTGGGAGAAGACGAAGAAACTAAATTTATTGGCTACACAGAAACTAAAGCTGATACAAAAATTATTAAATATAGAAATGTAAAAGCAAAAGGAAAGGAAGCATACCAATGGGTATTAGCTGTTACACCTTTTTATGCGGAAAGTGGCGGCCAGGTTGGCGACAAGGGGCTATTCGAGTTCGAAGACGGCACCCAAATAGACGTCACCGATACCAAAAAAGAGAATAATCTATTTATACACTTCACAGATACTTTGCCAAATGTAATTGGACATGCGGTTAAAGTTGCAGTAAATAGCTCACACAGAAACAATACAACCATTCATCATTCTGCAACGCACTTACTACATGCTGCACTAAGAAATATTTTAGGAAAGCATGTTGCACAGAAAGGGAGTTTTGTGAATGCAGAACAATTGCGTTTTGACTTTTCTCATTTTGCAAAAATGAGTGCCGAGGAAATTATAGCAGTAGAAAAAATGGTCAACGAAAAAATTAAAGAAAATATACCTGTAGTTATAAAAGAGATGAGCAAGGACGAAGCTATTACATTAGGGGCAATGGCATTATTTGGAGAAAAATATGGAGATAAAGTTAGAGTAGTAGTAATGGATCCTAATTATTCTATTGAACTTTGCGGGGGTACTCATGTGGGTCATACAGGAGAAATTAGCGCATTTATATTAAAGTCAGAATCCTCTGTAGCAGCAGGTGTTAGAAGAATAGAAGCTGTGGTAGGCGATTCTGCTATATTATATTTAACAGAAGTAAAAGAAAAATTACATAAACAAATTATACAATTAACAGAAGTCTGTGCAAATACTGCTGTTAAATTAAATACATCATTTAAAGCACCTGAGTGGAATGAAAATTCTTCAGTTGATACGTTGAATGATACTATAGCGGAACTTCAAACAGCTCATAAAGAGTTTGCAAAAAAATTAGAAAGTCAGGAAGCATTACTAGTTAATGAGTTATTTGAAACCTATAGTAACTCTTTTGTATCTATTAATGATATTGAATTCTTAGGTTTAAACCTAACACTAAGTAGTGCGGAGAATTTGAAAAAATTAGCACAATTACTTGGTGCAATTCATACTTGTTCAGTTGTTATATTAACCGCTGCTGTTGGAGAAAAAGCCACCGTTGCTTTAGCTATTAGTGATAGCTTAGTTAGTTCTAAAAACTGGCAGGCACCTCAAATTATTAAAGAAAAAGTGGCACCATTGATCAAAGGTGGCGGTGGTGGTCAGCCAACATTAGCAACTGCCGGCGGCCAAGATATTACCCAATTAGAACAAGTAATATTAGCTGTAAAAGCGATATTATAAAGTATAAAACATTGAAAATCAAGGCATCCTTAGTAAATCAAGGATGCTTTTTTTATTATTCTGTAGTTCCTTGTTGATCTCACCCCAGCTCCTTTTAAAAAAATTTAACATTTCCGAATTGTTTCGTAGTTAAGATATTTTCTTAATTTTGAAGAACAAATCATTTCATACAAAACATATTTTATGATAAAGCAAATTGCAAGCCTTTTATTATTTAGCTCTTTACTAGGACAAACTAAAGTTCATAGCCAAGAGGTGAAAATTGAGAAAAAAATAGTTACAAAAAAATCACCACAAATTGTAGACACCACAAACAATCTTACTATTTTAGTAGACGGTGATAAAGTAATTATTAATGGTAAAGAAGCAGACAAAAACGATCCTAGACTAAAGAAACTAGGCAAAATAAAAATTATTACAAATGATCATAACGGCAAATCCGAAGATAGATTAAATGAATTGAATGAAATAGATGGACTAGATAACTTAATTGAAGATGATCAATTCAATATGATGGCTCCTCCTCCACAGCCTAATCCTAATAAAGCTTTCCTTGGTGTCATTACTGCAGAAAATGATTTAGGTGCCTTAGTAAATGAAGTAAGTGAAGGAAGTCCTGCAGAAAAAGCCGGTCTTAAAAAAAATGATATCATTACTAAAGTAAATGAAACTAGTATTAAAGGTCCAAAAGATTTATATGAAACAGTAGGAAAACTAAACCCAGAAGACAAAGTGATAATTGTTTATTTAAGAGCGGGTAAAGAAGCTAAACTAACAACTCAATTAGCAAAAAATAAGAACACACCTAAAGCACAATATTTTAATTTTAATATTCCTGGTGATATCGATAGTCCAAATTTTAGAAATAGAATGGGAGATAAAAATTTTAATTTTCGAATGCCAAATATGCCAGACATGGATGGCATTATAGACAATATAAAAAAACCCAAATTAGGTATTTCAATAGAAGATCTTGAATCCAATGAAGGTGTTAAAGTCAAATCAGTAATTCCTGGTTCTCCAGCGGAAAAAGCAGGTATAAAGGTAAATGACATCATTTTTTCATTGGACAAAAATGATATTAAAGAAGTATCAGATCTAAAATGGGAATATTTTGAAGCTGGACAAGTTTTAAAATTTGGGATTAAGCGAGATGGAATAGCCAAAATCATTGAAGTTAAACTTCCAAAAAAGCTAAAAACTGCTGATTTATAACTGTTTTATTGGATTGTAATAAAAAAGCCCTCCGATTTACAAATCGAAGGGCTTTTTTATGCTAGCGGCCCATTAATTTGTACTTTTGCCCTATGGCAAATTTGGACAAATATGAGGCTGTTATAGGATTAGAGATCCATGCTCAATTGGCAACTAAGAGCAAATTGTTTTGTGGTGACGCCACCAGTTTTGGAGCAGACCCAAATATACATGTTAGCCCTATTACTTTAGGTCATCCTGGAACCTTACCTAAGACCAATGCAACTGCGGTTGCATATGCAATCAAAATGGGCTTGGCATGTAATTGTGCAATTGAAAAAAATAATTACTTCGCAAGGAAAAATTACTTCTACCCAGACTTACCCAAAGGGTATCAAATATCACAACATACAACTCCCATATGCGTTGGAGGTAAAGTTCCCATTCAATTAAATGGAAAACAAATTGAAATTATCCTTAATAGAATTCATTTAGAAGAAGATGCTGGGAAAAGCATACATGACCTCTCCCCTACTGACACATTTATTGACTTGAATAGAGCCGGAACACCATTAATTGAAATCGTAACTGAGCCTTGCATAAATAGTGCAGAAGAAGCATTTCTTTATGTTTCTGAAATAAGAAAGATAGTAAGATGGTTAGACATCTGTGATGGGAATATGGAAGAAGGAAGTTTAAGATGTGACGCAAATATATCTGTAAGACTAAAAGGTGCTACTCAATTAGGAACAAGGGTAGAAGTAAAGAATTTGAACTCCATACGGAATATCAAAAAAGCAATTGAATTCGAAATTGATAGATTGATTGATATGGTAGAAAACGGGGAGACTATTATTCAGCAAACTAGAAGTTTCAATGCAGACAATGACACTACTTTTTCAATTAGAGATAAAGAAGATGCGAATGACTATAGATATTTTCCTGACCCTGACTTAGCTCCATTTCATTTAACAGATGAATATATTAGCGAGATCAAAGCTTCCTTACCCGCACTTCCGAATGAATTAAAATTAGAATGGAAAAGTAAATTCGGTTTGTCTGAATATGATGTAGATCAAATAGGAGAAAATAAACAAGAAGCAGATTTTTATAATTTATGGACAAAAGAGACAAAGCATTATAAAGCTGCTATAAACTGGATATTAGGTCCTATTAGAGAGCATCTAAACGAAACCAATACTAGCTATGCTGAATTAATAACCTTACTACCCCATTTGACAGGTTTATTAAATTTAGTGGAAACAAATCAATTAAGTTTTTCGGTTGCATCGAGTAAAGTATTTAAGGGTATCATAGCAGATCCACAACATCCACTTGACTTTGCAACTGCAAATAATTTATTACAAAATAATTCTGCGGAAGAAATCACAAATTGGGTAGACCAAGTTTTGACAACCAACCCAGAAAAAGTTGCAGAATATAAAAAAGGGAAAAAGGGCTTAATAGGATTATTTGTAGGAGAAGTAAAAAAATTAAGTAAAGGAAAGGCAGACCCTAAAGTCACAACACAATTATTAGAACAAAAATTATCTCAATAAATTATCATCATGATTAATAAAATATTCAAAATTGGAATTATTGTATTGTTATTTATAACAAGCAGCTGTAATAAAAAAGATAAAGAGTCAAGCTATAATGTTTCTGGAAGGATAACGCATGCCTCTACACAAAAATTATTATTACAAGAAGTTCCATATGGGGGTAAATCTATAGTGACATTAGATTCAATTACATTAAAAGATGACGGGAAATATAGTTTTGACTTTATAGCAAAGCAAGAAGGTATATACAGAATTGCAACAGAAAAGGATTTAGAAATCATTTTTATAAATGACGAAGAAAATATTCAAATTAATGCAGATGCGAATGATTATCAATCTTATTCTATTAAAGGATCAAAAAATAGTTCCGAACTACTTGGATTTTTAACTACTTATAGAAAAAAGGACTCTTCTATATTTGCTACTTTGTATAATCTGGATTACTTACAAAAGCAAAAAGCTAAAGACAGTACAATTTTCTGGGTTCAAAAACAGAAAACTGAAAAAATAAACGACCTAAACCAATTTCTAGAGACTTCCATTAATAAAGCGACTAGCCCTGCATTTATTTATTATGCATTGGATTTAAGTATTAGGTCAATGGAGTCTGCAAAAGTCTTGGCAATGGCAAAAGCTGTAGCTGAAAAAACAAAGGCAGAGCCATTAGTTCAATTTGTGACAATGTTAAATTCTCAAGTTCAATCAAATGTAAAAGCTGGTCCAATTGCTATTGGCGAAATGGCACCTGAAATTGCTTTACAAGACGTGAATGGTAACATCATCTCACTTAGTAGCTTAAAAGGTAAATATGTTTTGGTTGATTTCTGGGCTAGCTGGTGTGGACCTTGTAGAGGTGAAAATCCAAATGTGGTAGCCGCTTTTGAAAAATATAAAAAGAAAAATTTCACTGTCTTAGGCGTTTCTTTAGATGACGATAAAGCTAGTTGGCTTGAAGCTATCAAAGAAGACAAGCTTAACTGGCAACATGTTAGTGACTTAAAGAAATGGGAAAGTGTAGTAGTTAGCGCTTACCAAATTGAAGGAATTCCATTTAATGTGTTGATAGATCCTTCTGGAAAAATTATTGGTAAAGAATTAAGAGGACCCGCTTTACTTGCTACGCTTGAAAGCGTATTAAAATAAACAAGCTACTATTTTTTGAAATGCCCCCAAATAGTTAGACACAGAATGGGGGCATTTTTATTGAAATTAATTTATCGTTGCTTGATAAATGTTTTAATAAGTGCAGGCAATAATACCAAATTTGTTAATGTACTTACAATTAAAGTAAGCGAAGTTAACCACCCTAGTGCCTTTGTACCTCCAAAATCGCTAAAGCAAAATATGACAAAACCTGCAACTAAGACCATGGAAGTATAAATGATACTAATTCCAGTATGTCTGATAGTTTGTACAAGCGTACTATTTACCTCATAGTTTAAATGAGGAAGTTCTTGCTTATAATTGACAAGAAATCGTATAGTGACGTCAATTGCAATTCCTAATGCAACACTAAAAACCAGCACCGTAGATGGTTTTAAAGAGATACCTACCCAACCCATAATGCCAGCTGTAATAAGTAATGGAATAATATTTGGGATCAATGAACACATTAATATTGGGAATGACCTAAACAAGAAGATCATGCAAATAGCAATTAATAAGAATGCCCAAAATATTGACTCTCCTAACCCTCTGATTATAAAATTACTGCCCTCTAAGAAAGTAACACTACTGCCAGTAATTTCCACATGATATTTAGTACTATCAAACAATGCATTTGTAGCACTGTCAATTCTAACTAAAAAAGCAGGTAATTTAGCACTACCAATGTCTTTCATATTCACACTAATTCTTGTGGCTTTTTTGTCCGCATCAATGAACTTGCTTAGTAAAGCAGTAGGCCCTTTAATGTCAGCAGTTGCACCGCCATTTTTCTGAATGGAGTCTTTTTTAGGACTAAGGAAAGGACCAATAAATGCCATTTCAGTTCCTGTTGGTATACTATAGGCATTGCTGTCTCCATCATAATAGGCTTGTTTAGCAAATTTAATTCCCTCTACTAAGCCAATAGGTTTCCCTAATTCAGGTTGTGTAATTAAGAACTCATGTAATTCTTCAATTTTCTCTAATGGCTTCAAACTTCTAGTAAGTCCATTTTTTTTCTTAGTGTCAATTACAATTTCTAGTGGCATTACTCCACCTGCATTTTGTTCAAACCATTTTAAGTCGGTATATAATTTATCTTTTTTAGGTAAGTCGTCAACAATGAAAGCTTCTTTTTTAATTTTTGTTAATCCGAAACTAGACACTATTACTAAAAAAATAGTAATTCCAAATACCCATTTAGTATGATCAAATGTCCATTTTTCAATTTTTATTAAAACACGTTCTAAAAATTTATTGTCTAAATATTTGACATGATTAGGTTGAGGAGGCTGTAAATAGGTTAGTACTGGAGGAATAAAAAATAAACTAATAAAAAACAATGCCATAATATTCAGACCCGAAACCCATCCGAATTCTTTTAACAAAGGACTTTTTGTGAATGCAAATACAAAAAAACCAATAGCAGCAGTAATATTACAAAACAAAGTAACAATACCCATTCTGCCTACCATTTGAACAATCGCTTTTTCTTTGTCAAGCGTTTCTTTAAAAGAAGTATGATACTTGTTTAAAAAATAAATACAATTAGGAATACCAATAACTACAATCAATGGCGGTATTAATGCCGTTAATAAAGTTATTTTTTGTCCTAATAAAACCATTGTGCCAAAGCTCCAAATCACTCCCATTGCCACAACAGTCAAGCTTAATAGCATAGCAGAAAAAGATCTGAAGAATAATAACAAGGTTATAGCACATAATAAAAGTGAACCTATTAAAAACCAAAGCATCTCTTTTTTAATGCGTTCTGCTAAAATGGTTCTTATATATGGAAGACCACTAACATGTAAGGCAAGCGCCGTCTTTTGCTGAAATATTGCCAACTTAGATTCTAATGTTTTTATAATGCGTGTCCTAGATCCGCTGTTTATAGAATCTGGTATAAAACTTACTGCCATGATATAGGAACTGCTATCTGGATTGTATAATAAATTTTTATAAAACGGGAGTTCTTCAAACTTTGCTTTATCAGCTAGTAAAGTACTATCATTTAGATAAGATGTATTGAAAACCTTTTGAACATTAAATTTAGATGTTACACTGTCTTTAATAATGTTATAAGCACTTGGCACTCCTAAAACCTCCGTGACACCTGATATGGACTTTATAGAAATCTGCAGTTCTTGCATTGCATTAAACACATTAGGAGTATATAGTTTGTCAGTCTGAAAACCTACTACCATTGTTGTTCCGTCAACGCCGAACTGGCTTACAAACTTCTTATAGATTACATATTTCTCATTGTTCTCGGGGATAGCTTTAGTAAATTCATAGCTCAATTTAATTTGGCTAGCAAAATAACCCATTATTACAGTAGTAACTGCCAAAGTCAATAAAGACGTTCGTCTATACTTTACAATAGATTGACCTAATCGATACCACATAAACTTATAATTTAAGTATTAAATAACCCACAAATAAGCTGCTACTTGTGTAGTTATTCCAATTATAAAACCAATTATTAACTCTTTTTTAGTATGATCACTTACAAGCATTCTAGCACTGGTAACAATTGCAGCAATAAGAATAGCCAACATCGTCCAACTTAGGTTATTTATTGGGTAATGTAAGCCTACCATTACAACGGCAGTCAATAAACCACTGACCCCCATTGTGTGCAAACTCACTTTCATGAAATTGTTTACAATCAAACCTACCGCACTTGCTATGAAAATACCAAAATAGAAAAACTTTAACGCAATAGGCTGATCGGTAAAGTTTCTGCTTAAATAATACATCCACCAATAAAAAAACATTGTAATTACATATGGAATAATACGCTCTTTTTGTGTTCTCAAAAAGATACTTGTATTCAATTTTAATCTCCACATTAAAAAAACCGCGAATGCAGGAAAAAAAGCTGTCAACCAAAAAACACTAAATAAACGCATTTTCAATTGCCATTCCGTAATGCCTACAAATTCATAAGGAATTATAGTCATTAGATATAACACGAAATAAGTTGGTATAAATAAAGGGTGAAAAATATAAGAAATAAATTGGCAAATATATTTTAAAACCGAAGACTGTGCATTTTCCATGTATTTATTGGGCTTGATTTATTATTATTATTTCTAGCTAAATTTTTATTTATAATTCTTTCCTAAGTCTTGCTACTGATATATTTAAGAGCTCTCTATATTTCGCAACGGTTCTTCTAGCAATGTTGTAACCCTTTTCTTGAAGTTGTTCTGTTAATTCATCATCACTTAATGGCTTATGCTTGTCTTCCTGTTGAATCAACTCTTGTAGTATTGCTTTCACTTCCTTTGTACTCACTTCTTCTCCAGAATCTGTTGTCAATGACTCACTGAAAAAATACTTAAGTAAAAATGTACCAAATTCAGTTTGTACATATTTACTATTAGCCACTCTACTTACGGTTGACACATCTAATCCAGTTTTCTCTGCAATATCTTTCAATATCATAGGTCTTAACTGTGTAGTGTCCCCGCTCATGAAAAAAGAATCCTGATGAACTAGTATAGCATTCATGGTTAACAACAATGTTTGTTGTCTTTGCAAGATCATTTCGATAAACCATTTAGCGGAATCAATTTTTTGCTTGATAAAAAACACCGCTTCCTTTTGTGCCTTATCTTGCTTTTTACCTCCTTCATATTCCTTAAGCATCATTTTATAATCATCACTAATCATTAAAGGAGGTGCATTACGACTATTTAAGGTTAGTTCTAATTTTGTATTGTTTATTATCACAGTAAAGTCTGGAATGATATACATTTCAGCTTCGTTTAACCTTGAAGTCTCTGCACCTGGCTTAGGGTTCAAAGCCAAAATTTGATGTAGTACTTCTTTCAAACCTGCATCATCAATATGTAAGCTTTTTTGAATTTTATCGTAATGCTTGCGTGTAAACTCTTCAAAATATTTCTCGATAACTAAAATTGCTAGCTTACGATTTTCGAAGCTTGCTAATTCTTTAGCATCGTGAAATGCATTTGCATTTTCTTCTTCCTTTCTTTTTAATTGAAGTAGTAAACATTCTTGCAAATCGCGAGCGGCAATTCCAGCTGGGTCAAATGATTGTATTTTTTTTAATACAGTCTCAATTTGTTTTTCTTCAACCCACATACTTTGTTTGAATGCCAAGTCGTCTGCAATAGATCTTAATGCTCTTCTTAAATAACCATCATCATCTAAGCTGCCAATAATTTGTTCTGCAATTTTATACGAACTATCCTCTAATGCCAACATACTTAATTGATCCATCAATAATTCATGTAAGCTTGCTTCTGCTTTAATTGGAATAACTTTATCGTTATCCAATTCCGGATAATAGTCGTCTTTTGTTTTATAGTCTGCAATGTCCCCATCGTCATCATAATTATAGTCGCCTAATTCCTCATTGCTCATTTCATATTCATCCACTGGAACCTCTTCTTCATCTCCTAAGTCAGAAAGTAAATCATCATTGATTTCGTCAGAAGATTTATCCATTTCCGCATCCAGCAAATCTACATTTACTTCTAATGCTGGATTCTCTTCTAATTCTTCTTTAACTCTTTGCTCAATTTGCGCAGAAGGGATTTGCAACAATTTCATTAACTGAATTTGCTGAGGCGACAACCTTTGTAGTTGTCTTTGCTGCAGTGACTGCCCTAGTGACATACTTATAAACTTTTAGGAAAGAGCTTCCTTTAAAACCTTTAAAAACTGTGCTCCTTTTGCATGTACTTGTTCTTCAGACCAAGTTAAACTGATAGCTGTAGAAACGCATCTAGCCATAATGGCATCACTTGATTCAAAAGAAGTGGTTTGCAATTTTTTAAGGGCTGTTTGTTGCGCTTCATTTAAAGCATATAAACTATTTACATTTTTAAGATGATCCCACTTTTTTATATAATGCCAGTTATTAGCGAACCAGTAAAAATTTCCAGCAAAAATGCCAGCTGTTTTTAATGCTTCAATAGCAGTCTCCATTTTTTCTTTAGACGGTAAGAACCAAGACAAAAAGCTTGCACTGTCTCCTGCAGGATCAGGCACTACTCTGAAACTAATGCCAGGCACTTGTTCCATATAAGTTCTCAAAATATGATTATTCTTTTTTTGTATCGTCAAAAAGGTATCCAACTTTCTAATTTGTGCTAACCCAACAGCAGCATGTAGTTCACTAATTCTAAAATTATAGCCTAACATAGGGTGTAAATCTGCTCCTCTGTCAATACCCAAATGATCATGTCCATGGTCCGTAAATGCATCTGCTTTGGTATATACTTCTTGATTATTTGTCATAACTACACCCCCTTCTCCACAAGTGATAGTTTTTACAAAATCAAATGAGAAGGTTCCTGCATGACCAATTGTTCCAAGTGCTTTCCCTTTATAGGTTCCACCAATACTTTGGCAAGCATCTTCTAATAAGATTAAATTGTGCTCATCACATATAGCTTTTAAAGCATCTAGGTCTGCCATGCTTCCACACATATGTACCGGCATAATGCATTTAGTACGATTTGTAATTGCTGCCTTAACCGCTGCTGGCGCCAAAGTCAGGGTTTCGTCAATATCCACCAAGACAGGAACAGCACCCATACTTAAAACTGCTTCAAAACTTGCCACAAAGGTAAAAGCAGGCATAATAACCTCGTCTCCAGCTCCTACGCCTAATGCTGCCATTGCAGTAGTCAAAGCAGCAGTACCACTGGATGTTAGTTGCGCATATTGCGTACCAAATGTCTTACAAATGGCTTGTTCTAGTTCTTTAGATTTCCAAATACCCTTTCTTGGGCCATCGAAACCATAACGCATTAAAATACCGGTCTCTAAGACCTCATTTACTTCTTTTCTTTCTTCTTCTCCAAAAAATTCAAAACCGGGCATAAGCTTGATTTTTAATGATAAACAAAGGTAGTTTAAAAAATGAAAATTGAGGGTTTTTCAGTAATTTGCGGCTGTAAAAAAACGAAATAGAACTTATGGAATACAGTAATTTAATCTCTGTCTCTGGCATGTCTGGCTTATTTGAATTATTAACTAGCAAAAATGACGGTGCCATTGCTAGATCTTTGGAAAATAACACGACTCAGTTCATTAGTTCTAGAGCACATCAATTTTCTCATTTAGAAAGTATTGAAGTATACACTACTCGTGATAATGTATTCTTAGCAGAAGTATTTATTGCAATGGGTAAATCTAAGGAAGCCCTACCTGACGACAAGGATCCTAAAGCAGTTACCGCTTATTTCAAAAAAGCTTTCCCAAATTTGGACTTCGAACGTGTTTATGCAAGCGACATGAAGAAAATGGTTAAATGGTTTAGCCAAATCAAGAAAAATAATATTGAACCAGTTTTACCAACTGACGACGAAGAGACTGAATCGCCTGAAGTAGCCGAGAAGTCAGCTAAATAAATTTATATCTTATACACTAAGACACAAAAAAGCTTATCCATTAACGGGTAAGCTTTTTTTTATCCTTAAATTGCAATACCAAAGCCTCCTTCTTTTTATGAAAAAAATTACATGCATTTTAATTAGCCTTATTTGTTTAAATGCAACCTTATTTGCACAAACTAAAGCAGAAAAAAAATGGGTTAAAAAGCAATTTAATACCCTTTCTTTAGATGAAAAAATTGCACAGCTAATGGTACTAAGAGCCCATAGCAATTGGGACAATAAAAAAATTGACTCATTAGCAGCATTAATCAAAAAATATAATATCGGTGGGTTATGCTTTTTTCAAGGTGGCCCAGTAAGACAAGCTATTCAAACAAATAACTATCAATCAATTGCTAAAACACCTTTGTTAATTACTATTGACGGAGAGTGGGGTGTCGGTATGCGTTTAGATAGTGTAGATATGTTCCCAAGACAATTATTATTAGGTGCTATGCCTTCTCGTAATTTAGTATACCAAATGGGGGCAGCAATAGCAGCACAATGTAAAAGACTAGGTATTCAAGTAGACTACGCTCCAGACATTGACATTAATAACAATCCAGCGAACCCCGTTATTAATGACCGAAGTTTTGGACAAAATAAGCAAACCGTAATTGACTACGGCATTGCCTACATGAAAGGGCTACAAGACAATGGTGTAATGGCAACTGCTAAACATTTTCCTGGTCATGGAGACGTGTCTGTAGATTCTCATAAAGACATTCCCGTAATAAATAAAACTAGGACTGAATTAGATTCATTAGAATTAGCTCCTTTTAGAGCTTTGATTGCTGCAGGTGTTGAGTCTATTATGGTTGCACATTTGTCAGTTCCTGCAATAGATAGTGCCCCTAAACGTCCAACTTCACTGTCTGCAAAAGCAGTTAATGGATTATTAAAAAATGAGTTAGGGTTTAAAGGTATTACTGTAACAGATGCACTTGATATGAAAGCAATTAGTAATTATTACCCTGAAGGAGAAGCGAATGTACAAGCTATTTTAGCAGGTAATGATATGCTGTGTTTGCCAGGAGATATTGGACAATCTATCCAAGCAGTTAGAAAAGCCATTAGAGAAAACAGATTAGCAAAAAGAGATATTAATGCAAGAGTTAAAAAAATATTAGCTGCCAAATACAAGCATGGATTAAATAAAATAGAAACAATAGATACTACTAATATTGTTATAGATTTAAATAAGTCAGTAGGCACACTTAAAGCTCAAATGTCAGCTCAGGCCTTGACTTTTATAAGGCCTACTACAAATTCAATATTAAGTCCTACTAAAAAAACTGCTTATATCGCATTAAACATCAATAAACCAAACTACCTAACAAGTAATTTGTCAAATCAAAGTAATATAACAGTATTATATTTTGATGGAACTGACGAATCTCAATTATTGACTTTACAAAAAAGCATAAGTGGGTATGATCAAGTGATTATAGGACTGCATAATTATAATAGACGCCCTGCAAAACAATTTGAAATTCCTCATAGTATTATTAATTTTTTAAATAGTCCTGGGCATGAAAACTGGACACATTTAATTATGGGAAATCCATATGCTGCAGCCAACTTTGACAAAATTAATAATATCTTATTCGCATATGAGGACAATGAATACAGCCAAAAAGCAGTTTACGATTGGCTACAAGGCAAGATAGAAGCTGCGGGAAAATTACCGGTTACAGTTTCACCTACTCTAAAGGAAGGTATTGGCGAAATGAGTTTCCCGACACCAATTACGCTTGAAAAAAAAAAGTCACTAGGGATTGACATCAGCAAGTTAAACGTAATTGATTCTATTGTTGCAGACGCTATTCAAAAAAATGCAATTCCTGGTTGCCAGGTTTTAGTTGCGAAGAATAATGAAATAGTGTTCAATAAATCTTATGGCCATATTGCTGGAGCCGGCACTGCTGCAGTTACAGATCAGACTGTTTATGACTTAGCTTCCGTGACTAAAGTAAGCGCCACTACTGTCTCAATTATGAAATTAGTAGAAGCAGGGAAAATTAACATAGACAAGACTATTGGCGATTATCTTCCATGGGTAAGGGGAAATGCAAAAGCAACAATTAGTTTGAGAGATTTATTACTACATCAAGCAGGCTTATACCCATATATAAAATTTTACGAAGCACTGTTACAAAAAGACAGTCAATTTATTCCAGGAGTTGTTAGCACAGTGGCCGATTTAACACATCAAAAAATGATAAGTCCTTCAAAATATTTATTAAATAGTTGGACTGATACCATTCAAAATAAAATATTAAGAAGCCCAGTTACAGAAGCAGGTAAATATATTTACAGTGATAACGATTTTATTTTTTTAGGATTAATTGTAGAGCAAGTAACAGGCATGAGCCTAAGTGATTATACTACACAACAGTTTTACAAACCACTTAACATGCATAGTACTGGATTTTTACCATTTCAAAAAACAGGACTAGAAAATATAGCAGCAACCGAAGTTGACAACTACTTTAGACATGAATTAATTCAAGGGTCGGTACATGACGAAGGGGCCTCAACAATGGGTGGCATTGCTGGACATGCAGGTTTATTTAGTAATGCTACAGACCTCGCTAAGTTATATTTGATGCTTTTAAATAAGGGTAATTGGGAGGGCAAGCAATATTTAAAACCTGAGACTATTGCGAACTATACAGCATACAATACACCCAATAGTAGAAGAGGATTAGGTTTCGATAAGCCTGAAAAAGACAATGCACATTCCAATGACCCTTATCCTAGCCTAAGTCCTTCTCAAAGTACATTTGGACATACTGGCTTTACTGGAACCTGCGTTTGGGCAGACCCTGAACATGAATTGTTATATATATTTCTATCAAATAGAGTATTTCCGACAAGAGACAATAAAGTTTTTAGTACACTTAATTTAAGACCTAAAATTCAAGAAGTCATTTATAGTGCATTAAAATAGTTTCATGAAATTTCTCAACCTGCTCATATTATTTTGTTTACTTACATTATTTAGTAATGGCCAAGAAAAATTAGTAGCTATAGGTCAGTGGCGAGAACATTACGCAAATTACAATGTGCAACAATTAGTTATGGGTGACCAATTGTATGGTGCTAGCAAGTCTCAGGTTTTCACAGTGAACAAAAATAATGAAGTTGCGCTACTTGGAAAATCTAATGGATTACATGAAATTGGTATTGCTAACATTGCCTGGGACAAAATCTTGTTGCAACTCATAATTGCCTATAATAATAGCACAATTGATATTAGACAAGGTGATCAAGTATACCTTATTAATGATATAACATTATCTAATTTATATGCATTAAAGAAAATTAATCATATAAATATTCAAGGAAACTGGGCGTTCCTTTCCACTAGTTTTGGCATTGTTGTTATTGACTTAAAACAACATGAAATAAAAGATACTTGGTTCCCTAATAATAACAGGCAACCAACAATCACTTATCAAACCACAGTTTTAAATGATAGTTTATATGCCATTACTGAAAATGGATTAATGTCATGCCCGTTGAAAAATAACTGGATAGTAAGTAATCAATGGAAAAATAAATCCGATTTTAATAATTTATCCATTTCTAAATTACTAAATTATAATGGTACATTGTATTTATATAATAATCATCAAATATTCAAAGCTTCTCAGTCCAGCCCGGTATTTAATTATTTTATGGGTAGTATTGAAAAAATCAACAAGGACAAAACAGGTTTACTACTTACCACGAGGAATAACAATAAAGGTAGTTTAATACGTCTTAATGCGGATTATAGTACAAATTCAATCTTAGATAGTACCATATTAGCTGCACCATTTGATGTACTTGAAGATGGTACTACCCTATGGATTGCTGACACTGTTAATGGACTATTATCTCATAATCAAAAAGATACCTGGGTTGATTTAGGCGGGCCTCGTTACAATATCAATGGGACTATTGCAATTGACGAAACCAATTTAATTGCTCCCTATGGCAATAACAATGGATTCGGTGTTTATAATGAATCTGGCTGGCATAACTATTCAAGTATTGCTAATAATTTTTTACCATTGATTAATACGAGCGCAGTTAATCCTAAAAATGCAACTTATTGGTTAGGCGCTAAAAATCAGTTATTTCATTCAAATACAGATTTTCAGAAAATAGAATCAATTAAATTAAATAATAGTAAAGGAGAAATTACAGCTATTGACTTTACTAAAATAGGGAATGGGTGGGCATTGCAAGATCAACAAGGACTTATCCAACAACGTAATAATATTTGGACTACCGTAGTATCCCCCACTAATTTTTCATTTTCTGGTGTTCATAAAATGATTGTAAATCAGCAAGAGCAAGTATGGATTATTGCACCTAATAATCAAGGACTATATATTTACCAATCCGAAAATTATTACTCAAGTCCTGTCTGGAAACAACTTAACACTAATAGTAATAATGGGAATCTACCAAGTTCAAAAGTAACTAGTATTGTGGAGGACGCTACCGGTTCAATATGGGTTGGAACAGATAATGGAATTGGCATTTTTCAATGTGGCGATCTTGCAAAAGACCCTTGCAATGCATTCATACCCACAGTAAATAGTAATGGATTTAATGGTTATTTATTTCAAAAGGAAATGATCAATAGCATTGCTGTTGACGGAGCTAATAGAAAATGGATTGGGACAAATAATGGAGTGTGGCTTTTGAGCTCAGATGGATATGAAATTGTAGAACATTTTACACAATATAATAGTCCACTCCCAAGTGACACAGTTCTACAAATTAAAATAGCACCTACTACTGGCGAAATATTTTTTATATGCATTAATCAAACTGTAAGTTATAGGGGAACTGCAACCAAAGGAGCTATAAATCAAAATAAAATTACTATTTTCCCAAACCCAGTAGCTCCCGACTACAATGGAATGATAAGTTTCAGAGGATTAGTGGAAAATGCTATTGTAAAAATAACAGACTTAAATGGGAAATTATTATTTCAAACAAGAGCCTTAGGTGGACAAGCAGTTTGGAATGGTAAAACATATGAAGGCAATAAGCCATCTACAGGAGTATATCTTGTATTTATTAGAGATGATGCAGGAAATGAAAAAGGAATTGGTAAAATTGTAATTACAAAAGGAATTAATTAATAGTCATATCAAATGTTTTGAATGATTTAAATTTCCATGAATCACGTTCCCCTTGTTCTACTCGATACATTATTTGTCTCACTTTATTGGTAGGAACTTTAATAGTAGTATCAGATTCAAAAACAGGGAATTTTCTAAATAAAATTCCTTCAACTAATTTAAACTCATCCTTTCCTCGATACCCCTTACTCAGTTGCATATCATTAGTAATGTCTGGAAAGTAGATAGGAACAAGTCTTTCATTTGCCTGAGAACTAACACTTAAAATAGTAGCTCTTGCATCTTTGTCCAAAATGTAAATTATAATATCTGGAAACCCATCCATATTTAAATCATCGATTTCTGCACTGGTAACTCTTCCTTTCAATTCAAGGGACACTTCTCTTACTTCTGGTTTGAAACCAATTGGTCTAATATTTAAAATATTCCTATCTAGTGATTTATTGATACAAGAAATACGATACCCCGATTTTCCGATTTTCATTGTACTGTCATATTTAGACAAAGACTGGCCCCAACCTAGAATGCTAGTAAATAACAACCCAAAAAAAATACAATAACGCATATATTATTTTTATGATTCAAAGTTAATAGAATAGTTTTGATTTACCATTAAACACAACAATATGTCGTTTGAAATAATTGTTAAACCCATATTCGATTTTGAGGAAATCATAATTCGCCATCCCCAAAATGGGATTCAAATAACTATTTCTACTAAAGGGGGGCTTTTGAATAGCTGGATTGTTAATAATGAAAAAACAAATCATGAATTCATTGATGGAAATAATTTTAGTAATGGATGGGATTCTTTTGAAAATAATGGATTTAAAAGTGGTAAAATGAGCCCTTTTTCATGCAGGTTGCAAAATGGAAAGTACGAGCACTTTGGACAGGAATTCACCATTGACAAATTTTACCTTGGAGCACACGCGCTTCACGGTTTTATTTATGATGCTGTATATTCTATCGAATCAACTACTAATAATGAATTAGAAGCAACTGTAATATTAAAACATGAATATTTAGGTACAGACAAGGGCTACCCTTTTCCTTATACCATTCAATTAGTTTGGACCATTTCGAACGAAAATAAAGTTTCAGTACAAACTACTATAATAAACAATTCTACTCAAGCAATTCCAATGATGGACGGTTGGCATCCTTATTTTAAATTAGAAGATACCATTGAGCACAGTATCTTACAATTTAATAATATCGGAAAAATCGAATACGACAACGAATTATTACCAACTGGGAAAATTCAAAGTGATACCGTATTCGATAATGGTAAAATGCTATCTGGTATTCATTTGGATAGCTGCTATATACTTGATCCGCTTCATCCATATTGTTTTTTAGAGAGTGCTAAATTCAAACTTATAGTTCACCCAGAAATTAACTACCCTTATTTACAAATTTATACTCCTGACAATAGGAAAAGTGTAGCTATAGAAAACTTAAGCGGAGTTCCTAATTGTTTCAATAATAAAATGGGGGTCCACTATGTGAAACCCCATGACTTATTTATTTTAAAAACGAGTTATCAGATTATAATTCGATAACTGCAGTAATGCTAATTTCAACATTCACATTCCTTGGCAATGTTTTAACAGCAACTGTTTCACGAGCTGGAAAATTACTTGTAAAATAAGATCCATACACTTCATTTACCTGAGCAAAAAGAGCCATATCGCTCAAGAAAATAGTAGTTTTCACCACATTTACAAATGCTAAGTTAGCAGCTTCTAATAAAGAATGGATATTTTCCATTACTTGCTTTGTCTCCGATTGAATATCTGACAATACTAATTCACCAGTAGCTGGGTCAAATGCTACTTGTCCACTAGCAAAGAAAAAGCCATTTGCGATGACTCCTTGGCTATAAGGTCCAATTGGTGCAGGTACTTTTGTTGATTCAATGATCTGTTTTGGCATAATATTTAATTAAGAATTGCAATTTCTTGTTTTTCTATCACTTGACCAACCTATTTTTGCAAAACAATCAAATACTTTGGCAATTTTACTACATATAGACACAGCAGGTGAAAAAGCGTTTGTCGCTATAACTAATAACAATAAAGTATTAGCTATAGCTGAAAACAGTATATCCAATACCCATGCTCAATTTGTACAAGAAGCAATTGCCACCATTTGTAGCACTCATTGTATTTCATTAACAAATATTGACGCAATAGTGGTAACAATGGGACCAGGTAGTTATACAGGACTAAGAGTTGGCTTATCCAGCGCCAAGGGAATTGCTTACGCTTTAAAAAAGCCATTAATTGGATTATCTACCTTATCATTATTAGCGAATGCTGCTATAAGAACCATTGCAATCAATAAGGAGGAAGCAAGCCAATTTGAAATTTTTGCAATGATTGATGCCAGAAGGATGGAAGTATTTGGAGCTATTTTTGATCAAAATCAAAAAATAATTTTAAATGAACAAGCTATTATTTTAGATACTGCATACTTAGAACATTGTATTGCAAAGGGACCTGTTTATTGTATAGGTTCAGGAGTTACTAAAACGAAAGATTTATTAGCTAATTCAAAACTCCATTTTATAGATAGTCATTATGAAATTCAAGATTTTATCGCATTGGCTATAGAAAAATACAAAAATCTGAGTTTTGAAAATCTTGCTTATAGTAGTCCAAACTATATCAAGGATTTTTACATGAAATAATTATAGATTATTAAGCTAAACTAAAGCCAATTAGCGGTTTTGGGAAAAAAGGAAAATCAAATTATAATATATTATAAAAATATACATATTTAAACATTATGTATTAACTTTGTAGTGCAATTTTAGTTCTAAACCCCCCCCAATACTTTTATTGTCATGAACCAATCATTACCTGTATTACAACTTACAAATGGCAAAGCACCATTAAAAGTGGATTTATTGCATAGCAAAAAAGCTGCAATGATTTTGAGAGCCCTAAATCACAAATTACGTCAACAAATTTTGAAGCTAATAGACGAGCATCAAAAAATGACAGTTACTGAAATTTATGTAAAACTTAGATTAGAACAATCTGTTGCCTCGCAACATTTGGCTATTTTAAGAAGAGCAGGGATTGTAGTAACAATTCGTGAAGGAAAATTTATTTTTTACCAAGTAGACTACACACGCTTAGAGCAAGTAAATCAATTTGTTGAACAATTAGTAGGGTAAATTTTAGAAATGTTATTATCCATTGAACAATTCCAGGAGCTATTAAAAGAAGACCATATTATAGTATTAGATACTAGAAATTTGGACCACTTAAAACTAGGCTATATACCTAACTCAATTCATTCACCTAAACATCAAATAGGTAAATTAATAGCTATGGGTTTTATACAATTAGAAAGTGAAATTATTTTAATAGCTCCTAATGGAACTGAGCAAGAAACATTAACTATTTTTAATAAACTAGGTTTTAGTAATATAAAAGGAGTTTTACAAGGTGGATTTGAATCTTGGATACAAGCGGAAAAGAAATTTGACATATTAATAGATGTAGACGTTGATGAATTAGCAATGGATATACCATTTGACGAATACCTAATGATACTTGACGTTAGAACAGAAGATCAATACCAAGATTCTCATATTAAAAGCTCTATTAGTTTGCCATTAGTTGAATTGGCCGATCCTGGTAGTATGTCAGAATTAGACGAGCATTTTAATATTTACATTATTAGCGATAATGGAGAAGATGCAAGCATTGCTTCAACAATATTAAAAAAGCAAGGTATACATAATAATAGAATCGTAAACGATGGCTGGGAAGCAGTTCAATTTTTGAAAGACAAATTCAAATTCGATAAAATTAAAGCTCCTAAAAATTCAGACGATACATTAGACATCTAGTTATTAGTAACTAATAGCTTACCGTGCTTCTCCGCTTCAAATTTATATTTCCATCTTCGATGACTCCATAAATAATTAGAAGGATATAGTTTTATTTTTTCCTCTAAAACCTTTACATATAAAGCAGTCAATTGACCATCTTTAAAGTAGTTTGGAGAAGTAGTCATAATCTCATATTGTGAATGATAATGTCCTCTACTTGTTCTGTAAAAATGAACAAATACCTGCGCAGTATTATTTAATTTCGCGCCTTTCTCAGGACCTTTTACAAATGGAGTGGGTTGTCCGAAAAAAGGAACCCAAAATGCAGACATAGGATTACCTGGATTTTGGTCTGCAGCTAGAGCCATTGCATAATTACCTTTACTAGCATATTGATGAAACTGATTCCTGAAATTAGTGGCAGGGATCATAATACTGCCATATCTAGAACGCATATCTAAAATCATTTTGTCAAAAAAACGATTCCCTAAAGGCATATAAACTGCAATAAATGGATACTTACTATATTTTGCTATACCCCAATTTGCAAATTCCCAATTAAAAAAATGTCCAGCCATTATTTGCACACTTTGGCCGGTTTTATGTAAATCATTTAAGACTTCTACATTTGAAGTAAACCTTTTTTCAAAAGATTTAGTAGAAATTGAAAGTAGTTTAATAGTCTCTATAAATGAGTCCGTAAACTGCTGGTAAAATTCGGATGTGATTTTATTTCTTTCCTTCAACGATTTATTAGGAAATGCGATTGCTAAATTATTTTTAATAACATCCGCTCTATATCTAATTATATATTGCAATAAAAAAGCAATAAAGTCACTGATCCAATAAAAAATCTTCCATGGTATCAAGGATATTAAATAAAACAAACTATAAATAATAGTATACATGATATTAGGATTTCAACCATTATTGGGGATCAACCCAAGCATCGTTTTCTTTTAATAATTTTATTAGCTCATCAACAGCAATGGCACTATCAATATTACGTTTCATTACTTCCTTACCCTTGTATAAAGTAATTTTGCCAATACCACTTCCTACATATCCAAAGTCAGCATCCGCCATTTCCCCTGGACCATTAACTATACATCCCATTATCGCAATTTTAAGACCTTTCAAGTGATTCGTTACTTTTCTTATTTTGGCCGTAGTTTCTTGTAATTCGAAAAGTGTACGGCCGCAGCTTGGACAAGAAATATATTCTGTTTTTGAGATTCTAGTTCTAGTAGCTTGTAAAATGCCAAAACTAGTTGAGTTTAAAAACTGTTCAATAGAAGTATTATTTACATAGTTTCTTCCAGATACCTGCCCCATTTCATTCGTACCCTTTTTTGCTTTCTCGTATACTTCAGTCGACAGGTCCAAGAAAATACCGTCACCCATTCCATCCAAAAATAAAGCACCTGTCTCAGTTGCAAAATGTATTAAATGTTCGTCGGTACTATTCCAACTACTCTCTGTCATGAGTACAACAGGAGTCTCAATTTGTAATTCCATTAATTTCACAATCATTCTTCTCACTGCAGGCATTGCGTTCACTAGCCTACTACCTAAACAAAATACGACGGTAGGGTCTTTTGCAATGGTCTTTAACTGTTCATCCGAAATAGTTGAATTGGTACTATAACAGTCTACCATCACTAAGTTTATAGCATTGCTTTTTTTAGTACTCGCTAAAAATTCAGACCAGTCGAATAATGGAAAATATTTTTGTACCCCAATTTCAGGCTCCCAATTGGCTTGATTAATAATAACCCTTAAAGTACCTGGTAAATCAAAGTTTAATTTTTGTGAACCTGTGTAAACGTAGTCTGCTGCTGCATCTGCAATATTCCATTTGTCTGTACTTTCGTTATAGGTATACCCTATTGCCACTAAATTAGTTCTATTTATATTTTCAATTTGACTCATATTTGCAATAACCACAGGCACATGAACACCCCCAATATTCTCAATTGTACTTGTATGTCTTCTTTTATATTCAAAGGGACTATAAGTCAATTTTTCGATTGGTAAAATTGAATTAGTGTTTTGTAGTACTCTGTCGTTATACCTTTTTACAATATCCTTACAAACTGGAATTTCTAATTCTGGGTCCTCTGTTAGACTTACTCTAATCGTATCTCCTATTCCGTCCTCTAATAAAGTTCCAATTCCTATTGCACTTTTAATACGACCATCCTCTCCATCTCCTGCTTCTGTAACCCCTAAATGTAATGGGTAAGATTCACCAAATTCATTTTGCATTTGTTGTATTAGTAATCGATATGCCTGCACCATAACTTGAGGATTACTGGATTTCATACTTAATATAATCTGATGATAGTCCAAGCTTCTTGCAATACGTAAAAATTCCATAGCACTTTCCACCATACCATTTGCTGTGTCACCATACCTACTCATAATTCTATCACTCAAGGACCCGTGATTCGTGCCAATACGCATTGCAGTTCCATGCGCTTTACATATTAATACCAAAGGAGAGAAGCGCTCTCTAATACGTTCTATTTCTTCTATATACTCGTCGTCTGTATATTCAATTTGTTCGAATTTCTTTTTGTCAACGTAGTTCCCTGGATTCACTCTCACTTTTTCAACTATCGTAGCGGCAATTTCTGCAGCATTTGGTGTAAAGTGAATATCAGCCACTAGAGGGGTATCATAGCCCTTAGCCCTAAGTGCTGCTTTAATATTAGCTAAGTTGTCTGCTTCTTTTTTACTTGGTGCTGTAATCCTAACCAATTCTGCACCAGCTTCTATACATTGAATCACCTGAGCTACTGTTTTATCAGTGTCCATGGTGTCAGTTGTAGTCATAGTTTGCACTCTTATTGGATGAGCTCCTCCAATAGTCAGATTACCCACTTTTACTTCGCGGGTAATGAATCGCTTATAAGCGGTTAAGGAATTACAATATTGTTGCATAATTAACGCACTCCTTTTAAAAAGCCTTGTTGTGTCAAAATAGACTTTAAAGCCTGAACATTTTTATTAAGTATACCTGAATTATTTTTCGCATTGGTATGTAACACGAAAAAGAATGGGTGTTTGTTTTCTTCTACAAAACCTACTATCCAACAAGCATTATTTTGAGCAGCATCGGCAGCTGCGATATAACTTAGCTTGTAATTAGCATTGTCTTCCCTTAGAATCATTTTCTTAAAAATTTCTTGAGAACGTTTTTGAAAATACAATTCATTAAAATATAATTTTTTTATCAAACCCAATTGTTCGTCTGCTGTAATATTTAAAGAATTATCTGACCAAAAACTATCTAGTTGAGCGCTCACGATTCCCTTTCCATAATGTAAAGAGTCGATAGTTTTCATTATTTCAGTTCTTCCTATTTTTTTAATCAATGTACTATAGGCTAAAGTGGAATCCATGGACACCCAAGTGCTACTGTCATGCGTGATATATCCCTTATCAATTCCTACTAAAGCAGGTACAATAAAAAAGCTATTTAATGGCGCAAAAGCGGAATCTTTATAGCTTGATAAATTATGTATGGTAAACAATTCAGTCCCATTTTCTAATAATGCAAACGAGCCCTGCAATCCAGCACTATCTAATACTTTTGCAATAGCAGGATCTGATTTTACATTATTAGGAGTACAGCCAAAAGCCACCATTACTATCCATACAATCGAACTAAATTTTTGCTTCATACTATTAGTTTATAGAAATTCAAAATTACCACATTATATTAAATAAAACACCCTGAACATTGGAATGTTCAGGGTGTACTTTTATAACAGACTATATTAGTTAATTCCTAATAATTCTACTTCAAATATCAAAGTAGATCCAGGCCCAATTAAGGCACCAGCAGAACGTTCACCGTATGCTAACTCTGAAGGTATAAACAATTTCCATTTGCTCCCTACTGTCATTAACTGCAAAGCTTCTTGCCATCCCTTAATAACTCCATTTAATGGGAAACTAATAGGCTCACCTCTTTGAACTGAACTGTCAAAAACAGTTCCGTTAATTAAAGTGCCATGGTAATGACATCTTACTGTATTTTTTAAAGTAGGTTTTGTGGTATCTGTACCAGCAACTATTACTTCATATTGTAAGCCATTCGTTAAACGAACAACTCCTGGTCTTTTAGCATTCGCAGCTAAAAATTCAGCGCCTGCTGCACGGTTTGCAGCGATTTTTTCTGTACTCATTTTATCTTGGTATGTTTTAATGCAAATATCTAATAAGCTATCTGGAATTACTGACTTGGACTGAACTCCTGCAGTAAAACCTTTTTCAAATAATGACATGCTTATGTCTTGTAATCCTTGTCCTTTCATGCTTTGTGCAATTCTATACCCTAAAGCATAAGAAGCACTGTCTTTAGTTGTCTTCAAAGACTGGGCTGCTGTAAAAGTTAACGCCAGTTTAGGCTTAGAAGTTGGTTTGCCTGCTACCGTTTTTGTTTGCGCCTGCAACGTAACCAATAATCCCAAAAATGTAAAAATTAAAATCCCTTTTTTCATAGTATCTCTTTTAAAATATAGAATTTATTTAGTAGTCAAAAATACACTAGATATTTAATAATAACTGGATTTGTTTGTCAACTTTAACAATTTCCATACTATCTAATACCTTGTTCATTTCTGAGGCTATTTGTGCAGTACAAAGATTACCTATGCTACCTTCATGTGTATGAGCTAGCTGTGTAGAATAAGTGAATTTTTCTGCTTCAATGGCTAATCCCACTTGCTTGTATGCATCTCTAAAAGGTGTACCAGTATTAACCAATTTATTAACTTCCTCAACGCTAAATAGAAATTGATATTTAGGGTCTTCTAATAAGTCCTTTTTGACATGCATATTCTCAATCATCAAGCAGGCCATTTCAATACAATTTTTTAATTGCGTGAATGCTGGAAATAAATGCTCTTTCAATAATTGTAAATCACGATGATAACCAGAAGGCAAATTCGTTGTCATCATCATAATTTCATTAGGCAATGCTTTAATGCGATTACAATAAGATCGAATTAGCTCAAAAACATCTGGATTTTTTTTATGCGGCATAATACTGGATCCTGTCGTCAACTCTTCTGGGAAACTAATAAAGCCAAAATTTTGATTTAAGAACAAACATGCATCCATACTTAATCTAGACAACGTGTCTGCAATATTAGCCATAGCCATAGCAGTTACACGCTCTGCCTTACCTCTTCCCATTTGAGCATAAACTACATTATAGTTGAGGGTGTCAAAACCTAATAGTTCAGTTGTTCTAGTTCTATTAATAGGAAAAGAAGATCCGTAACCTGCTGCAGAACCTAATGGATTTTTATTCACCACTTTGTAGGCGGCTTGTAACATAGTCATGTCATCCACCAAACTTTCTGCATAAGCCCCTAACCATAATCCGAAAGAAGAAGGCATTGCTAATTGCAAATGTGTGTAGCCAGGTAGTAAATCAGATTTATACGTCTCGCTTTTCCCTTGTAATAATTTAAAAAAAGTTTCAACTGCAGTTGTTAATGAAATTATTTCTGCACGTAAGAATAATTTAATGTCCACTAAAACTTGATCATTCCTACTCCTAGCACTGTGTATTTTTTTACCAATATCGCCCAATTTAGCAGTCAATAACATCTCTACCTGAGAGTGAATATCTTCCACTCCTTCGTCTAAACTAAAATCTCCTTTTTGTATAGTTTGATAAATCTCAACAAGCGCTGCTTTAAGTTGTACTTGTTCTTCCTTAGTCAGTAAGCCCACTTCGGATAACATGGTTGTATGTGCAATAGAACCTAGCACATCATAAGCAGCTAGATACTTGTCCATTGCCTGGTCATTACCAATGGTAAATTTTTCAACAGCAGCTGCTACTTTACTATTCTTTTGCCAAAGCTTACTCATAATATAAAATGTTTTCAAGTAATTCAATATAGGTTACTATTCCATCCTCGATTTCTTTTATAAATATATATTCGTCCGCAGTATGACTTCTTGCAGAATCTCCAGGTCCCATTTTTAAAGTTGGGAATTTCATTAATGCTTTGTCTGAGGTAGTAACAGAACCGTAATACCCTTTTCCAAGTGCCAAGCCAGCTTTAATAATTGGGTGTTCTAATGCAATACCTGTGGACCTCATTCTTAAACTGCGTGGTGTTACAGTAGCCCCTACATGCTGATTAATTGTTGCTAGTATTTCTTCAAAACTATATAATTCATTGACTCTAACATCCACTACCATCTTGCAAGTTGAAGGAACGACATTATGTTGTTTATTGTCTGTTTCAATTACAGTTACTGTCATTTTCACTGCGCCTAACAATTCAGAAACCTTCTCAAATTTAAAAGTTCTAAACCATTCAAGGTCAGGTAAAATTTGATAAAGCGCATTCTCTCCTTCGTCTCTTGCAGCATGCCCTGCTTTGCCAGTAGCCACCACATCCAAAACCATTAAGCCTCTTTCTGCAATAGCCATTTCTAATAAAGTCGGCTCCCCTACTATACCAAATTCAATACTAGGTAATGAATGTAACACTAATTCGATTCCGTTTTGTCCTGAAATTTCTTCCTCGGCAGAAGCCACAAACACTATATTATAAGGCAAATCTTTTTTATCATAATAGAATAAAAAAGTGGCCATTAAACTCACTAAACATCCTCCAGCATCATTACTACCTAAGCCATATATTTTACCATCGTGTTCAAATGGACTAAATGGTTCAAAAGTGTAGCCTTTGTTTGGCTTTACGGTATCATGATGTGAATTCAATAAAATTGATTTTTTATTCACATCAAAGTATAGATTAGTAGCCCAAATATTATTTTTAATACGCTCCGTTTTAATACCATGTTCTTTGAGAAATCGCTCAATTATGACAGCGGTTTGATCTTCCTCTTTACTAAAAGAAGGGATTGCAATTAATGTTTTTAATAAATCGATGGCATCTATCTGTAGTGCCTTTATAGATTCTATATTATTGTTTATGTAATTGTTTTGTGACATTAGTTTTTGATTGTGGTACCAGCTGTACCGTTAATTAATTCATTCATTTTTTCTGCCTTGCCAATGATGACTGATTGTACACCACCGTCTAGGGCTAAATAAGCATTGTCGATTTTGGGCACCATTCCTTCGAAGATGATTTTATCTTCTTTTAGTTTGGCGTAACTGGGTCTATCGATTTTTGCTATGACTGAACTGGGGTCATTCATGTCTACTAAGACCCCTTCTTTTTCAAAACCATATATCAAATGCACATCATAAATTCCCGCCAATGCAGTAGCAATACTTTGTGCAATTGTGTCTGCATTTGTATTTAATAATTGTCCATTAGCGTCATGGGTAATAGGAGCAACTACTAATCTAATATTATTTGAAAGTAAAACTTGAATTAAATCAACATTTACTTTATCAACGTCTCCTACAAATCCATAATCTATTTTAGCATTTACTCTTTTATGAGCTTGTATTAAATTCCCATCGGCTCCTGTTAAGCCTAAAGCATTTACCCCTAGGCCTTGTAATTGTGCAACAATATTTTTATTAATATGGCCTGCATAGACCATTGTTACAATTTTCAAAGTTGCTTCGTCTGTAATTCTTCTCCCTTCCATCATGGTTTGCGCTACCCCCATGGAACTGGCTAAACTAGTAGCCAATTTTCCACCACCGTGCACTAAAATAGCCTGCCCCTTTATGGTAGCAAAAGCTGCTAGGCATTCTGTTAACAACGCTGGGTTGTCAACAATATTACCTCCTATTTTAATGACGTATAATGATTCCATAATTTGAACGCTTGTTACCTATAAGTTGAATGGCTATTTTTGTGAAATACAAATAGCTATTTTATTTTATTTTATTATTGATTGATTCTAAAATTTCAGCCAATACCGCCTGTGCTGCCCATACTCTATTGGAAGCTTCCTTAGTTACTAAACTATTTGTGCCGTCCAAAATTTCATCACTCAATTCCACATTACGACGAACAGGTAAACAATGCATCACTTTAGCATTATTGGTTTGTGCTAATTTTTCGTTAGTCAACATCCAGTTAGCGTCCGTACAAGCTACTTTTCCATATTCCTTAAAGCTACTCCAGTTTTTTACATATACAAAATCAGCGTCTTTCAAGGCAGCAGCTTGATTGTTTGTGATAGTTGCACCATTTGTGTATTCTTCTGAAAGCTCATATCCTTCGGGGTGTGTTATCACAAAATCTGCTTCTCCCCATGCAGTCATCCATTGGCTAAAACTATTAGCCACGCATTGAGGAATTGGTTTTATATGAGGCGCCCAGGTTAACACAATCTTAGGCTTTTTATTTGTTAACTGCTTATTCTGAGCCATTGACTCATTGATTGTAATGAGGTCCGTTAAAGATTGCAAAGGATGCAATGTTGCAGACTCTAAACTAATAACAGGAATTGCAGCGTATTTTATAAATTGATGTATAATTTTTTCTGCATAATCGTCCTCTCTGTTTTGTAAACTTGGAAAAGTACGTATACATAAAACATCGAAATAGTTGCCTAAAATAGGCGCAGCGTCTTTAATATGCTCCACTGTAATTCCATTCATAATGGCACCTTCTGTAAATTCCAATGCCCAGCCTTCTTTGTCTACATTAAAAACAATGGGTTCCATACCCAAGTTCTGCGCAGCCACTTGTGTACTAAGTCTTGTTCTTAAACTTGGATTCAAAAAAAGTAATCCAATTCTTTTATTAGCCCCTAATGCTTTATCCACTAACGGGTCGGCTTTGTATGCCAACGCTTTTTTTACTAATGCATTAACATCACTCACATCCTTTACTGAAATAAACTGCTTCATTCGCTTAATCTTTCTTTTGCGTCATTTGTTGAATCGCTACATTCAACCCTGTTAAAAATAAATCTATGTCTTCCATCGAAATTGCTAAGGAAGGAAGTAAACGTATTACATTTGGCTTTGCTTCGCCCGTAAATATTTTAAAGTCATTTAGTAAAACTTTTTTAAGGTCTTGTAAATGATCCTCCATTTCAAATCCAATCATTAACCCTCTTCCTCTTACTACTTTCACCCCAGGAGTGTTTCTTAAAGCATTAATTAAATAAGCCCCCTTCTCTGCTGCTGCTTTGATTAATTGATCTTGTTGCATAACTTCTATTACTGCTAATGCTGCTGCACATGCTAATGGGTTCCCTCCAAATGTGGTACCTAGCATGCCAAACTTAGCTTGAATATGTGGCGCAATTAATATTCCACCAATTGGAAAACCATTCCCCATTCCCTTTGCCATTGAATAAATATCAGCATTTACCCCTGCATGATCATGCGCAAAGAACTGACCAGTTCGACCATACCCACATTGCACACTATCTGCTATATATACAGCACCAAAATTGTCACAACATTTTCTGATAGCTTGTAAGAATTCATCACTTGCTTCATGGATTCCAGCAACCCCTTGTATTCCTTCTATAATTACGGCAGCAATTTCTGCGCCATGCTGATTAAAGCATGCTTGTAAAACTGAAATATCATTAAATGGTAAGAATATAATATTATCTGTTTCATTAACAGGTGCCACAATACTTGGATTATCTGTTGCAGCAACTGCTAAAGAAGTTCTTCCGTGAAATGACTTTTTAAAAGCAATTACCTTTTTTCTGCCAGTATGGAAAGAAGCTAATTTTAAAGCATTCTCATTTGCTTCTGCACCACTATTACATAAGAATAATTGAAAATCTTTTTTACCACTTATTTCATTCAATGCGGTGGCTAATTCTTCTTGAATTGGCATGATTACAGAATTCGAATAAAATGCAATTGCATGTAATTGATCCTCGATACGTTTTACCCAATGTGCTTGCGTATGACCAATACTAATTACAGCATGTCCACCATACATATCTAAATATACTTGTCCCTTGTCGTCCCATACGCGGCTACCAGCAGCTTTTGTGATTGCAATAGGGTTTAAGGGATAGACATTGAATAGCGACATTAGTTATTTATTTAGAATTAAATTATTTATTAATAAGCCAATTTAAGTAGGTTAATCAATTAAAAATAGTTAGCCTTTAATTGTAAGCCAATTGTTTCAGTAAGTCCAAATAATAAGTTCATATTTTGTACTGCTTGTCCTACTGCACCTTTTAATAAATTATCTATTACAGAATGTATGGCCACCTTATTTCCTTGCTGCTCTATATGGATTAAGCATTTATTTGTATTCACCACCTGCTTTAAATCGATATTGTTTTTACTTACATGTGTAAAAGGATGCCAATCATAAAATGTTTCATATAAATCATACAAATTTTCTAAAGGCTCATTTGTTGAAATAACAGAAGTCACAAAAATACCTCTTGTGAAATCACCTCTCCATGGTACAAAGTTTACTTGCGCATTATTATTCCCTTGTAATTGGTGTAAATTTTGTTCAATTTCATGCAAGTGTTGATGTTGCAATGTTTTGTAGGCTTGAATATTATTAGCTCTCCAACTAAAATGGCTGGTAGCACTTAAACCTTGTCCTGCGCCAGTTGATCCTGTAATCCCTGTAGTATATACATCCCCTAAAATTCCTTTTTGTGCTAAAGGCAATAATCCTAGTTGAATCGCGGTTGCAAAACAACCAGGGTTCGCAATATTTTGTGCAGTTTGAATAGCTTCTTTTTGCAATTCTGGTAAACCATATGTAAAATTTCTGTCTCCAATGCTGCTCTGTGCAGTTAATCTAAAATCCTGAGACAAGTCAATAATTTTAACTG
Organism: Bacteroidota bacterium; assembly: GCA_947452555.1. Taxonomy (GTDB): domain Bacteria; phylum Bacteroidota; class Bacteroidia; order Chitinophagales; family Chitinophagaceae; genus Sediminibacterium. The sequence goes on from CANGDH010000004.1 coordinate 64,490, forward strand.
ATGATTTTATTTCGTTAGCTACTAAAAACTTTTTAGCAGCTCCATGCCCAACACATAAAAATAATACATCAATGTCTTGATTCAAATCTGTACTGAAAACCAAACGTGTATCCCCCACTAAGTCTGCATGCACTTTACTCACTAATTCACCTGCGCTACTTGTACTATGCACAAAAGCAATATTTGCATTAGGATGGCGCAATAATACACGTAGTAATTCACCACCTGTGTATCCTGCTCCTCCTACAATTCCAATATTAACTTTCTGCATTTGTATTCATTTTATAATTTTCAATTACATCAAAAGATGTATTTATTTTTTATTTGATTCCTTAATGTGATGGAATATGCTAGTTTGATTACCAAATATTTTGGTAAAACCTCTAACATCAGCTCCGGTCCAGCCTGTATTCATTTCACCATATTTACCAAACTTAGCACTCATTAAGTCGTTTGGTGATTCAATTCCAATTACTTGAAAACGATATGGATTTAAATGAATAAAAACATCTCCTGTAACTTGCTCTTGCGAGCTAGTGAGAAACGCTTCCATATCACGCATTACTGGATCTAAAATTTGACCCTCATGCAACCAGTTACCATAAAACTGTGCTAGCTGATCCTTCCATGACAGTTGCCATTTAGTTAACACATGTTTTTCTAAAGCATGATGCGCCTTTAAAATCACCATTGGTGCAGCTGCTTCAAAACCAACGCGACCTTTAATACCAATAATGGTATCTCCCACATGAATGTCTCTCCCAATTCCATAAGGTCCAACTATAGATTGTATGTATTGAATAGCTTGGGTTGGATGCTCGAATGTTTTTTTATTTACTGTTTTAATTTCTCCTATCTCAAAACCAATAATTAATTCTTCTTCTTGACCTTCTTTTGTCATCTGTGTTGGCCATGCAGATTCTGGTAACATTCCTTTTGAATTTAATGTTTCCTTCCCACCAACACTAGTACCCCATAATCCTTTATTAATAGAATACGCTGCTTTTTCAAAATTCATTGCAACACCTTTCTCTTTCAAATATTCAATCTCTGCTTCTCTACTTAATTGTAAATCACGGATAGGTGTCAATATTTCAACACCAGGAATCATGATTTGAAAAATCATGTCAAAACGAACCTGATCATTACCCGCACCTGTGCTTCCATGTGCAACTAATTTAGCGCCCATTTTTTTAACATGTGCCGCAATATGTAAAGCTTGACTTAAACGCTCTGCACTCACACTTAGTGGGTAAGTATTGTTCTTCAAAACATTACCATAAATCAAATATTTAATAATACTATCATAATATCCTTTTACAGCGTCTACAGTTGTGTGTGTTTTTACCCCTAAAGCATACGCATGTGCTTCTACTTTTTTTAATTCTTCCTCGGTAAAGCCACCTGTATTTACTACTACGCTATGCACTTCTAAACCTTTGTCTTCTGTCAAATACTTTACACAAAACGTAGTGTCTAAACCACCACTAAAACCCAAAACTACTTTTTCCATAATATTTATTTTTTTCTAAACCAGTTCAATAATTTACTTTGTTTTATTTTCATAAAACGCTCGTATAGTTTAGACTTATTTTTAAATGCTGCTTCTACTTGATCCGGAGTATGTAAACTCTTTGGCTCATACAACATAGCAGTACACATACAATTTTTACGATCCTTGCTCATTAATATTTCATAATTCACACAGTTCTTACAGCCTGCCCAAAATTCTTCGTCGTCAGTTAATTCACTGTAAGTAACAGGCTCGTAGCCCAATTCGCTATTGATTTTCATAACCGCTAATCCTGTTGTCAATCCAAAAATTTTAGCAGTTGGATATTTCTCTCTTGACAATTGGAAAATAGTTTGCTTGATTTTTTTTGCAATTCCTGTTTTTCTAAATGCAGGCGCAACGATTAATCCACTATTCGCTACAAACTGACCATGTTGCCAAGCTTCTATATAACAAAAGCCAACCCATGCTCCGTCCTCGGTATGTGCAATTACTGCTTTACCTTCTTCTATTTTTTGTGCAACATATGCTGGACTTCTTTTAGCAATTCCGGTTCCTCGTGCCTTTGCTGAAGATTCCATCTCGTCTGTGATGGCTTTAGCATATGAAATATCACCACTATGGGCTACACGTACTATGATTTTCTGTTCCAATGATAGATAAAATTTAAAAAAATGACACTTCTGGCTTCAAAAGACAATTTCGGGGCTTTTTCCACTGATAGGGGCAAGTGCCAATTGCTCGTCCTATCAGAATCCACGTCGGTAGAAAGATCTACCCAACTGGGGCAACCTGATAGGGCTGTTCAAAACAGGAACAGATGCAGCAATTGCATGTGTAGATAAGATATGTAATGTTTCCTGTTTCATTTATAATTTCCTGTTTAGGAATGAGATAGTAAAAATAGGCAATTAAATAGACAATTTAGGCCTATTTAGGCTTATAATTTGAGCTCAAGGAGAAATGAAAGCGACAAAATGAATAAAAATAATAAATGTTAGTTTTTATATGATGCTAAGGAATCGTAATTTTAATGCAAACTCAACCATAACAATAGCCTTATGAGAAAATTATTCATTATTATGTTAAGCACTTCATGTGTTTTATTTCTAGCCGCTTGCGAAACTAGTTCCACGCAACAAAAAGCAGCAACAGCAACTATAGATTCAGCTGTTAATAAAATTGACACCGCCGAGAAAACTTATGATGTCAAATTAGTAGACAATAAAAAAGATCCTACATGTGGAATGCCAGTAACTGCAGGAATTAGTGATACCGCACATTATGAAAATAAAGTTTTAGGATTTTGTTCTACTGAGTGTAAGAATGAATTTTTAAAAAACCCAAAAGCAAATATTGCAGCTGCTGAATTAAAATAATAGGAAGCAGATGGCATAAAATAAATATGTTTTAAAAAGAATAGGTTTAAACAAAAAAGAGTTCCCAAATAGGAACTCTTTTTTTTGGCTACTTACTTTTTCAAGCTACTTTCAACTCTAGCTAGAAAGACTTAGCTAAATAAATAATTAATATCTTCTTTAGTCAATGATTTTACAAATCCATCCTCGTCTGAAATAAGGTCTTTGGCCAAAGATCTTTTACGATCTTGTAGTTTTAAGATTTTATCTTCAACGGTATCATTACATATCATTCGATATGCAAAAATGTTTTTAGTTTGACCAATGCGGTGTGTTCTGTCAATTGCTTGTTGTTCTACAGCTGGGTTCCACCAAGGATCAACAATGTATACATAGTCTGCAGCTGTCAAGTTTAATCCAACTCCTCCTGCTTTTAATGAGATTAAAAACACGCGACAACTTGATTCATTCTGGAATCGTTCAATAGCACGCTCTCTTTCTTGAATGGTACTACCTCCATCAAAATATTCATATTCAATTCCTAAACGAGTAAGCTCTGCTCTAATCAATCCCAGCATCCCTAAAAATTGGGAAAATACTAAAGCTTTATGATCTCCAATGTTTTCAGTGATCTCTCTAATTAATTCAGTCAACTTAACTGACTCATTTGGATATGCTTCGTCTTTTAAAATTGCAGGGCTATCGCATATTTGACGAAGCTTCATTAAACCTTGTAAAATAGATAACTGAGATTTTTGAATTCCTTTTTCTTCCACCATTCCAATTAACTTATCACGATAATCGTTTCTATAAGCTTCGTAAATTTTTCTTTGTGCGTCTCCCATTTCACAATACAACACCATTTCTTGCTTCTCTGGTAAGTCTTTTGCCACCTGCTCTTTGGTTCTTCTTAAAATGAAAGGGAATACAAATTTTCGTAAATGTTCTTTTTGTTCTTTCTCGTCAAACTTATCAATAGGCATGGAGAAATTATGTTTAAAGAATTCTACAGAACCAAGCATACCTGGATTCAAAAAGTTCATTTGCGCATAAATATCAAATGTATTATTCTGAAGCGGAGTTCCACTCAAGCATAATCTGTTAGTTGCCTTTAATAAACCAGCTGCTTTGGTAACTTTACTTGCTGGGTTTTTAATTGCTTGGCTTTCATCCAGAATTACATAATCAAAATTGATTTCTGAGAACATTTTGATATCACTTCTTAAAGTACCATATGTAGTTATAATAACTTCTACCTGTCCGTCGCCTAAATTCTTTTTGATTCTTGAACCACCATGATGTATTTGGAAAGTCAATGTTGGTGTGAATTTCTTCAATTCATTTTGCCAGTTAAACAACAAAGTAGTAGGACAAACAACCAATGCTAATAATTTGCCGTTCTTCTCTCTTAAGTGCTGCAGGAATGACAATGTTTGAATTGTTTTACCCAACCCCATATCATCTGCTAATATGCCACCCCATTGAACTTCATTCAAATAGTTCAACCACTGAAAACCGCTTATTTGATAAGGTCTTAAAATAGGTGACAAGTGCTCAGGAGGGTCAATATTTGAAATGGTATATTTTTCTCTAATATTTTCATACTTGCCTTCCAATTGGAATATTAATTCTTCTTCATCTCTTTGTTGATACAATTCATCTAAAACAGAAAAATGATACTTGCTTAATTTCAAAGTGTCAGTTTGACCATCTCCCACTTTAAACAATAAAGAATACTTATTCAACCAAGCTTCTGGCAATACGCCTAAGCTTCCATCTTTTAATGGAATAAACTGTTGCTTATTATTCAACATGTTCTTGATGTCCTGAATACTTACTTTTTGATCTCCAAATGAAATATCAACTTTAGCATCAAACCAATCCGTGTTGCTACTGATATATAATCTTGTAGCAGGCTTAGCGGTATTGAATTTAAACTGCTTTAAATATTCTGTACCGAATAATGGTATTTGACGCTCCTTTAATGTATCAATGAATAAGAAAAACCAATTATTCTTTAAAACTTCTGCCCCCTTTAATGCCAAAACATTTCCTTCATTAGGTCTTACAAAGCCAGAGTGTAATTGTTCAATTACATTCATCAATTGTCTTTCGGAAGCCAAGTCTCTTTCTAACACAATTATCTTATCTCCTACTTGTTGAATCACATAAGGCTTATCGTCTTTGTTTACAATAATATCATTGTAAACAAATAATGGTTCAAAAAATAAATAATCATTATTCTCTTTCAGGAAAATTTGCAAAGTAGGTGTTACTCCTTTTATTTTCTCTTGTAAAATCTGATCGAACTCTACTGCATATTTTTTAGCAATAGGCAACATTGTAGTTTGTAAATAGGTAGGCCAATCAGAAAATGATACTTCATGATAACCTTGTGGCATAAATTTCTCCACCCAATTCAAGTCTTCCGCATTTTTCCATGCAAAAAACTGATGTTGATGCTGGAAAAGGAAATGTGACTTAGCATGATTGTCCTCGATAGCAACTTGTCCATTCGGCAAAATAACCTGAGCGTAAACAATGTACTTACCGTCTGCCTTTTCTACTTTAAAGCTAGGCTGTATAGTAGTATACACTAAGTCAGCCTTTTGAATATTTGCAGTAGTGAAAGGTTTGTTATGCGGGATAAAGAAATTGAAAGGATGTTCAGAAAGATCTTTCCAAACCTTGTCAATTTTAGGATGTAAATATTCTTGAATTAATTCTTTTGTTTCTTCTGGCAGACTTGCCTCGTCAGTATGTACAATAGTATCCCAAATTCCCTGAAAAGGAGAGTTCTTATTCAAGAACTTAGTCATTTCAGCTGGTTGTAACTTTCTAATTAATTGTAATAAAATTTTATCCTCTTCATTTATTAAATTAGGAATCACAAATTTCATAATATCCACTTTCTCCACTTTGCTAATAAATGCAGTGCCTTCGTCATTTACTTCTCCCTTAATTACATTAAAACTAATATAAGGATACGCTGTAGGATGATGTTGCATAACCAACCCAAATCGCTCTGTAATTTTAGTTACTTCTTCCTCTTCGTCATCATCCATAACATCAGGTAATGGCAATGGACGCATTGGCATTTTCCTTTTTACTAGCTCTGCTGCAGGTTGATCATATTTGTCAGAATACTTACTAGTATTGGATCCTGAGCCATCTACCTTTTGAATAGAAGCATCTAAGACCTTTAAATACGGCTTTCCTTCGTGATAGGTAAATTCAAATTTATCCTTAAGATTATCTTGAAGTGAATAACCATACAAAGACAATAACTTATTCTTTTCTCTATCCCAATTACGAATAGTTTCAAAGTAGTCCGAACCTTTAAGTTGGAATAATTGTAGTAATAAAACTGTTTTATGTAGACAGAGAGGATATTCTGTTTCTGTCAAACAATCACATGAAGTATCAAAAAATCGTTCTTCATTTTTTTGAATTATGATATGATGTGTTTTGCCATTTTCATCCATTTCGGCAACCACTTTTTCATTCTCACTAAAAGTGATATGAGGACGAATAGTTTTTAAAGTTTCTTCTGCTTTTTCAAAAATGAATTTTGAACAAAGCATACGAATGGTCTTTAGGTCTAATATTTTTGCTCTTAATAAAGTATGGGTAGTTTTATAAGAAGCTGCTTGATAGTCTAATAAATTTTTGTCCAACAAGTCTTGAATGAAAAATAAAGCAGCGGCTTTATGTCTACATACTTCTGACAAATTATAAGGACAACCACATCTTAAAGACAAGGTGGCTGCGTTCGTAAAGTTGTCAATAGTTACTTTATAATAGGTACTATAACCGTCGTCTTTTACACGACAATGAATGCTACCAATTAATGGATCAAATTTTACTAACTCAATATTTTTAAGCGCGAAAATACGTTTACCCCTGCGGATAACCTCTTCGGTGCCATAACTGTAGATGTGTTTAACTAAATAGGGTAATGCCATAATAAATAAGAATTACCCTTTGAAAAGGGCAATTTGCAAATGTACGGAATTGTGGGCTATTTACATAATCCTATTCACCAAAGACCCATTTTCATAAATGGGTAAAGAAGGTGCCGTGTCCTGAGAAATACAGTATAACATATCAGCTTCTAGGCCATATGCAGCTAAACGATGCCAATGGGTAACTGTTTTAATATATTCTGGTAAATTATTTTTATGTTGATTATATAACTGATTGGCCATGAAACTACTATCGCAATGAATAGTAAAATCGTCTTTAATAGCTTCTATGACTGCCCCCGCAAACAATGCATCTTCTATGTTAAATCTATTTTTCCAGCCAGAACAACCTAAAATTACTGGTGCTTTTTGTTGTTTTAAATACTCCACCACCCTAGTTAAATTAGGGAAAGAGCCAGTAACTATTTCCTTAGCACCTTGCTTTAATGCCATATGCAATAATTTAGTACCATTCGTAGTGGTAATAACAAGGGTTTTATGCTCAATAAATGACCTTGGATATTCAGAGGGAGAATTTCCATAAGCTAATCCTGGAATAATTTTACCGTCTCTTTCCCCTGCAGTAATGCCTCCTGTTTGTTTTCCCATTTCTATACATAGTTCAGCTGAATCAACAGGAATAATTTTAGTAGCACCATTGTACAACGCAGTTGCCATTGTAGACGTTGCTCTAAAAACATCAATGATCACAACAATACTATCCTTTACGTCGTAAAGGTCTAATAACTGAGGTGTTAAAATAGTATGTAAACTGGGTTTATTATTGGAAGTACTCATAACTGTAAAGATACAACATAGAATAATTTTATATGTAATTAAACCTGCTCTTTTGGCTTGTTCAATAATAAAATTTCAGATACCACAATTTCGGTATTCACTCTTTTAATCAAGTTCTTGTCGGTATATGATTTATTTACAATACGCCCTTCTATAGCGACTTCCGAACCTTTAAATAAATACAGTTCTGCGTAATTTGCTAATTTGGACCAAGCCACTAAATTAAACCATTGCGTTTCATCAATCCACTCCCCCTTGGCGTTTTTGTAACGATCATTTACTGCAATACTTAAATTGGCCAACTTCTTGTTTTCATCGTACAATTTAATTTCAGGAGCAGCCCCTAAATGACCAATTAATTGCACTTTGTTTTTAATTGCTTTCATAGAATTATTTTTTGTTAAGTACAAAAATGCATCTTGTTAAAACATTATTTTGAAGTGTTTATACCATAAAAAAGGGGCCCGAAAGCCCCTTATATAATACTAATTTAAAATACTTAATTTATTTAAAAGGGAATTTTACCACTTTTGCTTTTACCAAAACGTTTCTAATATCAATAAAAATTTCAGTGCCCAATTTAGCATGCTCAATTGCTACATACCCCATTCCTATTGCTTTCCCTAATGTTGGTCCTTGTGTACCAGAAGTAACAGATCCTATTTCATTTCCAGCAGCATCCTTAATGATATAATAGTGACGTGGTATTCCACGGTCTATCATTTCAAATCCAATTAGTTTTTTTGTAACTCCATTTTCTTTTTGAGCTTTTAAGGCAGCAGCATTAGTAAATTCTTTTGTAAACTTAGTAACCCATCCTAAGCCTGCTTCAATAGGACTAGTGGTATCATCAATGTCATTACCATATAAACAGAAGCCCATTTCTAATCTTAAAGTATCTCTCGCACCCAAGCCGATTGGTTTAATACCGAATTCGGCACCTGCTTCAAATAAAGCATCCCAAACCTTATTTGCATTGTCATTTTCATCCTCAAAATAAATCTCCACTCCACCAGATCCGGTATATCCTGTTGCGCTAATTAGTACATTTTCAATATCTAATAATTTCCCTTTAGCAAAACTGTAATAAGGCATATTTAACACATCCATTTGTGTCAATTTTTGTACGATCTGAGTTGCTTTAGGTCCTTGCACTGCAAGTAATGCTGTCCTTGGACTTATATTATGCATTTCAACACCCTTAGTATTATAACTACTAATCCAATTCCAATCTTTTTCAATATTAGAAGCATTCACTACTAACATATATGCTTTATTTTTTTCAATACAGTATACCAGTAAATCGTCTACAATACCACCAGTAGTATTCGGCAAGCAACTATATTGCGCCTTACCATTTTCTAAAACAGAGGCGTCATTGGAAGTAACGCTTTGTATTAAATCCAAAGCGTCAGGTCCATTTAAAATAAATTCTCCCATATGACTTACATCAAAAACCCCCGCATTGTTACGTACAGCAGCATGTTCGTCGTTAATACCAGTATAACTAATTGGCATATTATAACCAGCAAAGGGAGCCATTTTAGCACCTAATGCAATATGTTTAGCGGTAAAAGGGGTATTTAATACTTCAGTCATCTTTTTTAATTTTGCTCAAAGGTAAATAAAAGCGCCCCTTCTTTTACAGAAAGGGCGCTTTTGTTCACAAAATTATACTCCACTTGAATCAAGTGTCAAAAAATGGTCTTAATAAGTAAATCTTTCAAGTACCCAATGCAAATCACCTAATTTAGAAACCGCATCTGGCAACTGACCTAAAGCAGCTTTCTTAGAAACCTCTGTGCTAATTTTATCAGTGGCTTTTTCATTTGCCTTATTTTTTAATGCACGGTCAATTTTATCTAGCTCTTTTTGTTTCTCTTCTCTAGATTTATGTAAATTATTCTCTAATTCTTCTCTTTCTTTTTTAAGCTCCTCTAACCTTGACTCCATATCGGAAGGACTATCGTCATTACTTTGCTCCAAGGCATCGTCGTCACGTTTAATTTTCTCCAAACCAGTAGTCGTCATTCTATATTCAACGCCTCTCTCAAAAGAATAAGATTCATTATCCCAATTTTCATCCCATTCGTCTACCCAATTGTTGCGTCCAATATTATCAATGGTCTCCGCTTGTATCCCAGTATGATTAACTTTCACATTCAGATTCGTTTGAGACCAACCCTTATTCGTGATTTTAATGCGCTTACCAATAGGCACCGCAATGGTCATAATAACATGCTGATTTCTAAATTTATCCTGCTTAGTAATTGCAATGCCTCTATCTAAAAATACTAAACTGTCTTGCTGCGTAATATTAAAATTAATTTTTTTAGCAAAAGCATTTGCTTCATTTACGCTACTGCCATTACTCATAGTAACATATTTTACTTCAAAACTATCAGTCTTAGATTGTACAATACGAATTTTTAAATTTCGTATATACACCGTGTCTTCGTCATAAAAATTAAATGGTTCTATATGAAACCATTTTTCCTCATAATATTTCATTTTAGGAGTAGCTGTTACTTCCAAAAAGTCAACACCTGGTTTGCTTAAAGAAATTGTTGATTCTGCAGGTTGATTGTGTTTAGAGAAGCTGTTTCCGATACTACTAATAAAGTAAAAGAAGCAGATCCAACCCAACACCCATAATGCAATAAAACTTGACCTTACCCAGATATTTGATTTTTTAAATCCAGCAATTTTTCTAATAATGGCTGACACAATCCCAATTACTGGAACCCATATAAATAAAATAATGGTACCTATAAATGCAGCGCTTTGAACGCCGTCTTCTAAAATAAATTTCTTCAATGGCAATAAACCGGTTGTTGCAACGCCTATTCCAAATAATGCCGCTAATAGTGAAATTAGAATAATACCTAAAACAAAATAAACAAAAACTTTAATGCTAATGGTAATAGCTCTTCCAACAAAATGCAAGCAACCCTTATTTCTTTCTGGTGCTACATTGTATTGCTCATTATATGAGGCATTAGCATCTTCCTGCTTTTCATTAGCATCTTGCTTTTTTTTATAAAATTCGCTCCCCCATGTTTGTGCTCTTTTACTAAAACCTTCCATATCATTTTGAATGGTATTTTTAATACTATTCAAGTCTACCTTTTCTCCTACCATTTCTAGTTTATCCGCACTGGTCTTAGCTTCTGGCAACACCAACCATAATATAATATATACAAAAATGGCACCTGGGCTAAATGTAAGATCTAGAAAATTGGGGAAATCAGGGAACTCCCAGAATTGCCATAAATGAACATGTTTAAAATTAATTACGAATCTTATAAATGGAATTAAAAATAGAATTCTAATAATCCAAACTTGAAGTCCAAAATACTTTGAAAGTCCAGCACAAACTCCTCCAATAATTTTATTATCAACGTCTCTAAAAAGACGTTTTTTAGGACCACCTACTTCTTTGACAGAAGAACTTGGAACTGCAATCCATAAAATTAAATAACCTAAAATGTTAATTCCAATTAAAAATATCCAAAGAATTCTTACTACTAATGGGTCAATATTAAAATAGTTAGCAATACCACTACAAACGCCACCTAATACCTTGTTTTTTTCATCACGATATAAGCGTTTTTGATGCGTAGCTGACCATTCGTTCCCCTCCCTATCCGTTTTGCCATTGTTGGTATTATCAGCAGCAGTTGTATTCGCTTCAAAACCATCTTGGGCTTCAAAATCAGCAGGGCGTCCAATACTAGCAATTATTAAATTAATAGCAGATTGGTCAATGCAAACCTCCCCTTTCTTTAATTTATCTTCGCATAATTCAGCGATACGACATTCAATATCATTAATGATTTCATCACGCCCTTCTTCATTTTGAAAGTAGTTGCGTAGGCTTTCAATATATTGTTTCAACATCTCATAGGCTATTTCTTCTATAGGAAGAATACGTCCTTGAAAATTGATATTAATTACTTTGTTCATAAAATATATATTTAAGAAGCTTGTGCTTCTGTTGTAGAAATGGGATTACTATTTTGTGTTAACTGATTCACCGCTCCAGCCATGTCATTCCAGGTTTTTAATAAAACAGTAAATGCTTCATTGCCGGCTTCTGTCATAACAAAATATTTTCTAGGAGGACCAGTTACACTTTCAACCCATCTGTAATTTAATAGTCCCGCATTTTTTAATCTTGTCAATAAAGGATATAAGGTTCCTTCTAAAATTTGCAAATTGGCCGCTTTCATTTTGTCAACAATATCACTTGGATAAACCTCCCCTTGTTGAATGATGGACAATATGCAAAACTCTAATACGCCCTTGCGCATTTGACTTTGTGTGTTTTGAATATCCATAACTTTAATTTATAACACAAAGCTAAGAGAGTTTAAGGTACTATGTATCACCGAGTACTAAATAATTTAATAAAATCGCAAATAAAAATTCCTAAAATACTGATTTACAGTAATTTAGGAATAATATAATTTTAGGAGCGCGAAATAGGAATGATGAATGGCAGCTTAAAATACCACTAATTCATAAAAGTCATCCTCAATTAAGTACTTATTTGCTAATGCTTTTAACTGTTCAGGTTGAATACTTCTTACAGTTTGGATGGTATTGTAAAAATACTCCTCCGTTAACCCATTTAAAATATAAGTTTTCCAACGTCCAATAATTTGAAAAGGTCCATCTAAGTCTCCCAAAAGAGAACCTAGCATATAATTTTTTACTAGATGTAACTCTTCTTTGTCCACTAATTCATTTCTTAAGATTGCCATCTCTTTATACACTTCGTCAATAGTCGCTCTACAAACATCTTTACCAGCATCGGTACTAATTAACCAAGCACAGGCTTGTACATGATTTTGTAAATAACTATGTATACCATAAGTATATCCCTTGTCCTCTCTAATATTACTCATTAAACGTGAGCCAAAAAATCCACCAAAAATATTATTCAATACTTGTGTAGGTGCAAAGTCAGGATGATGTCTATTGGGAAAATGTCTTGCTATACGAATAGATCCTTGTACAGACGCTGCGTCGTTTATAATACTATATTTTTTTTCAGTCGCAGAAATAATAGGATGCGTGATTTCTGTAATTTCTTTTTTATTTAATGGCAATGCCCCAATATGCTTGTTCAGTAAGGATTGCATATTACTTGGAAATTTTCCTGCCATGAAAATAATACACTTTCCTTCCTTATAATAAGTGTTATAAAAATTGACTAAATCCTCGCGTGTTAATTTATTAAAATCTATCTCGGTTGAATATTTACCATAAGGATGCTCAATTCCAAATAGATATTCGTCAATTAAACGGTTTGCAATAAAATCTCCTTTCTTCAAATTCAACGTTAACCTTTGAATTTGATTTTTCTTATAAATTTCTAATTCATTTTCCGGAAAGCTTGCGTCAGCAACTAATTCACTTACATTCTCAATTACATCTTTGAAATATCTTGTTAAGCAATGTAAACTGATAGTGGAAGTTTCATTATAACAAGTCCTATTTAAGTAGGCTCCGTAAAATTCAAAAGCGTCATTAATTTCAAAAGCAGTTTTGGAACTAGTACCATTCTTCAATAAAAAATTAGTAGCCGCGGCTACCCAATTCTTTTTTTCATAACTATTACCTGCAAAAAAAACCATCTCCATCATCATGACTTCCTCTGCTCCACCTTCATAAGCATACACTTCTACCCCATTATCTAGAACAAACTTTTGATAAGGTTTTAATTGTATATCAAAGTCAATGGCGTCTTTGATATAAGGGGCCGTATTTCTATCTAATACCATAATTTATGATTTACTATAATAGTATAATGTGTTTCTGTTATGCTCTTGGAAAATCTCACGCGCGGTAGACTGAATTAATTCAGGCGTAACTGCTTGATATTTTGCCAACTCGGTATTCATTAATTCGCCATCACCTAATAATTCGTAAAAAGCTAAACTATGCGCTCGGTTCATAATACTCATATCTTCAAAACAAATTATACTCTCCGTTTTGTTAATCACTTTCTGAACTTCTTTTGCATCCAACAAAGTATTTTTAATAAGTTCCACTTCGTCTAACACGGCTTTTTCTGCAACAGACATACTCACCCCTTTCACCAATTTCCCTTCAATCACTAATAATCCTGGGTCAACCGTTCCAAAATGAAAACACTCAATGGAAGAAAATATTTGTTTTACTTTAATTAACTGCTCATATAATCTTGAACTTGCACCGCCTCCTAAAACCTCTGTTAATAGATCGGTGGCATGATATCCTGCATCAAAGCGACCACCCATATGCCATGTCATCATCAACATGTCCATTGGAACGTCTGCGCGTACATCCAAAGTTCTACTTTTATCCTGCTTAGGTTCTACCGGCAAATTGCGTACATAGGGTGCCCCTGCTGGAATAGGACCAAACCATTTTTCTGATAATATTTTTACTTGTTCTAATGTTACATTCCCTGTCACAACCAAAATAGCATTATTAGGTCTGTAAAATTTGAAGAAGAAATCCTTAACGTCTTGCATAGAAGCCTGTTCTACATGTTCCAAAGAAGCCCCAATTGTCATCCATTTATAAGGATGTGTGGTGTAGGCTAACGTGCGCATTTTATGCCAAGCGTCCCCATAAGGCTTATTTATATAATGTTCTTTGAATTCCTCACACACTACTTTACGTTGGACTTCCAAGCTCTTCTCACTAAATGCCAAAGACAACATCCTATCGCTTTCCAACCAAAACGCTGTCTCCAAGTTTTCAGCAGGTAATTGACAATAATAATTGGTTAAATCGTTTGTGGTATAGGCATTATTTTCCCCGCCAGCTCTTTGTAAAGGCTCGTCGTATTCAGGAATATTAATACTGCCTCCAAACATTAAATGTTCAAATAAATGTGCAAACCCAGTTTTGTTTGGGTTTTCGTCCTTGGCACCCACATTATATAAAACATTTACTACGGCCATGGGCGTACTTGTATCTGGATGTACCAGTACTTTCAAGCCATTTGCTAATTGGAATCTTTCAAATTGTATCATAGAAGGCTCAAAATTAGTCAAATCATTGTATACTAGATATATTAACTTTGTGCTTCTTAAATACCATGTTATGCAATTAGACGAATTATATAAAAAGGCACTGAATTTTGAGTACTTAACAAAAGAAGAAGGTATGTTTTTATTTGAAAATGCACCTTTGGCAGAACTTAGCTATGTAGCAGACGAACTTAGAAAAATACAAGTACCTCATGGTAAAGTGACTTGGCAGATTGATAGAAATTTAAACACTACGAATGTTTGTATTGCTAACTGTAAATTTTGTAATTTTTATAGAATCCCAGGACATGCAGAAGCCTACATTACTGAAATGGATACCTATAGAGTAAAAATTATGGAAACTATTGCATGGGGAGGTGATCAATTATTATTACAAGGTGGGCATCATCCTGAATTAGGATTAGATTTTTATAGCAATTTATTTAGACAAATAAAATCAGAATTTCCAGATATTAAATTACACACACTAGGGCCCCCAGAAATTGCTCATATCGCAAAACTAGGTGGCTATACACATACGGAAGTATTAAAAGCATTACAAGAAGCAGGCATGGATTCCTTGCCAGGTGCAGGTGCGGAGATATTAGTAGACCGTGTAAGACGTTTGGTGTCCAATGGAAAATGTGGAGCAGACGAATGGTTAGATGTAATGGCAGCAGCACATCAATTAAATATTACAACAAGTGCTACCATGATGTTTGGCCATGTGGAGACTTTAGAAGAAAGATTTATTCACTTAATTAGAATACGAGAAGTCCAGGATAAAAAACCTGAAGGCGCAAAAGGTTTCTTAGCATTTATACCTTGGACCTTCCAAGGAGTGGATACTTTATTATCAAAATTAAGAGGTATTCAAACCTTAACGTCTACCGAGGAATATATTAGAATGATTGCTATTAGCCGTATCATGTTGCCCAATATTAAAAATATTCAAGCTAGTTGGTTAACAGTTGGTAAGGCAACAGCACAGGTATGTTTACAAGCTGGGGCCAATGATTTTGGAAGTATCATGTTGGAAGAAAATGTGGTTAGTGCTGCAGGTGCTCCGCATCGTTTTACCTATAAATCAATTCAAGAGGCCATAATAGAAGGCGGATTTGAGCCACAATTAAGAAATCAACAATACGAGTGGAGAGTGCTTCCTGAGCATATCGAGGAGCAGATTATTAATTATTAAGCCAAGACTGTAACATTTAGATTCCTACTGCGTTATATGTACAAATAGCCAATTAAAAGGAATGACTGATAAAGAATATAATAATGCTGTAGACTTATACGCCGATGGGGTGTATCGCTTTATTGTAAAAAATATCAGGCATCAAGAAGACGCTAGAGATATCGTCCAAACTGCTTTTGAGAAACTATGGGTAAACCGTGCTGTGGTAGATTCATTAAAAATCAAGTCCTACTTGTTTACGGTAGCTTATCACCAAATGATTGATCATATTAGGCAAGGCAGCAAAATGGAAATTACAGAAAATTTTGAAACGCTTAATAATCACAATACCTACCAAAAAAATGGAGAATTAAAACAGCTTTTATTACAAGCAATTAACGAACTAAATCCTACTCAAAAAAGTCTGGTTTTATTAAAAGATTACGAAGGTTATAGTTATCAGGAGATTGGTGAAATTATGAGCTTATCTGAAAGTCAAGTAAAAGTATATTTACACAGAGCTAGATTACAATTGAAGCATAAATTAGTACACCTTGATAAAGTAAGTGCTTAAAATGGAATTGAACGAAAAAACATACGAAACCTATTTCTTATCTTATGTAGACAATGAATTGTCTGCTACTGAAAGACTAGCAGTCGAAAGATTTGTACAATTCAATCCAAAATATGCAACAGCATTACAAGATTTGCAAAATACAATTTTGACAGCTGAGCATGTTGAGTTTGAAAACAAGTTTCTTTTATATAGATTAAATGAAATGGATGCCAAACTTGATCTTAATTTTAAAAAGAGTTTATATAAGAAGGAACAAGCCCCAATACATACTTTTTGGAACCAAAATATGATTCGTTATAGCGCTATTGCAGCATTATTACTCTTGACAATTGGAACTGCTTTAAAGTATACTGTAAATAAGGAGCAAAGAGACATTCTGTCTGCAAATAATTCAATGCCTGAAGCTAAAAAATTGACAGAGATTAAAAGAATTGACATTGTATCTGATGCTCAGGCTTTAATGTCGAATCAACTAAGTCAAGCGCTTATTGTAAAAAATAATAGTAAAGAGCAGGTAGTTACAAAGAATATTACAGAGCCATTCGAAACACTTCCTATAGGAGTTGAGAATACTAAAACGGCAAGTAATTTAAGTACAATACTTAGCAATACTATTTCACAAGCAGCCGAATCAACTGAAACCTTGGCAAGTATAGAAAAAGAGCAGCACACTATTGATCCACAGCATTCGACAGTAGTTCAAAATACATACCAATCAGAAAGCTTTGAAGAAATAAACATAAACGAGACAGACCGTGTAATTTACATAAGTAGTATTGAGATAGACAGTGACAAAATTAGAGGCTTCACCAGAAGGTTAAACGCAATATTTAAACGGAATAAATCAGATAAACAATAATAATATAAGAACAATGAAAAAAATTCTCTTCCCCATTTTTTGCATACTAATTGCATTAGGTGCAAATGCCCAAAAAGATACATTGATTGCAGTGAATCAGGATACCATTAAAATTGGAAGTTTTATGATTATTAAATCACAAGCGCCGTCTGAACAAAAAGATTGGCAGTCTATGATTGAAAAAGGTAATTTCAAAAACACTCAAATAAAAGTGGAAAGAATAAAAGGGATTAAAAAGATAAGAACAACTAAATGGTGGGCAATGGATTTAGGTTTTGCAAACTATTATGATGCTACTAATTACAAGTACGACCCTTCTTTTGTAAAGCCAGCAACAGGGCCAGCTTTGAGCACCAAGAGCTTTAGATTGAATAACGCAAGATCAAGCAATTTTAATTTATGGATAGTCCAACAAAAAATGAATTTAAACCATAGCAGTTTTAATTTAAAATATGGTGTAGGATTTCAAATGTATAATTTTAGATTCGAGCAGCCTATTAGTTATAGGAATGACGGAGCTAGTTTTGTTTATTTAGACAATAAGACTTTTAAAAAAGATAAACTCTTCGTAAACTATTTGACCATACCAATTCAGTTAAACTACCAACCTAAGTCTGAGAATAAAAGAGGCTTAAATGCAAGTGCTGGATTAAGTTTTGGTTACTTATTAAGTTCTCATAACAAACAGATTGGCGGCACTAAAGAAAAATATAATGGTAATTTTAATTTAAATGATTTTCAAGTTGCTGGGATTGGAGAAGTAGGAATAGGATCTATTAAATTATACGCTTCTGCAAGTGTTACTAATCTGTATGATAGTAAATTGTCAAAACAATTTAATTACCCATTCTCTATTGGACTAAGATTCAGCAACTTCTAATAAAAGCATCATGAAGTATATATTATTACTTTTAATTGGATGGAGCATTACGTTAAATTCTGTTGCTCAAGATGACACAGTCAGAATTGGCAAAATGGTTATCATTAAATCAAATATTGATAAGTTACCAGACTCAAATAAAGTATACAAAGGGGATAATCTTAAGATAGGAAGTCCAATTCAAATAAGTTTTGAGCGTAATAAGAAAAATAAACAATTATCCAATGTTTCAACTAGTTATTTTGAATGGGATTTAGGATTCGCCAATTATCAAAATGAAAGTCCTATTAGAGTTTACACTTCCTATACTCCTAATATAGCAGCCAGTATTCCAACTGCTAATCAATTGAAATTAAATAATTTAAAATCAAGCAATGTAAATGTTTGGTTTGTAAAGCAGCATGTAAATATTTACAAACACTATGTAAACTTAAACTACGCAGTAGGTTTGGAAATGTTTAATTTAAGATTTGAGCAACCTATTAGTTTTAGAAATGACCTGCCCGCTAAAATCAAAATGGACGATATTAGCTTTTCTAAGAATAAATTATTCGTAAAATACTTAACTGTACCAGTACAACTTAATTTCAACGCCAACCCTAGTTCCAAGCATGGCTTGAATGGGAGTATTGGAATGAGTGCAGGTTACTTACTTAAAGCACGAAATAAACAAATAAGCGAGGAAAGAGGCAAGCAAAAATACAATGGCACTTTTAACCTTAATAATTGGCGCCTTGCAACTATTGGCGAAATTGGTATTGGAACTTTCCACCTGTATGGAAGTTATAGTCGCACTAATTTATTTGACAAAAACTTAAGCGATTATAAATTTTATCCTTACACCCTGGGTATTAGATTCTCAAAATTTTAATTAAATCAATTCATTGATTATATAAAAAAAGGTCCACTCAAATTAAGTGGACCTTTTTTTGTTCTACAACCCTTATCTTTTAATTAGGCCGAAGCAATAACATATCGAATTTATTTTACCTGAACTTGAACGAGGTTTAAACCAAGGTTTCTGCACCAAAATAGCTTTGCAATACTTTTGGGATAGCAATGCCCGTAGCTGTTTGATAGTTCTCTACAATGGCAGCATAAATTCTTGGTAAAGCTAATGAGCTACCATTTAATGAATGTGCAAATTGAGTTTTACCTTCTGCATCTTTAAATCTACATTTCATTCTATATGTTTGATAGGCTTGGAAATTAGATACACTACTCACTTCCAACCATTTTTCTTGGGCAGCACTATACACTTCAAAATCATATGTTATAGCAGATGCAAATCCCATATCTCCACCGCATAATCTTAATATTCTATACGGTAACCCTAAGCTAATTAATAGATTTTCAACATGGGCAACCATTTCATTTAATACTTCATCACTCTTGTCTGGATGTACTATTTGAATGATCTCTACTTTTTCAAATTGGTGTACTCTATTCAAGCCACGTACATCTTTACCAAAACTTCCAGCTTCTCTTCTAAAGCAAGGAGAATAAGCAGTCATTTGAATTGGCAAATCTGAATCTTTTAAGATCGTATCGCGAAACACATTGGTAACAGGCACTTCAGCTGTTGGTATTAAATAAAAATCGTCTTCAGTAGCATGATACATTTGTCCTTCTTTATCTGGTAACTGACCAGTTGCAAAAGCAGAAGCTGCATTCACCATAAAGGGAGGCAAATACTCTGTATAACCAGCTGCTGTATTAAAGTCTAAAAAATACTGAACCAATGTCCTTTGAAATTTTGCACCCTTGCCAATATATAATGGGAAACCGCTTCCTGTTATTTTTGCGCCCGTTTCAAAATCAACTAAATTATATTGTTTGATTAAATCCCAATGAGGTTTTGCGCCTTCATGTAAAGTTGGAATAGCTCCAGCAACTTTAACCACTTCATTCTCCTCTGGTGTCTTACCAATAGGAACAAGCTCGTGAGGTAGATTCGGGAATTGCACAATTGTTTGCTGCAATAAGGCTTCCACTTCACCCATTTTGATTTTTAAGGGCTCTAAAGCTATCTTCCAATCAGACACAGAAAGTTTCAAAGCTTCCGCCTTTTCTTTCTCCCCCTTTGCCATTAAACCGCCAATTTCCTTAGAAGCAGCATTTACTTTAGACTGAATATCGTCAAAACCAGCTTGTAATAACTTTCTTTCATCGTCCATCGCAATCACAGTATCTACTAAATCAAGATTAGCAAAATGTTTGATTGCCAACTTCTTTTTAGCCAATTCAGCGTTTTGACGCAAATAACTTACCTGTAACATGTCAAATAATTTTGGCAAAGATAATCAAACAGACGGTGAACGCATCGATATCCCCTACCTTTGCTTGATAAAATGAAAAACAGTGATTATGGCATCGGTAGCAGACGATTTTCAGAGTAGATGGTGGAATTTGGAGAAAAAACTAATGGACCGATTTGGTAAGAAACCAGACGTAGAAGCCATTTTGTTTTTAATCGGGCTCCAGGAAACAGGCTTATCCCAAGAAAAAATAAGTAAGGAGCAGAAGCAAGACCTCATGCACGTAGCTATATGTACAATATTGACTTCTAGTGGCTATTATTTAGTAGAGGGCAAGGATCAGGAGGGCTGGCCGCATTTTAAACAGCTCCAAAATCTGCCCGTAATGAATATGATTGAACAGGAATCCTTTTTAAAGGACCATATTTTATTGTATTTTGACAATAATCAGTTCTAGCAGATTGGTTTTTTAGTGTTTTTTATGAATCTTTGCAACAATTAAAAATTAACATATGCAATTCCCAGCAGACTTACGTTACACAAAGGATCACGAATGGATTAAAGTAGAAGGTAATACTGCCACTATTGGTATTACAGACTTCGCTCAAAGTGAATTAGGAGACATTGTATATGTTGACATTAATACAGTAGGATCAAGCTTGGCTGCAGAAGCAGTATTTGGAACAGTAGAAGCAGTAAAAACTGTAAGCGATTTGTTTTTGCCGATAGCAGGAACTGTTGCAGAAGTAAATCCAACTTTAGCAGGACAACCAGAATTAGTTAATACAGATCCTTATGGTGCAGGATGGATGGTAAAAGTTACTGTCAACAATGTTGCCGACGTGGATGCTTTATTGTCTAGCGAAGACTATGCAAAGTTGGTACACTAATCTAGTTTATCAATGAAAAGAAAACTTTGGGTGATTGCCGAAATAGGAATTGTATTTTTGTTGTTGAGTTTACCTGGAACTAAGCTTCCAAAACAAGAAACTGATTTACCTATTGACAAACTAGTGCATATTGTTTTATTTGCCTCACTGGTATTTTCTTTCTTATTTTATTACGAGAAATCATCCATTGCTTTTTTTAAAACCACTAGGGCTAAAGCATACACCATACTGTTATGTATTTTGTATGGCATAGGAATGGAATTTTACCAAAAGTATTATGTACCAACTCGTGGCTTTGAAATAGCAGACATGCTTGCAGATGCTATTGGAGCTTTAATCGCACTGCCATTATTTGAATGGATAAAAAAACTAAAAAATAGATAATGGGTATTGAGCAAGATATACAACAGTCTAGTTTTAGAAATGAATACCAGAAGATGGCTATCAATATTATTTTTACAGCTAATTGGCTGAATGAACATATTGGTCGTGTGTTGTCAAATGAAGAAATTACACATCAGCAATATAATATCCTAAGAATTCTTCGCGGTTCAGAAAAACCATTAAGTACGTTGCAAATTAGGGCACGTATGTTAGATAAAATGAGCGATACTAGCAGAATTGTAGATAGGCTCGTGGTAAAGGGTTTCGTAGATAAAAACTCATGTGAAAAGGACAAGCGATTAGTAGACATTACGCTTTCCAAAAAGGGACACCAATTGGTTGACTCTTTAGATAAATTCAATGCGCAAATAGATGAACTATTAATGGGAGTAAGTGAAAAAGAGGCTGTATCCCTAAATCAAATTTTAGATAGATTGCGTTCGCAATTAGATAAATAATAAATAGGAATGACAAAGCGAATTACTAGCACCCTACTTTTAGTAGGATTTTTTTTATTGGCTAAAGCCCAGCCAAGCAAGAACGATAAAAATGTATTTGAATTTAGAGGGGTTTGGATAGCGACAGTTGAAAATATTGATTGGCCAAGTAAAAGAGGTTTAAGCAATGCCGATCAGAAATCAGAATTTATTGATTTATTAGATAGACATCAAAGAAATGGAATGAATGCCATCGTGATGCAGATACGCCCGTCTGGTGATGCTTTATACCCTTCAGCATTAGAACCATGGAGTGAATATTTAATGGGCAAACAAGGTTTAGCACCTAGTCCATTTTATGACCCTTTAGCTTTTATGATAGAAGAGACGCATAAAAGAGGGATGGAATTTCATGCTTGGATTAACCCTTACAGAGCAGTATTCAATATAAATAAATCAAGTGTTGCATTAACGCATATTACTAAAATACATCCTGAATGGTTTGTTACTTACGGAGATAAAAAATATTTCAATCCAGGCATACCCGAAGTTTGGCAATTCACAAATAGAGTAGTAAAAGATATTGTTAGTAGATACGAAATTGATGCCATTCATATGGATGATTATTTTTATCCATATAGAATTCCAGGAAAAGAATTTCCGGACCAAGCTGCATATCTAAAAAACTCAAGAGGATTAAATAAGGAAGATTGGAGAAGAAGTAATTGTGATAGTATTATAAGACAATTAAATGCTACCATTCATCAAACTAAGCCTGCTGTTCAATTTGGTATAAGCCCATTTGGTGTCTGGAGAAATAAGACAAAAGATCCTAGAGGTAGTGTTACTAAGGGTGGTCAAACAAATTATGATGACTTATATGCTGATATTTTATTGTGGTTAGAAAAAGGCTGGATTGATTATGTAGTCCCTCAGTTATATTGGGAACATGGACATAATTTAGCAGATTATGATGAATTAGTTCATTGGTGGAATGAAAATAGTTATGGTAAACAATTATATATAGGACATGGAATTTACAGGGCTGGTAGTAATGCCGCATGGAAAAACCCAAACGAAATTCCTTATCAAATAAATAAATTAAGGTCATTGCCTAATATAGGTGGGAGTGTATACTTTAGTAGCAACAGTTTTAAAAACAATCCAAATGGATGGAATGATAGTTTACAACAACATTATTATGTAAACCCTGCAATTCTGCCTTCTGTATTGCCTCAATATAAAATGGAGACTCCAATAATTTCAAAAACAGGTGGGCAAACTTATCAAATTGGAACGGAAGGGAACAAACCATTAAAATCATTTGCGATCATACAAAAGCAAACTGGAGTATATTCAGTAGCTGCTTTGATACCTGCAGACGCAAAAATAATTAATTTAAATGCTTTAGGTGTTATAAGAAAAGCAAGCAACCAATATTGGCTTATTGCCATTGGGAAGCAAAATCAAATAAGCGAATACGTTTCAATTCCTTAAATCGATTTAATCGAATATGCGCTTTAAATTAATACTTTGATTTGAATTAATAATTAACGGAACGTGTTCTACCACGGTCATGTCATTATCTAAGCCAAATGCTTTTTGATCACTCTGAGCTAATTGTTTAATATTAAAATAAGCATCCATAATAAAATCTTCTCTGAATGTTAATTCATTTTCAATAGAGAAGAAACTTTCAATAATAACATAAGTGATATCTGTATGGAAGTCTTTACTCTTTAAAGATTCGTATTTGCTATAGATCCCTAATTCTTGACATTCATTTAATTCTTGCATTACCTTCTTAAAGCAAATGTTAATTCGAGGCTGAATTCTGAAACCAATTTTAAAGTCCACTCTCATTACTTTGTCGTCCACTAATTCACGAATTGAATATTCCATACCATAAGGAGAATCAGTTCTGTCAATATGAATAAACCAATAAATATCAGCACGTTTTGGTTTACGATTTAATATAGAGTCAATAATTCGATGTTCAATTTCACGATAGTTATTTGCCTTGGTTAAATAAACCAAATGGGTAGCGTATTTTGGAATGTCCTTGTCCGCACTCAAATCAACTAAAGGGGTTAAGTAATCTTTTAATTTTACGAAGTCCAAATAACGGTTTGTAATTTTTCTAGCACGATGCCAAATCATCATTACAAAAATCATACTAAAAGAGAAAACGAAAGTGATATAACTCTCTTTGATCTTAACAACGTTAGCAATAAAGAATGAAATTTCAACTATACTAAAAACAAATATAATTACAGCTACTAAAGCCTGGCTCCATCTTCTAACATTTAATAAATAAAAATTGATTAATACAGTAGTCATTATCATTGTAATAATGATAGAGAATCCATAAGCTGCTAACATATGCTCACTCTTTCTAAAATATAATAACATGGTAACGCAACCCACCCATAATATTAAATTCAAGCTTGGAATATAAATTTGTCCTTTTTGATCTGTTGGAAACTTTACGGTTACACGGGGCCAGAAATTTAAACTTATGGCTTCATTGATTAAAGTAAATGACCCACTAATTAAAGCTTGGCTAGCAATAATAGTTGCAATGGTTGCAATACCAATACCTATTAACAAGAACCAATGAGGCATAATTTCGAAGAAAGGGTTAATGCCATTTGAAACAGTTCCAACATGATTCAATAACCATGCACCTTGTCCCATATAACTCATTACCAAAGCAAATTTTACAAACATCCAGCTAACTTGAATGTTTTTACGACCACAATGTCCTAAGTCACTATATAAAGCCTCTGCTCCTGTAGTACATAAAAATACGGCACCTAATAACCAAAAACCTTTAGGATAATTTACTAATAAGTCTAATCCATAATAAGGATTCAATGATTTAAGAATTGAAAAATTTCCAAACACTTGTGTCAATCCTAAAATCAGAATCATAGAAAACCAAAGCAACATAATTGGCCCAAATGCAAAACCAATAATTTTTGTACCAAAACGTTGAAAGAAAAAAAGTAACGAGATAATAGTTAATACAATTCCAACAGTTAAATTATTACCAGGCACTATCACTTTTTCTAATCCTTTAATTCCAGCCAACCCTTCAATTGCAGAAGAAACAGAAACTGGCGGTGTAATCATACCATCCGCTAATAACATCGCGGCTCCTACAATTGCAGGAATATAAATCCATTTTACATATCGACGTATTAATGCAAATAAAGAAAATATACCCCCCTCCCCACGATTGTCTGCACGTAGTGTTAGGAAAACATATTTAAAAGTGGTTTGTAAAGTGAGTGTCCAGAACACACAAGAAATGGCACCATAGATTAACTGTTCTGTAATTACTTTATGATTAATGATAGTGCTGAAAACATACAAAGGAGAAGTTCCAATATCACCATATATAATTCCTAAAGTAACTAATAACCCTGCGACAGAAAGTTTGTGCGCGTGTCCACCAGATGATTGTGCCATGAAATGAATAAATGAGAAGCAAAGTTTACGTTTTTTAACAGAACTATATGATTTGCCGTCAACTATTTTATAATTATTTTTAAAAACTAAGGCTTGTAAGTTCCCCATTTCTCTTCTATGGCTTTCACCCTAAAATCGAAAATACCTTTTAACTGATTTTTTATGAATAAACTATTTGCAATATCCCCTAAAAAGCCCATTGGAATCTTGTAATGTACAATGTCTTCCATAGCAACGCCCCCTGGTATTTCTTTAAAATGATGCTGGTGGTGCCAAAGACTATAGGGACCAAAACGTTGTTCGTCCACAAAGTACTTCCCTGCTTCCACATGTGTGATCTCGGTCATCCAATACATAGGGATGTTTAAAACGGGCGAAACGGTGTATTCAATAATTTGACCAGGGTACATTTTTTCGCCATGATGCTTACTTATAATATTGAAACCCATATGACTGGGTGTGATTTTAGCCAGGTTGGCTGGACTACTAAAAAAATCCCATGCTTCCCCTAAGGAGATAGGCATTTCTTGATACGTATGGAGGGTATATACTTTTGACATACTTATATAACAAGCTAAGTAGGTTTTTGTTGTACGATTTAGCTATAAAGCCATTAATTTTATCCTATGATTAGCAAATTGGAACAGCAGAAAGCATTTGATACCGTTTATGAAGGCCTAAATGAACAGCAGAAAATTGCAGTAGACACCATAGAAGGTCCCGTAATGGTAATTGCAGGGCCAGGGACCGGAAAGACCCAAATATTAGGCGCCCGAATAGGTAAAATATTATTAGAAACAGATACGGCACCAGAGAATATACTTTGTTTAACTTATACTGATGCAGGTGCTATTGCTATGCGTAAACGTTTAATGGACTTTATTGGCACAGCCGCTTACAAAGTAAATATTTCTACTTTTCACTCTTTTTGTAATGACATCATACAGGATAACCTCTCGCTATTTGAAAAGCCGAGCTTGGACCCTATTTCTGAATTAGAAAAAATAGAATTACTTAAGAAACTTATAGATCAATTTGATAAAAAAAACCCACTTAAAAGGTACCGCGGAGACGTGTATTATGAAATGGGGAATTTAAGCAAATTGTTTAGTGCTATGAAGAAAGAAGGATGGAATGTCCCTTATTTGACAACTCAAATAGAGCAATATATTAAGGAGATTCCTTTAAGGGATGAATTTGTATATAAAAGAAAGTACAAGCAATTCGAGGCAGGTGATTTAAAACAGGGCTTAGTGGATGTAGAATTGGAGAAAATGGAGAAATTAAAAGCTGCTGTTATTTCTTTTGATAGTTACCAGCAGCTCATGAAGGACCATAGTAGATATGACTTTGACGATATGATAAACTGGGTGATTAATGCATTTAAAGAAAATAAAAACTTATTAGCACAATATCAGGAACGCTTTTTATATATATTAGTTGATGAGTTCCAGGATACAAGTGGTACTCAAAATGAATTAGTGCAGTTATTAGTAAACTATTGGGATCAACCTAATTTATTTGTAGTTGGAGACGACGACCAAAGTATATTTAGATTTCAGGGCGCTAACGTAGAGAATATGTTACATTTTCAAAAACAATACAAAGTCGATATCGTAAATATTGTTTTGGAAAATAATTATAGATCCACTCAGCCCATATTAGACGCATCTACACAAGTAATTAATCAAAACCAAGAAAGGTTAATTAATAAAATAGAAGGCTTGTCTAAAAATTTAATCGCAGCATTACCCGAAAACAAATTACTTAACAATGCACCTAGCATTATTCAATACAATGATCCACAGGAAGAAATGATGGACATCGCAGAACAAGTAACGCAATTAATCGCGGAAGGGGTAGCGCCTAAGGAAATTGCAGTATTATTTAAGGAAAATAAATACGGTACGGAGATTGCACATTTTTTGCAACAAAAAAATATACCAATTTATAGCCGACGCACTGCCAATTTATTTGACCAAACACTGATACAACAAATATTAAAAATATTAGATTATTTAGCATGCGAATGGGATCAACCAAACGAAGGGGCCAATATTTTATTTGAAATTTTACATTTTAAATGGTGGCATATATCCCCTATCACTATTGCTATGCTTACTGTTGAAGCAAATCAATTAAAATATGGCGCGCCAGAAAATACATTTAGAAAAGTATTAGTAGACAAGACGCAGGAAGTACAAACTGATTTATTTGCAAAAGGTGGCCTAGAAAATGTTGCGAAAGCAGTACACGTTTTAGAAGACCTTATTGGTCAAGTTGCTAATGTAACTTTATTAAATTTAATTGAGCAAATACTTCAAAAGACAGGCATTATACAATCCATTCTAAGTGGTGATAATAAAGCAGAAGCATTGGACATGGTGACTCACTTTTTTGATTTTATCAAAGACGAGACCCATCGAAAACCGAGCCTAAATTTAAAAGATCTAGTAGATATGTTGCGCTTAATGAAGCGAGAAGAAATACGTTTGCCATTGCCCATTACCACAGGCAGTGAGGCAGGTGTTAATTTGCTAACAACACATGGCAGTAAGGGATTGGAGTTTACGCATGTATTTTTAGCTGGCACAAATGCACAATTTTGGGAAAAGAAAAGAAGTACAGCAAGTGCGGGCTATAAATTGCCAGACACTGTATTGAGTACTTTAGAACATGCGGATGACAAGGAGGAATTAAGAAGATTATTTTATGTAGCAATCACAAGAGCTAAAAAACATTTAACCATCTCCTTTAGCAAATATAAATCTGACGGCAAGGAAACGGAACCTAGTCAGTTCTTAGTGGAATTACTAGAAGGAAAAGAAGGACTAATTGTTCAAAAAACAATTGAAGCAGCTATTAAAATTCAATATAAATTACTTCGCCTACAAAGCACTCAGCGACCAGCTATTGAACAATTAGAAGCAGATTTTATTCAACCCAAATTGGAAAAGTTTTCCATGAATGTGACGGCTTTGAATAACTACTTAAAGTGTCCACTGCATTTTTATTATAATAGTTTAATCCGTGTTCCTTCTGGTAAATCCGAGGCTACCACATTTGGTTCTGCTATACATGACGCTTTGAATAAGCTGTTCAGAAAAATGCAGGAGTCCAATAATGTGTTTCCGGACAAACAAAGTTTAATAACAGACTTTGAATATTATATGAAAAGGCATAGAGAGGCGTTTACCAAACAAGAATTTAAAGACCGCATTGAATTGGGTGAAACTGTTTTGGTTAATTACTATGATTTTTATATTTCGTCATGGAATAAAGTAGTCACTACAGAATATAGAATCAATAATGTAGTAGTTAAAGACATTCCATTAAAAGGCGCCATTGACAAAATTGAATTTAATGGCAAAGAAGTAATTGTGATAGATTACAAAACCGGAAATATCGACAATGCAAGAGAAAAGTTAAAAGGGCCAAATGAGAAGAATCCAGATGGTGGAGACTATTGGAGACAAGCGGTATTCTATAAGATATTATTAAATCACCATCCAAAAAATTGGCAGGTGAGCAGTGCAGAATTTGACTTTGTAGAACCCAATAAGAAAAAAGAATTTGAAAAAATTACCATTACAATAACCGAAGCAGATATGACTACGGTGAGTCAGCAAATTCAAATGGTATGGGAGAAAATACAAAACAAAGACTTCTATACGGGCTGTGGCAAGGACGAATGCCATTGGTGCAATTTTGTAAAAACGAATGAGCTAGCGGTTGCATTACATGATATACAAGCAGAATCAGAAGAAGACGAAAAAAACTAGTAATTTTGTACCCTCTATGAAGCATACCTTGAATCTCCGAAAAATAGCAATTGGATCTCTTTATATATATATATTACAATTAGCGGTGGGCTGTGCTAATATCGTACCTCCCGTTGGTGGGCCAAGGGATACTATTCCACCCTATTTAACTATTGCAAGACCAAAAGATTCAGCTACAGGTATTAAACCAAAAGAAATTCAACTAGTATTTAGCGAGTACATCAACACAACGGACTTACAAACTAATTTTATTATTTCTCCAAGCATAAAAACAACTCCATTAATTGATTCCAGACTGAATGCAATTAGAATTAGAATCAATGACAGTTTAGCACCCAACACTACTTATAGTTTACAATTTGGCAATGCCATTAGGGATGTGAACGAAGGAAATATTGCTAAAAACTATACTTATGTTTTTAGTACAGGAAATCATATTGATACTGGACGATTTAGTGGCTATGTTCGTCTTGCCGAGACTGGCAATATAGATAGTACTTTAATTGTAGTGCTTCATCCAAAAAATAATGATACTGCTATTTACAAAAATAGTCCCCAGTATTATAGTAAAATAAATGGGAAGGGGAAATTTGAATTCAAGTTCTTACCCTACCAGTCCTTTCAAGTGTTTGTAGTTCCTAATGACTACAATAAAAAGTATGATGACAGTACCAAATTAATTGCTTTTTTAGATAGTCCAATACAAGTAACTGCAGTGACCGATACGCAGAACCTATATGCATTTCAAGGATATAAAAAAATAGATGTTAAAAAAGCAGTGGCAGGTGCAGGATCAAAAGTTGCAAAAACAAAAAGCACTATCTTAAAATATTCCAAAATACAAGAAGGGGGTGATCAAGATTTATTGAACCCTTTGCAACTTGCATTTGAGGGTCCTATAAAATTAAATGACAGCTTTCCTATATTACTATGTGACACAAACAACAAGCCTTTAAACAGCTATACTATTAGCTTAGACAGTTCAAGTAGAAATATGTTTGTTAACTATCCTTGGGAGGAGCAAACTAAATTTCATTTAATCATTCCAAAAGGATCGATTCATGACACTAGCTTTAACACAACACAAAAATCAGATACCCTTAAGTTTATTACGAAATCAGAAGCCGCGTACGGGTCTGTATTAATTAGATTGAGTGGATTTCAGCAAGTTAAAAATCCAATACTACTTTTCACACAAGACGATAAAGTAAAATATAGTTTTCCTATTACCCAGTCCATCATTAGCATTCCGAAAATTCTTCCTGGAGATTTTATTTTAAAGTTATTAGAGGATGACAATAATAATGGGAAATGGGATACTGGAAGATTTGGGAAAATCAGGAAACAACCTGAACACGTAAAACTAATTGGAACCACAATCAACATTAAGTCCAATTGGGATAATGAGTTTAATGTGGTGATTAATAAGTAATTTTACAATTCACAAATTTGTATGCAATTACCATCAACTTTACTTGAAAATGCAGTGGCTGAATTTGCCAAACTTCCCGGTATTGGTAAAAAAACTGCTTTACGCTTAGTCTTGCATTTATTAAAACAAGAAGTACAAGTGACTACTCATTTTGGGGATACCCTTACTAAAATGAGAAAGGAAATTCAATTTTGTCAAAGATGTTATAATATTAGTGACGGTAATATTTGTTCTATCTGCGCCAATTCTGGTCGAGCAAAAGACACTATTTGTGTCGTAGAAAATATAAGAGACGTAATTGCAATTGAAAACACGCAACAATATAATGGCACTTACCATGTATTGGGTGGGATTATTTCCCCATTAGACGGGATTGGCCCAGACCAATTAACTATTGAAGCCTTATTAGAACGAATCAAAAATGATAATGTAATAGAACTAGTATTTGCATTAAATCCTACTATTCAAGGAGATACAACAATTTATTATATCCAAAAAAAGCTAACTAGTGCTTCTTGTCGCATCACTACCATTGCAAGAGGGATTGCGTTTGGAGGAGAGCTGGAATATGCTGACGAAATGACTTTAGGTAAAAGTATTTCCAACAGACAACCAATTCAGCAATATATAAAATAGGATATTTAATAAGTTTTACTTAATTTTGATGTTTAAACACTGATATATGAAAAAGCTACTTTCCGTGCTTGCTGTTCTTTTTATTATAAGCAACACAAGTTTACAAGCCCAACAAAACTATAGTACAAAAGCGGCAGTAGTTCACTTTAGAGCCGTGGACGATGACGATATTGATGCTGTAAATAAAAATGCAGTGAGTCGTCTAGAATCCAATGGTAAATTGAGTTTCATAATGCTTGCCAAAGATTTCAAATTTGATATGGAGAAAATGCAGGAGCATTTTAATGAAGAATATATTGAGAGCGATAAATTTCCAAGAGCTATATTCAATGGTCAGATTACCAATTTCAGTACCGTGAATTTTAAAAAAGACGGCAAATATCCTATTACAGTAACAGGCAATATGCAAGTACATGGCGTTAATAAAACAATGCAAACCACTGGATTAATTGAAATCGTAGGTGGTGTTCCAAAAGCTTCCGCAAGATTCACCGTTACTTTAAAAGATTTTGGAATTGGCGGGGTATTGATCAAAATGGTTGCAGACAAAATAAATATAGACGTTACCGCAACTTATCAGTAGGCCCTTAATTTGGCTACAAGCTATTAGTATACTAACTTTGCACCGCATTGCAGGTGGATTTGTTTATTGTTCAACCTGCCATCCGACAGGATAAAAAGAACTAATAAACGATACACTATATATCGACCCCGCTTTATTATTAGATTCTTTGTACTCTTTTGGATGTTGCATAAAAAAATAATTATGTCAATACAAGAGTCGTTAAAAAAAAGAATTTTGGTTATTGATGGTGCCATGGGTACCATGATTCAACGCCATAAATTAACAGAACAAGATTACCGAGGAGAAAGATTTGCCAATTGGCCGTCCGACCTTAAGGGTAATAATGATTTATTATGCATTACCCAACCAGCAATTATAACTGGTATCCATTTACAATATTTAGAAGCAGGTGCAGATATTATAGAAACCAATACATTTAGTAGTACTTCCATTGCTATGGCAGACTATGACATGCAGGAATTAGCCTATGAATTAAATGTTGCTGCAGCTAAATGTGTGAGAGAAGCTATTAACCAATACAAGTCGAAGCATCCCAATGCTTCTGAAAAATATATTGCAGGATCTATTGGACCATTAAATAAAACCTTGAGCTTATCCCCTGATGTCAATAATCCAGGATTCAGAGCAGTTACATTTGACGAAGTAGTTGCTGCTTATACGGAACAAATTAAAGGATTGGACGATGCAGGAGTAGATGTATTATTAGTAGAAACTATTTTTGATACTTTAAATGCCAAAGCTGCCATCTTCGCAATCAAAGAGTATTACAGAAAAATTGGCAAAGCAGAACTACCTATCATGATAAGTGGAACTATTACCGATGCATCTGGAAGAACATTAAGTGGCCAAACATTAGAAGCATTTTATACTTCTGTAGCGCATGCAAATCCATTAAGTGTAGGACTAAACTGTGCATTAGGTGCTCAGGATATGAGAAGTCATATTGAAGAGCTTTCTCAAATTGCCACTTGTTATACCTCTGCTTATCCAAATGCAGGTTTACCAAATGCAATGGGAGAATATGACGAAGCACCGCATCAAACAGCACATTTTATAGAAGAATGGGCAAAGAATAATTTTGTGAATATTGTAGGAGGTTGTTGCGGCACAACACCAGACCATATCAAACATATGGCGGATAATGTTAGAAGCATAACACCTAGACCATTACCAATTGTAGACACGACTATTTAAGACCATTAGAGATAATATTATGAGTGAGAATATACATATTAAGCCGTATTTAAGATTAGCAGGACTAGAACCATTAGTAATTCGCCCTGAAACTAATTTTGTAAACGTTGGAGAAAGAACAAATGTAACAGGTTCCAAAAAATTTGCTCGACTAATTAGAGAAAATTTATATGAGGAAGCATTGTCTGTTGCAAGACAACAAGTAGAAAGTGGTGCACAAATTATTGACGTAAATATGGATGACGCTTTGTTAGAAGGCGTTAAAGCCATGACGACCTATTTAAATTTACTTCAAAGCGAGCCAGATATTGCACGTATTCCAATTATGATTGATAGCTCCAAATTTGAAATTATAGAAGCAGGGTTAAAATGTGTTCAAGGAAAGTGTATAGTAAACTCAATCTCTATGAAAGAGGGAGAGGCAAAGTTTATTGAACAAGCCCATATTTGTAAAGCATATGGAGCTGCTGTGATTGTAATGGCATTTGATGAAATTGGACAAGCAGATACAAAAGACAGGAAAATAGAAATTTGTGAGCGTGCTTATAAAATATTAGTAGAACAAGTAGGTTTTGATCCGCAGGATATTATTTTTGATCCAAATATTTTTGCAGTTGCTACAGGTATTGAGGAACATAATAATTACGCTGTTGACTTTATTGAAGCAACAAAAATTATTAAACAAAAAATGCCATTAGCTAAAGTAAGTGGCGGTGTTTCGAATGTGTCATTTTCATTTAGAGGAAATGATGCTGTTAGAGAAGCCATTCATGCAGTATTTCTATACCATGCTATCAAAGCTGGAATGGATATGGGTATTGTGAATGCTGGACAATTAGAAATATATGACGAAATTGAGCCTACCCTTCGCAATTTATGCGAGGATGTAATATTGAATAGAAACAATGATAATAATGAAGCCACTGAAGCATTGATTCAATTTGCAGATGACGTAAAAGCTAAGGGAGCTGACGCTGGACGTGCGGCTGACGACAATAATATCAAACTAGCATGGCGTTCAGGAACAGTTCAAGAAAGATTAGCCCATTCATTGATAAATGGGATTACTGATTTTATTGATGCCGATACCGAAGAAGCAAGATTACAATATAGTGCACCATTAGAAGTCATAGAAGGCCCTTTAATGGCTGGAATGAATCAAGTAGGTGATTTATTTGGAGCAGGTAAAATGTTTTTACCACAGGTAGTAAAAAGTGCTCGTGTAATGAAAAAAAGTGTGGCAGTTTTAACCCCATTTATTGAAGCAGAGAAAGAAAGATTGAAATTGGCATCCGCTACACCAGGTGGAAAATCAAAAGGTCCTGCTAAAATATTATTGGCAACTGTTAAAGGGGATGTACATGATATTGGGAAGAATATTGTTGGTGTAGTATTAGGCTGTAATGGATATGAAATTATAGACATTGGCGTTATGGTTCCAGCTGACAAAATATTAGCAGAAGCAGTTAAGCATGAAGTTGATATTATAGGTTTAAGTGGATTGATTACTCCTTCTTTAGACGAGATGGTACATATAGCAAAAGAAATGAAGCGTCGTGGTATGACCATCCCATTAATGATTGGAGGTGCAACCACAAGTAGAATGCATACTGCAGTAAAAATTGCACCTGAATATAATGACGGAGTAATACATGTATTAGATGCATCTAGAAGTGTGACTGTTGCAGGGTCCTTATTAAATAAGGATCAAAAAGCTCCATTCTTAGCAGAATTAGAAGCAGCATACTTGCAATTAAAAATCGACTTTGATAATAAAAAAACCACAAAGCAATCATTACCCTATCGAGAAGCATTAAAAAATAAAATGTCAATTGACTGGAAAAATTTTGAAGCTGCAACACCTAGCTTTACAGGGAATAAAGCAATTGAGATATCTGACTTGTCTGTATTAGTGGACTATATTGATTGGAAACCCTTTTTCATTGCCTGGGAATTGCATGGTAATTTCCCAGCTATCTTAACAGATGAAAAAGTAGGTGAAGTTGCAACTAAATTATATAATGACGCAAGGGCCTTATTAGATACTATTGTAAAAGAAAAATGGTTAACAGCAAAAGGTGCAGTTGGTTTCTGGCCAGCAAACGCAGCAGGTGATGATGTCTTTTTACAAGATGGCGCTAAACAAGTTGAGTTACACTTCTTAAGACAACAATCTAAAAAAGCAGCAGGTCAACCTAATTTCTCATTAGCAGATTTTATTTGCCCAACCACTGAAAATAAAAATGACTATATAGGTGCTTTCGCAGTGACCATACATGGTATAGAAAAACATATCAAAGCCTTTGAGGAGCAATTAGACGACTATAATAAGATCATTTTACAAGCATTGGCAGACCGACTAGCAGAAGCATTTGCAGAATACTTACACGCTAAAACTAGAACTGAGTTCTGGGGTTATGCAAAGGACGAGCAATTAGGCAATGAAGAATTAATCAAAGAAAATTATGTTGGTATCCGTCCAGCACCTGGTTACCCAGCTTGTCCAGACCATACAGAGAAGTACAGTTTATTTGAATTATTAGATGCAGAAAAACATACTGGTATTACATTAACTGAAAGCTTAGCTATGTATCCGGCATCCAGTGTTTGTGGATGGTATTTTGCAAATACACAAAGTCAATATTTTGGACTTGGTAAAATACAGCAAGATCAGGTTATTGACTATGCAAAAAGAAAGAAACAAAGTATGGAATATATCACACGTTGGTTACAGCCAGTGATTGATTAATAAACCTCTACTTCTCCAATAACCACCATAAACGCTTATGTTTTTTAGCTTTATAGTTTGAGCCCATATACGTTTTTATATAGTTAATGGCTTCCTCTGTGTCGTCAGTGAATAATATAAATTTCTTATCTTCTGGCGATATGGTTCCTCCGGTAATCATATGTTCCATCCAATGCTGGAATGGTTCATAGTAATCCTTACCCATAACAACAATTGGAAAATCCTTAATGACTTTAGTTTGGATTAAAGTGAGCGTTTCAAAAAATTCATCCTGAGTTCCAAAGCCACCTGGCATAATCACAAAGGCATATGAATATTTTACTAATAAAACTTTACGGACAAAGAAAAAGTCAATTGTAATAGAATTGTGTACATAGGGGTTTGGTAATTGTTCATAAGGAAGTTTGATATTACAACCAATCGATTTTCCACCGTTTTCAAAAGCGCCTCTATTAGCCGCCTCCATAATACCTGGACCACCTCCCGTAATAGTTGCAAAACCTGCTTCTGCAATCTTCTTACCCATCTCTCTTGCTAAAATATAAAACGGATGATCCTCCTTAAATCTGGCAGATCCAAATACGGTAATGCATGGTCCTATAAAATGCAATGCTCTAAATCCTTTAATAAATTGAACAAATATATCAAAGGCATATCTTAATTCATGTAATCTTGACTTAGGTCCTTCTAATCCATAGGACTTAACTGCAGGAATAATGCGACGCTTATTGCTTTTTTGGGTGTCAGGATTCATAGTCATAAAAAATTAACAATTTCAATCGTCTAAAGTTAAAATAAATTATGAAGCAGAGTAGCTTAAAATAGTTAAATTTGAATTTGTATTTTATAACAAATCATGAAGCAGAAATTACATCTAATAGTCGTTTTAATACTTTGTTTAAACCAAACAATGAATGCCCAAAACAAGGTTGCGGTAGAAACCATTCAAGCTTATTCTAATATTTTACCTAATGCAAGTTATTGGCATTTGAACCTCCAAAATAAACAACTCATTTTGGAGGCATTAGATAGGGGTATCTTTAAATCACTCAAGTTGGAGAGAGACACTGAATTGGATCCTATTTTACTAAATTTTAATAAAACAAGCCAGTTAGGAAAGATTGAAATCGATTGGAGCAAGTCAAGGCAAAATCCTTACCATGCCTATGTAGAACTTTATGAAATGGAGCCAGCTTTGGCATATCGAAATGGTTTATTAAATATTTCAGAAACTGAAAAAGACAGCGTTAGAACTATTTGGTTTTTAACCTGCTCCGTATTTGATCAAAATAAAAAAGCAATTTTTAAGAGAACAATTTTAATGCGAATAGCGCAAGTGCAAACAATAGGGATCGGTTTTCCAATAGTATTCCCATTAAGTAGTCCAATAAATATGTTTACCGCTTTGTCTAAAGGAATAGCACAAATAACTCCCAACATGCCAGATATGAGTTATTTATTAGCTAGCGCTACTATGTTATATGCAACGGATAATTTATGGATGCCTTATGTACATAAAACACCAAGGATACGTATTGACACTGCTAAAGGCTTTATGTCATTTACAATTCAAGGGGATCAACAGTTATTAAGAAACACCAATGCGGTAACTCAAAAAATAAATTTAAAAGACAAGACTGATAACTATCCATTTGCAGCTATAGTTAGTTCCATTAAAGCTGCTAATAAAAATAGTAAAAATGAGTACTATCAAATTTATCAACCATTAAGAGATGTGCAAAAAAATATAGATTATGGTATTGAATCTTTTATCTCATTTAATGAAAAAGCATCTTTTGAAGAAGATGTAACAAACCCAGTTGAATTCTTAAATGATACTTTAAATAAAATATATTGTAATGACACCATTGTTGGAAAGTTTGCAGTAATTGAAAACTATACACTAGCAGACAAATGGGCCAACCCCAACGAGCTATATAATGGTTATGACTCAACTGAAAAATTTGATTTAGGAACTAGCTTCAAAAGGCATTATATCACAGCCAATAAGCTTATTAGTGGTGTTTTCAAAAATAGCAAATTCAGAATTTTATTTAATTATGATGCAAACTTGAAAACTATATTTGTTGACGATCAAATAATATGTATTATTCAGGGAGATAAATTGCCTACTCAAATGGTTGTAATTCCAAATGATATAACAACAAATTATTTAAACTTTTTAATACTGTTAAGTAATAGTGAACTATTTCAAATGCCCCCTTTAAATTAAGTAAACATGCGAATTGTAAGTTATAATGTAAATGGTATTAGAGCTGCCATAAAAAAGGGATTAATTGAATGGCTAACCGAATATCCAGTGGACGTGTTATGCATTCAGGAAACCAAAGCAAGTTCAACCGATATTGACTTAGCACTCTTTACTGAGTTGGGTTATCATGTAGCTTGGTATCCTGCAGAAAAAAAAGGATACAGTGGCGTTGCTATATTTAGCAAAAAAAAACCATCAAATATTATTTATGGAAATGGGCACGGCATGAGTGATGCAGAAGGTCGTGTAATAAGAGTTGACTTAGGTGATTTAACAATAATAAATGCTTACTTCCCTTCAGGAACAAGTGGAGACCTTAGACAAACTTATAAATATCAATGGCTCCAAGAGTTTGCTGCATGGTTAGAAGTATTAAGAAAAGAAAGACCAAATATTATTGTTGCTGGTGATTATAATATTGCACATAAAGAAGTGGACATACATGACCCTAAAGGAAATAAAAAATCTTCTGGTTTTCTCCCAGAAGAAAGAGAATGGATGGATCAATTTTTAAATAATGGTTGGATAGATAGTTTTAGGAAAGTACACCCTGAAAAATTACATGCTTATTCCTGGTGGAGTCAACGCTTTCCTTCCGTGAGATTACAAAATAAAGGTTGGCGTATAGATTATTTATGTGTTACAGAAACCCTAGGTGACAAAATAAGAAATGCAGATATATTACCAGACGTTAAGCATAGTGATCATTGTCCCATATTAATTGAATTAAAATAAATACATCAATCTACTAATATGAATGTATGCAATATAAGTTTTCAAATTGAGCCAGCAGTTGAACCTATTTGGCTTGAATGGATGAAAGAAAAATTTATTCCTAGTTTTATGTCAACTGAGTGCTTTGTTGAAAGTAGATTTTATGAATTGGAAGTGGACCCAACACAAGCACCAACTTATACTTTACAATTATTTGCCAAAAGCCCTGAAAGCTTGGATTCATATAAGTCTAAGCATGCAACTGAACTTATTTTAACATTACATAATACTTGGGGCGAACAATGCTTTCATTTTACCTCTTTTATGCAAATTGTGAATTGATTGTGGATACTTAATGGCTTGAAAGCCGCTATAGGACTTGTTTTCAGAAAAATGAGCCCTGAAACTCAATAAAATCAATGGTTTACACCCTACAAGGATAATTCTATAAAAACTATGACAAAGCTCATTTTCGATGAAAACCTTACTATTTAAGGGTTTAGGTGGAAAAATAAAATGAAAAAAAACTATCAAAATATTTTTTCGTTTCATAAAACCTAATAAATTTGTCTATCGTTTAAACTATAAAAAACACATCATGAACAAAGCAGAATTAATTGCACATATTGCTGACGCAGTAGAGTGCCCAAAAACACAAGCGAATGCAGCTTTAGACGCTTTTATCGAAGCAGTTACAAAAGCATTGAAAAAAGGCGATAAAGTAACTTTAGTTGGTTTTGGTACTTTTTCAGTATCTAAGCGTGCTGCAAGAACTGGTCGTAACCCACAAACTGGTGCTACAATCAAGATCAAAGCTAAAAAAGTTGCTAAATTCAAGGCTGGTAAAGAATTGAGCGGCAAATTATAGTTCTAAAAAACTAATTTGAAATAAAACCCCTCGGATATACTTATATTCAAGGGGTTTTTTTATTTTTGCAGTCAATTCACATTTAACTAAATAACAACATCATGGGAAGAGGAGATAAAAAAACAGCTAAAGGTAAAAGATTCATGGGATCTTTCGGTGTAAGCAGACCACATAAAACAGCTTCAACCGCACCAAAACCAGCAGCTACAAATGCAGCTACTGCAGCAAAAGCAACTAAAGAAAGCGCTTAAGATTTGTATAAAGATCCCCCGAACGCTCGGGGTTTTTTTATACGTTTATATTTAACACATGAAGCAAAAAATCTTTTTATTCATTCTGTCATTTCTTGTAACTGCAAGTACTTTTGCGCAATGCGCAATTTGTACTAAAACTGCGGCTCAAATTGGAGAAGAAGCAGGAAGAGGATTCAACGCTGGTATCTTATACTTAGCTGCAATGCCTTTTGGAATTATGGGTTACATTATTTACAGATGGCGTAAGAGTCAATAGAATTAGTCCTTTTCGCAGTTAGGCATTAAAAAACTGCTTAACAAATTCAAAAATATTAAAGTGTGAGTTAGCCAATGCTATGGTTAATTTTTCTTCAATCAGACGCTCGTCAATACTTTTAATTTTATCCGCTACTATTAGTTGAATTGCTTTATTTAGCATTAGTTTTTTCTTGCGTTGTACAGTTTGTAAATTTTCTTGATGAGCATGAATAGCTGCTATTAATTCAGTTATTCCAATATTCTGCGTCGCAATCGTTTTCAAAACAATAGGTGACCAATGGATAGTATGATTGTCCATTACCATTTGTTGAATATGATTCGCAAAAGTTGCTGCGTCAGGCCTGTCTGCCTTATTCACCACAAATAAATCAGCTATTTCCATTAGTCCTGCTTTCATCATTTGAATCTCATCCCCTGCTTCAGGTACCAAAACGACAACGGTTGTGTCAGCTAAAGCGGCCACTTCTACCTCAGATTGCCCTACCCCAACGGTTTCGACCAGAATATAATCAAACCCGGCCGATTGCAACAGAGTGGTCATTTCTATCATAGAGCTGTTCAAGCCGCCTAAATGCCCTCTTGACGCCAAGGATCTAATAAATACATGGGGATTCAAATACCAGTCTCTCATTCTTATACGATCTCCTAAAATAGCTCCTTGGTGGAAAGGGGAGGAAGGATCCACAGACAATACCGCAACCTTCTTACCATCATTAACCCAAGCACCAATTAATGAAGAAATAAGTGTGCTCTTTCCTGCACCTGGAGGCCCAGTGATTCCAATAATAGGTGCATTTGTAGGAATAAGCCTTTCTAAAAAAGAATTGACTCCTTCTTTTTTATTTTCAATACTAGTTAATGATTTAGCCAGCAAAAGAAAATCACCTTTTGCAACTCCAGTTGTAATATTTTTTAAATCAAAAAGCATTAAGATCTAATAATTTTATGATTTTTAAAATCAAAAGGACGAATACCAGTCCATTTTTCAAAATAGTAAAGCAGCTTATTTTTTAAAGAGAATTGTTTTTTTGAAATATCTAAATCAATCACCCAGTTTTTCTTTTTAATTCGATCTAACATTACGGCAGGATGTGTTTCCTTGAATTTTTCTAAGGAATCGAAGCCGGAAAAATCGTAATAGTCCGGGCTCGTAATTATTTTTTCCATTTGTGTATCATCATTCCAAAATACACTACTTTCTTTTTGTTTTTTACGCATTTGTTCCGGACTCTTCACCCATCCATAGTGGTAAATGCTAGCATTGATAGTAGCTACAGGCAATTTAGAATTCCCAATCCTAAATCCTTGCGCATCACGATAAGCGCTAGTTTTTTTATTGTTTCTAATGATTCTAGTTTCATGTGCATACCATTTTCTGCTATCACCTACATAATCATAAGTGCCAAAAAAATGTTTGTAATTAAATAAAAGGCCTTGAACTGCTGTGTCGTCTGCATATTTATTACAAGCTTCGATAATGGCTGGGTGATATTTTTCATGCACCACTTCGTCCCCTTGAATATAAAAAGCCCAAGTAAAAGAATCGTCGATTAATTGAAATGCTTTGTCAGTTTCTACTGCTAATACAGTACCTCCTTTTCTCAAATTTTTATCCCAAACAGAATGATGTACTTTAATTTTTGCATCCCCGATTGATTCAATCAATGCAATAGTTTCGTCTGTTGAATCTCCTATCAAAACAATCATTTCATCCACTATAGGCAAAATAGAACGAATGGCTTCCACAATTGGGAAGTCATTAACTACCGCATTTTTAATAATGGTGAAACCTGCTATCTTCATTTGGGATTTGTTTAGTAGCTCAAATAACCGAAAACTTTTGCAACTTGCCTATTGTTTTACTTAAACTTTGCTTGAAAGCAGTTAATTTTGAAACTCAAGTACCGTAATGTCAATAACCATTTGTTTTGATTTTGGAAACACTCGTTTTAAAGCTGCTATTTTTAATGAAAAAGAGCTGGTAGAAGTATGTGTTTTAGAAAATGCTAGTTTAACACTTATAGCAGCCTTAATTACTAAATGGGCACCTAATAAAACCATTTTGTCTTCAGTAATACATCATGACAAGGAAATTGAGGATTTATTGGCTCAAAAAACATCATTTCACTTATTAGGTCCCAATACTAAAATCAATTTTACCACCCCTGTAGGAAAACCTGAAACTATTGGGGCTGACAGATTGGCCCTTTGTGCTGCAGTTGTTGACTTACATCCCGAAAAACATAATCTGGTAATTTCATTGGGAACCTGTATTACTTTCAACTTTATAAGCAATAGGCACGAATTTTTAGGTGGCAGTATCTCCCCAGGTATGCAAATGAGATTTAAGGCAATGCATGAACAAACTGCACTTTTACCCCTAATTACCCCTTCAACAGACTTCAATTTAGTGGGATATGATACCAAAACTAATATGTTAAGTGGTGTAATTCTTGGCATTGCGGCCGAAATAGATGGCATTATTGGTGCTTATGAAGAAAAATATGGGAACTTTAACGTGCTATTAACCGGGGGCGACCTTAGTTATTTTGTACCTCACTTAAAAAAGAGGATATTTGCCGACCAAAATTTAATATTTAAAGGATTATATGCTATTAGCGAAAAAAATAATTAGGTTAACCACTCTCTTAGTTTTAGTTTGTATTTTAACCCCATCGAAAGCCCAAATTAATTCCCCATTTTCTAGATATGGCTTGGGAAATGAAAACTTGAATAGTCAAAATGCTACAAGCCAAGGTATGGGTGGTTTTTCTACCGCCTACACAGCAGGTATGAATGGCAGTTATGGACAAAGTATCAATTTCAATAACCCTGCTTCATACGGTAATATTTTTATGACCACATTTGATTTAGGATTGAACTTAAATCAAACTACTTTAAAAAGAGCCAATCCCTCAGCAAGCGAAAAATCAACTTATTTAGTTCCTAATTATTTGACAATTGGATTACCAATTAGTAAAGAGCGAAAAATTGGATTTGCTTTTGGATTACAACCCATTACAAGTATTCACTATTCTGTAAATGAATATTTAAAATTAAGTTCTGGTGACTCTATTTATAATAATTACAAAGGTGATGGCGGATTGAATCAACTATTTGTTGGGTTTGGGAAAGCATGGAAATATGCAAGTTTAGGAATTAACACAGGATATAATTTTGGAAGAAAAGACATTGAAACTATAAAGACAATTACATACAGTCCAGATACTTCATATTACTATCAATCAAAATCAATTACTAGCACACATTTTGGTGGCGTGTTTTTAAAGATTGGATTATTGGGAGAAGTGCCTGTTAAGAAAATTGACCACCCACTTACTAAAGAAAAAACAGAATATACACTTAGCTATGGTGCTACCTATTCTTTAGATCAAAGTTTGTCGGGCAAACAAGACATTACTAGATCTATTGGTTCATATATAAGTTCTGCGGAAGTGCCTTTGGATACTGCGCTTTCAACTATTGATCATCCAGGTACTATTAAAATTCCTTCAATAATTTCTGGGGCAATTGCTTTTCATAAGAAACAAATAGTTGCGAGAGGAT
Organism: Bacteroidota bacterium; assembly: GCA_947452555.1. Taxonomy (GTDB): domain Bacteria; phylum Bacteroidota; class Bacteroidia; order Chitinophagales; family Chitinophagaceae; genus Sediminibacterium. Next base: position 108,400 of record CANGDH010000004.1, read on the forward strand.
CTTATGACGAATGGGTTTTGGGCTTTGAAATGAACCAAGCTTCATGGAAAGACAAATATCAATTTTATGGTAAACAAGATCAACTTTCAAATTCATATATGTTTAGAACTGGCCTGCAATACAATCCAGACCCTTATGCTTTTGACAGCTACTGGTCTACGGTTATATACAGAGCTGGATTCTTTACTGGGAAAGACTACGTTAATATAGATAATAATGGATTAAAAGTGAGTGGATTTACTTTAGGTTTAGGATTACCTGTAAGAAAATATCGTTCTTATGATTATCAATTTACAATTATCAATTTAGCTTTACAAGTGGGACAAAGAGGTACTAGCGTAAATAACTTTAAAGAAAATTTTATGCAGTTTACACTTGGATATAGTCTGAGTGATGTGTGGTTTAATAAACGCAAATATGATTAACAGGAAAATTAATACATTTTTAATACTAGCAGTTACTGGAATCAGTAGCTGCTTTTTTATGGAGTCTTGCGAGAATAATGTAAACGATGTAAAAGCATTAGGTTCAAGAGCTGGTGGCATTGACGTAGGAAAAGATGTAGCGATTTATATTAGTAACGGAGGGAAATTGAGTGCAAAATTGATGGCTCCAATTATGAATAAATATTTACAAGATAGTGGCAGGATGATTGAGTTCCCAAAGTCTATTAAAGTAGATTTTTATAAGGATAGCGCTAAAGTAGAAAGTAAATTAACTGCCAAATATGCGCACTATATTGAATCTGAAAATAAAGTTTTTTTAAAAGATGATGTAGTAGTATATAATATTTTGGGGGATACATTATGGTGTAAAGAAATGTATTGGGATCAAATTACAAGTAAATTTCACACTGACAAAGAAGTGATTGTAAAACAACATAATCCTATTTCTAAAATATATGGATTAGGATTAGAGGCAAATCAAAACCTAACAGATATTAAAATTTTCAAGCCGCAATCTAATAGCTTTGCTATTATAAGCGATAGTAGTTCATTACATCCTTAATAAATATCACATTTATGGAATACAGAAAAATGGGAAAATCAGGACTTCAATTGAGTGCATTAAGCTTTGGAAGCTGGGTGACTTTCCACAAACAAATAGACGATCGTATTGCAGACGAATTGATGGGAATAGCTTATGACGCTGGCGTTAATTTCTTCGACAATGCAGAAGGATATGCAGAAGGCGAAAGTGAAAAAATGATGGGCCGTATTTTGAACCTAAAAAAATGGGATCGAACTTCCATTGTACTTTCATCCAAAGCCTATTTTGGATCAAGAGGGAAAGACAATAAACCAAATCAAACTGGATTAAGTAGGAAGCACTTGACAGAAGCATGTCATGAAGCATTACAAAGAATGCAAACAGATTATTTAGACTTATATTTTTGTCATAGACCTGATAAAACGACTCCCATTGAAGAAGTAGTTCAAACTATGAATACTTTAATTCAACAAGGTAAAATTTTATACTGGGGCACCAGCGAATGGAGTGGTGTTGAAATAATGGAAGCACATCGTGTTGCTGCAGCATATCGACTTATTGGGCCTTCTATGGAACAGCCTCAGTATAATATGTTTGAACGTACAAAAGTAGATAATGAGTATTTACAAATATTTAAGAACCAGGGGATGGGTACTACTATTTGGAGTCCCCTTGCAGCAGGTTTATTAACTGGAAAATACAATGAGGGTATACCAGACGGATCTAGATTCCAAATGGAAGGATTCGAATGGCTAAGAGATAGATGGTTAATGCAAGACAAAATTAAGAGAGTACAACAATTGGGTGCGTTAGCAAAAGCATTGAAAGTAAGTACGGCTTCCTTAAGTATTGCTTGGTGTATTAAAAATCCGAATGTGAGCACGGCTATTTTAGGAGCTACTAGTAAGGCGCAGTTGGTTGATAACTTAACAGCAATGGAAACTGTAGCTTTATTAACAACAGAAATTATGGAACAAATTGAAGGTATTATTGAATCAAAACCAGTATTGCCAGAGTGGTAGGCTTAAACAAAGAATTTTTATTAACTTTAGTATATGGTTTTCGCAATAATAGCATCTCTTATTTTAATCGGCTTCTTTTCAGGCTATGAAATTGGATTTGTCAGTGCTAACCGACTTAGTTTAGAATTAAAGAAAAAACAAGGTAACCGAGCAGGCATTATCATTTCAAAATTTTTAGAAGCCCCCACTCAATTTATTGGTACTTGTCTAATTGGATTAAATATCTCATTAGTTGTGTTCGGTATATTATTTGAAGAATTATTAGATACCTATTTATGGACTAAATTAAATCTTGGACCTTATAGTATTTTATTAGGCAATACAATACTGTCTACTACTGTTATCTTATTAATTGGAGAATTAATACCTAAAGCTATATTCAAAGCCAGAGCGGCTTCCATGATAAGCACTTTTGCACCCTTTGCTTATTTTTTTCATGTCTTATTTAGACCTTTAACAATAGTACTAGTAAATTTAGCTCAGTGGTTTTTAGGGAATATCCTGCAAGTGAAAATGGTGAATAAAAAAGAAGCATTCACTAAAGTTGATTTGGCACATTTTGTACAACAAACAAAAGACCAACAACAACAACAAGATTTAAATACTGATTTATTTGAAAATGCATTGAGTTTGCCCGATATTAAAATCAGACAGTGTTTGGTTCCAAGAACCGAAATTGTAGGTGTCGAATTGACTACCTCCATAAATGAGCTTCAAAAAATATTCGTAGAGACAAAATTGAGCAAATTAATTGTATATGAGGAAACACTAGATTCTATTGTTGGATATGTACATCAATTAGATTTATTTAAAAAGCCTACAAATTTAGCACAGGTATTGCATCCCATTTTGCTGGTTCCCGAAAGTATGAATGCTGCAGATTTAATTAATCTTTTCTCCAAAAAGAGAAAAAGTATTGCCTGGGTAGTAGATGAGTTTGGCGGAACTGCAGGCATTGTAACTATGGAAGACGTCTTGGAAGAGATATTTGGCGAAATTGATGACGAATATGATGAACAAGAGTTTTTAGAAAAGAAACTGTCTGAAACTGAATACGTATTTAGTGGTCGTTTGGAATTAGATTACTTATATGAAAAATATGGGATAGACTTCTCTGCTGACAAGGCAGAAACCTTAAGTGGCTACTTAATTCATAAATACGAAGCTATTCCAAAAATTAGACAGGTCATACATTTAACTCATTTTGATGCGGAAATATTGGCAGTAAGTGATACTAGAATTGAGAAAGTTAAAATACGAATCCACTAGGTATATTTTTAATAATTGTGCCCCCTATTTTCCCCTATAAGCCTTAACTTTATTCCTCATTCACAAGCACATGGCAATATTTGATAGATTCAATAAAAATGAAGGTTCAGAAATGTCTTTCATTGATCATTTAGAAGTTTTAAGAGGAACTATAGTTCGTTCATTAGGAGCTATTTTAATTACCACTTTAGTTATATTTATCTACAGAGACTGGGTAATGGACAATGTGATTATGGGTCCTATCTATCCAGACTTTATTACTTACCGTGCTTTTTGTAATCTGAGCCATTATTTACACTTAGGGGATTCACTTTGTATGCCTCCAGTAAAAGTAACATTACAAAGTACCACATTTGGTGGTCAGTTCTTAAGTAGTATAAGTATGTCATTTGTTGGAGGTATTATTGTAGCATTTCCTTTTGTCTTTTGGCAGGTATGGTCTTTTGTTAAGCCGGCTTTAAAAGAAAAGGAATTGAAGAATACTAAGTTTATGATATTCTTTGTGTCTTTCTTTTTCTTCCTAGGTGCTGCTTTTGGATTTTTCGTACTAGGCCCATTTACATTTAACTTCTTGGCTAGTTTTCAATTAGGTACTAAAGGAACAATTACTACTATCCCGACATTTGCGGATTATTTAGATAATTTGACAAACCTAATATTAGGTTGTGGTATAGCATTCGAAATGCCCGTGATTGTATTTTTATTAACAAAGATTGGATTAATCACTCCTAAGTTTTTAACTACAACACGTAAATATGCAGTAATTATAATTTTAATAGTTGCAGCATTTATTACACCAAGTCCAGACTGGTATAGCCAAACGATTGTATTTATTCCATTGTATACACTATTTGAATTTAGTATCCTTGTTTCAAAATGGGCACATAAGTCTGTAAAGCAAGATGACGAAGAGTGGGATTAATAAATAAGTATAACTAAACAGAATTTCTACAACTTAAAATAAACCATATGTCATTTGTATTTGACGCGAGTAAACCTATTGCCCTTGGTGCGGACCATGCGGGCATTGATTTTAAAAATCAAGTAAAAACTTGGTTAGAAGAAAAGGGATTTACAGTTAAAGATTTTGGAACATATAATACAGATTCTGTAGACTACCCCGACTTCGCGCATCCTACTGCTAGCAGTGTTGAAACCGGAGAATCAAGTTTTGGTATTTTATTTTGCGGAAGTGCTAATGGAGTTGCAATGACAGCCAATAAGCATGCAGGCATTAGAGCTGGTTTATGTTGGGAAACAGAAATTGCAGAATTGACCCGTTTACATAATGACGCCAATATGATATGTATCCCTGCTAGATACGTATCCATCGCACTAGCAAAAGAAATGATTACTAAGTTTATGGAAACTGCCTTTGAAGGTGGCAGACATCAAAACAGAGTCAATAAAATTGCTTGCTAGAATTTATAATACAGGCCTTCTAACGATCATGAAAATTTACCTATGAAAAAATTAGTATTTCTATTTTTGAGTTTTACAAGTATGACCACTTTTGCACAAAAAGCAGAGGGGTTAAAAAAATTCGGAACCATTATTACGCAACAAGGTTTGAAAGAAAAACTTTCAATTATTGCGAGTGCTGAAATGGAAGGTCGTGAGACAGCTAGCCCAGGTCAAAAACGCGCTGCTGCTTATATTGAGTCTCAATTTAAAAGAATGGGATTATTGCCAGGCAATGGGGATAGCTATCAACAAGTATACCCTGTGTACAAAGATGTATTAACTGAAAAAAGCTTAACAGTAAATGGTCGTTCATTTGAGTGGGACAAAGATTATTCTTTCTCCTTACAAACTATCACTAGTGGAAACTATACGAATGTAGTTTATGCTGGATATGGTATAGTAGATACTGCTAATGGAATCAATGATTATGAGAACTTAGATGTACAAGGTAAATTAGTGTTAGTATCTGAAGGTTCTACTTCTAGTATTAATTGGATTGCAGGTGATAACAGAGCATTCAATGCAAACCCTGCATCACCATTTGCGAAAATGAGAAATGCGTTAGCCAAAGGTGCTGCAGGTTTATTTATCATAAGCTCAGATTTTCCCAAGAAAACAGCTACTCCAACTACAGGAAATATTTATACCAAAGCCAATACTGCAAAAGGTTTTGCAATGATCAATATTTCAAAAGAGGTAGGTACTGCGATCTTGGGTACAACTAATTATACCAAAGGTAGCTTTGCTACACAAGTAAATTTAGTAGCAACAAAAACTACAGAAAATTTAGAAAGTTCTAATGTAGTGGGTATAATTCCTGGTACTGATAAAAAAGATGAATACTTGGTTTTATCTGCACACTATGATCACTTAGGAAAAAAAGGAGACATTATTTGGTATGGTGCCGATGACGATGGCTCTGGAACCGTAAGTGTAATGCAAATGGCAGAAGCATTCGCAGCTGCTGCTAAAAAAGGTCAAAGCCCTAGAAGAAATATTGTTTTCATCATAGTGAGTGGAGAAGAAAAAGGACTTTTAGGTTCTGATTATTATTCTGAACACCCTATTTTCCCATTAGATAAAACTACTGCCGATTTAAATACCGACATGGTTGGTCGCGTAGACACAGAGCGTCTTACTGCTGACTCTTTAAATTATTTATATGTAATTGGTCATGATAAATTAAGCACTGATTTGCCAATTATTAACGAAGCTGCAAATAATCAATCAAGTAAATTAGTATTAGATTATAAATTTGATGACCCAGCAGACAAACAAAGAATTTATTATCGCAGCGATCATTATAATTTTGCAAAGAAAGGTGTTCCTGTTTTATTCTTTTATGATGGTATGTTATTAGCAGACTATCACAAGCCAACAGACACCATTGAGAAAATCAATTTTGATTTAATGCAAAGAAGAGTGTTAATGATTTATTACACTGCTGCAGAGATAGCCAACAGAGATGAAATGTTGAAGCGCGATTTGAAATTGAATATGCCCGGAAGATAATTCCAATCTATTAATATATTTAAATGCCTCAGTTTACTGGGGCATTTTTTATTAAAATCATTGTAAAATCAGTGTCATATCATTCCTAGGCTCTCGTGTCGCATGCACTGTACTTTTACTCAATTTGAAGATTATTATTCTCATTATAATTATCAGTTATGTTTGCTCAACTTCTTGTCTTACTAGTTACGCTTTGCTCCAAAGTTCGCTACGGAATAATATGACCCTTTCTTTCACTTGTATTCAATAACATGTATTCCCAGTTTTTTTAGCAGATAGCTAACAAAATATTTTGATACAGCTATTGGCATAAAAAATCCCGAAGCGTTGCTGCTCCGGGATTCAAGTATAATTTTATCAAAGACTATTGTCCAAGTATATAAGCGAAGATCAATGGCACTACAATGGTAGCATCACTTTCCACGATAAACTTAGGCGTATGAATATCTAATTTACCCCAAGTAATTTTTTCGTTTGGAACTGCCCCAGAATAAGAACCATAAGAAGTAGTACTATCACTAACTTGACAGAAATAGCTCCAGAATGGAACATCATGCCATTCTAGATCTTGATACATCATAGGTACAACACAAATAGGGAAATCACCTGCAATACCTCCACCTACTTGGAAGAACCCAACACCTTTACCACCACTATTAGCTCTGTACCATTCTGTTAAATAAACCATGTACTCAATACCGTTTTTAACAGTCGATGCTTTCAATTCATTTTTGATTACATAACTCGCGAAAATATTTCCAGTGGTGCTATCCTCCCAACCTGGAACTACAATAGGAATATTCTTTTTAGCCGCTGCAACAATCCAGCTATCCTTAGGGTCAATCTCATAGTATTGTTCTAACTCGCCACTTAAAATAACTTGGTACATAAATTCATGTGGAAAATAACGCTCGCCTTTCGCTTCTGCTTCTTTCCAGAACTTCACGATATGCTTTTGTAATCTTCTAAATGCTTCTTCTTCTGGGATGCATGTATCTGTTACGCGATTGTAATGGTTCTCTAATAAATCCCACTCGTCTTGTGGTGTTAAATCACGATAATTAGGCACGCGCTTATAATGACTATGTGCTACTAAGTTCATAACGTCTTCCTCCAAGTTAGCACCGGTACAGCTAATAATGGCAATTTTGTCTTGACGGATCATTTCCGCCAAACTAATACCTAATTCAGCAGTACTCATAGCACCTGCTAAACTCACTAACATTTTACCACCCTCTAATAAATGGGTTTCATATCCTTTTGCGGCGTCTACCAAAGCGGCAGCATTGAAATGTCTATACTGATGCTCTATAAATTGAGAAATAGGTCCTTTGCTCATTTTTTCTGATTTGAAGCAAAAGTAATTTTTTTTGGGCATAAATAGTAACTTGTGGTACAATACGGCTAACCCTTTTTAAACACAGAATTTTATGAAAAAAACAACCCCTAACCTATTGATAGCCCTTGTTTTATTAGCTATCCCCTTTGCCTATGCAGCCTATGTTTACCCCAGTTTACCTGAAACAATAGCCATTCATTTTAATATAAAGGGAGAGGCTGACGGTTTTGGCGGGAAAGACAGTATTTTCTTAGTACCCGGGATTATGGGAGTGACAGGATTGTTTACGTTCTTACTGCTTTCCAATATTAAAAATTTTGACCCAAAAAGATACCAAGCTGCAGATGATGGAATGTTTAAAAAACTTGCTTTAGGATTGGTTGCATTTTTAAGCTTACTTGCTTTAATTATTACTTTCTCTGCTACCAATCATACCATCAATATTACTAAATTATTGTTACCCTTTATAGGATTAAGTTTTTCTGCAATTGGATGGTATATGCCTAAAATTCATCAAAACTATTTTGCGGGATTTAAATTGCCTTGGACGTTGGAGAATGTAGACAATTGGAATGAAACACATAAAATGGCTGGAACGGTTTGGCTATTTGGTGGCTGGTTTCAAATTGTCGCCGCAATCACATTATCTAGTAAGGCGGGGTTCATATGCTTTATGATAGCTACTGCCATCATGGTTATTGTCCCAACCGTTTTCTCTTACCGTATGTTCAAAAATGGCAATCAAGTCAAATCTTAATAATTAAGTAAAATAATAATAGATAAATTATGAGCCATAAAAATAACCTAGGAACAAAATATATTCATGCAGGTGCACATCCTGATCCAACAACAGGAGCTATCATGACTCCAATTTATCAAACTTCTACCTACGTTCAATCTGCACCAGGTGTGCACAAAGGATTTGAATATGCAAGAAGTCAAAACCCCACAAGATTCGCGCTGGAAGAGGCTTTTGCGGTAATTGAAAACGGAAAATTTGGACTGGCATTCGCAAGTGGAGTAGCTGCAACCGATGCTGTATTAAGATTACTAGTGCCGGGTGACGAAGTAGTGGCTGCCAATGATATGTATGGAGGTTCCTACAGATTGTTCTCTAAAGTACACGAGAAAATGGGCATCAAATTTGTGTATGTAGATACTTCTAATGCAGAAAATGTAGCCAATGCCATCACTCCTGCAACCAAATTAATATGGATTGAAACACCCACAAATCCATTAATGAATATTACAGACATAGCGGCCGTTGCTGCTATTGGTAAAAAACATAAATGTATTGTATGCGTAGACAATACATTTGCTTCTCCTTATTTACAAAACCCATTGGACGACGGCGCTACTATTGTGATGCATTCAGCTACAAAGTATCTAGGGGGCCATAGCGATGTGATACAAGGTTGTTTAATGATGAACGACGAAACCTTAAGAGATCAATTATATTTTATACAAAAGAGCACTGGTGCGGTTCCCGGCCCACAGGATTGTTTCTTAGTATTACGAGGTATTAAAACCTTACATGTAAGAATGCAAAGACATTGTGAGAATGGTATAAAAGTAGCGGCTTATTTACGACAACATCCAAAAGTGGCAAAAGTATACTGGTGTGGATTTGAAGACCATCCTAACCATGATATTGCTAAAAAACAAATGAGAGGTTTTGGTGGTATGATGAGCTTTACTTTAAAAGACGACAGTGTAGCTGCAGCCACTAAAGTATTATCAAGTACAAAAATATTTTCGTTAGCTGAAAGTTTAGGTGGTGTAGAGTCTTTGATCAATCACCCTGCAAGTATGACGCACGCCTCTATTCCACGTGAACAAAGAATCGCTAATGGACTTACGGATGGCTTAATTCGATTAAGTGTTGGCATTGAAGATGCGGAAGATATTATTGCAGATCTAGCTCAAGCAATTGGATAATGCCATTTGCATTAAAAACATTCTTAGACTTAAAAGTTAAGGAATACAATAAGGCAACTTTTATCCCAAAGGACCCAATATGTATTCCACATGCCTATAAAAAGCAGCAAGACATTGAGATTGCTGCTTTTTTTGCAAGTATTTTTGCATGGGGTAATCGCACTACAATCATTAATAAAAGTAGGGAGCTACTAGACAGAATGGACAATGCCCCCTATGATTTTTGCATGCAGCATACCAGCAAAGACTTGAAAAATTTATTGGGTTTTGTGCATCGGACTTTTAATGACACCGACTTATTATATACTATCGCTTTTTTTAATAAACATTATGCTACACAAGCTAGCTTAGAAACTGCGTTTTTTACCAATCAATTAACTAGAGAAAAAGTAAAAACAGTAGAAGCGGCCTTAACAAATTTTCAATCCTATTTCATGTCATTGGAAGACGCTCCTGCCAGAACCAAAAAGCATATCTCTAGTCCTGTTTCAGGTTCTACTTGTAAAAGACTTAATATGTTTTTAAGATGGATGGTAAGGCAGGATAAGCAAGGAGTTGATTTTGGTATTTGGAAATCTATAAAACCTGCTGAATTGATTATCCCTATTGACGTTCATGTTGCTAGGGTGTCTAGAAGCTTTGGTATTTTAAAAAGACCTAAAACAGATTGGATAGCAGCCTTAGAATTAACAGAATATTGCCGAACTTTAGATTCGAAAGACCCAGTAAAATATGACTTTGCATTATTTAGTTTGGGTGTCATAGAAAAATTTAACTAGGCGAACAGCTATCCCCTAATAATACTATTGTAACATATAGTATCATTATAAAAAACATATAATCATCATATGGAAATTAATTTACAAGCTTTAGAAAAATTGCCTGTGCCAGATCTGGAGACAGCAATCAATGAGTTAATTAAAAACGACTTCTCAAAATTGGTGCAACTATTATATCGCATTGACGTGTCTGAAGCAAAACTTAAAAATATATTACAAGAACATCCTAACGAAGATGCTGGTAAATTAATTGCACAAGTAGTCTTGGAAAGATTAGCTGCTACTAAAAAGGCAAGAGAAATGTTTTCACAGAAAAATGACACTAATTCTTCCACTTCCAATACTAGTCAAAGTACTAAGGAAATAGATAACGAAGAAATGTTATGAAAGATTACAAAATAATTTTTCAATAAAATTTACAAATCCCCCAATTGGGGACGCATTACAATGTCCTCCACCACTGCCTGCGGGCTTAAATGAGCAGCCGCAAAAATCATTTTAGCAATATCATTTGCTTCCATAATGCGCGCTTCTTCCACTCCAGAACCCCTCCAACTATTCGTATAAGTAGCACCTGGACAAATAGCAGTTACTTTAATTCCCTTGTCTTTCAGTTCTAGTCTTAAATTTTTAGAAAACCCTAATAAAGCAAACTTGCTAATACTATAAGACCCCCCGTTAGCATACGCTTGTAAGGAAGCGATTGAACAGATATTAAAAATATGACCATTGCCATTTTGTATCATCACAGGTAATACAGCTCTAGTGGTATGATAGGCAGAATATAAATTAGACGCCATTTGTTGTTCTAATGTTTCAGGTGCTTCATCTGCAATATTACCTGGCAGAAAAAACCCCGCATTATTTATTAAAATATGGGGCTTCCCTTTTTGTAAACACCAATCTATAAAATTTACACATTGCTCTTTTTGAGATAAATCAGCCGCTTGGTATTGTATAGTTGCATTAGGGTAAGCAGCAATTAATTGTTCACCAGCAGCTTTTATATTAGCGGGGGTTTTACTACATAAGAACAAATTATATCCTGCTTTTGCAAATGTTTCTGCAATAGCGTACCCTATTCCCTGAGATGCGCCTGTGATTATAATATTCATAAATTGCTATAATTGTTGCTAAATATGGCATTTGCGCCATTATTTAGATAAAGATAAGAAGCAATATTGTAAATTAGCAATTCATAAAATGCAACCATGGCTTATAAAGATTTGTTTTTTGACTTAGATCATACCATTTGGGACTTTGAATTAAATTCAAAAGAAACTATTCAGGAATTATTTGACACTTATGAACTTAGAAATATAGGTATACTAGATTTTGATGCCTATTTTACTCAATACAGTATGCACAATCATCGTTTATGGGATAGATATACAAAAGGATTTATCAAGCAAGAAGAATTAAGATGGAAACGTATATACTTGAGCTTACTTGATTTTAAAATAGCAGACGAGAAGTTAGCAAAGCAAATGTCAATTGACTATTTAGACATACTTCCCAATAAGACAAATTTATTTCCTTATACTATTGAGATTCTTGACTATTTGAAAAATAAGGAATATAAAATGCATTTAATTACAAATGGATTTGAGACCGTACAGTTTAAGAAAATTCAAAATTCGAATTTGGAATCCTATTTCATAGAAGTCATTACCTCTGAAGCAAGCCATAGTTTAAAGCCACATAAAGCGATATTTGAATATGCTTTGGACAAAACCAATGCCAATGTGGAATCAAGCATTATGATTGGCGATAATGAATCGGCTGATATACAAGGTGGCATCAATATAGGCATGGATACCATTTTTGTAAACCATATAAATGCAGTACCTACTATACCTGCTACTTATACAATCACACACTTGAAACAATTAGAAGATATTTTATAATTACCAAGATGCTAAAATGGTAACTCCCCCTTTTACAGTATCTCCAATTTTAGTATGAATTTTTGTTCCAATAGGTAATAATAAATCAACCCTACTTCCAAACTTAATAAATCCATATTCCGCGCATTGGTCGTATGTTGTTCCAACTGATGCATAGTTGCAAATTCTTCTTGCTAAAGCACCTGCAATTTGTTTACATAAAATACTTCCCTTTTCGTTCTCTACTACCACAGACCATCTTTCGTTGTCGGTAGAAGACTTAGGATGCCATGCCACTAAAAATTTGCCTGGATGGTATTTGTTATAAATAATATTACCAGCAATTGGCATTCTATTTACATGCACATTGGCTGGGCTCATGAATACGCTTAATTGAATTCTTCGCTCTTTATAAAACTCGTCTGGTTCTACTTCTTCAATTACAACCACCTTCCCGTCAGCAGGTGCAATAATGGCGGAATCATTTATCGTTAATTTTCTATTAGGCATTCTAAAGAAAGAAACTATAAATAAAAACAAACCTAACAATATTGTAAACACCGCCCAAGCACCTAATGCAGTGATTGGAAATAAGTATGAAAAATTGACGATATTTAAAATACCAACTATCAATGCGGTTAATGAAATAGTAGCAGTTCCTTCTTTATGAATGGTCATAATATTATTTTGAGTAACAAAGATAAAACATCTAAAACAGAATTTGAAGTATTAACCAAACAAAGGGTACTGCAAATAAGATAGAATCAAAGCGATCCAGGAATCCACCATGACCTGGCATCATAGTGCCACTGTCTTTCACACCAGCTAACCTTTTTAATTTACTCTCAAAAAGATCCCCAAAAGTACCTGCGATACTAGCAGTTATACTGATAATAAAAATATATTTCTCTTGAATAGGTATCCAAATACCTAAAACCTTAGTCACTAATAATACAGAAAGTGCAATACCTGCGATTGTCCCTTCCCAGGTTTTATTGGGAGAAATAGAAGACAATGGGGTTCTTCCAATAAAAGAGCCTACGATATAAGCCATCGTGTCGTTGACCCAGATAGAAGCAATTACCAATAATGGAATTGAAAATGACCAATCCATAAAAAAGGTACTCACCATAAATGCTCTCAATTGAAAAAACAAAGACAAGCACATTGGAATGTAAATCAATCCGAAAAACGAAATGGCTAAATTTTGCAACACCATACCCTTGTCTTTATTTTTAATAAAATCAAAGGCCGTAAATGCTATCATTAATCCGAGCACAGCGTACAATGTGTAATTACCGATATATTTTATGCTTAGTCCATTAATTCCTAATGTCCCAGGAGCCAACACCATCATCATTACAGTACCTAAAACCAATAAACTCCATTTATGAATTGACCCAATTGAGTTGTAAGAAGGAAAAATTAAAGCCATTAGTTTTTGATATTCATATAGACACCCAAATTGAATAATAGTAAACAAAGCGAAGAAGGTCCATTGATTCCAAACTAAACCTGCAATCATTAAAACGGCAAATACAATTGCCGACATTGCTCTTACTTTAAAAACAGAAAAATTTAATGCCATACTTATTTATTTAAAATCATTTTTTAAAATACAAAACCCTCTTTCTTAATCAGGCTCTATACTAGTTAGGTTTAAATCATTAATTATTTGCAATGCAAAATCATATTGTGTTACTTGAACATACACTTCTACTTTACCCAGAAAAACAAAAGATGAGTCTTGCTTATTTAATAATTTAGCAGCAATGCCATTTTCATTAAGCATTCCCATTACCATAGAAGCAGTGGCTAATTGCGTACTACTAAATACTTTTTTCCAGTCCTGCATTTTCTGATTTTTCTTTTAATTGCTTTAATAAAAAATATACTACAATAATAGCAACAAATATCCAATAGTAAGTAAGATTACCTTCTAATACGGTTTCTACTTTTTTAGGATCGTCGCGAACTAAATACAAAGCCGAAATACCAATTGCATTATTAATAAAGTGCATTAACATTGGTAACCAAATACTTTTCGAAAAATAATAAATACAACCCAACATTATACCTAAAGACATTCTAGATAGAAACCCAAAATAGGAAAAATGGAAAGCACTAAATAATATGGCAGTGACCACAATGGCCAAATAAGGCTTACCCGACCAGTCCATTAATATTTTTTGTAAACTAGCTCTAAAAAATAATTCCTCTACCACCGCTGGCACCAATGCGACAGCAATAATTGCATACAATAAGTCTAACACCGACTTCATTTGTATCATTGCCATTAAAGCCTGTTTGTATTGTGCTTCCAACCCATCAGCCCAAGTTTTTATGCCTGATGTAACTGGAATTTTATCCGTAAGGTCCCCTAGTGCGCCACTTAAAAACAAACCTGCAATAGCTAAAAATACCACCAATATAATTTGTTCATTTTTAGGCTTAATATGCATGCCCAAATTAGGCGCAATCTTACCCTTTGTAAATATTGCTACAGCTACACTTGGAAGTCCAAAAGCAATAATAGAAGCCAATCCATTTGCAAATTGAGCCAATTTGCTGTTTTCTGGCGCTAAAATAATGGACTGTAATTGATTAAAAGGAACATGCAAATAGGCGGCAACTAATGAAAAACTAATCAAAGCGCCTAAAATCATGCTTATACCAGTGGCGCCCAAAAATAAGGCCATTCTATAGCCAGGGGACATATTAAAAATTGAATGCGCTGATGACTCCATGTAAATACAATTTATTGGTACCTTTGCAACCGTATCGGTTAGATGCAAGATAATGAATTCATATGGTTTCTATAGGTCCTATACAATTACCGGATTTCCCTTTATTACTCGCTCCAATGGAGGATGTAAGTGATCCCCCATTTAGAGCAGTGTGTAAAGACAATGGTGCAGACCTCATGTATACTGAGTTTATCAGTAGTGAGGGGCTAATCCGAGATGCTATAAAAAGTAAGCAAAAGCTAGATATTTACGACTATGAACGTCCTATTGGAATCCAAATATTTGGTGGAGATGAGGAAGCCATGGCACTTTGTACCAAAATAGTAGACACTGTAAATCCTGACCTAATTGATATTAATTTTGGATGCCCAGTGAAAAAAGTGGCAATGAAGGGAGCGGGTGCAGGTGTTTTGAAGGACTTGGATTTGATGGTAAGATTGACTGAAGCTGTAGTAAAAAGTACTAACCTTCCTGTTACTGTAAAGACAAGATTAGGATGGGATGAGTCTACTAAAAATATTCATGAAGTTGCTTTACGTTTACAAGACGTGGGCATCAAAGCATTGGCTATTCATGGTAGAACAAGAATGCAAATGTATAAAGGAGAAGCAGACTGGACTATGATTGGAGAAATTAAGAATGACCCTAGAATTCATATTCCAATTTTCGGAAATGGAGATATCAATTCGCCCGAAAAAGCATTAGAATATAAAAATAGATACGGTATTGACGGTATCATGATTGGTCGTGCTGCTATTGGATATCCTTGGATATTTAGAGAAATTAAGCATTACTTGGCAACAGGTCAAAGAATGGCAGACCCAACTATTGAAGAAAGAGTGGAGGTTGCAAGAAAGCATTTGATAAAATCCTTTGAATGGAAAGGACCCGTTGCAGGAATTAATGAAATGAGAAGACATTACGCCAATTATTTAAGAGGCCTTCCAAATATTAAAGAGTACCGTGCAAAGTTGGTTACTATAACAGAACAAGCTGAAGTAGAAGCAGTTTTGGATGAGATAAAAGAAACCTATAAAGGCATGGTTATTGAATCAGGTCATATCGTACTTGAAAACTATCACGATCATTGTCCTATTAATTAATTTTATTTCGACTCCACCGCTGCAATTACTTCTGCCGCTAATGGGTCTACTGTCATTGGAAAATAATGCGTTAAAACTCCTTGCTCATTTATTAAATATTTACAAAAATTCCAAGCGGGCTCTTGATGACACCATCCATTAATAGTCATATCGGACAACCATTTATGCACTTCGTTTTGATGATTTTTTTTAATTACAATTGACTTTTCCATTAAAGGGAAACTTACCCCGTAATTTTTTTTACAAAAAGCGGCAATGTTTTCATTACCCCCTTTTTCTTGTTCTTTAAAGTCATTAGACGGAAAACCAATTATGACTAATTTATCAGCATATTGTAATGACAATTTTTCAAGCGCTTCATATTGACCGGTAAAACCGCAATCACTTGCCGTATTTACAATCATTATTTTCTTCCCTTTAAACTGTTCAAAACTAAATTCTTTGCCATTAATATCTTTCATTTTTAAAGTGTAAAACGAAACTGATGGAATAATATTTTGTTGGTTAACTAAAGTCTGCTTTTTACCGCTAGACTTGCTAGACCACATTATTACAGGATACAATGTTTTTAAAACAGACTGCTTATAAGACATTTCTTTTCGCTTCATTAACAAAGTAGCCGCAACTAACACACCAATGGCGATGGCAATTTTTATCATAATATTTTTTTTAAGCACTACCCAATAAGTTTTTTCAGTAACCAACCCTTGCCCTTATAAGGAGGATATTTTAAATCGGGGTCTATCCATGTAGGTGTTTTCATAACCGCTTTTAAATGGGTAAATGTGTCAAAACTTGACTTACCATGATATCCACCCATCCCGCTATAACCCCTTCCACCAAAGGGTAAGGCATGATTTGTTAAATGCCAACTTGCATTGTTAACACAAGCTCCTCCAGATGGAACTTTAGTTAACCAATAATCCTGCGTTGCCTCATTACTTGTAAAAACATAAAATGCTAATGGGTTAGGATGACGATTAATAATTTCCAATGCTTCTTCATTGCTGTCATAAGTTAAGACAGGTAAAATAGGACCAAATATTTCGTCCTGCATAACTTTAGCATCCACTTTAATATCTGTTAAAATGGTTGGCTCAATAAATAAACTAGACGCGTCCGACTTCCCACCATAAACAATTTTACCATCGTTAAAATATTGCACTAGTCTTGACCACTGTTTATTATTTATTATTTTTCCGTAGCCTTCTGTGTTTGCAGCATCCTTACCATAAAATTGCTGAATGGCTTTTATTAATTCTTCAATTAAAACATCTTTAAATGCAGTTGGCACTAAAATATAATCAGGTGCTACACACATTTGTCCAGCATTGGAAAATTTAGTGGTTGCAATTCTTCTAGCAGCCACTTTCATATTGGCATCTGCAGCAATTAGCGCAGGACTTTTACCCCCTAATTCCAATGTTACAGGAACTAATTTTTCTGCAGCTGCTTTGTATATAATTTTACCCACTTCGGTACTTCCAGTATAGAAGATATGATCGAATCTAAATTCATTAAACATAGGGGGCAATACTTGTGCACCTTCTCCTTCTACATACAAAATATAATTATCTGGAAATAATGAGTTTATAATTTGCTGCATGACTTTAGAAGTGGTGGGCGCAAATTCACTTGGCTTAAGTACCACGCAATTTCCTCCTGCAATCGCACCAATTAATGGCGTAAATAATAACTGAAAAGGGTAATTCCATGGACCTATAATACAAACAACTCCAAGAGGTTCTCTGATAGTGAAACAGCTAGAAGGTTGATTTAATAAATTGGTAGGCACTGACGTTGGCTGCAACCAAGACTTAATATGGTCAATGGTATAGTTCAATTCATTCATGAAAAAACCAATCTCGGTAGCCCAAGCCTCTTCTGGTGTTTTTTTCAAGTCGGCATATAATGCTTCATTTAAAGCTTTTTCTGACTCTAAAACTGCTTTTTTGAGTCTATTAAGTTGTAATAATCTAAAAGCTAGGGTCTGAGTAGCACCAGACATAAAGTATTGTCTTAGTTGCAGCAAGGAGGAATTCATAAAATTCGTATTAATATGATAAAGCAATTTAAGCTATAATAACGAAAGGAATAGTGATATTGTTCATTCGTAAAAATTATTCCCCGTATTGCTAAATTTTTTATAATTTAACGTAGTCATTAATTAACGATTATTAATATTTAACGAATTGCTATGTCCAAGAAAAAATCAGATAATTCTAGGAGAGATTTTATTAAAAACGCCTCGCTTGCAATGGGTGGTTTTTATATCTTACCAAGACACGTATTAGGTGGAAAAGGATTTATCGCCCCAAGTGATAAATTACAAATTGCAGGTATTGGTGCCGGCGGAAAAGGAGAAGGTGACTTATGGTCATTCTACAATAGTGGAAAAGCAGATATCGCTTTTTTATGTGATGTAGATGAGCGTCAAACTGCTAAAAGCCGTGAGCGTTATCCTAAAGCAAAAGTGTATACAGACTATAGAGAGATGTTAGAAAAAGAAGCGAAACATATTGATGCCGTTTCTGTTTCAACTCCCGACCATATGCATGCTGTTCAAGCAATGGCTGCAATGCAATTAAAAAAGCACGTATATGTTCAAAAGCCAATGGCACATGATATTTACGAAGCACGTATGATGACTAAAGCTGCACACGATCATAATGTAGTCACTCAAATGGGTAACCAAGGATCTTCTGGTGACGGTGTTCGTATGTTACAAGACTGGCATCAAGCTGGTCTAATTGGAGATATTCATACTATTTATTGTTATACCGACAGGCCAGTATGGCCTCAAGGCGTTATGCGTCCAACAACTAATTCACCAATCCCAGCTGGATTGAATTTTGATTTATGGTTAGGCACCGCTCCTCAAAGAGATTATTTTGATGGCTTATTACCATTTAACTGGAGAGGATGGTGGGATTACGGTACCGGCGCATTAGGTGATATGGCTTGTCATATTATGGCTCCTGCATTTGCAGTAGCTGGTTTAGGATACCCTATTGCTGCAGAATGTAGTGTTGCAACTAGATACACTGCACCTTGGCAAAGACTAAATGCACCAGATAGTGGACCAATGTCTTCTCATATCATTTTAACTTTTAAAGGTCAAAATGGTAAACCAGATATTAAATTACATTGGATGGACGGTGGAATTCAACCAGAAAGACCAGCAGAATTAGGACCTAACGAAGTGATGGGTGATGGTGGTAATGGAGTGATTTTTGAAGGAACCAAAGGAAAAATGATGGCAGGAACTTATGGAGTAAACCCACAATTGTTACCTACCAACTTAACGAATACTACAAAAGTGCCTCAAATTATTGAAAGAGTTAAAGGAGGTGCCGAGGGGCATTATGCAGCATGGGTGGAAGCTTGTATTGCAGGTCCAGGAAGTAGAGAAGCTAAAATGTTAAGTTCTCATTTTGATATTGCAGGACCTTTAACAGAGTCTGTATTAATGGGCAACTTAGCTATTAGAAGTTATGACGTTAAAGTGAATGATAAGAAAGGATTAACTACTTATCCAGGACGTAATATTCAATTATTATGGGATGGTCCAAATATGAAAATTACTAATTTCGATCCAGCGAACCAGTTCGTTAAAAGAACGTATCGCGACGGTTGGTCATTGGGCGTTTAATTTTAATATTAGATTTATTTTTTTACAATCCCTCTCGATTCATCGGGAGGGATTTTTTGTTGGGTAATTTTTAAACCAAACTTTACATTTCCAAAGCCATTTATAAAAAACGTATCTTCATGAATAGAAATTTTTTTATTAAAAGTAATTAGCACTATAAAATAAGTTATGGAAAATTTAGCCAGTCAGTTTTTATTAAGAAAGGATATTAACTTTTTAAATTTTGGCTCTTTTGGAGCCACTCCCAAACTCGTATTTGATTATTATCAACAGTGGCAAAAAGTATTGGAGGCAGAGCCTGTTCAATTTATTGCCTTTGACGGTCCTGAATATTTATCTACTTCAAGAGCTGCTTTAGCAAAATTTATTCACTGCGAAGACAAAGACGATTTAGTATACATAACTAACCCTTCATTTGGTATAAATATCATTGCAAAAAGTTTTCCCTTAGAAGCAGGCGATGAAATTTTAGCAACCGATATTGAATATGGCGCTTGTGATAGAACTTGGGATTATTATTGTGAACAAAAAAAAGCAATTTACAAAAGACAAAAAATAAGTTTACCTATAACTACCAAAGAGCAATTTATTGAAGACTTCTTTAAAGGTTTGACGCCTAAAACAAAAGCAATTTTTATTAGTCATATTACGAGTGCTACTGCATTAATTTTTCCCGTTAAAGAAATATGTGAAATTGCAAAATCAAAAGGCTTGATAACCATTATTGACGGAGCTCATGCGCCAGCACAAGTGGATTTAAAAATCAACGAATTACAAGTAGACTTTTATGTTGGAGCTTGTCATAAATGGATGATGGCTCCGAAAGGCGCTAGTTTTTTGTACGCACATAAAAGCGTTCAACATCTATGTGAACCTTTAGTAGTTAGCTGGGGGTATAAAGCAGCCAAGCCTTCAGCATCTAAATTTTTAGATTATCATCAAATGATTGGCACTAGGGACTTCTCTGCATTTTTAGCGGTCACTATGAGTATCATATTTATGCATGAAAATAATTGGCCAACTGTATCAAAAAAATGTCATGAAATAGTTTTAGCGAATGCACCCATATTTTATGAGTTATTAGGTACGCAACCAATTAGTCCATTAACGAATGAATGGATTGGACAAATGATAAGCATTCCTATTAAAACAAAAGAACCCGAAGTATTACAAAGAAAACTATACAAAGAGTTTAATATAGAAATCCCCATTATGCGTCAAGGAGATGATATTTATATGAGATACTCTATCAATGCATTTAATACTGTTCAAAATTTAGAAGCATTGTATACTGCACTGAGTACTATTATTAAAACAACTAATTTGATTGAAGTAAGCAAGCACTAATTATTATACTAAAAGAAATGGCCTCCAAATTGAAGGCCATTTCTTTGTTCGATAAACTTGAATTACCAAGTCAACGTTTTCATATAAGCTGCATCGTCTTTTGCAGCGTCTAATTCATTAGTTCCTGTATAAGCTTCTTGCTCTACAATAAAGTATTCCACTCCTTGTTTAGCAACCTTAGGCAATAAAGTTTTGTAGTCAATGGTCCCTTTGCCAATTATGCAAGACTCATGTCCTTCTGTAGTATTCGTTTTAACTAAATCCTTAACGTGTACTAATTTGAAACGATTAGGAAATTTTTTCATATATGCAATAGGATCTACTCCAGCAGCAATTGTCCAATACATATCCATTTCAAAGTCAACTGTGTCCGGATTCGTTAATTCAATCATAATGTCTTGAGGTACTTCCCCATTCATATTCACAAATGAATAATCATGATTATGATATGCAAAACGAATGCCATATTTTTTAGCAATGTCTCCACTTGTATTAAACTCGTCAGCAAAACGCTTGAAATCATCAATTGATTTTTGTGGACCTTTGTAAGGACAAATTAAATACTTCATTCCAATTTCAGCAGCTTCTGACGCTTTACGATTAAAGTCTTTTACATTATCACAATGTGCTGAAACTATTTTCATACCTAAGCCGTCCAAGGTTTTTTTGAATTCTGTATTTTTCATGCCCCAAAAAATTCCTTGAGCACCTTCAAAGCTTTCTATTTGTTTATAGCCACTTGCAGCTAAATGCTTTAGCACTGCAACAGGGTCTTTCGCTAAAGCGTCTTTCACTGACCATAACTGAATACCAAATTTATTTTGTTTATTAGCCATTGCTAATAGTTCATTGCGAAAGGGCATACTCAACGCAAATCCTGCTAATGCTGAATTACGAAGAAAACTTCTTCTTGAATTATTCATAAGATAAAATTTAAAATGAATGTAAACGTTTTAAATGTAAAGCAAACGTTTGAAATTGTTGAAAATAAAAAAGGCGAGTAACTTATTTTTAGCACTCGCCCTTTTCTTATTTTTTTAGCTGGTAGCCCATGCTTTTTCTCCCTTAACATATGGCACTGAACCTTCAAATTTACCAGGAACTGCAACATATCTTAATGCTTTAGTAGCTCCTACTTCGGATGTAAAGAATCCTGTAAGTGTTAACTGCTTGAACATGGTGAAATAATGTTTAGGATCTTCTGGCTTTGCCTTTGCTTGATAGTCCTTAGCTTCTTTGTCTAATGCCACCAATAAATCATGGCGCCCCTTAGCGTCTGCATCCATAAATGATTTACCATTTAATTTAGTAGAAGCTTCGTCTAGTTTTTTTAACCCTTCCATAAAAATGGTTTGGTCTTTTGCTTCATAACAATCTGTTACCATTACTTGCATAAACTCACCCACTTTAGCTTCTTTAGCTCCTGGAGTTTTAGTTGCAGGTAAAATAGTTTCAGCTACTTCGTTTAAAAAGGAGATATCTTCTTTTGTAAAAGTAACACCTGTAGTTGCAGTTTTGCAACCAGATAAAAATGCTTCTGCACCTAAAACAGTTCCACCCATAATGATGGCAACTCTTGATAAGGCTTCTCTTCTATTCATCATAATATTATTATTTAAAAATTTAATAATTAGCGCTATTATAAGTTTCCTTTTTTCAATTCATTAACAGCAAAGTCAACCGCTCTAGCAGTAAACGCCATATAAGTTAAAGAAGGGTTTACGCAAGAAGCACTTGCCATAAACGCACCGTCAGTAACAAATACGTTAGGGGCATCCCAAACCTGATTGTTTCCGTTCAATACAGAAGTTTTAGGATCTCTACCCATACGCGCTGTACCCATTTCATGAATTCCACGACCTGGAGTACCGTCACCTTCACGTGCTTGTACGTTTTTAACACCTGCTTTTTCTAACATTTCTTGTGCATCAACGATGATGTCTTTACGCATTTTCTTTTCGTTGTCTTTCAATTCACAATCAATATTTAAGACATTTAAACCCCACTTATCTTTAACTGTTTTGTCCAAGGTTACTTTATTAGTTGGATCTGGCAACATTTCACCAAAGCCACCCATTCCAATGGTCCATCCCCCTGGCTCAGTCATAGCGTCTTTGAAATCACCCCCAATACTAAACTCAGCAACTTCATGTTGCCATCCTTGTCTTGTACCACCACCTTGGTAACCAAATCCACGTAAGTAATCACGCTTATCTGTACCAACGTTTCTGTAACGAGGAATATAGAAACCATTTGCACGACGTCCAAATGTGTACTGATCTTCAAAGCCTTCCACAGTTCCGCCAGCACCAATACCTAAATGGTGATCCATTAAGTTTTTACCTAAAGCGTTACTGCTACTACCTAATCCACCTTCCCAAACATCTGTAGCAGAGTTCATTAATAACCAAGTACTATTTAAAGTAGAAGCATTTACAAAAATGATTTTTGCTTTGTACTCAATCGTTTTATTTGTTTCAGCGTCTAAAACAGTTACACCGGTTGCACGCTTTTTATCTTTATCATATTTAATTTCAGTAACAATACTCCAAGGTCTTAATGTCAAATTACCTGTAGCCATTGCTGCTGGTAATGTAGAAGATTGTGTACTAAAATATCCACCGAATGGACAACCCAACCAACACTTATTTCTAAATTGACATCCTGGACGTCCACCATGAGGTACTGTGATATTAGCCGTACGACCAATAATCAAATGACGATCTCCTTTATATATGTCTTTTAATCTTGCAGCAACGTCTTTCTCAACACAAGTCAAGTCCATAGGAGGTAAAAATTGACCGTCTGGCAAAACTGCCAAACCATCACGATTACCACTAATGCCCGCAAACTTTTCTACATAGTCATACCATGGCTCAATTTCCTTATAACGTACAGGCCAATCAACCCCCACACCTTCTTTACCATTTGCTTCAAAATCTAAGTCAGACCAACGGTAACTCTGACGACCCCACATTAAAGAACGACCACCTACATGGTATCCTCTAAACCAATCAAAACGCTTCGTTTCAGTGTAAGGACTTTCTTTATCAACACACCAATAATCTAAATTGGTTTCATTCAAAGGATAATCACGTTTTAAAACAGGATAGTCTTCAATCATTTTTTGAGTTCTTCCACCGCGATGTGGATGATCCCAAGCTTCCTTGTTTGCATTAACATAATCTTTGATGTGCTCGATATTTCTACCACGCTCTAACATCAAAACCTTTAAACCTTTTTCAGTTAACTCTTTTGCAGCCCATCCACCGCTAATTCCAGAGCCAACTACGATTGCGTCATACTGTTGTTGATCAGCCATTGTTTAAAATTTATAAGTGTAATTGTTTATTATAAAAAGTTGAATTCGATTTGTTAAATGTCGCAGATTGTTACCGCTTGTTGTAAAGAAGCTAAATGATCTGTATGTGTTGGAATAAATTCATGTGCCACATAACCGGTATATCCTGATGCTTTGATAGCACGCATAATAGCCGGGTAATTTAATTCCTGTGTATCGTCAATTTCGTGTCTTCCTGGAACGCCTGCTGTGTGATAGTGTCCAAAATATTGATGATTGTTTTGAATTGAACGAATAATATCACCCTCATCAATTTGCATGTGATAAATATCAAACAATATTTTAAAATTTGGAGAACCTAAGCGCTTACAAAGTTCAATACCCCAAGCAGACTTGTCTCCCATATAGTCTTTGTGATCAATTCTTGAATTGAATAATTCAATTTGAATGGTAACTCCTTTGGCTTCTGCTAACGGCATAATTTTTTTCAAACCAGTTACACAGTTGTTCAAACCTGTCTCGTCATCCATTCCATTTCTATTACCTGCAAAACAAATTAAATTTTTATAACCAGCGGCAGCCACTAATTCAATGCCTTCTAAGTAATCTTTTACCAGCCAATCATGATTTTTTAAATCATTCCAACCCTTGGTTAAACTAGTCTCTCCTGCAGTATAACACATAGAACTATACAATCCATATTGTTTTGCGATAGGCCACTCATTAGGTTTTAATAAATCAATAGCGCCAAAGCCAATTTGCTTAACTGCTTTACAAAGTTCTTCTAATGGAAATTCACTAAAGCACCATCTGCAAACGGAATGATTAATATTACCTTTAAAATTAGGATTAGTGATTTCATTTTTGTCGAAAGCCGCCATTACATTTTTAGGAATGGCAACACCTGCCGCGAGCGCGGCGGATCCTGACAATACTTGCTTAATAAGCTTTCGTCTGTTAACTAAGTTCGGCATGGCAATACAATCTTGAATGAGTGTATAAATGTAATTTAATTTATAATCTTTTGAAATATTTTTATTCGAAAAATGGTGTTTTTTAAGAAATTATAAGGAAATTGCTTGAGGGTAATCCCTAAAGTGTTAGTATGACACAATAAAACGATTTCGCAAGCAATAAAACCTTTAAAATGAATAGAAAATTACGCATGGGCATGGTAGGTGGAGGAAAAGACGCCTTTATAGGTGCCATTCACAGACTCGCTGCCAATATGGACGGATTGATTGAATTAAGTTGTGGTGCATTAAGTATCAATCCAGAAATTGCTGTTGCCTCTGGGGAAGCCTTATTCTTACCAAAAGAAAGAACTTATTTAACATACGAAGAAATGATCAAGGCGGAAGCAGCTTTGCCAGCAGACAAGCGTATTGATTTTGTGACCATTGTGACACCTAATTTTGCGCATTTTGCTCCAGCGATGATGGCATTAGATCATGGTTTTAATGTTGTCATTGAAAAACCAATTACTTTTTCACTAGACGAAGCAAAACAATTAAAACAAAAATTACAAGAAACAGGTTTGACACTTTGTTTGACACATACTTACTCAGGATACCCAATGGTAAAACAGGCTAAGTCCATGGTGCGCGAAGGTAAATTGGGTAAAATTCGTAAGGTTTGGGTGGAATATCCTCAAGGATGGTTGAGTAGACTTTCTGAAAGAGAAGGTAATGCACAAGCAGCTTGGAGAACAGATCCAAAAAAATCTGGAAAGAGTTCTGTGATGGGCGACATTGGAACACATGCTGCACATTTAGCAGAATATATTACTGGTGCAAAAATTACTGATATATGTGCTGAATTAAATACTTTGGTAGAAGGTCGAGTAATGGACGACGACGGCGCTGTAATGTTGAAATTTGACAATGGTGCAAAAGGAGTTTTAATGGCTTCTCAAGTTGCTGCAGGCGAAGAGAATGCTTTAAAAATAAGAGTTTACGGAGAGTTAGGTGGCATTGAATGGTTCCAACATGAGCCAAATTCTTTGCTAGTTAAATGGCTAGACCAACCCTCTCAAATTTTAAGAGCAGGCAGTGCACATTTATCAAGTATCGCTTCTCATAATTGTAGAACTCCGGCTGGACACCCAGAAGGATATTTAGAAGCCTTTGCAAATATCTATCGCAATTTTGCATTAACTCTAGGTTGTAAAATAGACGGCACTACTCCTACCGAAGCTATGTTAGATTTCCCAGGAGTTGAGGATGGTTTAAGAGGTATGGCATTTATTGATAATGTAGTTTTGTCTGCACATTCAGACCAAAAATGGACACCTAATACCTTTTAATTAACCCTGCTATAAAAATAAAATAATGACAACAGTAAAAGGACCTGCTATATTTTTAGCACAGTTTTTAGGAGATGAGGCCCCCTTTAATACTTTAGAAAGTATTTGCAAATGGTCAGCAGGACTGGGTTTCAAGGGAGTGCAAATTCCAAGTTGGGATCCAAGATGTATTAACTTACAAAAAGCGGCAGAAAGTAAAACGTATGCAGACGAAATAAAAGGAATCGTAAATGCAGCAGGATTAGAGATTACAGAATTGTCTACGCATTTACAAGGACAACTTATTGCGGTTCACCCTGCTTATGATGCACAATTTGACGGATTCGCTCCTAAAGAAGTGCACGGCAATGCAAAAGCAAGAAGCGAATGGGCAGTACAACAATTAAAGTATGCTGCTAAAGCCTCTCAAAACTTAGGACTTAATGCACATGCTACTTTTAGTGGTGCCTTATTATGGCATACTGTGTATCCTTGGCCACAACGTCCAGCAGGATTGGTGGAGACCGGTTTTACAGAATTAGGTAAAAGATGGTTACCTATTTTAAATGAATTTGATAAAGTGGGTATTGACTTATGTTATGAGATTCATCCAGGAGAAGACTTGCACGATGGAGTTTCTTATGAAATGTTTTTAGACAAAGTGCATCAACATCCAAGAGCTTGTTTATTATACGACCCCTCCCATTTAGTATTGCAGTGCATGGACTACAAAGGATTCATTGACATTTATCATGAGCGTATTAAAATGTTTCATGTAAAAGATGCTGAATTTAATCCAAGTGCAAAGCAAGGTGTGTATGGTGGTTACCAAAATTGGATTGACCGTGCTGGAAGATTCAGATCTTTAGGTGATGGACAAGTTGATTTTAAAAGTATCTTTAGCAAGCTTGCCGCTTATGACTATAAAGGATGGGCAGTAATGGAATGGGAATGTTGCTTAAAACATCCAGAAGTGGGTGCTGCGGAAGGTGCTGTATTTATTCAAAACAATATTATCAAAGTCACAGAAAAAGCTTTTGATGATTTTGCAAATACAGGATCAGACGAAGCATTTAATAAAAGAATATTAGGACTTTAAAAAACTGGGGAATCTAGCATTGTATAGATCAGAAAAAACGAAACAAAATGCTTAAAAATTGAATAACAAACTATAAAAATTAGACTATGAAAAAGGTATTTGGAACATTGGCAGCAGTTGTCGTATTAATGGCATGTGGCGGCGGAACAGAGAAAAAAGCAACTGAAGAAACAGCAACACCTACAGCTACAGCAGCCAATGATTTATCAGCTAATCCTGATTATCAAAAAGGATTAGCATTAGTAGCTGGAAGCGATTGTTTAACTTGTCATAAAACAAGTGAAAAAAATATTGGACCTGCTTACAAGGACGTTGCAGCAAAATATGAGAACAATGAAGAAAATATAAAAATGTTAGCTACAAAAGTGATTAAGGGCGGCGCTGGCGTTTGGGGCGCTATACCAATGACTCCGCATCCACAAATTAAAGAAGAAGATGCTGAAGCGATGGTTAAATATGTATTGCTTTTAAAAAAATAGGTTTTAACAATTGAACTTTAAAAAAACAAAAACGATTTCTTATGAAAACACTCTTGCTTGCCCTTTTAACCACATTTGTTTGCATCCAAACCAATGCACAAGATAAATGGACTTCTTTATTTGACGGAAAAACAACCAATGGCTGGCACACTTATGGCAAAGACGCTGTAGGAGAAGCTTGGCAAGTAGTAGACGGTGCAATTGTATTGAATCCATTAAATAAAGAATCCTCTCAATTAAAAGGGGGCGGTGATATTGTTTCCAACGAAAGTTTCAACGATTTTCATTTACAATTAGAGTGGAAAATTTCTAAGAATGGCAATAGTGGTATTATCTTTTTTGTACAAGACGAGCCAAAAAAATATGATCATATTTGGTATACAGGTCCGGAAATGCAAGTATTAGATAATGACGGTCATCCAGATGCGAAAATATATATGCATAGAGCTGGTAATTTATACGACTTAGTAGCGGGAGTGGAAGGTGCTACTAAACCAGTTGGAGATTGGAACCTAGTAGATATTATTAATGAAAAGGGCACTTTGACTTTGAAATTAAATGGTATTACAACCGTTACAACCACTTTGGGTGATGCAAACTGGACCAAATTAATTAAGAACAGTAAATTCTCAAAAGGAGAATCACCAGACTTTGGAAAAGTATTTTCTGGACATATTGGGTTACAAGATCATGGCAACCAAGTGTCTTTTAGAAATATTCGTATTCAAAAACTTTAGTAATGATCCCCGATCATGAACATTTTATGCGTCAGGCCCTCGTGCAAGCACAGAGGGCCTTTGACGTTGATGAAGTACCTGTTGGTGCTGTAGTTGTAATGCATGGCAAAATAATTGCCAAAGGTCATAATCAAGTACAATTATTAAAAGACGTTACAGCGCATGCTGAAATTCTAGCTATAACTAGTGCTTGTGAAAGTTTACAAGAAAAGTATTTAACAGAAGCTACCTTATATGTAACAGTTGAACCCTGCCTAATGTGTGCAGGAGCTTTATATTGGAATAAGATTGGTCATATTGTTTTTGGAGCAAGTGACGAAAAAAACAGTTACAGACGCGTTACCGAAAAAAATCCATTCCACCCTGCTACCACCATTATTGGAGGGGTGTTGCAAGAAGAATGTGCCGCACTCATGCAATCCTTTTTTCGTGCAAAAAGATAAATCCCTTATCATAGATAAACATAGCAATCTCTAGCCCTCCGCAGCAAGAACTGAAGTCGGCTACGAGGTTCTATATTCAACTATGTATAATTAATTGTTTCTATTTTTGGAAAAAAATGCTTGCATTCATTTAATTCAATCAAAGCGGTGTAATTTTGAAATTCATTTAAGAAACATTTAAATAAAAAATATGTCATTTACATTACCTGCATTACCATATGCACACGAAGCATTAGAGCCTCATTTTGATACTTTAACCATGCAAATTCACCATGGCAAACATCATCAAGCTTATGTTGACAATTTAAACAAAGCGATTGCTGGCACTCCAAATGAAGGGAAAAGCATAGAAGAATTAGTAGCTGTTGCTGGTACTATTAGCCCTGCAGTTAGAAACAATGGTGGTGGTCACTGGAATCACTCTTTCTTTTGGGCAAGTTTAGCACCAAATGCAGGTGGGGTTCCAACAGGTGCTTTAGCAGAAGCCATCACTGCTGCTTTTGGAAGCTTTGATGCTTTTAAAGAAAAGTTTGCTAATGCTGGTATGACTCGTTTTGGAAGTGGCTGGGCTTGGTTATTAGTGAAAGACGGTAAATTAGAAATTAGCTCTACTCCAAATCAAGACAATCCTTTAATGGACGTTGCGGAAGTAAAAGGTACTCCAATTTTAGGCGCTGATGTTTGGGAGCATGCTTACTATTTAAAATATCAAAACAGAAGAGCTGATTATTTAGCTGCTTTCTGGAATGTAGTGAACTGGTCCGTGATTAGTGATCGTTTTGCTGCAACAAAATAAATTTAACTAAGGTACAGGATCATAACCATGACCTCCCTTTGGATGACATTTACTTAATCGTATGGCCCCAAGAAGGATTCCTTTTATGGGGCCATACTTTTGTATAGCCTGAGCAGTATACTGAGAGCAAGTGGGAGTAAATCTGCATTTACTCCCACCTAAATAAGGAGAGAGTACGTACTGATAAAAACGTATTAATGCAATGAAGGGAAAAGAGATAATTTTTTTAAGCAGGGACTTCATTAGATAAATTGATTGCATTTATTTTAACAGCCAACTTTGCAAGCAACACTTGAATTTTTGCTTGAATTTCTTTTTGAGGAAGTACATTCAAATCGGTGTATAAAAAAAATACAGCAACTTGTTTATTTTTTATCAGAATCAATTTTTCAAAAGCAGGCTTCTCTAAACGATAGCCCTCTCTCAATAAACGTTTCACTCTATTTCGAGCAACTGCTTTTCTGAATGTTCTACTTGGAGCGCCAACACCTACATTCAGTATGCCTTCTGGAGCATCAGGGTGTTCTTGAACGGTGTAAATTAATCTTACTGGAAAATTCGTAATAGCATGCCCATTAGAAAACAAAAATTGCATTTGCTTTCTACTTTTTAGCTTATCCTTTTTTTGATATGTAAAAACCTTTGGCAATAAATTATATTTTAATACTAGACATTAAAAAAGTCCTCTCGATAATTCGGGAGGACTTTAAAATTATAAGTTTCTACGGATAGTGATTAAATTATTTTAATCCTTTCTCGCTAGATACAGTTAGTTTCTTACGTCCTTTCTTACGGCGACTTGCTAATACTTTACGACCATTAGCAGATTCCATACGCTTACGGAAACCATGAACTGATTTACGACGACGTTTATGAGGTTGGAAGGTTCTTTTCATCTTGTTTGTTTTACTTACTTAGTTCGCTAATATTGTTTCCACGTTCAATAGCAGTCACCATACCACTACCTGTGAAAGGACGGCAAAAATAGGGTATTTTTTGAATTTCTAAGCTAAATCTGTATGTTTTGCTTCAATTTTTTGGCCAAAGAATATGCTAGCCTGTTTTTCGAAGGTTTCCGCGTTGTCAGTAGTAAAAAAAGCCAATTGACTATTTTTGCTACATTTCTGGTCTATTTCGGGGTGATTTTGAAGATATTTGACCAAACTATGGGCTATAATGTCACCTTGAGCTATGATTTTGACTCCTGCTGGAGCATGCGCCTTGATTTTAGACTCTAATAAAGGATAATGAGTACAAGCTAGCAAAACGGCATCAATGGACTTAGATTGGCTAAAAAGCTCATTTAGGTATTGTGCCACAAAATAGTCGGCACCGGGTTTATCAAATTCGCCATTCTCAATTAAAGGCACCCACATTGGGCAAGCTTGCTGAAATACTTTAAGCTCAGGATAAAATTTAGCTAATTCTATTGGATAACTATCACTCTGTATAGTTCCAGTAGTACCCAAAATTCCCACTTCATGTGTTTTAGAATAGTTACCTAACACTTCACTTGAAGGACGAATTACACCAAGTACTCTTTTACCTGGAGCCATATTAGGCAGGTCTAATTGTTGAATATTTCTTAAAGCCTTTGCAGAAGCTGTATTACACGCTAAAATAACCAATTCACAACCTTGATTAAAAAACCAATTAACCGCTTCTAAAGTATATTGATATACTGTTTCAAAAGATCGAGTTCCATAAGGCGCGCGCGCATTGTCTCCCAAATAGATAAAATCATGTTGAGGCAATTGTTCCTTCAATGTTTTTAAAATGGTGAGTCCACCATAACCACTATCAAAAACCCCAATTGGCGCTGCCATAATTAAGTTATTTGCTTTCTTCTGTAAAACTAAGAACCTCGTTGCATAACAACGAGGTTCTTATCAAAAATATTATTTATTAGATATTATCCTTTTTTAACTGGAGCTGCTGCTTTTGCAGGAGCACTAGTAGCTTTAGCAGGAGCCCCACCAGTTGCAGCTCTGAACGCTTCTTCTACCTCTTTAGGTAAAGTCAATTTCAATTTCATTGCAACACGAATAGTTAAGTTATCGGCAATAGAAGGTTGTGCATATGGTGATAAAGACTCAGCTTTTAAAACCATTGTGTATTTGTTTTCAGCAACTACTTCACTTAATGCAGCAGCAATTCTTTGTCTGTAAGGCAACAACAATTGCTCTTGCTTTTGTTGCATAGCTTCTTGTTGGTAAGTTTGCCAATTGATTAACTTATATTTTAAACGATTTAAATCGTCTGTAGCCATTTGTAGCGCCTTAGGTCTTTTAGACAAATCAACTGAATCTCTTTTGAAGATACTATCCTTAACTTGATAATCCTTTAAAGTATAGTTATACTCGTCTTGTAAAGAATCTTTAGCATATGATTGTAAAACTGTGTCTAATTTTTCTTGGATACCAGGGAACAAAGCAATTACACTTTGATCGTCGAAATAACCAATCTTAGCTTGTGCAGAAGCACTGTTTGTAAAAGATACTGCAACTAATAAAATCGCTGCAACTAGTAAACCTTTTTTCATAGAATCTATTTTTTGTGTTGTGTTTATACTTAATTATTAATACCCAATTCTTTTAAAACGTCATCACTTTTATCAAGTTTTGGGTCTGCAAATATAATGGTTATTCCTTCACTTTTATCCAAAATGAAGTCATATGAACGAGCAGTAGCCATTTTTTGTACTGCATTATATACCTTGTCTTGAATCGGTTTAACTAATTTTTGTCTTTCTTTAAACAAATCCCCTTCGTAACCAAAGCGCTTTTTTTGTAAATCCCTAAGTTCTTTTTCTTTCGCGAATAACTCGTCTTCTCTCTTTTTCTTTAAATCGTCTGACAACATAAATTGTTCTGCTTCGTAGTTTTTATACATTTTGTCTAAAACTTGTTGCTTGTCATCAATTTCTGACTGCCATTGATCTCCTAAAACTTTCAATTTTTTATCTGCTTCTTTATATTCTGGAATTTTATCTAGAATATACTTAGTGTTAATTACTGCATAACGACTTTGCGCTTGAACGGTAAAAACGGAAAGCAACAGGACCAATGCGACTAAGCTGATTTTGTTGAATTGCATATTGATAAATTTATAAATGAATTAATAATCTTTATTTTTTATTCCGGTTCATATCCTAACATGAAGGTAAACCTACCTGCATCTTTTAATGAATTTGTACCATTCATTCTATCTAATCCTACACCATAATCAAAGCCTAACAACCCAAACATAGGTAAATAGAAACGCATACCTATACCAACTGAACGGCGTAGGTTAAAAGGATTGTAGTCTTTCATACTATACCATCCATTAGCCGCTTCAAAAAATGTTAATGCATATATAGTACTACTTGCAGCCAAACTCAAAGGGTATCTAAGTTCTACAGCATACTTATTAAACATAGTGAACTTTTGCTTAGAAGATTGTTGGTCAGGATTAATCTTAGGGTCAGAAGACTCATACACAGGATAACCTCTTTGTGCAATGATATCATAACCTAATAATGCAAACTGATTACTTAATCCTGCATCACCTAATTGAAAACGTTCAAATGGAGATATCTTTAAGTCACTATTATACTTCCCAAGGAAACCAAACTTAGCTGCGAATTTCAAAACAAATTGTTTGTTATGATCTTCTCCTGCAGGCTTACCTAATGGCACATACCATTCTCCATTAAATCTCCATTTATGATACTCTAACAATTCATATGGATTCGCCTTTGTTCCAAAATTTGGATCAAATAAGGAATATGGAGGAGTAATTTGAGCGCTTAATAAAAATGTAGACCCTGTTCTTGGAAATAACGGTTGGTCAATAGAAGTTCTTTGTAATGCAAACTTAATATTAAGGTTATTTACATTTCCGTTTTGGAAATTAGGTAAATTATAAGGATCGATTGCATAGTTCTTTAATGTATACCTAGTATAATTTAGACCTGTACTAAATGAGAAATAATCGTCTGGCCAAGTTAATTGACGTGCAAAAGAAACGGTTGCCCCAGTTGTAGAAATATATCTAGAGTCGGCAGCATTGGGATTGTACAAACCAGTGACTAAATCATAACTCTGACCATACTTAGTATTATAAACACTGACAGTTAAAGAGTTTCTTTTAATGCCACCAAACCAAGGTTCGGTAAAGGATAGGTTAGTAGATCTAAATGCCTTACCATTACTTTGAACACGTAAAGATAATTTTTGACCGTCACCCATTGGTAAAGGATCCCAAGCAGATTTCTTAAATAAATTTTTAGAAGAGAAGTTATTGAATGTTACTCCTAAAGTTCCAGTCAATCCAATATATCCACCCCATCCAGCACTCAACTCTAATTGATCACTTGATTTTTCTTCAACACCATAATTAATATCTACAGTTCCGTCTTCTGGATTCGGGATAGGATCAATTTTGATTTTCTCTTGATCAAAATAATTTAATTGTGCTATCTCACGTTGAGAACGAATCAATAATGAACGGCTAAATTTGTCACCAGGAATGGTTCTAATTTCACGACGAATTACAAAATCTTTTGTTTTTTCATTACCTGCAATACGAATAGTTTTAACAGTAGCTTGAGGGCCTTCCATTATTCTAATTTCAAAATCGATAGTATCGTTATAAACAGCAGTTTCTATTGGATCAATACGGAAAAATAAATATCCATCATCCTGGTATAGTCCACTTACATCACCGCCTTCTGCTGTTGGTGTTTTACCTAATTTGTTATATAAAATTTCACGGTTATAAATGTCTCCCTTTTTGATATTTATAATACTTGTAAGTAAAGAGTCGGGGTATTTAGTATTACCTCTCCATGTAATATTTCCAAAATAATATTTACTACCTTCTTTTAATTGAATATCCACATTCAGGTTGCCTACTGCATTATGATATACAGTGTCTTTCTCAATAGTTGCATCTCTATAACCTAATGAATTATAATAATTCAATAAATTGTCTTTACTCTCATCGTACTTCTTTACATTATACTTTGCAGAAGATAATTTAATACGTAAATAAGGATTTAATATCTTTCTCGTTTTAGTGAAAGTTAAAAATCCCTTCTCTTTTAAATATTGTTCAAATGAATAGGGATTCGTTTTTACTATTACAGGCTTGTCATTAATAGGGAATAAAGTCATTCTAGACTTTTCATGAATTTCTTTCAAGCTTTTTTTAAGCTTAACTTCTTCTATTTTATTTCCTCCAATATTAATATTATTCACTCGAACCTTAGGGCCTCTGTCTACAATAAAATCAAGTACTAAATTATTTTTTCTAACAGCATCTTTTTGTTCTTTAATAATTACACTTACATCCTGAAAACCCTTTTCAGCATAATATTTTTTGATCCCTTCAATAGCTGTGATTTTCATGTTCTCAGTAATAACTCTGTTTGGAGTTAACCCTGTTTTTCCAGATAATTCATCTTTTTCTGACTTACGAACTCCTGTCAAATCAAAACGAGATAATCTTGGACGCTCTGTAACATTAATTTCAATATCAATTTCTTTATCTTTTAAATCAGTAATATAAACACTTACATCACTAAAGTAATTTTGGCCCATCAATTTATGAATGGCTTTCGCAAAATTATCACCACCTGGAATTTGTACTTCATCACCAATATTCAAAGTTGACAAAGACAACAATAAACTTTCATCAAAAAACTGATTCCCAACTACTTTAATGGCTCTAATTTTATATTTTGCTGGTGTTTTTTGGTTGTAAATTCCTAATAACTTTACATTAATCTGAGATACTGAATCTTTTACAGGAACATCCTGTGCAAAACAAGTAGACGATAATATAAGTACCGATAATAATCCTATGATAAATTGGGTCAATTTCTGCATCTGCTGGTGGGGCTAAAATTTATGATTTTAAAAGTGTCGCAAATTACTCGTATTATTTCAAAGTCTTTGTTAAAAAGGAGAAAATAACATATTATTTATTTTCTTCATCTAAAACGATCTGAGCACTGGTTTTACCAAATCTACGTTCCCTTGACTGGTAATCAAGAATAGCTTCTATTAAATGTGGCTTTCTGAAATCAGGCCAACGAGTGTTAGTAAAATAGAGCTCCGAGTAAGCAAGTTGAAAGAGTAAAAAATTACTAATACGATACTCCCCACTTGTTCTTATCATCAATTCTGGATCGGGAATTCCTTTAGTAGTAAGGTTTTCAGAGAAAACCTTTTCATTTATCTGTTCCGGATTTAGGTCTCCAACTTGAACAAGTTTTGCAAGTACCTGGGCTGCATTTACAATTTCCCATCTACTACTATAGCTTAGCGCAATAATTAATTTTAGCCCTGTATTAGCTGCTGTCTGGGCTGTAGATTGGTCCAATGCTATTCTAGCTTCAGGTGGCAATTGACTTAAATCACCAATAAATTGAAGTTGGATATTGTTTTTATTTAAATCTGGGACTTCTTTTGCAATAGTTTCAACAAATAAAGTCATTAAACCTGTTACTTCCTCAACAGGTCTATCCCAGTTTTCGGTACTAAAAGCATATAAAGTGAGGTATTTTATCCCAATTTCAGCTGCTGCTTCCACTACTTTTCTCACACTCACCACTCCTTGATAATGACCAAATAGCCTATCCTGACCTTGTTCTTGTGCCCATCTTCCATTCCCATCCATAATAATGGCAATATGCTTAGGGAGTCTATTTAAGTCCAGATTTTCCATGAAGTAAAATTAAGAAAAATAGCGTCGTTATTTACGTTTAAATAGCTTGAAAATATTGAATTTGCTCCATAGTTTGCTATTGCTTTCCATATTGGTTCCTGTGTTTTTATGCTTCGGGGTTTTTATAGGATCGGGACCATATATTTTTCTAAAATTATAGGAAAGTCCAATTTGTGCTGAAATTAAATTGTCTTTCCCTGACTTACTGCCCTGAAATAAATCCCCATTTACATTTTTGAATAATCCATCATCAGCCAAATGATCAATATAATCGGAAGTTGAGTAGCTTTTCTTGTATTCTGCAAATAAATTAATGTGATTTGAGATACTATATTTAATTCCTAAATTAATTGGTATGACTGGATATTGATTACTTGCAGAAGAACCATTAGAAGACTTGTCAATATTCCCACTAATTAAAAGACCAGCTCCAAAACCTAAGTAGGGTGAAAAACGATAATTTTTTCTGCCACTTATAAATCTATTAAAATAAAGTTCCGTCATTAAAGTTAGTTCATGAAAGTTTCTTTCAAAATAATAACCTCTTGCAATAGCATACGCATTTGAAGACTTGTTGTCATTTACGTTTAAGTCTAAACTTTGGTAGTTAAGTCGAATCCCGACAAATTCATTGATTTGCTTTTTATAATAAGCTCCATAATTCATTTTAATAAATTGTACATCAGGTGCAATGTCTCCATTATAAGAACCATATCCCATCATTAAACCTACTTCACCCTTGTCATCCATCAATTCAAGATGTTGTCCAAAGCTATTTGCAGAGAAAAATAAAAATGTAACAATAAAGAGATATTTAATATTCATATTTAATTTCTTTTATCTAAACCCCAAGTCAACTTATTTCTTAAAGTAGTTAAATAGCTGTTCTCATTAAGTCTTATAAAACTTACTGTAAAATTTTCTTTCTTGACAGCAAGCTGTATTGTTTTTGCAACAATCTCTTTACGCGCATCTAATGCACATATTAATTCTTCAGTTCTTCCTTCAATTTCAAAAGAGATCACTGAAGTATCTGGAACAACAATAGACCTTACATTTAAATTATGTGGCGCTACTGGTGTTATTACAAAACTAGCGGACTCTGGAAAAAGAATAGGTCCATTACAACTCATATTATATCCAGTTGAGCCTGTTGGTGTTGAAACGATTAATCCATCTGCCCAATAAGAGTTTAAAAATTCACCATTTAAATAAGTATGAATTTTTATCATTGGAGAAGTATCTCTTTTATGGATTGCAAATTCATTTAGTCCAAATGGAGTGTCTCCAAAAACTGGAGTATTAGAGTCTAAGTGTATTAATGTTCTTTTATCCACCACATACGACCTGTTCACTAAGGCTTCTACCATTAAACTTAATTCGTCTTTTGAAATAGAAGCTAAAAATCCTAACCTGCCGTAATTGACTCCCAAAATAGGAATATTAGTATCGCCAATTAAAGTAATCGCATCAAGTACGGTACCATCGCCTCCTACACTAATTAAACAGTCAATGGTATTGTGTAGTTCTAGCGCAGACTTAAAAGGAATTAACGGGACTTTACCTGCTTCCGCAATAAGATTAAATTTATTAATTAAGTCTTCGAAAACATAGATAGTTATATCATAACGATATAGCTCAAACAACAATGCATTTAAAGATTGTTGTTGGTCCATGTCTACCCCTCTACTATATATCGCAACTTTCATCTATCCAATTTAAAAATTAATTCCCCCATGCAAATATAAACCTTTGTCACCAAGCTGGTTCACACTATAGTCCACTTTTAACACAAAATCATAAATACTTATAATATCAATTCCAATACCTACTGTTCTTAATAAAGTATTAGACAATTTATTGCTAACTCTAGGGTTTGCATTATAGGCATACCCTAAGTTAGAAAATACTTTTATCCAAAAGTCATATTTGATATTTGGTAAGTATTTAGAATTAAGAATATTCGGAACTGTGAAACTTCCCAAAGAATGATTAAAAGACGCCTTTAATATAGAGCCAGCATTACCCTCAATAACATAATATTCTAAACCATTCATTTGCATATTACCATAGCCCATTAGTTTTTGGTCATTATAATTTTGGTCTGGTAATATTTTGAAAATAGAATTAGATTCAACATAAATAAAATTAGTATTAGAAAAGGAATGGGCTTTTATTTTTCTAAATTGGAAAGAAGTTAAATTTCCTGCAGCAGCAACTCTTTGGAAAACAACAAATTCAGTACTGTTCCCCTGACTAGGGTAAGCATTATAGTTAAACCTTGTATTAGCATAAGCGAAGCTTAAATCTGCATATGACATTGACTTTTGATAATTTGGCAATAAATGGGGCTGCTTTAAAAAAGCCGAGTCTGAAATATGATCTTCGCCAAATCCAATTTGAAAAGAATGACGCTCAAATAAATTAGGCCTATAAGTTAAATTCAAGTTGGCTCGATAACCACTTCGTATAACAGCATCTGTTTTATAAAAAACTTGTTTGTCGTTTTGTGTAGTATAATTTATTTCCTTTTGTGTGAGGTATTGAAAACCAGCCCCTAGACCAAAATGTAAATTTTTATCAATAAAAGGAAATTGATATCGAACAATAGCTTGTTGCGTATACCCTGTAATTAATCCCAATACTAACTTATCATTATTTCCTGTAACATTACTCTGCCTAAAATTAACACCATAATTAACTCTATCTAAACTTCGATGTTGCTCATTCCACCATTGACTAAAATTTCTATCCACCCATCTAAAATATGGCAATGGGAAAAAATACCATCTTTCTTTAACTTGAAGATTAATTTGAACATGAATGCTATCTAATGCATTAACAGTAATATCTACTTCATTAAAAAGTGTGGTATTTATTAATTGATTTCTTGCAATTGCATTTAATACCTTAAGGGAGTCCCTAGAAATTACATCGCCAACTTTATAAGGCAATTCTCTGTAAATGACATAGGTCTTAGTTTTAAGGTTTCCTTCAATATCAATAGCGTTAATGGTAACCTGAGCTTGCGCTTTGTGAACAAAAGCAATTGTAGTTAAAAAAAATATAAAGGAGAGTTTCAGAAATTTAAACATCTAGATAGTTCATTAAATGATGGTAATGCTCTTCAATGTCATTGTTAACAGGAGCTTTACCAAAGTAATGAAGTACTTGGTAATTATACCTTTGAAAAGTAGCAATTATGGCTTGCGCTTCCTCTTGATTTATTTTAATAGTAACAATAAAAGCACCAGTTACTTCGTCGAACAATGTATTTAATTGTATGATTTGTGCATTATTGGTTTCCACTAATCTGCTCATTTCTGCAAGAGAATATTGGTAAGGTGATATAGATACAACTAACATAGCTCCAGGTTGTGATACTCCTAAAAACTGTGCTAGCATTTCATTCAAATTTTTCTGTGGTATCACCCCAATGCATTCCTGTTGCGCATTCAGTACTGGCAATAAACTTAAATGATGTTTTGAAAAACTATCCAATGCTGTTAAAACATGCGCACTGCCTGATATGCCAATTCTTTGTATTTGCTCTGCAATAGTAGCAATAGTGTTTGTTCCATCAATGTCTAACAAGTCATCCTTTTCAACCAAACCAATAAAGTAGTCGTCCTTCACAACGGGTAGTTGTTGCACGTCAAAGTCATTCATGTTTTGTAATGCAAAATTTGCAGTATCTTCTAGGTGAAGTAGCGGAAATCCTTGTATAGCAATAGATGCAGCAAGCATAGCTAACTTTATTTAGGCAATGATTGAAGAAATTTCTCTAAAATATTATTGAATTCATGAGGAACTTCCATCATTGGAGCATGACCACATTTGTCGATAAAATGTAATTCGCTATTAGGGATTAATTTTTTAAACTCTTCCCCAACAAAAGGAGGAGTAACGGTATCGTTCTTACCCCATATTAATAAAGTTGGTTGTTGAATTTGATTTAATTCGTCCCCCAAATTGTTTCTTATGGCGCTTTTTGCAAGTGCAATAATCTTAATTACTTTAATTCGATTTTTAGTAATTTCAAAAACCTCGTCCACTAATTCAGGAGTAGCCATGGCTGGGTCATAAAAAGTTAAGGCCGTTTTATTTTTTATGTATTCATAGTCTCCTCTCTTGGGATAAGAGTCCCCCATTGCATTTTCAAACAAACCACTGCTGCCTGTCAATGTTAAAGATTTAACTTTTTCTGGATATTTTAAAACATAAATTAGCGCGACATGTCCACCTAGTGAATTACCAAGCATATGTATATGATCATACCCTTTGTGGTCTATAAATTGATGTACGTATTTAGCTAATCCAGTCACACTTGTATGCAATATATCTAATTCAAACAAAGGCAACATTGGGATAACCACTTTATGGGTATGTCTGAATTTTTCAATCAAATCTGAAAAATTACTCAGTGCACCAAAAAGTCCATGCAAAAGCATTAGGGTTTCCCCATGCCCCACTTCAACATAATCAAATTTTCCGTCCTTTATTATTTCGTATTCCATATAAATCAATGCTTTATGCTCAAAAGATAAGCAATTCCTATCATTTTAAGCGATGTTCTGCAATTCGTATAAAGATACTTAATACATTATTAATATACTCAAATGAACATACTAAGTGTCTTTTTGATGGATGGGATTATTAAACTCATCTTTTCCATAAAAAAGGGCCACCATTTTTGTAAATAAGGATACACCATAGCGTCTTTCAACTTTGATGTTTCTATCACTCCTAAAATTTGCAAAAAATATAAAATTGCGCTTAAAATAGTGCCATATATAATTGCATATAAAATGATCCCGAGTAACTTATTTAGCCATCCTAACATTAACCATTCTGCAGTTTGTTGTAAAATTCCAGTAATCATTTTTAATAAAATCATCACTAAAATAAGCACTATCAAAAATGCAATAAATGGCAACCAATGAGACGCAATTTTTGTATGCTCTTTTAATTGTGTAGCTACATATCCAGCTAGCTGAAATGCCAACACCAATCCTACAAACAAGGAAAAAAAAGAAATCAAAGCTTTAATAAAGCCATGGCGATATCCTTGTAGGATAGCAACAATAAAAATAGTTCCAGTTAAAATATCTAACCACATATACTAAGGGGTCAAAAGTGTTTTAGCAACAGCAGATATCAATTTCCCGTCAGCTTGACCAGCTAATTGTTTTGTTGCAACACCCATTACCTTTCCTAAGTCCTGTGGACCTACTGCTCCAACTTGCGTAATAATAGCTTGCACGGCAGTTTTCACGTCTTCTTCACTCATTTGAGCAGGTAAGAATTTTTCAATTATCGCAATTTCTTCTGACTCTTTAGCAGCTAAGTCAGGTCTATTTTGTTCTTGATAAATAGTCAAAGA
The DNA here is from genome assembly GCA_947452555.1 of Bacteroidota bacterium. Classification (GTDB taxonomy): domain Bacteria; phylum Bacteroidota; class Bacteroidia; order Chitinophagales; family Chitinophagaceae; genus Sediminibacterium. The sequence goes on from CANGDH010000004.1 coordinate 150,684, forward strand.
ATCACGACGTGACTTTACTAATTTCTGTAATAATTTAAGTTCTGTGTCTTCAGAAATAGTACCGTTAGCACCTGGGTCAGTTTTTGCTTTTATTATTTCAGCTTTTATCGCTCTTAATCCTCTTAGCAAAGCTTCGTCCTTACTTTTCATTGCGTCTTTCATTAAAGACATTACTTTTTCTTCTAAACTCATAAAATATTATTTAGGATTTTGAGCTAATTGACTTGCTCTAAATTTATTATAAAATGATTTAGCAAAGGTCTTGAATTCTTCTGCTAAAGTTTGGTCCTGTGTTGCTCTTAAATAGGTATCACTCATTCCCATTAAATTCTGATAAAAGAAGTCGGCCATTTCATCTACCATCATGTCCTTTGTCCATAAATCGATTCTTAATGCTGTCTTGTCTGTAGGATCCCAAAAAGTAAGCATCATTGCACGAGCAGCTTGCGCTTCTTGAGCAGAACTGTCTGTGGCAGACCATTGAATGTTTTGAGGTATTTTTTGCTCGTCCAAACTAATTTGAACGTTTATATTGGATTGCTGCATCATAAAATAATTATGGTGCAAAAGTACAATTTATTATTTTAAGCACATAGGGAGTTTACTATCAAATTCCAGTTCTCCATTAGTATTTAGTTGATTCAGCCAAGCATGTCCCATATTAGATCTTGCTTGTCTATAGACTTCGTCTTTATAATATAATTTGAAATGATTGGACAATGCCAATTTTGGTGAAAAATTAAAATACTCACCCGCTTTTAACCAAGAGTCTGGTAATTCATTATTGGTGTTTAAAAGCAAAGGTATATGGAATTGGACTGCTTCTTGCATTAAAAAACTGCTATCAAAATGAGCCCCACTCCATAAAGCAGCATAGGTTGCAGCTATCCATTCTCTTTTAAGGTTTGGTTTAGCTAAAATAAAAATAGCGTCTTTGAATTTATATCCCTTAAGTAATAATTTCGCTTTAGCACAAATAGCTTCATTTTCAAAAATAAAAACCAAGGACATGGAAGTTTTTTGCCATTTTTTAAAAATTGAAAATTCTTTCAGTGTAGTAACCATTTCTATTAAAGGCATAAATGCTAGAAAATAATTATTACCTCCTGCTATTTCCGCTTTACTTGCGGCCAAATGTTGCCATTCAAAAACTGGCAATGCCGCTGTTGGAAGATATCCAGACAATGCTTTAAAAGCAAATTTTGGATACGCCAATTTAATAGTATTGAGTATCCATTCATTTAAACAAATGGTATGGGTTGATTTTTTAATATAGGAACCCAATTTTCGATTCTGTAACCAATTTTGTAGTAAGGACTTATTATTAATGGAAGAAGGATGCCATAAAGGAATAAAGTAATGAGGAAATCTTTCACTGCCCTTTAAATCTGCACCAAAATGAACAATAATAACATTGGTTAATGACCCCATTAATCGCTGGGCCTCATAATTAGTTATTATTTCAACACTATTATATTCATTATAAGTAGAGTGAGTATTAAAAAGATTAGTATAATTTGTAGGAATGGAATCTCCAACAATGTAAAAATGTGCCTGATCCATGGATATGCCAGCTTGCACTAAATCCAATGCTTTTTGATAAATCAAAGAAGTATCATTTGCAAAATAGCTGTTTGTTAATATAAATAGACGCATCAGCAAATTTACAGCATACTTAACAATTTATCCACCAATCATTTGTAAAGCTTAGTTCCTATTAATAGTACCCTAACTTTGTGAAATGGCGAAGCACTTGCACCAACTAGATTTATTCGGGAATGAACTACCACAGGAGGTACATATTTCCGCGCCCAATAAATCCAAAGCAAATAAAAAAATTGCTGTGGAAAGATCAAAACAGCCATTGGCATTAGTTCAAGTGCAGCAGAACGAGCTTAGGGAAGAAGACCCGCTTCCTGCTGTATCAAGAACACCTATGAACTTTAGTACTACAATTGCCAAGCAAAAAAGAGGCAGAAAGTCTTTTGCTTCCATGGATGGCGATATGGATAAATTACAAGTTCCCAGTACAGAAATATTAGCTAAAAAATTATACTATCCAATTGGAGAAGTAGCAACTTGGTTTAATGTAAATACTTCACTTATTAGATATTGGGAAAAAGAATTTAAACAATTACAACCAAGAAAAACTAGAAAAGGAGATCGCCTATTTAGGTCTCAGGATATCGCATTTTTGAAGCAGATATATTTTTTATTACGTGAGAAAAAATATTCTATAGACGGTGCAAAAACTTATTTAAAAAATAATAAAGAGAAAGCCGAAAAAGATATGGCCTTATTGAATAGCTTAAAGAATATAAAAAACTTCTTAAGCAATTTAAAGGAAAGCTTATAAATCACTAAACAGTCTCTGCAAATTTTATTTGTGCTGTATTCGCAAATTGAATTGCTGCTAAATTAATATTTTCTCTAAGCATTTGAAACTGAAAAAGTTCAAGGTTCATATCAACAAATATTTCCGCATGAATTATATGTGCTAATTTTCCAGAATCAGCTAAAAACACAACGGAACTTGCTACACCTTGTTGTTGTGAAATATGTATTCTTAAAAATTGAGTCAAATTGGCAATAGCATCTGCTGTTGTATTTACATTTAGCTGTAAGTCCATGTCAATTTTACGCTCCGATCTCATACTTATATTGTCAACAATATTATCCACCATTTGTTTGTTAGGGACAGAGATATATGTTTTCTCTTGTGTACGAATACGAGTACTACGAAGTCCTATTTTTTCAATAGTGCCGGTAAAACTATTTACTTTAACTAAATCTCCTATTGAAAATGGCTTGTCAAAAAAGATAATAAAAGATGCGATAATATTTTCAAGACTTTCTCGCATAGACAATGCTATAGCTGCTCCTACGATGCTTAAGCTGGTAACTAAATTACCGATATTTTCATTGAAAACATAATGAAGAATTAGTAGTACCCCAATAATGTATAAAATTACTTTAAAAAAATCTCTAAAAAATAAGACCAATTGATCGTCGCTTTGGTCTTTAGTTAATTTTGATTTCTCTTCTAAAATAATTGCAATAAATTCTAGTGTACGTAGACAAACTCTAATAAATAAAATAATAAAAATTAGTTTTACTACAGACTCAATACCTTGTTGTAAGGTTAATTTAAATAAATGCACATTCCATGCAGCCGGGAATTGCAATTCGTATAAAGCTATAATAGCTACTAAAAAAATCAAGAACCATTCTATTGGAACAACTAGTCTATGAACATGAATTTTTCTAAGCTCTGAGTGATTTTTTTTGTCAATCCAAGTATAAATCAAACTTGCAAAAAAACGAGAGATTAGTCTTTTTATAATAAGTGTCCCTAATATAATTCCTAGTATAATTAAATAACTCCTAATAGAATTACTTAATATTTGTTGGTCTACATTCATGTTGATTTAATTTTTAGAAAAGAATTAATCTTCCCATTTTTCCAGTCGCATGGCCTGTCCATCAAATACGCCATAAGTGTTTAATCGAATCCAGTCCCCTAGATTAATATATCTTGTCTTATCATTAATTTTAAAATCAATTGCATAATGTCGGTGACCGAAAATAAAATAGTCAACGTCTAATTCTTTTGCTTTTTGCTTTGTATAAACAATTAGCCACTCCTTGTCTTCCCCTAAAAATATCTCGTCTGAGCTTCCTGTTTTAAGTCTGCTTTGTCCGCTAAAATAATTGGCTACTTGAATTCCAATATCAGGATGAATCCAACGGAAAAGCCATTGACAAATGGGATTCGTAAAAATCTTCTTCAAAAATTTATAGCCTTGGTCTCCAGGACCTAAGCCGTCCCCATGTCCAATTAAAAAACGTTTAGCTGCAAATTGAAACTCATATGGCTCAAAGTAGACTTTTGCATTTAACTCTTTTTCAAAATAATCCTGCATCCACAAATCATGGTTCCCAGTGAAAATATGAATAGGAATGCCTGCATCACTCATTTGAGCCAAACATCCTAAAATTCGAACAAACCCCTTTGGAACTACTGTTTTATATTCGAACCAGAAGTCGAAAATATCTCCAACTACAAAAATGGCTCCTGCATCTTGTTTAGCATGATTTAAAAAACGAACCAAACGGTCTTCTCGCTTTCTGCTTTCTACCTCATTGGGTGCTCCCAAATGAAAATCAGATAAAAAATATACTTTTTTGCCAGAAGCTAAGTCCATGAAATAGATGGTTTTTATAAAGGTACTAATCCGTTTGTTTATCCACTAAAAAACAATACACTTCTTTAGGGCCATGAATACCCACTACTAATGTCTTTTCAATATCAGCTGTACGACTTGGTCCAGTAGCAAAACTTATCATGCTAGGAATACTGTCCGCTTCTTTTTTAAATTGGTTTAAGCTATCTCCAATGTCAAAAACTAATTGATTGGTGTAAGCAATACAAATATGGATTGGCGCATACACACTTACAGTTCGTCCACTTAATTGCTGACTGCTTAAAACAATAGTGCCTGTTCTTGCGATCAAATGTTCACAAAGAGTAATTGCTGCGTCACAGCCTGCTAAATCGTCTGTAGTTACAGGATCAAATTGATATTCCTTCATATCATCCAACCAACCTGATTCACGGGAATAAATTTTTGTCCAATTATGTGCACGTATTAATTGACTAAGTTGCTTTACTAATTCAGCTTCATCTGCACAGTAAACAAATTTACCAAGTAGTTCGGTAAATTTTTCTGCAAAACTAATTGTCAACTCTTCTTCAGTAGGAAAAAAAATAGGAGTATCTGATACTTGTTCAGGAAAAGGAACAGGCACTGGTGACTTTAGTGCCTGTTTTATCTTTTGTAATATTTTGCTTCTAGCTCCTTGTGATTCCATTGCTATAAATTCAATGATTAATCATTGGTTTGAATAAAATCTGTATTGTCTTCGCCCTTAGCTTTAATAGAAGGTGTTACTTCCACAGTGCTATCCGCTACACTAGTAACATCCAATTTATCTTCTACCATATCTACAACAGTTGTTTCAGAAGGGGCGAATTGATCACCACTATCTTCCGCAATAGTACTTGCTTCTTTAGGTTTTTCTGCTTCGGCAGTTTTATCCTCAACGTCAAAAGTCACCACTTTTTCTTCTTCGAAAGGACGATTACCGATCAATTCTTCCACGTCAGACTTGTGTAAAACTTCTCTTGTCAATAAAGCTTGTGCTAATTTTTCTACTTCTTCCTTTTTCTCTTTTAACAGACCTAAGGTTCTTTGATAAGCAGCTTCAATCATTTTACGAACCTCTTCATCAATAATTTTTCCTGTCTCTTCGCTAAAAGGCTTTTGGAAGGTATTTTCTTGAGATGGATCATAAAAACTTACGTTTCCAATTTTATCATTCATACCATAAGTGGTTACCATAGAGTAAGCCATTTTAGTAATTTGTTGTAAGTCATTAGAAGCGCCTGTAGATATTTTGCCAAAGAATATTTGTTCTGCTGCACGACCACCTAATGTCATACACATTTGGTCTGTTAATTGCTCAATAGTATATAAGTATTGTTCTTTGGGAGTGTATTGCGCATATCCTAAAGCTGCAGTACCTCTTGGTACAATGGTCACTTTTAATAATGGATAAGCGTGTTCTAAGAACCATCCACAAATAGCATGACCTGCTTCGTGATAGGCAATTACTTCTTTCTCTTCTTTTGAAATAATTTTATTCTTTTTCTCTAAGCCACCAATGACTCTATCAATAGCGTCTTGGAAATCTTTCATTTCAACACCAGTTTTTCCTTTACGTGCAGCTATCAATGCAGCTTCGTTACAAACATTTGCAATGTCTGCACCAGCAAAACCTGGAGTTTGTTCTGCTAATTTATGAACGTCCAAGTTTTCAGAAACCTTAATAGGTCCTAAATGCACTTTGAAAATTTCTTCACGGCCTTTTACATCAGGACGATCAATTGAAATTTGACGATCAAAACGACCTGGTCTTAATAATGCACTATCTAATACGTCTGGACGGTTTGTCGCAGCTAAAATAATAATTCCGGTATCACCACCAAAGCCATCCATTTCTACTAATAATTGGTTCAAAGTATTCTCACGTTCGTCATTACTCATCATAGCATTTTTGCCACGAGCACGACCAATTGCATCAATCTCATCAATAAATATAATACAAGGTGCTTTTTCACGCGCTTGCTTGAACAAATCACGCACACGGCTAGCTCCAACTCCTACAAACATCTCCACAAAATCAGAACCACTTAAGCTAAAGAAAGGCACTTGTGCTTCTCCCGCCATTGCTTTTGCTAATAATGTTTTACCTGTACCTGGAGGACCTATTAATAAAGCACCTTTAGGAATTTTACCTCCTAGGGCGGTATACTTTTTTGGATGTTTTAAGAAGTCAACAATTTCCATGACCTCTTCTTTCGCTTCTTCTAAACCCGCAACGTCAGCAAAAGTGATATTTACTTTTGTGCCCCCTTTTTCGAATAAGGTTGCCTTAGATTTACCCACATTAAAAATACCACCTGGACCTCCGCTACCCCCAGCGCCTCCGCCCATCTTACGCATTAATAAAACCCAAACTACCACAATCAATACCAAAGAAAATATGGTATTAGCAATAGGTCCAAACCAATCGCTTTCAGAGTCAGTAGAACTATCTGGCATTTCCGTAATTGCGTTCTTAGTATAAATATCATCCACTTCTCTATTAAAAGAAGTCCAGTCGTCAATCTTATATTCAAACAAAGCATTGCCTTTTACTTTTTCCTTTGACAATTTTTGCTTGAATTTTTTAACGTAAAATTCTTTTTGAATACTGTCGGGCTTAATGTAAAAATGCACCACTTTCTTATTCTCAATTTTTACAAACTTCTCTATATCGCCACTTGTCATTAGTTTCACAAATTCATTGTGAGACAAGGTAGCAACATCTGGAGCTACTTGAAAGAAACGAGCAGACAACAACGAAAGGGCTATTAAACCATAAATCCAATAAATATTGAACTTAGGTAATTTTGGTCCCTCGCCTAATGGGCCTTTTTTCTTTGAATTTTTCTCTGGTATCATTTTATAAATGCTATTATTCCTTTTTTAAGGAAGCTATTGTTTAATTATAAATCGTGATTTTTTATATCAGCGTCGCTCCACATTTCCTCTAACTTATAAAAAGTTCTAGATTCAGGGTGCATAACGTGAACAACTACATTGATGTAGTCAATTAATAACCATTGTGATGCTGTTTTACCTTCACTTTTATAAGGCAATTCATCACATTGTGATTTCACTTCAAAGTCTATATTGTCAGCTATAGCTTTTAATTGTGTAGTATTGTTTGCTTCACAAATCACGAAAAAGTCAGCAGACGCTTCGTGTAATTTTCGTAAGTCTAAGCTAACAATGTTTTCGCCTTTTTTATCTTGAATGGCCTTGATAATAGTTTTGAAAATTTTAGCACTGCGTGTAATTTGCGTCGGAGATTTTTTACGATCTTTTAAAGCGGAAAGAGGTTCCAATAGTTCTATATATTTAGTTTGTTAATGCCTTGTTAGTCGAAAGAAATTGTAAATACATATCAATCTGCGCTAACTTTACAAAAATAGCAATTCTTTGTTACCTGCCACACCAATTGTCATATTAGGCGAGCCGATTATTGAACTGTCTTTGGTAGATAGTACCAATATTTATGCCATGGACCAAGTCAAACAAGGTTTGGCGTCATCTGGCAGTGGTTATTTTGCCCATTTTCAGACCCGTGGAAAGGGACAATTCACCAAATTTTGGGAGAGCGAAGCAAGTCAAAACATACTATTGTCCTATGTTTTAGCTTTAGAAAGGGCTAATCCTACACAACAATTTGGGTTTTCTGTAGCTATTTCACTAGGATTATATGATTTTTTTAACAGTGTTGCCGGGGAAGAAACCAGCATTAAGTGGCCCAATGACCTTTATTGGCGTGACAGAAAGGCAGGGGGTATTTTAATAGAAAACCTACTTAGGGGCAGTGAATGGACCTGGTCTGTGATTGGAATTGGCATTAATATAAATCAAACTGAATTTTCAAAGGAAGTGCCGAATCCAGTTTCACTTAAACAAATTACAGGGAAAAGTTTTGAACCCCTTGAATTAATTAGCACCTTGTCCAAATTTTTGACAGCTAGATTTAAGGAATGGGAATTAGGTGATTTAGATAAGATGCTGGCGGTGTACAATATGCATTTATATAAATTTGGGGAGAACGTAAAATTCAAAAACAAGAACATCCATTTTTCAGGAATTGTAAAGGGCGTAAATAAACAAGGGCAATTAATAATTGACCAAGGAATAGAACAAACCTATAATTTTGGCGAAATCATTTGGGAAATTTAAAAAATTAGCAAATTAAATTTTAGTATAAATAAAAAAGTATTTTTTTAATGGACATAAAACTAACTCAACATAGCAAAGGTGGTGGATGTGGCTGTAAAATATCACCAGCGGTACTTTCAGAGATATTAGCATCAGGAACAGTTGGTGCCAATATTCCCAAACTATTAGTAGGAAATGATAGTAGAGATGACGCAGCAGTTTATCAAATTGACGATAAAACTGCTATGATAAGTACTACCGACTTTTTCATGCCCATAGTAGACGATCCTTTTACATTTGGACAAATTGCTTCCGCCAATGCTATAAGTGATGTATATGCCATGGGCGGTAAACCCATTTTTGCTTTAGCCGTATTAGGATGGCCACTGGAAACTTTGCCAGCAAGTGTTGCAGCAAAAGTGATGGAAGGTGCGCGCAAAACCTGTGCAGAAGCAGGAATCGTGATTGCGGGAGGACATAGTATTGACAGTCAGGATCCCATTTTTGGATTAGTTGTAAATGGGATGGTAGACATAGAAAATTTAAAAAGAAACGATACTGCGAAAGAAGGCGACTTATTAATTATAACCAAGCCATTAGGGGTAGGCATTTTAGCCACTTCACAAAAGAGAGCATTATTAAGTGAAGCTGATTTAACATTATTAGTCAAGCAATTAACCACTATTAATAAAGCGGGAGAAGCTTTAGGAAAAGTAAAAGGAGTGCATGCTATGACCGACGTGACTGGTTTTGGATTGGCAGGACATTTAACGGAAATGATGGAGGGAAGTAATTTAACTGCAATTATAAATTATAGTAAAATCCCCATTATTAGTCAAGTAAGAAATTATATAGCACTAAAAGCAATACCAGGAGCGACTGCCAGGAATTGGTCTTCCTGCAATGAAGGAATTGAAATAGGAGAAGGAGTGGATGAAAAAGAAGCGACCCTGATTTTACCAGACCCTCAAACCAATGGTGGATTATTAATTGCAGTAGACCCCGCTTCCTTATTAGAGGTTCAAGCAATTTTAAAAGCAGCTGGCATTGCACATTTAGCGCCTTTTGGTATTTGTGAAAAAGCGTCTAAAAAAAGAATCATTGTAAACAAGTAAAAAAAGTACTTCCACTTTAATTATTTCTGCAATAGGTCATTCAGTATATTTACGGAAAGACCAAATGATTTTATAGAATATATTTATCAAAAATAATAGAATGAATAAACATCAAATAAGTTTAGAAGAAGCTAAAATATTGACAAGTAGGTATAGAGAAAATTTAGATTCACTAACTACACCAGATTTTAAAGGATCGTTGCCGTTTAGTGAAACTTTTGATGCAGTAGCAATTAAAGAAATATTAAATCAACCCGATTGTGTAAGTTTTAAATCTTATTTAGGAATGAAAGAAAATAAAACAATCTGTTTAATTCATATTGGGGTGGACGCAGCTGGGAATGATATAATTAACTCCTTAAATGGAAAAGGGGAAGATATAATTATGGAACTGGGTAAACCTTGCCCACCATTCTGTAACACCAACTTTCTATAAGATGAGAGAAACTTTAACAGCAAATCTAGCATGGCTGTTTGTTTTAGTACCAATAATCATTGGATTATCTAAGATTGCTGTAATTGACAAATCTTACTATTGGTTTATTGTGTTCTTAAGTATTGATTTTATTTATGAGACAATTTCTATATTTATAACAAACATAACCTATATCAATATTTTTCAATTGATTGTTAATAATATTGGTTTGCTGGTAAATTTTATAATTATATTTAGATGGGGCTACTTAAAAAATAATTTTAAATTAAAAAATATAATTATAGTTGGCCTTATTGGACTCACTATTTTAAATTTAATTATAGAACCACAAAACAAAATTCGAGTATCGTGGTTCTTTTTTATATGTCATCCCTTAAGCGAAATAGCTTTATTGCATTTTTTAACTACACTACATAAAGCATCAATTAGTAACAAAAAAAGGCTTTCTATCATACTAATAATATTGCCAATTATTATTACGGGCACTTATTATAGTGTATTGCAAATTTTAATGACTTTTTTATATAATACAAGTACGCAATCTCTATTTATTAAATTATATGATATAATAATTTACATTAATTTAGCAAATTATATTTGTTTTAGTTTAGCTTTTATTTGGGCACCTAAGAAAGAAATTTATTTAGACATTCCCGAGAAACTTGATAAATCTCCAATAACAATTTAACTACTCGAAAATTAAATGTCCTTTGTTCTTGATTTGTTCTGGCGTTAATTCAGCAACAAGCTGAACGCCTTTGATATTGCGAACTGTATATAAAATATCGTTTACTATTTCGTCTTCAATCCATTCACCACGAATCCACCAAATAAAGTCCATATGCTTTAGTTCAGGTAATAAATATTCTCCGTCAAACTGGTTATGATAAACAAAATGTTGGATACTAGTACTAGGCTCTAGTCCTTCATACATAGAAAAATAATAAGTTCTGTTTTTACGCTTAAGTGCAATTTCGTGATCGGGATTGAATCGAAATTCAAATCCCATGTATTGATTCAATAATAGACAAAACTGGTAGTTTTTAATAGGTGCAGTTATACCTAAAATGCGTGATCCCTCAAAGTCACTTTCATTTATAGCATCTTGGTCTAAAATTATTTTACTACTCACTTTTTATCATTTTTAAAACTGTAGGTCAAATTTAAGTTCTTCTGCGCTTCTTTTGATAATCAATATTGCTTTATCTCCTTTTTTAAACTTTGAAAGCACGCCCATATAGCCCATAACGTCGATAATCTTATAGTCTCCCAATTGGATCAATACATCTCCTGCTTTCAAGCCTATTTTTTCACCCAATTTGCCTTGACTACTTCCCTCAATTCTAACACCAGTGCCTGTAAAAGCATAGTCAGGCATTACGCCCAAACTAACTGTGAACTTGGCACTCTTACCCATTGAAACTTCACGCGTTTTTAAGAAATCAAACTTGCCAATTTCGTCTGCATTTTTTATAATGGATTGTGTCCAACGAATAATGGCAGCTTCCCCTGTATAATTAATTTTATCCCAGTCGTCGGTAGCTTTATGATAATCATTATGACTGCCTGTAAATAAAAATAGAACTGGAATATCGTTTCTATAAAAGCTCGCATGGTCACTTGGTCCAGTGCCTGCGCTATCGTAATGTGTAATTAAGTTACTTGCATTTTTACTCAACAAATTTGCCCATTTTGAAGATGTTCCATAACCTCCAACTGTTAATTTACGAGCAGTATCGTAGCGACCAACCATATCCATATTAACCATATAATTAAAATTACCTTTCATGGTTGGATGAGCAAGCCAATATTTACTTCCTAATAAACCTAATTCCTCTCCTGAAAAATGTATGATTAAATAGTTATTATGATTAGGCGATTTTTTTGAAAGGCTTTTTGCCAATTCAATCAAAGCAGCTGTACCACTAGCGTTATCGTCTGCGCCATTATGAATTAAGGTATTAAGATCTAACCCATTTTTATCCTGATTATATCCCAAATGATCCAAATGTGCTCCAAGAATTACGGTATTAGTTGCATGATTATTTATATATGCTACTACATTATGAGCAGTGCGTGTAGGATGTTCAAATTGAATATCAGCATCCACTTCATAAGTACCTGTCTCATCTTTAAAATGTTTAGCATATCCTTCCTTCGTAAAATAAATAACAGGCAAACTCCATGATTTGGTCGTATCATATTTATTAAATTGAATATTATCCACTATCAAACCACTATTAAAAAGAAATAAAGCTGTTGCTCCTTTCTGTTTCACTTCTACTACTCTTTTAGACAACCAATCGGTCAAGTCAAAATGGGGATTGGTTTTGTTTTCTTCTAGGATATCATTTACATCATTGAACCACACTTGCTTAGCTTCGTTTAATACTATTGCTGCTTGTGATTTAAACGCACCAGAACCACAATTTGATAGTGGGAAGAAATCTGCTCCTTCCTGTAATTTTTGATTGTCTATGCTCAAATACGCATTAGTACCAAATTTTTTACCCTCGTCAATTGGAAAAGTTTGAATATATCCATTGTCACCCATCGGTAATAAACCAATTTTCTCATATTGTGCAACTATATAGTCAACTGCTTTTTGTTCTCCAATACTCCCTGCACGTCTGCCTTCTAGCTCGTCACTTGCTAAGTAACTAATATGTTTTTCAAGATTTTTGATTAACAGCTTGTCTGCTCTATTTACATGTTGCGCCTGTGTGAAAAAAGGTAGCAATAAAATCAAAAATCCAAAGTACTTATACATATAAAACGTTTTACCATACAAAAATAAGTAAAGCTTTGTTCAATTTCTAATTTCGTAACTAGGGCATACCTTTAAACGATAGCTTTGCCCTGCATGAAACCTGGTATTCATATTGCCTTAGTGGGAAACCCCAACAGCGGAAAAAGCTCGCTTTTTAACGCCTTGACAGGTTTACACCAAAAAGTGGGTAATTTTCCCGGTGTTACTGTTGACAAGAAAACAGGAAGCTTTGCGCTTGGTGCATATACTACTACCCTAATTGACTTACCCGGCACTTATAGTTTCTATCCAAAGAGGGAAGACGAATGGGTAGCCTATAAAGTACTAATGGGAGTAGACAAAGAGGTGAAGACAGATTTGATATTACTAGTCGCCGATGCAAGTAACTTAAAAAGAAACTTACTTTTCTGTAGTCAAATTATTGACTTAAAAATTCCGGTGGTATTAGCACTCACCATGAATGACTTAGCTACCAAGAAAGGAATCATAATTGACGTAGAAGGTTTGCAGGCCGATTTAGGTATTCCAGTAATTGCAATAGACGCTAGAAAAAATAAAGGCTTAGTAGAATTAAAAAAAGCCCTTACAGCAATTATTGAAACACCAAGAAGTAGACATCAAGAAAGTTTTATTGACAATAAAAGCTTGGCACCCAAAGCAATTGATGATTTTAAAAAATTATACCCAACGCATAGTGACTATGCTGCATTGCACTATTTAATGCATCATGAAACTTTTCCATTAGATCACGAAATGCAGGAAACTATTGAGCAAATTGAAATTGATAATAATTTTAATCATACCAAAACACAGGCGCAAGAAATACTTCAACGCTATAGTCATATTCAAGAGATTATGAAAAATCGCGTGGTAGCACCAGACCCTAATGCCAAGAAAAAAAGAACCGACAAACTAGATAATATATTTTTACACCGAGTAGGCGGCTATTTAATTTTATTTAGTGTTTTATTTTTATTGTTTCAGTCTGTTTTCTGGATGGCTAAATTCCCCATGGATGGTATTGAATGGATATTCACCAATGTCACTACCTACTTAAACGCACATTTGCCAAAAGTATGGTGGCAGGACTTATTAGTTAATGGAATGGTGGCAGGACTAGGAGGCATATTAATATTTGTGCCACAAATAATGATTTTATTTGGAATCATTACATTATTAGAGGATACCGGTTATATGGCGCGTATAAGTTTTTTAAGCGATAAATTAATGCGTAAAGTTGGATTGAACGGAAAGAGTGTAATGCCTATGATTAGCGGGTTTGCGTGTGCCGTGCCAGCCATTATGAGCGCCAGAAATATTGAAAATAAAAAAGAACGTTTGCTAACCATCATGGTAACTCCTTTTATGAGTTGCAGTGCAAGACTACCCGTTTATACCATATTGATATCTTTAGTGATTGACGAAAAAGTATATTTAGGTTTTTTAAGTTTGCAAGGTTTAGTAATGATGGGCCTTTATTTATTAGGTATCATAATGGCTTTATTGGCGAGTTTTATTTTAAAATTTTTCATCAACATAAAAGAGAAGAGTTATTTTATTTTAGAATTGCCAGTATATAGAACACCGCGTTGGGGTAATATGGTAATGACCATGATACAAAAAGCAAAGATATTTGTTACCGATGCTGGTAAAGTGATAATGCTAATTAGTTTGCTTTTATGGTTTTTAAGTAGTTACGGGCCTAGTGAAAGAATGAAAAAAGTAGACAGTAACTATAGCATCGCAATTGCAGCTAATCCGTCGAATCAAAAACAAATTGAAAGACAGTACCATACTGATAAACTAGCTAATTCCTATGCAGGTATATTAGGAAAGTCTATAGAGCCCGCTATTACGCCATTAGGTTATGATTGGAAAATTGGAATTGCACTAGTCACCTCTTTTGCTGCAAGAGAAGTATTCGTGGGAACTATGGCAACATTATATAGTGTTGAATCGGCAGATGATAGTTCCCTAAGAGAAAAATTAAAGTCGGCTAAGCGTCCAGACGGAACACCGGTATATAGTTTAGCCGCTGCCTTGTCCTTAATGATATTTTATGTACTTGCCATGCAATGCATGAGTACGCTGGCTGTAGTTAAAAGAGAAACAGGTTCTTGGAAATGGCCCGCCATACAGTTTTTTATGATGACGGGATTGGCGTATGTGATGAGTTGGGTTACTTATGTAGTAGTAAAATAATTTTTTAGAAATTTCTGATTGCCCTTGACGTAATTCCCCAATCTTTCCAGTCACCATGTAATCTTCCTGATGCTGGATTAGTTGCAAAGTCTAATATCCATGCAAAGTTATTACTATACTGACTTGATGTAAGGTACCAACCATTAGCAGCAAATCCTCCAATTTGAGTTCTAGCATTATAAAGCAATGTCATCTCATCTTTACTTGGAAGATACCAGTCTGCATATCCGTTTATTGTAAGATGTTTACAATAATAAGCTGCAGACGAAGTTGTTGCACATAAGTTGACTATGTCATTTGTGTTCTGTAATCCAGTTCCAATAGCCGTTCCATTTGCACCAGCAATTGCACTACCTACACAACCCCATACCAATCCGACATTATCAGAAGTCGCAGCGATAATACCATGCAATACACTTGGGTTATATCCTGGATCTCCCACTTGTAATATATAAGCAAGTTTTCCACCCAAGTATGCATCTCCAATAGCAGGATTTAAAGTTTTCAAACGGATATTAGGACTGTAAAATGTTTTGTTTCCAACCGTTATATATACTCTAACATAATATAATGTTGCAGGTGTTAATCCAGTTAAATTAAAACTAAATGAACCTGGAACAGTAGTTCCGTTTACTTGTTTTAAATCATTAATTGTAGGGCTTATTGAGGTACTATAACAAATTCCATATTCTTCAATATTTACAAAACTATTAGGGACTTTTCCAGAAACTGTTGCAGTACTGCTTGAATTAGCAAATACAACCAGGTTTTGAATTTTGGGAATAGGCACAGTTCCAACTACCCAATTAGAGGTATTGCCCGACATATTGAAATTGTATAAACTATAGACTACTTGAAATTGCCCAGCAGTATAAGTAATATTATAATTCGAACTTGAAAATGTTCCTCCAGTAGCTGCAGATGGGGTAATAGTGTAATAACCAACTGGATCAGTATTGGCAGTTCCTCCAGAAGAGTTCACTGTAGCAGAACCTATCGATTCGTCATTCACTAAACCCGTTGCTGTAAAATATCTACTTCCTGCCCCTAGAGTAATATTAGATCCATAAAATTTCTGAAAATATTTACCCGTTATTGTCAACGTTGCAGGTGCCACATAACTAATTGTTGTAGCAACTTGTTTATTGTCTGCACTTATTGAAGTAAAGAGTATATTGCCATCATGATTTCCAACTGAAGCTGTTTTTTTTAATCGTATATATAATGGCTGACTTATTATGTGTTCCGCGGTTGCATACATTTTTATGGATTCTAAATAGCCTGTCGTAGATTCAGTGGAAATTTCAAATCCAGTTGGTGCAGCAACATTAATGAAGCTTATAATATTAGCACCTTGAACCATAATATTAGTATTTAACGAAGCTATACCGTAAGTAGTGTTCAAACTAGGCGTAATAGTAGTTGCAATAGTGATAGTTGGTTTTTTTACAGATAAAAATAGCGTAGTGATGTCGCTCCAGTTTTCTGAATTATCTTTTTTATAATTCAATGCTCTAATTCTTACGGATTGATTGTCCACCAATTGTGTTGGTGTACCTGAGATCATTCCATCAGTAGTATTTAAAATCAACCCAGCTGGTAATACATCTAATAATTGATATGCAACTGCATCACCTCCAATATTTGTAGGAGTTAGTTGTACAATGTCAGTATTAATGTAGAAAATAGATGGAGAGATATAACTTATAATTGGAGGTAGTTTAGTTATATTAATATTTGCTGCATAGGTATAATTACAAATACCCTTTGTGTAATTATAATTAATGGTATATGCTTGACTCGTACTTAATCCTGGTGTAAATGAACCATTACTACTTGAAAAAGAAAGTCCGGTTGGTGTGTAAGAGAAAGTTCCATTTAATGGACCATTTATATACTTTACCATTTTTAGGTTCATATCTGATTCATCAAAATTATAAGCACCATAGGAAACTAATGTGCTTAAATCCTGAAGTACATTCACCGTAACTTTAGCAGTATTCAAACAGCCAACTCCAGAGCCTGAGCCAACAACAGTATAAGTGGTGGTGGTGGTTGGTGTAGCAATTGGATTAGACACCAATGTGTTACTCAAGCCTGTTGCAGGAGTCCAAGTATAATTCGTAGCCCCTGTTGCTAAAAGCGAGGACGGAACACTTGGACAAATTGTCACATCGCCAGATACGCCAACAGCAGTGCCAGTTACAACACCTGTAGTTGGAGTCAAGCTTCCGTTGCCATAACCACCTCCACTTCCTCCTATATAAAAATTACTTCCAACTGGGACACTGCATACTGCTTGCACTAAATTACCCTTTGGTGTAGTGGACGCTGAAGATCCTCCTGAATAAATTGCCTTAGAATAATCAATATTGGGAGTACAAGCACCTAATACTAAAAGTGATTTAGTAGTTAAACTTGGAGAAGAACCTCCAGCATATATTGTTAATGTATAATTTATAACAGGAGTACAAGCACCTTGCACTAATAATGACTTTGGAGTAGCAATAGCAGATGCACCACCAACATAAAACATTTGTCCATAATTTAAGGATACGGAACAAGCCGCTTGAGTCAATAAAGATTTAGCAGAAGTTGTGGCAGAGCTACCTCCTTTAAAAATGTTTTGATAATCCATTGCACCGACATTAGTTCCATTGGTAATTTCGACAGGAGATATAGTTGTATTACTGCATGTTCCATAAGTGTAGGTTATTGTATACAAACCCACGCTACTTGTATTTGGGGTAATTAATCCATTTGTTGAATTAACTTTTAGAGTGGCGGAACTTGCACTAAATACACCATTTGTAATACCTGTCAATGTCACTTCTTGAAGTGTAGTTAAGGTATTTGATATTTTACTTGGATAGGATATACTAGTTGCTCCATTATTATCTAATACTTTAACCATAACTGTTGTCGTATTTCTACAGCCATCCGTACCACCTGTTCCAGTAACAGTATAAGTTGTAGTGCTATTAGGATTGGCAATGGGACTTGCAATATTTGCATTATTTAATCCAGTAGTTGGTGTCCATGAATAAGTAGTTGCACCATTTCCTCTTGTAGTAAGTGTTATACAATTCCCATTTATAATAGAAGTGTCAGACAAGCTAGTAAGAAACATGCCACTCAAATTATTAGATGTCGTAGCTTTTAAGTTGCCTGCTGCACTAGAAGTAGATGTCCCTCCAGTGAAAATATTCATGGGTTCTGGAATTGCACAAGCAGTATTTAAAATTGATAAAATGCCGCTACCTCCTCCATTTCCCCCTTGATACATTAAAACTGAATTATCTACTACAAAGGTACAAGCCGTATTTGTAAGTTGTAATTGACCATTACCTCCTCCGTTACCTCCTAAATACATCAAATTTATTTCACTTATATTAATCGCACAAGCAGTGATTGCAAGTTGTAATTTACCATTACCTCCTCCGCTACCTCCTAAATAAAGTTGATATTTTTCATCAATTGAAGTCGCACATGCAGTACTCGCAATTGTAATATTGCTTGCACCCCCTCCATTACCTCCGTTGTACTGACCATAGGTATGGTCAATCACTAGAAAAAACAGAATTAATAAAATATATCTATACTTCAACACTTACTATTATTCTTAATTTTAAAAACTTCTAACACCTCTTCCACCACTATGAGCATCTTGTCCACTATTGTACCCATTACCACCATAATAACTTCTATCAGATACCTGAACTACAGTAGCACCAGTTCCAAAAGAACCTCCTTTTGTAAAATTGCCTGAGTTAGATCCAGAATAGGTTGGCCATCCAACTGTATTGGCATTCCCATCGGCTCCAAGAACTCCATCACCGTTTGCAGTAGTAAATCCAGAATAGTCATAACCACTCCCACCACCAACAACTTGCTCAAATAAATTTCCACCCATATCCATTATGCCATAATAAGTTGCTCCTGATTGTGACCTAGTACTTGTTGAAGTCGCTGCATATCCTGATCTATAAGGACTCCAGTTATAATCGTCCCAATTATATAAACATAATCCTTCTCCTAGTTGCCCTGGCTTTTCATCAATTTGACCATATAAATTAGTACCACTTGCAGAAGTAATTAAAGTATTGCCCCAAGGATATTCTAAAGCAACTGGATTTTGTGTTCCTCTGCATGATTTTTCATATTCGAATTCTGTCATAGGTCTTAATCCAGTCCAATCTAAATAAGCAGTAAGGTCATTCCAACTTAAATAATTCACTGGCGAATAATTCGTCAATGAACTAGTTCCAAAAACTGCAGGAATGGTGTTATATGTTCCTGCGGTTACAATATGCAGATCACCTTTATTTCCCATATTTGTAAAATAAGTACCAACAATATTTGGATACCTTGTACCCCATTTAGTCAATCTTATTGCTTGTTGATCATAGCTTAGACTATTTAAAAAATCTACATAAGCAACCATTCCTATTTCATATTTCATGCACCAATATCCATTATATCCTAATGGAAAAGTAGATGGCAAGTTATTAGGACATCCATAAACAGGATTGGAAGTATAAACAGTTGCAGCACCTAATCCAGCAGTTTGTTTAGCCGCATCAATAAATAAAGCAGTGGAAGCATTATCACCACTTGAAAAATTAGAAGTATTTGTAGGTCTTCCGTCTCCTAAATAAAATCCTCCTTGTGGCACATAGACCATTTCAACACCATACACCTTAAAATTATCTGCTACAGAAGCTGTAATTGCAGGTTGTGTAGTTAAACTGCTATTTAATTTCAAGTTTATAGTATGAGTTGAAATAGATCCGGTTCCACTTGCTGTTCGTCTAATAAAAACTCCCATACCGTCTGAAACTGCATCTACCGAAAGGAGGCTACTTCCTGATGTTACCGACGTTGTATGATCTCCAGATGTGGTACTGATTAATGCAGTTGCCCAGATATTTGTTGAAGAACATGCTTGTCTTTTTATAAACACCCAAACACCATCATAATTTGATGGTCCCGTTGAAATTTTCCAACTATTATTCCAAGCAATAGTAAAACTGATTGTCTTAGTAGCATCATTATAAGTTGGAGTAGACATGACTAAATTATTGGCTTTGACATTATTCAAAACCAATAATAAAAACAAAATACTAATTATTTTTTTCATACTTATTGAGTTAATTTATTAAAATGATCTAACGCCTCTCCCGCCGTTAGCGTTGTCTTTCCCAACTGAGTTATTATCGGAACCGCCAAAAAATGATCTATCTGAAACTTGTATAATATTGTATCCGGTAGATTGAGAATAATGATATCCTCCTTTCATGATTGTACCAGAATTCACGCCACCATTAGATGGCCAACCCGTTACATCTGCTAATCCATTTGTATTTAGAACTCCATTACCATTGGTTATTGTGAAAGCTGAATAGTTGTACCCATTTCCCCCACCTACGCATTGTTCAAACAAATTTCCTCCCATCTCCATAATGCCATAATAAGTTGCACCAGCTTGAGATCTATTTGTTCCCGACGTTGCAGCAAACCCAGATCTTATAGGGCCATTATTATTATTAAAATTAGATAAACCTTCTGCTATAGTCCAGGTTCTCGTAGTAGAATAATCACAACAAGCCGAGTTTATACTTGTATTCCCCCATGGATATTCATATGCTACTGGAGGCAAAGTTCCTCTACATGCTTTTTCAAACTCAAATTCTGTCATAGGTCTTAATCCAGACCAATCTAAAAATGAAGTTAAATCTTGCCAAGATAAATTTTCTGGTATATGAGGATATGCAGTGTAAAATTTTGCAGGAACCGTATTATAAGTTCCCTTATTGCCTGTTGGAATATAGGTTTGAAACCCAGCCCAATTATTATTAAAATATACTCCATCTACATTTGGTAAATTACTCGCTCCTCTGGCAGTTGTTTTTACTGCTTGTTGATCATAAGTTAATGCGTTTAAAAACTCTACAACTAGTCCTTGTGAAATTTCATATTTCATACAGTAAAATCCATTATACCCTAATGGGAAAATAGATGGCAATGAAACTGAACATCCATATTGAGGTCCTGAAGTATAATTAGTATAAGAACCCAAACCTGCATTTTGAATCGACGCATTTATCAATAAAGGTTGGGTCGTATTTCCAGCAGAAAAATTACTAGTATTAGTAGACCTTCCATCTCCTAAATAAAAATTTCCTTGTGGTACATACACCATCTCCATTCCTAAAACTTCAAAATTATCAGTGGCACTAGTAGTGATACTTGGATTTGTAGACGTCAATTTTAATGTGATAGTTTGTGATGATACATTTCCAATTACATTGGTTCCAATTCGTTTTACAAAAACGCCCATTCCGTCTGTTACTCCATCAACAGAAACTAAAGTTGAGGCGGAACCTCCAGACATTGCTGAATGATCGCCACTAGTTGGACTTACAAATTGATGTACCCAATTGTTGTTCCCAGAACAGTTTTGTCTTTTTATAAATACCCAAACTGCGTCCCAATTACTTGGTCCAGAACTAATAGACCAACTATTATCCCAGGAAATGGTAAATGTTAATGTTTGAGCACTTGAATTGTAAATAGGACTTGCTCCAATAGCTAAATTGTTAGCTTTTGCTTGAACAAAGGAAAGTAAAAAGCAAGTGATAAATAAATAAAGCTGTTTCATTTGGTTATGTTTAAAAAATAAATTTAAAATGTTCTTACTCCTCGTCCACCTGTTGCGCGATCCCTAACTGTGTTTCCATTAATAATTGTACCTGTATAAAAAGATCTATCTGATACTTGCATTTGATAATTATTACCAGTGTTATTATAAAATGCTCCTCCTCTTAAAATAGTTCCAGAACTCAATCCTCCACTTGTTGGCCAGCCAGTTACATTTGCTAAACCCAAACTAGTTAACGCCCCATCTCCATTTGTTATAGTAAATGTTGAATAATTATATCCACTACCTCCTCCAACGCATTGTTCAAATATATTACCCCCCATTTCCATAATTCCATAATATGTTGCTCCAGACTGTGATCTGTTTGAGGATGCAGTTGCCGCAAATCCAGATCTTATTGGCCCTCCGTCCCAGTTGTACCAGCAATTACCTTCATAAGTTGAATTAGATGTTTCAGTGGTGGTATTTATTGCTGAAAAATTTCCACTACTCGTATTGATAATTTTATTA
Source organism: Bacteroidota bacterium (assembly GCA_947452555.1). Classification (GTDB taxonomy): domain Bacteria; phylum Bacteroidota; class Bacteroidia; order Chitinophagales; family Chitinophagaceae; genus Sediminibacterium. Next base: position 172,723 of record CANGDH010000004.1, read on the forward strand.
CCCCATGGAAAGTCATTAGCAATTGGAGCATCCGTTCCTCTGCATGCTTTTTCAAATTCAAATTCTGTCATAGGTCTTAGTCCAGCCCAATCAAGATAAGAAGTAAGGTCTTGCCAATTTAAATAACCTGCTGGTAGAAAAGCATTATAAGTATTGGTTAAGCCAAACACCGCAGGTAAAGTATTATTTGTGCCAGCTGTTGTAACTTTTATTTCTTGTCTGTAATTATTAAGCGCATAACTAAAATAGGTACCATTGGTACTAGGCACTCTTGTCGAAGCCCAAACGGCTAATCTTGCAGCTTGTTGATCATAATTCAGTGTATTTAAATAATCTACAATTTGCTGTTGGTTGTTTTCATATTTCATGCAGTAAAAACCATTATAACCCAGCGGGAAAGTAGATGGTAAGCTAACTACTGAACCATACGAAGGACTGTTCACATAATTAGTATAACTACCCAAACCACTTGTTTGCTTACTTGCATTTATTTGAACAGGTAGCGTACTTGAAGCTCCTGCTGTAAAATTATTGGTACTGCTAGATCTTCCATCGCCAAGATAAAAACTTCCTTGAGGCACATATACCATCTCAATTCCAATTACTTTAAAATTATCCGATGTAGTACTTGACCCAATTAAATTCGGAATATATGTTCCAGAGAGTTTTATAGTTACTGAACTCGTAGTTGGAAAAGACCCAATGGCATTGTTTGCTGCACTTGGTCTATGAATAAATACACCCATTTGATCAGCTACTGCATCAGCCACTAATCCATATGAACCTGTAACACTATGATCACTTGATGTGGCACTTAATAATGCATGTGACCAAATACCATTGGCTCCACAAGGTTGTCTTTTCACAAAAATCCAAACAGCATCCCAATTAGACGGGCCATTATTTATACGCCAGCTATTATCCCATTTAATAGTAAATGTCAATTGATTATTGGCTGCATCATATGACGGTGTACCAATAATCAAATTGTTAGCATATGAATTGCTATTCATAAATAATATTAGGAAAAATAAAAAGATTATTTTTTTCATTGTTAATTAGTTAATGGCTGAATTATATAATCCAAGTTCGTTTGTATTAGTTCCACCAGCATCGCCTTGATCAAATCGATAATAAAGTTTAAGTGTAGCATTTAAATTAGGGTCTATAATTGTATACATATATTTTTGAATGTCTGCCCTAGTCCTTACAGTATTCCAAATTCTTAATTCATCCATTGTAAAGTTTCCATTTTCTCCAACACCATCAACATTTGAACCTAATCTGAAAGCAGTTGGTAAATTGGTAGCTGCTGTAACTGAATAGGTTGCTACAGAACTTGCATTTTTATACACCGTCAATACATTTGAGTTTTTTACAAGTGCAAAATGAACCCATGTATTTAATTCCATTGTACAAGGTGTTACCCAAGTTGCAGTTCCACCTATATCAGTAAATAATAACCTAAGACTAGTTGCACTTTTAGCAATATGTAATCCATTGTTATTGTATGAACAATAAACGCGGTCATTAGAGCCGTCTGTTCCAGAATTTTTAATCCAAAATTCTATTGTAAAATCTGTAATGGAGTCTTGCACATATACCTGACCAATACCAAAAGCATTTGTACCATCAAAATTTAATGCATTGCCAAAATTATAACTTGTGTATTGTAATGGCTGAAGTTGTGGCAGAGAAATTTGCCCCCAACTTTTAGCTGAGATAGTCAATAATAATATGATAAATAATTTATTCATAAATATTTATTGTATATCACCAGTTAATAATACAGATCCACTTGCATAGCAAATTACTGTTGCAATACTATACAAACCTGAAGTTGCTGAAAAATTATATCTATTAACTGTTCCTGAAAATTGAACAGTGGTATTATCTGATTGTAAAATCATACAAGTAAATCCAATTGGTAAAGATGCTCCGTCGAATGTAATAGTGGGCCCACTAGTACAAACAATAACTTTACCATTATATGTTAACGCATTTGTTCCATTTATAGTAAACGCCGAACTTACATTAGTAATAGCAGCATTAAAGCCTGCAATGGTAGCACTGCTAGTATTTCCAGATAATGCCCCGCCAACATTTACCGCATCTAATGTTTTAGTGCCTGCAAATGTTTGTGCTCCAGTTGATACAACACCTCTAACAGCAGCACTTGCATTAGGTAAATTAAAAGTGTGTGAAGTTCCTGTGCTTGTAATATTAAAATCACTTCCCGTACCAGCAACAGTGCCAGTTGCAAAAGTTTGCGTAGCACCTGTCAAACCATTCATACTACTTATGCCGGCACTTACAGTTGCAGAAAGCAAACCAGTTGTTTCATCTAAATTTAAACCAGCTCCAATTCCTATTTCACCAGGAGCGCCTGTGGTTAATGCTTTATTTCCAATTAATTTTTTTGTTGTTAGGTTCTGCAATTTAGCCAATGTTACATTCGCTTCAGCAATTTTAGCTGTTGTGACAGCGCTAGTACTTATTGTAGTTGCCAAAGCACCAGCTGTATTCGTGATGTCGCCAGTAAGAACTGGGAAACGAGCTGCTGCTAAAGTACCTGTTACATTAGATCCTGCTAAATTAACTGCGGATGCAGTTACTGTCTGTCCTGCAATAGTTAAATAATTCTCTCCAGCCAAAGCAACATCCCCAGTATTAGTACCACTAATATCTGCAGTATTAGAAACAGTTAATATTTTACTTGTAGTACCTCCTGCTATTGTGAATCCAGTAGCAGCAGTAGTAGGTGTTAAACCGTTAATTGTTTTATTCGTCAACGCTTCTGTACCTGCAAGTGTAGCTAGCATACCTGAAACAGGTAATGTTACATTTGTAGTTGAAGCTGTAGAGGTAAGTGTTAATTTATTTCCAGAAGTAACAAAGTCTCCCCCAAGTGTAATAGTTTTTAATGCATTATTTACACCTGTACCCCCTTGTGCAGGAGATAATGTAGTTGATAGTCCAGTTAGAGAAGTGATATTACTATTAACTCCTGCATTTGCATAAACTGTATTGTCAATACTTCCATCCGCTTTTAAAAATTCATTACTCGATCCTGTAGGTGTTTTAATAATAACTGCGTTTAGCGTACCTGCAATTGTTCCACTTCCACTAATATTAAAATTAGAGGAAGCTTGCTGACTTGTTCCATTTGCAATATAAGAACCACTTCCTGCAGGAACATCTGCTGCAGTTAAAACTCTAAAAATTGGAGCAGCTGCACTACCAGATAAAGGGCCTGCGAAAACTGTGTTTGCATTCGCAGTCGCAACGCCAGTTCCACCTTGTGCAGATGTGACCAAAGCATTAGTTGTAAGAATAGTCGCACTTGCATCTGGTAACGTGAATGTTTTTTGTATAACAGTAGGTCCTGTAAACTTAGTGAATGCATTTTCCGTACCACCATAATTTGATGCAATAACCTGAGTAAGATCTACAGATCCATCAAAACTATTACCGTATATTGATTTAGTACTTGCAAATTTGGTAGTAGTTGCTGCATTACCATTTAAAGTTCCTGAAATAATACCAGCTGCAAAATCACCATTGGCATCTCTTGCTACTATTTGATTGGCCAAATTTGCTTCAGTTGCAGTAGTTGCACTATTAGTAATTTTTCCAGAAGTAGATATAGTAGCTAAGTTAACATCTGTAATCCCTGCAGTACCATTTAAATTGGCATTTGTTAATCCTGAAATGGTATTGGAGCCAGCCGAAATTGTTTTATTCGTTAGTGCCTCTGCGCCATTCAAAGTAGACAGCATACCTGAAACTGGCAATGTTAAATCTGTTGCAGCAGTTGTTTTTAAAATTATTGCAGCTGCATTAGAAGCTCCTATAGTACCTGTAGTTGTAAATGCACCACCAATAGCAACTGCACCTCCTAATGTCATTGTTTTATTATCTGCATTTGCAATACCAGTACCACCATTTGATGGTTTTATAACACCAGTAATTTGTGCTCCTCCAATGGTGCTTCCATTAATATCACTTAGTGTTGCTAAAGTACCAGATGTTGGCACAACTAAATCAGTAGCACCGCTCATTCTTAGCACTACAGGGAAAGCACCTATTGTTGTTAAGTCTCCTCCAATCGTAATTTTATTAGTTCCATTATTAACCCCAGTACCACCATTAGTAGCAGGTAATATTCCAGTAACTGCAGATGCAGATATATTGCTAATTGCAGTAGTCACATATTGCGTACTTGCTATAGTACCATCATTAGAAGGATAAATTGCTGTAGGAACTAATGGAACTCCTGTAAAAGTTGGAGAGATTGCTCTTACCACATTACCTGTACCTATTGTATTTATTTCTTCTACAGCACCTGCACCGACAGAAACGCGTCCTAATATTTTATCTGTAGCAGTTACATTTTGAATTTTATCGTAACTGATTGTTGAATTCAAAATTTTTGATCCCACAATTTTATTTGCACCAATGGTAGTTACACCAACATTATTAATAGTAACATCTCCAGACATGGTTACTTTCTCGGCTAAACCAGCACTACTTCCTACAATAATTTTACCTGACTCTAATACCGATCCTATCGAAGACACTCCAGCTATAGTAATATTAGCAACGTTAGTAATTCTACCCTTCCCGTCAACTGTTACAGAAGGCACTTGTGTTGCAGAACCATAAGTACCAGCTGTTGCACCAGAGTTAGTTAGTGTTGTAGCAAATGTATTTATACCTGACCCTATTATATCACCCGTCAATGTAATTGTTTGATCGCCAGAGTTTACACCACTAACAATTGCATCATCCGCTACTGTTAAAGTTTTACTAGTTGTTCCTCCCGCTACTGTAAAACCATTTGCTTGTGAAGTTGGTATTAAACCATTAATTATTTTATTCGTAAAAGCTTCTGTGCCGTCAATAGTAGCAAGCTTTCCAGTTGTAGGAAGTGTCAAAGCAGTTGCAGCTGTCGTCTTAAAAGTAATTGCAGCAGCATTTGAAGTTCCGGCAGTTCCTGTTGTTGTAAATGCTGAACCAGTATTTATATTTCCCCCTAGTGTAATTGTTTTCCCATTATTAGCAAACCCAGTTCCTCCATTCGCACCTAATACAACTCCAGTTACATTAGTTGCATTACCTGCTAAATCTGCAGTAATTAAACCAGCATAAAAATTTCCATTCGCATCACGTTTCACAATTGAATTTGCCGTTGCATTATCTGTAGCAGTATTCGCTAAAACAGTTGCAGCATTAATATTTGAAGCTGATGATCCGCCAACTGTCAATACTAATGGAGTAGCGGCAAAACCACCTAAATCACCTGCTAATTGTACTTTACCCTTTACTAATATAGTTGCATCTGGCGTAGCTGTTGAAACGGTACCGTCAACATAATCTTTAACTGATTTAACAGTTGGATATTTCGTGCTTGAAGTTCCGTCGAAAAATACACTTGTACTTTTATTGCTTATATCTTCTTTCGCGTCTAAGGCTGTTAGAGTTGCAGTACTAATTGGTTTTAATAAATCAGTTGTATTATCAACATGCTCTAATCCTAAATTTGTTTTTGCATCATTTACTGTGATTCCACCAGTACCACCTTGACTGATAGCTAATGTTCCAACGGAAGTTAACCCTTTATTAGCGTCGGTAAAAACAGGCTTTGAGGCAGTCAATGTAGAAATAATTGGCTGACTAGTTAAAGTCGCAATTCCTGTAATATCTATATTTCCACCTACAGTTGTATTCCCTGTTAAATTTGTAATTCCCCCAACATTTAGATTATCATTTAAAGTTGTAATACCAGTAGTATTTAAAGTACCTCCTACAATAATATCGTTTGAGTAAGATTTATTGCCAGCAATTGTTTGCACACTTGTTAAGTCTACAAAATTTTGAGTTGCAGAACCTGTTCCTCCATTTGCAATAGGTAAAATTCCTATTACTCCAGTTGTTAAAGGAAGTCCAGTTAAATTTGTTGCTATACCTGTACTTGGAGTTCCAAGATTTGGGATTGAAAATATTGGTGAATTTGCATAAACCAAACTACCAGAGCCAGTTGTACCAGACGCAGTATTTAAATAATTAAGTTGTGATGCTGATGTAGTTACAGAAGTAGCGCCTAATACAAAAGGACTTGGCATTGTCAAAGTTCCTGTGAATACAGGAGAATTAATTGGTGCCTTCAAATTAATTCGATTTGAGATCCAAACGGTATCTAACAATTTTAAATAAGGCGCTACAATACCAGGCACATCCGAGTAAGTAACTCTATTATTAATTGCTGAAGCATTAGCCGCAATATTAGCAGCATTTAAACTAATATTAATGGCATTATTAGATATCTGATTAGTATTCGTAGTAATGTCATTGGTATTTGTATTGATGAAACCTCTTAACAATGACGAGTCTGTAACTAATCTAACTACTTGTGCTATAGAATCATTTTTTATTTTTGTTACTAATGTTAATGAATCAGCACTAAGCTTCGTTGATAAATTATTAATTGCAAGATTATTAGTTGTTTTATAAAGATCCTTATCAATCATTGACAATCTATAAGGAGTTAATATCGTAGCGGTGTCCGACTTGTTCAACTTCAAATTCTCTGCCGTAGTAGCTCTGGAAATTTCAGCTGATAAGTCACCGCCCGAACTCGCACTCAGTAAATTAATTCTATTTGACAATGAAACGGTGTCACGAGCAAAACGTCTTGACAACATTAAAGTAGTATCTGAAGCATTTATTTTATAACTTAATCTTGTAATTAATGTAGCACTGTCTGCAACCAATGCTGCAACAATAGAATTATTACTTAATTTATAATTATCCTTATCAATCATGGATAATCTATAAGGAGTCATCATTAAAGCAGTATCATTATATTTTACACCCGCAACTGTAACCAAATATGGTGCAATGATACCTGGAATTTGTGCTGAATCTAATTTAATATCAATACGTTTTGATAAGCTTGCTGTATCTAGTTTTCTTAAATAAGGATTTAACATAATTGCTGTATCTGAAATATTTACTTTCAATGAGCTAGTATTACCAGTAGCAATACCTAATGCGTTAATTCTATTAGATAAGTTGATAGTATCAGTCTTAATACGATCAGATACATATTGAGTGTTAGCAAGTAAACCAGTTGCTGGAAGACTCACATTACTATTAGCGGTTGAAGAAATAGTGATATCCCCAACTCCTTTAAAAAATAAATTCTGTGCTATTGAAATTGTCTTAACACCATTATCAACACCTGTACCTCCTTTTGAACCCGGGACAATAGTACTAATTGATAGTGCAGAGTCTGCAACTGAAGCAGTGCTAGCAAATAAAGCATAAGGTACCGACCAAAGTTGAGAAGTCCCCATATCAACATATTCAGTTTCAGCAGACCACCCTGGACCTGGAATAGAAGGCTCAATTGCAATTTTAATATTAACAAAATACAAAGCATCATTCCAAATAATAGTTGTCAAACCTGTAACTCCAGAAATTCTGGAACCCTTCCCTATCACTAAAGTAAAAATTCCGTCGTCGGTAGATACTACTTTAAAACTTTCTTGGTATATAGAGGTTCCAGTTGCAGAACCTTTTAATAAGGTAACTTTTGCATACACATTTCTGCCTGCTGCAGCATTGCCGTTAGCATCTCTGGCTACCGCTTGGAATAAAATCCCATCTGGAGTTACCTGAGCTATTGCAGCAACACTGAGACAACAGAAGATTAATAATAAGGGTATATATAATTTCTTAAGCATAAGTGCTAGATTGCTAATTTTTTAATATTTTGAACGTTTGTAATAAACTGGAAGAGGAGACTTGTATAAAATAATAACCGCTTGACAAGTTGGACATATCCGATTTAAAACCTGCTAAAAGTTGATCTTGCGTAACATCAAAGGCTTTTATAGGTTGTCCTATATAGGTAAAAATGGTCAGCCTTAATTTATTTTCACTTTGCAGCTTATTTAAGAATTTCACTACCGCAAAGTCAGTAACTGGATTTGGGTTGATTTTGATACTGAATTTTACAAAATCAACATCTACGACGCAATTCGTGAAAAATTCACCTGATTTACTCCCCCAGAACTTATTCAATGAATTTGACACATTAAAACAGTTTTCACCTGATATCAAAAGAGGGTTACTGTATGTGGAAGTTTTCATGTTTCCGCCAATTCCACCAATAGAATAACTAATCCTAATTTGCGCTTTCAATGCAAAACAGAATATCAAAGAAATTATTGTAAGCCTAATTTTCAAATTAATAATTTTTATACTATTTCTAAATGAGAGATTTTTTTGCTCATTTAGAAATATGAATAAAGATTGAATAATAGAACACTAAATACAAATTGTAATAGAAAATAGAGAAAAATCGGAGAAATCTATTATGAAACATTATAAATCATTAATTTATATATTAAATAATATTTTATTTGAAGATCAAATTACTATAATATTAAGAGAAATTTCGTTTCAAAATGTCTCTGCTTTCTTCTTTATGATCTGCGATTAAACTATTGAAATCTTCAGTTGAATTAAAACCACAACTTGCAATGATAGACTGTACAGAAAGCCCAGCATTAAGGGGATTTGTGAACTCTTCCCAAAAATGTTTAAAACGATACATATCACACAAAGCCTTAAAATCCTGATCATAATAATGTGAAATTGTCTGATTTAACTCAGTACATGTCATATTTAATATATAAGACATGTTCATTTCATTAGCTGTATGATTTAAGTAATACCTGTTTACAAAAAAATGATGCTCAAATAAATACTTATTCCTTACTTCTTTTTTTGTCAGATACTTTATAAAAAATAACTTGATACAATTAGTAATAGTCATAATGGTTGATTTCGAATTGTGCACTAAGATTATACTAATATTAGTGTCAAACAAAAAGCAAAAGAAACTTGCGTAATATTGTAGAAATAGAATGTGAAACATTATTTTACAAGTATATATGAATTATTATAATTTATATATGAATTGTAAATTGAGAAAAACTATTATACCATTAATAAAGAATAGTCTATAGTATTTAATACAAATAAAATTAAATAATTTATGGGGCTTAAAGAAGATTGAACTATTTTAGGAAGCCACTGCATCTACTATATCAGATGGATTTCCACCATGAAATTTCTTAAATGGCTTATACAAATGTTGGCGAGAAGAGAAACCTGCTTCTTTAGCCAAAGCGTCAATAGTAAAGTTTAAATATTTTGAATTATGTATTATATCAATGAAATATTCAACTCTATTTTTATTAACTAGATCATTAAACGTCATGGTATACTTGTAATATATAAATTTATACAAATCATTACTTGAAATATTCATCATTTTTGCTAAGTTCTCAAGAGAAGCATCATTTCTTGTAAAGTAAGATTTAGTATAAAATTCATTTATAAACTCTAATTCACTAATTGCATATTCAGATTCTTTGGTAAAATTATCACCAAAAGAGATTTTTAAAGCTGACCTATTTAGAAAATTTGGTCGATAGAAAACAAGTAAAATAATATAGAAGTAAAAAATGATAGTAATAATATGCCCTAAAGCTGGATGGTTCCTAATTAGAGAAAATGGAAGATAAAAAAACAAAAGACCAATGCAAAAAATTAAAACTAAATTAGTCCACTGTTTAATTTTGTCAAAATAGATATTGTTATATTGGTACTTTTTGACGATCCCGTAAACAAAATATAACATTATAATAAAAAAGCATATAATAAAGAAAATTCGTAATAATTTAAACCCCAATGGGATATCAAATCCTTCATTAAAAACAACTATCATGGGTGATTGTTGTTGCTTCTGTATAATACTATCTTTAAATACTAAACTAAATATAAGTATAGCAAGCGCAAAAATCACCATACCTATTGAAATGAAATTAACTACTATTTTAAACTTTGGAAAATAAAGTATTGAAAATATATTTAAGAATGCACTTGCTGTAATTGCTTTAGTTAAAGCAAAAAATAAAATTAAATTATTGCTATCAATATATAAATAATGTCCAATTCCAGCTCCACCTATGGCCAAAACCAACATAAAGAAATGGAATTTCAGAATCAAAGGTCTCTTGAATTTCATCATTAGATCTACCAATACCAAAATAGATAAAATAAATACAGAAAAATATAGAGGAGCAATAAGTACCATAAGTGTGAGAAATTGATAAAAGTATAATTTTCATAGACTTTAATCTAATCGAAACTAATCTATTAATTAACGATAACAAAGAAATACTCGTATTTAGAAGTAGTATTTAACAGTTTTAAATTGAACTGTGCAGCATTCACTTCAACAACCTCAAATTTAGTTGTAATCTTAGTTCCAACTGTACTACCACTAGTAACATGTGTCAAATTATCAATTGTCGGTATTTCCCAATTTCCACTATAACCATCACTATCAGTATAAGTACCATCTTGGTTAAATGTTTTGGTATACTTTTTCTGATTTGTTGTAAGCGCAAAAGCTTTTCCGTCAATCGCTAAAGAATCTAGCTTCCATGTTTTTTTTGTATCATCATAGCTGCCAGTTCCTCCAACTAAATGTCTTTGAAAATCTAGATCATCTACTGGAACTTCTTTGGCACAAGCAAAAAAAATGCAAATTGTAAGCAAGGTAAAAACTATTTTTTTCAAAGAAATTCGAATAGGTTTATTTATAAGTAACATATGAATAAGCATCTTTAATATATTTATTTAAATAATCTTCTTGAATAAAATACTCCAAATTGTATAAAACTATCTGTAGGTTTAGAAGGACTACTTCTTAACTGCCCTGGGGTAATATACCTTGATGTTGGATTAGAAAAATAGGCTGCTGCTATTCCGTCAATTTTAGTATTCGATAATAAAGATTTTACATTTGGATAGGGATCAGGACCCACGTCATCCAAATAATCGGACATGCTCTTATGGAAAGAGAAATGTATACCAACACTATTAAATCTGTTTAGTTGATATTTAATTTTGAAATTAACAAAATAACCAAATGCCATTAATGAATAGCCAGCTTTTCCTTTAGCGCTATCTGTCAATTGACCACCGGTTCCTAATGGTTGTAAATTATAAACCTTTCCTTTGTAAATTCCAGTTGGGTTGAAAGTAGCAATGTCGAATCCCACCCCAATTGAGGGTCTAATTTTTCTTGCTTTTGAGTACAATCTATTATCTACATAATCATATTGAATAGACGGAGAAATTGTTAACATAGAAGTACTAAACTTCATACCTCTAGCGATTTCATCGTTATTATCAGATGCATAATCTGAATTGCTTAATTTAAATGAAGCGATAGTAAGTCCAGCACTAATATTTGAAAATACTGTATAATTAATATGTAAAGCATTATACATATTCATTTCATTTTTCAATAAGTTTTGATTACTAATTGTCCCAGTGAAAATAGCTCCACCAGTTTGGATACCCACTTCAAATCGACTCTTCATTGGAGCTTCAATTTTTTGGAAAGTATTCTTAATAGAATCAATGGCTCTTGGTGGTGTTTTTAAACTATCCTCCAATTTCTTCTCTTTAAAAATATCAGCAAGTAGTTTTCTTCTTCTAAGATCTTTTAAGTAAGCACTATATCCAACTCTGATTTCAGGAACAGTATTGCCATTTATGTCTAATAAACCTGTTAAATGATAATATCCAATCTTTTTAAGTGAATTTGTCTGTTTAGTAATAGTTATCTTATTGGAGAGATCATTGATAGTTTGTATGGAATAGGTTAAAGTAGTATCTGTTTTCTTCATACCACTATCGTCTTTGAAAAAGCTATAACCAAATACCAAACTATTAATGTCTAATTTATTATTACTTAATAATTTTAAAGACTTTAAATTTTCTTTAAGGGTGATAGTATCAGAAATTTCAATATCCGTTTCTCCATTCTTGATTGAAAAAATATGAGTGGGTGCTTTTCTATCAGGCTCAGTTAAAAATGGATCAATATTTATTTTGGGTGCGTTATAGTTCAACGCCTGATCATACAATCCTTTAAAAATGTTTTCTTTATTTGAAAAACCCCAATAGTTATTAGCTAAATCGAAAGTCTTGTCTGTTCCATAAACTCCAAAATTTGCGATATGAACAATGGTGTCAGACAAGTTATCGATTAGATAATTTGAAACGAAACTATTACCCTCTAATTTTGTACTGAATCTAGAAAAAAGTTGGTCTGCTCGTCCATAAATTAAGTTAGTAGATATATTATAATTTTTAAACCCATACACACTATTGTTTGCAAAAGTATTATTAGTTATTTCTATTTTAACATGATCGCTTTTTAAGTCTTCGAAATACAATGCTGCATTATTACCAGTAAATAAGTTGTGGTTAATACGAAAAGGAATGAAGTCAGCACTTTGGTTAAAGTTAAAAGGAGGGTTTAATACTTGTAGTACCGAAATCTTACCTATATTATTGACGAATTCATTATCAACAATATTTACTGCAGTTCGCTTCCATCCAAAGTCAAAGAAAATGGGAAGTTGCAATCCTTTAAAAACTACATTATTAATCTCTACTTTGTTAGAGTCAATATTTTTAATAATTAAACCTACACCCTCTTGTTTACTTTTCCCTATAAACTCAATATTATGATTTTTCCCAATAATTTCAACTGCACTTTCACATACTAATACACCAGACTCAATGAATTCAATTTTAGCCCCTGACTCCACAGTTAACTTTCCGGTAACTGTTACCACTTCCTTAATAATATGCTTACCACTTGGGATATTCAACTTTGAATAATTACCTGCAAGTGTATCTTGTGCATAAGATACATTCATAATAATTTGTAACGTTAAAATTAAAAAAAACAGCCTTTTCATTAATCGATTATTTTATAGATAATTGGCGCAGAAGTTCTAGTGGAACCATCCACCAAAGAAATATTAACATTGTCAAAAATTAATAAATCATTTTTCTTTAAAGCTCCTAACACTTTTTGAGTTGTAGATTGGAAAAGTTCTCCATAATTACTTACAGATTCCTCCTCTTTACCATTATGAATTCTAATTACTTTATAACTATTTATCCTTCCTGGGAAAAAATTCAAATTATTAATTTGTAAACTTGCTTCTAGTCTCTCTGAGCCTAATAAATCTTTAACACTAATAGCATAACTATTTAAATTATCACCTTTAACATGTACAATAGGATCGGGGATTGGATTGACAACAATTCGTTTTTCAAATAAAATCTTTCTTGGATCATGTCTTAAATCATAAAATCTTAAAAGGTAGTCTCCAGTTTTATTAAAAACTACGCGATAATTTTTATCAGACTTAACCAAATTTACTTTAGGGGAAATATCTACATCAAAATCTCTGCCCATCGTAAAGTCAAAGTCATTTAATAATGTATTATTTAAACCAACGAATATATTTTCAGTATGTAAAGAGCTTAAAATCTTTTTAAATAAATCATCATAAACTTCATCTGTAATATTAACTACTTTTTGACCAGGCTTTATAATATCTTCTTCTTTGTATTCCTTAACTGATGCTTTTAAAACATACAACTTAGGATTGAATTGAGAGAAATAAGTAGGCATATAACCAATCTCCGCTAATGCAGCTTCTTGATATAATAATTGTGTTTTAGTAATCAATAATTTAATACGTTCTAACTGCATATAACTAATTGCAGTGGGCTTATGGAAAAACAGATAATATTGCCAATCTTCTTGTTTGCCTTTTATAGTTGTAACAGTTTTTTTTAATGGAATAACCTCGTCTAAAGAAGCGTCCAATTTGAAGGAGGCTTTTTTAATAAAGTCAGATAGTTCAAATAAATCTTTATCTAACAACTTAACTCCTTTGTCGCTTTTTAAAATTTCTTCAATTAAATTTCTACTATTAAACTGTTTTGATATATCTGTTTTTTCTTTAACAAACTCGTCATCAACGTGTTTAAGAACACTATTAATTATAGCATAGCTGTCCATTAATCTTGTTCTGATCTTTAAATAACTAACTGCTTTGGGGCTTTTATTTATTTGCGGCAAGTTGTCATTAATGATCTTGTTACTAATAGCTACCTTCTTCAACTCCTCTTTTTCTATAGACTGGAATGACTTGATAGTATAGATATTAGAATCCAATACCGATATTTTGATATTAATTACAGAGAAACAAATAAAAACAATGTACAAAAGACTTATGATCTGGTATCTTTTGACGTCAACGTGACCTTCGGCCATATACTAGATTTTTGAATTAGCTGTATTGCTTGTATAATAATATAAATGCCAACTGTGCACCACTAGGAGCTGTATTGGTTTTATTTAAATGATAGTTTAATTTAGTAAACACATCCTTCTTAGAGTCTTGTTCTTTTAAATTAAATACTTCTAATAATCTTGACTTATTAGCAACACCGTCTGTCGCTAATTTCTCAATAATAGCATTAATGAAATTTAAATTATGTAATTCCCCATTAACGAATAACTCGCTTAAATTAACACTGTATTCATTCTTAGGACCAAAATAGATTGTGTCTGCATAACAGTTCACTACATCATCTAAAGTGATAACAACATTATTTTCAATCTGAACTTCAATTATTTTATTGAATAAAGCTTGACCTGCCATTGCGTCCGTGAAACAAATGGCAGATTGTACTAAAGTTTTTAGATAACTATACCCAGTTTCATTTGCAACATTATATCTGATTTTTTTGAACTTATTAAATAATTTCTTCTTTAATTCGTCTGACTGAGTTTGTAAAATGTTACTCAATGAGATAAATTCAGCTTCTGCTTTCACGTCTACTTTTTGAATTAATTGCTCTAATAAACTTTGACCTTTTATTTTAATGAAATTATTTAAGCATTCTACATTAGGGCTAATAATTAATTCTTTACCGTAGAACTGTTTAGTATGGTTTAATACCATTTCGTCTTCGCCACCAAATATTTGAATTTCGTTTGCTTTTCTATTTCTAATATCAAAATTTTCGGCGTTTGCTTCTAAAATAAATAAATCAAAGAATGAGTTGAAATTAATAATGGAGAACGCTGCACATAAAAGTTCAATCTCGCCGATTGTCAAAGATTGAGTCTTCTCCAAATTCAATTTACTCATTTCAGGAATTGGTAACTTAACTGGAAACTGAATCAAAAATGGCAATGCCTCTTTATTTGGTAATTTTTTATCAAATAATTTTTTAAATAAAATACTGATTTGGCTATACTGCTCCGTACTTAATTTATCCCATTCTGGTTGAAAGAATAAATCTTTCGCTAAACTCAAAATATCCATTTGTTCTAATTGCCACAAAGTATGTGCTGCATTATTGTTTGGATTATTATTTGTATTAGCATTATTTGCAATGTCAATAGCTAATTTACTATCTGTGCCTTGAATTGTATTCGTTGAAACTAAAGCTGAAGCATTTTGATATGAATGGTTTACAAATGGTGTAGACTGGCTATTTTCAATTGGTTGACCATTCCCTGCTTGTATATTAATATAAGTATCTGTATTAGTGCCAACTCCAGCACCCGCAATATTTCCTAATCCATCAGCTACTTTTGCCAGAGTAGCTTCAGTAGCTCCTTCAGTTTTTTCTTTAACGTCAACAAACTTAATAGCTGAAACTCCAAAAACTAAAGCTTCAATAGCCAAGCCTCCTGTGATTAATAAATCCTGAGCAGGCCATTCTAATAATTTGGCAATTACACCAATTAAAATAACTACCGCGGCACCGCTGTAAAAAAGATTAAAAATGTCTAATTTCTTTTTTTTCATATAATAATAATTAATAATAAATCAAGTCTATAATTCGACTTTAGTCTTCATATTGAGAATACAATATCAAAGCTTAAAAAAGGGAATCCAAAAATTGAGGGCAAATAGAGAAAATACGATGTAATAAAATGTGATTCGTTGTAATTCAACATGTTATAATATTTATAATAACAATATGTTATGATAAAATAAATATTATACTGTCTGAAAATTAAAAGATTTAGATTTATTTCAACTTATCTTGCTCGGCAAGGATAATCGAATCTACAAGGTCAGAAGGATTTCCCCCGTGAAATTTCTTAAAAGGCTTGTGTAAATGCTGCCTAGAGGAGAACCCTACTTTTTTGGCTAGCGCGTCAATAGTGAAATTTTGATATCGAGGGTCTTGTACCACTTCTAAAAAATACGTGATACGATTCTTATTGACTAGTTCATTAAATGTCATTTGGTACTCAGCCGTAACAAATAAGGAAAGTTCGCCTGAATTCACTTTTAGGATCTTAGATAAATTTTCTAAGCTAGCATCAGAATTTGCATAGTATTGTTTTTTGTAAAATGCTTCCGTAAACGAAGTATCATCAATCACAGTATCTGCATCTTGATTAAATTTTTGACCAAGCGCTATTTTAATTGCAGAGTGATTCAGAAAACTTGGTCTTTTTAGGACCAATAATAAAATATAAAAGGAAATAAAAATAGTTAAAGAATTTACCCAGATTGGATTGCTATTAGAAATACTAATCGCAATATTCAAAACAATTACAGAGGAACTTAAAATAAAAATATAAGAAGTCCATTTTCTGATTTTTTCATAATAAATATTATTTAGGTTATATTTTTTATAAATAACATACCAAAAATATCCAATATTCAAAGCCACAAAAAATAGAAATGAAAATCTGATAACTCTAATTAGTGGTGTGATTTTAACATTCAAGTCATCATCAACAGAAATTGCTCTAAAGCTGTCTACAAAAGGGCCTCGGGGAATGACGTCTTTATTTACGAGCATTAAAAAAATCGTAAAAAGCAACATAGTGGAAGTAATAATAAAAACCCATTTCTTAAATTTTGGGAAATATAAAATGGAAAAAATATTCAAAATAGCAAACGCCAAAGTTGTTTTAAGGGGAGCTAAATAGAATACGAAATCAACTGCACTTATTGCATTGATGAATGCAATTAGCGAAATCGAAATAGGTAGTAATAAAAAGAAAAACTTAAGTACTGGGGGATTTCTAAATTTAATAAATACATCTACCAGTACAATAATTGCAAGTACTACAATAGAAAAGTATAAGTTAAAAATTAAAGTCATTTAAAACAAAATAGCGTAAATGCTTACCAACCACTAATCTCCAAAATCTCTTTTGTATGGTCTTTCGTATCTGGTTTTTCTATAATGTGTTGTACCATTCCTGCTTCATCAATAATGAAAGTGGTACGGGTAGTTCCCATATAAGTACGGCCCATAAATTTCTTTTGGCCCCATAAATTGTATTTATCTACAATTTTCTTGTCTTCGTCGGCTATTAAAGAAAAAGGAAGTTCATATTTTTCAATGAATTTCTCGTGAGATTTTACTGAATCAACGCTTACGCCTAATATAGCTATACCCTTCTTAATCAATTTCTTATAATTATCGCGCAAATTGCAAGCTTGAGCGGTACAACCTGGTGTATCGTCCTTAGGATAAAAGTATAAAACCAACTTTTGACCTTTAAAATCTAATAAAGACACTGATTTTCCGTTTTGATCTACGCCTTTAAATGCAGGCGCTTTTGAACCTTCTTTGATAACTGCCATATTGCTTGAATTACGGTGAAGGTAGCATTTAAAAAGGACAAAAATGTTTAGACCTAAAAAGGGGGTAAATGCGCCCATTTTTTGGTAGATTTGCGCAATTTATATTTTTGTAGACATGCCTAGAGACACATCCATCAAATCCGTATTAATTGTAGGTTCTGGACCCATTATAATTGGACAAGCCTGCGAGTTTGACTATTCTGGTTCACAAGCCGCTCGTTCTTTAAGAGAAGAAGGAATCAAAGTCATATTAATTAATAGCAATCCAGCTACGATTATGACTGACCCAATGATGGCCGACAAAGTTTATTTGTTGCCATTGACAATAGAAAGTATAGAAAAAATATTACAAGAGAATCAAATTGACGCAGTACTTCCAACTATGGGAGGACAAACCGCATTGAACTTATGTAAGGAAGCAGACGAATTAGGAATTTGGGAACAATATAATTGTAGAATGATTGGGGTAGACGTTGCAGCAATTAATACCGCAGAGGATAGAGAATTATTTAGACAGTTAATGGTGAAAATAGGAATTGCGGTTGCACCAAGTAGAGTAGCCAATAGTTTTTTAGAAGGAAAAGAATTTGCGCAAATAATAGGATTTCCATTAGTAATTAGACCTTCTTTCACATTAGGTGGAACAGGTGGAGGATTTGTGCATGATGCAAGTGAATTAGATGCTGCATTAGAGAAAGGATTAAAAGCTTCTCCAATGCATGAAGTATTAGTAGAGAAAGCAGTATTAGGATGGAAAGAATATGAATTAGAATTATTAAGAGACCAAGCGGACAACGTAGTAATTATATGTACCGTTGAAAACTTGGATCCAATGGGTGTGCATACAGGAGATTCTATCACTGTGGCACCAGCCATGACATTGAGTGACACTGCGTTTCAAGACATGCGTAATAAAGCCATGTTGATGATGCGTAGTTTAGGTAATTTTTCTGGAGGTTGTAATGTACAGTTTGCATTAAATCCAGTAACAGAAGAGTTGATAGCGGTAGAAATTAACCCACGTGTATCCCGCTCTTCAGCATTAGCATCCAAAGCAACTGGTTATCCTATTGCAAAGATTGCAGCGAAATTGGCGATTGGATATCATTTAGACGAATTAAAAAATCAAATTACACAAACTACTTCTGCTTATTTTGAACCCGCATTGGATTATGTAATTGTAAAAGTACCAAGATGGAACTTTGATAAATTCAAAGGAGCGAATGATACTTTAGGATTACAAATGAAAAGTGTAGGAGAAGTAATGGCAATTGGTAGAAGCTTTACAGAAGCTATTCAAAAAGCATGTCAGTCATTAGAGAACGAAGCCATTGGATTAGGATACTACGGAAAAAGTTTAATGAAGAACGAAGATTTAATGGAATACATAAAGACACCAAAATGGGATCGTATCTTCCGTATTAAAGATGCATTAATGCAGGGTTCTACAGTACGTTCCATTGCAGCAGCAACAGGGATTGACAATTGGTTCTTATATCAAATCAGAATCATTTGCGATATTGAAAAAGAAATTGCAAAATATAGCTTGGATACTTTACCAACCGAAGTATTGAAAGAATCAAAAAAGCATGGATTTAGCGATATGCAAATTGCAAAAGTATTACAAGGCAAAGTTACAGACGACGAAGTATACGAAAAACGAAAAGCATTAGGTATCACAAGAGTTTATAAAATGGTAGATACTTGCGCCGCAGAGTTTGAAGCAAAAACACCTTATTTCTATTCAACATTTGAAAATTAAAATTATGAAGGCAACCGATATCGTAGTACAAAACGAAAAAGAAACAAGAGCTGGATTTGGAGATGGTATTTTAGAAATCGCTAGAGAAAATAAAGACGTGGTAGTATTGTCTGCTGACTTAGCTGGTTCTTTTAAGTTGGGGCCATTAATGAAAGAAATGCCAAATCAATTTATTGAAATGGGAATTGCAGAAGCGAATATGATTGGTATTGCTGCTGGATTAACTATTGGCGGTAAAATTCCTTACACCACTACATTCGCCGTATTTAGTACAGGCCGTGTGTATGATCAAATTAGACAAAGTGTAGCTTACTCAGACAAGAATGTAAAAATCTGTGCATCACATGCAGGATTAACATTAGGAGAGGACGGCGCAACACATCAGATATTAGAAGACATCGGTTTAATGAAAATGTTACCAGGTATGACCGTGATTGTACCATGTGACTATAATCAAACAAAGACAGCCACTAAAATGATTGCTGGATATGAAGGACCAGTATACTTACGTTTCGGTCGTCCAAAATGGCCCAACTTTACAAAGGAAGACGGATCAGATTTTGTAATTGGTAAAGCACAAATATTAGCAGAAGGCACAGATGTGACAATAGTTGCATGTGGTCATTTAGTATGGAAATCTATTGAAGCAGCAAAGCAATTAGAAGCAGAAGGTATTAGTGTAGAAGTAATCAACTTACATACTATTAAACCATTTGACGAAGCAGCCATTGTAAAAAGTTTACAAAAAACTGGATGTGTTGTAACTGCAGAAGAGCATAATGTAATTGGTGGAATGGGAGATGTAGTTGCACAAGCTGCAGCCAAAAATTGTCCAGTGCCACAAGAATTTATTGGAACACAGGATACATTTGGAGAAAGCGGAACACCTAACCAATTATTAACTAAATATGGATTAGACGCAGTGAATATTGTAGCTGCAGCTAAGAAAGTAATAGCACGAAAGCACTAAAATTAGAATTTAACTTTCTTTAAAATTCTAATTTTCTAGCTCCTCTAATGATATTAAAAAACCCGAAGCATGCTTCGGGTTTTTGTTTCTATACAATCATAAATTACAATACTTATTAAGGCGCTAATCTCACTTTAACCCAATGACCGTCTATATGTAAACTATATTGAATGCGGTCATGTAAACGAGAACTACGTCCTTGCCAAAATTCCATTTCAGTTGGCTTAATTATATAACCACCCCAATCTGGAGGCAATGGAATAATGCCGACTTTATATTTCTCAGTATTCTCCGCAACTAAGTCTTCCAAAAATTCTCTGTCTGGAATAATTCTGCTTTGAGGAGAAGACCATGCACCTACTTGACTACCTACTGGTCTAGAATGAAAGTATTCTTCGCTTTCTGCTTTGCTAATTTTTTCAATCTTGCCGGTGATACGCACCTGACGTTCTAATTCTTTCCAGAAAAAATTCATAGCAGCAATAGGATGTGCTTCAATATCTTGTCCTTTAGCACTTTGGTAATTAGTAAAAAACACAAAGCCTTCTGGCGTAAACCCTTTTAATAAAACCACACGTGAATTAGGTATTCCTCCAGCCTTTACGGTGGAAAGTACAAAAGCATTTACTTCATCAATATTACTTGCAATAGCTTCCTCCCACCAATGTTCAAACTGATCCATTGGTGCAGCTGCACTTGTTGCTTCTTCTAAAGAAGCCATTTGATAGTCACGACGAATAGAAGCAATATCTCTGTTCATAATATAAAATTTAAATCATCTAATTTTAATTTTAGTAGCACTTATTTGATTTTAATAAGCGCTATTAAAAAATTATTCCTTTACTGAATAAATAATATTCACCACACTCAATAATAATAACATTCCTACCAGTTGATGCAATTGCGCCATCCACTCAAAACCAGCCCATACACCTGGTACAATATGTGCACTCGCTAAAACTGTAAAAATACCCAAAGCCACTTGGAATAATACTAAAGTCAAAGGCATACGGCGCACGGTGTTCCAAAAAAAGCTACCATTAATTCTAAATAATTTTAAAGACCATAAAACAATTATAATTAATAAAAGATAAGCCAAGCCACGATGTATAAAATGAATCCAAATAGTATTGTTCACTGCATTTAAAAAGAATCCTTCCTTGCTCATTAACCCTGCAGGAATCCAAGCACCATTAATGGTAGGCCAAGTAGCTGCAACATTAGCCGCTTTATGCCCAGCCATTAGTGCCCCATATATTAATTGAAAACATAAAATAATTAAAATAAACCATGCCCAAATTTTAATACTTGACAAATGTTTTAAAAATGCCTTGTCTTTATTGGCGTTGGCTAATTCTGCTTGTTTCATTAAAGGAGTTACTTTTAAGGAAAGTGCAAACCAATAAGTATAAGCAAGTAAACCTAATGCAAAAATAAAATGCAAAGCTAAACGAGTAGGTTTTACATACACTGCGTCACCTTCTAAACCGCTGGCTACCATAATCCAACCTATCGCCCCTTGTAAAGCTCCTAATAAAAATAAGATTACTAATGGTTTTATCATTTTAGGTTGGAAGTATTTTTTTACTAAAAAATAAATAAACCCAAAAGCAAAAACTAATCCTATTGTACGTGCCCATAAACGGTGAAACCATTCCCAGAAGAAAATAAATTTAAAATTAGCTAGTGTAAAATCAAAGTTTAGCAATTGAAACTGTGGTGTTGTTTTATATTTAGCAAACAATGCTTGCCAAGCAGCTTCACTCATTGGCGGTAAAGCCCCTGTCACCACATCCCATTCGGTAATAGAAAGGCCACTACCCGTTAAACGAGTAATACCTCCCAAAGCAATTTGAATCACTGTCATTGCTACCCCTAATAATAACCAATTCGCTACGGCACTGGATTTTTGATCTTGTATTTCCATAAATTATTTGCAAAATAATGATAGCACAAAGGTACTAAGTAATACAAATGGATAATATTAAAATGGAAATTGATTCGCCCATTTTGTTAAATCATTTTGGTTTGTGAAAAAGATTCAGGAAATTTACAACAAAGAATCATCAAATCTTGCCAACACTACTCAACCATTTTCAGGACCAATTCATAGAAGCAGGCTGTGACGAAGCAGGCAGAGGTTGCTATGCTGGACCAGTATTTGCGGCGGCGGTGGTGCTGCCTCCTGATTTTTATCATCCCCTATTAAATGATAGTAAACAGCTTAGTGAAAAACAGCGTAGCTTATTGGAGCCTATTATAAAAGCATCCGCCCTTTCGTGGGCGATTGCATCGCAATCTGCCGCCGACATAGATGCGTCCAATATTTTAAAGTGTTCCATAAAGTGTATGCACTTAGCCCTAGACCAACTTAAGAAAAGACCCAAGTTTATTGCAGTGGACGGGAATCGATTTTATCCTTATAAAAAAGTGCCACATCAAACTATCATAAAGGGCGACGGCCAATATGCACATATTGCCGCTGCCAGTATCCTAGCCAAAACAGCCCGTGATACTTATATGTTGGCTTTGCATGAACAGTATCCACAATATGGATGGGATAAAAATAAAGGATACGGCACGGCCGCGCACCGCGCGGCCATCGCCCAATATGGTTTATGTTTTGAACACCGAAAGAGTTTCAAAATACTTCCTGAATAAAATCAATTATATCAATAGAGCATGCTAATTAAAAAAGGAATTTAATAAGCTTGAATAAAATAGTGGATTAAAAAACATTAATAATCCCAAACGCCGGCGCCTTGGCGAATTAAACTGTACTCGTCGGTTGTGCAATCCACCACGGTGGAAGGAACAATACCACCAATACCGCCGTCAATAACCATATCAATTTGGTTGCCCCAGTTTTCATAAATCACTTCCGGGTCTGTATACTCTTCTACATCATTACCAGGAAAACTAGCAGACAAAATTGGATGTCCTAAAGTTTTAATAATAGACAATGCAATATTATTATTAGGTATCCGTAAACCAATTGTTTTTTTCTTGGACTGTAAAATTTTAGGTACTTGTTTGCTTGCAGGTAAAATAAAAGTATAAGGGCCGGGTAACAAACTTTTCATAATACGGAACAAACCGTTGTCAATAGCCTTCGCATAGGTACTCAAATCACTTAGATCTGCGCAAATAAAAGATAATTGTGCTTTTTCAGGATCCACTTTTTTTATTGCACATATTTTCTCAATGGCTTCGGGATGAAAAATATCACAACCTAAACCATAGATGGTATCAGTGGGATACGCGATGATGCCGCCTTTTTCCAAACAGTCTTTCACCATAGAAAGCTGTCTGACTTGAGGATTATCTGGATGAATACTAATTAGCATAATTTCTGTGGTACAAATTTACCTCTTTTTATTCCAATCAGTAACTACTAAATTGAATTAAAATAAAGAATATGTTTAGTATCATTTACCTCGAAGAAAAAGTATTAACAAGAACTTCCTTTCAGATGGCCATTGAAAAACAGGAAGACTGTAAAGTCATATACAGCAATGGTTCTATCAAAGACTTTTGTGAATATATTTATAAGGAATCAAAACATCCAGACCTATGTATTATTGCAGACAGTTATAATTATATTGAAATATTAGCAGTCATAAAAGCGATTAAAGAAAAAAGCAATCATACATTTATTTTACTCAAGTCAGATTCAAAGTTTATGAAAGCTATCTGCTATTTAATGAAAAATGGTTTGAATGGGATTTTTTTCACAGACGAAGCGATCATTGATTTTAAAAAATGCGTTCGTACCAAAACAAGATTTAATTTGTCTGCAGATAAATCAAAACTTATAACAAGTAGTTTACTAGGAGACATTACTATAAAGGAACTCAATTATAATAGCGCACCACTCACTCAAAATGAAATCATTTTTATACAAGCTTGCACAAAGGATTTAAGTTATGACGAGATCGCTTCCGATTTACACAAAAGCGTAAATACCATTTATGGTTATAGAGACAGAGTATTTAAAAAATTACAGGTAAAACAAAGGACCGCCATGGTAATGACGGCCCTTAAAAGAAATTATATTGATTTATAAAAACCTAAGTTAAAATATAGTGAATCAAGTAAATGATTGAACACTATTTAATCTCCCAAGTCTCTCTACCTCTAATTAATTTATCTAAATCACCCTTGCCTTTGCTAGTCATAGCTTCTTCAATTTGCAAAGCCATCATCTCTTCATAGATAGGACGCTCTGTAGCATAGAACACCCCAAAAGGACGAGGGAATACAGCACCAGGTTCGTTAGGATTATCAAACAAGCGCGTTAACACCTGTGCTTTATAAAAATCTGTTTCGTCGTGAATCCATAAATCGTCGGCACTATACTTTTCACCAATCATAACCACCTGAGGACGCATGCCGTCAAAACGAATTCCCATTTCTCCGTTCGCACCAAAAGTCAAAGGCTTTCCTTGCTCTAAAAATAAAGCATGTAAAGGTTTAGTAGATTTTTCAGTGAAAATTTCAAAAGCACCGTCGTTAAAAATGTTACAGTTTTGATAGATCTCAACAAAACTTGTACCCTGGTGTTTTTCAGCTCTAGTTAAAGTAGCTTGTAAATGTTTAGGGTCACGATCCATGCTTCTAGCAATGAAAGTAGCGTCCGCACCTAAAGCTAATGCAGCTGGATTAAATGGATGGTCAATGCTTCCCATTGGAGAACTCTTCGTGACTTTATTAATTTCAGAAGTTGGAGAATATTGACCTTTTGTTAAACCATATATTTGATTATTGAACACTAAAAAATTAACGTTCAAATTTCTTCTTAACATGTGAATCGTATGATTACCCCCAATACTCATTGAGTCACCGTCACCTGCAACTATCCAAACACTCAATTCAGGGCGAGAAGCTTTTAAACCACTAGCAATAGTAGTAGCACGACCATGAATAGAATGCATACCATATGTATTCATATAGTAAGGGAAACGACTACTACAGCCAATTCCACTTATGATAACAATATTTTCTTTAGGTACACCAATGGTTGGCATCACTTTTTGAACCTGTGCTAAAATTGAATAGTCGCCACAACCTGGGCACCAACGCACTTCTTGGTCAGTAGCAAAATCTTTAGCGGTCAAAGGAGGAATTCCTGGAGTAATAGTTTCAACAGACATACACAAAAGTATTAGAACACTAAATTACGAAAAATAGCCTTGTAAAAGGCTGTTTATTTCATGATTTATTTCACCTTTCTGCCCTTCCAAGTATAGGTCTTAATTTGACCAAAAAAGCCAGCCACAATATTATAAGTGATATGTAAAGGTTGGTATAATACAAAATAGCGCAATTCACCCTTGAGATTATAAAATCGAGACACAGGGTCCAAGAAGAACAATTCAAAGAAAGTTTTAAAAGCAAGTGCTATCAATAAACTACTAAAATCACCTACTAACAGCATAATTAGAAAGCTGAAATTAAAGAGATACACCAAGGTTAGCACCCAGATAATTGAGTTGTCATCATAGTACCTGGCTTTACTAGACCATCTTATTCTTTGCATAATAAAGTCTTTCCAAGTAGTCATAGCAGCTGTTAAAACGATAGCCCCTGGATGATATAAATAACCAATCGGCTTAGCCAAAGTCTTCTTCATTTTGTGCATTAAGAACATATCGTCTCCACTAGCAATATGGTCAACGCCTTGATAACCCCCTACTGCAATAAAAGCAGATTTTTCAAAAGCAAGATTGGCCCCATTGCTCATAGAGTGTTTGCCAGCGCCTACTGCAGCAGCAGTGATACCCTGTAAAGCTAAAAAGTCAAGTAATTGAAATTGATTTAAAACACCTTCTGTTTTAATGAACATAACAGGAGCTGCAACAAAAACAGGTTTTTCTTTAAGGATATATTGATTGTATAAATTTAACCAAGTAGAAGGCACCACGCAATCGGCGTCAGTGGTAATAATCCAATCTCCTTTAGCATGTGAAACCGCTTTTTCGATCGCCTTCTTTTTAAATGCAGTTAATTCCCCTGGTTTAAAATAATCAGACAAGCGCATTAAACACAGATTCTTATATTGATGTTGTAAAGCTTCCACAATAAACGCAGTATCGTCCTCAGAAAAGTCGTCCATTACAATCACTTCAAAAGCGTCCAATGGGTAGTCTTGTTGCATGATAGAATCAACACAGGCTTTGATATTAGCAGACTCGTTACGAGCGGGAATAATAATAGTGAAACTAGTAAAATGAGAAGTAGCATCCTCCATTTTGAATACCGTTAATTTACTAAACCAATAGCGATAGGCCATTAAAACAAGCGCATATAAAATGGTTAAAATAGTAACAGTCCAGTCTAGAAAATTAAGCATAGCACAAAGTTAATCGGTTTTTTAAGGAATGAAGGTTTGATAAATGAGATTTTTTAAGAAATTCTTCTTTACTTACACTAAAATAAAATCCATGTTGGGCGAAAAGAAAAAAGTTTTTGTAAGTGGTTGTTTTGATTTATTGCATAGTGGGCATATTGCATTTTTAGAAACTGCTGCAACTTATGGAGACTTATATGTTTGTATTGGTTCAGATACCACTGTGCATGATTTAAAAGGAAGGTATCCCATTATCACACAACAGGAAAGAAGATATATGATACAAGCGTTGCGTTGCGTAACCGAGTGTAGAATTAATAAGGGATCAGGAATTATTGATTTTGAACAAGAGCTAAATGAAATTCAACCAAATATATTTGTGGTAAATGAAGACGGGAATACACCATCTAAAAAAGCAATATGCGAGGCAAAAGGAATTGAGTATTTTGTTTTGGATAGAATTCCATCAGAAGGCCTGCCAGTAAGGTCTACAACCAGTTTAAGAACCAATTCGGTAATACCATTTAGAATAGATCTAGCGGGAGGATGGTTGGACCAGCCCTATGTAAATTCGCACCATATAGGGCCTGTACTTACAATATCTATAGAGCCCACTATAGAATTTAATAATAGAAGTGGTATGTCAAGTAGTACACGAAACAAAGCCATTGAACTTTGGAAAGCACAATTACCGGAAGGCGATCCTATACTGTTAAGTAAGATTTTATTTAGTTATGAGAACCCTCCAGGAACTAAACATGTAGCTGGCTCACAGGATGCGATAGGGATCGTAATACCTGGATTGAATAAATTACATTATGATAAAAATAGTTATTGGCCAACACAAATTGAAACAATAGACGAGGATGACATATTAAATTGGTTAGAAGCACATTTACATTTAATACCATTAGATCCAAGAAATAGCGATTATGATGTTTTAGCAAATACCAACATAGACGAAGCAGGCGCAAAGCAACTATCCATAGCCGCTAATGGATGCTGGGAAGCAATTCAACAAAAAGACCTTACTGCATTTGGGAAATACTTTTTAGATTCATTCCATGCACAAATTCATATGTTTCCGAATATGCTGGACCCCATTACAGCAGGAATAATTGAAAAGTATAAAGGAAAAGGACAGGGATATAAGTTGTCGGGGGCAGGAGGTGGAGGCTACCTTATTATTGTAAGCGAACTACCCATAGAAAATTCCATTCAAATAAAAATTCGTCGCAGAACCTTAGATTAGGCCTAAAATTCACAATTATTTTTGGTCCATTCCCTAAATTGGTCGTATTTTTGAATTAGTTGCATAACTAACTATATGTCAAACAACCAATTTAAACGAGGAGAATTATACAGTGTCATTAATGGAATGGCAACTACTGCCGTTGCAAGAAGGCTACAAAAGAATTTCCGAAACGCTGGCTTAGAAATTACCATTGAACAATGGTCCGTATTATGTCATTTGTGGAGAGAAGATTCGTTGAGTCAACAGGAATTAGGAACCCGCACTTTTAGAGACAAAGCAAGTATCACAAGACTTATTGATAATTTAGAAAAACAAGGACTTGTTACCAGAGTAGCAAGTACGAGTGACAGAAGAATCAATTTGGTATGCTTAACTGATATAGCAAGGCCCTTACAAGAAAGCACTTATCATTTAGCAAATCAAACAATGAATGAAGCATTGTTGAATATTACTAAAGATGAAATTGAAACAGTGAAAAATGTGTTTCAAAGAGTGTATGACAATTTAACCAATCCGGATTTAGTTTAATACGTATTCAAACTATTTTAAAATACAACCATGGAAAACACAACAACAGCAATTAAAGGTGGAGAGTGGATCATTAAAGAAGTAGCAGCGAATGATATTTTCATTCCTGAAGAATTTAATGAAGAACAAATTATGGTACGCGACATGTGTACACAATTTGTTGACGGAGAAGTATTACCAGTGGCAGACCGTATTGATAAACTAGAACCCGGATTGATGCCAGGTTTATTGGAGAAAGCAGGTGCGCAAGGGTTATTGGGAGTTTCTGTTCCAGAGAATTATGGTGGTTTAGGAAAAGATTTTATTACATCCACTATTGTTGCAGAATATTTAGGTGGAGGCTATTCTTTCTCTGTAGCAAATGCTGCCCATACAGGAATAGGAACTTTACCAATTTTATATTTTGGAACAGAAGCACAAAGAGAAAAGTATATTCCCAAATTAGCGAGTGGTGAATTTAAAGGCGCCTACGGATTAACAGAACCTAATAGTGGATCAGATGCATTGGGTGCAAAAACAACCGCTAAACTTTCAGACGACGGAAAATATTATTTATTGAATGGACAAAAATGTTGGATCACGAATGGTGGCTTTGCAGACGTTTACACCGTGTTTGCAAAAATAGACGGAGAGTTGTTCACCGCATTTATTTTGGAAAGAGGAATG
The DNA here is from genome assembly GCA_947452555.1 of Bacteroidota bacterium. GTDB lineage: Bacteria > Bacteroidota > Bacteroidia > Chitinophagales > Chitinophagaceae > Sediminibacterium. Next base: position 201,841 of record CANGDH010000004.1, read on the forward strand.
GAAGGATTCACACAAGGACCTGAGGAACATAAAATGGGAATCAAAGGTTCAAGTACGGTGCAATTATATTTTCAAGATTGTAAGGTTCCGGTAGAAAATGTATTAGGAGAAATTGGAAAAGGACATATCATAGCTTTCAATATTTTAAACATAGGACGTTTGAAGCTAGGAGCAGCAACATTAGGCGGAGCAAGAAGAGCATTATCAACTACTGTACAATATGCCATTACAAGAGAGCAGTTCAAGTTGCCGATTGTAAAATTTGGTGCTATAAGACATAAGTTGGCAGAAATGGCTATTAGAATGTGGGTAGGAGAAAGTGCATTGTATAGAGTGTCAAAAAATATTGATGAGCAGGAATCAGAATTAGCAAAAGCAGGAAAGACCTTGTCAGAATCTTTATTAGGTGCTGCAGAGGAATATGCAATTGAGTGTGCAATTTTAAAAGTATACGGAAGTGAAACTTTAGATTATATAGTAGACGAAGGCGTACAAGTACATGGAGGGAATGGATATAGTGATGAATACGCTATTTCAAAAGCATATCGTGATAGCCGTATTAACAGAATTTACGAAGGCACCAACGAGATCAATAGATTGTTGACTGTGGACATGGTATTAAAAAGAGCCATGAAAGGAAAATTAGATTTAATGGGCCCCGCTATGAATGTGCAAAAAGAATTAATGAGCATCCCTGATTTTGGAAGCGAGGAAGAAGGTGCATTTACAAAAGAGAAAAAAGCAATTGCAAATTTTAAGAAATGTATTTTAATGGTAGCAGGTGCTGCAGTACAAAAACTAATGATGACCTTAAATAAGGAGCAAGAAATATTAATGAATATTGCAGACATGTCTATTATCACATTTCATGCAGAGTCTGCATTATTAAGATTAGAAAAATTAACTGCATTAAAAGGAGCTGCGGCAACTACCGTGCAAGCTGATATTGTAAGCACTTATATTTATGATGCAGCAGACGCCATTAATAAAGCAGGAAAAGATGCATTGAATAGTTTTGCGGACGGAGACGAACTAAGAATGATGCATATTGGATTAAAGCGATTCACAAAAGTTGAACCATTTAATAGCAAGGAAGCGAGACGCAGAATTTGCGCACAGCTAGTTGCAGACAATGGCTATAAATTATAAAGAGGTTCTAAAACGACTATTTTAATTTGAATTGTTGATCTAGGTTTTAGCGTCCCACAAGTAATTGTTGGGACGCTTTTTTATTATACGATTTTTACGTTTCGAGAAAAACTTTCTTCCAATGAAATCAATGTCTCAGTACGTTCAATTCCTTTAATTTTTTGAAGTTCATCATGTAAAACAAAACGTAATTGCTGAATGTCCTTACATACAATTTCTACAAACATGCTATAATTGCCAGTTGTATAATTAACTCGCACTACTTGAGGAATTGCTTTTAAAGCTTGAGCCACATTATCATACATGGAGCTCTTCTCTAAATAAATACCAATAAAGGCAATGATATCATAACCTAAAACTTTTAGGTCCACTGCCAAACGCTTCCCTTGCACAATACCCAATTCTTCTAACTTCTTAATACGAACGTGAATGGTACCACCAGACACGAAAAACTGTTTCCCCAAGTCTGCATAGGAAACTTCGGCATCCTGCATCATTGCTTGAATAATTTGCAAATCCAGCTTATCTAAGCTTTTGTCAATGTTCAATTTAGTATTAGATTTTGGCTCCATATTTGTACAATTTTAAATATAATGGCAATTTATTGAATATTTTCAACATTTTAAAAATAATACTTAAATTATTTGCAACATATGGGCCATTACCTTAGTTTTGATATATCAAATGAGGGAAGTTAGATTAAGTAAAACCCTTCAAATGATAAGTTCTTAATACTGTGGGGTGATGAAATTTTGGCAGACATGCCCCCTTGTCTCGGGGGTGAGGATCACGGGATAAATATAGCATAGAGCCGTCTAGCAATAGGCGACCAGGGTCGACCACTGAACTTTGTGCTACAACTAACTGCCTCATGGAGGTTCGATCCCTCCCCCTACAGCTACAAAAAGCTCCTATTACATTGATAATTAATGTTTTAGGAGCTTTTTTATTTGTATTGGGTGGGACTATTAGAAGTGTACTCTTAAAATAATGCTTGGGTGTATCATTTTAAGGTATTTGATAAACTTCATAATTATTGATTCAAATCATTAAATTTGGTAAGCATATTTAACGATTGTAAACCAGAAGCATGCAAAGAAGAAGTTTTTTAAAGGACGGTTCATTGTCCGCTATTAGCATTATGATTACTACTAAATTAAATTCAACTCCTAATGAGCAAATATATGGTCATAACCATATGAAATATATGCTAGATCAGCGCTGGGGGAAATTAAATGCAGACATGACTCCAGTAAACGATTGTCATGAAATGATACAAGATAGTAAGGGAAGAATTTTACTACTTACCAATGAAACCAAAAACAATATTATTGTTTATAATAAAAGTGGAAAGTTATTAGAAACCTGGGGGCATGATTTTCCAGGGGCTCATGGCTTAACCGTTCAGCATGATGGGAATAATGATTATTTATTTATAACTGATACCAATAAACATGAGGTTTATAAAACTACAATTGACGGTAAAATAATCTTTACAATTACTGCTCCTAAAGAGGTTGCTGCTTATGCAAAAATAGAGGCTTTTGTACCAACTGAAACTACCGTTTTAGCTAATGGAGAATTTTATATTGCAGACGGTTATGGCGCACAGCACATTATGCACTATGATGAAAAGGGAAATTTAAAAAATGTATTTGGAGGAAGAGGCGAAGGAGACGCCCACTTTGACAATGCACATGGCATATGTGTAGACAATCGAAACGGAAGCCCTACCCTTTTAATTACAGATAGAACTCGTAACGCGTTTAAACGTTTTAGTTTGGATGGAAAATTAATGGAAGTGATTCATTTGCCAGGGGCTTGTGTTTGCCGTCCAGTCATTAAAGGAGATTATTTATATGCAGCTGTATTGCGTTCACCAAATTTAGATACTGAACATTCTGGCTTTATAACCATTTTAGACAAAGAAAATAAAGTGGTATCAAATTTAGGTGGTAGCGAACCAATATATATTAATGGTGTATTACAGCCAATGTCACAAACTAGTAATATTTTAAATCATCCACATGATGTTTGTGTAGACGAAGATGGAAATATATATGTAGCACAATGGGCTTCAGGAAAAGTATACCCTTATAAATTTTCAAAAGTGTAATGTTGGTATTTTACAGATAAAATATTTTTGAATTAAGCTATATCAATACTATTTAATAGAAACTGGAACGTCTAAATTTTCCCAGCTCAACACAAAACCTTGGTCGTTAATAGTGTATACTAAACGCTCATTCATGGTTGCTGATTTCTTTGATTTAACTGTAACACGCATAACATCTTTTGTAGGATCCAATGTTGTAGAACCATCATGATTCATACCAGATTGACCTGTTACTGAATTAATAATGATAACCCATTCTTGCTGACCTGGGATAGCGTAGATACTGTATTTACCCGCTGCTAAAGTTTTCCCTTCTACTTTAACCTCTTTATCGGTTTCTATAAGTGTAGCGTTGTTTGCACCTGCTCTCCATACTTTATCAAATGGAACTAATGCACCCCAAATTGCTCTTCCTTTAACCGAAGGACTAGAATAGTTAATCGTGATATGTGCACCATTTTTCAATGTGCCTGTTGCAGTAGCCGCAGGACTTGCAGGAGGCTTCGCTTGAGCAAATAGGAAGGTAGTTGTTGTTAACAAAAGGGCCATAGACATTACAAGCCCTTTAAATAATTTTGATTGGTTCATGTTTTTTTATTTATGAGTACAAGTTAAGTGTAAAAATGTATTTCGACTAGTAGTTTAATAAAATCAACTAAAATTTTAACAATTAAAATTGGTAAGCACAAACTTGAAATTTACATTACTAGGTTAAAAATATATCCAGATAGGATTATGCAAAGGGTAACAACAGAGAAGAATATTATTAGCATTTTAGTAGTCATTATCTTTTTAAGCAATAATCCTTCGGGTACAGAGAGTCCCACTACTGCCATAGAAAATGCAATGACCGTTCCTAGAGGGATACCCTTTTCAACCAGTACTTGCATGATTGGCAAGATACCAGCAGTATTACTATACATAGGCACTCCAATAATTACAGCAATAGGAACTGCAAAAGGATTGTCCTTACTTATATAGGCTTCAAAAAAACCTGTAGGAATAAATCCATGCATCAATCCTCCTATTGCAATTCCAACTAAGATATAGAGTGAAACCCCTTTTACAATTCCGATTGCCTCTTTGATAATTGCAGGGACTCTTTGTATAAAACTTTCCGAAACATCCATGTCGATAGTTTCCATTGATTGCTTTTTAGCAAGTAGCGTTTTTACCCAGTCTGTTAAAAGACCTTCCAATTTTAACTTACTTAAAATAAATCCAGCTATCATAGAAAGTATAATTCCACTAGTTACATAAATGATAGTGATCTTCCAACCAAACATACCCCAAAATATAGCAACAGTAACCGCATCAACAAGTGGGGAAGATATTAAAAAAGCCAATGTAACGCCCAAGGGAATTCCACCTTTTACAAATCCTATAAATAATGGAACGGAAGAGCAGGAACAAAATGGAGTAATGGTACCAAAAAAAGAAGCAACAAAATAGTCCAAGCCATACCATTTTCTTTTAGTTAAAAAATTACGAACTTTCTCAATAGGGAAGTAGGAATTAATCACTCCCATTAATAAAGTAACACCAAAAAGTAAAATGAATATTTTGATAGTGTCGAATAAAAAAAAATTTAAAGTGTCGCCTAATTTACTATGCGAAGCAATCCCTATAATTTGATAAATTATCCAATCAGCAAATTTTTGTATCCAATCAAACATAAATGTTAATTTTAGGCTTGTAGAAATTCTATTATCTCACTTAGTTCCGCAACACGTCCTTTTACTTTAACCACATCATCAATAAGTAATACAGGTGTAGTTAACACATTGTATTTCATTATTTCCTCCATGTCTTCAATCTTAACGACTTCAGCCACCACCCCTGTTGCTTTTAAGGCCTCCATTACATTGTTGTAGGTAATTTTACATTTAGTACAACCCGACCCAAGTATTTTTATATTCATGTATTTTGTTTTATATCGTAAAATTACGATTGTATTTAAAGATCTACGGTGATAAAAATCACATATATATTTTATTTACATTTTCAAGTTAGAAATAGTAAAGTCAGTTATTGATATACGGAAAAATGATATAGAATTTTAAAGAACTGACCATTGTCATTGTTATGACATTTAGATAATTTGAGTTTTACATAAATAAATTATTATGGAAAACTTAAAAGATAAAACCCTAAAGAGTATTGCAATAGAACATTTTGATTTAATACCAATTTTAGAAAAATATAGTTTAGATTTTTGTTGTAAGGGTGCCAAGACCTTAAGTGTTGCCTGTACCGAAAAAAATATATCTGTTGAAGCGCTTATGGCAGAACTATCTGATTCTAAGAATAGCATAAATAGTAGTAAAACACAAATGCCATTTAATGAGATGAGTGCTGATCAATTAATCTCATACATATTAATACATCACCATTTTTACGTTAAAACTGCAATACCAACTATCTACAACCATATACAAAAAGTAGTAGTTAAGCATGGTATAAGGTACCCGCATATGGAAAAAGTATTAGCCTTATTCACCGAAGTATCGGAAGAATTAGTTTCACATATGAAAAAAGAAGAAGAAATCCTCTTTCCAAGAATTAAAACTTTGTATTCTAATGAAGAGGCAGAAAAAGCCGCTCATTTTGTAGCAGGATATATTAATGCGCCAGTGTCTGTAATGGAAAAAGAACATGAAAAAGTGGGAGCATTGCTTTTTGAAATTAGAGCATTAACCAGTCATTATACTGCACCAGAAACCGCATGTACAACACATAGAGTTTGTTTGGATGAATTAAAAGCTTTTGAAGAAGACTTGCATCAACATGTACACTTGGAAAACAATATTCTATTCCCTATGGCGGCAATAAAAATGCAAGAACATGCATTAAATTAGAGTGTTTTAATTTTACCGCTATTCTTTTGAAAACGTGGCACTAATAATAAGTTCTTTTGTAAGGTATGTTTCAGATGGGCTTTAACTAGTTGCCCCATCGTTTTAACTTTCTTATAATATTTATCTTCTTTATAAAAGTCAATCAAAGCAGCTTTTAAATCATTTGTCTTTTCGGGAGTGGAAATATAGTCTTTAGTCATTACTTCCATTAAGTCTTTAATCCTATAACGTGCGGAAGCCAATCTAAATGTCATCATGGTACGCTCTTCTGCTTGATATTGTGCAATAGACTCTGTATTTAAATGTGTCGTAACTAAATCAACAAAAGTTTTGTTTTCTTTAAAAAATTGAGGGAGGTATAAATTTTTTCGACCCTCATAAGACTGCTGATCAAAGTCAATGGCACGAATACGATATTGAACATCCTCTACGTCGGGTATCACATTCACCACATAATTATAGGAGCGCATATCTCCAAGCAATTGAACAAAACAACGTTCATTAAATTTTACAAATTCCTTAGCAAGTCTAATTTTATTGGTTTCGGATCGGTCTAAATAATCTTTCACAAAAATATCACCAGGTATTCCTGGAATATGGTCTTCAATTAAAGTATCGTTATTAGTTAGATAACTAATTCTATTGGGAGACAAGATATGTTCCAGCTCCAATCCATAAACCCTATTAGCATCTGCTTTCTTAATATAATAATGATCGTAATTGTCATTGAACTTATTGACAATTCTTATTCTAAAAGGTTGACTATTGCCAAAATAACAAAAGTCAATACGCGCAACGTCTAATTGATTCACAAAACTTAAGTCACCCTCTGTTTTTAAAGTGGCATAAGTTTCTACTAAAGCATCTCTTAAATGCCCCCATTCTTTCATGTCAAAAGACAGCTTATCCCAGCTACTATTATTTCCCTTTTTGTCTTTTAAAGGAGTCGAAAATGTAAACCGAAGTAAGTCATTGTAATTTATAGGGAGTTTAACCTCTCGGCGATACTTAACTAAATAAGAACGTAGTTCCTTAGATATAGGAATACAGGGCTTCTTTTTAGAAGGTTTGTCTAATGCTCCCGATTCGGTAATATCTTCAAAATTTTGAATCAATTAAATAGGTTTGTATGTAATTTACAAAGACATTGGCAGTTCCATTAATAAAATTTCAGCGTCAGCACTTAAGGATTTTAAAACAAAGGCTGCTGTATCCCAAATACCTAAAGCGTCTCTTTTATTTAATTGTTGTCCTTCAATTTCAAAAGACCCTTCTAAAACAAAAGCATAAACACCATTACCATTTTTATTAATGGTATAGTTGGTAGAAATACCATTATCGAATTTACCTAGGTTGAACCAAGCGTCTTGATGAATCCAAACACCAGCATCTTCTGGATTAGGCGATAAGATTTGTTGTAACTTATTGTGACGGTCCTCCTTATTCAATGTGATTTGATCATATCTAGGTGTTACATTTTGCTTATTAGGAATCACCCAAATTTGCAAAAACTTAACCAAGCTAGTTTTGTTCTTATTGTATTCACTATGCGCAATCCCAGTTCCAGCACTCATAACTTGTATATCTCCATTTTTAATCACCGTCTGATTTCCCATATTATCCTTATGCTCTAGGTCGCCTTCTAAAGGAATACTTATAATTTCCATATTATCATGTGGATGCGCTCCAAAACCCATCCCTGCAGCAACCGTATCGTCGTTTAAAACTCTTAGTACCCCAAAGTTCATGCGTTCTGGATTATAGTACCCAGCAAAACTAAAAGAGTGAAAACTGTTTAACCAGCCATGGCTAGCATGTCCTCTGCTTTCTGCAGTATGTAATATTGTTTTTGTCATAATTGTAAATTAGTACCAAATTTATAAAATGCTTTTTAAACTTGCGTAATAGAAATGTTTGATTGTTGTTTTATCTGAAGATCTTAATTCCATTTTAGAATAGGTTTCAGTTGGAAAGAAAATTTCAGTCATAACAGACAAGCCACTGTCGGCGAATAATTCCACACTAGCAACGTCAATCACAATAGACATATCAAGTTGTTGCGTATTGCTAAATCGAGGCGCTGTATGCAATCCTGCGAAATCTGTAAAAAAATCTGAACGACCCGATTTAGTTCTATCAACAAAAAATTGATTGGCTTTTGAATCGTACCCTACAACCAATTGTTCCCCTTTGGTATTAGATAATACCAATTCAATATTTTGAGCCTTTAATAATGATAAATTAATACGACAAGGAATGGCAGCATTATTAATAGTATCAGAAAAAACAAAACTTTTATCTAATTTAATATTTTTAAGACTTACTTTCTTATACTCCAAATTTTCTAATTCTTTAATAGGCTTGGATGCTACACGGTAATCATTACCAACTTTAACTAAACTCAAATCTCTAGGGATAGTAAGTGCATTTCTCCATTTTTCAGTGGGAACAATATTTGCATACAACCAATTACTCATCCAACCAGCTAAGATAGTTCTAGATCCCGTATTAGACCAAGTAACCCCAGCGTAATTGTCTGGCCCATAGTCCAACCATTTAACATTTCTAGAAAAGGGAGTAAAATAATGACCATCGAAATCCCCTACAAAATATTGTGTACCTGAACCTTTATTAGGAGCACCTGGATTAACGTTAACAATTAAAACCCAAACTTTTTTCCCATGGTCATCGAAAGATAATAAATCAGGACATTCCCAATTACCATCATGTACACCCATGCCTGAACCACCCACGTCAGATTCTTTTTTCCAAATTCTTAAATTAGGGGAGCTGTAAAATTCGATATGATCCCCTACTGCCAGAGACATGATCCAAGTTTTATTGGCTTCATACCAAAAAACTTTAGGGTCTCTAAAATCTTTTAAGTGGGGAGTTCTAATTACTGGATTACCTCTAAAAGTTTTCCATGTTTTTGCATCATTCAAGCTAACAGAAATACTTTGATTTTGATAGTCGTCCTTACCAGCTTTTTCGCCATCCATATTATGTTGCGTATAAATAGCAATTAAAGGCACTTGCTTGCCTCTTGCAAATCCACTAGTATTATTAGAGTCTACAACCGCGCTACCGGAAAATATAGTACCTAATGAATCAGGGTAGATTGCTATTGATAAATGTTTCCAATGAATCAAGTCCTTACTGGTAGCGTGCCCCCAATGCATAGGTCCCCAAACAGGTGCACCCGGATTATGCTGATAAAATAAATGATACAGCCCTTTATAAAAAACCATACCATTCGGGTCATTCATCCAATTAGCCGCAGGGGTAAAATGGATCCTAGGACGGTACAATTGCTCATTAGCACTGCTAAGCTGTGCTGAAAGATGAAACACTGAAATTAAACAAGCTGCTAGTGTAATGATTTTTTTAATCAACGGATACATGTGTTGTAAGATTTAAGCAAATCGAAATTACAACAAAGCGCTTGAAATGCCCCTATTACTAAACTTAATTTTAATCACATCTAATTATGATTGAGCTTTTTATTAACACGAATCACATAAAGCGTAAAAGTAAAATTAAGAACAGACATGGTGATTAAAGTCTTAGCAGTTTTTGAATTTCCGGAAACTATCAAAGCATAGATGCCTGATAACAATAAAAAAATAGATGAAATAATATAAACTACTTCCAATAATGATAGCCTGTTCTTTTTCATAAAGTATAATATAAATGAAGTTACAAAGAAATTTAGTTTATGGCACAGGCAATTGCTGCACCTGCAACACAGCTAGGGAAGGCAACTGCACACATAGAAGCACAAACCCAATCACTTCCACATACTTGAGTTATACATCTACTCATACAATCATACATTGTCTCATTAGACTTTATGCTATTGGATCTTGGATCAGTATTAATTGGTATATTATTAAAGGTCATTCTTAACGGAACATCTTTGGATACATGCCAATTTCCAATTCTATTATTTGTATTGATCTCTAATTGATAATACACCAAATCATTTGAAGATGTAATTGATATTTTACGATTGTGATTATTTAAAATTTCAATTCTCATTTTGGTAATTACATATTTATTATTTGAAATATAAACATTGTAATATATTTCCTTTGTGTTTCGAACTGATTCTATTACGGGAAAACTTGCAACTTTTATATTAGTACCGAAATAGCTTGTTAAAGTAATATTATTTAAATCTAAATTTTCATTTTTGATAATATTGATCCATTCATGATTTTGATATAAACTGTCAAAATGATTATTACTATAACTAATTTTAGAAACTTCATTCGTACTTCCTCCAAGTAAATATCCAGATAAAGTAGAATCTTTGAATTCTTTATTCTTGTATAAAAGAACTGAATTATTGTTTACACTCTTGTCTTTTGTACATGCTGAAAATAAGGATGTTGAAATTGAAACGAATAACGCTAATTTGATTAAATGCTTTTTCATAATTTTTAATTTTAATAAACATAAATCGATAAGAAATTTTGAAAGCGCATGATTTAGGAAAACTTGATGGGCGGCTGCAATTAATAGGGGCAAAAGAATATAACTTAGAATATTGTATCAATAATTTCGGATATTTGTGTAATAAAATATTTCAACATGGCACAATCAGTATGGGAGAAGGAAACCTATTTTGCTCCAAAGGACGTTGTGATTATAGGATGTGGATTTGTTGGCTTGTGGACAGCGTATGAATTAATCAATCAATATCCCAAATTAAAAATTACTATACTAGAACGTGGCACTATCCCTTCTGGAGCAAGTACACGTAATGCAGGCTTCTCTTGTTTTGGAAGTGTGTCAGAATTAATGTTTGATATGGAATTGATGGGTATAGAAAATACATTGGAAACAGTGAAGATGAGATACCAAGGACTACAAAGAATACAAGAAGTGTTCGATAAAAAGATAATGGATTATGAAGGAAATGGTGGATACGAATTATTTGAAAAAGGAGGAACCTACCCTATTGAAAAATTGAAAGACGATATTAATTATTTAAATAGACTATTGGCACCAGAATTAGGCTTGAAGAAAGTGTATAGTGATGTGTCAAATAAGATTGAACATTTTGGATTTCAGAAAATTCAAGCATTGGCATATAGTCCGTACGAAGGGCAATTGCATTCCGCAAAACTAGTAATTGCACTACAACAAGCTGTTCAGTCAAAAGGGGTACAGATATTATTTAACACGGAAGTAAAAAAATTCAAGAGCCATTCAGGCGGTGTAAGTATTCATACAAATCTGGAGGCTATCATTGAAACTAAGCAGTTGGTAATTTGTACCAATGGATTTGCAAAACAATTATTACCAAAATTAGACGTGGTACCAGCAAGAGGTCAAGTATTTGTAACTGCACCAATTCCCAATTTTAGATTAAAGGGTACTTTCCATTTTGATGAAGGGTATTATTACTTTAGAAATGTAGGAGATAGATTGTTATTGGGTGGTGCAAGAAACAAAGCCTTTGCAGCAGAAAAAACAACATCGCTAGAAACTTCTGCATTGATACAAAGTACTTTGGAAACATTTATGATGAAGCGAATCTTACCAAAGGGAACAAAGAAACCAAAAATTGAAATGCGTTGGAGTGGCGTAATGGCCATGGGTAAGGAAAAGAAGCCCATCATAGAGGAAGTACAACCGAATGTGTATTGCGCAATACGTATGAATGGAATGGGCGTAGCAATAGCTCCCATAGTAGCTCAGAAAGTAATTAAAATTATGAATAAATAAAATTTTATTTAGTGATGAAGGTTCGTTTTAAACTATATAATATAGAACAAACTATTTTTATAATTTATACTCTTTAATCGATTGCTTGACCAAAACTTTCATTTCATAATTCTTTTTGCCTATAACATCATTTTCGATAAGTTTTAAAATATCTTCAAAAAAACCAAGTTCACGAAAAACGCTTAGATAAGCAAACATAGATACACCCGGATGTCCATTTTCAATAAAATATAAAGTAGAGCGATTAATTTTTGCATTATTGGCAAGTTGGATAGCAGAAATAAATCTTCTTTTTCTAGCAATTTTAATATAAGCTCCAAGTGACAAAAATTCAGGCATCTGATTGATACAAGCTTGCTTTTTTAGAAACGCTGAAAATGATTTACTATTAGACATTGATATTAATTTTTGATTTAAAAACAATTTAGATTTTACTATTACAATTTTGTTTTAATTATTATAATTATATTCTAACTATTAGCATTAAATTTTTCCCCATAGCCCTTTTTCACTTTGTCATTCGTTTAATACTTATTCCTGGTATCCCTTTTTTTATCTGTTTTTTAAAGCGTTGCGTATTTCATACATTCCGACACTTTTTGTGGTTCCTATACAACACTTTTCAAAAACGTTGCATATTTCATACATTTCACCCTATTTTGTGGTTCCTATACAACGGTTTTAAAACACCTTATTTTACATATACCTCCAGGTGGTTGGTAGAAATATAAAAATGGGCTTTTGGTTCAATAATGATTTGTTTAATATGCATTGGTAATGTAAATAAAGTTGGTAACTGAAATCCGAGTATAAATTCCAATGAAATCATATTAAAATCACAAATCTGTATATTTGCGGTATGGGACAGAAGAAATTAATCAAATTTGCGGCGATAAAGGAATATGAAAATGTGTTGGAATATCCTGAAGCAATGCAAGGAAAATGGGCTGCTTTTTTTGAGGAACTTAAAAAAGGAACGTTAAACATTCCATTAGATAATTTAGCAATTAGCCCTTCTGACCCAATTGGTGTATCACAAGGCAGACCATTAGTATTAGAATTGGCTTGTGGCAGAGGAGAATACGCGGTTGGCTTAGGCAGAATGTTCCCTGATCAAAATTTTATTGGAATAGACTTAAAAGGTAATCGTATTTGGAAGGGCGCGAGTATTGCCAATAAAGAAGGGTTAAAAAATATTGCTTTCGTTCGTACGCAAATAGAACTTACTCCCAATTATTTTGCGAAAGACGAAGTAGATGAAATCTGGATCACTTTTCCCGATCCTCAATTAAGATGGTCTAAAGCCAAAAAGCGATTAACCCATCCTAAATTTCTAAGGCTATACCAGCAGTTTTTAAAAGGGGGGGGAGCTAAAAATATAGTTAGTAGTAATAATACTGTTAGTGGAATTAGTTCAGCGTCTGGTATAGTTCATTTAAAAACAGACAGTCCACTACTCTATCATTTTACATTGAAAGTAATTGAATTGTATGGTTTAAACCTCATATACAAAACAGAAAATTTATACGCGGAGGCAACAATAGATCCTCGATGTCTAATTAAAACTTATTACGAAGGCCTGGATATTGCACAGAGTAATAAGATACACTATATTCAATTTAATATTGATAAAGAATTACCAATAGCTTTAGATGAAGTGCTGAAAGAGGCTATCAAAGATATCCCAATGGATGCAGGCGAATTAATTAGAATGGAAGCAGAAGCGGCTAGAGAAAAGAAAGAACAATAAAAAATGGTTGAAGGTGTACAATATTATATAGACCCTAAGGGAAATTGGGTATTCACTGCGGCCTATCATCAAGAAAGAGGTTATTGCTGTGGCGAAGCTTGTATGCATTGTCCATTTAATTACGAAGCGGTGCCAGAGCCCACCAAAACAAGCGCACAATTAATAAGAGCAACTGAAAATAAGAATGCAATACACCCCTAAAACTCAAGACTTTTTTCAAAATGTATTTGATGTAGTTCGTCTCATACCCAAAGGACGTGTTACTAGTTATGGAGCTATTGCAAAATATCTAGGAACAGGTGGAAGTTCAAGAATGGTAGGTTGGGCAATGAATGCCTCACATGGTGTAAAACCAAAAGTACCTGCACATAGAGTAGTCAACAGAAATGGCATGTTAAGTGGTAAAGCACATTTTGAAACACCCACTCAAATGCAAGCACTCTTAGAGAAGGAAAAAATAAAAGTCCAAAACGAAACCGTAATGGACTTTAAAATATTATTTTGGGATCCCGTAATTGAATTAGACTTGTAAGTCACGATAAAAATATTAAAACAAAAAAGGGATGTGTCAAAAATAAAAAAGGAGAAATTAAAATTTCTCCTTTTTCTATAAAAAATTAATTTTATATTAATTATAATAAGGCTTAATCATCAAATATACCAACGGACCAGTCACCGCAACATAAAACCATATAGGCCACATCACTCTTGCTTTGCGCTTATGGTCTTCGTACTCTCCCGTTAATCCTCTGTAGGCCGTGAATAAAATAAATGGCAAACTAGTTGCAGCCAATATAATATGGGTACTCAATAATAAAAAATAGAAAGGACGTGTATTACCTACCACCGCTTTTTCAGCTTCAGTAACAATACCGTCAAAATCAGTATCGCCAAATTTAGCTTCGCCCGCCAATAAATGATGCGCAATATAAGTCACTAAAAATAATACAGACAAGCCTAAAGCCAACAACATTAAGTTCTTATGTGCTTGGTAATTTTTTTGTTTTATTTTTATTAATGCTGCTATTAATGTTAAAGCGACAGCAGAATTAATTACGGCATTCATTAAAGCAAAAATATGTTTGTCAAAAGGCAATTCCACTTTCAAAGTATACTTGCTCAAAAAACTTACAGCTACTAATACTACCACAGAAACTATTCCAATTAATAATTTCGCTTTTTTATCATTCTTCTGAATCGTAGGTATTAACATCATTTTTATATTTAAAGTTCTAACTTAATATATTTATTCTTTATAATTCTTCTAAAAAAAATTATACTCCCAATTTAATTTTATTCTTACACTAAAGAAATTTTATTCTTACACTAAACTAATTTTGTTCTTTATTTTTCATATTATTAAAGTAATAAACAAAACCCGCAACAAGTACTGCAATGACTAACCATAACCAACTCAAGTCCACAATGGCTTGGAACACTTCACTCTTTTGTGCTTTGTCTTTTTCCAACATTAAGTAACCAACGTCTTTAGCCAATTTTAATAAAGAAGTAGAATCTAATCCGTTATAATAACCGCGTACTTGCATTTTCTTGTCAATCAGAATTAAGCGACTCGTATGCACGAAATCTGGATTAATTGGTTCTTGACTAAACGAATCCACTTTCATCTCTTCAAAAGCAAACTTATATATGGAATCTCTGTTGCCAGTTAGTAACCACCAGTTGTCGGCAATCACACCCATTTTATTTCCGTATTCTCTTATAGCAGCAACACTGTCGCGATTGGGGTCCACCGAGATTGACATAAATTGAACAATGGACGTGTCCACTTTTTTACGCATATCTCCACCTCTAGAAAAACTGTGTTGTAACTTGGACATATTGGTCGTCAACTTTGGACAAATACTTCCACAGCTAGTAAAGAAAAAATCAAGGATAATAATTTTACCTTGTCTATTATATAAACTAACTGTGTCGCCTAATTGATTCACTAATTGAATATCCTTAGTTGTATGCCAAATGCTATCTGATTTTTGTTTGCCATCCACTACATACTCATTAACAGTATCTAGTAAATAATGGCGTGGCATAATCACGGCTTTGTCGCTTGCAGACTTAAGCCACAAATAACAAAACACGGGAATCACCAATGCAATAATTAAACCGTATAATGACTTTTTTGACATAGTAAAAATTGAAAAACGAAGTTACGACGAATTAAAACCAAAAAACCACCGCGAGCGATGGTTTCCGAATATGGTAAGAAATTTGTGGTCAATTTGGATTCACCAAATAGAACCATTTCATTATTATTTTTGCTCTATTGCTTTTTCATCATGCGCACCTTCTTTCTTCTCTACCTTAATTGTAGATTGCTCTTTAAAATAAGGGTTATAAGTATTACGCAAGTTTCTGAAAGAATTACCATCAGACAAGAATGCGCAAATAAACCAAATGAATAAAGCTAAAGGCACTACAATAGTCATGATTAAGTTTTTCAACTCATGTTTCAAGTGCATGAAATAAGCTACAATATAAAAAGCTTTCGCCATCATCAAAATAACGATAGACCCTTTAATTGCTAATTTTAAACCAGCATTTTGCATGCCAATCATCCAGAAACCCAATATCAATTCAACAATCGTTAAAACAGATAAAATGATAGTTACTTTTTTGATCTCAGCAATGACTGCTTTGTTCTCTTCTGCGGTATGTGTATGTGCCATAATGCGTATGTTCTTAGATTAGTGGAACTAATTAATAATGTAAAATTTATAATAAGTAGAAACAAGTGAATACGAATACCCACACTAGGTCTACAAAGTGCCAGTACAAACCAGCTTTCTCAATCATTAAGTAATGACCTCTTTGCTCAAACTTATCAGTCAATGTCATAATTAACATAATGATATTAATAACCACCCCACTAAATACGTGAAAGCCGTGGAAACCAGTAATGGTAAAGAAGAAATTAGTGAAGTTGGTAGAAGAAGCGGTACCATCTGCATTTATGAAAGGATTTTGTCCCCACCATGCACCTTCATGAAATAAGTGATTCCACTCCCAAGCTTGACAGCTTAAGAAAGCGATACCACCAATAATTGTCCAAATCATATTTCTAACAACGCCGTTCTTATCCATGTTCTTACCAGCATGCACTGCTAATACCATAGTTACAGAACTCACAATCAAGATAAAAGTCATAACAGACACGAATACCAATGGAGCATGAACTCCTTCTGGTGCGAATGGAAAACTTCTGAACACTTCATTAGGGTCAGGCCATCCGTTCGTAGAAAAACGAACAGTACCATAAGAAATTAAGAAAGCACCAAAAGTAAATGCGTCACTCATTAAGAAGTACCACATCATTACTTTTCCGTACTCTACATTAAAGGGGCTTTTACCACCTCCCCACCATTTTGCTTCTGTTGAAGAAGCGGTTGTTACATTTGACATGTTCAATTACGATTTCAGTGCAAAAATATTGGCTATCAAGGATATTCGTATCAAAATACCCTACTTTTTTTGAATTTAATTAGGGTTATCCTACCCAGTTAAAAAATACAAAAAGATAGATCCAAAGTATATCAACAAAATGCCAATAAGTAGAAGCAAGCTCTACCGGCAAGGCATTATATGTTTTAGTTTTAGTCGAAAAGGCGCTGATAGCAACAATTACTAGTGCAACTACCCCACCCAACACGTGCAACATGTGAAAACTAGTAATAACCAATAAGAAAGAACCAGCAGAATTGCTTCTTGGTCCAGTTAAAGCAATATTATTTGCTTCTAAAGTTATGAACCCTTGGTATTGCATAATTAAAAACACCACACCCAATATCGCAGTCAAAGTCATAAAGCCCTGATATTGATTCAATTGTTGCTCCTTGTATTTTTTAACCGCCATTTGCATGGTGAAACTGCTCACTAAAATGATAGCAGTAGAAGCCCAAAATACATTCGGCAAATCAAAATCTAGCCAGTTAGCTTGGCTTTTTTTAACAATATAAGCACTTGTTAAACCAGCAAAAGCCATGATAATGCTACCTAAACCTACCCAAAGAAGGATTTGGAATTGGTGCAATTTCTTTTTCTCAGGAAGAGATGTCGTATTCTCAGGAAGAGAGGTCATATCTGTTGTCATAAGAATTAAAGTTTATCTGCTAAATAGGCCAGGTACACAATTGGTAAATATATATAACTGCTAAACATCACGCGACGTGCAGCAGGAACACCCATGTTTTGATACAAACGCACACATTGAACTACCATAAAAATATTCGCCACTAAGACAATCCACTTACTTATTTCACCGGTAAGTCCAAAGTAATTAGGAAGGAACCCAATGGGGATCATCAGTACCGCATACATTATAGATTGCAAAGCCGTGAATCTAGTTGGACCTTCTTTAGCAGGTAATAATTTAAAACCCACTTTAGAATAATCGTTATGAGAAACCCAAGCAATGGCCCAAAAATGCGGGAACTGCCAAAGGAACTGAACTAAAAACAAAGACCAACCTGCTAAACTAAAATCATCATTACCCGCAACCCAACCAATTAAACAAGGTAAAGCCCCAGGAAAAGCACCTACTAAAACTGCAATAGAGTTGATCTTTTTAAGTGGCGTGTATATAAACGCGTATAAGAATAAACTAAAAGCAGAAAGTAAGGCAGACGAGATATTAAAATAATACCACATCATTGCAACTCCCAAAATACCAGCAATGAAAGCAAAAGTATAAGCAGTTTTTTGAGACATTCTACCAGACGCCACGGGGCGAGAAGCAGTACGTTTCATTTGAGCGTCTGTATCTTTTTCTACCGCCTGGTTAATTGCGTTAGCACTACCCGTAATACATAAGCCTGCGAAAAATAAAATCAAAATCATCTTCCAGTCGTAAACTGCAACTTTAGGAACTAACAAATAACAAATTACACAAGTGAACACCACAGTAAAACTGAGTGTAAACTTCATTAATTGGCTATAGTTTTTTAATGTTGCTTTCACGTTTAGTGGCCATGAGATTCATTTGCACCCACTGGAACATCTTGAGGAATAAAGTCTTGACCGTCTTTACCGTAATCATAAGGCCAACGGTGTACTTCAGGAATTTCACCAGGCCAGTTACCGTGACCAGGACGGATTGGCGTAGTCCACTCTAAAGTATTCGCTTCCCAAGGATTCATGGTAATTACTTTACGACCTTTGAAAATAGAATAGAAGAAGTTCATCAAGAATAAAAGTTGAGCAGCAAACACAATCATAGCAACCGTGCTAATGAAACGGTTTAAGTCAGCGAACATCTTGAAACTTTCCCAAATACTAAAGTCAAAATAACGACGAGGCATACCAGCTAAACCTTCATAGTGCATAGGCCAGAAAATTAAGTAAGCACCTGCTAGTGTAACCCAGAAGTGAATG
Source organism: Bacteroidota bacterium (assembly GCA_947452555.1). Classification (GTDB taxonomy): domain Bacteria; phylum Bacteroidota; class Bacteroidia; order Chitinophagales; family Chitinophagaceae; genus Sediminibacterium. Next base: position 220,838 of record CANGDH010000004.1, read on the forward strand.
TACGCTAATGAATTGTTCATGTAACGACCATACATTTTAGGGAACCAGTGGTACACACCAGCAAACATACCAAACATACTAGCCACACCCATTACAATATGGAAATGCGCAATTACGAAATAAGTATCATGCAAGTGAATATCTAAAGCCGCGTTACCTAACCAAATACCAGTTAAACCACCAGAGATAAATAAACTCACAAAACCAATTGCGAATAACATACCAGGAGTGAAACGGATATTACCTCTCCATAAAGTAGTCAACCAGTTGAATACTTTAATAGCAGAAGGAACGGCGATTAATAAAGTTAATAATACGAAGATAGAACCTAAGAAAGGATTCAATCCAGTAACGAACATGTGATGCGCCCAAACTAAGAAGGCCAATACTGCGATAGCAAATAAAGAACCTAACATAGCCATATAACCAAAGATAGGTTTACGAGAATTCACAGACATGATCTCAGACACCATACCCATGGCAGGTAATAAGATAATGTACACCTCAGGGTGACCTAAGAACCAGAATAAATGTTGATATAAAATAGCGCTTCCCCCTTCATTAGACAAAGCACCAACACCATTTACAAATATGTCAGACAAGTAGAAACTAGTATGGAAGTTTCTATCAAAAATTAATAAGATCATACCAGACAACAATACAGGGAAAGACAATACACCAAGAACCGCTGTAAAGAACAAAGCCCAAATTGTTAAAGGTAAACGCGTCATGCTCATACCTTTAGTACGCATGTTTAAAATAGTAGCGATATAGTTCAAGCCACCTAATAAAGAAGACACGATAAATAAAGCCATCGCAATAATCCATAAGTCCATTCCAGACTTAGAACCTGGAGAAGCGTCCCCTAATGCAGACAATGGAGGGTAAGCAGTCCAACCACCACTGAATGGGCCTGTCTCCACAAACATAGACGACAACATAATGATACTTGCAGTAAAGAAGAACCAGTATGATAACATGTTCATGAAAGGAGAAGCCATATCACGAGCACCAATTTGCAAAGGAATTAAGAAATTCGCAAAAGTACCAGACAATCCTGCAGTCAATACAAAGAATACCAAAACGGTACCGTGTGTAGTAACTAAAGCATAATATGCTTCGGGAGTAATTTGACCACCTTTAGCCCATTTACCTAAGATAGACTCTAACCAAGGAAAACTTGCGTCAGGGTAACCTAATTGTAAACGGAAAAGAACGCTCATTAATCCACCCAATACTGCCCAAACCATACCTGTGATCAAGAATTGCTTCGCGATCATTTTATGGTCCATGCTGAAAACATATTTAGATAAAAATGTTTCATGATGTTCGTGATGTCCGTGATCATCGTGACCGTGACCTTCATGTCCATGTAATACTTCTTCGTGACTCATACCGTTCTATTTAAATAAGTTTATTTCTTAATTATTTTATCAACTAATTATTTTCAAATTACATTTTAGCAGAAGCAACTTTAGCTGTACTGTCTGTAGTAGCTGCTGCAGGAACTGCTGTCGGATCCTTTTCAGGGAAAGCGGTGTAATATTGAGGTTTTTGTTTAGCCATCCATAAATCATATTCTTCTTGATCCACTACTTCAATAATACCTTTCATAGAGTAGTGACCGTTACCACACATTTGATCACAAGAAATTTCGTAAGCGAAATTAGGATTACCTGTTTTCTCTTTCATTTCTTTAGTTGTGTACAAAGGAGTAAACCACATCGTAGTTGGAATACCAGGAACGGCATCCATCTTTAAACGGAAATGTGATAAACCAACGTCATGTACAACATCTCTAGAGCCAATGATTAATTTAACAGGAGTTCCTTTAACAACATACATTGTTTGTTCTGTAAGAATGTCGTCTTGAGAATATTTATCGTCCCAGATAATACCAACTGAGTTAGTAGCTGGGTCAATATTTCTATAATATTTTTTACCAAAAATAGCGTCATGACCTGGGTAACGGAAAATCCATCCAAATTGCTTACCTGTTACTTCCACCACCATTGCATTCTTAGGAGGTTCGCCAGTAAAGAAGAACCAGTTACGCAAACCGAATACTACTAACACTGTTAAAGTGATGGCAGGAATGGCAGTCCAGATTAACTCCAACTTTGTGCTATGCGCAAAGAAGAATACTTTTCTGTTTTCGTTTTCTTGGTATTTATAAGCAAACCAGAATAATAAAATTTGTGTAATCACAAATACGATACCAGTAATTGCTAAAGTGATAAAAAGCATTTGATCAACTTTTTCACCTTGCACACTAGCAGCACCTTGTGCTAATAAAGTTTTAGGGTATAGGTATACGTTACAAACGTAAACACCTATAAAGCCCAATACTAAAAACACGATCATCAAGAAACCATTGATCTTGTTATTTTGTTTGCGGCTAGCTTCTTCTCCTTTCAGGACAGAAACATACTCGCTTGCTTTAGCGATTTGGAAAATCACTATAAATATAAGCGCGATAATTGCTATGGATAAATATAAACTCATAATCGTTTTTCTATTTTTCTCGTTTCTTTTTTAAATATTATGTGTGGTGAATAACACTTTCTTTAAGGAAAGGATGGTATTTCGCAATCAAAGGCTTACTAGCCAAAGCACGTGCAACCATCAAAATCATAACACCAACAAAGAAAGACAACACACCAAAATCCAACCAACCTAAACTAACGTGCTCCTTCATTAAGCTACCCATTACCATTTGGTAAAAATCGATCCAGTGACCAAACATAATTAACACTGCCATGAAAGCTACTAAAGTGAAATTACGTTTAGCAGAACGCTTCATTAAAATAATCAATGGAGCAAGGAAGTTGATAATTAAGTTCAAGAAGAAAATTGGTTTGTACGGACCTTGAACACGATGCTTAAAGTAAACTACTTCCTCAGGAATATTAGCGTACCAAATAAGCATGTATTGAGAGAACCATAAATACGTCCAGAATATAGAGAAGGCAAACATGAATTTAGCGACATCATGTAAATGCTCGCTATTAGATAATTCCATGTACCCTTTGTTTTTCATGTAGATCAACCAAACTGCTATTAAAGACATACCCGCAACAAAAGAACTAGCGAAAGTATACCAGCTATACATAGTTGAATACCAATGAGCGTCAATACTCATTAACCATAACCAAGGAATAGTAGAAGCAACCGTTAAACCAAACCAAACTAAGAAAAAGCCAGAACGAACCATGCTCTTAATGTTGAAAGCTTTTGCCGTTTCCGCATCCATTGGAGCAACGTCTGCTTCATTACTTAATTGGCGCATTCTGTATCCAAAATAAGACCATAATACAATAGCTAATGTAGTCCAGATAATAAAGAAAGTAGGGTTTAAGAAACCAGCCTTACCTTTTAAGATAGGGTCTTTAGCAACTGCTTCTGCGTCTAACCAATGGTAGATATGATGTTTATCGCTAACGACAACATAAATTAATACTGCAAAAGTAATTGCACCAAATACAGGCACTAAAGTAGAAATAGCTTCTGCGATTCTTCTAAAAGATTGCATCCATGCAGCCTGCGCCATCGTGCTAAAGCACAAAAAGAACATTGCAGCATTACAAATCAATGTCCAGAAGATGGTGTTGTACATTAAAGTACCCCAAAAGTGTACTTGCTCATGCTCGTCTGTGCTAAAGCCTTTGGTAAACATACCGTATAACAGGGCAACTGCTCCAACGCCAATTAAAGCGTAAGACCATGTTTTAAGTTTACCAGGAATTTCGAATTGCTCTTTAATAGATGCCATCACTTATTTCTTTTGTTTGTCTTTAATATATTTAATCACCATCCAACGTTGACGCTTGTTTAATTGAGAAGCATAAGAACCCATTAAGTTCTTACCGTATGTTACAGAATAAAACATTTGACCAGCAGGCATGCTCTCATACTTAATATCACCTACTAAAGTAGCAGGCTTAGCAGCGTAAGGACCATTACCGTCTTTGTACAAAGGACCGTTACCATTTAATTTAGCACCATGACAAATACCACAGTTAATTAAATATAAACGTTCAGCTTCTTTTGCATCTCTTTCAGATAAAGAATCAATAGGATTCATTACAGATCTAGAAGCATAGTAATTAGTTGTATCACCAGCAGCATCTTTAGCATAAGGGAAAGGCATTTCCTGACCACGAGCTATTGTGCCAGCCACTGGACGGTTGTCATAGTTAATTCCTTTTGCAGCAAGATTGCTATGGTCTGCGTAAGTTTCGTAAGCACGACTATAGGCCATGTCTGGCATATAGATAGAGCCTGGAGTACGCTTAACATCAGAGCAGCTTACTAAGGCAACCACCGCAACTAAAAAACTTATTATTAAATATTTTTTCATCATGTATATCTTAATCAGGTTAATTTTTTCTATTGATCAAATCTGAACTTGCTTACGCTAATTGTTTATTGTTATATAAATCTTCGTTATCATTATCGTAAGTGCCAAACCACCATCCTTCTTCAGCAACTTGAACGTCAGTTTCTAAAGCACCTTTAGCACTTAATAAAGCTTTTAAGTCGTCCGTATTTGTTTTATCAGTACACTCAATCACCATCACAAATAAATCGTCGGTTGCTCTATTATGGAAACGGTGTTTTTTAACACCAGGTGCTAATTGACATAAGTAACAGAAAGTAAGTACCATACCAACAGCAGCAAACAAAACTGTTAACTCAAATATGATAGGTATCCAAGCTGGTAAAGCAAAGTGAGGTTTACCACCAATATTTAAAGGCCAGTCTTTTGTGAAGATCCAGCTAATAGCGCTGATAGCGGTAGTAGTCCCTGTGATACCATAAATAAAACCAGCAGTGTGCAAACTAGTTTCGCGCATACCTAATGCGTGGTCAAGACCATGCACGGCAAACGGAGTGTACACATCTTTAATTTTATAACCAGCAGCGCGTACTTGCTTAACTGCAGGAAACAAAACGGCTTCATCATCAAAACAGCCAACTACGAATTTCTTTTGTGCCATAATAATTTATTTTAGTGCGCGTGCGCTTGATCGTGAACAAATGATTCAAGTTCTTGCGTTTCAATTTTCTCCATTCCTGGTTTGAAAGATTCACCACTTCTCTTAAGTACGTATTTAATTTCTGCCACAGCAATCACTGGGAAGTATTTAGCAAATAAGAAGAAGCAAGTAAAGAACAATCCGAAAGTACCTACGTAGAAACCAATTTCCCAAATAGTAGGGCTATAGTAAACAGACCAGCTAGACGGTAAGTAGTCACGATACAATGAAGTAACGATGATTACGAAACGCTCAAACCACATACCAATGTTTACAATGATACTCATGAAGAAAGTAACGAAAACATTTCTTCTCATTTTTCTAGACCAGAAAATTTGAGGAGACAATACGTTACATGCCATCATACCCCAATAGCTCCAACCGTATGGGCTAAATAAATAAGCACGGCTATACCAGAAAGTATATCCCTCGTATTTATTTTGAGAATACCAACCCATAAATAATTCTGTTAAGTAAGCGATACCAACAATAGAACCTGTTAATACAATTACTTTATTCATTAAGTCAATGTGACCAATAGTGATATAGTCTTCTAATCCGAATACTTTTCTAACAATGATCAACAAACTTTGTACCATAGCGAAACCAGAGAAGATCGCACCAGCTACGAAGTAAGGAGGGAAGATAGTAGTATGCCATCCAGGAATTACTGAAGTAGCAAAGTCAAAAGATACAATAGTGTGTACAGAAAGTACCAATGGAGTAGACAAACCAGCTAATACTAAAGACAAACTCTCGTGACGTTGCCAGTGTTTAGTAGAACCTGTCCAACCAAAAGAAGCGATACCGTATAATTTCTTTCTCAATTTTGTAAATGCTCTATCACGAACGGTAGCAAAATCTGGAATTAAACCAGAGTACCAGAATAATAATGAAACGGTGAAATAAGTAGAGATGGCAAAAACGTCCCATAACAATGGAGAGTTAAAGTTCACCCATAATGGACCGCGAGAGTTAGGATAAGGCATTACAAAGAAAGCCATCCAAACACGACCCATGTGGAAGATAGGAAACTGACCAGCACACATAACGGCAAAAATAGTCATGGCTTCTGCAGCACGGTTAACTCCTGTTCTCCAACCTTGACGGAACAATAATAATACAGCAGAAATCAAAGTACCCGCGTGACCAATACCCACCCACCAAACGAAGTTGGTAATATCCCAACCCCATCCAATAGTTTTGTTCAAGTTCCACTGACCAATACCATAAGTCACCTCACGATAAACGCTATAAGCACCAAACATAAGTAAGGTAACAGCGATGAAAAAACCAATATACCATAAACGAGATGGCTTGGCTTCGATAGGTCGCACAATGTCTTCAGTTACTTGAGCATAGGTTTTGTTACCGTATACTAAGGGTTCGCGCAGTTGTGATTCGTACTTTAAATGCATCTTATTCTATTTCAATTTTTTTATAACTATCAACCTTTTTATAAAACTCTCTTTTTAATTTTCCCTGTTCAATTCAAATTAAGCTTTGTGTTCTGCTTCTGCTTTTTCAGCATGCTCCTCCGCGTTTCTCACTTTTGCTAAGTAAGTAACGTTAGGTAATACGTGTAATTGCTCTAACACATAGAATGAACGGTTAGGGTTTTCAACACGTACTTTAGTGATGGCACTGTGTTTGTCATTAGCGTTACCAAAGTTGATAGCGTTAGTAGGGCAAGCTTGTTGACAAGCCACTTTAATGTCACTGTCAACCATTGGACGAGAATCTTTTTTCGCGTCTAATTTAGCAGCTTGTAAACGTTGCACACAGAAAGAACATTTTTCAATCACACCACGAGAACGCACCGTAACGTCAGGGTTTAACACCATTCTAGTTAAGTCGTCATTCATGTTCAATACAACATCGTTCACGATTCCTTCTTGGTTATCAGGGAAGCTATCTGCACCGTTGTAATCAGCCCAGTTAAAACGACGCACTTTGAAAGGACAGTTGTTCGCGCAATAACGAGTACCAATACATCTGTTATAAGTCATCTGGTTTAAACCTTCAGAGCTATGGTTAGTAGCAGCAACAGGACAAACGTTTTCACAAGGAGCGTTGTCGCAATGTTGACACATTAAAGGTTGGAAAACCACATTTGGATTTTCTAAATCACCACTATAATATTTGTCGATACGTAACCAATGCATTTCATGGCCGCGTAAAACTTCTGGTTTACCAACAATTGAAACGTTGTTTTCTGCATTACATGCAACCACGCAAGCACCACAACCGTTACAACTATTTAAGTCAACGCTCATACCCCATTTGATACCTGGTCTGTCGTAAACAGGATAAATGGTAGCGTCTTTAGCAAAATTAACAACTACTTCTTCGTCACTCATTTTTTCGCCACCCATGATTTGACCACGGTATTCATTCGCGCGCTCTTCAATAATTTCTTTAGGACTATGCTTGTATTCTGCTAAAGTCAACTCTTTCATAATTTCAGTACGATTACCTTGAGTGGTATCGTAACGGAAATGTGTTTGCGTTAAAGCAACAGGATATGTTTCGCCAGTTACTTCTAATTTAATGTCAGCATTATCTAAAACAACAGTTTGACCGTTGAAGCTAGATAAAGGGAAAGCATTTTTACCTGTACCTACAACTGCTTTACCAATTGCTTCTGTACGGCCGTAACCCAATGCAATACCGATAGTGTTAGGATGCGTTCCAGGAATAATCAAAACAGGTAATTCAATAACAGTTTTACCAGAAGTTAATCTAACTACTTTTTTAGGAGGTTGAACTTCGTAAGCATCTGCTTGACCAGGATTATTTAAATCAATATTCAATAAAGTTTTCGCCATTGCTGGAGAAACAATAATATAGTTATCCCAAGTAGCACGTGTAACAGGATCTGGTAATTCTTGTAACCAAGGGTTACTTGCACCTTGACCTGAACCAATACCTACTTTTTGGTAAAGTGCTAATTCAATATTAGTGGAAGGTTTCTTCGCAGACACTGCAGCGATTGCGTTTGCAACAGCAGCACCGTTTGCACTCGCACCAGCAACATTAGATAAAGAAGGATTCACCACACCGTCTTGAATTGCTTTATTCCAACCAGCTTCACCACCTAATTTAGCAGACCAAAAGCTTTTCAAGAAAGCAAGATAGTCAGCAGATGCACCAGACCATTTTAATAAGGAGTCTTGGAAAGCACGTGTTTTAAATAAAGGAGAGATAGTAGGTTGAATGAAAGAGATATGACCAGTGATTGGTTCTGCGTCACCCCAGCTTTCTAAGAAGTGGTGATCAGGAATTACAAATTTACAAACAGCAGTAGTCTCGTCTAATTTACCGCTAAATGAAATTGTAGTTTTAACTTTTGCTAATCCAGCTTTTAATTTGTCAGCAGCAGGCCATGTGTAAACAGGGTTAGCGCCGTGGAATAAAACTGCGTTTACTTTACCAGTGTTCATGTCGTCCACTAAAGCAGCAAATTCGCTATCAATACCTTGACGGTAATTAGCAGCAACACCAAAATTAATAGTAGTACCGTTAGCACCCACTGCGTCATTAATAGCGTTCACTAAAATTTGAACATTCACGTCGTTGGTACCAGCAACTACTAAAGCAGCGCCTTGATTTGCAATCAACGCATGTGCAGCAGCACTAATACCCGCTTTTAATTTAGCATCAACACCTGTAATTTCTTTTCCTTTAACTGCATTTAAAATACCTAATGCAATTGCGCCTATTTCAGAAGGGCGACATAAATATTTTTCGTCTGCATTAGAACCAGTCATACTAGCCACTGTTTCAAAGTGGATATGCTTGCTCATTGCAGGATTTTTCTCATCGATTTTTTTACCAGCAGCGTATTGTCTAGCAAATTCAACAGGACTTAACCAAGTACCTAAGAAGTCAGCGCTTAAAGAAACAATCGCTTTTGCTTTTTCAAAATGGTAAGAAGGTAAAGCGCGTTTGCCATAAGTAGCTTCGTTTGCTAAAATCATACCGCTATAAGAAACAGCGTCGTAAGTCACCTGTCTACTACCAGGGTATTTTGCTAAGAACTGAGCAATAACCGCTTTAGTAGAAGGAGAAGTAATAGTGCTAGTAACAATCACTGCGTTGCTATTTAATTCACCACCAATAGCGGCGTCGATAGCTTCAAATGTAGCTTCTTTACCAGCGATGGTAGGGAAACGTAAACGAGCAGTATCATATAAGTCTAACACAGAAGCTTGTACTCTAGCAGAGGTACCGCCACCAGTGATAGGACTCAAATCATTACCTTCTAATTTAATAGGACGACCATCACGAACTTTAGCAATTACACTTACTACATCACCGTCTTGAACGTAAGTAGTAGCATAATAATTAGCGTTACCTGGAACGATGTCCTCAGGACGGTTAGCGAAAGGAATTGCCTTTTTGATAGGCATTTCACAGCTAGCCGCTACAGCCGCAGCTGCAGTACTAAAACCTAAAAATTTTAAGAAGTCACGACGAGGTGCTTTCGCATTTAACAAACCACTATGGTCTTCCACCATAGGTAGGTCTTCTTTAAACTCATTCTCAACCTCTTTATTATAGGCTTCAGATTTGTTTAATTCGCCAAAACTTTGCCAGTTCTTTTTTTGCTCCATAATAATGTATATAAAATATTACGCGTCTTATTAATTCTTCTTTGTTATTTGTTAGTAGTGACATTTTTGACACTCAGTACCACCAATTTTTTCAACAGTGATTCCTTTAGTGCTATCAATTTTTCCAGACTTTAAGTCAGCATGGAATTTTTCATAAATGCTATAGAAACCATTGTCTTTAAATTGAACTTGAGTTTGTCTGTGACAGTTAATACACCAGCCCATGCTTAAGTCGGTAAATTGTTTAACCTCACCCATTTTTTGAATCTCACCATGACATTGTTGACAAGCCACTTGACCCGCGTTAACGTGTTGAGCGTGGTTGAAATAAACGTGGTCAGGTAAGTTATGAATACGAACCCATTCGATAGGTTTAGCCTTACTTGCATCCCAAGCTTGACCTTCTGTGAATCCAGCGTATTTGTATAATTTTTTAATCTCAGCAGTACCGTCTACTACATCACCATTTTCTCTTTTCAAAGCTTCCCCTTTATATTCGTTGATAGCTAAGTGACAGTTCATACAAACATTCACACTAGGTAAAGTTGCTTGCTTGCCTTGGTAAACACCCGTGTGACAATACTGACAGTTAATTTGATTAATACCTGCGTGCACTTTATGAGAATAGTAAATAGGTTGTTCAGGTTGATAGTCTTTAGAGCGGCCTAGGTTCATGGCACCAACGGTAGTCATGTAACCACCTACTATAAATAATACGATTGCAATAAACGCGATGTATGCTTTGTTTCTGTAGAAAGGAACAGGCTCTGTTGAAGGGATACCAGACTTGTCGTCAGATAATTTTTTCAAGTTGCTATTCACTTGTAATAAAATGATAGAAACAACTGCTAATATTAAAGTTAATAAACCAAATACTAAAGTGCTATCAGATTCTTCAGCTGGAGCTGCTGCACCTGCTGTACCGCCAGCTGGAGCTGCGCCTGCTGCAGGAACAGATTTGATATAAACTAAAATTGCATCAATGTCTTTATCAGATAAAGAAGGAAACAAGTTCATTGCAGTCTTATTGTACTCAGTGTACAATTTGTTTGCATAAGCGTCACCAGTTTTTAAGAATGCAGCGTTGTTTTTAATCCACGCATACAGATTCTTTTTTTCTGGCCAACGATCTTCTACACCAGCAAGTGCAGGACCTGTTAACTTTTTATTAACTGCGTGACATGAGGCACAATTCTGAGAGAAAAGTGCTTTTCCGTCTTGCGCTAATAACTGATTCCCATTAGTAGAACTAAGGGTGATAAATAGGAAGATCGCAACGATCTTGGCTAGGCTTCTTAAAATTGTCATATACACAAACAGTGTCTAATGTGGAAAAATATCCTTGAACGGTGGCAAAATTACTTAAGAATGGTATTCAATGGTGTAAAAGAGGTGTTTTTTTTCACATTATTTTGATTAAAAAATGTTGAGGGTCAGTACAATGAGTAGGATTTATATGACATTTGTCATGAAAATGTAAACATGGATGGTGAACTGGGGAAAATCATGGTTGCAGGGTGTGAATGTGAAAAAAAGATGGATATTTGTTGAGCAATGAACGGAATCAACAAATTACAAGCAAAATGGGGAGTGGGACCAGCAAAGTTCTGGCTCATTATATTGACGTTTGCCTTGGGGGGAAGCTTGAGTGGACGCTTATGTAGTTATTTGCTAAAATTGGTGTTTTTGGAGAAAAACCTGGTATTTTGGCTCATTTATCCCCTATTTTTGACCATTTTATGGCCATTTTCGGTAATTTTCGTAAGTTTCTTTACAGGGCAGTTTTCGTTTTTTAAAGGGTATTTAGGGAGAGTTGGGGTGAAATTATTTGGAGTCGCAGCTGCTAAAGCCTCGGTGTCGGCACCAATTCATGTGGCGGCGTCACCGATACATGTGGCCATATTTGCTTCAGGAGCGGGTTCTAATGCACGCAAGATTATAGAATATTTTGAAAAACAGGCGGTGAGTGAATTTGTTGCTACCTCATTGTCAGAAAAAGCGGGGTCAAGTAGAAATCCAATAAGGGCTGCTATTAAAATTTCTTTAATAGTATGCAACGTGCCTAATGCTGGGGTTTTAGATATAGCGAAGGAGAAGGGAATCCCCACTTTACTTATAAATAAGGCAGAATTTGCAGCAACGGGATATGTAGAAAGTTTGAAAAATGCGGATATCCATTTTATAGTATTGGCAGGATTCTTATGGAAAGTGCCAGAGGTATTAGTAAACGCATACCAAGCAGGAGCTAAAATAGATGTTGCAGGAAATATTTCAAGAGGTATCATAAATATACATCCGGCGTTATTGCCTAATTATGGAGGCAAGGGAATGTATGGAAGTAGAGTACATGAAGCGGTGATTGCTGCGGGCGAAACAAAATCAGGAATCACCATACATTGGGTAGACGCACATTATGATGAGGGCGATATTATTTTTCAAGCCGAATGCGTAATAGCAGCTGGAGATACCCCAGAAATATTAGCACAAAAAATACATGCATTAGAACATGCACATTTCGCACCGACTATAGAGAAGATATTGTTGGGGTAGAATGGAATTATTTTTCATAAGTTAAGATTTCTTTTCTCGAGAAACTCCGACAATCTTCTTGATCTTATTATTTCAAAGAAAACTGAAACTATTAAAAATATTATTATCCCACTAAAGGTCTTATTTATTTTAGAGAAAATAAATAAGTAAATAATAATAGTAGCTAAAATATAAAGTGTTCTCAATAAATGTTTAACAAAACTTATTGAATACTTTTTCTTTAATAAAATTTTTGCAATGTAGGTGTCTAAAATCATATTTTAAAATTTAACGTTGTTCTCCTGTAACACAATAATTAAAAGCACAACCAGCCCAAACTAAAGAATAGCAACTTGGTGCACTATACAAACAAGCCATATATTCAATTACTCCCATATTACCTATTGCATTACTCACACAACCATGTATCAAGTTTACCTTACATGCAGGAACTAAATTAGATTTAATTTTAAAATCCTCATTGTATTTTTACGATTTTTTCATTTTCAACATTTACGTTATATAAGACTTGATTGTTCGATTCAATTTTTAAAACGGCTTTAAAAGATTTTTCTCTTATTGAAGATAGAAAAAAATTAGATGTATTACCTCTTTCAACACTAATAATAAAACTATCTTCTATAAGTTTACTTACTCTGTTTATAAATTCTATCTTTCTTTTAATGATAGTATTAGTAGTTAAAACATCTGATGCTCTAATGTCTAACATTTCAGTTGCATGAATTACAATTGGTTGATTAACTAGAGTTGAACTAATAGTTGGCTCTTTTGTTCAACTAATTAATATTCCAAAGAATATACAAAATAATTTTATCGAGGGGTACTGTCTTTGAATTAAATATGATTGCATAAAATTGGTTTAAATAATAGATTTTGACGGAGACGTTTGTAAAACTGCAGTAAAGTAATTTGCCTTAATAATATTTTTAATCCCAATCATAGATATAACGAGTAAAAATGTCAAAGTCAATAATAGAAAAAATTGAACCACGTTTTTGAACCAACTTTGAATTAAATATTTATTTACTAAGAAGATGGCTGTAGTTGTGATGATAAGAGAAATGGCAATAAATAAAACTTCTTGTAATCCTAAGCTTAGCATAAAATTATATTTAATAAATTTTGAAATGTAAATAATAAACACACAAATATTGTAATTGGATATTTATAAAATGAAAGTAGGAAAAACTAATCCCTACATTCATTTTAGTTCTGCACAATAGAAAATATCCGAACGAATTACTATTTAGTTCTGCGCATAAATCATTACTGGCTTACTGGAGTTTTCATCCATATTGAGTGTTACATAAAATGTCAAATTAGAACCCCACCCAATTGTAGATCCTCCTCCTAGTTGAATTCCAAATGTTGCTACTCCTGTAATTACAAAAGTAGAAGTAGATGTACTTGCATTAAATGAAATTTGAGAAGTTTGCTGGGTCTGCCAACCAAATAATGTGATTCCAGAAAAGTATAATGATGGGCTACCATTGACACTTCCATCTGCATAAGTATTAAATGCAATGTTCATATTCGCAAATAAACTAGAATTCCCACCTTCCAAAGGACCAAATGTGTAACGATGAAGCCCTGCAGGACCGGGACCGTCGTCTGCTAATTCATCATTTGCTTTTATAGTATTACCATTAGAAAAATTACTAGTGGAAGTATTAATCGAATTGGATTGTATTGAATTCGAGGATTCATTTTGAATAGAAGGCGAGTCTACACGAATACCAATAGCAGAGTCTGTGTTTTGCTTCAGGGATTTATACAAATTTGTAAATTCTTCAAGGGTTAATGTTTTAATAACTCTGGTTTCTTTGTCTGTAGCACTTACTTGCTGGTTCTGAGGACTACCGAATTTTTCTTTTACAAAAACGGAACCTTCATTGCCAACAATTTTTTTGACAGCAGCAATGGCTTCTTGTTCTGCAATGTTTGAAGCAGTAGTAGCGGTATTGTTAGCGTTGTCAGAATTTGGAATTTGGCTGTCTTTAGTACAGCTAAAAAATGTTGCACTAATTAAAAAAATGTTGCACTAATTAAAATTGTGATGAATACTTTTTTCATATTATTTGTTTTAATGAACTCTAATAACCTGATTAATCGTAAACGAATTTTAAGTGTTTATACGTTTCGGCTAAAGTCTATGATTTAAATAGGTAAGAAAATGAAGTTGTAATAAACTATTATAGATAAATGTTTTAGTTGAGTATATATAAAAATATTGTTTTTAATAGCGTTGCTTATGCCCCACAAAATGATAATAAATGATGCAGATAAACAACGTTTTTGAAAAGTGTTGTTTATCGTCCACAAAATGATATAAAATGTTGCTTATACGCCACGGTTTAAAAAGCATGAAAAATATGATGCTCAATAAATGTGTTTGTGATTAAAAATATGAGTACGATTTATAAACTTTTTTGGATCACAAAAAAGTGATACTCACACTATTTAAAAAGTGATACTAGTGAAATTCAAAAAGAGATACTCATACTATTAAAAAAGAGCCTCTGTGGAGAGACTCTTTTGATATTTTTTATTCTTTAACAAGGAGATAATGCTCAATGTATAAACTAAAATAAAGATCATAGTAAAATGTAATTATCCTGGCATACGAGAAATGTATTTCTCGATTTCTTTGATTTGATCCACTACTTGCTTAGTTGTTGGCTTGCAAGCTTTTGCTTTGCGGAAATAATCTTTTGCGGCGCGGAACTCACGCTTATTCATGAAAATTTGGCACATGCTTAAAAAAGCAACCGCCTCAGATTCTTTGTCAGGAATTCCTGCACGAATTGCTGCACGAATATAGGCTTCCCCTTGTTTGGTATCCCCTTTTTGCATGGACATCATTCCTAATTGTAATTTGTTAGCACCTTCTGCTTCAGGCATAGCAGAACCTAATTCGCTACTTCTTTTTAAATGCTTCTCCGCAGTATCAAAGTCTTGGTTAGCCATAGCAAGGTTACCCTTAATCGTGTAATAGGTACTTCTTACTGGAGTATATAACAACTGTGGGAACCAGATAGTAGACAAAATACGCTCTACTTCTGCCATATCCCCTGCTTCCATTGGAGCTTGAATTAAACGAAGTGGTCCAATAAAGAAATGGCTCGCAATTCCAATTAATGCGATAAAGTATAATGGAAATACAGGCCAAAAACCTGCAAGACCAGACAATTCTAGACCTAAACCAGCTGCTACTGCAACTAGGCTCAACCAAAATCGAAACTTAATAATTATGTTATAAAAACCCATATTGTTTTGTATTAAAATCTGAAAATCATGATTTAGAGGTGTAAAGATACCAAATTATAGTGTCACTTAAAAAGAAGTAGTTATTTTTGCACTCCTCGGTTATTTAACAGCCGCTGGTCCCGTAGTTCAATGGATAGAACGGATGTTTCCTAAACATTAAATGCAGGTTCGATTCCTGCCGGGACCACAATTGATATTAATTTGAGAGCAGGCTTTTCAAGTCCTGCCGGGACCACAATTGATATTAATTTGAGAGCAGGCTTTTCAAGTCCTGCCGGGACCACAATCACCCTACCCTTCGTATAATTCTAAAGGCAAACCATCAGGGTCTGCGAAGAAGGTGAATTTTTTATTAGTTAAAGTATCTATGCTAATAGGCTCGCAAGTAACTCCTTTTAAATTTAATGCGGCAATAGAAGCTTCTATATCATTCACACTAAAAGCCAAATGTCTTAAACCACAAGCTTCTGGTTGGGAAGGTCGTGCAGCTGGATTAGGAAATGAAAATAGTTCAATGATATAATGTCCATTCAGCGCTAAATCTAATTTATAGGAATCGCGCTCCGCGCGATAAGTTTCTTTAACAATGGTAAAGCCTAACACTTTGGTATAAAAGGTTTTTGAAACTTCATAATGAGCGCAAATGATAGCGATATGATGGACTGCTTTTAAATTAACGTTGTTCATATATTAGTTATAAAGATATCATAAATACACAAAAAAACCACCTTAACAAAAACTGCTCCCCCAAACAGTTTCGCCAAGATGGTTCAATAGATTAGATAGACCTAATCACAGATAAAAGTACAGACAGAAATCGAGACTTTATTCCGTAGATTTACTGAATTTGAGCATAAAATAATGAGAGTCAATAGAAACCGATGTGTTAATTAATAAAATGATAATGCCCTTATTAATAGAAACCAATGATCTTATTCGAATAAGCATATGCTACTAAACCAGCTACACTTTTTACATTCATGCGCTCCATAATTCTTGCTCTGTGG
This sequence comes from Bacteroidota bacterium, assembly GCA_947452555.1. Taxonomy (GTDB): domain Bacteria; phylum Bacteroidota; class Bacteroidia; order Chitinophagales; family Chitinophagaceae; genus Sediminibacterium. Next base: position 237,317 of record CANGDH010000004.1, read on the forward strand.
GATTCGATAGTGCGATGTCCTAGGTTTAATTTGTCGGCAATTTCTTTGCTATTAAAATCTCGGCAAACAAGGCCAATAACTTCTTTTTCTCTATCAGTAAAATCTATAACAGCTTCTGGATAAGGCCTGTAGTCTGAATTACTCAATAATTCCATCATATGACTATTTGTGGACGCAGGAAAATACACACGGTCATGAATCACTACACTATCAATGGCTTCGAAAAGTTCTTCCTTGGACGTGTTCTTGTCTAAGTAGCCCATGCAGCCTGCATTCAACATTTGCAACATCACAGTGTCTTCTGAGTGCATGGATAGCGCTATGGATCGTGAAATCAAACCAAGCGCAGTAATTTTCTTAATGGCGACAATTCCATTCATAATTGGCATACCAATATCAACAATCAAAATATCTGGCTCGTGTTCCAATGCCAAATCAATTAATTCTTTTCCGTTGGAGGCTTCCGCTACCACTCTGTACTTGCTATTGGAATGCAGCACATTTAATAAACCCTCCCTGTAAAAAGGATGGTCGTCTGCAATAATAATTGTTATAGGATTATGGAAAGATGACATAAGCAGTATTTATTTAGCTCGCAACAGTTGTAATTAATTGGGAGATTTATTAACTGGAAATTTTATTAATTGGAATACGAATATTATATCTAGTTCCTTTTCCCGATTCTTCTGAAGTATTCATAGTGCCATGTAAAAAATCGATTCTATTTTGAATGCCAAATAAACCAAGCCCCATTTTATGTTCAGATTGAATTTTCTTTATATCAAACCCAATGCCATCGTCTGCAGTACGAATTAATAATTTATTATCAACTTTAGAAAGTTCAATTCTAAGTGTATTTGCTTTAGCGTGCTTAATGGTATTTAAAATAATCTCTTGTAACATACGATACACTTGATTGTTTTGCTCTGCAGGAAATTGCACAATATCAATTTCTGTAAAAATAATTTTAAGTTGGCCGCTATAGTTAACAGTATGAATATAATTATTAATGGCGTCTTGAAAAGACAAGTCCATTACAGAAAGTGGTGCTAAAATTTTTGCCATGCCTCTCACTTGTGAAACACATTTGTCGAGTGCTTCGATACAAGAAACTAAATGTTCGGGGTTATTGGTTTGCAAAACGTCAAGCCTCATTTTAACACTAGACAAATAAGGGCCAATCTCGTTATGCAATTCGGTGGCAATATTATTTCTTTCTAATTCGGAAGCGTTAATTTCTGCATTCAATTTGTCAAGCTGCAACTGACGAAACAATCTATGTTGCTTAAAAATATTTAAGAAAATGTACAAAAGAATAATTGCTATAAAAATAACAATAAAGCCAAATGCTATAAAAACTGTTCTTTCTTGGGGCGTCATAATATTGCTAGCCTATCTGCTAAGTAAGATAATATAATACAAGTTGCAGAACAAACTATACCAAATATATTAGTAAATCCGATCCCAGCATTCCGTATATCTACTGAATCTTCTATTATTTACTGTTACCCCATTTTTGTTTGATCACCAATGGTATAAATAGAGGAGCTTCCATAAAGTAGCGGCGGAATAAACGCTTGGGTTCTTGGGCGAATCGGTAGAGCCATTCCAAACCAGCTTTGTGCATCCATTTTGGAGAGCGCTTTGCCAAGCCAGCCATTACTTCAAAGGCTCCACCAATCCCTACACAGAGAGGGGTTTTAAGCACTGCTCTATTTTGAGCAATCCAAATATCTTGTTTGGGAGCGGTCAGACTCACTAATAAAACATCGGCGCCCGCTGCGTTAACGGCGTTCACCATGCGCTGGTTTTCGTCGGCACTAAACACTTTCATAAAAGGAGGAACATAAATTCCAACAATACGACAATGCGGATATTTTTGTAAAATGACTTGTTTTAACTGCTCCCCCACACCAGGACTAGCCCCTAATAAAAAAATACTAAAGTCTTTTTGCGCGCAGAGGGCCACTAAGTCAGGAAGTAAATCCAAACCAGTAATTCTTTCAATAATAGGAGTGCCTAAAAAAACCGAGGACCACTGCATAGGAACGCTATCACAAATCACGAATTCTGAATTATTATACACCTGTTTCACCTCTTCCTTCTTTAATGCAGCCAAAATAGAATTGACGGGCGTGATGCTCACTTGTGCAAATTGTTTATTGACAATACAGTCCGAGAAGGCTGCTAGCAAGTTCGTGTTTGAAATAGAACTTACTTGAATACCTAATATGTCAACTTTGGGATGCATGCGCAAATATACTATTTCGCAATAGAAATCACTGCGGCGTCTAGTTTTTCGTAGACGCTATTATTACTAATGTATTCAGGAACAAGTTCTTTCATTTTACGCACCAGCATCATTTCGTCGTTGCTTGATGTTAGAATAGCTTCAAGTTCAATGGTGCACAGTTTGATTTGATCAAAGTGTACATCACGCACTTTAGCAATCATGATTTTGTCATGATAGGTTTGCGTAGTGTTTTCTTCGTCGTTCAATAATTCCTCGTATAATTTTTCACCAGGGCGTAAGCCGCTGTAGGTAATGTTCACGTCAATATTTGGAATCATACCATATAAACGAATCATCTTTTTAGCTAGATCAGAAATGGCTACTGGTTGACCCATGTCAAAAACAAAAATCTCCCCACCATTACCCATACTACCCGCTTCCAATACTAATTGACAGGCTTCCGGAATGGTCATAAAATAACGCGTGATATTAGGATGTGTAACGGTAACCGGACCGCCCTTTTCAATTTGTTCTTTGAACCTATTAATAACCGAACCATTAGAACCTAACACATTACCAAAACGAGTGGTGATGAACTTGGTAGCCAAATTAGTTTCCTGAGACAAGCCTTGTACATACATTTCAGCCATACGCTTACTCGCACCCATTACGTTGGTAGGATTCACGGCTTTGTCGGTAGAAATCATCACAAAACGCTCGGCACCATGCTTAACAGCTAAGTCAGAAATTACTTTCACGCCAATCACATTATTACGAACAGCTTCAGTAGGGCAAAGCTCCATCATAGGAACATGCTTATAAGCAGCCGCGTGATATACATATTGAGGTTTAAATTCCTCAAACATATTACTCATTCTAGTAGCGTTGGTAACGTCCGCTAAATAACTAATACAATTTACCCTAGTGCCGTTCTCTTGTAATTCTAATTCTAAATGATGCAAAGGCGTTTCAGCCTGATCACATAAAATAATAAATTCAGGATTATAAGGAAGTAACTGACGCACAATTTCAGAACCAATAGAACCAGCAGCACCTGTAACTAAAATACGCTTGCCTTTAATTTGCGCTCTAATTTGGTTATTATTAATATGAATAGGATCACGCTCTAATAGATCTTCAATTTTAATAGACTGCAATTGACGGCTACTAAATTTACCCTCGGCCCATTTTTGATAAGGAGGAACACTTAATACTTTAATGTCATGGTCTAAACAAAAGTCAACCAATTCGTTTTTACGCTTGGTAGGCAAGGTATAGCTGGCAATAACCAATTCGTCAATGGGTTGCAGTGTAACTAATTCCTTGAATTCATTAAAAGAAATAATGGGAGCGCCATTTAAATTTTTGCTGCCCTTCTTTTTATCGTCGTCAATAAAAGCTACCACATGAATATTCGCTTGGCCGTCATTTTCTAACACTCTTTGTGTAGCCACTCCCGTGTCGGCAGCACCAAAAATAACAACACTCTTTTTCTTCATCTTATAGTTCTTCGCATAGGCAAATAAGTATTTCACCAAAACACGATAACTAATTAAAAAAAAATAACTAAAAGTGGCATATAAGGAAATTACTAAATTGGATAAAGTAAGTATTTTACTAAAACCTAAAGCAACGGTATTAATAACTAAAAGTGTAAAAGAAGAAAGTGTAATGGCAATGGCGATTCTAAAAGCGTCCTGCACCCCTGTGTATCTAACAATACCGGTATAAGATTTAGTAGTTGTAAAAACCAACGCATTAACTAGTAAAACTAAAAAAACAGCATTCACCACATGCTCCCAATCAAAGGTATGTAATGCAACGTTTTGCTGAATCAAAATGGCAATAAAAAGCGCAGCGGCAGTAGCCCCTAAATCGAGAATTAGAATTACAAATTTTGGTACGACACTAAAATTTTTAAACATATTGTTCTTAAGTTCATTCAATTTGGGGGGGAGTTGAATTGGTTATCAAAAAGCCTCCTAAAGGCATAAACACTTAAACAAAGTTATTAAAAATGTTGAATTAGCAAATAAAATTATATGAGTGGAAAAACATTGAGCATTTACAATTTTACCACTCAATGACAGTTTTACACCGTAAAGGGTAGAATAATGGGTGAAATTAGATTTAGTCTATTTTCTAAGTGGTCCAAATCCTGAAATATAAGCTCAGTTTGAGTTTCCAAAAATGGCCTAGAATCCTTTCTAATAAAGCATTACAGAAGATTCAATAATTGAATAAAAAATGTTTTGAACTATATAATTTAGTTCTACATTCATTCAAACAAAACCATATTTTATGAACACAAAAGCACTATTAGTAGGTATTAATAAATACCCCGATCCAAGAAATTCTTTGAGAGGTTGCATAAATGATATTTTGGATATGGAATACTTTATATCAGAAAAAAATAAAGTATACAACAAGGGGCAAATCAATAAATTAACGGACCAGCATGCCACCAAAAAAGAAATTGTAAACCAACTTAAATGGTTACTGGAAGGGGCACAGGCTGGCGACCAATTGTTATTTCATTATAGCGGACATGGCGCACAAGCGGCTAGCCTTCACCCACATATGGAGACGGACGGACTAGATGAGATCATTTGTCCTTACGACTATGATGGAAGCAATGAGACTATGTTTAGGGATAAGGAATTTGCCAGCTTATTTGCAGGCATCCCCAAAGGAGTACATTTTGTATGGATATCGGATAGCTGTCATGCCGAGGACCTTTCTCGCGACCCTAAAATGGAAAACGAAGCAGTGGCTTTTCGAAATTTTATAGGCGCAAAAGTTGAGAGAAGCCAACAGCATAATCACTCCATTATCAATCCATTAACGATAACCACCACCCCATTGAATGGCGCTTTATTAAGTGCTTGTGCCTCGGATCAATTAAGTGCGGACGCCATTATTAATAACCGATTTAACGGGGCATTTACCCATTACTTAATACAGAATCTAATGGAATATGGCGCCACCAAGCCCATGGAACTAATTGTGCAATTGGTGAATAAGGACTTGGATACTTTTGGATATGACCAAGATGCACAAAGCGAGGGATTATTAGCCAAGCAAACATTTTTTCTTTAAATCATTAAACTTATAAAATATGAAAATTATAAAATGCATTGTAAGCAAGGTGGTAATGGTTGGACTAGCTTGCAACTTATTTGTTTCCGCTGCCATAGCGCAGCGAGAGCAAGTAACAGCACCCACCAAGGGTTTACTACAAAGACTAATTGAAATAAAATATTCGAGTGAATTGTTTTTAAGCAATCAAATAAAAAAGGAGGAACAAAAAGACAGCGCTATGGCCATATACAATACCCTAAGGTGGAAGGTAGACGGATTTGTGTATCAAATAAGCAGTGAGATGATAGCCGCCAATAGTCCACGAAAATTAAGGAAGCTAAATGATTGGTGTGTGGGCGGAAAAAGCCAGACGGCTCAGCAAGCAAATTTACAAGACATAGAAAGCTTTTACGCAACTTATATAGCGCCCTCCGTAACGCAAGAATCCAGAAACATCAACCTAAGCACCAATGTATTTTACCTAATAAAGGATTCCTATAGTGTGGTAAAAGGACTGAGTGATTTAAAAACGCAAAAGACCATGGCCTTAGTGGAACTATTAGATCATACTAGATTAATGAGCCCAGGGGAATTGGTGAAGGGGGTGAAATGAAAAAACCACCGGGAGGTGGTTAATATAACAATAGAGCTAACGCTTTTTTATTTATCTCCAATAAAATATGGTTGCTGTGCCCAAGTTTTAATTTGATTCCATATGTTGCTCAACAAATAAGTCAACTTGAGTAACTTAGATTCTAACAAAATTATCAAACCATTTCCTTCATGAAGAACACGTCTCTTAAATTTACTTTTGAACTTGCTTGCATTAATGGGATTGTTTGCAAGTTGAAGGGCTAATTTTCTTATTAATTCAATTTCCTGCAAACCAGTTAGACCATTGGAGTATGTTCTTAAATGGGTTCTTATTGGTCTAGTGTGCTTGATAATTGCGGAATGTACAATACCTGTATTCGTCATTCCATGAATTTTCTGTAAAACAGGCATCATGAAGCAATCTAAGCCTTGACTTGAAATAGTTTGCAAAAAATAATCGTTGCATGCATTAAATAATTCATACTTATAAAAAGGAGCCATCACTTCAACCCAATCGGTAGGTGCTACCATAATGCCTGGAACATGAACAAATTTTCGATGGCTAAAATAACTATCTGCAGCAATAGAAGGTTGGAAAACATCTAAATTATGCACTTCTGCAATATGAAGCATATAATTAAATTCAGAAACTTTAAATATTATATCATCATCAATAATTCCAATATAATTGTACTCCAATTTATTATTTTTAATAAACTGATTTAGATGATACAAAATGTGACCTTTATTTTCAGTAGACTGATTTATTAAATGATCTATTGGGGAATTCGATAAATCAGTTTCAGAATTTTTACCACTGTAATTAAATAATAGTAAATTGAATTGTTTCAATTCATCAAAGTGAATAAATTTAAGCGGAGCCTCAACCCCATCCCAAGTTACAACAACTAAATTTTTATTTATACTCATTTGTCTTTTATATTGAAATAAAATTATTAGTGTTTTACACCTTTACTTGCAATTACAGAATTAAATGTTGCTATTATAATTTTAAGGTCAAACCAAAATGATTTTCTTGCCATGTACTCTTTCTCTAATTTAACTTTCTCCTGAAGGGAAATCTCATCTCTCCCATTAATTTGAGCCCAACCTGTAATACCAGGTTTTAATCTATCAACACCAGCAGCTACACGTAATGCCATTAAATCATCTTGGTTATATAAAGCGGGTCTTGGTCCTACAAAAACCATGTCCCCTTTAATGATATTTATAAGATTTGGAAGTTCATCTAAACTTGTCTTTCTAATAAATTTACCTATTTTAAGTAAATACTGATCTGGATTTTCAAGTAGATGCGTCGCTACATTAGGAGTATTTTTTTTCATACTACGAAACTTGTAGATATGAAAGAAAGAATAATTAATCCCAACTCGACTTTGTGTAAAGAAAATAGGAAATCCATCTTCGATTAGTATTGCTATTGATACAATCAAAATTAATGGAGAAAAAATTATAAGAAGCAATACGGCAAATAACCTATTTAGCATTAGAATTGATTATTTACTTCAAAAACTGTTTTTTTAATGCCATCTACTAATGTAATAGACGGGCTCCATCCAAAACGATTAATTTTACCAATATCCATTAGCTTCCTTGGAGTACCATCTGGCTTAGTTGTATCAAAAACAAGTTGACCATCATATCCAACTTCAGCAACAATCAACTCTGCCAATTCTTTAATAGAAACGTCTGTTCCACATCCAATGTTAACCAAGCCTTGTTCATTATAGTTCTGTAATAAAAAATAACAAGCATCTGCTAAATCATCGACATGCAAAAATTCTCTTCTTGGTGTTCCTGTTCCCCAAATGATAACATTGGACTCATTATTCTTTTTTGCTAAAACAATTCTTCTTATTAAAGCAGGTAGTACATGAGAATTTTCTGGATGGTAGTTGTCATTGGTGCCATACAAATTTGTTGGCATAGCCGAAATAAAATTGCAACCATACTGTGCTCTATAACTATCACACATTTCAATTCCCGCAATTTTTGCTATCGCATAGGGCTGATTAGTTGGCTCTAAATATCCGTTTAACAAATATTCTTCTTTCAATGGCTGTGGAGCCATTTTAGGATATATACAAGAGGAGCCTAAAAACAATAACTTAGCAACCTTATTCAAATAAGCCGCATGAATAATATTCGCCTCAATCATTAAGTTGTCGTAAATAAATTCAGCTCTATAAGTATTGTTTGCATGTATACCTCCTACTTTTGCAGCAGCAAGTATTACATATGCAGGTTTTTCTTTTTCAAAAAAATCATTGACAGCTTGCTGGTTTCTTAAATCTAACTCACTAGATGTTCTAGTTACAATGTTATTATAACCTTCTTTTCTTAATTTACGCTCCAAGCCAGAACCAACCATTCCTCTATGTCCAGCAATATATATTTTTGCAGTTTGTTCCATGCTTATAATCCGCTTTGTTTGATATACAATTCCTTTTTAAATAAGGAAACATCACTCGCCACCATTTCCTTCACCAATGCTGCTAAATCATATTTAGGTTTCCAGCCTAATTGAGTCATTGCTTTAGTTGGATCTCCAATTAACAAATCAACCTCAGTTGGTCTGTAATATTTAGGATCTACTTTCACAACAACTTGGCCTTCATCCGATTTGTATTCACCAGTATTTTTAATAACATATCCTTCTTCTGCTTCATCTTTTCCTCTAAACCCTAATTCAATTCCTAATTCTGCGAAACTCATTTTCACAAAATCACGAATGGTTGTAGTGATTCCTGTTGCTAAAACAAAGTCTTCCGGTTTTTCTTGTTGTAAAATCAAATACATTCCTTCAATATAATCTTTTGCATGTCCCCAGTCTCTTTTAGCATCTAAATTTCCTAAGTACAAACAATTGTCCATACCTAAAGCAATTTTTGCCGTTGCTCTTGTAATTTTTCTTGTTACAAAAGTTTCCCCTCTTTGTGGTGACTCATGATTAAACAAAATCCCATTACAAGCATACATGTTATATGCTTCTCTATAATTTACAGTAATCCAATATGCATAGAGTTTTGCAACAGCATAAGGAGAACGAGGATAGAAGGGTGTACTTTCAGATTGAGGTACTGCTTGAACTAATCCGTATAATTCTGATGTAGATGCTTGGTAAATTTTTGTTTTCTTAGTTAAGCCTAATAAACGAACTGCTTCTAAAATTCTAAGCGTTCCAATTCCATCCGCATTGGCTGTGTATTCTGGTTCTTCAAAACTTACATGCACATGACTCATTGCAGCCAGGTTGTAAATTTCATCTGGTTGTACTTCTTGTATAATACGTATTAGGTTAGTGCTATCCGTTAAGTCCCCATAATGTAAATGAAGATGCCTGTCTGGAATATGCGGATCCTCATAAATATGATCTATTCTTTGTGTATTAAACAAAGAGGATCTTCTTTTGATTCCATGAACCTCGTATCCTTTATTCAATAAGAACTCTGCCAAATACGCTCCGTCTTGACCTGTAATTCCAGTTATTATGGCTTTTTTCATTTATATATATTGCTTTAATTTTTTTAATAATTTAATAGGAAAGAAATATAATGGTAATGTAAAATTATGATCTTTCCAAATTCGGACTATAGCTTTATTCTGTCTAAAAATATTTTTAAAACTACTATTGGAAGCGCCTCCAATTCTCATTTTGACAAAATACGAATTAATATATAATGATCTAAATTTATGAACTTTTAAAATTCTAAATAGAAAATCATAATCAGAAGCATTGTGATATAATTCATTATAATTTCCAGCTAACTCATAAACCTTTTTTCTTACGAAAGTGCCAGGATGAGGTGGCACATTAGCATAATTAAAAAAAGAATCGAAATATGATTTAGATACCCAATTTCTAATTATTTTATTTGTATTATTATAATCCACGTAAACTATATCTCCATAGATTACATCAACTTGATTATTATCAAAATTCATTAGAACATTTTGTAATACATTTTCATCATAATAAATATCATCTGAATTTAATATACCTATGATATCACCAGTAGCTTTACTAATTCCCTTATTCATTGCATCATAAATACCATTATCGCATTCTGAAACAATGATTGAAATATTATCTTTATAATAATTGACAACATTTAAAGTATTATCAGTAGATGCCCCATCTATTATTATATATTCCAAATCAATATTTTTTTGAGATAAAACAGATTCAATAGTTTCTTTAATTTTTTTTTCGTTGTTATAAACAACAGTTATTATTGATATCTTCATTAATTAATTAATTTTTTATATAACGAAATGGTGTCTATATACGTCTTATCCCAAGAAAATCTATCTGACTGAAAAAACCCCCGAGATTGAAGTAATTCCCTATTTGATTCTATAAAAGAAAATGCATGATTGAGAGAATCTATCGTTAATTCGTTTAGTAATATACCAGCCTCACCTGCAACTTCAGGTATAGAGGAGTTATTTAAGGCTATAAAAGGGCAACCAGCTTTCATCGCTTCTAATAAGGGAATTCCAAAACCTTCATATGAGGAAGGGTATAATAAAGCAAAAGCCTTATTATATAAATCATTTAATTTTTTGTTTGAAATACCAATTTGAATTTCCCATCTATTTGCTAAATATTTATTCAAAAAATTATATTCGGTTTTATTTAATTGTGATCCTATTATCACAAATCTATAATTATTGAAATTAGCAAGTAATTTTACAATTGTATGGAAATTTTTATATTTTTCTCTTGATCCTACATATAAAATAAAATTTTCATATTGTACATTTTGATATTTAAAAACGTCTGATACCCCATTATATATAACAGAAATATTCGACTCATCTATATATGGATAATGCCTTAAAAGATCATTTTTAGTGTTTTGAGATACTGTTATAATATGTTTAGCACATTTGATTGCTTTCTTCTTTTGATAGGTATGTAAAATTTTCCTTAGTCCCTTGTAATATTTTTCATGGATTAAGTCATGAATTGTAACAATTTGTATTGCATATTTATTATTAGTAATTCTATTATAACTTGAATGGAAAATGAATTTTTTAGAGTAATTTATATCTAAATCTAAAAATCTATCAATAAGAAGTGGATATTGATTGTTTAATTCTAATTCTAATTCAAAATTATATTTACTTAAGTCTTTAATATAAATATTATTTGAATTTTTTCTTTGTATAAATGAAATATCAAGGCCATTTTTCAATATTCTATATGATAGTTGAAACCAATAATTTGAAATTCCACCAGCATTTTGTAAGCTGTAAATTATATTATCGTATACAATTTTCAATTTAATTTAAGATACATTTTTATATATACTAGAAAAAATAATAGTACTAAAATAATGAAAATAAAATTTAAAGGAAAAACAACTAATGCTAAGAAATATGGAGAAAAGAAAACTAAAAAGAGAAAATATATTGAAAAATTATTTTTTATTTTATCGATTTCCAAATTAAAAATTGTTGCTAAATAAAATATGGATCTTAAAAAGAGAATAGGGTTAAAAATTGTCAAAAATATTACTCCAAGAATGCCAAAATCTGCAAAATATAAAATTGGCCCACCAAAAGCAGGGGTATTAGTCATTTCTGCAGCTCCTGGAAAAAAATATTCATTAATTTCTAAGATACCATAAACATATGGTTTATTTGGAAATAATGAACGAGGCGCTAACGACCAAAAATCTGACAACAATAATTTACCGTGGAACAATCCAATTTTGTTTGTATAGTATTCTTTAAAGTACATTCCACTATTAGTATAATATGTAAAATAACTTGCTACTGAATCAAAATCAAAATTTTCAACAGAAGTATAAAAATTATATAAGATTGCAATTACTACAATTGGAGAAATAAAAATTAAAATTTTTTTTAAGCTCTTATCTTTATATAACCACAAAATCAATATAAAAAAAATTAAATATTCTATTACCATACCTTTAGAGCCAAGTAAAAAAGCAAAATAAGAATAGAATAAAAAATATAGTGATCTTGAAACAATTGAATAATTATTTAGCATTAACAGAGAAAATGACAAGGCTAAAAAACTAACGCTTAAGATCCAATATTGTCCAGAACCATCTCTATATAATTGATAACCTAGTCGTGGATTTAAAATCCAGTTATATAGTCCGAATTCTTTCGTTGCCAGCAAATAAAATGAAATCATATAAAATATAAAAAATATAAATGATAACGGTTTAAAATTTATTTTAATTGTCTTTATTTCTTTTAAATTATATTTGAAATTTATTTTTTTAATTTTTTTAGAAAGTATAAATAGAATTAAAAATTCGATTAAAATTGAGAGTGTTGCATAAAGTATTGCAATACCAATATAAAAGTAGTCTTCATTTACAGTTGTAAGAATAATTGGTCCTACTGCTATTTTAAATATTTCTATTGGGAAACTTAACCAAAAATAAATAGATATTGGATTAAACTTGAAAAAAGAGCCGCGTTCTGGTAATTGTTGAATTAAAAATCTGGTCTTAAGTATTAAAACAGTAAAATATAAGAAAATTGAACATATAAAAATAATCATTCTTATATTTTAAATGGCATTAATAATTTCCGCTAGTGAAATATCCTGAACACATGAATGTCCATTGTATTTTTTGCAAATATTTTTACTGCAAGGTGAACAAATTGGATTTCTACTCAATAATACTTTATTATTTGAAAAAATAGGTCCAAATGTTTGTTCAAGTGCATTCCCCATAATTCCAATTAACCTTGTCTTTGTTAATGAGGCTAAATGCATTATAGAACTATCAGGGGCAATACAGAAATTGGAATTTTCGAGTAAATATAACACTTCATTTAAACTAAATTCACCAATTCCATTATAAACAGAATCATGATAATTTATATTCGAATATAAATCTGAATCATTTTTAGAACCAACTAATATAATTGGAATATATAAACTTGTAGTTAAATCAAATATTAATTGGGGGCTAATTTTACGTATATCATCTTGTCCAGCAACATGAATTATTCCAAAAAAAGTATTTTGTTTTAAAAATTTATTTATTAAACCACCATAAGGTTTAATTGACTTGATAATAGGTTTAGGAAAGTCGATTTCGGATTTAAAAATATCTTTTATAATTTCGTTAAATTGCAAACCTGCATGAAATTGTGAAAAATATTGCTTTTTATATTCTTGCGAAATTTTACATCTAATTCTAGAAATAAATCTTAGTTTTTCGTAACTGGGATTCACAATCAAGTAATTTGAAAATCGGCTTTTTATGACATTTAATAATGTAGTTATATTTATTCTATTAGATAAAATATATTTATATTCTTTGAAGTCAATTAAATATTTAGTTTCAATTGTAAAAATTTTATCTATATAATCACAATTCGAAAACAAGTCCAATGAAGATTTAAGAATTAATATGTCAACTTTTCTTCCAGTTAATTGATTATAGTATTGAATAGCGCTTAATAAATAGATTGAGTCTCCTATTCCCGCTATTGATATAAATAAAACTTTTTCTTCTGATAATTGTATTTTATTAACTAAAAGTTTTCTTAATTTAATAATTGAAATCAAAAGTAATTTTAAAAGAAACATTTTATTTTTTTACTAAAAATTTTTGATTTTCAAATCTAGAATAAACTGACATGAATCTAACTAAAATATAATAATATTTAATACCAAATAATTTCTTAACAAACAATAGTAGATTTTCAAAAAGTTGGATTTTTTTATCTGAATGTTTAATAGAACTCTTTAATCTATTATATTTATTACTCTTTTCTCCAATTAATAAATTATTAGACTTAAATAAATTATATAAACTTTTGTTTCCAATACCAAAAATAGAAATAAGCTCTTTTTTAATCTCATGATCTAAAGTTCTATATATTCTCCTTAAAAAGGAATCAATATATACACCATTTTTAAAATAATCATAAGAGTAATTTAATTTATTATAATAATTAAAATTTGAACTTAAAACAGCAGTTCTATAATTATTAAATAAATTTTCATATTCAGGTTTGTTTATTAAATTAAATTTATTTTGTTTTTTATTAATGTTATTTTTATCTAAAATGTCAATGCCTGAAAAATGAAAAATTAATAGTGGATTGTCATCTACATAATACTTTTCATTAACCTCTTTAAAATCTACTTCATGTATACTCCATGAAGCCATGTTTATAGTTGGACTTTTCTCAATTAATACTCTTTCAGGATAAAATGAAGGTAAAAAATCAAGCCATTTTTGATCAACATGTAATGCATCAAACTTATCAGCATAACATTGATCTCTAAGCTTCTCTTCCCACCAATTTATAAATTCATTTCCAATTTTTGTATTATTGATTGCAAAAAATCCTAAATTATATATTCCAACAAATAATATTTCTTCTTCAGATGTTGATCCATTGAATTTTATATATGGCTTTCTAATATGTGGTGTAATTATAAAATCATAATTATCCAAATTATTATAAATAATATTTAAATTATTATAGATGTACATGTCTGGATCTAGATAAACTACCTTATTATATTTTTTATTAAAAAAATAATTAATGAAAAATGGTTTTATTGCTGTACTAAATTCAATAACATTATACTTGAATGTTAAATCATCAAGATCTATTTCAGTCAAAATTTTTGGGGATAGGTGAATGAATGAATCATTTAGAATTGTATCTTCTTCTAAATCTGAAACAATGATATAGAAATCAGTATTTGGTTCATGATTCTTAATACTTTCACCAAGTGAATAGGCTTGTGCTAAATAATTTTTAGCACAAATTGTAAAAATAACATTATTCATAAATTATATTGAACGAATTAATTTAGCTGGATTACCTCCAATTATTGAATTTTTTGGGAATGATTTTGTAACTACAGAATTAGCACCAATCACACAGTTTTCCCCAATAGATATTCCCGGTAAGATTACAACTCCTTCTCCAACCCAAACATTATCTCCTATCTTTACTTCTCCTTTCGAATGTAATGATCTTAATGCTGGTGGTTTTAAGAAACTCTCTTTGTTCATTTGTCCATGAAAATGATCTGTAACAAATATTTTACTTGCAAATAAAACATTGTTTCCAATAATAATATTATTAATACATGCTATGTGGCAGTCGTCATTCATTGAAAAATTGTCGCCGATTACAAGTTTACCGTTATAATTAATATTTAATATACTTCCGAAAACTTCTATTCTATTTCGTCGAAACGAGGAGAAGTTCTTTCCTACAGTTATTCTATTACCTCCGATTATAAATAACGGATAAAATGTCCTAAAATTTTCAATATTTCTATTTGAGAAATAATTTGCTTTATAGCCTGAATAGAATTTTACAAATAAAACTTTGTAGATTGTTATAAATTGTATTTGTATTTTCGAAATAGATAAAAGATTACCCAAATAATAAATAAATCTAAAAATTTTACTAGCCATTTATGGAATGTATTTTATTGCTAATTTTTTGGTAAACCCTATTACAATAGAGAAATTTAGACGCTGTCTTAGGTGGTAAAAAAATAGCAGGAAATGTAAATAACCAAAATCTGAAATTAAATTTATATATGTTATACAAAATATTGAAATAATTTTCTTTTATAAATAAAGAGTTGTTTATTTTATTTTCTTTACTTTTTTGTATAAAGAACGGGAAAAAGTTAATTAACATTGAATTGTTTATTATACGAAAATGTTTTTTATCATACCCTTGTTGTATAAAATAATTAAATATAAAATTGCTATTACATGCAAATGTTTTAGCAAATGCATAACCACCTGTATTTTCAGTTTTTGTTGCTATTATAAAATCGCTGATAAATATGTTATACTTCGCAAATAATGCTGCAGTTAAGTTCCAATTAAGTAAATTCAAATTTGTACCTAGAAATCTATCTAATAAAATTTTATCATTAATAAGTTTTTTATTAATGATGTTACCGGAAATATAAGTAAAATAATAGTTAACTATTCTAAAGAAGTGTTTACTATTATTTATTTTTTGATATTTTAATTTATTATGTGTTATGTTATGATTAATGTAATTATCTTTTAACCCAAAACTATTTAAATATATAATTCCACATTCATTATTATTTGATAAAAGTTCTAGTATTGGTTCTAATGTATTATTAACTAAAATATCATCGTCACCAAGTATTAAAACAAAATCTCCACTCGCTAATGAATATGCTTTAGTAATATTTCCATCTAAACCAATATTTTCATTATTTGTAACTATTTTAAAATTCTCATTTATGAAGTTAGATTTGTAATAGTGAGCTTGATCAAGCGTATTATCAATTGAATTATTATTAATAACGAGGATTTCTACTAAATTTTGATTGATTGCATTGATTTGTGTTAACACACTTTCAAGACATCTAGCAAGATATTCTGCTCTGTTATATGTTGGAATTGCAATTGTTAAAAGCATCTAATTTTTTTAATAAATATTTTATACCCATAAAAAAGTGAAATATACTGTATAATCATGAAAAGTATTAATGCATAAAATAGTGAATTGTAATATTTTAAAAATACTACGAAAGCAATTATAGTAGAAATTGAATTAATGACAGTTATTTTAAGATAGGGTTCAGTCTTAAAAGCTCTCAAATAAATAGCCCAATTTCCTAATACAAGTTTTCCTAATTCGGCTAATAATAATGTAACTACAATATTTGTTGACGAAAATTTATCTTTATAGTTAATAAAATTAATTTCTAAAAAAATTACAAAAACAGCGGATGCAAGAATAAAGAAGAATATGCTATTTCTATTTATTTTATTAAAATATAACCTAGCATGTATTGCTTTGTTCTTCGATATTAGAATATTTAATAAAGGAGTTTTATTAGATACCCAAGAATGTGCTAATTGTAAAATTGCGCTTGCAACAGCTATTGTTATACCTATTTTTCCTGCTATTATTGGGCCATTAAAATACATAGTAACTGGTACAATAAAACTAAAAATAAAGTACCCAGCAATCCAAGAAATAGAATATTTAAGTTGAAGGCTATTAATTTCATTACCCCAATCATGCTTAGTATTTATTTTGTAAAAAAATAATCTACTAATTAATGTGTTATTTTGATATAAAGTAATGCTTGTACATATTAAAAAATAAGATAAACCGGAAAATCCAAGTGACCATAATCCTAATTTAAAATACAAACACAGCCATAAAACTAAAGTACTAATAATTCCCGAAAATAAATTAATTAACAATGAATCTTCTACTTTATTTAATCCTTGTAAAATAGACATAATTAACGACACAACTAATGCTAAACCACCTGAAATTGCATATAAAAACCACTTAAATATATTTTCCTTCACATAAAGATAATTCGGAAAAAATACTAATCCAATTAATAAAATTATTACAATAGATAAAGGAATAATATATAGATATCTTTTAATTACAAACTTAAATAAACTAACTAACCTATCAACTCTGTTAATATTACCAACTATTTCACCTTTTTCAATTTTTAAATGTGCAAATTCGTGACTTATAAATTGCACCACGATAGAAGTAAACCCCATTTCGGCAAAAACCGTTAAGGCTCCTAGACTTTGAAACGTGTACCAATACCCTCTATCGGTAGAGTTTAAATACTGTGTGATTAAAATTAATGTAACTGGCAATTTAACAAGACTCCATATCTTAATTAATGTCGTTAAAATTAAACTTTGGTCAATGTTAAGATATAGACTAAGTTGATGAATTCGTTTAATCAAAATATAAATTTATTTATTAAAAAATTAAAGTGAGGAAATCCATTCAATCATCATATCTATTCCTTTTTCTTTATTTATTAGAGGCGTCCAATTAAATATTTTTTTTGATTTAGAGATATTAGCAATAAAAACTTTTTGGTCGCTTATTCTCCATGGTAAATTTTCATAATTCATTTGAATTCCCATTTTTTCTTCTAAAAGAGAAAATAACTCTAGTAAGGATAAACTATTTGAAAAACCACCGCCTATATTAAAAACTTTTCCTTTAACATTTTCAATATTTTGAATTGCAGAAAAATAACATCTTATCAAATCTTCAGCAAATAGAACATCTCTAACTTGTTTCCCAGAACCTGATATAGTAAATGGTTTTTTTAATTTCCCAGATTTTATATCGAGTGCCTGTTGGATAAACCATCCTATCCAACCTTGGTCAGCAGTTGCAAATTGTCTTCCGCCAAATATTGAAGAATGCCTAAAAACAACAGTTCGTATATCAAACATGTTCGCGTAATCAAGCATATATTGATCTGTAGCCCCCTTAGAACATCCATATGGAGATTGAAAATTTAAAGGAACATTTTCATCAAAACCATATGGGAAATCAGGTATTTCATACCTTGTTGAATTTTCATAGAACTTAACCCAATCTAAATCACCATATACTTTATTAGTTGATGAATATGTAACAATTGCATTACTGCAAAATTTTCTTACAGATTCTAATAAATTATTTCCACCTATAACATTAACCTCAAAATCGAATCTAGGATTTTCTAAAGAAGTTGTCATTGCCACCTGACCAGCAAGATGAAAAATAACATCTGGCATTGAATCTCTAATTGCAAATTCTACATCATTATAAGATCTTATGTCAGACTTATAAAATTTAAATTTACCAAGCTCCATAAGCCATTTTAAATTTGACTCAGAACCAGTTCGATACAAATTGTCAAATACAAATAACTCATCCCCTTTCTTTAATACTTCAGCAGCCAAATTTGAGCCCAAAAAACCACAACCCCCAGTTATTAAATACTTCATGATTTACTTCTTTAAGAATTTTTTTATTACTTCAGCTATATATTCATAATGTGTTATGTCTAATCCAGGCCAAACGCCTAGCCAAAATGAGTTATTCATAATCATATCAGTATTATTGAGTTCCCCTACGATTCTGATTTTTGCATTTAAATATGCTGGCTGTTTAGTTAAATTTCCAGCAAACAACAATCTTGTTCCAATTTTATTTAATTCTAAATATCTTACTAATTCATTTCGATTTATATTCCTTTCTGGTCGAATAGTAATTAGAAACCCAAACCAACTTGGATTACTATTTTCAGTTGCTTCGGGTAGTATGAAATATTCATCAAATTGCTTCAAAATGTTATATAGACTTTTGTGATTTTGTCTTCTTCTTTCTACAAAAAAATCCGCTTTTTTTAATTGATTTAACCCTATTGCAGCTTGCATATCTGTTGCTTTTAGATTAAAGCCGAGATGAGAATAAGTGTATTTATGATCATATCCGCATGGAAGATCTCCGAGTGTTTGGTCAAATCTTTTTCCACAGGTGTTATCTACTCCTGGTTCACACCAGCAGTCTCTTCCCCAATCTCTAAAACTCTCAGCGATTTTTTTTAATGATGCATTATTTATCAACACAGCACCTCCTTCTCCAGTTGTTATATGATGAGCTGGGTAAAAAGATAGTGTAGCCAGATCTCCAAATGTTCCAGTTTTTTTGTTGTCATATGTTGCTCCCAAACTATCACAATCATCTTCTATTAACCATAAATTATTATTTTTAGCAAATTCTGTAACCGCTCTTAAATTAAATGGATTGCCAAGTGTATGAGCAATCATTATAGCCTTTGTTTTACTTGATAGTGCGTTTTCAAGTTGGCTTACAGATATATTATATGTTGGTATATCAACATCAACAAAAACAGGTACGCAGCCAAATTGTATAATTGGATTCACGGTAGTTGGAAATCCTGCTGCGACAGTTATAACTTCATCACCAGGCTTGATCGCCCTTTCTCCTAATTTTGGCGAAGTTAATGTGTAAAAAGCTACAAGATTAGCCGATGATCCAGAATTAACGAATAAGGAAAATCTACTGCCAAAATACTTTGCTAATTCTTTTTCAAACTGATTTGCAAATCTTCCAGTAGTTAGCCAGCCATCTAAACTAGCGTCCACCGCAGACAACAAGTCATCAGAGTCAATTAGTTTTCCCGTTACAGGAATATAATTTTTTCCAGCAACTGGTATTTTAGTAATGTTTCTTTGTGCTTTTTCTTTGAGCTTATCAAGTAAATCTCCTTCGAAATTTTTAAACATAAAAATTAATTTTTCTTTTCATTAATGTACTTCCATGTGATTTCCAATCCCTCTATTAATTTAGTTTGAGGATACCAATTTTGCAAACTAATTAAATTCATAACATCGTTAGCTGCGTCCTTAATTTCATCAATTCTATTATTTACAACTCCAAAATTTAATTCAGTAACAGAATTTTTTGATATTTTTTTACATAAATAAACTAGCTCTTTTATTGTGATTATTTCACTTGATTTTATATGATAATAATTTATTTGATCTTTGTTGCAGCTACTATCAATTATCTTAATTAATGCATTTACAACATCTGCAATATATATAAAATTTCTTTTTTGCTCTCCAGAAGTAAAATCAATATAAGGCTCATTAGACTTAAATTTTTCAAATAGCATTGTAACAAACTTCCAAGAATCATCTTCCGGTCCATAAAAATATTCCAAAATAACATTTTTGATTTTGATTTTATTTTTATGAAATATCAGCCATTCAAGAAATTGATGCTTTGTAAATGAATATTCATTTACAAATGGCTGTAATGAAGTTCCGATATTTATAAATTCTTTAACTCCAGTATCTATTGAATTCAATAATAATGAAAGAGGAAATAAGTAATTTGCATTTACAATTTCTTCTATTGATTCCCCCTTTTTTCCATAAGAAGTCGCAGCATTAATTACTAAATCAATTTTATATTTTTTGAAAATTTCTGAAATTGAAATCGTATCAATATTAACTATTTCTAGATTATCTTTTAAATTCATTAATCTATTTAGGTTGGACTTAGTTCTAACTAATACTATCAATTTAGCTTCGTTTGCAATAATTTTCTTTGCAATACTTGACCCTAAAAATCCACTTGCTCCTGTTAATAAAATAATTTTATTTTTCATTAATAAGGTTGAAATAATAATCTATGTTAGAACTTAGTATTTCGTTTGCTGGTGTGTTTTTTTCATAAAAGGATTTATACCAATTAACCGTTAATGAAATTGCTTCTTGTGTGTTCATGCTTGGCTTCCAATCTGTTTCACTCATTACTTTACTAATGTCTAATTTTAATAATTTCGCTTCGTGATGATTTTGGTTATCTTCTTTTACTATAATTTTTCCGTTTTTTAAAATTTCTACTGCTTTTTGGGCAATGGATAAGACAGTTAAATTGTCTGACAATTGTGGCCCAAAGTTCCATGCTCCCGAATATTTATATGGATCTAAGTTTAATAATGAACCTAATTTTAAATAGCCTATTAGTGGCTCTAATACATGCTGCCAAGGCCTAATCGAATTTGGGTTTCTAATTACAATATCATCATTAGCATATATCGCTCTTATTATATCGGGGATCAATCTATCTTTAGACCAGTCTCCACCACCAATTACATTTCCGGCCCTGCATACTGTAATTGCTTTCTTATGTTGATCATATTTTTGTAAATTAAAAAAAGAGTTTTTATAGGAATCAATTAATAGTTCACAGCATGCCTTACTTGCACTATAAGGATCATAACCGCCTAGTCTATCAGTTTCTCTATATGGATATTCCCACTCATTATTATGATAAACTTTATCAGTTGTAATCAATACAAGATTACACTTCTTTTCTAGTAATCGAATCGCATCTAATAAATTTGCGGTCCCAATCGCATTAACTTCAAAAGTTTCCGAAGGAATTTCATATGACAATCTTACTAAAGGTTGTGCGGCCAAATGAAATACGTAATCAGGTTGAAAATCTAATAGTGCATTTTTCAAAGTCGCCCTATCTCGCAAATCACCTATAACTGACTCACATAAAACATCACCCTTTATCTCATTAAACAAGTTAGTTTCATTTTCTGGAGCAAGGGCGTACCCTTTTACAACCGCACCAAAATCATTCAAAATTTTTATTAACCACGAGCCTTTAAAACCAGTATGTCCAGTTACAAACACACGTTTGTCCAAGTATGTATTTCTTAATTCATTCATTATTTCCAAATTTTCCAGTCAGCTTTTCCTGAATTCCACAATTCATTTAAATCCATTTTGTCTTTTAATGAATCCATTGGTCTCCAGAAACCTGAATGTTTAAAAGAAACAAGCTGCTTATCTTTTGCCAAATTCTCAAGTGGATCTCTTTCCCAAATCGTTTTATCGCCTTCATTTATGTAATTAAAAATTTCAGGCTGACAAACAAAAAAACCTCCATTAATCCAACCAATATCTTCAGATCTTTTTTCATGAAAAGATTCAACAAGTGATTGATCATTAATTTGTAGAACACCAAATCTTCCACTAGGTTGAACCGAAGTTACTGTACAAAACTTTTGGTTTTTATTATGAAAATCAACTAGTTCTTTAATATTTACATTAGACACTCCATCGCCATAAGTAAGCATAAAAGGCTCATTTCCTATATATTTTCGAACTTTACTAATTCTGCCTCCAGTTAATGTTTCTGGCCCTGTTTCCACTAAGGTGATTTTCCAATTTTCTGCAAAACTATTATGCACCTCAAGTTTATTATTCGAAATATCTATGGTTACGTCTGCATGATGTAGAAAAAGATTTGCAAAATACTCTTTAATAACATAACCTTTATAACCTAAGCAAACTATAAATTCATTATATCCATAGCTAGAGTAGATTTTCATTATATGCCACAATATTGGCATGCCACCAATCTCAACCATTGGTTTAGGTCTAACATCCGTTTCCTCTGCAAGCCTAGTTCCAAAACCGCCTGCCAAAATTACAACCTTCATAATTAATTAAAATTTGTATCAACAAGTTCACAAATTAAATGCGCTATTAAAATATGCATTTCTTGTATCCGAGCAGTAACTTGATGATTAATATTTAAGTTTAAATTTGCAATCTCTTTTAATTTGCCACCGCAATTTCCAGTTAAACTAATTAAAAAACAATCTGACAATTTACCTTCTTCGAGACCATTAATAACATTTACACTATTACCACTTGTTGATATTCCAATTAAAACGTCACCACGGTTAGCAATAGCTTCAACTTGTCTACTAAATATTTTGTCGAAACCATAATCATTTCCAATTGCTGTAATAGCTGACGTGTCAGTTGTTAAAGCTATAGCTGATAACCCTTTTCTTTCTTTTTTAAATCTTCCAGTAAATTCAGCAGCAATATGCTGTGCATCAGCTGCACTACCACCATTGCCGAATATTAGAATTTTATTATTATTTTTAAGTGCCGAAACAATAACATCAGAAATTTCTACAATTTTTCCAATATAATTTCGCTTAATCTCATTTACTAAATTATTATGATCTTCTAATTGATCATAAATTTTTTGCTCTTTATTCATATAAATAATTTTTTATATTTTACCATTTTTTCTTAAAGTCACCTTTACTAAAATATTTTTCTATTAAACAATATAAAATTATAAAAAAGTATCTACTACCCATTTCTCTTAATTTTAGATTAGAAACTCCGTGTTTTCTATTTTGCCAATTATTAGGAATAACAGCAAAAGAACAACCTCTTATAATTGCTTTCAATGGAATTTCAACAGTAAGATTAAAATGAGGCGATATTAATGGTTTTACACAATTAATTGTCTCTTTTGAATATAATTTAAAAGCATTTGTGCAATCCCTATAATTAATGTTAAAAGCAAAAGAAATCATTGTATTTACTATCCTATTTATATATAATTTCTTTTTAGGGTACCCACTTAAAACACTTTCTTTACAAAACCTATTTCCAAAAACACAATCAACCTTATCTTCATTAAATTTATTATAAAATTTAACTAAATCTTCAGGACTATCTGAAAGATCTGCCATAACAATAGCAACGCAATCGCCCTCAAAATTATCTAACCCACATCTAATTGCATAACCAAAACCATTATTTGGAGGTTCATTTGTAATTAACCTAACTGTAGGTATTGTTTTTTGCAATTCTTGTACAACTTCGATAGTGTTATCCTTTGAATTATCATTTACTATTATTATTTCATGATCAATATTGTTAACAATTAATAAATTATAAAATTCATATATAGTAGATGGTAAATTTTGTGCTTCATTATAAGCAGGTATTACAATACTTAGTTTCATTGATTGTTTATTTTTGCTTTATAGAAATTTACATTTATTTCATCTTTGTACCCATTATAACTTTGAAAAAATTTTATTTTTTTAACTTTATTGATTGATGTAGGATTTTTTTTAATATTAAAAAAATCATGATAATCAATACAATAATAATTTATTAAAACTGGGCTTTTTAATAAATTTACTACAACTTGATGAGAAATTTTTTTTCCATTATTGAGTTCAAATTCAATAAACACATTAGGCAGATTGTGAATTAATGAAAGTACTTTTGTTTCATTCTTAATTTTAAAATCAAAAGTGGCAAATAACAATTCTTGTTCTTGTGTAACAATTGTATCTTCAAATTTTATAATATTGCTTTTTAATACATTGAACTTTAAAAAATTAGCATTTGAATTTTTTTCTACGAAAAATAATGAGTCTCCAACATTAATTGGATTTTCGTAATTATTTAATATTTGGATCTTCGTAATTGGTTCTTCAAACATGAAATAACGATTGTCTATAGAATTACCTAATAATTTTGGACCACCCCATGTTAGATTAGTTGGACTATTATGAAAAATTATATAATCAACATGCTTGTTTTGAAAAAAAACTGAATTTATAGAGTCTAGTTTATAAGTATAGCAACTATAAGACTGTATAATTGGCCGTGGTTTATAATTTAGATTATTAAAGTAAGCAATTGAAGTTAAATAAGGATATATGTCGAAAGTCTCTTTCTTATTAAAGTTTATTCTGTTTTTTTTATTGAATATAATTTCATTTAATAAATCAGGCTTACTATTGGAAACATTAAGCCTTCTTAGATTTAAGTACAAAAAAGTAGTTAAATGTACCGATAGAATTATGAAAGTGATATAAAAAAATAATTTTTTTATATCACTTTCATAAAATGATTCAACAAAATTATAAAAAATAAAGATTACTAATGGGGTTGCAAATATTAAACTTCCGATTCCACGTGAAAATGAATATGAAAAAATATAGTATAATGCAGCTGAATTAATGATTAAAAGAATGTTTAATTTATATTTATTTTTTATAATATTTTTCGCAAGCGAAATAAAAAAATATAATGCAATCGTAAGAAATAAAAAGTAAAAAATATAATATTTAATGTAGGTACTTTTTGAAATAGTAACTAGATCAATCATCATTGAGTTTTTATAACCAATGATGATTTCATAAGAATTCTTCAAATAGTATTCTAAATCAATAGATGTAGTTTTTAAAGTGAAAATGAAAATAAAAATTATTATTGTTGAAAACGCAATTAATTGCCTAAATTCTTTATTTATTAATAAATGAAAGATATACAATAATGCATAAAACAAAACAAAAATTCCATAACTAACTTTTCCAAAAAATAATATATTAGAAGTAATAGTTAAAAAGAATAATAAAAATATATTGCTCTTTTTAATGAAATGGATTCGGTTATTAATAATTTGATTATAGGCATATAATAATGTTAGAAATATAATTGGTGAAAAATCACTAAACAACGTTGATTTTAAAAAAGCAAAAGGGATTAATAAATATTTTGTAATATTTTTTAAAAATTTATTGATGTTAATTTTGTCTATGATGACATTTAAATCATTTATCATAAACATAAATACTATCAAATATGAAAATTGAAAAAGGTATTTAATAAACATATGGTAGTGATTCAAGCCTTCCATTGTTGAATAAAATAAATACCCTAGTGGACCATATGTGAATATTATATCTTTACCAAATATTAAATTATTGGATACTGCATAATTAATAGTAAACTGCCATGAGGGATCTAAATCGTTTACTAATTTTTTGGGCATCCCAATAAAATAGATATATACAATTGTGTAAACTAATATTAATAAACTGTTGTTTCCAAGTTTATTTGTAAATATCTTTTTTGTAACATTTTTATTTATCATTTATATAATAATACGGATTCTATTAAATACATTGAAATATTTTAAGATAAAATTGATTTTAGTACTTTCTCGTCTTTTTTTAGCCAATCGAAAATTTCCATTAATATTACTTCCATACTAATTTCAGGTTTCCAACCACTAAACTCTTTAATCTTACTGTTATCGGTGATATAAATTGGCAAATCTCCCGGCCTGTTTTCAATCGAAGATCCGATCTCAATTTTATTCTCAGTAATTTTTGAGCATAAATCAGTCAATTCTGCTAATGAAACTGTATTTTCTAATCCTCCACCTACGTTGTATATTTGACCTTGTAGTAAGCCCAGATTTGCAATTTGCCATTGAACTAATCTAAATAAGTCACGAACATGTAATACATCTCTAGCTTGTTGCCCAAGGCCACCATATCCAATATAACCTAAACGTCCTTCCCAGAAATGTTTAGCCATCCAAAGAACTATAACACCCTGATCAATTTTACCCATTTGGTAAGGGCCACTTAATACTCCACAACGATTTATGATTGCTGGTATACTAAAATTATTTGCAAATTCTTTTATGAAATATTCAGAAGCTAATTTTGTTGCCCCATATAAAGATCTTAACCCCTCCAAGGGATAATTTTCAGCAACACCCTGCTCTGATAATCCTAATAATAATTGATCATTTGATAAATTAAATCGTTTTGGTGATGTTATAAGTTTAGCTTGTGCTAAAGTATCATATGGATAGACGCGAGATGTAGAAAGAAAAATAATTGCAGCTTGGTGCTTCTTGGCAAAATAGAGTGTATTAATTGTACCATTTAAATTTGTATCAATCAAATTCTCTAATTCACCTGGAACTTTTCCTGCTAAAACTGATGGTTCAGCAGCTGCATCAATAATAATATCTACTTTTGGAATACGTTTAAAATCTGTTTTTACACGAACATCCCCATGAACAAATTGCCCACCAGCTGCTAATACTTTTTGTAAATTTATTTCAGAACCTCTTCGAGATAGATTATCTAAACAATAAACTTCTGATTCTGCATAATGTTGTTTGAATAAAACTGCTAAGTTTGATCCTACAAATCCGCACCCTCCTGTAATTAATATTTTCATGATTCCATATAACGGTTATAGATGTCAATAAAAACATCTTCTAATGATTTAGTAATATTCCAATTTGGATAATGAGCTTTCATTTTGCGCAAATCGCTATAGTAGCAAATATGGTCACCAATACGATTTTGTTCCACATATTTATACTTCATTGATTTACCTGAAATTTTTGCAATTAAGTCAAATGCCTCTAAAATTGAAACTGAATTTTCTTTGCCTCCACCTATGTTATATACTTCTGCTACTCGTGGAGCATTAATGAATTCTTCAATGAATCGAGCCACATCGTACGAGTGAATGTTGTCTCGTACTTGCTTTCCCTTATACCCAAAAACACTATACTCTCGCTCTTCAATATTACATTTAATTAAGTAGCTTAAGAAACCGTGTAATTCAACTCCAGCATGATTAGGCCCTGTTAAACAACCACCACGTAAACAAGCAGAAGGCATGTTGAAATAACGTCCATATTCTTGTACTGATATGTCGGCTGAAACCTTGGAAGCACCAAACAATGAGTGCTTAGATTGATCTATGCTAAAATGTTCTGCAATTCCATGTTCATATTCAACATCATCATAATCAAATCGTGTTTCCAGCTCCTTCATCTTAATATTGTTTGGTGCATCACCATATACTTTATTCGTAGACAAGTGTACAAACGGGACTTCAGTAGAATAGCGACGTAGCGACTCTAACAAGTTGAATGTTCCAACCGCATTAGTATCGAAATCTTCAAAGGGAATTGAAGCAGCTCTGTCATGACTTGGTTGTGCTGCAGTGTGAACTATAGCATCAGGTTTAATTTCTGGGATAATCTTTAAGATTGATTCCCGATTTCTAATATCTATATTTGTATATAGCTTGTAATTATTTCCATACTTTGCTAAACGATCTTTGTTTAAAGAATTGTCTCCTTGCAATCCAAAGAAGATTGCTCTTTGATTATTGTCAATTCCGTATACTTCCCAACCTTTTTCTAAAAAATACTCTGCTACCTCTGATCCAATTAACCCCATTGAACCTGTAACTATTAATTTTTTACGCATATTATTATATTTATTTTGATATAAATTCTATTGGTGCTTTTGTCCACTCACTTGGAGGTAATGCTTTAAAGTAATCGTAGGTCTTTTTCAACCCTTGGGCACGATCTACTTTTGGCTCCCAGCCTAAAAGAGTTCTGGCTTTTGTAATATCGGGCTGGCGTTGTTTAGGGTCGTCCACTGGTAATGGCTTGTAAATAATCTTTACGCCTGATCCTGTTAATTTTAATACCTCCTCAGCAAAATCCTTTAAACTGATTTCATTCGGGTTGCCAATATTTACAGGCTGTGTATAATCACTCATTAATAATCTGTAAATACCTTCCACTAAATCGTCTACATAACAAAAGCTTCTTGTTTGTGAACCGTCACCAAACACAGTCATGTCCTCGCCTCTTAATGCTTGACCAATAAATGCAGGAAGTGCTCGGCCATCATTCAATCGCATTCTTGGACCATAGGTATTAAAGATGCGGATGATGCGCGTGTCTACATTATGGAACGTATGGTATGCCATCGTGATGGATTCCATATAGCGTTTTGCTTCGTCGTACACGCCTCTTGGACCTACTGGATTTACATTGCCCCAATACTCCTCCGTTTGAGGATGTACTAGAGGATCCCCATATACTTCACTCGTACTTGCCACGAGTATCCTTGCACCCTTTGCTTTGGCTAAGCCTAAACAATTATGGGTACCCATTGCACCTACCTTTAAAGTCTGAATTGGTATTTTTAAATAATCAATCGGACTAGCTGGAGATGCAAAATGTAAAATATAATCCAATGTGCCTTCTATCTCAATATACTTTGTCACATCATGATGGATAAACTCAAAATTGGGATTGCTTCTTAAGTGTGCAATGTTTTGTAAGTCCCCTGTAATTAAGTTATCCATAGCAATTACATAGTAACCTTCATGTATAAAACGATCACATAAATTAGATCCTAAAAATCCGACTGCTCCTGTAATTAATATTCTTTTCTGACTCATGTTGTTTGTTTAAAATGGGATTATTTTTCTGAACCAGATCTTCCGATACTCTCATAATAATAGCCCAGCTCAATCATCTTTCTCACATCAAATAAGTTCCTGCCATCAAATACAATCTTGTGTTGATTTAACTTTTGCTCCATTAAATCAAAGTCCGGTGTTCTAAACTCACTCCACTCTGTAGCAATAATTAAAGCTGCTGCTCCTTCCAATGCTTGATATTGATTTTCGGCATACTTGATCTTATCACCTATCTTTGCTTTTACATTCGGCATCGCTTCTGGGTCATAAGCCGTTACCGTTGCCCCTGCCTGAGTTAGTGCGTCAATGATACTCAATGCTGGCGCCTCTCTAATGTCATCGGTATTTGGTTTAAACGCTAGTCCCCATAATGCAAAATGCTTGCCTGCTAAGTTGCCATTGTAATATGCTTTGATCTTTTCTACTAAATGTAGTTTTTGATTCGCGTTTACTTTCTCCACCGCTTTTAAAATCTCAAAAGTATAGTTCACTTCGTCAGACGACATGATTAAAGCTTGTACATCTTTAGGAAAGCAACTTCCTCCATATCCAATACCTGGGAATAAAAACCTTTTACCTATACGCTCATCAGAACCTATTCCTTTTCTTACCATATCCACGTCTGCACCCATTCGCTCACACAACTGTGCAACCTCGTTCATGAAAGAAATCTTTGTCGCAAGGAAGGAGTTGGCTGCGTACTTTGTTAACTCCGAACTACGCTCATCCATAAAGATCACTGGATTACCCTGTCTTACAAAGGGCGCATATAAATCACTCATTAATTTCTTAGCTCTTTCCGATCTTGTTCCTACAACTACTCTATCTGGCTTCATAAAATCATCCACCGCCACACCCTCTCTTAAAAACTCAGGGTTACTAACTACATCATATTCACCTGTGTAGTTTTTGGCAATCGCGGCACTTACTTTATCTGCAGTACCAACTGGCACTGTGCTCTTATTTACAATGACTTTATAGCCCTTTAAAATCTTTCCTAAATGATCCGCTACACCCAAGACATATTTTAAGTCCGCGCTACCATCTGCACCCGGAGGTGTTGGTAATGCTAAAAAAATAATCTCTGCATCCTTAATAGCTACCTCCAACTGCATGGTAAATTTTAATCTTCCCTCTTTGATATTTCTTAAAAATATTTTCTCTAAGCCTGGCTCGTAAATAGTGATTTGACCAGCACTTAATTTTTCTACTTTAGCTTGATCAATATCCACACATGTTACTTTATTGCCCGTCTCAGCAAAACAAGTACCCGTTACTAATCCTACATATCCAGTGCCTACTATTACAACTTTCATTTAAAAATGATTTTTTTTATTCATACTGATCACATCTGATATTGTTGTTACTGTACTTCCAAATTTCCTTATTACAATTGAAGCGGCTTTATTTGAAAAATTACAAGCTTCAACTAATGAATATTTTTTCTTTAAACAAATGGCCAAGCTAGCTAATACAGTATCACCCGCACCTGAAACATCAAAAACTTGACAAGTTTCGGTTGGTATAATTTCAAAGCTATTTTCTAATAATGCAATTCCATTTTCCGCTAGCGTTATTACTACATATTTGCATTCTAACATAGTTTTCAAAAAAGTGCATGCCAATCTTATATCTTCAATCGATTCAATTTTTTTTCCAATTAAAATTTCAGCTTCTTTTAAATTTGGTTTTATTAAATCTATATTTTTAAACTTTTTATAATTTGCTCCTTTAGGATCAACTAAAGTAAGTACATCATTATTTTTTGCCAACTTGATTATTTCAAAACAAATTTTTTCAGTTAATAGCCCTTTTAAATAATCCGAAAATAAAATGACGTCATACCTTTGGATATTATTTCTAACATATGTAATTATTTTTCCTTCTATTTCATCATCAATTGAATGTTTATCTTCTTTATCAATTCTAATTAATTGTTGACCAGCAGAAACTATTCTACATTTTTCAGTTGTGCGTCTTGATTTATCAACGATTATTGATTTATTGTCAATTTTTAGATCATTTAGTTTTTCTAAGACTATAGTTCCTGATATATCTTCACCAATTATAGAAATTATTTCACAGTTTGAACCAAATGAAACTAAATTTTTTAATACATTTCCCGCACCTCCAAGCATTTTTTCTTCTTTTGTAAAATCAATAACAGGAACTGGCGCCTCCGGAGATATTCTATTGCAGTTTCCATATTGATATATGTCAAGCATAATATCACCAATTACTAAAATTTTTTTGGAGTTTAGTTCAAATAAGCGATTATAGTCCATCTATTTAAAACTATTTGGTATTTTGATTATTAAGTAACCAAGATGATGATTGTATTTTCCCTCCCAATCCATCTATCAATTGAATTCCCAATTGTTCACAAATTGGTCTTTCTGGAATAGTGTCATTATTTTGATCGCCACCATTTGCAAATGCAAGTTGGTACTCGCTACCAAATTCATTAAAAATCATTTTAATGGATTCTACCACTGTCCTATCTTTGTCTATAGAAAGAAAGCATTTGTCAACTAATCGTAAGCTTTCAACTATAAATACTCTTTCTTTTTCATCTTGAAACTCTTTAGATCCTTTTAATGCTCTTTGGAAATCGCTATTTACTATCACAAATAACCTATCTCCATTCGCTTTTGCATTTTGAAAATACTCAATATGACCTTTATGAATGGGATTAAAATAGCCACTAACTATAATCGCTTTGGATTTCATTTTTCTATATTATTCTTTAAAATATAAGCACCAAACTGCACACCAAGTACCTACTTTTTAACCACTATCAACAACCTATAAATAAAAAATTAAACTTATAATTAGCTTGATTTCCAGTATAATGTTAATTAACAACTACCTACAAATAACCTCCTTACAAATGGACCACACTAATCTATTAATTTCTTATACAATTGACTAAAAACCAAATACAATACAGTTAAAAATCCTCCTAAAAATCCTCCGAAAATCAAAGCTTTCAACTTACCTGTTTTTTCTTTTTCTAATGGCATAATGGGCTTATCAATTAATTGGATTAAAGGGGTCTCTTTTCTTAAAGCAACCTTTGAAAGTTCTGACTGTGTAACTAATTGAGTAAGTATTGCGGTATTTGCTTGAACATCTATCTGTCTTTTTTTACTAGGTGTTGTTTTCTTTGTAAGTGAAGGATTTAAATTATACACATTATCCGATTCTGAAGCCAATCCACTAATAGCTGCATTTAATTCTGCTCTTACACTGTCTGCTTGCTTTTGTAAAATATCGGCATTCATTCTAGCTTTTTTACTCTTAGTCTCAATATAAAAATCTGAAGTTTCCTTAGCTAGTTTTTCACAAAATGTTTTTGCAAATAGTTCATTTTCGCTCATCACTTCTATACTAGTAATAGACACTTTTTTGTCTTTTTGTAGTATTGAAAGCTTCTCTTTTTCAGTTAAACTTTTAAATAAAATTTGTAAAATGGAATCTTGTTGTAATGTAAAATTTAATCTATCTGTATTGTAAGGAAATTGAATATTATAAATAGCTGGTTTTTTCTCCCAGCCTTCTCTTAACTTATTAACTCTAATATAGTACTCTGCTAAACTTATGGTATCCTTTCCAACAATAACAGGTCTTAATAATGTCTTCTCTACCAATAATCTGCTCTTCATTAACTCTATCAAGTTTGTCCCAGCAAATGCGCCACCCCCGCTTCCTCCTAAGTCAATCCCTAAACTACTTGCTAAACCCAAAGCGCCACTCAATCCTCCACCCCCACTACCTTTATCTTCTTCTAAAGCAAAGGTTAAAGTAGCTTTATAGGTTGGCTTTTCAACAAAAGCATATATAACACCTATGGACGCTCCTATAAAACTTATTAGAAAAATAATTTTCCATTTGGATTTTAAATAGGCTACAACTTCTTTAATCTTGATTATTAATTCCTTTAAAGAAATTTCATCTGATTCGAGATTATTATTTGCTTGTATTTGTTCGCTCATAAAAATTTTGTATTTGCTTCTTTAACTATTTTTTCAACA
>CANGDH010000005.1 GCA_947452555.1 Bacteroidota bacterium
TGTGTGGTATATTGTCGACCAGCTTTTGTTGGTATTTTAGCATTACGTGGTAATAAAACGTCCATTAACCCTCCCATTGTTTCAATTCCTAAACTTAAAGGAGTGATGTCCAATAATAACATGGATTGATTATTCCCCGCTAAAATATCGGCTTGCACGGCTGCACCTAATGCTACAACTTCGTCTGGATTAACACTATCGTTTACTTCTTGATTAAAAAATGCTGCTACAGTTTTCTTAACTAATGGCACACGCGTACTTCCACCAACCATTAAAACTGTATTGATTTCAGAAACCTTCAAACCCGCGTCCTTCATAGCATTCGTGCAACAGTCAATCGTTTTTTGAACAATAGGTTGTACTAAAGATTCAAAGATATTTTTAGTAATTGAAATTTTATCTCCAGCGAAATCTGTTTCAAAAATTTCATTATTTGATAAATATATTTTTGCTTTTTCTGCTGCTAATCTTAACTGTTGTTTTAATTCACGATGTTGATTTAAATCCACCTTGTCAAATTGTTGCATCCAATATTCAATAATAGCTCTATCTAAATCATCCCCTCCTAAATAGGTATCTCCATTCGTACTTAATACTTCAAAAATTCCATTAGAGATTTTCAAAATAGAAATATCGAAAGTGCCACCTCCTAAATCGTATACCGCAATTGTTTTTTCTTCAGTTGGATTTAACCCTAAGCCATATGCTAAACTTGCCGCAGTGGGCTCATTAATTATTCTCAAAACGTCCAGTCCTGCTAGTTTTCCTGCGTCACGAGTGGCTTGTCTTTGTGCGTCATTAAAATAGGCTGGTACTGTGATTACCGCCTTGGTTACTGGCGTTTTTAAAATATGCTCCGCTCTTTTTTTTAATTCTTCTAAGATAAAAGCACTCAACTCAATAGGTGTATAAAACTTATTTCCGACTTGCACTTTAACCAAGCTTTCTGTATTGTCGTCTATAATTTTATACGCAAAAAAATCTTGATGTGATTCAACGTCTTTGTAGTTTTTACCCATTAAACGTTTTGCACTGAATATAGTATGCTGAGGGTCTGATTCTAAAAAAGGTTTAGCAAGTGTTCCTACCGTAGTATTTCCAAAATTATCAAAATGTATCACACTAGGAACTACACTGCTACCATCAAATTCTTTTAAAGCGGTGGGTAATTTAGTTTCTGGATGGATTATAGCCACTAAGCTATTAGTAGTCCCTAAGTCAATGCCTACAATCATTTCCGCTTGTTGTAAACTACCTGTTGCTATATTTATACCGATCTTGGCCATTTAAAAAATTTTACAAATGTACTTCCCTAGCCGCTTTTATAAGTTGCGAATTAAGGAATGATTATGCTTTTACTAAAACTGTTTTTGAAAAAGTATCATGAAGAGGCTGGTCATTCCAAGCCAAGCCAAACATGGATACCAGGGTGGCTCGAATTGTTGCACGAATAAAAAATTGCAAAATATTAGGTCGTTTCCCACTCGTTGACATGACTTTGGTTCCAGTAAACATTTTACCAGGTGTTCTTAGAAAGAGTAGTTCGAATAAAAAAGTATACACCCAAGTAAATGCAAAAAAGAAATAACCATAACGGATAGGTTTAAAAGCCCAGAAATACACATAAAAATTATACCATTTGTATATTAAAAAACTAAGGAAAAATATCAAAATAGTGTCAATCAAAAAATGTAAAATTCTGTTTCCTTCGCCAATTGTGGGAGTTGTTGGGTTCATGATGCGAAATTATTGCTTTTTAGTAGTTATTTTTGCCGAAAGTATAGATACTATGACATTGATCCAAGAACTACGCTGGAGAGGTATGATTCAAGACATTATGCCAGGCACTGAAGAATTGTTTGAAAAAGAACAAGTATCAGGCTATATTGGCTTTGACCCTACTTCCGACAGTTTACATATAGGTAGCTTGGTGCCCATTTTATTATTGGTGCATTTGCAAAAAGCAGGACATAAGCCTTTTGCTTTAGTTGGTGGTGCAACAGGAATGGTGGGTGATCCTAGTGGAAAAAGCGAGGAACGCAATTTATTGAGTGAGGAAACATTGTCTTTTAATATAGCTGGTGTAAAAAAACAATTATCCCATTTCTTAGATTTTGATAGCACGCAACCCAATGCGGCAGAGATGGTAAACAACTATGATTGGTTTAAAGATTTTAGTTTTTTATCTTTTATTAGAGAAGCAGGAAAGCATATTACTGTCAACTATATGATGGCAAAAGACAGTGTTAAGAAAAGACTAGAAGGTGATACTGGTATGAGTTTTACAGAATTCACTTATCAATTAATACAGGGCTATGACTTTTACTGGTTATTTAAAAATAAGAACTGTAAAGTACAAATGGGGGGAAGTGATCAGTGGGGTAATATTACCACAGGTACAGAATTGATTCGTCGTAAAATGGGTGGAGAAGCTTATGCATTTACTTGTCCATTAATTAAAAAATCAGACGGAGGAAAATTTGGAAAAACAGAGAAGGGAAATATATGGTTAGATGCTACTAAGACCTCTCCTTATCAGTTTTATCAGTTTTGGTTGAATGCAAGTGATGAAGATGCAAAAATATGGATTAAAATATTCACGCTACTAGAACCTACTAAAATTGATGCGCTGATTATAGAACATGATATAGCTCCGCAACAAAGAATATTGCAAAAAGCATTAGCAGCTGAATTAACGAAATTTGTACATAGCGAAGAAGATTTAAATTTTGCTATAAGAGCAACCGAAATATTATTTGGAAATGCAACTACCGAAGTATTACTATCCTTAAATGAAGCGCAATTATTACAGGTAATGGAAGGTGTTCCAACTGTAAATGTGACATTAGCACAATTAAAAGAAGGTTACGATTTAGTAAGTTTATTGGCAGATACAGCAATATTCCCAAGTAAAGGAGAAGCCCGTAAAATGTGGCAGGCAGGAGGATTGAGCATAAATAAAGAAAAAATTAGTGCTGAATTTACAACTGTGCAAATGGAAAATTTGTTACAAGGAAAATACTTACTTATACAAAAAGGTAAAAAGAATTATTACTTAGTGGTTGCGAGTTAAAGGTTTGTGAATACAATTCAATAAATTAAAATTTTACCCATAAAAAAGCCTCCTTGCAAAAATGCTTGGGGGCTTTTTTATTAAATACATTTTTATAAAGCAAGCTACTAGTATTGGATTGCTTTCCACATTTCGTCTGCAACCAATTGATTCCCTTTTTCATTTAAATGAACTCTGTCGGTAGTTAAAATCCCTTTCTCATTATTTTCAGGATTATGAGCTAAGCTATATTCATGAAATATTTTTCTTAGGTCAACTAACCCTAATGCATTTTCAGTTGCATATTTGCGAATCCAATTACTATATATATTTAGGTCCCCGTCTTGAGAATTAGAGTAGTCATGACGCTCTCCTATTGCTGCTGGAGTTACTACAATAACTTTAGCACCCTGAGCTTGGATTTTTTTTACAACAGCATCGTAAAAAATGCCAAATTTATCATAATCTGTCCCTGTTCCAAAACTAGATTTATGCCAAACGTCATTCACCCCCACAAAAATTACTACTACGTCCGGATGTTGTGCTAAAACGTCCTTCTCCATTCTCAAATACAGGTCATATATCTTATTCCCACCTATTCCAGCCCCAATAATTTCATATTGACCCGCTTTCCCCCATTGTTGTAAGTTATTATTTAAAATATCAATATAACCACCTTTATTGACGCCCATTTGGGTGATAGAATCCCCGAAAAATACAATTTTCTTCTTTTTTTCAGCTTTTGTAAAAGCGAATAAAAACATACAAGCAATAAAAGCCGATACAAGCATTAATTTGTTTCCCATGGCAAGGTGTTTAATTTATTAAAGGAATTTGAGGATTAAGTTAAGTCAAATTGATAATAAACTACTTATATCAGATAAAAATTTGGAAAATTTTGCGCTGACCCCTATTTTTGCACTCCATTCTACGAATGGCTAGAGGATTGCCTGATGGTGTAACGGTAGCACAACTGTTTTTGGTGCAGTTTGTCTAGGTTCGAATCCTGGTCAGGCAACCAACGAAAAAAGCCGCAACGAAAGTTGTGGCTTTTTTTATGCCCCTACTTTTTTTTATGGCACTATATTAAGAGCGTTGAAAAAGAAAAAGTGATCGAAGCAAGTTGATCAAATAACTTAATACTTAACAAAGTGATATTTTACTCAAAATACTTTTTTTATAGCCTGTACATAATACCTATTTTCAGTTTAATAATTTGTTTATGAGAACTCATTATAGAAACATAAAAAATAAAAAGGATAAAAAATTACTTGCCGAAAAGTCTATGTTAATTAGTGAGAATTACTACCAAATTCATACAAAAAATAACATCAAAAAAAATGTTAAAATATTGAGTGATAAAAAAATGAATATGGATTTAAGTAAGCTGAAATATGATGAAGATTGTGGCGAATAAAAAATTTAAAATATTGACTAGAATCAAAATTATAAATTACTAAAATCATTTTTTTTAGGGAGTTTAACTACTAGCTTAGTGTTTTATTACTCTATTAAAAATGCCATTATGAAAAAGCAAGCTGAGGGTAGAATTGACTCTTTAGTATATCCAGGAACCTATGTTCCACTTATGGATGATGCATCGGCTTCTAAAAAAATGAGAGGTATTATACCCGAAAAAATATCGTTCCCATTAGTAAATATTATGGAATTAAACGATAGCTATAAAGTGGAAGTAGCTATCCCAGGAACAAGAAGAGAGTATATAAGAATAAGTGTTGACAATGATATTATAACAATTAGTTTGGTTGACGAAGAAACAAAACATCCAATCAAAAATTCATTTTTAATGCATGAATTTGAATACACCTGTTTCAAAACTCAAATTAAACTACCTGAATTTGCAGATCCTGAATTTATAAGCGCAGAGTATAAGACTGGAATATTATATATGTATATACCTAAGTCATCAGAAAAAATAACGATACAACATAAAAGAGTTATAGTTTATTAAAAAACAATTAAAATTAAAGATCATGGAAAATTCAACATTAGCAAAAAAAAAGGACAATTTAGCGCCTAGCCTTTTTAATGATTTTTTTAAACCATGGGATGAATGGTTTGATAATGGAGTTTGGCTTAAAACTATTAATACACCTTCGGT
This sequence comes from Bacteroidota bacterium, assembly GCA_947452555.1. GTDB lineage: Bacteria > Bacteroidota > Bacteroidia > Chitinophagales > Chitinophagaceae > Sediminibacterium. The sequence goes on from CANGDH010000005.1 coordinate 5,175, forward strand.
GAATGTTAAGGAAAGTAATAATCATTTTACAGTTACTTTAGCAGCACCTGGATTAAAGAAAAGTGATTTTAAAATTGAAGTAGAAGGCAATATATTAACAGTGAGCAGTGAAAATAAAAAAGAATTAGAAGAAAAAGATGAAAATTTCACTCGAAAAGAGTTCAGTTATTCTGCATTCACTAGAAGTCTTTCCCTGCCAGATGATATCAATAAAGAAAATGTGGACGCAAGTTATCAAGACGGTATTTTAAAAATTGAATTACCTCGACTACATGCGAAAAAAGTAGATAATAAAAAATATATACCTGTAAAATAATAAATAGTTGATTGTTTAGTTTGGTAGTCGTTCAAGCTTAAGGGCATTGAGAATTACGATTCCCCCATCTTTGTCAAACTCAATAAGTTTTTCAGATTGGAAGTCACTCAATGTCCTTACTAACGACTCTGTTGCCGTTCCTGCAATATTGGCTAAATTATACCTACTTATGTCAATACTTCCATTTGTGCTTCCATTAGAATAGAACTTTTCATGAATTTGTAATAACGCATCTGCCACTTTTTTTCGTAGGGAATTATATGCAATTGACAATAATTTATGCTCTTTAAAATGTATATTTTTTGCCAACATTTGTATCATACTTTTAGAAAAACTATGATTATTATTAAGTAATGACTCAAACTCAATAGAAGGTATAATTGCAAGGTCAGATCTCTCAATAGCAACCGCATTATCATAATAATTAGAACCTCTGAAATAAGGTACATAACCGAAAATATCTCCCTCTTTATATAAATCAGTAATTATCGATTTGCCAGTATCATTTGTAAGAAATGTTTTTACCTTACCTCTTACTAAATAATACAAACCATTTAAATGGTTGCCTTCAGAATAAATAATTTCTTTCTTTTTGTATGTATTTATATTTCGATCAGTAAAAAATTCGTTAATGATTAATTGTTCGTCTGCATTTTGTATATAATTATTTCCATTAGATTCAATTTTATGATTTTGAATTTCCTGTTTTTTAAACCGAATTTCAATTGCATTTAATAGTTCTGTTAGTTCAAATGGTTTAGTTATAAAATCGTCCGCACCAAGCTCCATCGCTTTTCTATAATCCTCCCTATTTGTTTTAGCCGATACGAAAATAAAAGGAATTTTTTTTAATGAATCGTTTCTTTGTAATAAGTGTAAGACACTAAACCCATCTAGAATAGGCATTACGATATCACATATTATCAAATCTGGCTTATCATGTATTGCTTTTTCTACTCCATCTTTCCCATTACCTGTAATTAAAACTTGATAATTAGATAATTCTAGTAGCTCCATAATATTTTCTCTTAGATGGCTATCATCTTCAATTAGTAAAATTTTTTTCATCCTTAAATTATCATGTGATTTTAAAATATACCGTGCAGAATGTATTTAATACGTAGCTTTTTTTGAGGAAGGAATTCTGAAAAGATATGATAGTTAAAGAAGGAGGGTTGACAACTTTCACAAATATCATTGTGATTAAGTCCCAACTCCCCCTTCTTCAAAATTTTAAATATTGTAAAACAATTATGGAACAAATTACTAGATGATTTTTTCTATCTGATTTAAAAAACTCATATTATCCCAGTAACCAATTTGTAAATTAATTTTACTATCGATTACTTGAAAAATACTATAACCTCTCAAAATACCATCCTCATCCCCTTTCCATTCAAGCATTCCCCAATCACCATTTTCAAATATATTTTCAACATAACAAGTAATCTCAAATTGACTAAACTCTTCTTCAAACATTTTTTTAATGTTTTCCTTTCCTTCAATTTGTATATTAGGTGTTTGATGGCTTACAGAATGTTCATTATATAAATTCGTCAATCCCTCTATGTCCTGCATATTGAATAATTCAGCCCAACTAGTAATGATTTCCTTCGTGGTCATAATTCAGTATAAATAAATTTTTATGAAATTCAAAATCCTTAAATTAAAATAGAAGAGTTCCTTAATTAAATAGAAGAGGAAGAGGACTGACATCCAATAATAGAATGCAATCCCCTTCACTACTTCATCCCCTATAAATTATTACTATAATCAAGCAAATCAACAACAGACTTCGCATTGTATTTCTTGAAAATAATTTTTTTAATTGTAGACACCGTGTTTTGTTTAATATTCAACGACTCTGCAATTTGTTTAGTTCTATAACCTGAAATCAAATATTCAAAAACTTTACTTTGACCGTTAGATAAAATCGGATCTGGTCTAAATGTAATATCTCTATTAGTTTCAATGTTAAAAAAGTTTCTAATTTCTTTTTGAAAATTATTAAATGAGATATCCTCTTCCAGAAAATAAACATTCGGATTATTATTTGATTGTATATCGTTAAAATTATACTTGCTTTTACATATAATCATAAATTTTGTCAAAGGATATGTTCTTGCAAGTGTTTGTATAATATCTCTCGACGTTGCTAATAATATTTCTTCACTAATGAAAACATGTGAATACCTGCCCTCTTCTAATTTTGACTGCAGTAATTCCATTTTAGAAATAATGTCAACTTTTCTATCCACGAAAGTTGTTATAACTTTTTTTAGACCAATACTATTGATCACGTTTGTGTTTACGAGTAAAATTTTCATAAATAATTGATTAATGTTTTATAAATTATAAATTGATTTGTTAAATTCTAGTTTTTAAAGTCCCCTTTTAACAGCATAAAAATAATAGACTTAAAATGGGATTACAATAGATATTTCGAATATTTTTTAACTAAATAAAGTAACTTTTTACTACTTTATTTCTATAATCGACCATCGACAAGGTCTCTTGACATAACCGACTTGGAATCAAAGATGACCGTATTGCAATTTGTCATTAAGGATAAGTCTAAGTCGTTAAAAATATCATGGGAAACTGCTAATATTAAAGCATCGTAAGAATTTTCTATTACGTCAATTAAATCAATTCCATATTCTAATTTGACTTGTGCTTTATTAACCCAAGGGTCATAAATATCCACATCTAATCCAAATTGAGCTAATTCATCATGTATATCTATAACTCTAGAATTTCTAATGTCTGGGCAATTCTCTTTAAATGCAAAACCAATAATTAATGCTTTTGCTCCGTTTATTTTATGATTTTTTTTAATCATAAGCTTTATCACTTTATTAGCTACAAATTGACCCATATGATCGTTCACCCTACGTCCTGATAAAATAACTTCAGGATGATATCCCAATGACTCTGCTTTATGAGCTAAATAATAAGGATCAACTCCAATACAATGTCCCCCTACCAAACCAGGTTTATACTTTAAAAAATTCCATTTCGTTGCAGCAGCTTCAATAACATCATTTGTATCAATGCCCATTCTGTCAAAAATGAGTGCTAATTCATTTACAAAAGAAATATTCACATCTCTTTGTGCATTTTCTATAGCTTTGGATGCTTCTGCAACTTTTATACTTGGCGCTAAATGTGTCCCAGCTGTAATTATACTTCCATACAAGTCATTTACAATTTGTGCAATATCTGGAGTTGACCCAGAAGTAACTTTTTTGATTTTAGTAAGTGTATTAAGTTTATCACCAGGATTTATTCTTTCAGGAGAATATCCACAGAAAAAGTCCTTATTGTATCTTAAACCACTCATTTTTTCCAATACTGGAACACAATCCTCTTCCGTACAACCTGGATATACAGTAGACTCATAAATAACGATATCACCTCTTTTTAATACTTTACCAATTGTCTCACTTGCTTTAATGAGAGGTGTTAGATCCGGTTTTTTATAATTGTCAATAGGAGTTGGAACAGTTACGATATAAGTATTAGCTAAAGCAAGATCTGTCGGATTAGTAGAAAATGTTAAACCATTACTCATTCTAGTTAAAGGTTCGTAAATAACAACTTCCCCATCTGCAGACCCTTCAAATTCTTCTTTTGTAAACCAACGGTGCACAAAGGTATTAGTGTAATCTAATAAATCATCTTCATTAGCTTCTTTAGTACGATCAATCCCATTATTTAATTCATTTACTCTTTCATTACTTGTGTCAAAACCAAGCACTGGATATTTTTTTGAAAACTCTAATGCTAGAGGAAGTCCAACATATCCTAAGCCAACTATGGCAATTTGATGATTATAATTCATATAGATTATTTTTGGTTAATAAGCATTTTTGTCGCCTTTGAAAACTTGATAAACTGTTAGAAATAGAATACGAACGTCTAACCAAATTGTCCAATGTTCTAAATACCATAAATCACTCGCTATACGCATTTCTAATTGTGATTGATGCGTAATCTCACCTCTAAAACTATTTATTTGAGCCCAGCCAGTTATCCCTGGTTTTAAAAATTGTCTAACCATATAATGATCTACAACTTTAGAGAAATCAGAAGTATGTTGAATCATATGTGGCCTAGGTCCTACAATACTCATCTTGCCAGTAAGAACATTTATAAATTGAGGAAATTCGTCCAAACTTGTTTTTCGTATGAATTTCCCAATTCTAGTAACTCTAAAATCATTTCTTGTTGCTTGCTTTGATTCAGAATCATTGAAAGATTTCATACTTCTAAACTTGAAGCATTTGAAAGGCTTGTCATTTTTCCCTGTTCTTAATTGTGCAAAAAATATTGGTCCTCTAGACTCTAATAAAATCAAAATACCCAATAATGGAATTAACCAAGAAAGAATTAAAATAATAGTAAGACTACTTACAATTAAATCGAAAAATCGTTTTTTTACTCTGTTACCTATATCTTCTAATGGTTCATTTCGTAAGGAAAGTATGGGAAGATCTCTTATATAATCAATGATTACAGGTTTTCTGAGGAAATAAGAAAGATTAGGTACAATCTTAAAACGCATACATTTTTTTTCTGCTTGATTAATTAAATCATAGATACTTGTGTTTAATTCTGGTGACAAAGTTGAATATATTTCACTTACATTAAATTCAGTAGCAACATTTATAATATCTTCCACATTTGATAATATAGGGTAATTACTTAACTCGCTCATATTCTCCGAGTCTTCAACAAACCCAACTAATTGAGTATTTTCTTCCTCCTCTTCAAAATAAGAAGCTAATTTTTTAGCAGTCTCATTATATCCAAGTATTATTACTTTATTTGATAAATTAGACTGCATTAAAAGAAAATTTCTTAAACCAAAATATAAAAACCGGTTAATGCTTAATCCAATTGAAAAATTTAGAAGACTTAATATGATAAAAAGTCTAGAAAATTGAATTTCTCTAGTGAAAACCAAAAAGAATAGCCCTGCAGTAATCCAGACAAAATAAACTTGTGCAGTTCGTTTTACAAACAACTCAAATCTAATTATTACAGAATCATTATATAGCCTGAGTGAATTAGAAAGTAGTATCCATGAAATATTTAGAAAAAATAAATAATTAAGATGAGAACTAAATGAATTAAAACTAGCACTATGTTTAAATAAAAATAATGTTATTGAAAAAATAAAATTTAATAACAAAATATCTAAAATAAAAATCAATAATTGTATATATATTTTTTTTTGCTTATACATATAATAGATTTTTAAGGTTAATATATTTTCCCATTAGAAGGGATATAACTATTATGAGATAACAATACATCAACAATTCTTTCCGATGTTCTTCCATCCCATTTTTCAGGTATAACCGAATTTTTCCAATTTCCATTTATAATGATTTCTAAATATTTTTTCAATTTCTCAAAATCATCCCCTACTAATTCATTTGTGCCTTGGGAAACGGTTTCAGGTCGTTCTGTGGAATTTCTCATGGTAAGACACGGAATATTCAAAACAGTTGCCTCCTCTGTGATACCACCAGAGTCGGTTATTATTCCTTTAGCATTTTTTATTAAAAATATAAATTCTAGATATGCTTGAGGTTCAATAAGTATAAACTTATCGGTATTAATTTCAAATGAATCTAGTATATTTTTTGTTCTAGGATGTACAGGGAAAACAATTGGATATTTATGTGTAGCCCTAGATATTGTATTTAATATTTTTACTAATTTTTCAGGTTCATCCACATTAGAAGGTCTATGCAAGGTGAGTAAGAAATATTTTCCTGAGATTAATTCATAACTATCCCAAAAGACAGGCTTTTTAATTCGATCAATATTTTGCAATAAAGTATCAACCATGGTATTGCCTACAAAATGAATTTTACTTTCTTCTACTTTTTGATTTAATAAATTATGATTCGCGTAATGGCTAGTTGTAAAATAGGTATCACATATGGCATCAGTAAGCATTCTATTGATTTCTTCTGGCATATTGTTATCTCCAGAACGAATTCCAGCTTCTACATGAACAGTATTAATTCCTAACTTCTTTGCAGTAATAGCACAAGCCATTGTAGAAGTAACATCACCAACAACAAGTACTAAGTCTGGTCTATACCCTGCTAATTCGTCTTCAAATTTCAGCATAATTGCAGCTGTTTGTTGAGCTTGAGACCCACCACCACATTCAAGATTAATATCTGGATTGGGTATTCCTAATTGATCAAAAAAAGCACCACTCATTTTTTGATCATAATGCTGACCAGTGTGTACTAATCGATAGTAAATATCATTCCCATTATCCTGCGCTTTTTGTATTTCCTTAATAATTGGTGCAATTTTCATAAAGTTGGGACGTGCGCCTGCTACAATTGTTATTTGCATAAAATTGATTTAACTGATAAATAGAAAATTATATTTCCGAGAATTGATACTGTTTATCAAAATGCCTAATTAATGAGACAGTCTCTTGTATATTAGCTTTCGAAGAAGCTCCAAATAAAATAGATTCAATGCCAGGTAAAGAACAAATATATTCAATTGCCTTTTGAGGAGGTGTTGCTCCACCAGAAAGTACCTGCATCGCTATTGCTCTAACTTTCCGAGTTCTTAACGTATGTTCATATAATTCTTTTCCTCCAGACATTCTAAACCCATCGATATTGATAGAAGAACAAATTATAGGGTTTTCAATACCAGCAGATTCTAAAAAATCTAAAAGCTTTGGCATATTCATTGTAATATAGCCTGGCTCCGCATTGTATTTATGTTTTATATAAGAATGATATGACATAAAAAAATCCTTCATTCCTAATCCTAATAACAAATCAGTTATTACATTTTGTAAAAAAATTACAGGAGTATTAACTCCAGCAAACATCTTCATTTCTGCATCAATCATTAATTCCATCATTGAGATATAGTCTTTTGATACAAATGCAAAACCACCCTTGAATATGGAAGTAAAAAAATTACCAGGGATATATTGTTTTAAAGTTCCAACTATTCCTAGTTCTGTAACTGCATTAGCATATTTATGAGCATATGGTAAACATGGATACATTGCAAATCCATCATACTTTACTGGATTTTTTCTGATTACATCACATAATTGAGCAATCCGATCATGTGTGGTACACATAAATGTTGTCACTCCAGTATCAATCGCTTTATCTAAAGTATTTAGAATAGCAATATCTTCTTTAAATCGAATTGCTTGAGCTCTTGATTTCTCATCTGAAATATGATTTACACCAAAAAATTGATTATCACCAAAAAGTATTCTTTTCATAAAATTAGTTATTAAAATTTCGGATTAAATCAATTACGTAGTCTGTCTGTGACGCACTTTTAAAATTATTGATATGGTTAGGTTCATTTTGTTGCACAGCTTTTATAAAATGATTCATTTGTGCAGAATATTCTTCCCCTCTTAAAAAAAAATCAACATCTTCTGAAAAATCATTAATATGTTTAATATTCCAACCCTTAGTATAATTATCAATATTGATATCATGTTTGAGATACACTTTAAGTTCGGTAGCATCTACAATAATTTTACCTTTCGAACCAATAATGGTAATTTGAGTGGACATTTTCCTATATGTTTCGTCACTCCAGTTTACATTAATAACACCAGATATATGATTTTCAGTTTCCAACAAAGAGAAAACAGAATCTTCTACTTGACCAGAATAAAATGATTTAAGAATTACCCCCTGGACATTTGAGATTGGGGCAACTAAATAATTGATTAAATCAATTAAATGTGCTGCATAGTCCATTAAACAACCTCCGCCTTCTTCAGGTTTGGAACGCCAATTATTTTGTTTTTGTTTAATAACAACAGGGCCATTCATATCACCAGAAAAATGCATAATATCTCCAATTGCACCTTGTTCGATCAAATTTTTTGCTTCTAAAAATGTACCAATAAACTTATTATGATAACCAACTTGATTTACTAAATGCTTCTCAATTGCAATTTTAGTTAAGGCTAATCCGTCATTAACACATAAACAAAAGGGTTTTTCAACAAAAACATGGATTCCTCGATTTAGCAATTGTTCTACAAGTGAAGCATGATATTTTGTTGGAACTGCAACAACAACTGCATCAGGCCTCTCTTCTTCAATCATTTTATGATAATCACTAAAACATTGAAAATTGGTATACTTTGATAAAACTTCAGTAACTATTTTTGTTGTATCTGCGACACCAACTATCTCAACATCTGGATGTGCCCCTAAAATAGCTAAGTGAGAAATACCCATTTTACCTGCACCTATTAAAGCAACTTTGATCATAAAATTGATTTTTTTAAAATTTGATACGCTTTTTTACCATTATTAATAAATAGAGTATTTGAATATGTATTAGCAATAAGTTTTAAATATGCTTCCACTTTATAAGAGGTCAATTGTTTTTCATGCCACATTAAGCCTTCCTTAATTAGTAATTGATCAACTTCTAATAACGCATCTTGATAAACAGATATAGTAGGAATACCTAATAATGCCATTTCTCTAGTCATAGAACCACCTGCTCCAATAAATAAAGTACAATGGATGGCAATTTCTTCTAAAGGAATAGGTTTGATAGGTGTATTAATAAATAAAAAAATGGGTAAACTATAATGTAAAAACTGATTCTCATTTCTTGTGAGTACTGTAATTTTATATTTAGATTGCAAATCAAGTATTAAATCATCCAAAAAATTTTCACCCCCATTGTAATATTGAGCAGTTTGTGGTTCAGGTCTAATATAAATTTGGGACTCCTTTATTGGATTCGATTTTCTAAAAGCTTGAATTTTTTCAGCATTTCTCCACAAGTAAATACCCTCTTTAATACCTGGATACCTGATAATTTTACGTTTTGAACAAAACAAAGAATTAAGCCAATTTAAATTCATTTCTTCTGGTAATAAAACTTTAGTAGCAAAGAAAAAACTAGGGAGATTGCCTAGTGCATGTTCATTATCATTTGTGTATAATGAAGGTACTCCTAAAATTTTAGCTACAATAGGCGAATGAAAAGAACTTTGAGATATAGCAAAATCTATATGTTTCGTCCTTAAAAAATGAACAAGTTGAATAACCCTAACAGGATAACCAAAAATTTTATTGAAAATATTTTTACCATAATGTTGTCCAATAATAGTATAGTTGAGACCTTTTTGATTTAACAATGCAATTGTATTGGCTAATGGCCTAGCAGTAATAATAATTTCATGACTTTCAGATTCTAATTCTTTAATTAAATCATAAAACATATTAATATGTGGAGAATTAGATATATCAAACCAAATACGCATAAAAAGAATTTATATAATTTATAAAACCGGTTCAGTTGTATTAATAATATGCCTATGTTTAGCATTATTTGATGATAGAAAAGACGAGTTAATAAATAAATTATAGTGATTAAATTTAAGATTTCTTTTTACTTCATCTAAATATCTATTGTAGTAATTCTTATCATGTATTGTTAAGTCAACATTCAAGAAAACATTAATTGTTTTTTGATCAAATTGTACTTGAAACTGCTTAATAGAGTTATCATTCCGAAATAAAAAATGAAAAAAAGATCCATGAATAATATTTTGATCTGTATCAATAATCATATCATTTATTCTTCCAATAACTTTGTTAATTATTGGAAAATGTCTGCCACATATACAATTAATTTCTTCTGACATTTCAACTTGATCACCCGTCAGATATTTAATCATGATAAACCCTTCATTACTAAGATCAGTAGAAATTAAACTTCCTTCATTATCAACTTCAAAATAAGACCTAGTATTTATAAGATGTAGCTTATGATATTCACATTCAAAAGCCGAAACACCTGCTTCATTACACCCATATTGATTGAATACACTTACATTAAAAGCTTCTTCTATATTATTACGCATGGATTCTGTGAAAATTTCAGCAGTACTAACAATACCTTTTAAATCCGGAAAAGACGACGCATATTTTGTATTAATAAAAGTGGCTAATCTATCAAGTACAGTCGCATATCCATATATAATTTTAACTTTTGTGTTAATAAGTTTTTCGATATATAATCTCATATTTTGTTCATCCAAATGATATGCAGAGTATGTATCAACATTAAATAATTTATAGAAAACTCTTCGTTTAAAACCTGACTTAACATCAATTAAAGCTGAACCTGCTAAAATAGCAATTTTATCCCCTTTTTCATAACCTGCAACCATCCAAGAAAGCATAATACCAGCCCATAAATAAGATCTCGATTTAGCAGTAGAATAATAAACCAGTGATTTACCGGTAGACCCACCTGTCGCTTTAGTATATAACCTCTTATTATAAATGTTTGAAATAAAATTATTAAAATTTGATCTTACCATCTCTTTTGTGAGAATTGGTAATTCACTATAAGTTGTTGTATTTCTATAAAACTCAGTAGATGATTTAGCGATATTAAACAATCTTTGAAATTTATCTTGTTGAATTTTGTGTAGTGTTTCCTTTGAAAAATATTGTTGAATAGTTAGTTCAGAAAGTGCTTTCGAAATAGCTATTCCAGCAAGTAAATCAATTAGATAAAGTCTTAACAAACCTAAATATTTATTGAAAAGTTTCATGATTCTAGTTTGGTTATAAATCCGTATTTATTATATGACGATGCTTCGCATTATCAGAAGTTAAAAAAGGCGAATTAATATATAAATTATATTTATTAAATTTTAAATGCTTTTTAATTTCAGCGATATATTTTTCATAAAAAACATTGCTTTTTATTCCATTATCAACATTTAAATACAAACTAATAGCTTCCTGGTTAAAAAGAATTTGAAATTGTTGAATAGTCTTTTCGGGTGAAAGTAGATAATGAAAAAAAGAAGCATGTAGTGATTTATTATTTAAATCTGTTACAATGTCTCTACTTCGTCCAATAACATGCTTAATTATAGGAAAATGTCTATTACATTTACAATCATTAATATTTGATAACTCAACTAAATCACCTGTATCATATTTTAATAATACGAAGCCTTCATTACTTAAATCTGTTGCAATTAAATCACCATAATTATTAATTTCAAAATAGCACCTAGTATTAATTAAATGCATTTCATGGAATTCACATTCAAATGCAGAAACTCCCCCTTCGTTACACCCATATTGATTGAAAACATCTACATTAAAAGCTTTTTTGATATTTTCTCTCATAGATTCAGTAAGCATTTCAGAAGTACAAATAATACCTTTTAAATCTGTAAAGTGGAATTTAGAATTATTATTAATGAAAGTAGCCATGCGGTCTAGGGCTGATGCATAACCATATATTATCTTAGTTTTTCGCTTTATTAATTTGTTTAAATATGATTCAATATCCTTATCACTTAAAGAAAAAGCAGAATAAGCATCTACATTGAGTAGTCTATAGAAAATAAAATGCTTTAAACTTGTTTTAAAATTTAATAAAGCAGAACCAGCAACGAATGCAACTTTGTCTCCCATCTTATATCCAGCAACTTCCCAAGACAAAATTATAAATGCCCATAAATATGATCTAGTATTAGAAGTAACATAATAAGTTAAAGGTTTTCCAGTAGACCCACTAGTCTTCTTCTCGAAAATAAATTTAGTATATTGAGTAGATTTAAAATCGTTTAGATGATTCCTAACAGTATCTTTTTTTAAAACTGGCAAATCATCATAATTTATTATATTATTATAAAAAGGAACTGATAATTTTGCCTTTATAATTAAATGATCCAATTTAGAACGACTCATTTGACATAAAATGTCATAAGGTAAATATTGCTCCTCTCTTAATCTATGTAGTACATTCTTGATTTGCGACCTTCCAAAAAAATCCAGTAGAAAAAATCTAACTTTACTGTTAAGATTATTTATAAACATAATATTTAATTTATATAAGAATAACCACTATTTTATTGGCATTAATTTTTGATATAAACTTGTTAAATCTTGTTGTATTAAATCAGGAGCATATTTACTTACCTGTATATAAGAAGATTTCCCGAAATCAGAAAGTGATTTCCTTTGTGTAAAAATATCATCAAAAATTGCATCTAACTCCTCAAATGAACCAGGATTGAATAACCAACCGTTATGATTATTTTTTACAATTGAAGGCACCCCGCCTACACTGGTGGCAATAATTGGTTTGCCAAATGCCATAGCTTCTAAAATTGAAACAGGTAAACCTTCAAAATAAGATGGTAAAATATAAATATCGCAATTACTTAAAAGTTGAACTTTATAATCTTCTTGTACCCAACCACAATATTGTATGTTATTAATTAATTTCTTGTCTTTTAATAATAATTTTAAACGATCCACTTCCCCATTACCCCCTATTAAAAGTTGTATCTGATTGTTAAGGAAATATTTATTTGAACGTAAATATTCAATTAGATCAAAAAGGCCTTTATTATCGCATATTTTGCCTAAAAATAACAATTCAATATTATTTGATTCATTTTGGTATTCAAAATATTCAGGTATTTCAACTGGATTGCCAATAACAACAACATTTTTTAGGCCTAAGCAATTTTGATAAAATAATTTCCATTGATCTGAAAGACATATGACAATATCCATATTTCTTAACACAAAAAGAATTAAGTACTTAAAAATTCCAGCATTATTATAATATGTTTCAAATGAACCACTATGGATGTGAAATACTACTTTTTTATTTAAAATTTTTCCGGTTAATCCTATAATAGATTTTCTTACAAAACTTCCTTTGGCTGCACTATGTAAATGCAATATTTTAATTTGCTTATCAGTCATACAAATAATTGAAATTTTAAAAAATATTTGAATAAAATGAAATAGCTTATCCAAAATAATGTCTTTAGAACTAGTAGAAATCACATTTAAATTTTCAAAATGTTTTGAATACATATTTAAAACAGATCCAATACCACCAAATTCATTAGCTGGGCCAACAAATAATACTTTTTTAAAAATAGAAATCATACGATTTTATTTTGATAGACTCTTAGAAAATGTAGTAAGGGTATACCCTTTATTAATAATATAAACTATAAAATCATCTAGATTTTTATATGTATCTGATGTAAAACATTTAGGGTGTCCAATAATACAAAAATTATATTTTTGATCTTTCTCTACTATTTTAAAAGTATTTAATAAAAAATCTGACTTTTGTGCATCAATAGAAACAGCATCAACAGTTTTAAAAATTAGTTTTTTAAATAAACCAAATATGGATGGTTTAATAGCTTCTCCATTTGGTGTTTGCTTAAATTTATTATGAAATATATTTAATAATTTTTTCCAAAAATATATTTGTGTTAGTTTATGTGGAGTACAAGGAACTTCAATAAAATATCCTAATTCATCAATTATAGAAGGCTCATGATTAAATCTCCAAATATCTTTTTTCGGAAATAATCTATAATCATATGAATGTGTCTTACTTTTATAAGATGCACCCGGAACAACAGTTGAATCAATAAAAATACCATTGTCTTTCATCGATTCCCTAATAAAGCTAAATGGCTCTAAACACCATCCACCTGATCGGTAAGAGATAATTTTATTAATAAAATGAAATTGTAAATTTTTATAGTATTTATTGAAAATATCGCGTGCTTCTTCTTTTGTGAAATCAGACAACTTAAATCTATTTAAATTCACTTTCCATTCGTCCCCATTATAAAAACAATCTTCCCAATGAGGGTGTACATGAAGCCCAATTTCATGACCTTGACTTTCTAAAATTTTTAATTGATTAATAATCTTAGTATAGTCTTTTTCGATATTTAAATATTTGTCTTTATACTTATTAAGCGCGTATAAATAGCCTGCATCAACAAAAAATATTGCTTTAAATTGGTATTTATTTAAAACTTTAACAAGATCAAATGTTGGATTTATAAGACTAAAATCAATGTTATTACCTGGTTTTAATAAAAATAATTCATAATCTAAAGTCAAGTATATATTGATATTATTTTGTTTCATATTTATTTATTAAGCAGAATATCCAATTAAATCAAGATAATTTTGATACATACCATCCACATTGAAATTATTTTTTAAATATTCTCTAATACGTTCACCTTTTAAGGAACTTTCTAATATTGTTTTCCAACTATATGCGATTGAATAAGCATCATTTGGCCTTGTTAACAATCCTGTAACTCCTTCAACCACCATTTCACTAGCCCCTCCAATATTAGTAAGCGCACAAGGGAGACCAAAAGACATAGCTTCTAACGCAGCAATGGAAAATGTTTCAGTTGCATTTGAAGTGAGTGTAAATACATCAGAAATGCCGTAAAAGCCTCTTACATCTGAATATGCACCCATAAAATGTACATATTTTCCTAAACCCTTTTCAGCAACTTTATTTTTTAGTAAACTCAAATATGATTTTTCCCCACTACCTACAAAGACTAAATGAGCTTTTTGTTGAAATATTTCATGTAAGATAGAAAGCGCTTCTATTGCGTATAAGTGTCCTTTTTCAGGGTTAATCCTAGCTACTTTGATAATTATTTTGTCAGTCAAATTAAACCCAAAAGCTTCCCTTAATTTTTTATAATTAAAGTTTAATAAAGCTTTTTCACTATAATAATCAGAATTGACTCCATTATAAATGACTGCGTCATTTAACGTTGGTAGAAAGTACTTATTTCTAAGGTAAAATTTTTGATTGTTACATATGTAGATAATATTATCAGTATTTCTAACAACTCTGTAATATAATAAATTTAAAATAAATGTTTTGAAAGATGGAGGTATAGTTGAATGTAATGACAAGTAAAACTCTATTGAGTTATCAAAGAAAAAAGAAAGTTTTGTTAAGAAAAAAGAGTAAGGATTAATACAAAATACCTTTTTAATATTATTCCTTTTGATGCATTTTTTTATCCTGTATGTAATAAAAATATCAAACTTTGATTTTTTTATTATTGTCTCAACTTGAATTTTAGGATTTAATTCATGTAATAAACTAGTATCATCACTTAAAGAAATAACAATAGGGTTATAACCTAATAGATAAAAATGATTAACAATACTAATTAAGAATTTTTCAGCTCCGCCCATTGCAAATCCATGAATAACAAATGCAATTCTTTTATTTTGAATCATAAAATATAATTAACTAAGGATTAATAAAAGTAAATTCAATATAACTCTCAACTGCATTGAATTTTGGAATTATTTTAGCAGGATTCCCTATCACAATACTATTATTTGGAATATTCGTATTAACAAAAGAATTTGGAGCAATAAGGACATTATTTCCAATTACAATACCACCTACAATAGTTGCATTGGATCCAATCCAAACTTGGTTACCTATAGTTGGTACCCCTTTCATAATCCCTCTATTTGTTTGACCAATAGTCACACCAGACGTGATATTACAATTGTCTCCAATTACAACAAGGGGATTTATAATAATAGTACCAAAATGTCCTATATAAAAACCTTGACCAATTTTGGTTGAGCTTGGGATCTGAAAACCATATTTATAAGTATAATGAATTAAGAGAAATCTGTTAAATATCCACGAAATACTATATTTTTTTGAAAAACTTACTTTTCTAAAATGAAACATAAATTTAAAACCAGGGATAAAGTACCCTTTTATGAAACCTTTAATTCCCACTAGACCTCCATATCTATATAAATCTGCACTAATAAACCTGTTCATTGTATGTTCATTTAGCTCTTTTTAGACGATTGATAGCATTAAATTTGGTATCACATCGAGTATAAGCAGAAATAATTTTCTGTTGATTATAATTAGAATTAATAAAAGAATAATCACTTTTCAAATTACGTTCAAGGTCTAAATATCTGTTATTTTCTAAGGCTTTTATTATGGTATTAGTTAAAGAGCTGATAGTTGGTTCTGTAAGTAATCCATTCACGCCATCATTAATATATTCAGGAAATGAACCGACATTTGAAGCTATAGTAGATTTACCTAAAGCCATTGTAGTCATTAATACTCCACTTTGCGTAGCATCACGATAAGGACAAACTACAAACTTGCATGACTGTATTAAATCTGATAAAGTATCAATACTAACATATTCATTAATAATAGTAATGTGAGATCCATACTTTTCAAGAAAATCATTGTCGATAGGATATTGTAAAAAATTACCAGCAATAACAAAATTTTCATTTGGAAATTTTTCTAGAATATTGGGTATAGAAGCTAAAAGAATATCAATTCCTTTATAGTACGAAATCCTGCCAAAAAATAAAATAAATGAATTATTTTTAAATTTTATATTTAAAGTAGTAAAATTTTTAATAAATGAATAGGGTTGCAATTTTAATACATGTTTAGGTATATCTATATTAGGATAATGTATTTGGAACTGAGATTTAGCAAATGATGAATAAAAGAAAAAGCCAATAGTTGAACTGAAATAAACAAATTTAGGTATCCTTCTTTTCCAAGAATATTCACCGGAATGTGCAACGGGATCGTGAATTGTAATAAATATTTTCTTATTTCTTATATATGGGTAAATGCCGATTGTTCTAGAAGATATAGTATCAAAATGAATTATATCTGGATTTAGTGTATTAATCCATTTACCAACTTTTGATGCGATTGTGAAACTAGAAAATGAAAAACCACCTTTAGACGTATGTATCACAAAATGAACTGATGCTAATTGAGAAAAATAATTTTTTAGTAGATTAAACATTTTATTATCTAATACATTTTCAACTCTTTCAATTGCAGCAAAACCATCTAAACTATCTATGTCTAAAATGGTACTATTTTTAGACTCCGGTGCTAATTCGATTAAAAGATGAATATCAACTTTATCTTTGAAAGATTTTAATGTTTCAATAGTAGCATCTAAAAAATAAGTATGTGTATAATATACTACGGAAATATTAGTACTATTCATTGTTAATTCTAAATTTAAAAAGATATAAAAGAAAAAAAGATATAATAATTGTCCAAAAAATAATAAATAATAATATTGGCAAGACAAATAAAGAAAAATAATAATAAATAAAAACTAAAATAAAAATTGATAAATAAAAATAAATTGCATGATATAGATTGATAATTTCTCTTTTTATCAATATATAATCTTGGCATATATGAAAAATTATAAAAGAAATAAAAATAGCATAATTAACTACAGACAAAGATTTAAAATATAGTAAACCAATAAAACAAATAAAAATATTAAAAGTTAAACTTATAAGATTTAACCACATATCTGTTTTTTCTAACTTTAAAGCAATTAATAAGTTGGCTTGTAATAAAGCAGTAGGAAAAATTAAAATTGTTAAAAACATTTCTTTACAATAATAAGATGTTGTCAAATATTTAATTCCAAAAAGAAATGGAATGATGCTATCAGAAAAAGAATAAATAAATGTGTAAGCTAATAATCCATATAAAGCATATGAAATAAAAGAAGATATATACAAATTATGGTTAGGCTTTTCTGAATCAATAGATCCGTATATTTTAACAAGCATTGGAAATATAGAAGTAGAAATGATTATTGGAAGAATTTCAGCAATTGAAAAAAACTTAAAAGAAATTTCATAATTAGAAACATCTTTTAAGGTAAGTAATTTAGAAACTAAAATATTACCTACCCTCCAATAAATAACAGAACTACTTCCAATTACTATAAACATCCAGTTTGATAAAATAATATGTTTAATTTCTGATAAATCTACTTTAGCAAATATTATAGTTTTTAGATTTAAAATATTAGAACTCCCAATTTTAATAAATAAATTTAATGTGATAAAACGTAAAACTATTAATAATGAAGCTAGATATATTATAGGAACTGTTGTAATAAATAAAAAACAAGCAGCAATAAATTTTAGTAATGCTTCAATTGTTAAAATTAGAAATGTTTTTTTTTGTTCAAATTCTGCAATATTAATGAACTTTATAACATAAATGACGTTATCAAAAATTACATTAATACCAATTAAGAAAGACAAATTTCTGATTAATTCATTTTTATACAAAACATATGCAAGTATAATATTAATAATATAAAAAAGTAAACCAGACGACATTTGAATTTTAAAAAACTTATTAATAAGATACTGCTTGTCTTTCGAATTCATTAATTCTCTAATAAACCATTGCCCTAAACCTAAAGAAGAAAATGCTAACATAAATCCGTATAAAGTATTTGCAAGTATATAATTAGCAAAGTCAGTAGTGCTATATTTTCTTGCAATTACTATAAAGAATATACTAAAAAGAATATTTTGAAAAATATTAGATAAAATTCCCCAAAAACTATTTGTAAATAATTGAGAATGTATTTTTTTGATATATAAAATTCGAATTCTATTTATTAGCATCTAATATATTCCATTTATATCTTGAAAAAAGCAATAGCGTTAAAACTAAAATTAGTAACCTAATTCTTAAATCTCCTAATGAATAAACAGTGTAGAAACCTACAAGCCAACTACCGATTGATGCAATTAATAATAATAAATCATTATCTCTTCCTGAAGAATAATTTTTAAAACCATTAAAAATAGTTAGAAAAAGCATGGCAAAAAGTGCAAAAAAACCAAATATTCCTAATTCAGTTAAAAATTTTAAATACCCACTTTCAGGATGATCAAAATAAGTAATTTCATTGTTGACTACCCAGAATTGATCTGGATTATGAGCGGCAACATAATTTGCGTAATTACCAAATCCTATGCCAAAAAAGGGGTGTAATTCAAATGTTCTATAAGCATCCTGCCAAATAGAATATCTGAAATCATAAGCTTCTGATAAGTCAGCTCCCCTATTTAACATTGCAAATTTATTTGAAAAATTAAAAGCAATAAAAGCCATTGCTACAATACTTGTAAGGATAACAAATTTATATTGAGATTTACCGAAAAATAAAATTAAACCAACGCCAAGAAATAGACCACCTAAAGCTGCTCTACCACCTGTATATAATAATGCAACTAAAGTAGAAATTAATAATATATAATTCAGTGAAGATAGCTTATTTGATATCGGGTCTTTGATTAAAAAAAGGAAACTAATTGCCGATAAAAATTGTGCATATTTTTGTGGGTCTTGGAAATAGCTTGGATATCTTATATTAATTCCACTCAATACATTAATATTAGTAGTCTTGTCAAATGTAAAACCAGTACCAAAAATAAATTGACATACTAAAAATAATAAGGAAATAACTAATGCAATTTTTAAATATTTAATGATAGTAAAAAAATAGTATCTGTCAGCAAAAAATTCTTCAATTAATATTTTTGCGAATAAATAAATTGAAAAAAATTGAATTGAAACTCTAATAGTTTCGTTAGATAAACTTTCAGAGAGTAATAATCCAATAATAATGCTAGTATTTAATATTAAAAATAAAAAAGTATAAATAAAATCAGATTTAAAGTTTAGTTCTTTTTTCTTATATAAAAGAATAAAAAATAAAAATGTAATTATGTCAAAAATTGCAAATGCAAAATAATTGTATGAAATGGTAATAGCCATAAGTGGGTAACCAATTAAAACGAATTTAATATACGATCTATTTTTATCTTTTTTAGTGAAAATCATTACGAGAAAAAAAAAAATAAAAGTTGAAATAGACAAAATGAGATAGAGCTTATTCATTTTATTATTTATTATGTTTAAATAATTTAACATCATACCAAACACCAGTCATTCTACAAATATTTTCAGCTAATGAACAATTACCCAATATTTCGAATCTAGGTAATGCATATATATCTAAAATATTAGCTTCGGTTATATATTTAGGTATTGTACTAAACGCAATTTTATAACCTAATTTTTTAAGATAATTTATTTCCCTAATTGAGAAATTTCCGTTTGGATAAGCAAAACTTTCAATTTTTTTTTTAATTAACCCCTCTAATACTTTTTTAGAATTTGAAATTTCATATAATGATTCATCATTATCACACATTTTCAATATAGGATGTGTAACTGTATGACTTCCAATTGTAATATTTTTCAAATTAGAGATTTCAATTACTTCATTTACAGTAAGTGATTCTCTTTCTAAAATTATTTTAGATTTAATTTCATTTAAAATGACCAATCTTTCACGATTAGGTATGGTTTTTAAAAATTCTGTTGTCTTATTGTAAATACCCTCTTTTCGTGCTTGATTAACATACGACCACCAATATCCAATCCCAGTTTCCATTGGATTTGTTGTTACAAATAAAGTGACAGGAACATTTAGCGCATTAGCAACACTAATAATATTTTCCTTATTGGTATACCAGCCGTCATCTACTGTAACTAAAACAGCGCCTTTGGGAAATACTTTATATCCATTGAAAATATCAATTATATCATTTACTGAAATAAAAGTGTACCCATGTTTTTTAAGCCAAAACAAACATGATTCGAACATACTTTTAGAAGGCTTATGAAAATAGATAGAAATTATGATTTTTTCATTCATTAGTTTTCTTTGCCGCCTCTTAATTACACCTAATTGTATATATATAAAAGCTATACAGTAGGAAAGTGTATTCCTTAAACTAGGTTTCATGATACTAATTTATCTACTCTAAAATTGGAATGATTTAACAATTCTATATTATTTATATCAACTTCAGCAGTTATTATATAACCTAAGGAAGGTAAATATAATTTAACTTTATTATTTTCAATAGAAGTTATATCTCCAACTCGATCCATTAATGGGCCATTTATAATTTTAACCCGATCATTCAAACGTATATCTTTCTTTTCTATTTTTACATTTGAATAGCCGTTTAAAAAGTCTTTGATATTGTCAATCTCAGTATCCATGATGACAGCAGGCTTACCAAGCCAGTAAACAAAATTTACAATATCTGATGTAACTTGTTTTATTTTATAAATATCTGTTGGAAAAGATTTTACAAAAACATAAGATGAGAAAAGTGGTTCATAAACCAATTTATGTCTATCTGTCCATTTTTTAACAACTCTATTTAAAGGACAGTAATTTTCAATAGCTCTTTTAGATAATAAACTTGCTACTTTTTTTTCACATCTTGATCTAGTATATAGAACATACCAATTATGAATCATAAAATTATATTTTTATTGTAGACAACATGGCTTCGCCAACTTCAACTACAACTTTGAATTAAAAAATATTTAAAATATGTAAAAAGAAGAAAAACTACAAAGCACCAATACTCTTATACCCAATTCTTTTTTGTTCTACCCTTTTATAACCACCATATGGTAAATTATAACCATAACCATAATCATTATTTGAGAACCCTCTAGGCTTAACACCATTGAAAATAATAGCTGGGTCTTTAAGCAACATTGAATCAATATTTAATTCTAACACTTTAATATGCTTTTTAGGCGAATAACCATGTTTTACAACAAAGAGTGTAATGTCAGTATAGGTAGACAATGCGTACGCATCAGCAACTTGTATTACAGGAGGTGAATCCATTATGATTAAATCATATTCTTGTTCTAAAGCAGTTATAAGTAGTCCTAAATTATTATTTTCAAGTAATCTTGATGGATCCAAATAAGCAGATCCTGCAGCAATAAAAAATAAATTTTCACTCTCTAAAACTGGCTGTATTATTTCCTCTAAAATAGCATCTTTATTAAGATAGTCACTTACACCAACAGTGTCTTCAACTCCAAATATCTGCTTGAGTGAGGAATGATGTAGGTCAAAATCAACAAGTATAACTTTCTTTCCAGCCTTAGCATAACTAAGTGCTAAATTCATAGCAATATAACTTTTACCTTCTCCTGATATACTTGATGAAATAAGTAATTTCCTAAACTTAGAACCAATCCCTCTAGAAAGTAATGAATATCTAAGACGCCTAAATTCATCTAAAACAGCGTTGTTTTCACCCATTTCTAGTAAACTTTGATCTTTGAATTTGTTTTGTGCAACTTCTCCAATAATAGGCAGAGTAGTTAATTCTTCAATGTCGTCTCTATATAAAACGGAATTTGCAAAACGTTCCCTGGCACTAATTGCTCCAAATGGTACAAAAAATATACTTAATAAAATAGAACCAAATAAAATAAGTTTATTAGGACTTACTGGTTCATTTGAAGCATAAGCATTATTTAGCGTTTGACTTTCAGAAAGGTTAGAAATATATGCTAATTCACTTTCTTCTCTCTTTTGTAATAGAAAAGCATATATATCACTTTTGATTTTATTATCTCTACTAATTTCAAGTAATGCTTGTTCTTTTAAAGGTATATCTTGTAACATCTTAGTATAGGTTTTACTATTTTCATAGATATTTTCTTTAGTGGATTCCAAACTTTTACGATAGCTATTTATATTATCATCAATTTTTAGTTTAGTATTGATAATTTGATCATTTAGTGAAACTAAAATAGGATTATTTTCCGCAACCGTTTTCTTTAACTTTTCTTTTTCTAATTCAGCAGAATTTAATCCATTTACTAACTGGGATAATGTGGGATCAATCACACCAAGAGAAGCTGGCAATATACCAACATTATCTTCTTGAGAATTCACATGTTTACTTAATTCATCTACTACAGACAATTGCATATCTAATTCACTTAATTTTTTGTCGTTTGAACTTACATTTTGTAAGTACAGTTGGCCCTGAGTACTAATATCTACCGCATCTCTATCCCCCTTGTATTGTCTAACTTTTCCTTCAATTATATCTAAATCGTTTTTAACTTTCATTAATCTTTCATCTATAAAACCTAATGTATTTTTTGCTAATACATTTTTTTCTTTAATAGCAATATTATGATATGATAAAATAATTTCATTTAAAACATCCTCAGCAAGTTTAGGTTTATTGTCTATATATTGTAGATTAACAATACTAGAAAGCTTATTAGTAGCAACGACTTTTAAATTATCGGAAATTATTTTTACAACATCTTCTATTTTAACAATATCAAAATAATATGAATTATCATTCTTTAATGGTAAAAAACTATGGTTAGTAGTAAATTTGAGCAAGCCATATGGCGTATTTACCCATCGATTAACTGCAAATATTCCTTTACTATTTAAATACAATAATTTATTATCAGCATCATATCTAAATTTGATATTTCGATATACTGTGTTTATAGTATCTGGAGTTTTCATTTCAATAAAAACTGGAGATTGTTTATAAGCTGAAAGTGACTTTATTCGTCCTTCTTTGTATATAGGAATATATAAATGTAATTTCTTAACTACAGATTCCATAATTGGACGAGACTGTAAAACCTCTACCTCGTTTTCGATAATTTTCTTTTGATTTATAGCATTTATTGATTCCATTAATTTAGAATCTTCATTCCCTTTTTTCTGATCTTTGATAATAACAGATGCATTGGCTTGAAATTTAGGAGTTGCATATCTAATATATATAAACCCACTAAAAGAAGCAAAAATAGCAAAAATGATAAAGACTGGCCAATATGCAAAAAATATAGCTACTGATTTGAAAAAAATATTTTCATCTTTTTTTCCAACTTTACTTTGATAATTCATAAAATATAATTTTAAAGTCTACTTACTAATATTATACCCACTGACAATGCTGATAGAAAAACAGGAACTAATTGAGTACCTCTTGAAACACTTGCTAATTTATTTTTATTAGATTCTACATATACAATATCATTAGGTTGTAAATTATAATATGGAGAATATAAAAAATCTTTATTATTTAAATTAAGATGTTTTACTTCTTTAACACCTGCTTTTTCTCTTATTAATAAAACATTTTCTTTTTTACCATAAATCGTAATATCACCAGCAAGTCCTAAAGCTTTCAGCATAGTAATTTTCTCATTAGGTACAGTAATTACAGTTGGATGTCCTACTTCTCCAATTACAGTAACTTCATAATTAAGATGTCTGATATTAACAATTGGATCAACTAATAATTTTTTGTCAAGGATCATATTTGTGATATTATCTTTCAATTGAGCTTTAGTTAAATTTTCTGCTTTAATATTACCAAGCATTGGCAATTGTATAAACCCGTTTTCATCTACTAAATATCCACTAGACTGA
Organism: Bacteroidota bacterium; assembly: GCA_947452555.1. Lineage (GTDB taxonomy): Bacteria > Bacteroidota > Bacteroidia > Chitinophagales > Chitinophagaceae > Sediminibacterium. Next base: position 29,552 of record CANGDH010000005.1, read on the forward strand.
GTATTACTACCAGATGCACTTGTATTAGTACTTACAAACGAATTAGTAGTATTAAAAACGTAGGAAGCTTCTGTATTCAAACTAGATATAGAAATACTTAGAATATCCTTTCTTTGTATTAATGGAATATTATTACTAATACTATTCAAAATTGTAGTATCGTTAGTATTATTAAAATATGTTGCATATTTTGTATTAACACATGATGATAGAGAAGTCATTGTAAGCACTAAAATTGTAATTTTTGATAATATATTTGTCATAATTTAAAAATTTGAATTGCGTGAGATGTGTTTTGATAGTTTGCAACAAGTGTATAATTTCCATATTTAAAATTCTCCCCTAACGTATAGGATATTCCAGTTTTGCCTTGAAACGTATACACTAAATAACCTTCAGTACTAAATACCCTAATTGAAAGTGGTTGATTAATCCCTTTATTATTTTGAACATTTAAAATAAAACTGCTGGAACTAGGATTGGGAAATACATAGATTTCGTTATTTAAAGCTTTTGATTCATTAATTGCAGTAATTAAAAAAGGAAATACTTTCGAAGTAGTACAATTATTAGAGTCTTGTACAGTAATATTATACAAGGACGGAACTATATTTTGAAATAAACTTGATGTCTGAAAAAGTCCTTCATTTAACCTAAATAAATAAGGCGGAGTGCCCCCAAATGCAGTGATTGATAAATTAGCGAAATTATTAAATGAAGATAAAACTGGGTTATTATCAATATTGATCACAATTGGACCAGGTTCTGTCATCTCCAAATTAACAGTGTCTTTTAAACCAATGGCATCGGATACAATATATTTATAATTACCTGCTAATACTGTAAAATCTCCTATGCCTTGATAAGGACTAGTACCACCAACAGCAGATATTGCTATTTTTGAAGATGCTCCATAACATTTAATAGGAGTTGACTGCACAACAGCTCTGAATTTTAATGAAGCCCCTAATTGTTCATATACACCGGCATTAGGAATAGTATCAACGGGAAAACCATCATAATCAAATAATATTCCAATATTAGCTCCGAAATTTATTGCAGGCGAATTGGCAAGTAAGTGTAAATTCCAATTAGCAGGATCAGGATCTGAAATATCTTGAAAAAGAATATTACCGTTAATTTGACTTTCGGTTGGATCAAAAACTATACCTGGAGTTTTATTTGCTAAAAAATACATATTATTTTTATGTAAAATTTTAGTTGATAAAGTAATATTATTAAGAATTTTCATGTCAGCGTTAATCCAAAAAATATTATTACGCAATTTAATAACATCCATTTCTGTATTATCAGACATCCAGAATAATACATCATCTGTAGAGAATAGTCTTTTAGTAGCAATTACTACATTGTTGAAATACATAGTATTATTGACAGTAGTTGCAAAAGATGCATTATTATGAAATACACCAATAGTCCCACAATTAATAATTTTATTATATGCGATTAATGTATTTTCAGCTAATCCATTATCATGACTACCTACTTCAATAAATCCATCACATTCAATTGCTATATTGTATAAAATATTGTTATCACTTAAATTATGATCATACAATTCTATTGCACCGCCATCATGATCATAATCATAGCAATAAGCCCAGCATGATTCAAATTTATTGTGTGTAATAGTATTTGCATAACCCCCAATCACAATTCCATTGGCCCCATAATCATCATTTCCACCTATTGTATTTTTAACAATTCTAAGATTATGTAAATAATTACTATTAACTATAATATTATGTGAACCATTGTCAATTGAGATAGCAATTCCTACTAATGAAATATCGCAATTTTGAATAGTACAATTAGTTGAATTACTAATTACAATAGCATAACTAATTTTAGCAGTAATACTGTGATTATTAGGATCCATTGATTTATCAATAATTTTTAAGCCATTTACAACTATAAATGATTTATTATTCATCACAATTACATCTGATACGGTGTTCGTAAGGATTGGAAAATCTCCGTTACCATAAGAAGTATATACTATTGGGGCTTTCTCTGTGCCAGAATTTGAGCAAACTAACCTCCCGATAAAGGTTTGTCCACTTTTGAAAAAAACCGTATCCCCGGCAGAAATATTAGTTGTGCCATTATTTATTTGCGAAATGGTTTTCCAAGGTGTCGAAATACTTCCAGTAGCAGTTAAAGCGGTTGATGAAGGGTCTGCATAAAAATTTACAGCAAAAACTTTACCACTAAATAAAGTTAAACAAAGGCTAAATAAAAATATTATATTTTTTTTACAAAATTTCATATGCAAGTTAATTCAAAGACTATTACATCAATTAATATCTAATCATAAATCAAATGTAAATGCAAAATCTTCATAGATAAATATACAATTCAAATAAAAATTAACTAAAGTAAGTATACTAATAGATTATTTAAGATAAATATCTAAAACTCAATTCCGATCTAGAACGTACTTGTAATTTTTTATAAATTCCCTTAACACGTTGGTTGATTGTAAAACTAGTCACTCCAAGAGAATTGGCAATTTCTTTATAAGTAAAACCCTTTAATAGAAATTCACATACTTTTTTCTCTTTTTCAGTAAGTGATTTTTCTGAATACTTTATAGAATCGTGATGCCCATTATGATTATTTTGTCCATTTGAACTACTAGGAATAGTAATACATTTAGCTAAACCTTCTAGATTATGAGTCAAATGCTCTAATAATAGTTCTTGCTGAGATGTTGACAGGTATTTTGAATTACCTAATGATTTGTGAATTGCTTGATATACTTCAATTGCAGAATAACTCAAATCAATATAAGAACTGAATCCCAAGTTGAAATAAGTAAAGATTTCACTAATGTTTCTATTTAAGCCAATAGCTACACAATGTACATTGTCAAATCCATTATGAATTGATGCAACATATTCACAACTGGCCCTATCCTCAACGTCAAGTAATACTACTCTAGCATTATTTACATTCAATAAAGAATTATAGAGGGAATCTAGATTTTTGTGAATTGTACACTCATTTAAAAAATCCAACTCCTTTAAAATAGAATTAAACCACTTGTTAATTGTCTGGTTTGAAACATACACGTCAATTCCCATAATATATTATTTAAAGTGTAATTAAAAAACCTGGGGGAGTATTTAGTAAATCTAGAATCGAATTTTTTATATAAATGATACCTATTTAAGTAAATAGTAACTTTTAACAGTATAAAAGCAATAATCTTTTTTCGTTTTTTTAAATTAATAATTCTATAAATAGATTAAATATTAATTGACTTAAAAATATATTTACAAAATAAAATACTATTCTATTAACGATTTTTATCCATAATGAAATTGTATGAATAAAACCTAATTATTGAAAAAGATCTACAACTAAAACGAGTTTGGATATTGCATATTGTTAAATAAATTCGAAAGGAAGGTCCGAGAAAATTAACCCAATGCTGTTGACCCCCATAAAAAGTGAATTTAGTTGTACTATTTATATCAGCACAAAGCTATCCTAAACCTATTTAGATAAGTATAGAAACAATGCGAACCTTATACTAAATTCTAAATAAAGTATAAATAAGTATAAAATTGAGATTTCGAATTATACTGATTTAGGAAAAAAGAATCCAAATAGATTGAATTGTCTACTTTTTAAGGCTTGATGCATACTCCGTAGGAGTCATACCAGTTTGAGATTTGAAAACTGTAAAGTAGTTAGAATAAGATTTGAAACCTGAATTAACTGCAATTGCCTCTGTAGTTAAATTTGAAAGCATATTATTTTCTATTAATTGCTTAGAGTAATTTACTTTATGCTCATTCTTCCAGGTATTAAAATTGGTTTTTAGATACTCCTTAAAATAGATATGCAAATGATGTAGTGGTATTTTGGTAGCCACTGTCAACGTCGATAAACCAAACTTATCATTTAGATAAGGAGAATTAATCATATAGCTTTGTACTAATTGGTCTATGTATAATAAGTAGCTCCTTTCAAGTGTAAACGCCTTGTACTCTTTTTTTTGTAGTTCAAGCTTTGTTTCCGTATCCTGAATTAAAGTATCAATACTGTATTCTATTAAATTATTATCTGGCATTCCATATAATATGGAGGGAAAGAAAAAAATTGCAATTACTAACAAAAAACGAAACAACCAAGAAATAAAAATTAAAAGAATTTTCAATTTTGTATTCAATATGGAAAAATTTAGTAGCCTATTAAAAAAAGTTTCAATAAGTACAAAAAATAAAAACATTGTCATGATTAACAATAGCACTTTCATCCATCGAGTAACTATCCGATTTTGATTTAGCGAGGAGATATTACTAAAATTTGTTTTAAATACATATATCAAGCTATATATAATATACATTAAATTAACAAACTGCCTTACAATAGTAGCATTTATATCACTTAAAAATAGATGTTTTACCATTTTATAATTAATTGCATTCTCAGCTAATTCTTTTACAATCAATATTTTACTTTCAAATGAACTTACTAAGTATGGTGATAAGTCAATTAAGGCAATCGTAAATGGAAGCATATGTATTAACTCTTCTTTCCTTAGATATACATGATCGTCATTAATAACTTTTTTGACATATAAATATAGTAGCGGTCCAAAACAAGCATATAAAGGCGTAAAATGATTAAAAAATATTGTAACCAAAGTTATACTTGCCGAGAATTGTATTACATATTGCGCAATACCATAAATTCCAAAAATTAAAAAAAATAAAGAAAGATAAACATTAGCAGGTAAAAGCAAATTAGACGCATTATAGGAAATAATCAGAACTGCTATAAAAACACTTATGAGAGATGCTACTAATAAAAACATAATTTATTAATTTATTAATTTATTAATTTATTAATTTATTAATTTATTAATTTATTAATTTATTAAAACTTATGAAAAGTAATTAAGTTATAAACTCGAATTGAAACTAAGAAAATATTATAAATTTTTAAAATATTTTAGAAATAAATTATTAAATATTTATATTTTTTTAAACAAAATTTAAAATTATTACGTAATAATACGTAACGCTTAAGTGCAATTATCCTTAATAAGGCAAATTATCCTTGTGAATATTTTAAATCTTATTTATCTGCTTAATACATTCTATTAATGCATGCTCCCAATTAGGAATTGTAAATGAAAAATCAGATTCGAGTTTCTTAGTATCTAAAACAGAATAAGCGGGGCGCTTTGCTGGTGTTGGGAATTCAATAGTATTAATTGACTTTAATTCACAATTAAGCCCTTCAATTTCTTTTATTTTTTCTGCGAAACCAAACCAAGTGGTTTCTCCTGCATTTGCGTAATGATAAATGCCTTTTACTATTTGGCCTGCATTCAAAGATTGTAAGATATTTATAGTCGCAAGGGCTAAATCCTTTGCGTAAGTAGGCCTTCCTTTTTGATCACCTACTATACTTAAACTAGCTCGTTCCTTCATCAAACGCAACATGGTTTTTACAAAATTATTTCCGTGGGCACTAAATACCCACGATGTTCTAATTATAATAGCTTGTTCATTAACCTCCATCGCCATTTGTTCTCCATCCGCCTTAGTTGTTCCATAATAATTTACAGGATCTACCGGCATATCTGTCAAATAAGGGCTGGTTGCGTTTCCATTAAAAACATAGTCAGTTGAATAGGTAATAAATGGAATTGCTAATTTCTTACTTATTCTTGCTAATTCTTGTACCGCAAATGTATTCACTGTATAGGCTAATTCTTTTTCGATTTCTGCCTTGTCCACAGCTGTATATGCTGCTGTATTAATTATAGCATTAGGCGCTATCATATTTATGATGGTCTCAAAACTTTCAGGCTTTGATAAATCCAAAATTGTTCTATCCAAAAATACGAATTCGAATTCAGGAAATAATGGAGCAGCCTGAGCCAACTCCCATCCTAATTGTCCATTGGCACCTGTAACTAAAATTTTACGTATGGACATAAGAATGAATTAGATGAGGAAGTTGAATATTATTTAGAAGTAAACTCTTTGGGTAATTTAGTCCACTCAGTTGGAGGAAGGGATTTAAAATACTCGTATGTTTTTTGTAATCCTTCGGCACGTTCTACCTTAGGCTCCCAGCCTAGTATTGTTCTTGCTTTGGTGATATCTGGTTGTCTTTGCTTTGGATCATCTACCGGCAATTCCTTATAAACAATTTTTACTTTTGACTCTGTGAGTTTTAATACTTCCTCTGCAAAATCCTTTAAGCTAATTTCATTTGGGTTACCAATATTCACAGGACTTGCATAGTCACTTAATAATAATCTATAAATACCCTCTACTAAATCATCTACATAACAGAAGCTTCTTGTTTGGGAACCGTCTCCAAACACCGTCATGTCCTCTCCTCTTAATGCTTGTCCAATAAAGGCAGGAAGCGCACGGCCATCATTCAATCGCATTCTTGGACCATAGGTATTGAAAATTCTAATAATTCTAGTTTCTACATGATGAAAAGTATGGTAAGCCATGGTAATGGATTCCATATAACGCTTTGCTTCATCATATACCCCTCTTGGACCTACTGGATTTACATTACCCCAGTACTCCTCGGTTTGTGGATGCACTAATGGGTCACCGTATACTTCACTGGTACTTGCTACCAATATTCTTGCACCCTTAGCTTTTGCTAAGCCCAAACAATTATGCGTTCCCATAGCTCCTACTTTTAAAGTTTGGATAGGGATTTTTAAATAGTCAATAGGGCTTGCTGGAGAGGCAAAGTTTAATATATAATCCAAGTCACCAGCTATATCGATATACTTAGTAACATCATGATGTATGAACTCAAAATTGGGATTACTTCTTAAGTGCGCAATATTTTGTAAGTCTCCGGTAATCAAATTATCCATGGCGATTACATAGTATCCCTCGCTGATAAATCGATCACATAAATGAGATCCTAAAAATCCTGCAGCTCCTGTTATTAATATTCTCTTTTGAGTCATTTTGTTTGTTTAGACTTGTCTTTTAAATTTACCACCTAATGATTAAATGGTTCTGGTTGAGTCTGCTCTTCCGATACTCTCATAGTGATACCCTAAGTCCTTCATCTTAGCAACATCAAATAAATTTCTGCCATCAAAGATGATTTTATTTGATAGTGCTTTTTCCATGCGCTCAAAATCGGGTGTTCTGAACTCACTCCACTCTGTTGCTATTATTAATACCTCAGCGCCTTCTATTGCTTCGTATTGATTAGTCGCGTATTTAATTTTATCTCCTATCACGCCTTGCACATTTGGCATAGCTTCTGGATCATAAGCCGTGATTACTGCACCAAGTGTAGTTAATGCATCAATAATGCTTAATGCTGGGGCTTCTCTAATATCGTCTGTATTGGGCTTGAACGCTAAACCCCATAATGCTACTTTCTTGCCTTGTAAATCATTATTATAATAAGACTTTATCTTCTCTACTAAATGAAGTTTTTGATTCGCGTTCACTAGCTCCACTGCTTTTAATATTTCAAAAGCATACGCCACTTCATCCGAGGATCTGATTAATGCTTGTACGTCCTTTGGAAAACAACTACCTCCATATCCAATTCCTGGAAATAAGAATCGCTTCCCGATTCTGTCATCTGATCCTATACCTCTTCTCACCATATCCACATCCGCTCCCATGCGCTCACACAATTGTGCAATCTCGTTCATAAAAGAGATCTTAGTGGCTAGGAAAGAATTGGCTGCATATTTTGTTAATTCAGAACTACGCTCGTCCATAAATATCACAGGATTGCCCTGTCTTACAAATGGTGCGTATAGTTCACTCATTACTTTTTTAGCGCGCTCTGATTTTGTTCCTACTACCACTCTATCCGGCTTCATGAAATCGTCTACCGCCACGCCCTCTCTTAAAAACTCAGGGTTGCTCACTACATCATATTCCCCACTATAGTTCTTAGCAATCGCTGCACTTACTTTGTCTGCCGTACCCACTGGTACAGTACTCTTATTTACAATGACTTTATAGTCTGTTAATATTTTTCCTAAATGATCCGCTACGCCCAATACATATTTTAAGTCTGCACTTCCGTCCGCTCCTGGAGGCGTTGGCAACGCTAAAAAGATAATCTCTGCTCCTACTATTGCTTCTTCTAAATTAGTCGTGAAAGTTAAGCGGCCCTCTTTAATATTTCTTAAAAATATTTTCTCTAGGCCTGGTTCGTAAATAGTAATTTGACCTGCACTTAATTTTTCTACCTTTGTCTTATCTATGTCAACACAAGTCACTTTGTTACCCGTCTCTGCAAAACAAGTTCCAGTTACTAATCCTACATATCCTGTGCCTACTACTGTAATTTTCATCTAAATAATTTTAATTAAAGAATGATTGAACACCTTCTACAATATGAACTAATTGTGCTTCATCCATTTCGGTGTGAATAGGTAATGAACATACACAGGGGGTTAATTGATCTGTAATTGGCAAATCCCAATGTAGATTGTTTTGCGCACCAAACATTTTTTGTAAATGTCCTGGTACTGGGTAGTAAATCATACATGGTATTTCCTTTACTGCTAAATGTGCTATGAATTTCTCTCTATCTACATTTTTCAACTGCATCGTATACTGGTGAAACACATGCGATGTATAAGAAGCAATTGCTGGAGTTATAATTTCCGGAATATTTGCAAATGCAGTACTATAATAATTTGCAACTTTTTGTCTAGCATGATTATACGCATCCAAATGTAGTAATTTGATATTTAAAACAGCTGCTTGAATAGAATCCAATCGTGAATTGCAACCCACTACATCATGGTAATAACGAGCAGATTGTCCATGATTAGCAATCATTGCCATTTTATCGGCCAAGGCTTTATCATTTGTAAACAAAGCACCCCCGTCCCCAAATGCCCCTAAGTTCTTACTAGGATAAAATGAAGTAGCGCCAATATGTCCAATAGTTCCTGTTTTCTTTTTAGTGCCGTCAGAGAAAGTATAATCACATCCAATTGCTTGTGCATTGTCCTCTATTACATATAAATTATGTGCTTTTGCAATTGCCATTATTTCTTCCATTGGAGCTGCTTGACCATATAAGTGCACTGGAACAATTGCTTTTGTTTTTGGAGTGATCGCTTTTTTTAAAGATTCCATATCCATACAAAATGTCACAGGATCTACGTCTACAAAAACTGGTGTTAATCTTAATAATGCAACTACCTCTGTGGTGGCGATATAAGTGAAAGAAGGAGTAATCACTTCATCTCCTGGTTGCAAGTCCAAGGCCATCATGGCAATTTGCAATGCATCGGTACCATTGGCACAAGGAATAACATGTGCTGCTCCTAAATAAGTGGCTAAATGCTGAGTAAAATCCTTCACCGCTTTCCCATTGATATAGGCAGCCGTGTCCAATACTTCATTAATAGCAGCATCCACTTCTGGCTTGATTGCTAAATACTGAGTTTTGGTGTCCACCATTTGAATTTTTCTCATCCTATAAATTTTGGCAAATTTACAATAAAAAGACTGATTTTTGCCTAGAATCATACTACATGGCATTATACAACCTGTTCCTCTTTTGCTATCCTAAAATAGCCAAATTATTGGGTCTTTTTAACCTAAAGGCAAAACAATGGAGTATTGGTCAAGCGAGAGTTTGGGATGACATAAAACAGAAGCAAGCTACTATTACGAAGCCAATTATTTGGGTTCATTGCGCCTCTTATGGAGAGTTCGAGCAAGGATTGCCTATCATTGAAGCGCTAAAAATGCAATATCCTTCCTACCAAATATGGTTAACCTTTTTCTCTCCCTCTGGCTACTTACATAGAAAGAATGATCCGGCAGTTGATGCAATTACCTATCTCCCATTTGACGGAGTTAAAAATGCAGCACAATTTATTGAGACCATTCAACCTAAATTAATTGTATTTATCAAATATGAATTTTGGTATTACTATTTAAAAGTTGCACATCAAAAACATATTCCTGTGTTATTAGCAGCTGCTATATTTAGAGAAGATCAGCTATTTTTTAAATGGTATGGTGGGCTATATAGAAAGATGCTAAACTGGTTTTCTTATGTATTGGTTCAAGACCCAATTTCATTTAAACTAATTGAAAATAAAATAGATCCTCCTAAATTATACTTAACAGGCGACACCCGATTTGACAGAGTTATTGCAACTGTTAATAATAAGGTTCTATTTAAATGGTTAGCTGCATTAAATAATTTCCCAATTATCATAGCAGGCAGTACTTGGCCCTCCGACCATGCAATTTTACAAAAAGCTATTACTACCAACCCATTAGCTAATTGGATTATTGTACCTCATCATGTAGACATACGCTCCATTAATGATTGTAAATCAATTTTTAAAAGTAGTATTACTTTAACCGAATTAGAAAATTTGATTGCTACAAATTCCAATCATACCACATTTACAAATTCTACTACTTTAATAATTGATAGGATTGGTTTATTAAGAAACCTCTATCAATATGCTTCCATAACTTATATTGGCGGAGGATATACCAAGGATGGGATACATAATACACTAGAGCCTGCGGCATTTGGTGTACCTGTAATTTGGGGTCCAAATGATAGCAAATATAGAGAAGCGATTGGATTGAAAAATGCTGGTGGTGGAATACAAATTAAAAATTCAGATGAACTAGCAAACACCATTACCGAACTAATTACGGATCATGTAAAAAGAGAAAGAATAGGCAATGCTGCTTTCCAATTTATTCATGAAAATACTGGAGCCACTCAAAAAACTATTCAGTTAATTCAAGAAAAACGTCTTTTAATTAATTGATCAAAAGCCTTCACTAAAACAGATTGCTCATCCCAATTATTTTTCAATCTTAATTCTTTTTTGATCCAAAATTGAGCTTCAGCATAAATATTAAACGCATTAATCGTTTTTAAACTTGATTCAAAATCCTTTTCGTCTCCTCCAAATAGTTCTTGAATGAATTGGAATTTATCATTAATTCCAATGGCTCCTTTTAGATCTTTTAAGGGCTCCAAAGCGATATGATCCGCTACTTCTTTTTCAACCATAATCTGCTTTGGCTTTTCTGCTATTTTAATTTCTGGCAAATCAATAATGTCAGGTTCATTAATAGCAACTGGTTCTGCACTACCATAGGGCATAATTACTGATACATTATTGGGATAATTTGAAATTGCTGGGCTTGGGTCCAACTCTGATAAAATTAAGAGCACAGTTTGTCTTAATTCAGATTTATTTGCATTCTGAGCTAATTGATTCTTGAATTTCTCGGCTAAAGCTTGGACTCTTTCCATTGTAATGTTTACTTTTGTAGGCTTAAACGACCTATAGTGTTAACGCACAAATTTATTTAATTATTGTCTATGTTTATTGAACAACATTTATCGAGTGAGAAAAGAGGATGGATTGAGGTAATTTGCGGTAGCATGTTTAGTGGAAAAACCGAGGAATTGATCCGCAGACTAAAGCGTGCTAAAATAGCGAATCAAAAAATTGAGATTTATAAACCTGCCACAGATACTCGTTATGATGTCAATAAAGTAGTGAGTCATGATGCAAATAGTATTCCTTCTACCCCTGTTGATAAGGCTATAAATATTTTATTATTAGCCCAAAATGCAGACGTAATTGGAATAGATGAGGCTCAGTTTTTTGATGAAGATATTATCCGAGTATGTGAAACATTAGTAAGCCAAGGCAAAAGAGTGATTGTGGCTGGATTAGATATGGACTATTTAGGAAAACCATTTGGGTCTATGGGGCCACTTCTAGCCATTGCAGATTTCATTACTAAACTACATGCTATTTGTGTTCAATGTGGTCATTTAGCCAATATATCTTATCGCACTAGTGAGGAAGAAGGCACCGTTGTATTAGGAGAAAAAAATAATTACGAACCTAGATGCCGTTTGTGCGCAAGTAAATAATATGAAGAAAGATTTACAAAATATGTACACCCTACTCAAAAAAGACATTTTACTTGAGTTTAGGCAACAGTATACTTTTTTTGGAATCTTATTATATATTGCTTCAACCACTTTTGTAATTTACTTAACCATGGGACAGCCAGAGGATAAGGTTTGGAACGGATTATATTGGGTGATTCTTTTATTCATATGTATTAACGCTGTTGCTAGAAGTTTCTTACAAGAAGGCAAAGGACGTATGTTATATTTTTATACCATTGCAAGTCCAATACATTTTATATTCTCCAAATTAATCTACAATAGTATTCTAATGATACTAATGAGTGGATTGAGTTTATTATTATTCACTATATTATTAGGTAACCCTTTAGAACATTCATTATTGTTTTTTGGTATTAGTTGTTTAGGAGGTATTAGCTTAAGCTTAGTATTCAGCTTCTTGGCCGCTATTGCTGCTAAAGCTTCTCAGCCTTCCGCTATTATGGCTATTCTAGGATTCCCATTAATTATTCCGCAAATAATGTTGCTTATGAAAATAGCAAATATTGCTTTTTCAGACATCGTACAAAATGGACTTCCTCAGCTAGTAGGTTTACTTTGCGGATTTGATGCAATGATTATTGCACTTGCTTATATCTTATTCCCCTTTCTTTGGAAGGATTAAGATTTTAAAAAAGTATCTTTTAAACTTTTTTTAAAATCTTAAGTGTCGAACTGTTTGTCCGTCATTAATTAATTGTTTCAATGACTCAATTCCGATTTTCAAATGACGCTCAACAAATTCAGCTGTTACTAAACTATCACTTGCTTCTGTTTTAACACCTTCAGGAATCATTGGAGAGTCACTTACTAATAATAATGCTCCTGTAGGTATTTTATTATAAAAACCTACCGTGAAAATGGTAGCCGTTTCCATATCAATAGCATAAGCTCTTACTTTTGTCAAGTATTCTTTAAACTCTTCATCATGTTCCCAAACGCGACGGTTTGTAGTATAAACAGTACCAGTCCAGTAGTCAACTCCATTATCTCGAATAGTAGTTGAAATTGCTTTCTGCAATGCGAAGGCTGGCATTGCAGGAACTTCGGCAGGGAAATAGTCATTCGAAGTTCCCTCCCCTCTTATTGCTGCAATTGGAAGTATTAAATCACCAATTTTATTACGTTTTTTCAATCCACCACATTTCCCTAAAAACAATACTGCCTCTGGTTGTATAGCTGTTAATAAGTCCATTACGGTAGCCGCTCCTGGACTTCCCATTCCAAAATTAATAATAGTAATTCCACCAGCGGTAGCACACTGCATTGGCCTTTCTTTTCCTATTACTTCAACATTATGAATTGCAGCAAACATATTTACATAGTTGCTAAAATTAGTTAACAATATAAACTTACCAAATTGATCTAGCGAAGCTCCAGTATATCTTGGAAGCCAATTGTCTACGATTTCTTGTTTTGTTTTCATAATGCTATCTTTGAATCTAGATAATATATAAAAATACAATATTTATTCGATTTCTTAAATGATCATTCTAAATTACCCAAGCTACCCTTTTAAAATTCAATCAGTTGAAGGCAAGGACCAAATATTTGATCCATTTAGAAAGTCATGGATATTATTGACTCCTGAGGAATGGGTGAGACAGAATTTACTGCAATACTTAGTTCAGATTTGCAACTATCCTGCTGCATTAATCGCAGTTGAAAAAACAATTCAATTAGGGGAACTCAAAAAGCGATTTGATATTGTTGTATATAAAAACGATACTCCTTGGATGATAATTGAATGCAAGGAAGCAAAGGTTGAAATTTCTGATAAAACATTTATGCAGATTCTACAGTATCAACAAGTACTAACTGCTACTTATTTAATTATGAGTAACGGCCATAGTACTTATGGTGCTAAAATAGAATCGGGGAAACTGCAAGCTTTGCAAAATTTCCCCGAATATCTATAAAACATTTATTTAGTTTTCATCAACCAAAAGTGCAAACTGCTTTTTTAACTACTAAGGGAAGATTCCTAATTCAGCATAAGAAGTTCCTACTTTGTCAATCGCACAAACATAAGCAGCTGTTCTCATATCTGGAATAGAAGGATTCGCTTTCCAGATGTCCATAATTTCTCTTGTTGCGTTTATCATAGTTTCTTCCAATCCACTATGCACTAAATCAATTTCATCTGGACCATGAGCAATTATTTCTTTCTCTGAAGCTGTTACTTTTTTACCAGTTAACTCTTCAATCTGATTTAAAATATTAATATTTGCATTCTCTGTAAATCTTTTTTCTAAACGACCATATCTAACATGACTTAAGTTTTTCAACCACTCAAAGTATGAAACAGTAACACCCCCTGCATTTAAATACATATCAGGTATAACAAGAATGCCTCTTTTTGCAAAAATATCATCCGCTTCAGGGGTTAAAGGACCATTCGCAGCTTCTCCTATTATTTTTGCTTTAATACGTGGCGCATTATTTCCATCGATCACATTTTCTAATGCTGCTGGGATTAAAATATCACATTCTAACTCTAAAGCCTCACTGCTATTTTCAATATTTGTTGCACCTGGAAAATTCAAAATACTTCCAGTTGCTTTACGATGTTGAAATACTGCTTCTTCATTTAAACCTTCTTTGCAATATATAGCTCCTTCGTATTCTGCAATTGCAATTACTTTTGCACCATGCTCTCTGAAGAATTTTGCAGAATAATATCCAACATTTCCTAAACCTTGTACAATTACATTCTTGTCTTCGATACCAACTGTTAAGCCTTGCTTTGCCATCACATCTGGCATTAAACAAACCTCTCTAACTCCGTAGAATACGCCTAAGCCAGTAGCCTCTTTTCGGCCTCTAACACCGCCTAATGAAATAGGCTTTCCTGTTACACATCCCGCAGCATCAATTTCTCCAGGTTTTAAAGATTGATAAGTGTCTACTATCCATGCCATTTCTCTTTCTCCAGTTCCATAGTCTGGAGCAGGTACATCAATACCAGGACCTATAAAATTTTTCTTTACTAATTCTGAGGTATATCGTCTTGTTATTTTTTCTAATTCATATGGGCTTAATGATCTTGGACTAATCTTAATACCACCTTTAGCTCCACCAAATGGCACATTTACAATAGCACACTTATACGTCATTAATGCCGCTAATGCCATTACTTCATCTTGATTCACAGCCATGCTAAAACGTATACCACCTTTACAAGGTGATTTGTGTTGCGAGTGTTGTACCCTATAGGCTTCTATTACTTCAATTCTACCGTCATCCATTTTCACAGGAAAACGCATGCTATAAATACTATTACAAGCTTTAATTTGTTCTAATATTCCCTTTTCCCACTTTGTATATTTTGATGCTTTATCAAAACTTTGTTCCACGCTATGAAAAAAACTATATTCTGATTCTGTAGACATAAATTTTATTTTAATTGATTGTTTTAATAAATAATTTCTATTTATTAAACTATTTTTCTAGTTGACTAATTTTTTTATCAATACTAGCTACATAAAGAAAAAGTCCAACAAGTATTATAGTAACAATTGTCATTACTAAATAGATTTTACCTTGTTGAACCATGATACCTGGATTTGCAACGGTTGCTTGTAAAAGTTGAAACATATGAAATGAATTATAAATTGATTGAAAAGTTAAATTGATTTGAGTATTTTATTTTTGTACCCATATTTAGAAAGTCTTTTATAATAAGCCCTCTTTTTTTAATTTAATAATTTGATATCTTATTTGTAATGTACTTATCCATACACCTAAAAGTGTCCAACCAATTACAGCAGGATAAAATACAGTTCGCATAGTTGCAGACATGTCTTTACCATTTATTCCAGGATTACCTTCACTACCTTTGCCTCCAGGATGTAATGATTCAGATAGTCTTGGCAATATCCAAAGTGTAGGGAACAACATAAAGAATGCAAATACATTATACACAGCAGAGATACGTGCTCTTTTTTCCATATCAATCACGCTACCTCTTAAAACGAAATAAGCAAAATATATAAGTAATGCAATAGCTGCACCATTTTGTTTTGGATCTCCAACCCAAGGGCTACCCCATTGATAATTAGCCCAAATTGCACCTGTTATAATTCCTAGGCTTCCAAATAACAACCCAATGGATGCATATGCCATTGAATACACATCGTGGATGGGATTCGCAGTACGTAAAAATTTTATTGCATACCATAATGACACGAAAAATAGTATCATCATTCCAAACCACATGGGTACATGAAAAAAGAAATTTCTAATGGACTCTTGCATACGGTCGTCCAACTTAGGTACTTTCACTAAAAAACCATAAGTACATGTATATAATAACAAGACAAAGGATAAGATTTTCCACCATTTAGCTCTCAACATAGTTTAACAAGTTTAAAACCAACACTTTCAAAAACTAACAATTGTTTGCAATATTACAAACTTTCAATCAAATAGCCAATTTCTGGGTGTAAGTTGTTCCTACAAATTTACTGTATAAGTAGTATATTTGCATCCATAATTTTCATGCCGTAACATGAAGCGAACTGCCCCGTAAGGCTGTAGTAAACTTAATGTGGCTATCATTTTAAAATAGACACAAATGAAACTTTCCCAATTTAGGTATGACCTACCTTTAAACCTGATTGCCCAGTATCCCACAAAACGTAGAGAAGACAGTAGATTGATGGTGGTAAACCGTAAAAACGGTCACATGGAAAACCGTCATTTCTCTGATTTATTAGAGTACTATGATGATAAAGACGTTTTTGTAGTGAATAATACCAAGGTTTTCCCTGCTAGAATGTATGGACGTAAAGAAAAAACAGGTGCAAAAATTGAAGTATTTTTATTAAGAGAATTAAATAAGCCTAACCGTTTATGGGATGTTATCGTTGATCCCGCAAGAAAAATTCGTGTTGGAAACAAATTGTATTTTGGTGAGAATGAGGAGTTAGTTGCAGAAGTAATTGACAACACCACTAGCCGTGGACGTACAATACGTTTCCTTTGGGAAGGTGACGACGAAGGATTTAAAAAAATGTTAGAATTTTTAGGAGAAACGCCTTTACCAAAATACATTAAGCGCAAGCCTGATGAAGATGATAAAGAAAGATACCAAACAGTTTACGCAAAGCACGAAGGTGCTGTTGCTGCTCCTACTGCAGGTTTACACTTTAGTAAAGAATTAATTAAGCGTTCTGAAATTTTAGGTATTCGTTTTGCTGAAGTAACCTTACATACAGGATTAAGCACATTCCGTCCAATTGAAGTTGAAGATTTGAGCAAACATAAAATGGATGCTGAATACTTTAAAATTGACGAAGAAGCTTGTAAGATTATTAATACTGCTAAAGAAAATGGTCGCCGTGTTTGTTCTATTGGAACTACCGCAATGCGCGCTATGGAAAGCAGTGTAACCGCTCAACGTTTGTTGAAACCAGCAGAAGGATGGACAAACCATTTTATCCACCCTCCTTATAATTTCAATATTGCTGATAGTTTAGTAACCAATTTTCACTTACCTAAAACAAGTTTGTTAATTATGTCTTGCGCATTTGCTGGATACGAATTAGCAATGGAAGCTTACAAAAAAGCAATTAAAGATAAATATCGTTTCTTCAGTTATGGAGATGCTTTATTGTTCATCTAATAGCACCGACTATTATTTGACCTACAACTAAAAAAGGCTTCGATCATTAATCGGAGCCTTTTTGTTTATAGTAGATTGTTGTTTCAATTATAGTTTCACCACAAAGAATAATTATATTTTCAATTCAAAGCACTATTATAGTTTCACTATAAATTAAACAAGCCCTTATTAATTAATTGCAATGTTTTTGTCTTGTAAGCACTTGGTAATAATAATGTGATATTATGAGGGCTACCACCATAACTTACCATAGTTACTGGAACTTCATTTACTGCATCAAATAGCTTTTTCAATACTGCATCTGTTTTGGCAATTTCATTACCTACTATAGAAACAATCGTCTGGTCTTTCTCTATTTCAACAGAAGCAATATTACTCAACTCTTCGATAATTTCTGCTAAATGTAATTCACTGTCAATGGTTACGGACACTGCTACTTCAGAAGTAGTAATCATGTCGATTGGTGTTTTATATTTTTCAAAAACTTCAAATATTTTTCTTAGAAAACCATATGCCAATAACATTCTACTACTCTTAATTTTAACAGCAGTGATACCATCTTTTGCTGCTACTGCTTTCACCCCTACAGTCCCAGCTTCTTTCTTAATAACTGTTCCCAGTGCTGATGGCTGCATGGTATTCAATAATTTTACTGGAATATTTTCCTGTTGTGCTGGCCAAATACAAGTTGGATGTAAAATTTTTGCTCCAAAATAAGCTAACTCCGCAGCTTCGTCAAAACTCAGTTGTTCTATAGCAACCGTCTTGTCCACTACTCTTGGATCGTTATTATGCATTCCATCAATGTCTGTCCAAATTTCACAAACAGTTGCTTTTATAGCCGCTGCAATTAATGAAGCAGTATAATCACTCCCCCCTCTTTTCAAATTATCAACTTCCCCTTTTGCATTACGACAAATATAACCTTGTGTAATAAATAATTTCTTTGTAGGATAATTGGATAAAACTGATGCAACCTTTTCTTTAATTACTGCTAAGTCCGGCTCGTCATTTGCATCTAATCTCATAAATTCCAAAGCTGGAATTAATGCATGTTCGATTTTTTCTTGATCTAAATAAAGTGAGAACAATTTGGTACTCATTAATTCTCCTTGTGCTAAAATATCTCTATTCAATGCATCACTCAAAGAAATTCTTTGTGTGATTTTTAAAAACTCAAAATGTTCATCAATAATAGAATCTGCTTTCGCTCTTAATTCATCCGATTTTAATAAATCTAAAATAAAAGCACGGTAGTGTTTTTCAAGTGTTCCAATTTGATTAGTAGCACCTTGCTTATCTGCTTTTGCTAAACAATCACTTATACCTACTAATGCATTTGTAGTTCCACTTAATGCACTTAATACAACTATTGTGGCTTCGTCATCACGTGTAATTAATTGCGACACTTGATGCATTCTTTCTGGCTTGCCTACACTCGTTCCACCAAACTTCATTACTTTCATACTAAAAGAATTTTCTATTTCAATTTAAAGAGACTCAAAGATAATTAGGATTTATGAAAACACGCGTTAGCCTATAATGGAATATTCATTTTGATTGACAGTGCTTCTAATTCATTTACCACTTCAGCTACCAATGGAATTCCTTCTTTAATTCTTGCAGCTTCCATAATTCTTTCTAAATCACCTGCTACATAAACTTGATCCTTTCCTTCAATAGGAATTGCTGTTCTAAAACGATGCAACCATTTATCCATATTGTCTTTAAAGTTCTGTGCAGGCCTGAATGCGTCTATGCGCATGGCTCCTACAAAATGTCCTAAACCTTCTCCCGGCATGTTTTCTGGCATGGCTACATAAGCAGGAAAAGGAGGTGCCCAAGGACCAAAGCTCGCTCCACTTAACACGCCAGAAAAAATATCTACAATACTTCCCAATGCATATCCTTTATGACTACCCTGTTCCTTTTCAGAACCTAATGGCAATAAAGCTCCCCCTTTTTTTAATATTGCCGCATCGGTAGTTGGATTCCCTTGTGCATCTTGCGCCCAACCCTTTGGAATAGCCGCATTGTTTCTTTGTGCAATTTCAAGTTTACCATTAGCTGCAGTAGTGGTTGCGAAGTCTGCTACAAATGGTGCTTGATTTCCTGCAGGCACTGCAACAGCGATAGGATTAGTTCCTAATAACTTTTCAGCAGAATAAGTAGGCGCTACCAATGCACTTGCATTTGTCATTGCCATCCCTATCATATCCTGCGACAATGCCATCATTGCATGATATCCTGCAATACCAAAATGATTACTATTTTTTACACTTACCCATCCTGTTCCAACTTGTTTCGCTTTGTCAATGGCAATTTGCATTGCTCTTGGTGCGACCACTAATCCTAAACCTCTATCCCCGTCCACCACTGCAGTAGAAGGTGTCTCATGCACGATATGAATATTAGGTGTGGGGTTAATTCTTCCTACTTCCCAAAGTCTTACATAACCCACTAAACGAGCAATACCATGACTATCAATACCTCTTAAGTCTGCAGACAATAAAACCTCTGTGGCCAAAATTGCATCTGCTTCTGAACAGCCCATAGTTTTAAAAACATGCAATGCAAATTGATGCAATTGTTGATAGGAATATATTTTATCGCTCATACTTTTAAATTGACACTCAAAATAACTAAATGTTTACGCACAAATTTACACATAAAAAAAGGTGCACCTAAGTACACCTTTATGAAATTATATTTTCTTTTAAAACTTACTACTAGAAAGGTAAATCGTCCACAGGAGAATCGTCTCCAGCTGATGATGTACTTGGTGCATAAGAAGCACCTGCACTTTGGTCAGGAGCTGTTGTTCCACCTGGCTTAGCACCTAATAATTGTACAGAAGTGATACGTAATGTCAAGGAAGCACCTTGTCTTCCGTCGGCAGTTGTATAAGATCTCACGTCTGGTGTACCTTCTACATAAACCTGTGTACCTTTCTTTAAATAAGGAGCTACTGCGGTTCTGTCTGTCCAATAAGAACAGTCTACCCATGTTGTTCTGTCTTTTTGATTGCCTTGAGCGTCTTTGAAACGTTCTGTGTGTGCAACATTAAAATTGATTACAGACTTTCCGTTTACGTTGTTTACTAAGGCGTCTTTACCTAAATTTCCGATTACTTGTAACTTGATCATTTTCTTATATTTTGTCGTTATATGAGAGTGAAGATAGTATTTTTCGTTTACTTTTGTGCTAAGCCAACATTTAACTGGCCTGATAATATGAGTAAAAAAGGGAAGGTTTTAGTAGCCATGAGTGGCGGAATAGACAGTACAGTAGCAGCTTTAATGTTACATAACGAAGGGTATGAAGTCGTGGGAATTACCATGAAAACCTGGGATTATGCTACTAGTAACTCCAACGGAAAAGAGACGGGTTGTTGCAATATAGACTCCTTTAATGATGCACGTTTAGCAGCCGTAAACAATGGATTTCCACATTATATTTTAGATATTAGGGAAGAATTTGGTGATTTTGTAATAGAAAATTTTGTAGAAGAATATTTGGCGGGACGCACTCCTAACCCTTGTGTCATGTGCAATACCCATATTAAATGGAGGGCTTTATTAAAAAGAGCCGACGCTTTAGGTTGTGAGTTTATTGCAACAGGGCACTACGCAAAAATTCGTCAGCATACCAATGGTCGTTACGTAATTTCAAAAGGCTTGGACCAAACTAAGGACCAGAGTTATGTATTATGGGGAGTGGATCAAGACTTACTAGCCCGTACTATTTTGCCATTAGGTGGCATGCATAAAACAGAAATTCGTCAAATGGCTATTGACCTAGGCTATCCTGAATTGGCCAAGAAAAGTGAGAGTTATGAAATTTGTTTTGTGCCAGACAATGACTACAGAGGATTTTTAAAAAGACGGGTGGATGGATTAGAAGAAAAAGTAAGTGGAGGTTGGTTTGTGGATACCAAAGGAAAAAGATTAGGCAAACATAAGGGCTATCCTTTTTATACCATTGGTCAGAGAAAAGGTTTAGAAATTGCAATGGGCCGTCCTGTATATGTAACATCGATAGATCCTGATAAAAATATTGTTGTCATTGGTGACGAATCTGATTTAGACCAAAATGATATGATGGTGGCTAAATTGAATTGGATAAAATATGATCATTTAGACGGACCAATGGACTTGATGGCTAAGATCAGATATCATGATGCTGGTGCATTATGTACGCTATCACATACTGACAATGGAGTACAAGCCAAGTTTTACGAAAATGTAAAAAGTATTGCGCCCGGCCAAAGTGCTGTGTTTTACGAAGGAGATGATGTGGTAGCAGGAGGAATTATACAGAGTGGAAAGTTGATTTAAATTTCACTATTCCTTAACTTTAAGCGTATATTATTCTGCAATTTTTTGAAGTAAGGCTCCAAACATGGTATCTGCTTGTTGCTCGTAGCCTATAAAGTATTGCTGTTTCACTACTTTGAACTTTCCTGATGCCAATATTGCTGATACGTTTTGTTCGTTTTCTTTTTCATATACTGAACAAGTAACGTATAATAAATGTCCATTCAATTTTACGGTTGGTAATAAATTATGAACTATTTGTGCTTGTAGTTTGGTGTATTTATTTAACTGTGCTTCTGTAAAATATTTCAATTGCTCTGGCGTACGGCCCCATGTTCCACTTCCAGAACAAGGTACGTCGGCAAACACAAAATCAAATTGTTCTTTAATATCGAAGGTTTGCGTCAAATCAATTACTTGTAAAGATGCAGGTCGAATACCTGCTTCTTGCAATCTGTTTTCGCAATTAAATAAGATACTTTCACGCACATCAGATACATGCATTTTGATATTATCCATACAATCAAACATAAGAATGGTCTTACCACCACTTGCTGCACAAGCATCCCAAACCTGAATTACCTTATCTAAACTAGTGGGTACTAATTTTAGTAAACTAATTAGCGCCTGTGAATTCAAATCTTGAATCACCGCTTCTTTATTAAGTTCCAATATGTTTTGTAAAGAAGTGGTATTGGCAAATGATAATGTATTTTCTCCTAATTCATTAAAAGTAATATTAGCAGCTTGTAATTTTTTAATTACATTTTCCTTTTGCCAAGGACGAGCACGAATGAATAATAAAGGTTGCGTTTTATGAGATGCTATAAATACTGGAACATCCATTTCATTAGATATCAATGCTTCAAAAGGAAATTGAGTGGTGGTTTCTCTAAAATGAGTATAACAAAAAGCGCTAATACTCTTCCTATCTCGACTTCCATGTTTCTTATTCGCAGCAAAATATTTTTTCAAAT
The DNA here is from genome assembly GCA_947452555.1 of Bacteroidota bacterium. Classification (GTDB taxonomy): domain Bacteria; phylum Bacteroidota; class Bacteroidia; order Chitinophagales; family Chitinophagaceae; genus Sediminibacterium. The sequence continues at coordinate 52,456 of CANGDH010000005.1, forward strand.
AGACAGCCAATGGCTCCTGCCCTTCATAAGCAGCAATTAATTTTTGAGCGACCTCTTGATGTTGATTTTGATGTGACATGCTATAAAAAAGAAAGTCATGTTTTGCATGACTTTCTTTTGGTTTTTTATTTTATAATTCTAATAAACTTGCAACAGGATCTTTTCCCATTAATAATAATGCAGGACTTTCTAATAACGCTTTCACACGAACTAAGAAACCAACACTTTCACGACCGTCAATAATTCGGTGATCATAACTTAAAGCCAAATACATCATTGGTAAAATTTCAACCTTACCATTGACCGCCATTGGACGATCTTGAATTTTATGCATTCCTAATATTGCTGACTGAGGAATATTTATAATTGGCGTACTCATTAAACTTCCAAATACACCACCATTTGTAATAGTAAATGTACCACCAGTTAATTCGTCCGCTGTCAATTTACTATCACGTGCTTTTCCAGCTAGTTCAATAATTTTTTTCTCTACGTCGGCCATGCTTAAGCTTTCAACATTTCTTAATACAGGAACCGTTAATCCTCTTGGAGTACTTACTGCTATGCTAATGTCTGCATAGTCATGATATAATACTTGATCCCCGTCAATAAAAGCATTCACAGAAGGCCATTCGCTTAAAGCAATGGCACAAGCTTTAGTAAAGAAACTCATGAAGCCTAGGTTCACACCATGTGCTTCTTTGAATTTATCTTTAAACTGCTTTCTGATATTCATAATAGCCGTCATGTCCACCTCGTTAAAAGTAGTCAACATCGCTGTTGTGTTTTTCGACTCTACTAAACGACGACTAATTGTTTTTCTTAGGTTGCTCATTTTCTCTGAACGTACTTCACGAGTAAATAGTGCTTGACCAGGAAATGCATTCTTACCAGGATTTGACAATGCTTCTAATACGTCCGTCTTTGTTATTTTTCCAGCATATCCACTTGCTTTAATTTGAGTAGTGTCTACTTTTTTGTCTGCAATAATTGCTGCAGCTACTGGAGTAGTTTTAACATTGCTTGGCATTGATGTTGTTGGCGCTTGGCTTGTTGGAGCAACAGGATTAGCAGCCTCTGCAGCTGGCGCTTCCGCTTGTGCTGGTTTAGGTGCCGTCTCGTCAATATCCGCTAAGATATCTCCAATTAATATACTATCACCTTCTTTTGCTTTCTGAAATAGCATACCAGCTTGTTCTGCATTCACTTCGAATGTAGCTTTCTCACTTTCTAATTCTGCAATTACTTCATCACGGTCAACCCACTCTCCTTCTTTCTTTGTCCATTTTAACAAAGTTACTTCTGTAATTGACTCTCCTACTGTTGGTACTTTTATCGAAATCATCTTGGTATTTTTTAAATAGAAAACGCTGTTGTTATTATTTCATTTTGTTCTTTCGCATGCACTTTAGAATAGCCAGTTGCAGTTGAAGCACTAGCTTGTCTGCTTATTATTCCAAATTTAATTGCTTTCAAATTCATTTGTAAGAAACATGCTGCACCCATATTCATTGGTTCTTCTTGAACCCAGAACCAAATTGCTTTACCATACTTCTGATTCAATGCTGTAATTTGATTTACTGGCAATGGATAAATTTGCTCTAATCTTACAATCGCAATGTCTTGTATGTTTTCTGACTTTTGTTTTTCAGCTAATTCATAATAAATTTTACCAGAGCAGAATAATACTTTTTTAACTTGTGTAGGTTCTGTAACAAAATTATCATCAATCACTTCCTGGAATGCACCATTCGTTAATTCCTCTATTTTGCTAAAAGTCCAAGGACTTCTCAAATTAGCTTTAGGAGAAAAATTAATCATTGGTTTACGGAAGTTCCAAGTTAACTGACGCCTTAAAGCATGGAACAAGTTTGCTGCTGTTGTAATATTAGTAATCACCATATTATACTCTGCACATAATTGTAAGTAACGCTCTAAACGAGCACTACTATGCTCTGGCCCTTGACCCTCATAGCCATGCGGTAATAACATGACTAAACCATTTTGTCTCTGCCATTTTTGTTCCCCAGCAGCAATGAACTGATCGATGATAGTTTGGGCACCATTAGAGAAATCTCCAAACTGTGCTTCCCAAATAACCAAAGCATCCGCATTAGCTAATGCATATCCATATTCGAATCCTAATACTCCGTATTCACTTAATAATGAATTGTAAATTCTAAAAGGTTGTTGTCCTTCCGCTACATGGTCTAATCTAGAATATTGTTCATTGGTATTTTCGTCAAACAATACTGCATGTCTATGACTAAATGTACCACGCTTTACGTCTTGTCCACTCATTCTAACCGTCTTTCCTTCTGCTAATAAAGACGCATATGCCATTAACTCTCCTGTTGCCCAATCAATCTTATTTTCGGAATCGTATAATTTCAATTTTTCCTGAATTAATTTTTCAACTTTTTTAAGTGGATTAAAATTTTCAGGCCATGTCATCAATGAATCAAAAATACTTTTAGCAGATTCCTTAGAAATTGCTGTTGATGGTGATGCAGTAAAGTCTTCCGGCTTTGCTTTCTGCATTGCTTTCCAAGCTAATTCTGGCGCTTGATATTTATAAGGTAATGGATTTTGTTTTACTTCATCTAATCTTGCTTGTAAGTCAGACCAGAATTTTTGTTCCATTTCTTTTGCTAAACCTTGTGCAGTTGATTCTCCATTTTGCAATAAAAATTCAACGTACATCTCTCTTGGATTCTTATGCTTTTCAATTAAACTATACAATTGAGGTTGGGTATACTTAGGATCGTCTCCTTCATTGTGACCATGTTTTCTATAACAAACCATGTCAATGAAAATATCACTCTTATAAGTTTGTCTATATTTAGTTGCAATTACAACAGCTTTATAAACTGCTTCAGCATCATCTCCATTTACGTGCAATACAGGTGCTTGCACCATTGCGGCAACCGATGTACAATAGTTCGCACTTCTAGCATCATCAAAATCGGTAGTAAACCCAATTTGGTTATTGATAACAAAATGGATGGTTCCTCCAGTTCTATAACCATGTAAATCACACATCTGTAAAATTTCATACACAATTCCCTGACCAGCTACAGAAGCGTCACCATGAATTAATATTGGTAAAATTCTATTAAAATCTCCTTCATATAATACATCCGCTTTAGCACGTGCAAATCCTAAAACGACAGGATCTACTGCTTCTAAGTGTGACGGATTTTGCATTAATTTTAAATGCACTTTTTTATTGTTCAATGTTTCTACCTCTGAGCTATAACCCATATGGTATTTAACATCCCCACTTCCCATTGTTTGATCCAGTACAGCAGTCCCTTCGAATTCGCTAAATATTTGCTCATAGGTTTTACCCATTATATTAGCCAATACATTTAAACGTCCTCTGTGCGCCATACCAATTACTACTTCCTCTACTCCTTTTTCTGCTGCTATATTAATAATTGCATCCAACGCTGCAATAGTGGACTCTCCACCCTCTAATGAGAACCGTTTTTGACCAATATATTTTGTATGTAAAAACTTTTCAAAGATCACTCCTTGATTTAGCTTTTCTAAAATTCTTCTTTTTTGATCTAATGAAATGGGCTCAGAAAAATTATTCTCCATTTCATTCGTTAACCAATCTACTCTTTGTTGATCGGACAAGTACTTATACTCAATTCCGATATTATTTGCATATGCCTTTTTTAAATGGGCTAAAATGTTTTTTAAAGTAGTCGCTCCTATACCAATTAAACTTCCTGCATTAAATGTTTTAGTTAAATCTGCTTCAGTTAAACCAAAAAAGCCAAGATCTAAATTTGCTTGTCGATCTTTTCTTTCACGAATTGGATTTGTAGTAGCAATTAAATGGCCTTTGTTACGGTATCCTAAGATTAAACGATACACTTTAATTTCACTCATCCAGTCAATATTACCACTACCAACATTCGTTGATATAGTAGTAGCATTTACGTTAGTTGATGCTCCGTTTTGCATTGCAAAATCAAAACCTTCAAAAAACTTCTTGATGTCTGGATCAATCGATTCAGGTGCTTCTAAAAATTGTTTATACAAACCTTCTATAAAGGTTGGATGCGAGTTGGTGATGTATGAAAAGTCCTTCATTAAAATTCCTTTCTATTTATTTAAAATTCTGGAGGGCAAATATCGGTTTAAAAGATTGATTTATAAAGTAAAAGGCATAGAAATGCAGTAGGTTTTTTATATTATTCCTGAATATATTTTCAAACTGGCCTTTTTACACTTATTTCATAATTCATCATCAAACCCTTGTATTTTAATATACTGATAATCAATTAGTTATATTGAATTTTAATTTTTTTCAATTTTAATTTTAATTATTTGCCGAAGTACCTTACCTTTGCCCTCCTGAAAATTAATTAGTACATGGCAAATCATTCGGCTACCAAAAAAGATGTAAGACAAGCAACTAAACGTCGCGATAGAAACCGTTATTATGGTAAAACTACACGTAATGCAATTCGTGAGTTGAAAACTATCGAAGAACAAAAAACTTATGACGAGAAGTTACCAAATATCATCTCTCAAATTGACAAATTAGCAAAACGTGGAATTATCCACAAAAATAAAGCTGCTAATTTGAAAAGTAAGTTAGCTAAACACACTGCAGTTAAAGCAGTTGTTGTTAAGAAAAGATAATTATACCCGCATAGCGCGATTAAACTTATACACTTCAAAATCCTACCCTTTCGGTAGGATTTTTTTTTGCGTATCTTCGCCCCATGACTGAAAAAATACTAATCCTCGATTTCGGGAGTCAATACACTCAATTAATTGCAAGGGCTGTAAGAGAAGCTAATGTGTATTGTGAAATCACCCCATTTCATCATCCAATAGTATACGATAGCACCCTTAAAGGGGTTATTCTAAGTGGTTCACCTGCGAGTGTTAACGAAGAGGAAGCTCCAAATGTTGACATCCAAGCTATATTAGACAAAATACCTGTGTTAACCGTTTGCTATGGTGCTCAGTTAAGTGCTAAGAATTTTGGGGGGAAAGTGGAAAAATCTAACAAAAGAGAATATGGTCGTGCTCAATTAAGAATTCAAAAAGAGGACGTTTTATTTAAAAATATCCCCAATAATAGCCAGGTTTGGATGAGTCATAGCGACTCCATTACCAAATTACCAGACAATTTTGAGCTATTAGCCGACACAGATAGTATTCCAGTTGCCGCTTTTAGAAAGAAAGAAGACGACGGAAATAGCTTACACGGTTTACAGTTTCACCCAGAAGTTTACCATTCAACTGAGGGTAAAAAAATGATCCAAAACTTCCTAGTTGACATTTGTGGTTGCAAACAAAATTGGACGCCTGCTTCTTTTGTGAATGAAACAGTTGAAAAACTAAAAGCTCAAATTGAAGATGGTCATGTCATTATGGCATTAAGTGGAGGGGTGGATAGCACTGTTGCAGCTACCCTAATTCATAAAGCAATTGGTGATAGATTACATGGAATATTTGTTGACAACGGCGTTTTGAGAAAAGACGAGTTTCAACAGGTATTAGATATGTATAATAATATTGGATTGAATGTGAAAGGCATAGATGCTAAAGAAATGTTCTATGACGCCTTAGCTGGTAAATCAGATCCGGAAGAAAAACGTAAAATTATTGGAAAACTATTTATAGATGTATTTCAAGTAGAAGCTTGTAATATGTTGGAAGCCAAGTTTTTAGGACAAGGAACTATTTACCCAGACGTTATTGAAAGCGTAAGTGTTCATGGCCCTTCACAAACCATTAAGTCACATCATAATGTAGGTGGCCTTCCCGATACCTTACATCTAACACTAGTAGAGCCATTAAGAAGTTTATTTAAAGACGAAGTACGTAAAGTTGGACTTGAGTTAGGCATACCTAAAGACATGATTGCTAGGCATCCATTCCCTGGGCCAGGCTTAGCAATTCGTATTTTAGGAGAGATTACACCTGAGAAAGTTGACTTATTACAAAGAGCCGACGCGATCTATATAAATGGATTGAAAGAGTTTGGCTTATACGATAAAGTATGGCAGGCGGGGACCATTCTATTACCTGTAAAAAGCGTAGGTGTGATGGGAGACGAACGCACTTATGAATTTACAGTTGCACTAAGAGCCGTTACTTCTGTAGACGGAATGACCGCAGACTGGGCACATTTACCCTATGAGTTCCTAGCACATATGAGCAATTCTATTATCAATGAGGTTAGAGGAATCAACCGTGTTGTTTATGATATAAGCAGTAAACCTCCTGCTACCATTGAATGGGAATAATTTAAAATTTAATTCTAATATAAATAGCATAAGTATTTGTTAATCATTTACTTAGGCTATTTTATTTGAAGTACTATTTTATTAACTTTTCCGAGGTCAATAACTTTGAATAAATACATAATCCTATTCAACAGCCTTACGACTACTATATCATAAAGAGCTCCATAAAACAAACTATTGCTCTCTTTATACTATGAAACTAGCAAAAGCAGAAGGATTGAAATATACCAATCCCTGTATTATTAGTTTAAAAGGAGAAGGGCGGAAATAAAAAATCCCGAATGATTAGTTCGGGATTTGAATATAATTAAAGGACCTTTAGTTCATTTTACGCTTCAAGCTAGTAATTTGGTCTTGAAGGTTATTGACCACCCCAGCTAATTGGTCCACATTCCACATAGGTTGTGATCCGGCTTTGTTGATGATATATACCGCCTTCCATATTTCTACTATATCTTGACTATTTACTTGATATGGCTCATATAATGGATTGTCACTCAGTAAAGTAAGTCGATCTTTATGATCATCATTAGTAATAATTCTTTTGTATACGACTCCGTCTGCACTTGATATTACAATATAGGTATTGCTGTTCTTTACCTCCTTTATACTGTCTACTTTCTCTCCAACTATCACACTTCCACTTGGAGTTGGTAACATACTGTCTCCTATAATCTCAAAAGCACGGTAATCTCCAGGTGCTAACATTGGTAAAGTGAAAGTATTTAACTCGTCCAAGAATTCAGGATCTGCATAACCAGCTAAATATCCAGCTGCCGCTTTGACAGGTACAAAAGTAACTATCGAGGTGTTTGAAATAGAACGATCCGACTTTAATGAACGTCGGCGATCTAGATAAGTTTTACTATTTGATCCCGATTCCGCTCCAAAATTTCCAACTAGAGATAAATCCTGGAAAAGGAATTCTTCCAAACTTATACTAAATAAAGCACATATGGCTTCTTGTACTTCTAATCTCGGTTCCGCTCTTTCTTCTTCATAAGCACCCACCAAGGAACGTTTAATTTGAAGTTGATTGGCCATTTCTTCTTGTGTCCATTCGCGCTGCTTTCTGATGTATTTTAAATTCTTACCTGCGTATGACATAACTAATGATTTTAGTGCAATTTACTAATATATTTAGTATTGCCAAATATTTTTAGCAATTTTTTAAAAATATTTTCGATGCACTCATTTCTATCTTAGTTCGTTATTAATTTTTGTGACAAGGGCCTTGCATAGTAACTTGCAGTATGGCTAAAACGAAAATTGAAAAACCAGTTATCTTAATTACAAACGACGACGGTATTAGTGCTCCAGGTATTAGAGCATTAGTGGAAGCTGCACTTCCATTTGGTAAAGTAGTGGTAGTTGCTCCAGACAAGCCTCAAAGTGGTATGGGACATGCCATCACCATTGGGCACCATTTGAGACTTCAAAAAGTAGCATATATGGATGGTGTGGAAGCTTATTCTTGCAGTGGCACACCCGTAGATTGTGTAAAACTGGCTGTTGATAAGGTTTTGCATCGCAAACCTACTATTTGCTTGAGTGGAATTAATCATGGAGCAAATCACTCTATTAACGTGATTTACTCAGGTACTATGTCGGCTGCCTTGGAAGCTTCCATTGAAAGCATTCCTAGTATTGGATTTAGTTTATTGGACTTAAGCATTGAGGCAGACTTTACAGCGGCTAAGCATTTTGCTGCTATTATTATTGAGAAAGTCTTAGCTGACAAAAAGCTAGACAAGCATTTATGCCTTAATGTTAACTTCCCTAAAGTGGCAACTAACTTAATTAAAGGCATCAAAATTTGTAAACAAGCATATGCTAAATATGAAGAAAAATTCGTGGAAAGAACAGACCCTCATGGTAAAAAATATTATTGGTTAACTGGAGAGTTCAAAAACTTTGACAAATCTAAAGACACCGATGTTTGGGCTTTGAAGAATAATTACGTGAGTGTAGTTCCTGTGCAATTTGACTTAACCAATCATGCACTAAAAACACAATTAAGTAAAAAATGGAAATGGTAAAAACGGGAAATAAATAAGCATGCAAAGAGATAATTATGTACTTGGAGTACTGCTAGGTTTAGCACTACCCTTTTTAGGTTTTTTAGGATTTTACGAATGGAAGTTTAGCGTATTCCCAGTGGAGGAATTTCTAGAATTATTAAGACAACAAAAGTCTATTCTTTCCGCTATGATTAGTGTCTCTTTATTAATTAATGCAGGTGTGCTTACTTTTTTTATTCAAAAAAAGAATGACAAAACTGCTAAAGGAATATTTTTCACTACTTGTATTTATGCAATAGTTGCTATTGCATGTAAATGGTTTTTATAAATGAGATATTATATTATAGCTGGCGAAGCTAGCGGTGATTTACACGGTTCTAATTTAATTAAAGCCATTATTCAAAAGGACCCTAATGCTATAATACAATGTTGGGGTGGAGATTTAATGGAAGCCGCTGGAGGTAAGCTGGTAAAGCATTACAGAAGCTTAGCTTTTATGGGCTTTGTAGAAGTACTCCTGAATATTCGTGCTATTTTTGCAAATATCAAATTTTGTAAAAAAGATATTAAAGCATTCCAGCCAGACGTTTTAATTTGTATTGATTACCCAGGCTTTAATTTACGTATTGCAAAATGGGCTAAGGCTCAAAACTTGAAAGTGATTTATTTTATTGCACCTCAGGTTTGGGCTTGGAAAGAAAATCGCGTACCTGCCATGCGTGCAACGATTGATCGACTACTTTGTATTCTCCCCTTTGAGAAAAAATATTTTAAAGACAGATGGGACTGGGACGTTGACTATATTGGACACCCATTAATGCAGGTTTTAGCATCCCAAACCAATTTGCCGCATCCAATTCCAAGTATTGAGGGTGAAAATATAATTGCATTATTACCTGGAAGTCGTAAGCAAGAGATCCTAAAAAAATTGCCTGTTATGTTGAGTGTGGTTACGCAGTTCCCTGAGTATCATTTTGCAATTGCACAGGCTCCAGGACTGGACGATAATTGGTTTGCAAGTTTGGTCCCTATTGGAAATAATATTCATATAGTAAAAGGCAATACCTATGCATTATTAAATCATAGTATAGCCGCATTAGTTACAAGTGGTACCGCTACTTTAGAAACTGCTTTATTAGGCGTCCCCGAAATTGTATGCTACAAGGGCAATCCTATTACCTTGGCATTAGCAAAACGCTTTGTAAAAATAAAATATATTGCCTTAGTGAATTTAATCATGGACAAAGAAGTAGTGAAGGAGTTGATTCAAGAAGACTTGAATACGGAAAATATAGTAGTTGAATTAAACAAACTATTGAAGGAAAAAACAAAACAGGATCAAATACAATCCGATTATGCATTGCTAAAAGAGAAATTATACACTGGTGAAAGCGCTACCGAAGTGGCTGTCGGAATAATATTAGAGGAACTTTCTAATAATCATAAATAGCAATGCTAATATGAATATAATTACCGTGATGCGGTTCATGCCATGCATGGCTTTCATCATGGTTGTTCGCTCTTGTTTAGGATCTGGCTTTACAATAAATAAGTACTCTCCTAATTGTCTTAAAATACCCATAGTTTTATTTTTTTAAATCAAGCGTAAAAAATCAAGTGTAAAAAAATTAAGCATTCTGTGCAACCAACCAGTTTTTTAATAGGTTGGTGATTTGAACTGTTTCTATAATAAATCCATCATGTCCATATAAAGAATCAATAGCTACCAAAGTCGCATCTGGCATATGATTTTCCATAAACCTTTGTTCGTCCAATGGACAAAGTATATCACTATTAATTCCAATTATCAATGTGGGGATTTTAATACTCGCTAAAGTTGCAATTAAATCACCTCCTCTCTTACGTGCCAAGTGATGACTGTCCATTGACTTTGTCAATAACCAATAGCTATAAGCATTAAAACGCTTTACCAATTTGTCTCCTTGATAGTTAATATAAGAAGATGCTTTAAAATTATCTATTTTTTCAGGATCTTCGTCAGTTTGTCTTTCTTGAAAAATAGCATAGTTACGATAAGTCAACATTCCAATGGCACGTGCTGCTTTTAACCCTTTAGCGCCTGCATTGGGAGTCGCTTGTTTCCATGTACAGTCTGCTTCTATTGCTAAACGTTGTGCAGTATGTACTGCAACGCCCCATGCACTTTCCGAAGGAGAAGTTGAAATCAAAAACATTTTCTGTATTATAGTTGGCTCCATGATAGACCACTCCAATGCTTGATATCCTCCCATACTCCCTCCCAATAACAAATCTATCTTTTCAATTTCTAAATGCTCCCTCAATAAAATATGTGCTTGCACCATATCTCGAATGGTAACAGTAGGAAAATTATTCAAACTTATTTCAGTACCTAAGTCCTCTACACTTAATGGACCAGTTGATCCATAACAAGAACCTAAAATATTAGCACAGACAATAAAGTATTCGTCTGGATTAATTAAATATCCTGAGCCAACTAAGCCTTTCCACCAATCCGCCACATCAGAATTCGCTGTTAATGCGTGACAAACCCAAGCCACTTTCTTATTTGGTGTGTATTCACCGTAAGTATGATATGCTAACTTAAGTTTGGGTAGACTTACCCCACATTCAAGAGTAAATGGCTGATTATATTGATATACTAATGGACCCATATTTTCCTATTCTATTGCTGAGTAAGTATCTATTTGAATTACCTTTGCCAAAGGTACAAACTTTTACTTCCTAGATACCATCAAATATTATACTATGGCAACAATAACGCTTAAGAGACTTGACAACGACTATCAATTCGAAACCGCCGACGAAGCAGGTCAAGTTGTGACAATGGATATTCCTATAGATCAAGGTGGGCATGGTAATGGTGTAAGACCCATGCAAACATTATTAAGTGCTTTAGGGGGATGCAGTGGAGTGGACATTGTAATGATTTTAAAGAAACAGAAAGAAACTATTGAACTATTAGAAATGGTAATTAACGGAGAACGTGCAGTAGGTAAAGAACCTGCGTTATGGGAAACCATTCATGTTAATTTTAAGTTTAAAGGAAGCATGACTAAAGAGCGTGCAGAGAAAGCTTGTAGTTTGTCTATGGATAAATATTGCTCTGTTGCTGCAACCTTAAGAGCCGCGGGTGCAGTTATTACATGGGACATTGAAATAGTATAATTCGAATAAATAATTAGTGAAATAAAGAAGCGATTCAATATTTAAAAAAGAAGCCAAAGCACATGAAGCATAATCAGTCCAAATTAATAAGAACCCAAATCAAGCAAACTGAACAAGGGGAACACTCTACCCCTATGTATTTAACTAGCAGTTTCACTTTTGACAATGCGGAGGAAATGCGCGCTGCATTTGCCGACGAATCGGACGATAATATTTATAGCCGCTTCTCTAACCCAAATGTGAATGAATTTGTGGACCGTTTATGTGTACTTGAAAAAGCAGAAGATGGGTTTGCCACTGCGAGTGGAATGAGCGCTGTATTTGGATCTTTTATGGCTTTGTTAAAAAAAGGCGATCATATTTTATCTTGCAATTCTATATTTGGAAGTACCCATACTGTTATTTCAAAATACTTACCTAAATATGGTATTGATTTTAGCTACGTGAGTGCAAATGCAACAGCAGAAGAGTGGAACGCTGCTATTCAGCCTAATACCAAAATGATTTATTTAGAAACACCTACTAATCCGGGTTTAGAAGTTATAGATATTGCAATGGTTAGTACTATTGCAAAAAAACACAATGTCATTTTAAACGTTGATAATTGTTTTGCTACCCCTATTGGTCAAACTCCTATTGACTTAGGTGCTGACTTAGTGGTGCATTCCGCTACTAAATGGATTGATGGACAAGGAAGAGTTTTAGGTGGAGCCATTGTAGGTAGAAAAGACTTGATACATGATATCTATTTATTTTGCAGAAGTACAGGGCCTTCCCTTTCTGCATTTAATGCATGGGTATTAAGCAAGAGTTTAGAAACATTAGAAGTGCGCATGGAACGTCATTGTAGTAATGCGCTATTCCTTGCAGAAAAATTACAAGGTCATGCAAATATCAATTTTGTAAAATACCCATTCTTAACAACCCACCCTCATTATGCAATTGCAAAAAAGCAAATGACAAATGGTGGCGGCATAATTTGTTTTGAAATTAAAGGAGGAATTGAAGCTGGACGAAAATTTTTAGACCATTTGAAAATGTTGTCTTTAACAGCTAATTTAGGTGATACAAGAAGTATTGCATCCCATCCTGCAAGTACCACCCACGCTAAATTATCTGAAGCAGAACGTCAAGCTGTAAGTATTACACCAGGCTTAATTAGGATCAGTTGTGGCCTTGAACATCGTGAAGATATTTTAGCAGATATTATACAAGCATTAGAAGCTTAATTTTCATGGTATTTAGTCGTTTTTTTTAGGATTTATTTGTATATTGAATTCGCTTAAAAACGAATCAAACGTTTACTAACGATTAAAACCAACCAAATGAAATTAAAAACTGGCGTATTACTTTCTGCCATGATGTTCCTTCAGTATTATATCTGGGGTGCATGGTATGTAACAATGGGAACTTACATGGGTGAAGTTCTAAAATCTTCAGGCATTGATATTGGAGCTGCCTATAGTGCAGGTGCCATTGCAACTATTATATCTCCCTTCTTTGTAGGTATGATTGCAGATAAGTTTTTTGCTGCTCAAAAAATTATGGGTGTATTGCATTTAGTAGGTGCTGCTTTATTATTTTATGCAACCAAAGTAGACAACTCTAGTTTTTATTGGGTGATTTTAGTTTACTCTTTGTTATATATGCCAACTATTGCTTTAAGTAATAGTGTTGCATTTGCACAAATGACCGACCCAGGAAAACAATTCCCATGGATTCGCGTATTTGGAACCTTAGGCTGGATTGTAGCTGGATTAATTATTGCAAAAGTAGGTATTGAAAAAACGGCTGGCACATTCCATGTAGCTGCTGCAGTTTCATTGGTATTAGGCGTTATTAGCTTCATACTGCCTAACACGCCTCCAAAAGGTGTTGGCACTAAAACTTCATTTGCAAGCATTTTAGGTAAAGAAGCATTCGTATTATTAAAAGAAAAATCTTACTTAATATTCTTTGGTGCTGCTATCTTAATTTGTATCCCACTTTCATTCTATTACGGTTTTGCAAATCCTTTCTTAAATGAAGTGGGTTTAGAAAACGCCGCAGGTAAAATGACTTTGGGCCAAATGTCTGAAGCCTTATTTATATTAGCTATTCCATTTATGTTCAATAAAATTGGCGTTAAGAAGATGCTTATTTTAGGAATGGGTGCATGGGTAATACGTTATGTATGTTTTGCTTATGGCTCTATGGACGCAAGCTGGATGTTATATGCAGGTATTATATTACATGGTGTTTGTTATGACTTCTTTTTTGTTACTGGATACATGTACACTGAGAAAAAGGCAGGCGAGCAAATTAAAAATGCTGCACAAGGCCTATTCACTTTTGCTACCTATGGTGTAGGTATGTTTATTGGTACTTGGTATAGCGGTTATGTTGTAGACCAACATAAGACAGCCACTGGACATGACTGGACTAGTATCTGGTTAATGCCTGCAGCAATTGCAGGTGCCGTATTAATTGCTTTCATCTTTACATTTAAAGAGAAGAAAGAAATTGCTACAGCTTAATAAATAATTTTTCAAAAGCCTATCCTTTTGGGTAGGCTTTTTTTATCCCTCATTTTTATCAAACACTTAATTTAACAAAATGCGTATAGCAATGTTAGGAGCAGGATTCATTGGCCGTTTTTATGCGGATGCACTGCAAGGATATAGAAGTAAAGACAAAGTAGTAAGTATTTATGCCCGAAGAGAAGAAGCAGCAAAGAAATTTGCAGATGACTATAATTGTGCGCATTGGACTACTGAAATGGAAGAAGCGATCGCCCACCCTGATGTGGACGTTGTTTGTATTTCATTACCAAATCATATTCATGAAATTGCAGTAATGCTTTGTTGCAAACACAAAAAAGCAGTCATGACTACAAAGCCTTTGGGCCGAAATGGTGAAGAGGCAAAAAGAATGTTAATTGCAGTGGAAGAAGCGGGTATTTTTAACGGCTATTTAGAAGACTTAGTGTACACCCCAAAATTTATAAAAGCAAACCAGAGCGTTAAAGAAGGGGCTGTAGGCCGTATTCTTTGGGCTAAGTCTCGTGAAACACATCCTGGCCCCCATAGTGAATGGTTCTGGGATATTAACCAAGCTGGCGGTGGATGTATTTTAGACCTTGGATGTCATTGTGTTGAAATTTCTAGAAGCTATATAGGAAAAGATATTAAACCAGTAGAAGTAATGTGTTGGGCAGATACGCAAGTAAAACCTATTGACGCTGAAGATCATGCTATTGGTTTAGTTAAATACGAGAATGGCGCTATTGGCCAATTTGAAGTAAGCTGGACTTTTAGAGGAGGTTTAGATTTACGTGATGAAGTAATGGGAACAGAAGGAACCATTTGGATTAATAGTTTTTTAAGAACTGGTTTTGAAATGTTTACTACAGGGAAAGGTGGCGACTATATTGCGGAGAAAGCAGAGAGCGATCGCGGTTGGTTATTTCCAGTAGGTGATGAATTAAATGAACTAGGCTATAATCACATGTTCATGGATATGTTTAATTCTTTGGAAAAAGGAGAAGCACCTAAAGAAACTTTTTACGACGGCTATGTGGTGAACTGCATATTGGATGCTGCCTACCGTTCTGCAAAGACTAAATTATGGGAACCCGTTAATTTAGATATTTGGAGAGGTAAAGTTGGTTTAACTAAAGAAAGCCATTTAGTGGAATATGATGCGGACCATTATTTAGTAAAAGAAGAAATGACACATTATGGTGCTAAGAAATTAATCCTTAAGCACAAAACAACTGGCAAGATTACAGAGCAGACAACGAACTAATTTTACATATTTTAAACTGATAGTCATAAAAAAAGAGTCTCCTATTGGGGACTCTTTTTTTGTTTCACAATCTACTTGATTTGTAAAAAATGAACCTAGTTTCAATTGAATGGTTCTGAACAGATACCCTATAAAGATTTTTTGAACTTATTAAAGTTTTGTACTGATGTAACAATGTTCTCAAATGGTTTTTTAGGGAAATCTTGCTCCAAGAAGAAGTATTCCATTCCTGCAATATCTACATTTTTAAATGTGTCTTTAAAGTCATAAGAACCGTCTCCAAAAGGTACAATCTCTCCAGATACAGTCATGTCTTTTACATGGATTAACGGGAAGCGCCCTTTATGGTTCTTGAATATTTCTACGGGATTCTTTCCTGCTTTAAATACCCATCCCAAATCCAATTCGAACTTTAAAAGCTCGGCAGGTATTTGTGAGGTGAAATAATCAAAAGAAACAATACCATCTGTCTTATCAAATTCAGTAGCATGATTATGGTAAGCTAATTGCAAACCTGCTTTTTTAGCTTGTTCTCCTGCTCGTTGTAATACCTCTGCAGCAATTTTAATATCATCCCCTGTTTCAATATTAATATTTGCACATACAATATATGGGATACCTGCTTCAGCTACCTGGTCAACTAATTCTTGACTATTGTCTTTAAGATTTTTCATTACTGGAAAACTGACAGGCTTGCCGTCTGTGCCAGTAGGTAATTTATAGTTGGGTGGTAATTTAATGGGTGTGCCTAAAACATGGTGAGACCTCCATTCCATTCCCATATCATGAATTAAGGATTTAAACTCTTTGGGCTTTCTGCCATAAAAACCACCTTGCTTACTAAATGCTGATTCGATGTTTTTGTATCCAGCAGCTGCAACTTTTTGTAGAGAACCTACCGTGTCAATATCCATCTCATTGAACAAGGTAAACAGCTGAATACCTGGAGCTGGAAGTTTTGGAGCAATAAAGTTATTCGCCCAACTTGACTTGCTTAACAATGCACCACCTACTGATAAGGCAGCGGCTTGTTGTAAAAATTTTCTTCTTGAATTCATAATGGCTTTTTTAATAAATGAATAAGTCTACAATGCGTTACTATGACACAATATAAAAAATTTGGGGGAGTTCAACAAATAATTTTATCTTTAAAACCTATGGCGAAAAAGAACATTATACCTCCTAATCTTAAGCAAATCTTAGACAAAGGTGACAAGCTCTACCAACCAGGAATCTCTGTTGATTGTGTCATTTTTGGCTTTCATGAAAATGTGCTAAAAATATTATTATTGCAGGTTAAATATGTGAACAAATTGGCATTGCCTGGTGGATTCATTTTAAGAGAGGAATCCATAGAACAAGCAGCATATCGTGTACTACATGAGCGTACTGGTGTGAATAATATATTCCTTCAGCAATTTAATGTATTTGGTAATCCAAGCCGTTCCGACGCAACGGTTCATCAAGCTGGATATTTGGAGTACGGTGTTAAAATACCAAAAGACAATTGGTTATTACAAAGATTTATCACTGTTGGATATTATGCTTTAATAGACTTTACAGAAGTTAAATATGGCGATGTTGTTTTCGAAGAAGGTTGTGAGTGGATAGACATTACTAAATTGGAGCATTTAATGATGGACCATGAAGCTATTATTTTAAATGCGCTTGAAGCCCTTAGAACTCAATTAGCTTATTTACCAATTGGTCGCAATTTGCTTCCAAAAAAGTTCACGATGCCTGAACTTCAAAAACTATATGAAACCATTTTAGCACAAAAACTGGACCGTCGTAATTTTCAAAGAAAAATGTTAGGTTTTGGTATTTTGAATAGACTCAATGAAACTAAAAAAGGAGGTGCCCACAAAGCGCCCTTCCTGTATACTTTCCACGATAAAAAATATCAAAAAGCATTAAAGGAAGGGCTGTATGGTTCCTGGTAAATTTTCTTTATTGAATTGGGCAAGAACTATTTACTCCAATTTATTTTAATAGTTTTTACGTCTCGTGAATTAGGTCCTACCATAATTTGAAAATCTCCTGATTCCCAATCGTATTTTAAATCACCATTATAGAATTTTAATAATTCAGGGGTTATTTCAAAACTTACATTTTTACTTTCTCCTGCAGCTAATTCAATCTTATTAAAACCCTTAAGTTCTTGCACTGGTCTTGTGATAGTTCCTACTTCGTCTCTGATATATAATTGAACTACTTCCTTCCCTGCAACAACACCCGTGTTTTTTACATTCACTGTAACAGTTAATTTTTGGTTTCCTTTCAATTGCTTAGCAGACAACTGCATTTCACCATATTCAAATTTAGTATAGCTTAATCCATAACCAAATGGATATAAAGGCTCATTACTTACATCGATATAATTAGATTGAAATTTCGAGAACCATTTTCCAGTTAATGGACGACCTGTATTTTTATGGTTATAGTACAAAGGAATTTGACCTACGTTCTGAGGGAAACTCATACTTAATTTTCCAGAAGGATTTACTTTACCTAATAAAGCATCCGCAATAGCATCTCCTGCTTCTGAACCTGCGAACCATACATCTAAAATTGCTGGTACATTTTCGTTTTCCCAGTTTAAGGTTATTGGACGGCCATTAAATAAAACTAATACAACAGGCTTGCCTGTGGCAACCAATGCCTTTAATAAGCGTTTCTGCGCTTCTGGCATGTCTATATTTGATTTGGAAGCACTTTCTCCACTGCTCTCTGCTCCTTCTCCTAATGCGGCTACTATCACGTCTGCATCAGCACTCACTGAAATAGCTTCTTGTATTAATTGTTCAGCAGTACGACCATCACGAGCAATGTCTTTCCCAAACATAGTTTGTCTTTTTTGCATTTCTATGTCGTCTTCTAAATTAGCACCTAACGCATACACCACTTTGCCATTCGTGCCTACTGCATCTGCAAGTCCTTTTAACAAAGTAATTGACTTTGTATTGTCTGCGCCAACACTCCAAGTACCTGTCATATTTTCCTTTGCATTTGCAAGTGGCCCTACTAATGCGATTTTTTTTCCACTAGCTATTGGCAATACATTGTTATTTTTTAATAATACAAAGCTTTGCGCTGCAATTTTTCTTGATTCTGCACGATTAGCTGCAGTAAATACTTCGGCCGCAGATCTTTGTTCATTACAATAACGATAAGGATCATCAAATAAACCTAATTCGTATTTTGAGATTAAAATTCTTTCACAAGCTTTGTTTATTTGAGTCAATGTTACTTTACCTTCCTGCATAGATTTTTTAAGCGTGGTTAAAAATCCTTCTCCAACCATATCCATGTCAACGCCGGCATTTAATGAAAGTGCATTCACTGTTTGAAAATCTCCCATGCCATGATTGGTCATTTCTGGAATACCTGTATAATCAGAAACTACAAAACCTCCAAACTTCCATTGCTTTCTCAACACGTCGTCCACTAACCATTTATTACCAGATGCTGGTACGCCGTCAATCTCATTAAAGGACACCATCACCGAAGCCACCCCTGCGTCCACTGCTGCTTTATAAGGAGGGAAATATTCATTGTACATTCTAACACGACTCATATCGGTTGTATTATAATCTCTGCCGCCTTCTGCTGCCCCATATAATGCATAATGTTTTACACATGACAGAATTGTATTAGGTGCAGCTAAATCGTCTCCTTGATAACCATGTACCATGGCTTTTGCAATAGCTGAACTTAAGAATGCATCTTCCCCATTACCTTCAGATACCCTTCCCCATCTTGGGTCCCTTGTTAAGTCCACCATTGGAGAAAATGTCCATTGTATACCATCCGCACTCGCTTCGCTCGCTGCAATTCTTGCAGAACGTTCCACCAATTGCATGTCCCATGTAGCAGACATCCCTAGTGGTATAGGAAAAATAGTGCGATATCCATGAATAACGTCCATCCCAAATAATAAAGGGATATGAAGCCTTGTATTATTTACTGCAAATTGTTGCAATTCTTTAATTTTTGTTACAGAACGGATATTAAAAACACCCCCCACTTTACCCGCTTTTACCTTTTCTGCAATATCGGAACTACTTACACTACCAGTTACAAAATCACTAGAAGCGGGCAAGTTCAATTGGCCTAGTTTTTCCTCAAGTGTCATTTTAGCCAATAACCCATTTACAAACTGATGCATTTTAACATCCTTATTGGTTTGTGAACTTGATTGTGAAATAGCTACTGTTGATATTAAGACGGTAGCTAGAAATAAAAGATTCTTTTTCATATAATCGTATTTGCTATTTATAATTTCAATTTTATATTTTTATTTTCCTAGTATGTTTTTATTACTAGGCCTATTTTGTTACCATACTAAAGTGGAAGCTGAAGCTGACGGAAGATCAAAAACCATTTCCCTGTTTTCAACAATTAATTTAACCTTTTTAGCAGCCCCTGTATTAAGCACTAAACTAACCTTTTTACCATTAGGCAGTATAAACCCTGCAGTTTTTATGCTCGTAACACTAGAAGTAGCTGCTACCCTTTGAGCTCCAGCAGGTATGTATTTTGATGCTTGCCCAATTATATAATAACTCGCATTCCTAGATACACTATCCCCTTGAATAGTAAAAGCACCTTTGCATTCAGTACAACCACCTAGCGTATGTGGTTCAAATTTAGCATTAGCTGCTAAATTCCATTCTAATACCACACTGCTCCAATTATTAATTGTGCCCAAAACGATATGCTCTAAATGCCACATTAAATCACCACCAAACTCCCCTTTTGCGCCTGTCCACTGTTCTGTGAAATATATTTTTTTATCCGGATGCGCAAAATGCACTTTTGATAATGCTGACTCATCACCTAAGTATAAATGGAAGGCAGAGGCAGCAGCGTAAGACTTAGCTAAAGAATCGTTCATTATAGAAATAGGATAATTAGGATGATCTGCATTATGATCAAACAGTACAATCTCAGTTTTAATATTTGCTTTTTTAAATTGTGGACCTAGGTAATTTTTTAAAAATTCTTTTTGTTCTAGTGCATCCATTAATAAACTTGGATTATTCCCGCCGTGTTCCGGCTCATTTTGCATGGTTACCGCAGCTATTTTAATTCCTTGCTTTTTCATTGCTTGTATATACATCACAAAATAATTTGCATAGGAAGCATAATATTTTTTAAGTAGATGTCCCCCCATTGACAATCCATTTGATTTCATCCAAATTGGAGGTGACCATGGAGATGCCATTATTTTAAGTGCTGGCCGAATAGCTAACGCTTTTTTTAAAATGGGTATTAGATGAAGGGTATCCTCTGATAAATTAAAATGCTTCAGCAAGGAATCTGTTTCTTCAGTTGGTAAATCACAATAACTAAAAACGTTTGCATCTAAGTCTGAAGCCCCCATACTAATGCGGATATAACTAACCCCTAAGTTGGCTTTACTGTTACCAAAAACTTCTTGTAAAATTGCATTCTTTTTTGGGGCAGACAATTGATCAATTAAAGCTGCCGAACCTCCTGTTAATGCATAACCAAAACCTTCCATTTTTTGAAAGCGCTTATTGGCATCAAAACGAATCAACGCTATTGCCGAGTCTTCCTTACTTGATGAATTAGTAATTTTTACCTGCTTTGCAGTAAACTTATATTCCCCATTAGCGCTAGTAATATATTGTACCCCTTGTGCTTTCAAAATTCCACTATTCGAAATCACTAATAATAATAAAATAATAAAAGTAATTTTTTTGTTAGACTGCTTATTTATATAATAATTTGACGAATCAGATTGCATTTTTTAAGTTTTATATTTTATTCAATTTCCACTGCGCTACTGCATAATCAACTGCTCTTGCAGTTAAAGCCATATACAATATGGAAGGGCTTTGGTTTCCAGTACTTGTCATACAAGCACCATCAGTTACAAATACATTTTTACATAAATGCATTTGATTCCACTCATTTAATAAAGAGCTTGAAAGGTCTTTACCCATTCTTACTCCACCCATTTCATGAATATCTAAACCAGGTGCTTGATGATTATCATAAGTTACAATATCATATACTCCTGCTTTTTCAAACATTTTTTTAGTTTCCGTTAAAAAATCATTTGTTAATTTATCATCATTATCATCGTAGCCAACTGAAGTAATTAATTGAGGTATCCCATATGGGTCTTTTTTATCTGTACTAAGTCTTACATGATTTTCTTTTTTTGGAATAGTCTCTCCTTGCATATATGCATATAAATTCCATTTTCCAGGTTCTTGCATAGCTTCCTTGAACTTTGCACCAATGGTTTCTTGGGTGCTAGCTTCATCATTCCTTCTTCGATAAGCACCTGCAAATGTGGTATATCCTCCCACAAAGTCCATTTCCTTTTTCCCTAAGTTTCTAAAGTTCGCAATAATAGAGTCCGTTGGATTACGACCAAACACATAACTATTTTCAAAGCCATCTATCTTACCACCCATTCCTGCCCTATAATTATGATGGCAAATATATTTACCAAGTAAACCAGAGTCATTCCCTAAGCCATTGGGGAAACGATTTGACTTTGAATTTAAAAGAATCAGATTCGTGTTCAACGCAGAAGCATTCATGAAAATGATAGCAGCATAATATTCATAAGTTTTTTTATTCACTGCATCAATTATTTTCACCCCAATTGCTTTTTGCTTTTGATTGTCATAAATAACGGAGTGAACCACCGCATCCGTAAGTATAGATAAATTATTGGTGTTTGCTGCCCAAGGTAAAGTAGAAGAAACGGAACTAAAATAACCCCCAAAAGGACAACCTCTCATACATAAATTTCTTGCTTGACATTTTCCCCTCCCTTGTTCTAAATGTATGGGTTGCGGATCTGTAATATGTGCCCATCTTGCATGTACTAAATGACGACCATATTCTTTTGCTATTACTTCTTTTAAATGCGTCTCTACTATGGTCAAATCAAAGGGCTTCATGAAATAACCATCTGGCATAGATTCAATACCATCTGCATTCCCACATACTCCAATAAATTTTTCAACATGTGTATACCAGTCAGCTACATCTTTATATCTAATAGGCCAATCTAATCCGTATCCTAAATTATGGGGTGCCGTAAATTCATAGTCACTCCAGCGTTGACAGGCCCTGCCCCAAATGATAGACTTGCCACCAACTTGATAACCTCTAATCCAATCAAAAGGCTTTTCTTGTATGTATGGTTGAATGGCATCTTCAATAAAAAAATGTGCATTGTCCTCTCCAAAACCTGCCGACTTCGTGATGAGCGGGTTCATTTTTTTGAATGCTGCAGTGATATTCCCTCTATGCTTTAATTCCCAAGGAGCTGAGGTCGCAGTTGGATAATCTTTTACGTGTTCTACTTTCCGACCTCTCTCTATTACTAATGTTTTTAAACCTTTTTCACAAAGCTCTTTAGCTGCCCATCCTCCACTAATACCTGAGCCTACCACAATAGCATCATAAGTCTTTATAACAATCGTTTCGTTGGTCTCGTAGATAATTGGATTCATTTTAAATTATTCCTTTTTTTAAGGCCTCTACGGCGTAATTTGCAGCCCTTGCAGTTATTGCCATAAAAGTAAGTGATGGATTTTGTGTACTCGTACTTACCATACAAGCTCCGTCCGTTACAAATACATTTTTACAATGATGCATTTGATTCCATTCATTTAATAAAGATGTTTTAGGATCCTTACCCATGCGCACTCCTCCCATTTCATGTATATCCAAACCTGGTGCTTGTTTAGAGTCATTTGACATAATATTTTTACAACCTGCCGATGCTAACATTTCAGAACCCTGTTCTATAAAATCCTTCATTGACTTAATATCATTGTCATCATAGTCAACCGAAGTGATAAGCTGTGGTATACCCCATGTATCAACTTTGTCTTTACTAAGTCTTACATGATTTGTAACTTTTGGTATGGTCTCTCCCTGCATCATCATAGAAACAAACCAGCCACCTACTTCTCCAATAGCGTCTTTATAGGCACCCCCAATACCATCAGTCCCTACTCCACTTGCATTTGTTCTTCCTGCTCCAAAAAATGTCATGTAACCTCTTTGAAAATCAGTTTCTTGTTTATGGACATTTCTAAAATTGGGCATCATGGGTTGCGTTGGACGTCTTCCATAATAATAAGAATCTAATGGGCCGTCAATACTTGCAGATAAACTGCCTCTATAATTATGAAATGCAATATACTTGCCAAGTAGTCCATTGTCATTACCCATGCCATTTGGGAAACGTTTTGAAGTAGAATTTAGTAAGATCAAATTCGTATTTAAAGTGGACGCATTTACAAAAATTATTTTTGCGAAGTATTCCGTTTCTTTTTTAGTTATTGCATCTATTACACGAACCCCCTTTGCTTTCTGTGTAGACTCATCATATATAATTGAATGCACTACACTATTTGTTTGTAATGTTAAATTACCCGTCTTTGCTGCCCATGGGATAGTGGAAGCATTTGAACTAAAATATCCTCCAAAAGGACAGCCCCTTTCACACATATTTCTTGCTTGACATTGATTCCTTCCTTGCTCAATATGAATAGGTGCTGGCTTTGTTAAGTGTGCACAACGTCCTTGTACTACATTACGATCTGCAAACTTATTCATGATCCCTTTTTGCATCGACTTCTCCACATTGTTCATTTCCCATGCTGGTAAAAAATGCCCATCGGGTAATGTATCTAATTTATCATAGTTGCCACTTATACCTGCAAAGAACTCCACATGGGTATACCAAGGAGCTAATTCATCATAAGTGATTGGCCAATTTCCAAAACCGTCTCTTGCAGGACCTTCAAAATCATATTTACTCCATCGCTGTGTTTGCCTTGCCCATAATAAAGACTTGCCACCTACTTGATACCCTCTAATCCAATCATAAGGTTTCTCTTGAATATAAGTATGCTCATTGTCCTTCACAAAAAAATGCTCCGACGTTTCATTGTATGCATAACATTTATTTGCTATTGGGTTCTCTTTTTCCATAGCCAAAGTTTTTCCTTTTCTATGAGGGAATTCCCATGGTGGCATAGTTGCTGTTGGATAGTCTTTTAAATGCACTACATCTCTTCCTCTTTCAAGTACCAAAGTTTTTAGGCCTTTCTCACATAATTCTTTCGCAGCCCAACCCCCACTGATACCTGAACCAATAACAATAGCATCAAAGCTGTTATTTTTCGTATCCATAGCAATCGTTTTATTCCAATATTTTTTTAACAACCAATCCTCCTACTTTCTTTCCTGCTTCTGCTCCAGTATTTACACTTAAGGTATAATGAATACCTCCATATACTCTACTCATAGAACATTCCGCAGCTGCCTCGTGTAATGAATTGAACTTACGCTTCATTCCTATATATTTATAATCACTAGAATCTTCAAATGCTAAATTATCTCTATACAATTTAGTTAAAACCGTTGCTGCAGATGCTGTGATAGTACTATGGCCACTTGTATATTCAGGGAATGGTGGTGTTTGTAAAAAAGGCATCCAATCCTTGTCAATCATATCTTTAATAACTGTTACCGGACGTACATAATTACTTCTGTACTTCTCGTCCCAACAAGCAATGAACCCATCATATAAAGCAATAGAAGTTAATGCAAATGTTTGTGCTGCTTTAACTGGGTCTGCCTTTTCTTGCTTAATAATTTGTGCTGCAATTCCTATCCAATGCCCGCCTGGAGTAATTTTTTTATTGCCAAATGTCATATGCCCTGCATGCTCTAAAACAAATGGATTGTCATCCCAATATTTTGCAATCGTTTTTTGTTCTGCAGTTAAATGCTTATTAATGTTGTAAACCTCTTTTACCATATTATGAAAAACAGAACTAGGTTGCGCACTATAAGGTGGTGGCAAAGCTGGTTTGAATTGTGATGCAGAATCTAAAACCATTGGCTTCATGGTATTCCAACACCATTCTACGCCATCTAAATAATCTGGTGGTGTAGGACGCCACTTTCCAGGCTCATTACTTCCTAAAAATTTAGCCTTCCCTCTTGATGCTGCATAACCATCTGTCTTTGCTCGAGCCAATACAACAGAAGCGATGGTATCACCAAATGCTATAGAAGCCTCATAGGTTGCGGGGTCAAGATTTTGTTTGAAATTATTATACACCGATTTTTCATATTGATCTAAAGAATCAACAGAAAAAACTTTTACATTTCTTGCTACTTTAAAAAAAGCTTTTGTTGCTGCTAAGGTATAATCATACTTTTTATCCATGTCTGGTAATGGCATTTTACCAAAACCATTTAGTTTGTCAGCAATGGAAGGAGCGTCTTTTTTGGCATGTCTTATTGCCTCATAAGCTGCAATGGAAGAATACACATAAATCCTACTTGCCACTGGAGGCGTAAATACATCATATATAATAATCTGCGTCAATTGATCCTCATTTGCTATTAATACATCTACAGGATTTAGGGCAACTTGCTTTTCTTGCTTACATGCAACTATTCCGAATACAAGTATCAAACAACATACAATACTCTTTTTAAATACCACTTTATACTTTTTCATAATACACTGAATTTATATCTTTACTCAATAGTTCGCTTTACCCCTTTTGAGTCTGTAACTATAATTGATTTTATGTTATTTGCAATTTTTACAAAACGTCCTGATTGTGATAAAAAGGAACTGCCATAATAGAACTCAAGCTTTCGACCCTTCCCATTCTTATAAAGAATATTTGCACTAATATCATTAGCTCCAACAGGAATAAGTCTTTCCTTATTTTTTAGTTCAAATACTTTCATTGCACTCTTATTTTGAGAAGCTGCAATTAAATAACTACCACTAGCACTTTTCAACTTTACTAAAGCCTTACCATTCCCAGGAATAAATATGCCACTTTCAAGAATGCTTAAAGAAACAAAGCCTCCTTTACCATCACCTTTAAGTAATAGTCCATTCATTGCATCATATCTTCCAACGGAAACTTCTGTCCCAAAATCATTTCCATTTAAAAGTACATCTAAGTTTCCATCCCCATCAAAATCGTCTACTTCCATCCCATTTAAAATTGAAACCTGTGCAGATTTAGGTAATGCACTTAATTCAAATTTGCCATTACCCCTGTTTTTTAAATAACTAGACTCCATATAATTCGCCTTTAATATTTGAGCCCCATTAATTTGCTCTGGAGTAAATAATTGGTCAATTCTTGCACTTGCAAAACTCTTATAATTTTGATACTTTACACGTGTGCTAATCATTTGCTTAATAATATCGTCTCTTGTTTGGGCTGGGAATAATTTTTTAATGGTATCCTCATGGCTTGTTGGAATATATAAAGCAGGAAACGCATCATAACTTCCATTGTTATCAAAATCTTTTGCATATATCTGAACAGGATAAACATTAGAAGCTTTATAAAAGGAATTAAGTCCTAAATTACCAACGATATAGTCCATGTCACCATCTCCGTCAAAGTCGCCCGATTGGATGGAATTCCACCAACCAACTTGCTCATTCACACCAGACATAGTAGACGTATTTTTAAACACCCCCTTTTCGTTCGTTAAAATAGTAATTGGCATCCATTCTCCTGTAATAATTAAATCAGGCCAACCGTCATTATTAAAGTCGGTAAATAAAGCATCGCATACCAACCCAATTTGATTTAAGTCTTTCGCAATTGTATTTGTTACATCTGTATATTTTATTTGTCCATTTTTGGAATCATTTCTATAAATAAAACTATTTACTGGTTTAGGATAATTCCACGGATCTACTCTTCCTCCTACAAATAAATCTAAATCACCGTCATGATCATAGTCAGCAGCCTTAATACATAATTTACTTGTATTATTTAATGGAAGCGCAGCTAAGTCTTGTTTGAAATTTCCCTTCCCGTCATTGATGTATAATTGGTCTTGATAACTTACAGCACCAGATTGATTTTCAAATCCCCCACTACTTATGTATAAATCCAAATCTTGGTCTCCGTCTACATCTAATAATAAGATGCCTTCATCACTATTAGTTTTATTAAAATGAATATTAGGAAGTAATGATTTTTGGATAAATTGATTATTCTTTTGTTGGAAGAATAACTGCGCACTATTATTACTAGCTCCCCCTAAAACCATATCGTCTATGCCATCTCCATTTATGTCTCCAACCGCTATCGCTGGGCCATATTCTGAAAACTTATGTGGAATTAATTTTTGAATATTAAAGTCAACAAAATCATTTTGAGTATGTACATAATGAATGCCAACTGCAGAAGTTACTTCTTTAAAAAAGGAATTAGTTGCAAATACATTTTGAACTGAATTAATAACAGGACTCGCGTCTTTAATGTCAAGGGTTAATGATTGATCCGACTTGATATTTTTTATTAATTGCTTTTGTTGGTTTGGCCATTGAATTACCAGAGAATCTATCTGTTGAATAGCGCCAATTCCAAAATGAATATTGTTTTGAACGGTTGATAAATAACCTCTATATGGACTTTGATCTGCTATTTGTTTTTTACCGTGATCGTAATACAGCTCAACAGTGGCTCCAATTGCTTGAATATTTTGTGCAGCACCTTTAAATACAATATCTAAATAATGACTTTTTTCGGGTAGTAACTGCCTTTCTTTATTTTGATAAATACTTGCTAGGTCATTGATATTATTTATCACTAAATCTAAATCTCCGTCATTATCTAGGTCGGCGTAAACTGCACCATTTGAAAAACTTGGCATAGAGAATCCCCAATTATTAGACTGATCCGTAAATGTCAAATCACCATTATTTTTAAAAGCGTAATTATGTATTTTAACTTCTGGAATTTCAGTTAATAATTGTGTTTTACTTGCAAAGCTGTAGGCTTTATTTCGATAAGTAATAAAATCATGATCTGTTACGTCTTTTGGAAAACCATTTGTTACAAATAAATCGCGATGTCCGTCATTGTCAACGTCCGCTAATAATGGTGTCCAACTCCAATCCGTTTCTGCAATACCCGACAGAAAAGCAATCTCACTAAATATTGGAGCTCCAATTGAGTCGTTTTGTAATACTCTAGGCCCTTGATTTATTTGCAATGTGTTTCGTACATATTGATATTGGTAACCGTATAAATCATTGTTTTGAAATGTTTGATAACTATTCGGATTCATCATCATTTTCTTACGATAGTTGTCCCTTGGATTCATGTCTAATGTAATAAAGTCCATTAAACCGTCATTATTAATATCTGCAACATCAGTCCCCATGGAATTTACTGAACTATGTTTAAAGTAAACCGCTAATTGATCGGTAAATGTACCGTCATGGTTATTAATCCATAAATAGTCATTTGGCAGATAGTCGTTTGTTACATAAATATCTTTCCAACCGTCTTTATTGATATCAGTAACTACTGCACTATGACCAAACCCTTCTTTTACAATTCCAGCTTTTTCGGAAACGTCTACAAATACCGGATGTTTTAAAACCGAATCATAATTATTTTGATATAATCTTGAACTACTAAAGTATTCCGGATTTTGATTTTTAGGATGATACACATTGGGGATATGTGGGTCCTTAATTTCATTCACAACTAAGAACATATCTAAATCCCCGTCATTATCATAATCAAAGAAATTAGCCATGGTAGAATAAGTAGTATCTGCTAATCCATATACTGCAGCCATATCTTTGAAATGCGGAATTCCATTAGCATCATTCCCTTGGTTTACATATAAAATATTTTTCCTTTTAGCTGCATTTGTATCTAATGTAGCACTGATATATAAATCCGATTTCCCGTCGTTATTTATATCAATCACCGAAACACCTCTACACCATTTGCCTTCGCCCTTAACCGATGCCGCATCAGTTATGTCTTCGAATTTAAATTCACCTTTATTTAAATATAATTTATTGGACACTTTGTTACCCGTAAAATAGATATCCTGTAAGCCGTCTCCATTAAAATCACCAATACCTACTCCACCCCCATTATATACATTGGAGATATCTAATACATTTAAAGAATCAGATTCCTTTACCACATTATTAAATTGTATACCTGTATGATTCGAATCAACTAGTTCAAACAATGGTTTTCCCCCATTACAAGAAACAATAAAAAACATAAAAAATAGTCCAACACAAGGAGCAAGCAACTTCATAGTAAAATAAAATTTAGTACAAAAACATCGTTCTTAAAGATACGTACAAAAATGTTTTTTTGCTCGATTACACAAAAAAAGAGCCCCGATAAATCGGGGCTCTCTGTATAAGAATTAATTAAATATTTAATTCAAATTAGTAACCAGGGTTTTGAGTCAACACAGACTTTCCGTCTTTTTGTGTTTTGTCAATTTGAGCCTGAGGAATAGGTAAGTATTCAGACTTTCCAGTTGTGTAAGTAACACCGCTCATAGAAGTGTATCCTTGCTTAGCTTCGCTCTTAGCATACGCATCTAATTCAGTTTTACCAGCACCCCAACGAGTTAAGTCATAAAAACGATGACCTTCCATTGCTAATTCTATTTTACGCTCAAAACGAACTGCTTTTCTAGCATATGCTGCGTCAGCAAATGCAGTGTACAATCCAATTTTATAGTTAGCTACAGACGTTAAACCACCATTGTTTTTACCAGCGCCCACAAATCCAGCTGGATTTGCAGCACGAGCACGAACTAGGTTAACATTTGTCAAAGCAGTTGGTATATCACCTGTTTCAACTGCTGCTTCTGCTGCCATTAATAAAACGTCAGCTAAACGAATAATTGGGAAGTTGTTTGCAGTGAAACCGTTAGTCCAAGAAGAACCGTCAGTGAATACACCAATTTGAGATTTGTAGAAAACGTGCTTGATTGGCTCATAAGGGCCAGCAGCAGCTTGGTTACGAACCCAAGTAGAACCTGGCATAATATCCCAGTCTAAATAAGGGATACCACGACGACCAACTGTCCAGTCAATACGAGGATCTAATGGAGTTGTTGAATCTGGAGTATATGCTTGGTCAGCAGATAAACCCATGTCTGTTTTCAATGGAGTTGCATTGTAAGACTCATCTAAGAATGGTAAACCATTCGCGTCAACTTTAAATGAGTTTGCCAAAGTGAATGAAGGTTGGTAGAATCCGCAACATCCTGTTTGACCTCCATAAGGGAAGTTTAAGGCGTCACCAGATGCAGCGTTAGCAGCACCAGTACCATCATTTACTGTCATTTGAACAGAGAAAATATGCTCAGAACCATTCTTAGTTGCAGCATTGTTTACATCAGCAAATTTAGATAACAAAGCGTATTTAACACCAGTAGATGTTTTACCGCTAGCGATCACTAATTTGAAGATTGCAGCAGCTTCTGCATATTTCTTTTCGAACATATATACTTTACCTAAGTATGCAGCAGCAGCCCACTTGTTAGCGCGACCAACTCCGTTCATTGTTTCAGGTAAATTGTCATAAGCGAATTTAAAATCAGCTTCAATTTTAGCTAAAGCTGGACCATTTGCTACCGCAAAATTACCAGCAGCATAAGTAACAGATTCATCAATATATGGAATATTGTTGAAGTTCTTAGCTAATTCAAAATGGTAATGTCCACGTAAGAATCTTGCTTCCGCAGTGATACGAGCAACATCAGCAGCAGTAACGTCTTTAGCTAACTTTAAGATTCTTAAAGCTTCGTTTGAACGTTGAACGCCATCATAACGTTGTTGCCATAATTGGTCTAAATAACCATTAGATGCAGTTGCATTCCATTGTTCGATTGGAGTGATCAAGTTTTGATCACCTGGATCTGATCCTTTGTGAGCGTCACCACCCGCAACTGAACCATATACCCAGTTACTTGAAGAAGTAGCCCAAGGACCGTTACCAGTACCTGCATTACTTCCTTCTCCATCTAATAAAGAGTAAGCTCCTACTAAAAGGGCTTCAACTCCAATCTTGTTAGCCAACGTCGCCTGGCTTAATGCGCCGGCAGCTGGTACTTCCAAGTAAGATTTATTACAAGCATATAAAATCACCAGAGAAGAAAGCGCCACTGGGATTATATGTTTAAAATTATATTTTTTCATAGTGTAATTAGTTTTCAATTAAATAATTTAGAAAGTAAGGCTTACCCCAACATTGAATGTCTTAGAAGGAGGATAAACACCGTAATCAACACCAAATGATACTGAACTACCAGCTACCTCAGGATCTAATCCAGAGTAATTAGTTAAAGTAAACAAGTTAGCACCTTGAACATAAATACGTGCTTTGTCGATACCATAACGCTTTAAAGTAGAAGGCTCAATTGTGTAACCAATACTTAATTGTTTAACTCTAACATAAGAACCATCTTCCTTATAGAAATCATTTAATACTCCATTTGTAGAGAAATATGAGTTGTTTTCAACAATCGGATATTTCGCATTAGGATTAACAGCAGTCCATTGATCTCTTGGCTTGCTTCTATCAGCAGGCATCCAAGAACTTGTCAACAATGCAATACTCTTTGAGTTTTGGAATTGAGGATAGAAATCTTGGAAATAACGAGTTTCGTTTAAGATATCGTTTCCAAAAGAACCATAGATAACTGTAGAGAAATCAAATGCTTTGTAAGTAACACTTAAGTTTAAACCTAAAGTGAAAGCAGGATTTGGATTACCGTAGAAAGTTCTATCAGCATCATTAATCTTACCATCTTTGTTTACGTCCACATATTTGAAACGACCTGGAGCAGCGTCAGCTTCAGTTGGAGAAGAAGCTACGTCAGCAGCATCTTTGTAAATTCCAGCAATTTTATAACCAAAGAAAGCACCAACTGGATGTCCAATTTGGTTTCTAACTTGATTACCAGTATTGTGAGTTCCTGCAGCTTCGAAGAAACCAGCAGCACCTGGAATGTTTACGATAGTACTTTTGTAAGCACCAGCATTAACACCAATAGAGTAACTTAAATCGTTATTGATTTTACCACGGTAGTTTAAACCTAAGTCAATACCAGAGTTTTTCATATCTCCAATGTTAACCTGAGGTAATGTAGAACCCACCCCTATAACAGCAGGCGCTTGGTCTTGGAACAATAAACCTTCGATAGACTTGTTATACCAATCAAAAGAGATATCTAATTTGTTGTTTAAAACAGTCGCATCAAAACCGATGTCTAAGATCTTATCTTTTTCCCAACTTGTAGCAGTATTTCCTAAGTTAGTTGCGTAGAAGCCCATAACTGTAGAAGAACTTGTACCGTTTAAGTCATAGTAAGAAGATCCACCAGAACCACCATAAGTAGTGTATTGGTTTAAAGCACCTACGTTAGATATAGATCCTAAGATACCATAGCTACCACGTACTTTTAATGAATTGATAAACTTGATATTCTTAAAGAAATCTTCTTGAGAAATTACCCAACCAGCAGATGCTGACCAGAAATTACCAAAACGATTATCTGGACCGAATACAGAAGAACCATCACGACGACCATTTAAACCGATTAAATATTTATCGCTATAAGCATAATCAACTTTAGCTAAAATAGAATTACCAGTTGTTTTGTAGTAGTTAGAATAGTTAGATTGACCAATTGGAGAACCAGTATTTAAACTTAAGTAATCAGCTTGATCAGAGAAATAGTTTACTCTAGAACCACCCACTTGACGACCAGCAACTTTTAATACTTCATAACCAGCCATTAATTTAACGCTATGTTTTTCTTTGAAAACATTAGAGTAGTTTAATGTGTTAGTCCAGTTGTAGTTATTGTTGTATCCACCGTATTCACCATAACCATTTGAAGAACCATTCTCCGCATTCTCGTAAGAACGGTAGTTATGATAGAAACCATAATAATTGTCTAAACGACCACCAAATACAGTTTTAGCAGTAAAGTGTTTCGCGAAGTCAACTTCTGCGAATACATTACCTTGAATTTGCCAGTTAAAGTTTTTGTTGTCTTTAGAACGTACTTGGTTTGCAACTGGGTTAGAAGAGTTTCCTAACTCAGAACCAGCTGTACCACCAAATCCACCACCTGCATCATATACAGGGATAATTGGTTGCTCCCAAGCTGATAAATTGATTGCATTACCTTCTTGGTTATTTCCAACTCTAGGATTTTCTTTGTAGAAAATTGTTAAGTTTTCACCAAAACGGATATTGTTTTTAACATTAAATGTAGTGTTAACACGAGCTGTGTAACGCTTTAAGTAAGTATTTAACAAAGTACCTTTTTGATCTAAATAGTTCAAAGAGTATAAGTATGAAGATTTTTCAGAACCACCAGTAGCAGTCAAAGTATGACTTGTCATTGGAGCACTACTCATGATTTCTTTCCACCAATCAGTTCCTCTTTTGTTTGCAGGAACGATCAAGTAGATATCACCTTTTGCATAGTCATTATTATATTTAGTTAAATCTACAGCACCAGTAACACCAGACTTAGTTCCAACTTTAATATAATCAGGTAATACAGGAGATTTTCCAGTACCATATTGTCCAGAAACAACATCGCCGTTTCCATTAACTTGACCTGTATTTTTTGCAGCTAAGAAATATAAATCAGCCATACCTTGAGGGTCTAATTTATTCCATACGTTACCAGACTTTGGAGTTTGAACACCATAGTAAGATTCGTAAGTGATAGAAGCTTTACCTCTACCTTTTCTTGTTGTTACAATGATAACACCAGCAGATCCACGAGCACCATAAATAGCTGCTTGACCATCTTTCAATACTTGTACTGATTCGATGTCACTTGCAGATAAATCACGGAACATACCTAGATCACCAGGAGCTGACTGTACTCCGTCCACAATTACTAATGGAGTAGAGTTACCGAAAGATGTGATACCACGTACAAACACGTTAGAAGGTTCACCTGGGCTACCAGAACCAATGATTGTCAAACCTGAAGCTTGACCTTGTAACATTTGTTCTGCAGTTCCAGAAGGAACAGACTTCATGTCTTTTACGTTAACAACAGAAACCGCACCTGTGATTTCTTTTCTTTTTTGTGCAGTGTAACCTGTCACAACGATCTCATTTAATTGAGATGATTCTTCTGCTAAAGAAACTCTAACAGTGTTTTGAGAGCCAGCAACTTGTACTTGCTTTCCAGAAAAGCCAACAGACTTTACAGAAAGAGTAACATTGCCTGTAGCATTTACAGCAAATGAACCGTCGTCTCCAGAAATTGCAGAGACTTTTTGTCCATTCACAGAAATAGTAGCACCAGCAACGGCTTTACCGTCGTTCGCTGAAACTACTTGTCCTTTAATGGTTCTTGATTGCGCGCTCGCAACAAGACCCCATAGTAACAAAGGAACCGTAATTAAACGTAGGAATTTTCGCATAGTGTTCGGGTTTGATTTTAAAATTTAATACAATCGTGTACCAATAATATAACAGATTCTTAACATTGCAAACGTTTGACACTTCTTTTTTTAATTTTTTTATTCATATGTGTACATTGTACACTAACGCTAAATAGCCTTTGTGTAATAAGTACACATATAAAAAGAGCTAAATGCTGGCATTCTGTTAGTTATCTACCTACTTTTGACAGTATCCATGAAAATAAATTCTATATATAACAAAGTAGATTGGCAAATACAGCATTTAGGAGATCATGCATTTGTCTTCTTATTACCAGCAATAATGAACGAAAATATTATTGCTCAAATAATGAAATTAAAAAAATTCATTGCTTCAAAAAAAATGGAAGGAATTAAAGACCTTATCCCCTCCTATCATTCTTTAACAATTGTTTATGATATTCAACTATTAAAGGAAACTTTATATGAGTCTTTTGTAAGTATTGATATGATTGAGTTTGGGAATAAATTATTAACTGATTATTTTAATGAACCTATTTTTGAAAATAAAAACAAAATTGAAAATGAAATTATAAAAGTTCCAGTTTGTTATGAGATAGAATATGGAATTGATTTGAAAAATTTGTCAGTTTTAAAAAACATACAAGTTGAAGAAATAATTAAAATTCATACCAATACTATTTATAATGTTTATTGTTTAGGTTTCATGCCTGGTTTTGCTTACATGGGAAAAGTAGATGCATTAATACAAATAAACAGACACCCCAAACCTAGGCCACTTGTACCTGCTGGAAGTGTGGGTATTGCAGGAGAACAAACAGGCATCTATCCTATGAATGCTCCTGGAGGTTGGCAAATTATTGGGAGAACACCTATTAAAATTTTTGATCCAATTCATTTAGCAAAATTTAATGTTGCTGATCAAATTCAATTTTATTCAATTGACAAAGCAACCTATTTAGCAACTAACGAATATCCTACTATTTAAAATGTCAATTACAATAATTAAAAAAGGAATATCTGATAGTATTCAAGATGCTGGTCGTTATGGATATCAACATATTGGTATTCAACCTTGCGGATATATGGATTATTTGTCTGCTCAATTAGCCAACTATATTTTAAATAATTCAGTCACAAATCCTGTTATAGAAATTCATTTTCCAACAAGTACTTTTTATTTTGAAGCGGAAAATATTATTTGTATTACGGGTGCAAATTTTGTTCCAGTATTAAATGAAAAAAGTATTGCAATGCAAACTCCGATTCAAGTAAATAATGGGGACGTGTTGCAATTTTTACAACCTATACATGGTCGCATTGCTTATATTGCATTTCAAGGAGAACTAACTAATAATAAATGGTTAAATAGTTTTAGTTATTTCTCCAAAAGACTAGAACTTGATTCGAAACTTGAAATTGTCAAGAAAGAAATTACACCAAAGGATCCTACAACCTTGGTTGACTTATTTGAAACAATTGAAACTAGGGTATTTAAACAAGGAGTATTTCAGTTTATCCCAGGCCCCGCTTGGAATGACTTGGATCAACCCTCCATTCAGCAGGTTTTAAATAATCCATTTAAAACCACTTTGCAATCTAATAGAATGGGATTTCAATTAAAAGGACCTTCCTTAAACTTAATCAGTCCCAAAAGTTATTTATCAAGCGCGGTTACAAGAGGTACTATGCAACTCTTGCCCAATGGGGAACTTATTATTCTTATGGCAGACCATCAAACCATTGGGGGGTATCCTAATTTGGGTCAAATAATTTTGGTAGATTTACCAAGACTTGCTCAACTTGGCAAGGATAGTATTATTCATTTTAGTTTAACCAATGTCGATAGTGCACAACAACAATATCAATCCTTACAGAACAGGTTTACAAATTGACCTAAATTGTGATATGGGCGAAGGCATGGATAATGAAGCTATCATTATGCCTTTTATTAGTAGTGCAAATATTGCATGCGGCTTTCATGCTGGAGACGAATACACCATTAAACATACCATTGAATTAGCTTTAGAAAATAATGTTGCTATTGGTGCGCACCCTAGTTATGATGACAAAGAAAATTTTGGTAGAATTTCACAAACTGTTTCATTGTTAGACCTAGCTGAATTAATAGCAGAACAAATTTATTTATTTGAAAAAGTTGCGCAACCAATGGGTGTAACTTTGCACCATATAAAACTTCATGGTGCATTGTATAATGACTGCGCAAAAGACGAAAATAAAAGTAAAATTTTTATTCAAACTGTACAAGCCATTAACCCAGATTTAATAGTTTATGGGTTAAGTGGAAGTCATACTATTCAACAAGCTATTCTATTAGGCCAACCTTATTGTAATGAAGTATTCGCAGACAGAACTTATCAAAAAAATGGACAGCTTACACCAAGACAAATGGCAAATGCATTAATAACAGATAAGGATGCAGTTTGTAATCAAGTAATAGAAATGGTAATAAATAAAAGCGTTACTACTTTTTATGGTGACCTTATAAAAATAAACGCAGACACGGTTTGCTTACATGGTGATAATATACATGCAAATGAATTAGCTGCCTCAATTCATACAACGCTAAAAAATAATAATATTGAAATCAAATATCCCTAATCCAATTAAAAAAGTAATACCAAACATGACAGGTTTAAGTTTGGGAGCCGCTTTTTTAATGGCAAATTCTTCTATTGGTCCTGGATTTTTAACACAAACCTCTTTTTACACAGAACAACTTTTAACCAGTTTTGGATTCGTCATTATAGTTTCTATTATTTTAGATTTTGGCGCACAAATTAATATTTGGAGAGCCATTACATTAAGTGGGATGCGTGCACAGGAAATTGCGAATGAACTTTTGCCAGGACTAGGTCATCTTCTTTCTCTATTGGTTGTTTTAGGAGGGTTTGCCTTTAATATTGGCAATATAGCAGGCTGCGGACTCGCTTTAAATATTTTAACAGGAATATCCTTTGCAAAAGGAGCTATCATTAGTGGTCTTATAGCAATCATTATATTCTGGCTAGAAGAAGTGGGTAAAGTACTAGACCAACTCACTAAGTTTTTAGGAATCATCAAGATAAGTTTAACCCTTATTATTGTATACTTAGCCCATCCCCCTTTATTGGAAGCCGTACATCATAGTTTTGTCCCAGAGAAAATTTCACTTTTAGCCATTGTAACTATTGTAGGAGGAACTGTTGGAGGCTATATCACTTTTTCTGGCGCACACCGTTTAATAGATGCAGGCATTTCTGGTACCCAACATATTGGTTTTGTAACAAGAAGTGCTAGCAGAGGCATTATGATATCTTCCTTGATGCGTTTTATATTGTTTCTCGCAGTTGTTGGTATTGTAAGTAAGGGAATTCATTTAGATGCCAACAATCCCGCCGCAACCGTTTTTGAATCTGCTGGAGGAAGATGGGGCTTATTTATATTTGGAATCGTATTATGGAGTGCTGCCATAAGTTCTGTAGTAGGTGCATCCTATACCTCTTATACATTTGTGAAAAACATTAAAAATAAATGGATTCAAAAGGAACGCATCATGATTACTTTATTCATTGTACTATCTACTGCTATATTTATTATATTAGGCAAACCAAAGGAATTGTTATTAATGGCAGGCTTGGTAAATGGTTTTATACTTCCATTTGCTTTAGCTATAATGTTAATTGCGAGCAGAAGACTACCTATCTTAAAACAGTTTTCATACCCTTTATGGATAGAACTTTCAGGCTGGGCCGTAGTTTGTTTAATGGGCTCCATGAGCGTGTTCGCCCTAATTGAAAAATTTCATTAAAATCATCTATTTTATTTACAGAATTTGAGTAAGATTAGTTCTTATCCGCCGCATCTGTATCCAACATTTCAAATTTCTTCTCTTTAGGTTTAAAGCCAAAATTATAGCGCAAATTAATCCCCCATCTCCTAGTATCATTTTCACGATATCCATTGGTATTAATACTTCCTTGATGTAATGTGAAGGTATTATTGTTCGTGAATAGGATGTCATTCATTGCTAATGTAATTGTCAACTTTTTATTTAAAAATTGTCTATTTAATGTTGCATTAATTTGACCAAAATTATCTAGTTCGTAAAATTGTTGCTGGCCATTGCTTCTCCAAAATCCATTAATTGTAAAAACAGATTTAGTGTCAATTTTAAGGGATTGAAAAGTAAAGAATGTAATAGTGGCTTTGTCAAAAGCAAATGGTTTGTTTTCATAAAAACCATTGTATGTATTTCTGTTGTATTGTGCCCCTATTACTGCAAAGAATTTTTTTCCTGGAGGAATTGCTGCAATGGCTCTAAAATAAACTTCCTTACTCTTCCCTAAATTATCGTAGGTCCTATATGCAATCTGCTTATTGGAAACTGACTGATATATTACACTAGTAAAAATGTCTTTTGTTTCATTCACCCCCACTGCAAACAAAGGCTTATCGTCAACGCTAATATTAGCTTCATAATTTGAAGTAAACTGTGGTTTTAAGCTTGGATTCCCTATCTCATATAAAAATGGATCCACATACTTAGGAAATGGATTTAGGAAATCATAACTAGGTCTGCTAATGGTTTTACGATATACCAAAAAGCCCCTTAACTCATAGCCTGCAATCATCATTATTTTTCTACTTAAATAAACATACGGGAATGCGTCTGTTCTGTTTACTGAAAAATTAGTGTCTTTAGGAATAATTTGATGCCCTTCCATAATGGTTTGTTCTAACCTTGTTCCAACTTTCAAAACAATCGCACCCCATGTTTTGGAAGACTGTAAATATGCCGCATTAATTTGTTCTTTAAAATTATAATTGCTGGTTCTAAAAGGATCTGCAGAAGTGTTCCCTGCAATAGTTTTAGTGTAATTCGAATTATTATTAAATAACAATAAGGACGTTTTAATTCCAGTTTCCCAAGTAAGCCCTTTCCATTTTTTCTTGACATCCGACTGTGCAATAAATAAGTTTCTGTCATTCCCGAAATTTCCCAACCCCTTAATGGTTGTACCTAATTCAACTACTTTATTTGTGTAATTCTGATTGGTAGCAGCATTAGAATAATTATAGGAAAGATCAGTAACCCACTCGCCAGAGCTAGAATCTAATTTTAATTTAGATCGGAAGGACTGATTGATATTATAATTATCACCTTTATTATCTACCAATGATATAGTCGTATTGAATTGTTTACTCCTATTTAATAAATCTTTTAAATAAGATTGATTATGAGTCTTGTTATCAAAATTAGAAACACTAATTCTTCCATCATAACTTAATTCCCATTTATCCTTTAAAGACTTACTTAAACCATAGCCAATATAAAATGATTTGTTTGGGCTTTGTGTTCGCGCTTTTTGTTGCAAGAGTGTGTCAGTAGAAAGATACCTATCTGTATTATTAATAGTATATCCGTCATTGTTATTATACTGTGTGTTAATATAAGAACTTAGTTTATCGTTGGTATTATTCAAATTAAGCCCAAGAAATTGATTGCCATATTTTCCTTGCGTAAATCCAGCATTCACAGAACCATTTAATCCTAACTTAACCCCTTTTTTTAATATAATATTTACTACTCCACCTCCACCAGATGCATCATATTTTGCAGAAGGTGTTCTTATTAATTCAATCTTCTGAATCACATTGGGAGGTAAACTTTTCAAAAGTGTTGCTAAGTCCGCAGCACTCATCTTTAAATCTCGTCCATTAATTTGTACTCCTGCTGGTGACAATCCATTTAAGTATATCTGTCCATCTGCGTCAATAAAAATACCTGGCGTTTTTTCAATGGTCTCTAATGCATTCGTAGAACTTGCTGCTAATGGTTCTGGGTCTACGATGGATTTGTCGTCTTCTTGTCTTATAAGTGATTTTGTTGAACTTACCACGACCTCTTTAAGTTCTCCTGCTTTTTCCTTCAATAATATTTTCAAGTAATTTGTCTTGTCAAATTTTACACTCTTAATTTCTGTTTGATACCCTAATGCTTCCACTTTAATTTTATACATTTTATTAGGATCAACTGCTATTAATGCCGCCCCATTACTGTCCGTTATTTGATCTTTCTTAGTCGCAGCGTCTCCCAATTGAATGGAAATATTTGCAAATGCTATTGGGTTCATTTTTGAACTAACTAATTCAAGCTTAATCGTCTTGTTTTGAGCAAAAAGTGCAATATTAAAAAAAATAAAAATTACTAATAAACTATACTTCGTTAATTGGGCCATATTTATAAATTGGTTGCAAAAGTATATACAGTTAGATACATTTTTATTGAAAAATTATAAAAGGCAAAAAAAAGCCAGACTTTTATTTAAGACTGGCTTTTTTAAGCTCCTATTAAGTAAATATACTTAATCACTTTTCAACAAACTCTCCTGCATCATTAGATTTCACTCTAATACGCTTTGGACCGTTTTCAAGTATCATTTTGTATAGTTTTCTAGACTCTTTATCGCCATAATAATTAACTAAATAAATATCCTTTGTGAGTGACCAATTAGGATAT
Organism: Bacteroidota bacterium; assembly: GCA_947452555.1. Taxonomy (GTDB): domain Bacteria; phylum Bacteroidota; class Bacteroidia; order Chitinophagales; family Chitinophagaceae; genus Sediminibacterium. The sequence continues at coordinate 93,517 of CANGDH010000005.1, forward strand.
TTAGTTGTCAAAGCAGTCCTCACTGCTGGGGGAACGGATACGTTTTTATAACGCTCTGCAGTTCTTAATAGCTTCCCGTCTTTGTCATAAGCTGCTAATACACGACCATTAGGTAAATAAAACGAAATGGAATACCCATCATATTCGTCGTCATAATATTCCGAGTCTCGTACATCGTAGGCTGCAGCTTGATGTTCTAATAATCTTACTGGTTGTGCCACGTCATTATTATAAACCGATCTCAAGTACCTATAGTTAACACTCGCGACAGTTACAGTAGGCAAAGTTTCTTGTGCAAAAACGTCTAAGTTAAATCCGACAAATAACACAAGAAAGAACATTGCTAATTTAAACTTTTTCATAATTAGATTTTTTATGTTAAGAAATGCTCCAGTTATTTTAGGAGTTATTTTACGAAACTATAATTATAAAATAGTACCCCAAATGATCTTGGTCTAAGAAGAATTTGATTTTAGTCAAATAGAATGATTCTATAAATTCTTTGAAATAAAATGAAGTGAAAAAAAATGAAATAAAATTCAAACTTTGGAGAATAGCGGGTTCGAACCGCTGACCTCTTGCATCAAGCGCTCTACCAACTGAGCTAATTTTCCTTACTCAAAAAAAAAGCATCGATAAAATCGATGCTTTTTGTAATATAAATACTACTTACTAAATATCTCCTTTACCGTCTAACCAAAGCTTTACTGCTTCTGTAGTAACTGACTTTGGACGCTCTAATGGGAAGCCTAATGCACGATCCCATGTCAAACTTGCTAAAACTCCTAGTGCTCTACTTACAGCGAATAAAACGGTGTAGAATTCGTATTCCACAATACCATAGTGTACCAATAAAGCACCGCTATGCGCATCCACATTTGGCCATGGATTTTTTACTTTTCCTAATGACTCTAAAATTGGAGGTACTGTTTCATAAATATTCCAAACAGTGTTCACCAATTTGTCGTCTGGTAAATGTTTTTTACCAAATGCCATTTGAGCAGTGAAACGTGGATCTGTTTTTCTTAATACGGCATGACCATAACCTGGAACCACTTTTCCTGAAGACAATGTTTTTTGAACGTATTCAACAATTTGTTCTTTAGTTGGACTATCTGAACCAATTGCTTCCTGCATTTCAAAAATCCATTTGATTACTTCTTGATTCGCTAATCCATGTAAAGGACCCGCTAAACCATTCATACCAGCGGCATAACTTAAATAAGGATCACTTAAAGCAGAACCTACTAAATGCGTAGTATGTGCTGATACGTTTCCACCCTCATGGTCTGCATGAATAGTCATGTACAAACGCATTAATTCTTTTGTACTATCGTCCTCAAAGCCCATCATGTAAGCAAGGTTACCTGCCCAGTCTAATAAGCCGTTTGGATGAATATGTTCATTGTTCTTATATTTTCTTCTGTATATATAGGCAGCAATTCTTGGTAATCTTGCGATCAAATCCATTGAATCGTCATAAGTATACTGCCAGTAATCTTTCTTGTTCATTCCTTTAGCATATTCCTGAGAGAATTTGCTTTCCGTTTGCAATGCCATAACCGCAGCAACATACATAGTCATTGGATGCGCGCTTAATGGGAATGCGTCAATCACATCAAATACATGTGACGGCACATGACTTCTCCTTTGCCAGTTATTGGTAATTTCTTTAACGTCTTCCGCAGTTGGTATTTCACCCACCATCATTAAATAAAATAAACCTTCTGGTAATGGTTCGTCTCCACCTGGTGCTTTAGGTAATTTATCTTGTAACTCTGGAATTGAGTATCCGCGAAAACGGATACCTTCTTGTGCATCTAATAAACTAGTTTCAGTAACTAAACCTGTAATACCACGCATACCTTGGTAGGCTTGTGCTAAGGTTACTTCCCCTATTTTTTTGTCGCCATGTTCCTTAATAATGTCTTTGATTTCCGCAGCTGCTGCTGTGGCCTTTGCACTGAATAAATCCTTGATCGCTTCCATAGGCTAAAATAAAAATGAAAAACCGGTTAATTTTGGCCACAAAGTTAGCTAAGAATAGTTTATTTGGGCGCTTTTTTGTACAAATAATATACCACCCATATAAAAATTACATTGGGTATCCAAGCTGCAACCATAGGAGGTAAATTGCCCTTGGTAGAGAAGATGGTTGAAAAACGGTCTGTAATGATAAATACGGCGGCTATGACAAAGCCAAGTGCCAAATGGGACCCACTTCCTCCCCTAACTTTTCGCCCTGCAATAATGCCCCCAATAAGGGTTAGTAAAAGAACTGTAACCGGCGTGGCGTCTCTTCTGTAGCGCTCAATTTTTAATTCATTAAGTCCTTCTGAACCTCTTAAGGACTCTATCTTAATTTGTCTTATTAACTGAGGTGTGGTGAGTTTGTCTTTCGTGTATTTGTCCTTACCCAAGTCAATGGGTTTAAAGGGATACTTTTTATGCAATGTTGGAAAATAACTGATATCTTCCTTGTCATCTGTTACTTTTCGTTCAATCACTTCCGTTAATTGCCAATCCATTTTTGCAGTATCCCATAAAATAGATTCAGCTCTTATATTTTTTACAACTTTATCTTTGTTAATTGTATTGGCAAAAAAAGTTCCCCCTCTTTTATTGGCAGTGTCATAGCCATAAATACCTGCATAGGTAAATGAATCAATCCTGAAATAAATATCAGAAGAAGTCCTCATTAAAGCGTCATAAGAAGAGTTCCTGTCTACATAAGCAGCTTCAAAACTTCCTCTAATATTATTGGCCTTGGGAACTATCCATTGATTTGAAATCCACAATACCAATCCTAAAAATACACCCCCTATCCAATAAGGACGCAACCATCTGTTATAGGAAGTACCGCTAGCCAAGATAGCTACTATCTCTGTTTGTCCAGCCATTTTAGAAGTGAAAAATATAACCGATATAAAGACAAACAACGGGAATAACAAAGCCAAAATATGAGGCACAAATCCAATATAATAATGTGTAATTATTTCGCCTGCAGTTAATCCGGATCTTACAAAATCATCTGTTTTTTCACTCAAATCAATCACCACTGCGATTACTGCAAAGAAAAAAATGGCAAAGAAAAAAACTGCCAAAAACTTTTTTAATATGTACCAATCTAGTTTTTTCAATACTTGTTTTATCTTTTATAAACGCTTACTAATTTGTTCAATCATAGAGAGTTTCCAACTTGAATAATCTCCAGCAATAATATGCTCCCTAGCCTGTCCTACTAACCAAAGATAAAAAGATAGATTTTGAATACTCGCTAATTCCAGTCCTAATATCTCATCCGCTACAAACAAGTGTCTCAAATACGCTTTGCTATAATATTGGCTCATTTCATTTGGCAATCCTGGATCCAACGGACTAAAATCCTTTGCCCATTTAAGATTTTTAATATTAATCACCCCTTGACTAGTAAATATCATTCCATTACGGCCATTCCTGGTTGGCATGACACAATCAAACATGTCCACACCTAAATCAATTGCTTCTAAGATATTCCAAGGAGTTCCAACTCCCATTAAATATCTAGGTTTATTCTTAGGTAAGTTTTCACAACACAAAGCAGTGAACTCATACATTTCCTCCATAGTTTCCCCAACACTCAATCCTCCAATAGCATTTCCAACAGCCCCTTTTGAACTAATATAATCACAAGAAGCTTTTCTTAAATCTTTATATAAACCACCTTGCACGATGGGGAATAAATTTTGAGTATACCCATATTTGTCGGGCGTTTCCGCCAGTCTGTTAAAACACTTATCCAGCCAGGTATGCGTTAAGTCCATACTCTTTCTTACATAATCAAATTCACTTGGTATGGGAGGACATTCATCAAATGCCATAATAATATCTGCGCCAATAGTTCTTTGGATATCCATCACATTCTCAGGACTAAATAAATGTTTACTACCGTCAATATGTGATTGAAAAATGACCCCTTCTGGTTTAATTTTTCTATTATTAGCCAAGGAGAAAACCTGATATCCACCACTGTCTGTTAAAATAGGCCTATCCCAACCCATAAACTTATGCAAACCACCAGCCGCTTCTAGCACTTCCATCCCCGGACGTAAATACAAGTGATAGGTATTGCCTAATATGATTTGAGCGTTAATATCCTGCTTTAACTGCTGTTGTGTAACCGCTTTAACAGACCCAATGGTGCCCACTGGCATAAAGATAGGTGTCTGAATCACTCCATGGTCGGTGGTGATGGTACCAGCCCTTGCCCCGCCTTTTGTACTTTCTTTTACTAATTCAAATTGTAATGCCGCCATGGCGCAAAGGTAAGGTCAAAAATCTTTACTTTTGCACCATGATAATCCACCTATCGCTTACTACCATTTTGATAGTGGCTTTTGCCGCTATTATAGCAATACAACTATTTTACTATTTATACTTTTTCTTAAGGTTGGCCCTTTACAAAAAGCCTAAAAAAGAAGTAAATATGGAACACCCTATTTCCGTAGTAATTTGCGCAAGAGACGAAGCAGAAAACATTGCGAATAACTTACCTGGAGTATTGGTTCAACAATATAATACCACACATGAATTTGTTTTGGTAAATGATAATTCCGAAGACGAGTCTAAATATTTAATTGAAGAGTTTAAAAAATCATTTAAAAATTTGAACCCGGTGACTTTGACTCAAGAGGCTAAAATGATTAGCGGAAAAAAATTCCCTTTATCAATGGGTATTAAATCTGCTAAAAATGAAATCTTACTATTAACCGACGCTGACTGTGTTCCTGCTAGTGAACATTGGATGCAATTAATGCAGGACGGATATAATGATGGCATTGAAATCGTTTTAGGTTATGGTGCTTACAGAAAAAAGCCTGGCCTTATTAATAAATTAATTCGTTTTGAAACATTCCAAACTGCTTTGCAGTATTTTTCCTATGCCTTAGCTGGCTTGCCTTATATGGGAGTTGGAAGAAATCTATCTTATAAAAAGGAAGTTTTCAACAGAAATAAAGGGTTCTCCTCTATCAATCAAATCCCAAGTGGTGATGACGATTTATTCATTAATCAAGTTGCCAATAAACATAATACTGCTATTGTAATTGATCCCGATGCACATACTATTAGTGAACCTAAAAAAACATTTAACGAGTGGATGAATCAAAAATATAGACATTATACAACTAGTAAATACTATAAAAAAACGCACTCATTTTTATTGGCACTTTTTGCTGTGAGTCAATTTTTAGTTTATCCAGTTTTTATTGCTGCACTTATTATAACTAAAGAATACGTTTTATTATTGAGCTTATGGGGTGTTAGAACCCTTATACAAGCCACTATTCTGAGAAGCACTATGAAAAAATTAAATGAACTAGACCTATGGCCTTGGTTTATTGCATTCGATATATGGTCTATATTTTATTACTTATTCACCTTGCCTAGCGTATGGAAAGCTCCTCACAGAACATGGAATTAATTACCAAATATTTCGACGACTTTACACCCACTCAATTGGAACAGTTTACAGCTTTAGAACCTGCCTACAGAGAGTGGAATAGTCAGATTAATGTAGTTTCAAGAAAAGACATTGACCATATCTATTTACACCATGTATTGCATTCTTTAAGTATTGCCGCGGTGGTGGAATGGGAAAAAGGCACGCAAGTAATTGACATAGGTTGTGGTGGTGGATTCCCCTGCGTTCCATTAGCCATATTTTTCCCAGAAGTTCAATTTTTAGCAGTAGATAGTATTGCAAAGAAATTAAAAGTAGTAGATGCTGTTTGTGAGATGGTGGGTATAAAGAATATTAAGACACAACACACGCGTGTAGAAGACATTAAGAATAGAAAGTTCGATTACGCTGTTAGTAGAGCCGTTGCTCCTTTAAAAGACTTGTGGAAATGGGCCGGACCTATTATTACCAAAAAGCCAAATCAACCCAATGGATTGATTTGCTTAAAGGGTGGAGACTTACACCAAGAAATTTTCGAGAGTGGAGTGCGTCCTAAAATGATGTCGATTCATGATATTTTTCAAGAAGAATATTTCATGGAGAAATTTATCATACAAGTGAAGAAACCTTAGTGTATAAAAAGAGGCGCATCATGGATGCGCCTCTTTTTATAAAGGACAATTATTATTAATTAGGTATCTCTAATTTATTATTCGTTCTATTAATGTCAGGCATGCGCTGACTTGGGTCAATTTCAATAGACTTTAATTGCGACAATGGTTTCAAGGTTTCAAAAGTGTAATTAGGTTGCACCCATTTCCATTCCTCATGAACTATTCTTTCTTGAGCACCTTCTACAATTTTATTTGCCAACATTAAGTCCAATGGAATATAATGTAATTCGCTGGTGCCGTCTTTATAAGTCACTAATACTTCAATAGGCATTGGCATTTTACCTTCTCTTTGGATACTTATTATTGCTCCTTGTTTACCTACTTGAATATCATTTAACCCATAATCAATGGTCTTAGTGCTATTCATCCAATACTCTTTAAACCATTGCAATTGTATGCCGCTTGTTTTTTCCGCAACACGAATAAAGTCATTCGCATTAGGATGCTTAAATTTCCAAGTATTGTAATAATTCATTAAGATATTATCTCTTTTCGCATCTCCAACTATATAACCTAGTGCCCCTAAAAAAGTAGCGCCCTTTGTATAAGCGGCACTGCTATAAGCGTAGTTCGTATTATAATGATCGGAATGCGTACTCATGGGTTCCTCTAAACCACTCTTTGCTAAGGTTAAATACCCACCATAATTACCATATTGAATAGCAGGCAATTGCAGTTTCGCTTTTTCATTGTTTACTTGTAATTGTTTTTTTGCAGCTTCACTTATAAATGGTGACTGAGTGGCTATATTTTGCTCATACCAATAGGAAATATCGTCCTCTGCAAAACTGGTAAATCCTTCGTCCATCCATGGGAACAAACTTTCATTGGTACCTAAAATATGTTGATACCAACTATGCATCCACTCATGAAACACCGTGCCTAATCCTGGACCTTTTAATAAAGTAGCCATTGCATATTCCATTCCGCCATCACCTCCTTGTATAAAGGAATATTGAGGATAAGGATACGCCCCGAATTTTTTTTCTATATAAGGCAATGCTTTTTCTGCAGCCCATAATACATTATTCCATGCACTATCCGACTGCGCGTCTTTTTCTTTGAAATACACATTTAAGGTTAAACCTTTTCGAACTTCCTTTGAAATATGTTTAAAGTGATTATCCGCTACCCAAACAAAATCATGAATATTATTTCCTTTAAAATTCCAAGACTTTAAGCCAGCTGCATCTGCCGTTGCTGTTGGGTTTTGTAATACTCCCGTTGCAGCCACCATATAAGTTTGATCCAATTTTAAATTTACATTAAAATTCCCCCAAACGCCATAGAACTCACGCGCGATATAGGGATTCGTATTCCATCCTTGATAATCATATTCCACCATTTTAGGATACCATTGGCTCATTGAATAGCTAACGCCTTCTGCATTATCCCTTCCAGATCTTCTTATTTGAACTGGCACTTGTGCTTCAAATTTTAATGATAGTTTAATAGACGACTTTGGTAGTATTGCGTTCGTTAATTGAACTTCTAAAATGGTTTCATGTTCTACTAATTTTTGCGCCTTCCCTCCTATTAATACCTGAATCACTTTTTGATAGCCTAAATCTGTAGTTGATAATTTTTGAATACGATCTTTCACTCTTCTATCCCAGTCTTGAACGGCTTCTTGCCCTAAATTGTTAGCATTAGAAGCACTCACCACACCGCGTTTTAAATTTAATAAATTTTTTCCTAGCTCACGGCTTCTAATATCCATGGCAGAGTTTGGCGTAAAAGCATTCCAATACATATGAAAATATACTTTACGTAATGTGTCTGGAGAATTATTCGTGTACAACAATTCTTCTGTACCTGTAACAATATTATTATTTACGTTTAAAGCCGCATTAATAGTATAATCAATATGCTGTTGCCATCGGTCAGGTTGAGCATTTACATTTAAGAATAAACTACTGAACCCTATAAAAAGAAAGAGAAACTTATTTTTCATACTTATTCATTAATTCACTCAATTTAAAGAAAATTATTGAAATAAAATATGTCCTAACATTTATGGTTTAAAACAAATTATTCCTTCCCTGCAACCACAATCACTATCTCCCCTTTCACTTGTTTTGCAGTAAAGTGTATTATTAAATTTTCAAGGCTATCCGTCATATTTTCTTCAAACATTTTGGTTAACTCTCTACTTACAGCAGCTTGTCGGTCTGCACCAAAATAAGACTTGAAAAGTTCTAAGGTTTTTACAAGTCGCATGGGACTTTCATAAAATATCATGGTGCGTTCTTCATTAGCCAATGATTCCATCAAAGTCTTCTTCCCTTTTTTTAGTGGAATAAACCCTTCAAAAGTGAAACGACTGGAAGGTATACCGCTATTCACCAAAGCTGGCACAAAAGCAGTCGCTCCAGGTAAACTAGTAACTGGCAATCCTACTGCTTTACAAGCACGCACTAATAAAAATGCAGGGTCTGAGATTCCAGGTGTACCCGCGTCAGTAATTAATGCGATATTTTTTCCTGCACTTAACTGTGTTACCAAATGGTCCACTACCTTATGCTCATTGTGTTGATGATAAGGCGTTAATGGCTTCTTAATATTATAATGCTGTAATAGCTTAGAGGAAGTTCTGGTGTCTTCACACAAAATAAAATCCACTTCATTTAATACTTCTACGGCCCTGAAAGTAAAATCTTTTAAATTACCAATTGGCGTAGGTACTAAATATAACATTCGGCTTGATTAATTATTTAACAAACTCAATCTCGAAATGCTCCATTACCGCATTGGCCAATAATTTCTTACTCGCTTCTTCTGCAATAGCACGAGCAGCTGATTCGTTGTCGGCCTCAATTTGTAAAGTGATATTCTTACCTACTCTAACGTCTTGAATTCCACCCAATCCTAAATTATGTAAACCACCTAAGACTGCCTTTCCTTGAGGATCTAATAAATCCTTTAAAGGCATAATTTTAATTTGAACTTGAAATGTCATGATACAATTATTGAGTGATTGTTTTTTTGTACAACAAAGATACTACGCAATAGCCAATAAAGCCAAATGGGACAGCCCACCATTTGAAAAAGACGGCGGTAAGTGTTACTTCCAAGCCAACCAGCACCAATGGCAATAGGAGCTTTTTCTTTCCTGATAAGCTTTTCAAAGCAAGCATCGGGGTTTTCATAACCATTAAATAACTCACTAACAAAATATACACATACCAAAAAAATGGGCTTAATAACAATTGGGAAACAAATGGAACTTGTACCTGCCAATATATAAGTGGAAATACTGCTGTCAAAATACCTATCATAGGAATAGGCACTCCCTTGAAATATGTTTTTTGGTCTAGATCAATATTGAATCTACCAAGACGATATGCTCCTGCCATAGCAATTATAAATGCAGGTGCTAATAATATTGAATTATGAGACAATGCATTTATGTCATTCGCTAATGACAATTTTAAAAACTGAAAAACAATAGCTGCTGGAGCCACCCCAAAACTAACTACATCTGCAAGTGAATCTAATTGCTTACCTAGTTCTGAATGTACTTTTAATAATCTTGCAACATACCCATCAAAAAAATCTGCGATCGCAGCTAAAGCAATAAAAAAACTTGCATAATACAATTGCTCTGGTATCTCAATTATCATACTACCTGCTTCGTCAATAGAAGCATTGGTTCCCTGCTGAAATGATGCTACAATAGCACAACATCCAAAGAATAAATTAAGTAGCGTGATAAAATTAGGTATCTGTTTGCGCATGCTATATTAATTATTTTTTGGTGCGTTTCATCAAAGCTTCAATTTCTTCTGCTTTGATTGGGACGTTCTTAAATAAATCTTGATTTCCGGTTTTGGTAATCCAAATATTATTTTCAATTCGCACTCCCATGGACTCCTCTTTTATATAAATACCTGGCTCTACCGTTAATAACATCCCCGCTTCTAAAGGAGCAGTCCTCGTACCTAAATCATGTACGTCAATTCCTAAATGATGCGATATGCCATGATACAAATACTTTCTGTAAGCCATATTATCTGCGTCTTCATTCTTTACATCTGACTTAGATAACAATCCGATTTTAATAAATTGCTTAGTAGCTTCTTCTCCTACTTTATCAGTATATTTTACAATAGAAATACCTGGTTTTAAAATTGACTTTGCATAATCATGTAAATGTAAACATGCATTATAAACTTCCTTCTGACGCTTGGTAAACTTTCCATTTACTGGCACTGTTCTTGTCATGTCTGCATTGTATCCACCATATTCTGCACCAAAATCCATCAATATTAATTCTCCGTCCTTACAAATATTATTATTACTTGTATAATGCAATGTTCTAGCATTATCTCCGCTTGCTAGAATACTATGATATGCAGGGCCAGTAGCACGTTGACTCAAAAATGAATGATAAATTTCCGCTTCAATTTCATATTCAAATACACCTGGTTGTATAAATTTCAATAACCTTCTAAAAGCTGTTTCTGTAATATCAACTGCTTTTTGAACTACCACTATTTCTTCTTTAGTTTTTACACCTCTTAGTTCCTTTAATAGTTTTGCAGCACGACAATACTGATGCAATGGATATCTTGATTGCATCTCGTCTATGAATCGATACTCATTGGTTCTTACCAAATTATTCTTTCGATCATTCTCGTTAGAATCTAAATAAATACTATCTGCTAAATGAATCCATTGTTGTAAAACACCATCTAAAACATCAACCCATACAATGGTCTTGATACCAGAAATAGCAGTTGCTTCATTGGATCTTAATCGCTTACCATCCCATATTTCTTTTAGTTCCTGTGGACGAACTAATACTAAAACCTCTCGATACTTTGGGTCTGGATTGTCTGGGAATAATACAACCATAGAGCCCTCTTGTTCAATACCTGACAGCCATAATAAATCTGAATTCTGCTTATAAGTATGTAAGGCGTCACCGTTGTAAGGGAACTCGTCATTACTTACAATAATAGCAATACTATTTTTCTGCATTTTTGAAACAAAACGTTTTCTATTCTGCGTAAAAATACTGGCTTCAAGTGGTTGGTATTTCATAATATTTATTTGAAAATGGTTTCGAATAGCAAGATACTTAAAAATGCTAGTTTTAGGCAATCTTGCCCCATCCTATTTTACTTTTCTGAGACTGCAGATACGCTTTAATTACAGCATGTTCAGGCAAACTCAAATTGGAATCTTTTTCACAAATTAAAGTTGCTTGTTTTTTCGCTTCCTCTAATGCCTCTCGATCATTAATTATACTTGCTAATTTAAAGTTCAATGCCCCGCTCTGCCTAGTCCCGTCTATATCTCCGGGCCCTCTTATTTCTAAGTCCTTTTCTGCAATAACAAAACCATCATTGGTACTACACATTATTTTCAATCGATCTTTAGCTTCTCTACTTGCCTTTACACTACTTAATAACACACAATAACTCTGCTCCATTCCTCTTCCCACACGACCTCTTAACTGATGTAATTGTGATAATCCAAACTTTTCTGCACTTTCAATAACCATCACACTGGCATTGGGCACATTCACTCCAACTTCTATTACGGTTGTTCCAACCAATATTTGTGTTTCCCCAGATTTGAACCTTTGCATATTCATTTCTTTCAAGTCATTGGGCATTCTACCATGCACCATGCTGATTTTATATTTGGGTTCAGGAAAGAAACTCTTTACTTGCTCGTATCCTTCCATTAAATTCTCAAAACTCATTTTTTCACTCTCCTCGATTAATGGATAAACATAATAAGCCTGTCTCCCTTTTTCAATTTCTGTTTTTACAAAATCCATCACACTGGCCCTTGCCGTTTCAAAACGATGCACTGTTTTAATTGGCTGTCTGCCAGGTGGCAATTCGTCCATCACACTATAATCCAAATCCCCATAAGCTGTCATGGCCAAGGTTCTTGGAATGGGCGTGGCTGTCATGACCAATACATGTGGTGGTATGGATGACTTCTTCCAAAGTTTTGCTCTTTGCGCAACACCAAATCGATGTTGTTCGTCAATAACCGCTAACCCTAAATTTTTAAATTGTACTGTGTCTTCTATTATGGCATGTGTTCCTACTACAAAATGAATAGTGTCATCTAATAATCCTTGTAATACCCTTCTTCGTTCTTTAATTTTAGTACTACCCGTTAACAATGCCACTTCAATTGGCATGTCTTTTAATAGCTCAGCTAAACTTGCATAGTGTTGTTGTGCTAATATTTCCGTAGGCGCCATTAAACAACTTTGATATCCATTGTCTGCTGCAATAAGCATTGCCAGTAAGGCTATCATAGTTTTCCCACTTCCTACATCACCTTGCAATAAACGATTCATTTGATACCCCTTTGCAGCGTCCTGTCTAATTTCCTTGATCACTCTTTTCTGCGCGCCCGTTAATTCAAAAGGCAAATGCAAATTATAAAAGTTATTAAAATAATCACCTACTTTGCTAAACAAATGACCCTTACTATTTTTATGTCTTTCAATTTTTATTAAGCCTAATCTTATTTGTGCAATAAATAATTCTTCAAAGATTAATCGTTGTAAAGCTTGCTTATATTTTTCTGGAGAACTTGGAAAATGCACTTGTCTAAATGCTTCCCATCTATTCATTCTGTCTTTTAATAAATGCGTAGGCAAGTTTTCTGGCAAATCTTTTTCACTTATTTGCGTAAATAGTGCATGTGTTAATTTCCCAATTTGTTTCCCATTTAATCCCCTTGCCTTTAATTTTTCTGTGGACGAATAAACTGGCTCTAATGCAGATTTCTGAGCAATTACTTGCGGGATATAGGGTTCGATTTCGGGATGCACTATTTGTGCCCTTCCATTAAAAAAGCTAACCCTTCCAAAAACCAAATATTGCTGCCCTTCCACTAAATTTTTCTGAACCCAACTTATTCCCTGAAACCAAGCTAGTTCGATAGTCCCAGTATTATCTTTTAATTGCCCTACCATTCTTCTTGCTCTTTTGTCCCCTATCGTACCTAAACCCTGTATAATGCCTCTCACTTGGATAAAGTCATGTTCTGGTTGTATAGCATTTATGTCTAAAACCAGAGTTTTGTCGATATGCCTATGTGGAAAATGCTGCAATAAATCGCCAAAAGTGTACAAATTGAGCTCTTTTTTGAGCATATCTGCCCTTAAAGGACCCACACCTTTAAGATATTCAATCGGGCTAGATAAAAGAGAAGCTTGACTCAAACTGTTTTTTTTAAATTATGTACAAATATCCCAAAAAGATGGCAAAAAATGGGGTTGTGATTCATTATCTTCGCACAGCTATGAAAAAGGAAATTGTATTGAGTGGAATTCGCCCCACTGGCTTCTTACATTTAGGTAATTATTTTGGAGCCATGCGCAATTATGTGCGTATGCAGGATGAGTATGATTGTTATTTTTTTGTTGCCAACTGGCATAGTTTAACAACACATCCGGATACTAAAACTTTACAAGAAAGTGTATTAAGAGTGGTGGCCGAAAATATTGCTTGTGGACTAGATCCTGAAAAAGTGTCATTATATGTTCAAAGTGATGTTCCCGAAATTGCTGAATTATTTCTATACCTAAATATGTTGGCTTATAAAGGTGAGTTGGAAAAAACCACCACTTTTAAGGACAAAATAAGAATGCAACCAGAGAATGTAAATGCAGGCTTATTAACCTACCCTGTTTTACAAGCAGCTGATATTTTAATTCATCGTGCCGTAAAAGTGCCTGTTGGAAAAGATCAAGAACAAAATTTAGAGATGGCTCGTAATTTTGCAGAACGTTTCAATCATAGATACGGAGAAACTTTCCCTTTACCTTATGCTTTCAATTACAACAGTGAACTAGTTAAGATTCTTGGATTGGACGGAAATGGAAAAATGAGTAAGAGTGAGAATCAAATGACCACGCTATTCTTAGCAGACGAAGATGAAATAATTCGTAAAAAAGTCATGAAAGCAAAAACTGACCAAGGACCATTAACTCCTAATGCAGTTAAGCCAGATTATATTGAAAATTTATTTACACTAATGAATTTGGTAAGCAGTCCTGATACAGTTAAGAAATTCGAGGACGACTTTAATAATAGCAGCGAAGGCAATTGTATTATTCGTTACGGCGACATGAAAAAACAATTAGCAGAAGATATGGTTGGATTTATTCAACCCATTAGAACGCAAGCATTGGATTTGCAGAACAATAAAGATTTACTATTAAAAATAATTAGATCTGGAGCTGATAAAGCAAGATCAAGTGCTTCTGCTACCTTGTCAATGGTAAGAAATGCGGTGGGAATGAATTATGTTTAATGGATTTGAATTAATAAAAGAATTAGAAAACTTATTTTATATAAAATAGATTATGGCAAAAGTTAAAAAACCAAAACACGTAGCAATCGCAGGTAATATTGGTGCTGGAAAAACTACACTTACAGAAGCATTAAGTAAACATTACCGTTGGATACCTCAATTTGAAGATGTTGACCATAACCCTTACCTAATGGACTTTTACGAGGATATGACGCGCTGGAGCTTTAACTTACAGATCTATTTTTTACACGGCAGATTAAATCAAATCTTAGAAATTCAAAATGGAACTGAAACGGTGATTCAGGACAGAACCATTTATGAAGATGCTAATATCTTCGCTCCCAACTTACACGAAATGGGATTGATGACTAAGCGAGACTTTGATAATTATTATTCTTTCTTTACCACTATTAAAGGAATGGTTCAACCTCCTGATTTACTTATATATTTGAAAGCGTCTGTGCCTACTTTAGTTTCTCAAATCCAAAAAAGAGGAAGAGAATATGAAGAGAATATTCGCTTAGATTATTTAAAAAAGCTAAACGACTATTATAACAAATGGATTGAGAATTATAAAGAAGGCCCATTGTTAATCATTGATTGCGATAAAAATAAATTTGGCGAGTCTGAAGAAGACTTAGGAGAAATTATTAGCAAAGTGGACAGCACACTTTATGGTTTATTTTAATTGAACTTTAGTTTCACTTTTATGAACAATGTTTTGGGTGGAAATTATAATTAGAGACTCTTAATCTACTGAAATGAATAAAATCAATATTGAATTATTAGCGCAGTTCAAAGCTATTGTTGGCGAAGCAAATACTTTTACTGACCAAGAAAGCTTCGAGAAATATGGTAAAGACGAGACTGAAAGATTACATTATAATCCAGAAGTTATTGTAAAGCCCAGAACTGCAGAAGAGATTAGTGCTTTATTGAAACTATGTAATCAACATTTAATTCCAGTTACTCCAAGAGGGGGTGGTACTGGACTAAGTGGTGGTGCATTACCACATTTAGGTGGTTTAGTTATTTCCATGGAACGTTTTAATTCTATCCTTGAAATTGATGACAGAAATTTACAAATCACAACAGAGCCTGGTGTAATTACCGAAGTACTTCAGAATGCGGTAAAAGAAAAAAACCTATTCTACCCTCCAGACCCAAGTAGTAAAGGAAGTTGTTTTATTGGAGGTAATATTGCAGAAAATTCTGGCGGACCTAAAGCTGTAAAATATGGTGTTGTGAAAGACTATGTTTTGAATTTAGAAATTGTACTGCCAACTGGTGATATCATATGGACTGGTTCCAACGTTTTGAAAAATTCAACCGGATATAACTTAACACAATTATTAGTTGGTAGTGAAGGAACATTGGGTATTGTAACTAAGATTGTTTTAAAACTAATTCCACTTCCTAAGTTTGACTTATTAATGTTGGCTCCATTTAAAGACTTAGAAAAAGCTAGCGAAGCAGTTAGTGCTATTTTTAGAGCTGGTATTACTCCAAGTGCGATGGAATTAATGGAGATTGACTCTATAAAAATTGTGAGCAAGATGGTAGATAGTACTGCCTTCCCTGTGTCTGACGATATTGCCGCACATTTGATAATTGAAGTGGACGGAAATAATATGGATGTATTGATGGGAGAAATGGAAGCTATTGCAGAAGTATTGACACATTATGATGCAGGTGAAATTTTCTTTGCTGACGATGCACAACAAAAAACGGAATTGTGGAAACTAAGAAGAAGAGTAGCTGAAGCGGTAAAGAGTGTTGGCTATACAATTGAAGAAGATACTGTAGTGCCAAGAGCAGAACTACCTAAATTAGTTAAAGGCGTAAAAGCATTAGGATTACAATACGGATTTCACGCAGTTTGCTATGGACATGCAGGAGACGGTAATTTACACATTAGAATTAACCACCCTACTATTAAAAACAGTTATGGAAGTGAGGAGATGAATAAAATATTAAAAGAATTATTTGTAATTGTAAAGAGTTTAGGTGGCACAATTAGTGGAGAACACGGTATTGGCTTAATTCAGAAATCTTATTTAGACGTGGTATTTGAAAAAGCTACTTTAGAAATTATGAGAGGTATTAAAAAAACATTTGATCCTAATAATATTCTAAATGCAGGCAAAATATTCGACTTAAAATAAAAGTGCTACTACAATTTCGATTTAAATAATCAAAACTATGTTCTTAAGAAAAATTGCCTTGTTTTTATTGGTTATTTTATCCATTAATGCGACTGCGCAAACTGTTATACAAACAAACAAAATAGTTCAGGAAGAAAAACCAGTATACCTAGGTGGTGGTATTGTATTAGGTGGCGGGTCAGGGTCTTTTCAATTTGGGCTGAATCCTGAACTAATAAAAAGCTATAACCAATATATTGATCTTGGATTAGCAGTTAATCTTTACTACTCCTCCTATAAGTCTATAGCGAGTATCTCAAGCGAGAATTATAAGTCAAACAATACACAAATTGGTTTTGGAACATTGGTAAGAGCCTGGCCTGTTGAACAATTTTTTATTCAAATACAACCCGAATACAATTGGACTTTTACAAACGCTAAAAATTTATCTCAAGGCACTTCGGGTAGTTCTACAGTGGGAGCACCAAGTGTATTAGCAGGATTGGGTTATGGAAAAAGAAGCGAACATGGTTTTTCTTATTTCTCCATTATGTTCGACCTTGTCAATTCTGCTCAATCACCCTACAGAATGGGACAATTAAGCGCACAACCTATTTTTAGGGCTGGCGTTGGCTTCCCTATTAGATTCCCTAAGAAAAAGCATTCAAAATAGTCTCTGCATTTTCGCAGATAATAAATCTTTCTCTCCAATTATCATACAAGAACCCATCTGTCTCCATTTGGTCTAGCATGGCAATTAAGTTATTATAAAACCCATTCCAATTTAAGACGTACACTTTTATATTGTGGATGCTTAAATTATTCCAAGTTAACATTTCAAATAACTCATCCATTGTCCCCATTCCGCCTGGTAAAATAATAGCAGCATCGCATTTATTATACAACAATAGTTTACGACTATGCATATCTTCAGTAACAATCAACTCCGTTAAACTTTCATGTTGTGCCTCCCATTCCAATAATAGTTTTGGAATAATACCAATTACCTTACCTCCTTCCAGCAGGCAAGCGTCTGCAATAGCACCCATAATTCCCTTTCCTCCGCCTCCATATATCAAACTAATCCCTTTTTGAGCCAAACCCTTGCCCAATATTTGAGACTGCAATGAGTAGCCTGGATTTGCCCCTAGTTTGGAGCCACAAAAAACGGTAACAGCGTTTATTTTCATAAAAAAAATGTATTGGGTTAAAACGGTCCTGCAATTTAGCTAATAAATTCAAAGTTTGTTATTACTTTGCCGGTACTAATATATCATTATCATGAGTGCACCCTTATTATTCTTATTTGTCGTATTATACTTTCTTGTCTTATTAGGAGTTGCAAAAATTACAGGTAAGAATAGTAATAATATGTCTTTTTTTATTGGCAATAAAAATAGCAATTGGATGTTGGTGGCTTTTGGGATGATTGGTACTTCTTTAAGCGGAGTAACTTTTGTGAGCGTTCCTGGGGCTGTTGGAAAAGACGCTTTTCATTATGTACAAATTACCATTGGCTACTTAATTGGGTATTTAACGATTGCCTATGTATTACTTCCAATATATTATAAATTAAACCTGACTTCTATTTATAATTATTTAGAAAACAGATTGGGTTTTACAGCCTATAAAACTGGTGCTTCCTTCTTTGTACTTTCTAGAACTTTAGGGGCCACAGCAAGACTTTATTTAGTAGTTAAAACTTTACAAGTTTTTATATTAGACAATATGGGAGTTCCTTTTTGGGCCACTACACTTGTTATTTTAATTATGATTCTTTTATACACTTATGAGGGCGGTGTAAAAACAATTGTATGGACAGACACTTTACAAACTTCCGGGATGCTTATTGGGCTTATAATTTGTAGCATTTGGATATTATCAAATATGCATTTTTCTGTTGGAGAAGCATTAAGCGAAATGCAAGCAAAAGGCTTAGCTACTGTATTTAATACCGACGTGAATAGTAAATCCTTTTTCTTGAAACAAATTATTGGCGGTGCTTTTATTACACTAACCATGACAGGATTAGATCAGGAAATGATGCAGAAAAACATTTCTGTTAAAACTTTAAAGGATGCTCAAAAAAATATGATTACAATAGGCTTTACTATGCTTTTTGTCATTACCTTATTTTTATTTTTAGGTGGTTTGTTGCATTTATACGCAGCACAACAAAACATTACAGCAGTGGGCGACGACTTGTTCCCTTTGTTGGCGCTAAACCATATGCCTCCTTATATTTCTATCATATTTATTTTAGCATTAATTTCTGCCTTATTCCCAAGTGCCGACGGCGCCATTACTGCTTTAACTTCTAGTTTTTGTATTGACTTATTAGGCATGCAAAGAAATACAGCTTGGGATGAAGCAAGAAAGAAGAAAATTAGACAAAGAGTTCACTTAAGCTTTGCCTTAATTTTCTTGTTAATTGTAATGGTATTTAAATGGATAGACAATAAAAGCATCATTGACCTCCTATTAAAAATCGCTTCTTATACTTATGGTCCATTACTTGGCTTATTTGCTTTTGGAATTTTAACAAATAGAACTATTAAAGATAAATGGTCTGCAATTCCTTGTTTCTTAGCCCCTTTAGTTTGTTTAGTACTTGACTTTTACCAAGTTCAGTTATTTGGGAACTTTAAATTAGGACAAGAACTATTGATAATTAACGGACTACTAACGTTTATTGGATTATGGATAATTTCAAAGCCAGGTATTAAAAAATAATAGACCTTTGCACATGGATTTTATACACCCAACGGCGAATGAATATGTTACACATTTTAGCAATGCTACTCCAGCGTATTTAAAGGAGATGTATGCAGCCACTTTGTCTAACCATCCTCATGCTCATTTACAAAGTAGCTGGAACCAAGGCGGATTTCTTTCTTTCATTAGCAAACTAATCCAGCCTAAATATATACTTGAAATTGGGACATTTACAGGCTTTAGTAGCCTTTGTTTGGCAGAAGGCCTAAAAGAGGATGGACAATTACATACTATTGAATTAAGAGCAGCTGATGCAGAAACAGCTATTGGCTATTTTAAGACAAGTCCTAAATCTGATCAAATCATTCAACATGTTGGGGACGCAAAATCCATAATTCCAACATTGCCCTATTTATTTGATCTCGCATTTATTGATGCGGATAAAACAGGTTATATAGAATACTATGAGCTTTTATTACCTTTGATGCAATCTAATGGAATCATAATTGCTGACAATGTACTTTTTCATGGGGAAGTTTTAGAACCCAATCCTGCTGGAAAAAGTGCAAAAGCTATTCAGGCATTTAATGAACACTTATTAAAAGATATCTCCACTGAAAAAGTAATGCTAACTATTAGAGACGGCCTTACATTGATCAGAAAAAAAATAAACATATGAATAAATATATTTTCTTACTTCTATTCTGCATCATTGGCACTATCCGTGTTTCCGCGCAATCTGAATTTACAGTTGCTTATATAGAGCAATATAAGAAAATTGCAATGCAAGAAATGAAGCGAACTGGTATTCCAGCTTCCATAACTTTAGCGCAAGGAATTTTAGAATCAAATAGTGGAGAAAGTAATTTAGCTAAAAAATCTAATAACCATTTTGGCATTAAATGTAAATTAGACTGGAAAGGAGAAACCACTTTCCAAGACGATGACACTAAACAAGAATGCTTTAGAGTTTATCCAAATGCAAAAGCTTCCTACAAGGACCATTCTGATTTTCTCAAGACAAGACCTAACTATGCACCCTTATTTCAGCTTGACCCTGTTGACGATTCTGCATGGGCTTATGGCTTGAAAAAAGCGGGCTATGCAACTGCAAATGATTATGCAAGAAAAATTTTGAAAGTGATTGACGATTACGAACTATCACAATACAATTTTCCTGAATTAGAAATCGAAGACAGTTTGGAAGTGGTCGCAGCTGCAAAAAAAGAAATAATTAATCCCCCTGTCTTCATAAAAGATACGGCCAATATTGATAGTTTACTATTCAAAAATGCGACTATCTCTGCTGTTAATAAGGATAGCTTAACGATGTTTAAGGATATTGCAATTGTTGTAAAAGATACAGTGCAACTCTCTAAGGTAAATGGTATAGCAAATACAAAAGCTACCAATACCGTTTTACCCACTATGAATAGTATTGGAAGCGACCCCAAAGACAGCACAACTGAAGTACTTTTTACCTTTACTAAAAAAAGGTCATACAATTATCCAAAAGATAAATTCAAAATCAACCAAGTGCCTGTAATATGGGCAAAAGCTGGAAGCTCCTACTTGGAAATTGCACAGACACATAAATTGTCATTGTATAAAATATTTATTTATAATGATATTAATGAATCCAATATTGTTGAAAAAGATCAACTTGTTTTTTTAGCGCCTAAAAAGAAAGAGGGTAAAAATAGTGTTCATATTGCAAAACAAAATGAAACCTTATATGAAATAAGCCAGAATGAAGCAATTCAACTAAGCTTTTTAAAATCTTACAACAAGATCATTTCCTCGTCAATTTTAAAAGAAGGGACTATTGTGCTTTTGTTTAAACCTAAAGAAACAAAGCAAGCAGGCAGCTTTAAAGAATTTTCTTTTAATGTAGAATTCAATTTCCTGAAAAAACTATTTAACAAAAAGAAGTAAATTAAATATTAAAATATACTATGCCGTCTATCAAAATACTAGATAAAGAATTTGTACCTTATTTATCAGAACAAACTATTCAAGAAAAAATAAGTGAACTTGCCATTCTTTTAAACAAAGATTATGAAGGTAAAAAGCCTTTGTTTTTGTCCATCTTAAATGGTTCATTTTTATTTACTGCAGATCTTTTTAAACAAATTACAATTGAAGCTGAAGTGTGTTTTATTAAATTAGCCTCCTACAAAGGTACTAGCTCTACTGGTAATGTAATTACGGCAATTGGCTTAGATATCAATATAAAAGATAGACATATTGTTATTTTAGAGGACATTATTGACACAGGGAAAACCCTCCATCATTATTTACCTCAACTTGCTAATTTACAGCCAGCATCTGTTAAAATCGCGGTGCTGCTAAATAAAAAAGAAGCATTGCAATTCCCTGTTGAAATTGACTATGCTTGCATTGATATCCCTAATAAATTTGTGGTTGGCTATGGTCTTGACTACGACGGACTTGGTAGAAATAATAAAGCGATTTATCAATTGAAGGAAGCTTAAATATTGATTAAAAAAAATGTTAGGTTTTGAATTATTACAAAACTCGTATTTGAAAATTAAATAGATTGCACAAAAAAGGGGATTAATAAAATCCCCTTTTTTTATTTTAATTTTTTTAATCAATATTTATTTAAATGCTTCTTTCACCTTGTCGTAAAAACTCTTGTCTCCTTTAACTGGCTTCGGTTTGAAGTTTTCACTTTCTTGCATTTTCTCTAGTGCTTCTTTTTCTTCTGCACTTACATGCTGAGGTGTCCAAATATTCACGTGAATTAATTGATCGCCTTTTGCATATCCTTGCACTTCAGGGAACCCTTTTCCTTTTAATCTAAACATCTTTCCACTTTGCGTTCCTGCTGGTATTTTAATTTTTGCACGCCCGTCAATCGTAGGAACTTCTACACTGGTTCCGAATACGGCGTCTGGTATAGTGATATATAAATCATACGCTACATTTAATCCATCTCTATGTAAGAACTCATGCGGCTCTTCCTCTATCATGATGATTAAATCACCAGCCCCCCCTCCTCGCTCTCCTGCATTTCCTTTACCTGACATACTCAATTGCATGCCGTCTTGAACACCAGCTGGAATGTCAATAGAGATAGTTTCTTCACCATATACACGTCCTTCCCCTTTACAAGAACCACATTTAGCAGTAACTGTTTGACCTTCTCCATTACATGTTGGACAGGTATTCACTGTTTGCATTTGACCCAAGAAAGTATTGGTCACTTTTCTTACTTGTCCTTGTCCATTACAAGTACTACAAGTTTGAACACTATTTTTATCCTTTGCTCCGTTTCCGCCGCAAGTAGCACAAACGACGTGTTTTTTTACTTTCACTTGTTTGTTAACTCCATTGGCAATTTCTTCGAAACTTAATTTTAATTTAATTCTTAAGTTGCTTCCTCTTTGTCCGCGGGCACGCTGTCCACCACCTCTTGAACGACCACCACCGCCGCCGCCAAAGAAACCACCAAATCCTTCATCTCCAAATATGTCACCGAATTGACTAAAAATATCATTCATATCCATACCGCCACCGCCATGGAATCCTCCACCACCGCCATTAGACCCGGCTCCAAATGCTTGATGACCAAAACGATCATACTTAGCTTTCTTATCTGTGTCGCTTAATATTTCGTATGCCTCAGCCGCTTCTTTAAATTTTTCTTCTGCAGCTTTGTCCCCTGGATTTCTGTCTGGGTGAAACTGCATTGCAACTTTACGGTATGCTTTTTTAATTTCATCTGCTGAAGCTGATTTGCTAACTCCTAGTATTTCGTAAAAATCTCTTTTTGCCATAATGCTTTATTTATTTTCCTACAACCACTTTCGCGAAACGGATTATTTTGTCATTCAGTAAATATCCTTTTGTTACTTCGTCTACTACCTTTCCTTTCATCTTATCATTTGCTGCAGGAATCTCAGTAATGGCTTCATGTAATTCAACGTCAAATTGTTTTCCAATACTTTCCATTGGAGTTAATCCTTTGGCCTGCATTGTAGAACGAATTTTATTAAAAACTAATTGGATGCCTTCTTTTTGTAAAGAGATATCGTCAGATCCATTTAATTGTTTTTCAGCTCTATCACAATCATCCAAAACGTCTAATAATGAAACAATGACATCTTTACCGGCAGTTTGAATCAAATCAATTCGCTCCTTAGCAGTTCTTCTCTTGAAATTCTCAAATTCAGCTAATAAGCGAAGGTATTTATCCTTCTGATCTGATAAGTCTAACTTTGTTTGATCCAACTCGGAAATTGGTTCAGTTTCGGCTATTGGGGCATTTTCTGCCTCGTTTTCAGGACTAATTGTTGCTTCTGTGTCTTTAATCTCTTTTTCTTCCATAATTGTCTAATTGTTATCTAATGCACGCAAATATATTGCCAAACGCATAAAAGTGCAAAATTGACCGAAATCTGAGCAAAAATGAACAAGTTGTCACTTGATCTGTGACTATATTTGCGATATGACAAAGGTGTATTTAAACAAAAGAATCCAACCAAGAATTGCTTCTGGCCATCCTTGGATTTATAATAACGAAATTGACCGTGTTGCTGGGCCTATTGAAGCAGGTGATATTGTGGAAGTGTATTACTTTGACGGGCAATTGGCAGGTCGTGGCTACATCAACCCCGACTCCCAAATTATGATCCGTTTATTGACCCGTAAAAGAGAGGAGATTAACGCTTCCTTTTTCCATCAAAAAATTAGTGAAGCCTGGGCTTACCGACAAAAATTGGGCTATACTGAAAACTGTAGATTAGTATTTGGTGAAGCAGACGGATTACCTGCTTTAATAGTAGACAAGTTCAATGACTATTTTGTAATTCAAACTTTGTCATTAGGTATTGAAAAATGGAAGGCTGAAATTATCGCAGCCATAAATACTATTTTTAATCCAAAAGGTATTTACGAAAGAAACGATGTACCTGTAAGAGAATTAGAAGGATTGACTCAACAAAAAGGATTTTTAACAGACCCCTTCCCTACAGAAATCATTATCAAAGAAAATGATTTACAGTTTTATGTGAACATTGAAACAGGACAAAAGACTGGGTATTTTTTAGACCAACAAGATAATAGAAGAGCTATTCAAAATATTGTAAAGGGCGCTGACGTATTAGGTGCTTTTACCTACACTGGAACTTTTGAAATTCATGCAGCACATTATGGTGCTAAGTCTGTTTTAGGAATTGACATTTCAGAAAGCGCAGTAGAGCAGGCTAATAAAAACGCAGCACTTAATAAGTTAGATCATATTGTGAAATTTGAAGCAATGAATGCATTTGATGTATTAAAGAATTGGGGAAGAGAAGGGAGAAAATATGACGTAGTTATGTTGGATCCTCCTGCATTCACTAAAAGCAGAAACAATATTGACAAAGCGGTTACTGGCTATAAAGAGATCAACTTAAGAGGAATGCAACTATTGAGAAATGGTGGTTTTCTTGTTACTTCCAGCTGCACTAATTTAGTGAGTCCTGAATTATTTTTAGACACCATTTACATGGCTGCAAGAGATGCTAAGAAAAGAATTAGACAGGTCACGTATCAAACACAGTCAAGCGACCACCCTATTATTTGGGGAATGGAAAACACCCATTATTTAAAATTCTTGATCGTAGAAGTTTGCGACAGATAAAAAAAAGAGCTAACATTTAGTTAGCTCTTTTTTTTATTCAATCATGACTTAACAAGATTTAATGCTTCAGTTTAAAGTATTCAATGTTGTTTGAATGGCTTCAAAATTTGGTAAATCACCTGGTGTTGGACAAATCTCTGTATATTGAACTGTTCCTTCTTTGTCTATTACAAATGCTGCACGCTTGCTCACACCTTGCATTTCAAATGCAGGAAACACATCATACAAAACGTCGAATGCTTTTGATGCTGTTTTATTGAAATCACTCAATAAAGGGAAGTTTAGTTTTTGTTCTTCTTTGAATTTACCTAAAGTAAATAAAGAGTCAACCGAAATTCCTAATACTTGTGCATTAGCAGTATTGTATGTTGCAATATTATCTCTGATACTACAAAGTTCTGCAGTACAAACTCCTGTAAATGCTAAAGGAAAAAATAACACTACTATATTTTGTCCTTTAAAACTGTCCAAAGAGACTGCGTTTTTGTCTGTATCAAATAATGTAATTGCTGGCGCTGCTTGTCCAATAGTGATAGGCATAATTTATATTTTTTAATTATTATTAGAACTCAAAAGTAAAACTGTTTATTTAAAATTCGGTCTTGTTTGTCGAAAAAACAATTAATTAATGTTCCGTTAACTTCAATTTTTCTCTTTTCGACAACGCATAGGTAGAATCCATTAATTCCTTGAAAGCTACTGGGTGTTTTTGTAAATAATCAATAGTATTATAAAATGCTACCCTATCCACCTTATTCAATTCGAATATTTGTTTATAAAACTGAACATTTTTTTTGTGTGTTTTCCAAGTGGTGTCAATAGTGGACATTCTTGTATAGTATTCGTCCGCTTGCATTAATTGCCATAGCACTATCTTCATTTTGTCCATTGGCAAACTGTTCACTGGCTTTGTGTCATTCTTGCAGGCCAATAAAAATAGCAATCCTATAATTAACCAATTTCTCATTCCAGCTTTTCTTTATATTTATTAATATTAGCAATGTCAATAGACGATAATGTATTTAGTAATTGCTTTTTCATAGACTTATCTGAATTTTGAAATATACCTACGATTTCAGTATACTTTCCCTGCATAAAAATAGGTACTGCCATTACATTTACATTAGACTCATTTAGTTCTTGCAAACTCATTAATGTGTTTAATAAATTGGCTTTTGCAATTTCTGGCTGTTCTGCCATTTGATCTAACCCATCTCTATAGTAACTATAAACAACTTCATGCATTCTATCAAACCCACTCTTTGTAAAATTATCTATTAAAATATACCTATTTCTTTGGCCGTCATAAGACTTCCATCCCGATATCCCCGATCCCTCTGGTGCATTATATACAATATTTAATGCTTTACTAAAATAAGGAACTCCTGCTTTTAAAGCGAATGAATCATAATCCAATCCTAAAATAACATTAATATAATATGCAATAGTAGAAGTAAGATTTGACTCAAATGGATCCCCACCTTGTGACCTATTTTCATTGAATTCCATCGGTTGACCCAATTGATATTTAAAAGTGAAATTGGCATCCTGCATGTTTAACAAAGGTGTTGTATAATTGGTATTATAAACTGGCCTATTAGCTACAATACTTAGTTTAGCATCATATACACCGGGAGATACGATGGACTCAATTGATATGTAAAAACTACAATCAATTTTTTCTTCAACCGAGAATACGTCCGTTGTCCATTTTCTTTGATTAATGAAATCTTTTAGTTGTGATTGTAATTGTGTAAATACTTTTGGATCTACCTGATTAGCCACTTTGCTTGTTTGCAAGGTAACTACAGCTGCCAATTCTTGAGCATTAATGGCCTCACCTGAGAGAAGTAATCCTAGCGTTAAACAAACTGACTTAAACAACATAATATGGTGTATTTACCCTCTAAAATACAAAAACGTCCCAATATCAGAATGACAAAGGAACGTTTTTGTGTTAACTGAATCGAGATTAACGGAAAAGATCTGTTTCCTCGTTCTTACGATAATAGATTTTATCATCAATAAATTCCGCAGTAGCTAAAATAGCAGGGTTTGGCATACGCTCATAAGCTTTAGAAATTTCGATTTGTTCTTTGTTCTCGT
This sequence comes from Bacteroidota bacterium, assembly GCA_947452555.1. Taxonomy (GTDB): domain Bacteria; phylum Bacteroidota; class Bacteroidia; order Chitinophagales; family Chitinophagaceae; genus Sediminibacterium. The sequence goes on from CANGDH010000005.1 coordinate 120,541, forward strand.
GAATTTCCTCTAAGCTATCTGTATGACTTGCAAACTCTTCTAACTTGCTATGCAACTCTTCTCTGATAGAAATATTGATTTGATTTGCTCTTCTAGAAATAATAGAGATTGACTCATATAAGTTCCCAGTTTTAGCTTTCAATGCTTTCAAACTTTTTGTTTCAACAACGGCAGGTACATTAGCACCCATATGTCTTCTTAATTTACTCATTTTATATTTTTTAAGATATTATCAGTTTTTGATTTAATTTTTTTTGCTTCAGGCAGTAAGGGACTGTCACTAAATCTGTCTACGAAATCATTATACTCTTCATTCACTTTATCAAAACGCTCTTTTTGTTTTTCTATAAAACTATTTTCAGCAAATTGATAATATGATTTTAATGTCAATAATTTATATTTATCTGCACTCTTAGAGTCTGGATAACCATCAGACAATAACCCGTAAGTAATTGCAGCAGCACGATACAAAGCAAGCTCATAATACAATGTAGCTGTTTTGTAATCTTTCAATTCTAATTTTGCACGACAAGCGTCAATGGTTGCAGTAGCGTCTTTTACTTTTGCACTTGTTGGATGTGCGTCAATAAAAGATTGCATTAATTGAATCGTTCTATTAGTTGTTGTCTGGTCTAATTCTGCTTTTGGAGAACGTAAATAATAAGTATACGCTCTTAAATATTCAACGTCTTCTGTTCTTGGACTATTTGGAAAATATTCCACAAATGTTTTGAATAAATTTTCTGCGTTTTCGTAATCCTTATCGTAATAATAAGAATTAGCATACATCAAGTACAACTCTTCATAACGTGGTGTTCCTTTCACAAAATTGATCACAGATTCAAAAAGCTGTTGTGCATTGCTGTACTTCTTTTCTGCATAGTATTTCTCAGCCATTTTGACTTTATAGTCTGTATCCTTATTCTTCAAAATTTGTTGAAACTTTGAAGTACAAGAGGACATTCCTAAAACGATCGCGATAATTACTATAATTCTATTCATACAGGGTGGCAAAATTAACTAATAATCCTCAATTTAGGCCGAAAAAGATTGCGAATACGCCCTTGGGCGTTAAGAATTAGCTAAATCCTGTCTATCGGCCAACATGAAAATGCAAAAGGCCCGCAATTGCGGGCCTTTTTAAAATCATAAAAGTGTTTTTCAAGCCATTACATTTCTGTAAAAGCGAGGGAAAACTATCCTTCTTTGTTTTCGTCTAATTTAGCTTTGATTTCTGCTAAAGCACCTAAATCACCTAAAGTAGATTTTTCAACCTTGCTTTGGATTGTTTTAACTGCTTTTTTCGTCTTCTCAGTTTCTACTTTCGCTTCTTTCTTAGCTGCTTCTTTTTCTTCTACTATGTTTTGTTCCCAAATTCTTGCATGAGATACTACAATTCTCTTTTCATTGCGATCAAATTCGATCACCATGAATTGTGCAGTTTCTTCCGCTTGAACTTGCTTACCATCTTCTTTCGCAAGGTGACGGTTAGGAGCAAATCCTTCTAAGCCATGAGGTAATTGTACGATAGCACCTTTGTCGTCTTTACGAACGATAGTACCATCATGAATTGATCCAATTGCAAATGTTTCTTCTAATGCATTCCAAGGATCTTCTTCTAATTGCTTATGACCTAATTGTAATTTTCTGTTTTCTTTGTCAATGTTCAAGATAATGATGTCGATAGACTCACCTACTTTAACGTACTCAGAAGGGTGATTGAAA
>CANGDH010000006.1 GCA_947452555.1 Bacteroidota bacterium
ACAGCAAACAAGGCAACGGCCTCAACGAATGCAGCAGCAACAATCATACTTGAACGGATATCGTTCGCAGCTTCTGGCTGACGAGAAATACCTTCAACAGCACCTTTACCGATCTGACCGATACCAATTCCAGCACCGATAGCAGCTAATCCAGCGCCAATTGCAGCAATACTTCCTACCATTTTTTTAAATTTTAATTGTTATTGAAAAAAGCGTTTAATATAATTTTAGTGATGTGCAGCTTCCTCATGTTCATGATGGTGTTCCTCATTTGCCATTCCAATATACATAGCTGTCAACATGGTAAAGATGTAAGCTTGTAAAAAAGCAACTAACAACTCAATCATCCCAATAAAAACAGCGAATGGTACTGCAATTGCAGAAGCGTAAACCGTCTTGAAAATAAATATGATACAGATCAAACTTAATACTAGAATGTGGCCAGCTGTAATGTTCGCAAACAAACGAATCATTAAAGAAATGGGCTTTGTGAAAACACCGATTAACTCAATTGGGGCTAAGAACAATTTCATACTCCAATGCATCCCTGGCATCCAAAAAATATGTTGCCAATAATTTTTATTAGCGCTTAAATTAACCACGATAAATACACAAACAGCTAACATCATAGTGAAAGCAATATTACCACTCACATTTGCTCCACCTGGGAATACCGGTATTAAGCCTAAAAAATTATTCGTTAAAATCAAGAAGAATATAGTTAATAAAAAAGGCATGAACTTGGCGTACTTCTTTTTACCAATATTAGGAATTGCTAATTCATCTCTAACAAATAATACAATTGGTTCCATGAAAGATTGAATTCCTTTTGGAGCACTTGTAACACCTGTCTTTTTATAAGCATTTGCAGCAGACAATATGATCACTAAAATCAATAAAACAGATACGAATAAACTAGCTACGTTTTTAGTTATAGAAATATCCAATAATTGTTTATTCAACTCCTCGTCTAAAGCACCTTCTGCATTTACAATCTTTAACTTTCCTTCCATTAATTTATAATCAAAATTGCCCTTGAATACAATTGGTTCATGATGCTCGTCTACTAATTTAGCAGAAGAGAATAGTTCAAACCCTTTTGATGTATGTAAAATAACCGGCAATGCAATTGAAGTATGGCCCCATAAGTGCCAACTATGGTCGTCTTTAATGTGTTCCAGTATTGTTTCGGTAACATTAAATGCCTTTGGTGCAGGAGCAACCATTGTTGAATCTTGTGCAACAATCGTTGAATCTTGATTCGCTACATTTTCATTAGCCAACAAAGGATTCAAATTAGCCATTGCAAAAAGGCTAAAACACAATACCAGTAAAGATTTTAAACGTAAAAAGGCCATGAGTATCTCAAAATTTGCGGCAAAGATAGGAATAAAGCTGCTCAAATGGTACAAATTTCAATAGAAATCTACTATTGAGGTGAAAAAACAATAAATAAGTAACTAATTGATTTTCAAATAGTTACTTAAATTTTGGCTTCAGATTGTTGTTGAAATTGCATTTCATTAAGAGTAGCATAAAAACCTTCTAATTTTATTAGCTCCTGATGGGTACCCATTTCTTTTATTTGCCCCTTATCTAAAACAATGATTTGAGAAGCTTTTCGGATAGTTGATAAGCGGTGTGCAATCACAATTGAGGTCCTGCCCTTAATTAATGTATCAATTGCTTTTTCTATTAATTGTTCACTCTCGGTGTCGATTGAGGAAGTTGCTTCATCCAAAATTAATATGGAAGGATTGTATAAAAGGGCACGTATAAAACTCAATAATTGGCGTTGGCCTAAACTTAAGGTTGCACCTCTTTCCATCACTTGATATTGATACCCTCCAGGTAACTGCATTATAAAATCATGCATGCCAATCATAATGGCAGCTTTATGAACTTGCTCTATAGTAATAGCAGGATTACGTAAAGTAATATTGTCTAAAACAGAACCTGAGAATAAAAAGACATCTTGTAAAACAACGCCCACAGAAGCTCTTAGTCTATTCAAAGAGAAATTTTCAATTGGATGATCGTCTAATAAAATTTGGCCTCCTTGATATGGATATAACCTGTTCAATACGCTAATGATGGAAGTTTTACCACTACCTGTGTGCCCAACTAGTGCAACAGTTTTTCCAGCTGCTACTGTAAAGTTCAAATCGTCTAAAACCCAATTTGGAGGATTGTAAGCAAATTGTACATTTTTAAACTCAATCTTTCCATTGATATGCAATGGGGCATAATCACTATTGTCAGCAGTAATATCTTCGTTATCTAATACTTTAAAAACGCGCTCCGCAGCCACCATTCCCATTTGTAGCACATTAAATTTATCTGCAATCATTCTTAGCGGTCTAAATATTTGATTTAAGAATAAAATAAATGCTACTAATAAACCTGCATCTAAGGATTTATCTGCTACCCACCAAACAATCAAGCCAATACTTAATGCTAGAACTACTTCCACTACAGGAAAAAATACAGAGTAAGCAAAGATGGCTTTAATATTTGCAGTTTTATGTTGTGCATTTATCTTTTCAAATTTTTGTAACTCTTTTTCTTCCGCAGCAAAAGCTTGAACTACTTGCATTCCTGAAATATGTTCTTGCACAAAAGCATTTAATGCAGCTACTGCATTACGAACCTGTATGAAACTTTTATTCACACTCTCTTTGAAAAAATAAGTTGCAATTAGCATAATAGGAAATGGAATCAAACAAATTAAAGTGAGTTTCCAATTGATCACAAACATAGTAGTCAAGGTTACCAAGATGGTTAAAAAATCAGCAACAATTGGAATTAAACCATCTGAAAAAATATCATTGATACTTTCTATATCATTTATGGTTCTAGTCGTCAATGTTCCAATGGGTGTTTTATCGAATTGTCGCATTTCCCAAAGCATGATTTTTTCGTATACTTTATTCCTCAAGTCCCTTATAACCTGCTGTCCAAGCCAAGCCATTCCAAAAGTGAATAGAAATCTAAGCACTGTTTCCACTAAAATAAACGCAACTTGGAATAAGGTAATGGCTAAAATAAGTTGAACCGTAGAATCAAAAGCATTCGCTGGTAAAACCCAGTGCACCCAAGTGGGTAATATACTCGTTTTGCCAATGGCCGCATTTACTGTAGCCTGAATCAAATAAGGCCTTACAGGGGTTGCAAAGGCCAGTATAATTGATAAAATCAGATTTCCCCAAAATATAAAACGGTAAGGTTTTACAAAAGAAAATACCCTTTTTAAAATAGCGGCTTTAAATATTTCTTTGGGTTGAGCAGTAGACATAGGAAAACAAAGTTAAGCTATCTGATTGTTCTTTGTAAAAATCCTACCCCTTTTACGTATTTTCGTAAACCAATGGACACAATAGCATACGATAATCAACCTTCTGACATTATACCGGTGTATAATTTAAACGAGGAACAAGAGAACAAAGAGATTGTTCGACATTATCGTGCACTTCTGAGATCACTTAAGACTAAGTTGAAAAAAGGGGATAAGGAATTATTAAGAACCGCTTTTGAGATGGCGGTGGAAGCACATAAAACCATGCGTAGGAAAAGTGGAGAACCTTATATATTTCATCCATTAGCGGTGGCAATGATTTGTGTTGATGAAATTGGCTTGGGTATTAGAAGTACCATTTGTGCTTTGTTGCATGATACTGTAGAAGATACCGATATTACTTTAGATGATATTAAAAGTGAGTTTGGAAATGAGATTGCAAAAATCGTAGACGGTCTAACTAAGATTTCTACAGTGATGAGTGCAAATAGTAGTCAACAAGCAGAGAATTTTAAAAAGATTTTATTAACGCTTACGGATGACCCAAGGGTGATCTTAATAAAATTAGCAGATAGGCTACATAACATGCGTACTATGGATTCCATGAAGCATGAAAAACAATTAAAGATTGCTTCAGAAACTATTTGGGTCTATGCTCCATTAGCGCATCGTATGGGTTTGTATAATATTAAGACAGAATTAGAAGATCTGTCTATGAAATATTTAGAGCCAGATAAATACCGTGAGATTGCTCGTAAATTATCTGAAACTAAAAGAGAAAGAACAAAATATATCAATGAATTTATTAGACCCTTAAAAGAAAAATTAAGTCATTCTGGATTAAACCTTGAAATATTTGGTCGACCTAAAAGCATACACTCTATTTGGAATAAAATAAAAAAGAAAGGAGTCAGCTTTGAAGAAGTATATGACTTATTTGCTATTAGAGTCATTTTAGATGTTCCTTTAGAAAAAGAGAAAGAAGAGTGTTGGAAAGTGTATTCCATGATTACAGACGAATACCTACCCTCTCCTGAAAGATTAAGAGATTGGCTAAGCAATCCTAAGAGTAACGGTTACGAAGCATTACATACAACGGTAATGGGACCACAAGGAAAATGGGTCGAGGTTCAAATTCGTACCAAGCGAATGAATGAGATAGCTGAAAAAGGTTTAGCAGCACATTTTAAATATAAAGAAGGCACTCAAAATGAGGACCGATTTGATAAATGGTTTATCCAAATAAGAGAAGCCTTAGGAAATCAAGAGGAGGAGGGAATTGACTTTTTGCAAGATTTTAAAACCTCCTTTCTTGCAGAGGAAATTTATGTTTACACTCCAAAAGGTGAAGTTAAAATGTTGCCTATTAATAGCTCCGCATTAGACTTTGCATTTTACATACATACAGCTATTGGCTCTAAATGTATTGGAGCAAAAGTGAATCACAAATTGGTTCCAATAAGTCATAAATTAAGAAGTGGAGATCAGATAGAAATTATTACTAGCAATAAACAAAAGCCTACTGAAGACTGGTTGTCTAGTGTAGTGACAGCAAAGGCTAAGAATAGTATCAAGGATGCATTGAGAGAAGAAAAGAAAGCAATTGCAGAAGAAGGAAAATACACACTTCAAAGAAAACTAGAAGGACTTGGAGCCGCATATAGCCCATATAATATTGATCAATTAGTAAACTATTATAAACTGTCTAGTCATTTAGACTTGCATTATAATATTGCTACTAAAATAATCGACTTAAAAGAATTAAAACTATTTCAAGTCATTGGTGACAAAATTGAAGCTCCTAAGCCAATTGTAATGCCTGCGGAAACCTATGTACCAACTGGGGAAACTGCTAAAACCTATTCTAAAAAAGAATCAGAATTAATCATATTTGGAGAGTCGAGTGAAAGAATACAATATGCTTTAGGAAAATGTTGTAATCCTATTCCTGGAGACGACGTTTTTGGCTTTGTAAGTACTGGCAAGGGCTTGATTATTCATAGAACCAATTGTCCTAATGCCACTCAATTATTGGCTAATTATGGACATCGGGTTGTGAAAACCAAATGGGCTAAAAATAAAGAAATTTCCTTCCTAACAGGACTTAGCATTATTGGCTTAGATGACGTGGGAGTAGTAAATAAAATCACAAATATTATTAGTGGAGAGTTGAAAATTAATATTGCGGCCTTAACTATTGAGTCAAAAGATGGTTTATTCCAAGGCACCATTAAAGTATATGTTCATGACAAAGATGAACTTGAAGTATTAGTAGACAGAATTAGTACTTTAAATGGTATTCAAAAAGTCACACGATTCGACACGGAGACGGTTTAAAAGACTTATTTTTGCAGCTTCAAATACAAACTTATGGTAGACGTAATATTAGGACTTCAATGGGGCGACGAAGGGAAAGGTAAAATTGTTGATTATTTTGCTCCCAATTATGATATAATTGCTAGGTTCCAAGGTGGGCCAAATGCCGGACACACATTGTATGTTAACGGAACTAAAATGGTATTACACCAAATTCCTTCCGGAATTTTCCATCAGGACAAAATAAATATTATTGGAAACGGAGTGGTATTAGACCCTGTTACCTTAAAAAGAGAATGTGAAGCTGTTGCAAGCATGGGTGTTGACGTCAAAAAGAATTTATTTATTTCTGAGCGGACTAATATTATTGTACCAAGCCATAGAGCTTTAGACAAAGCATCCGAATTGTCTAAAGGAGAAGCTAAAATTGGATCAACCTTAAAAGGAATTGGTCCAGCTTATATGGATAAGACAGGCAGAAATGCCTTGAGAGTAGGTGATTTACTAGATAAGAAGTTCATTAGTAAATACATAGCTCTTCGCATGAAGCATCAGAAAATATTGGATAGCTATAATTTCAATGAAGATATTAGCGAAATGGAATCAGAATTTTTTGAAGCAATTGAATTCTTGAAAACTTTGAACATTATTAACTGTGAGTACTTTATAAATGATCAAATTTCAAAAGGGAAAAAAGTATTAGCCGAAGGTGCACAAGGCTCTATGTTAGACATTGATTTTGGAACCTTCCCTTTTGTTACATCCTCTAATACTATTTCAGCGGGTGTTTGTACTGGACTTGGTATTTCTCCAAAACAAATCAATGAGGTATTCGGTATTTCAAAAGCATATTGTACAAGAGTAGGTAGCGGACCTTTCCCAACTGAATTACATGATGCTAAGGGTGAGGAATTAAGAAAAATTGGTTCTGAATTTGGCGCAACTACTGGACGTCCAAGACGTTGTGGATGGATTGACCTTGTTGCTTTGAAATATGCTTGTATGATTAACGGTGTAACACAGATCATCATGACTAAGGCAGATATTTTAGATTCATTTAAAGAATTAGAACTAGGTGTTGCCTATGAAATGGAAGGGAAACAAATAGATTACGTTCCCTTTCAACTAGTTGGAACACCAGTCACCCCAATTTGGAAAAAAATGGAAGGCTGGAATATCGACTCTACTAAAATGAAAAATGAAACCGAATTACCTACAACAATGAAGTCGTATATTGAATATATTAATTCCTATTTAGGTGTTCCGGTAAAATTTGTTTCAAACGGTCCTGGAAGAGACCAAATTATACATCTATAATCTTAAGAAAGCAACTTTATTTTTTTTAAAACGAGAAAAAAAAGTCAATATTTTTTTGGTAAATATAAAATTCGGGTGAAATTTTACACTGTAATTAGACAACCCCTATGGCAATAAAAATTGATAAAGAAAAAAAGTCCACTACCAAGAAAACTGGTGTAGAGAAAACGGAAAAAGTGAGCAAAAAGGCTGCCACTAAAAGTGTGGATGATGAAGAGGATGATATAGAAGAAGAGGTAGAAGACGATTGGGAGAAATCTGAAGATGATGATAGTTGGGATCCCGACTTTGAGGAATTCGACATGCCAAAAAGTAAAACTCCAAAAAAATCTGCTAGCAAAGCGAAGAAGGGAAAAGAAGAGGATTCGAATGCGTCCGATGATGTAGACGATCTTAACTTAGATGACGATCTTGGCCTAGATGATGATGACTTATTCGAAGACAAAGATGAATTCGATGATGATTTCTAAATAACTCAACTGAATACTATTTGTTTTCAGTTTGATATAAAGATTGTATAGAGGCCTGTAAAATTTCATTTTTACGGGCCTTAAATTTTTCCATAAATTCTAAAGGCAACTTTAACTCATATTGCTTACCAGTTGCCAATACTTTCTCTATATTAGGATTAAGTGCATTCATGTCTCCAATTGGCATTTCAATATAGGCTGCAATCATACTAGTTTTATAACGACCACGAATTGTTAAGGCAGCGATATCTTGATTGACTAAATTCTGTTTCAACTTAATTTCATTCAGCTTATTTTGACTGGTGATTTCTTTTTGAAAAATTTCATCCTGGGTAAGCGTAGTCCAATTGCCATCCGACTCGAAAACATATTGAGTTGCAATAAACTTTTTAACATGGTTCCTGGTTTCTAAAGGCAATTCATATTGTAATTCCCAAAAGTCCTTTGTGTTTTTCTTTTTCATGGCTTGCCTTACCCTACCTGCACCGCCATTATATGCTGCAACTACTAATAACCAATCTTCAAACTCAGCAAAAGACTCCCTTAAAATGGTAGCTGCAGCTTGGGTACTTTTTTCGTAATCAGTTCGTTCGTCGATGGGCAGTAATTTCAAACCCAGTCTTTTAGCCTCTTCTGGCATAATTTGCCATGGACCTACCGCGCCTGCCCAAGACACTATATTGGAACTTAAACTGCTCTCAATAACGCTTAAATACTTCATTTCGACTGGTACTCCGTTGGCAATTAATATTTGATCATACAAATTAAAATAAGGCCTTGCCCATGTTTTCATTTTCAATAATGCAGGTCCTTGCTTCTCCATATAAGCCTGTATAAAACTAATTGCTTTGGGATTCAACTGAAACTGAAATGGTTTGTCTTTGTCTCCTTCCTTTGTAATGATAAATAAACTGGAAAATCCTATGCGCTGAAAGGAAGGTAAAATAGGCAAGCTGTCTTTTGACAATGGTAATTTAGTATTGAAAAAGCCAACTGTTTCTTTTTTTGAGGAGTTGTTTTGCCCATTACTAGTATTTGAAACTAATACAATCGAAAAAAATAAAATGTATATAATTCGCATTTGCAAAATTATGAAGGCATCATAGTATTAGAGAAACGAAGTAATACTGTTTCATTAAAAGGCTTACTCATTACTTGTAATCCAAATGGCATTCCATTGCTATGTTTGAACAAGGGTAATGAAATTGCAGGTATCCCAACTAAATTGGCATACACTGTATAGATATCTGCTAAAAACATTTCAGTTGCCGAATGTTGATGTGCCCCTATTTTAAAAGCAGGTGCTGGAACTGTTGGTGAAACTAAAATATCATACTGCTCAAATAAACTATTCGTTAAGTCCACTAATTTTTGTCTTACTTGTTGTGCTTTTGTAAAATAAGCATCAAAATAACCTGCGCTCAAAACAAAACTACCTAATAAAATTCTTCTTTGCACTTCGGCTCCAAAACCCTCAGTTCTGCTAAGTTTATACAACTCTGTTAGATCCGATACTGATTCTTTAGTTCTATGACCAAAACGTATCCCATCAAAGCGGGATAAATTACTACTAGCTTCTGCTGTTGTTAAAACATAATACGTTGGAACTAAATATGACAATAAAGAAAAATCAACTGCTTCAACTGTATACCCTTTTGCTTTTAAAGAAGTCAAATAGGCTTCTGTTTGTGCTTTAATTTCCGGGTCTAATCCTGGATGTTCTAAAGTCTCTTTAAAGTAGGCCACTTTTTTAGGTCCCGCTGGAAGGGTATCTAATAATACTTCAGAAAACGAAGGCACTGGTTTACTAGAAACCGTACTGTCAAAATTATCAGCTCCTGCTATAACTTCTAATACCAATGCTGCGTCGGTTACTGTTTTTGAAAAAATACCTATTTGATCGAAGGAAGATGCATAGGCTATTAACCCATATCTTGAGATCATTCCATAGCTTGGCTTGAGTCCTACCACCCCGCAAAAATCTGCAGGTTGTCGAACAGAACCACCAGTATCTGATCCCAAACTAATCATACAAAGATTTGCTTGAATTGCAACTGCTGAACCTCCAGAAGATCCACCTGGAACACGTTCATTGTCTAATGCATTTTTTACAGGGCCGTATGCAGAATTTTCGTTACTACTTCCCATCGCAAATTCATCACAGTTTTGACGACCAATAATAATGGCGCCAGCTGCTAATAATTTTTCGATAGCAGTAGCCGAATAAATTGCAGTATAATTTTCTAGTATTTTGGAAGATGCACTAACCTTATGTCCATTATAACAAATAACGTCTTTAATGCCAACCACTACTCCATGTAACTTACCTAAATCCTTCCCAGCTAAACGTGCATCATCTAATTCAATTGCACGCGCAGTTGCTTCCTCTCCATACACTTCTAAAAATGAATTGAGGTGAGCGTGTTGTGCAATTTGACCCAAATAATGTTGAACTGTTTGGATACAAGACGTTTGACCAGCTTCTAAAGCAGCATGGTAGTCTTTGATTGTATTAAAACGAAACAAAGCTGAATATTAAAATGTAAAAAATAGAATCCGTAAAACTAAACAGGCTTCTCGTCCTTTTCGTTGATACCGTCTTCGATTTCTTTTTTCACATTGTTTTTAGCGTCGTTGAATTCACGAATTCCTTTACCTAAACCTTTCATAAATTCAGGGATTTTACGTCCACCAAACATTACTAAAACTACAACACCAATGATTAATAATTCTTGAAATCCTAAGTTGCCCATAATATTAAATTTAGAATAATAAAGGTAAGGTAATTAATAAAACAGAACGTTAAATAAACAAAACAGAAAGTTAAATAAACAAAACAGAAAGTTAAATAAACACGCTATCACAGCCCCTATATGCATACGAAAAACGGACCCCTGAATAAGGGATCCGTTTAATATATTGTAAAAATTATATAGGTGCCGATTAAGGAAGCCTATAAAAAATTTAGAATCTTTTTTCTTTGATACGTGCGCTCTTACCACTTCTCTCACGTAAGTAGTACAATTTAGCACGACGTACTTTACCTGACTTGTTTAAAATGATTCCATCGATATTAGGAGATAAGAACGGAAATAAACGTTCTACACCTACACCGTCAGATATTTTACGAACAGTAAAAGAGGCTGTTGCACCAGTTCCTTGTGTTTTGATTACATCACCACGGAAAGACTGGATACGCTCTTTACCACCCTCTACAATCTTGTAGTTTACGGTAATATTATCACCAGCCTTAAATGCTGGATATTCTTTTTTTGCTGTTAATTGCTCGTGTACAAATTTTACTGCTTCGCTCATAATTCTTGTTTTTTGCGGAGGGCAAAGGTATGGTTACCCTTGATACAATCCAAATTATTTAAACCAAATATATTAAATCTCTTATCTCGCGATGTTTACTGCTCTCTTTTCACGGATTACAGTGACCTTAATTTGACCAGGATAAGTCATTTCAGTCTGAATTTTTTGTGCTATTTCGAAGCTTAGTTGGTCAGAAGATTGATCCGTAACCTTCTCAGCCTCAACGATTACTCTCAATTCACGACCCGCTTGGATAGCATAAGCTTTCTCTACCCCTTGGTAGTTCATAGCCAAATTTTCCAAATCTTTAATTCTTTGGATATATTGTTGCATTATTTCTCTTCTTGCACCTGGTCTTGCTCCGCTAATAGCATCACAAGCCTGAATAATTGGAGAAATTACATATTGCATTTCCATTTCATCATGGTGCGCTCCAATGGCATTTACTACTGCTGGGTTCTCCCCATATTTCTCTGCTAATTTAGCTCCTAGTAATGCGTGGCTCAATTCTGTCTCTTCGTCTGGCACTTTACCTATATCGTGCAATAACCCGGCTCTTTTAGCCAATTTGGGGTTTAAACCAAGCTCTGCAGCCATGATACCACATAAGTTAGCAGTTTCACGAGAGTGCATCAATAAGTTTTGGCCATAAGAAGATCTAAATCTCATTTTACCAATAATACGAATCAACTCTTTATGTAAACCATGTATCCCTAATTCAATAACTGTACGTTCCCCAATTTCTGCAATTTGCTCTTCTAATTGACGACGTGTTTTTTCTACCACTTCCTCAATACGAGCGGGGTGAATACGGCCATCCGTTACTAAACGTTGTAAACTTAAACGTGCAATCTCACGACGTAATGGATCAAAAGAAGATAATAATATAGCTTCTGGCGTATCGTCTACAATTAAGTCTACTCCAGTTGCAGCTTCGATAGCTCTAATATTTCGTCCCTCTCTACCAATAATCTGTCCTTTCATCTCATCAGACTCTAAATTAAATACAGTTACTGTATTTTCTATAGCAACTTCTGCAGCCGTTCTTTGAATTGATTGGATGATAATTTTACGCGCTTCTTTGTTTGCCTTTTGCTTAGCTTCTTCGATAATATCTTGTTGTAAAGCAAGGGCTTGGCTTTGCGCTTCGTTCTTCAAGCTCTCAATTAATTGTTGCTTAGCGTCTTCTGCACTTAAATTTGCTATTTTTTCTAAACGACGGATATGTTCTTCTTGGTGCTTTTCTAGTTCAGTACGCTTAATATTTACCAAATCAATTTCACGATTTAATTTTTCTTTGATTACGTCGTTGTCCTTGATTTGCTTGTCTAAACTCGCAACTTTAGAATTAATATTCAATTCGTTCTGCTTAATTCTATTCTCAGCTTCTCCAATTTTCTTGTTCTTCTCTAAAACCTCGCGGTCATGATCAGCTTTCAATTGAACAAATCGCTCCTTAGCTTCTAATTGTTTTTCCTTCTTAACAGTTTCAGCTCTTAACTCTGCTTCTTTCAAAATATTAGCAGCTTGTGATTCAGCGTCTAATACTTGTTGCTTGGTATTACGGGCAAAAACAAGTTTGCCTATTAGAAGCCCTCCTACTAGTGTAGATGCTCCTATGATGATCAATAATATTGATTGGTCCATTGTAAAAATCTTGTTGTTTTAAAAAATACATACGCTTCCCTTTTCGCGACGGGTACGAAGATACTCAATTAATAGTCAAAAAGGAAAAAGGAGGGTTGTTTAACTGCCAGAAATGGCTTTTTCAACAGAATTTGTTAAGGTTTCTATCTGATTTTGAAGGGATTCGAGCTCATATAGGCTTTGACCGTCCTTCTGTTGCTCGGTCATGAACCAAAGTAAAACCATAGAAACATAGTCTTGCATATCCTTGCCAGCATATGTGTTCTTGAATTCGATCATTTTTTGATTGATCAAATTAGCGGTTTTTCTAACTGCTTCTTCGTCTATAGGAGCAACTTTAATTCGATAGCTTCTATCTGCAATCGTAATGTTTAAGGGTATCATTTCTTCAGGTGTAGACATCATGCGCTAATTAGATTGGATTAAGGGTTCAAATTATTGATGCAATGGTCGATTTCTTTCAAGTATTGATCTATTTGTTTGACCCAATTTTCTCTTTCAACTGGATCTATAGACGCTTTATTCATCATAGCTACAGTCAATTTGGATTGGTTGTCTTTAAGTTGCTGCTCTAATTGCAAAGTCTGCTCCTCCTTTTGTGACAGTTTAGTAAGCAGTTGTTGGTGCTCTTTTTGTAAAGTTGCATGTTGCTTTATAAAAAGCTGCAGCTTCTCTTGGAGTCCTTGTATAGATGATTGAATAGTTGACATGAGGTTATTTTCTTATTTCTGCTTGAATGTTTTTTTCAAACTGACCAATCAATTTTTTCATCATGCTGTCAATTTCAGTGTCTGTCAATGTCTTGTCAGTAGCATTAAATACAAAATTTATAGCTACTGATTTTTTTTGGTGTCCCAGTTTTTCACTCTCAAATACGTCAAATACTCTAGTGTCTTTCAATGCAGTCAATTTAGCTGCAAGAATACATGCTTCAATTGCTTCGTATTTAGTTGCTTGTGGAATTACCAATGCTAAATCTCTTTCCACTGAAGGATATTTAGAAACTTCTTGATATACTACTTTCTTAGTTTGATACAATGCAAATAAAATTGCTAAATCAAATTGAATATATAACACAGCTTGCTTAATATCAAAAGCTTGCAGCTGCTTATTAGATACCACTTGTAAGATACCTACAATTTGATTTTTACAAACTAATTCTACTAATTGCCCGTTTAATTTCCATTCAATATTATCAATTCCTAATAATTCAATAATTGATTGTGCTAGTCCTTTCGCTACGAAAAAATCTTGCACTGTTCCTTTTTTGCGCCAGCTATCTTCATTTTGTTTGCCAGAAATGTAAATGGCTAATTGCTCCCCTTCCTGATATTTTCCTGCATCAGTTTTTGAATATACTTTCCCCATTTCAAAAAAGGAAATCATATTATTACGACGATTTAAATTGTACGCAACAGTTTCTAACCCTGTCTCCAGCATAGAAGGACGCATCACATCCAAGTCTGCACTTAAATTATTTAACATGGTCACCGCATGTTGCAAAGTTTCAGCTGAAAAGTATTTGCTATTGGTAATAGAGTTAGTTAGAATCTCTGTAAATCCACGCCCTACTAAATAATTAGCAACTTTGTCTTTGAATTTTTCTTTCTGTTCTAATGGGTCAATCGAAGGACTCATGGTAATGGCACTTGGAATTTCAATATTATCCAAGCCGTCGATTCTTAATACTTCTTCTACCAAATCAGCAGGCAAACTAATGTCTGGCTTATGATAGGGAACTGCCACTTCAATATGTGTCTCAGTTTGACTTAATAATTCAAAACCCAAGCTTATTAAAATGGTAATTACTTTGTCGGCAGGATAATGTTTTCCGCTTAATTTTTTCAAATAAGCTAAAGATAAATTTACTTTAGTTTTAGTTGCTGGATTAGGATAAATGTCAACCAATTCACTACACTTTCCACCTGCAATTTCTTGAATCATTAAAGCGGCTCTTTCCAATACATTCACTGTGCCAGCAATGTCCACTCCTTTCTCAAAACGAGTCGCAGCATCGGTTCTTAAGCCATGATGTACGCTTGTTTTACGAATATGCACATTTTCAAACCAAGCACTTTCTAAAAATATTTTTGTAGTAGCTACTTTAACTCCACTTTTTAATCCACCAAACACCCCAGCGATACATAAAGGTTTTTCAAAATCACTTATCATTAAATCATTCGCAGTTAATTTACGTTCGGTTCCGTCCAATGTTACAAATAAAGTATCTGCTGGATATTTCTTAACAATAACGGTATTGTCTTTTATTTCAGTCGCATCAAAAGCATGCAATGGCTGACCTGTTTCATGTAAAATATAATTAGTGATATCTACAATATTATTAATGGACCTTAAGCCAATGGCTTGTAATTTATTACGCAACCAGCCTGGAGACGCTTTTACTTGTACCCCTTCGATCACAATACCAGCGTACCTTCCACAAGCAACTGCGTCTTCTATTACCACTTTAAAAGGAGTCACTGATTTGTCTTTAACAACTTTTTTTGTAAGTGGACTCACTGCAGCTACTGGTGCTTCATGATAAGACAAATAAGCACAAACATCTTTTGCAACACCATAATGACTCATGGCGTCCATTCTATTAGGCGTCAATCCTATTTCATAAATCCAGTCTTGATAATAATTGTATAAACTAGCAATTGCAGTTCCCACTTTAGTTGAAGCCTCTAAAACCATAATTCCCCCATGGTCATCACTCAAGCCAATTTCATCTTCAGCACAAATCATGCCCTCACTTTCCTCCCCTCTAATTTTAGCCAACTTCATGGTAATGCCAGCTTCCGCATTTTTTGGATAAATAGTAGTTCCCACAACAGCCACTACTACTTTTTGTCCAACAGCAACATTTGCTGCACCACAAACAATATTTAAGGGACGTTCACCACCTGTATTTACTTTTGTCAATTTTAATTTGTCTGCATTGGGATGCTGTATTACTTCCAAAACCTCTCCAACTACCAAGCCAGCAAGTCCGCCTTTAAAATTCTCGAAAGACTCCAAGGACTCCACTTCTAAGCCAATAGAAGTTAATATATTAGATAATTTATCAGGGCTAATGGTTTGTGGCAAATATTCACTCAGCCAATTGTAACTAATGGTCATGTTTCTGCTTTAAAGTATGGCTTCAAAAGTACTAAATTTTAGGGTTCATTGCGGCCCTGTTTCTATTGTAGATAAAGATAAATCATCTAGCCTATCGCTCTCCGCTCGTCTTGGCCGCTAAAAATGGCCGCCTACATCTAAAATCGCGAACTCGCTTCGCTCAGACATGCGCGATTTTTTACCGATGTAGTTAGCCATTTTCTTAACGCTAAGACTCAAGGTTCACGAGTAGACTAGTTGATTTATCTTATACTCTGAAAGCAACAATTGGCCTAATGCATCACAGTTCAGCGACGGAACGCCGCAAGAATTCACCAAAAATTCTTTCAATTAAACAGCTAGCCAGAAATGAATATTAATACGAGGCGAACTCTGAACGAAGTGAGCAGTGAGTCCGAGTATTAGATATTCATTTCTATGCATTTTGTCTAAAATGAAATTTAACTTAGACAATCTTACTTGCGGCGTGAATAACCCTGAAAAAGGCGTGCAAAACCCGTTAATAAGTGTAAAAAGCTTGTTAATTACAGTCTAAAAAGGAGTTGTGTATAAACATCATTGATACAAAATTCTTGAAGTGTTGATTCGTGGGGGTATTTTCGCAATAAGAAAACAGAGAAAACGACATGGCCCTACCAAATATCAATACTAATAGAACCAAGAGAAAAACCCCTTCAGTAGATATTAGTTCTATGATGTATGGAAAAATACCGCCTCAAGCAAGAGAACTAGAAGAAGCTGTACTAGGTGCTATTTTATTGGAGAAAAGTGC
Organism: Bacteroidota bacterium; assembly: GCA_947452555.1. GTDB lineage: Bacteria > Bacteroidota > Bacteroidia > Chitinophagales > Chitinophagaceae > Sediminibacterium. Next base: position 16,256 of record CANGDH010000006.1, read on the forward strand.
TTTTGATACAGTTACAGAAGTATTAAAACCTGAATGTTTCTATGTAGAAGCACACCAAATGATTTTCCAAACCATGCAGCAATTGCAGTTGGATAATCAGCCAATTGATATGTTGACAGTGGTGGAAGCTTTAAAAAAACGTGAACAGTTAGACATTATTGGAGGGGCTTATTATATTTCTAAGTTGACAAACGTGGTTGTGTCTACTGCAAACATTGAAGCGCATGCAAGAATCGTTTTACAAAAATTTATACAAAGAGAATTAATTAGAATTAGTGGTGAAGTAATTGCAAATGCATACGAGGACAGTACCGACGTATTTGACTTATTGGATGATAGTGAAACAAAAATGTTCAATATCACTAATAACTATTTGAAGAAAAACTTCGTGGATATTGGGGATGCATTAGCAACTGCAGTAAATAGAATTGATGAATTAAGAAAACAAAAAGACGAGATATCTGGTGTGCCAAGCGGATTCACTAGTTTAGATAGAATTACCTTTGGATGGCAGCCAACGGATTTAATCATTTTGGCAGCAAGACCTTCTGTGGGTAAAACTGCATTTGCCCTGAACTTGGCTCGTAACGCAGCCTTACACCCTACTAAACCTCAGGCTGTTGGTTTTTTTAGTTTGGAGATGAGTGCCGCTCAATTAGTACAAAGAATTTTGAGCGCGGAAAGTGAAATTAAAATGGAGAAAATTTCTAGAGGAAAACTAGAAGACTATGAGTACCAACAATTGCATAGTAAGGGTATCAAAAAATTAGAAACCGCTCCTATTTACATTGACGATACCGCAGCTTTAAATATTTTTGAATTTAGAGCAAAGGCAAGAAGATTGGTAAATAAACATAATGTGAAAATTATCATCATTGACTATTTACAATTAATGAGTGGATCGGGTGATAGAAATTCAAATCGTGAACAAGAGATTAGTAATATTTCTAGAAGTTTGAAAGCATTAGCTAAGGAATTACAAATACCTATTATTGCGTTATCTCAGTTGAGTCGTGCTGTGGAAACTAGAAAAGAAAGTAAGATGCCTCAATTGAGTGATTTACGTGAATCAGGTGCGATTGAACAAGATGCCGACATGGTAATGTTTATATATCGTCCCGAATATTATGAAGTAATGAGTAATGAAATGGGAGAAAGTACACAAGGTGAAACACATATCAGAATTGCCAAACATAGAAATGGTACTTTAGATATTATTAAATTAAGAGCAAGACTTGATATACAAAGATTTGAAGATTGGGATGGCGAAGGTGGCATACCTGGACTGGGAAGTAATTTTAAACCTATCACTCCAAATTTAGGCGGAGGCGATTCCGATGGTGGTAGATTTTTCATACAAGGTAGTAAAATGAATGGTGGTGAATTTGATGAAGGAATGGGAGATGACCAACCTTTTTAACAATTAAACCTAGCTAATTTTATTACATGTCTATCCCAAGTTTTTACGAGCCTCAATTACTTTTAGGAGAAACCACTTTTACCTTAAGTGAAGAAAGTAGTAAGCACTGTGCACAGGTATTACGTATGCAAGCTGGTGATGCATTAACAATAACCAATGGAATGGGGATAATTGTTACTGCAAGTATTGCTATACCACATAAAAAGAATACAATAGTTACTATTCAGTCTCAGCAAACTATTCCAGCTGCTGCACAAAAAATTATATTAGGCATTTCCTTATTAAAAAATGCAGTACGACTAGAATGGTTATTTGAAAAAGCTGCGGAAATGGGTGTTCATACGATTGTTCCATTAATTTGCGAACGTACTATTCATGAGCGATTTAAAATGGAACGAATGCAAAACATTTTGCAATCTGCAATGATTCAAAGTCAACAAGCATGGTTACCCAAATTAGCAACTCCTTGTGATTATGAAAAATTCCTGACTACCTATTCTGCAGTACAAAAATTAATCGCACATTGTGAAGATGGGGAAAAAAGCAATATTAAATCCATACAAGCCAGCAATGACTGTATATTAATTATTGGGCCCGAAGGCGACTTTACACATAAGGAAATTGAACAGGCATTAGCAAATCAATTCCAACCAATTCATTTGGGTCCCACCAGGTTAAGGACAGAAACTGCAGGAATTTTTGCATTAAGTGTCTTAAAAAATTTCTAGTTTTGTAAGAATGAAAATTGTTGAAGTAAATACACCCAATTTAGAGAAAGCATTTGTTGAGATAAATGCGTCACTCAACAATGATAATCCATATTATATAAGGCCGCTTGATAATGAAGTATTACAAGTATTTGATCCCAAAAAAAACAAACTGTATAATGACGGTGATGCCAAAAGATGGATTCTACAAAATATAGACGGTAAAACGATTGGCCGTATCGCTGCATTTTATTATTCCAAATACAAAAATAAGGGCACTGAATACCCGGTAGGATGTGTAGGTTATTTTGATTGCATCGATAATCAAGATGCTGCTAATTTATTGTTTGACACTGCAAAAAAATGGTTATCCCAAAATGGGATGGATGCCATGGATGGCCCAATCAACTTTGGAGATAGAGATAAATGGTGGGGCTTGATGGTGGAAGGTTTCGAGAAGGAGCCAATGTATGGTATGTCATTCAATCCACCTTACTATGAAAAGCTTTTAAATAATTATGGTTTTGAAAATTATTATAATCAGTACTACTATGGTATTGATATAAACCAAGAACTACCTCCTAGATTCAAAGAACGATATGAAAAATTTAATGCTAAGTCTGACTACCAAGCAAAGCACTTAGATAAAAATCATTTGGAAAAATATGCTCAGGATTTCGTGACCATATATAATTCAGCTTGGGCTCAACATGGAGAAGCAAAGGCAATTACTTTAGATCAAATTATGCAGTTGTTTAAAACCCTAAAACCTATCATGGACGAAAGGGTTGTTTGGTTTGCTTATTACAAAGAGGATCCCATTGCAATGTTTATTAATATCCCCGACGTGAATCAATATTTTAAGTTTTTCAACGGGAAATTGGGGTTATTGCAAAAGGCAAATTTGATGTGGATGAAGTGGACTGGGAAAAATAACCGACTAACTGGCTTAGCTTTTGGTGTGGTCCCGAAATATCAAGCTTTGGGAATTGATAGCTTTTTAATTTATTCAAGTGCCCTTTTACTTTATAAGATTAATACTTACCAAGAATACGAGATGGGATGGGCTGCAGACTGGAACCCTAAAATGGTAAATATTTATAAAAGCTTAGGGGCTAAACCTAGCAGAAGAATGGTCACATTTAGATATATTTTTGATACCCAATCACATCCCTTTGAGCGTCACCCTATTATGGAATACCATACAGGCGCATAAGCTTTATTTTAAGGATCCACCTATACAATTAATGTGCATAAAACTGCCTTAAATTTTAGGGGGATAATGTGTATATTGCGCGTCTACTATGGAGAATTTTGTTGTTTCAGCTAGAAAATATAGGCCTCAGAACTTTAATACAGTTGTGGGCCAGTCGCATATCACGACCACGTTAAAAAATGCCATTTTAAATAATCATTTGGCACATGCCTTTTTATTTTGCGGGCCAAGAGGCGTTGGGAAAACTACCTGTGCTCGTATTTTAGCAAAAACAATTAACTGTACAAATATCACCAAAGAGGGTGAAGCTTGTAATAGTTGTGATAGTTGTGTGTCATTTGAAAAAGGTGCTAGTTTAAATATTCATGAATTAGATGCTGCAAGCAATAACTCAGTGGACGATATCAGATCACTTGTAGAACAAGTTAGATTCGCACCACAAGCAGGCAAATACAAAGTATATATTGTGGATGAGGTACACATGTTAAGTACTAGTGCCTTCAATGCATTCTTGAAAACTTTGGAAGAACCTCCTCCTTATGCCATTTTCATTTTAGCAACTACAGAAAAACATAAAATTTTACCTACAATTCTAAGTAGATGCCAGATTTTTGATTTTAAACGTATTACTTCGAATGATACAGTAGTGCATTTAGAAGAAATTATTGAGAAAGAACATATTAAGGCAGAAAAAAATGCATTGCAATTAATCGCTCAAAAAAGCGAAGGATGTATGCGTGACGCCTTAAGTATCTTAGATAAAATTGTAAGTTTTACAAATGGCGAATTAACGTATGCAAATACACTAGAACATTTAAATATTTTAGATGAGGGTTATTTTTTCAAACTAATTGACTTCTTAACAACGCAGGATTTAACAGGTGCCATGTTGTTATATGAAGAAATTAATCAGAAGGGCTTTGAGGGTGATATGGTTTTATACGGCTTGGCAAGTTTTATTAGAAATATATTAGTTTGTAAAGACCCTGCTAGTGCTCATTTACTGGAATCAATTGAAGGCTGGCGTGAGCAGTATGCTGCAGCTGCTAAAAAAATAAGTACCCCTTATTTGATTAGTGCTTTAAATATCTTGAACGAGTCTGAAATTCAATTCAAGATGGCAAGAAATAAAAGGTTGCATGTTGAATTAGCTTTGATAAAATTAAATTTTTTACAACAAGCAATTGAATTGAGTTTGGACGATAGCCAGATAGTAAAAAAAAAACTAGTTGACGCACATTACCCTATTCGAATTAAAAAAATTGTTCCATTAAGTAATATCGTAGTTAATAAGGAAGCAAAATTAGTTATTGAAACAAGTGAGACCAATCCCACTAAAGCGAAAGCTGCTCCCATTGAGGAAATACCAGCTAACAAGCAAGTTGTTACACCAAAAATTACGCAACAAAAGCCCATTGAACCTATTCCAACACCCGCTGAAAATGCCCCAAAAGTCAACTTATTGGCTGCTTTACAACAAAAGTATGGTAGTGAGTATAATATCCAGGAAGTAAAAGAATCGAAGCCATTGGATATAGTGAGTTTACAAAAATGCTGGGACGATTATACTACTTATTTAGAAACTACAAATAAGCACTCTTCTACTGGTACTTTTAAAATTGCACAATTATTTATTGAAGACGAGGTTCATTTTACGGTAACCGTACCAGCATTAACAGCACAGAAATTTGTTGAAATTGAACGCATGAATGTCTTAGAAAAGATATGGGAAGCATTTCAAAATCGCGCTATTCAATTTAGCATTTTGATTGAGGCAAGCGAAAAAGAAGATGTGCCTTTACATTTAAGATTAAATAGCAAACAGAAATTTGAACGCATCGCTTCACAATATCCATTATTAAACAATCTTAAGACTAGATTAAATCTAGAAGTATATTTTTAGAGCTTTGCTTTATTATATCCTTTCTGTTTCAAGTACTGGAAAACTTTTTGTTTGTGATCTCCTTGAATTATGATTTCGCCGTCTTTAACTGAACCTCCAGTGCCACAGTGATTCTTAAGCGCCTTACCTAATAAATTCATATCTTCTTCTGTACCCTGAAATCCATATACTATCGTAACAGTTTTTCCGGCACGGTGTTTGGTTTCTAAAATGACGCGAAGGGGTTGTTCTGCTGGAGTTAATGTTATTAGCTCCGCCTGATCTTCTTCTACTTTAAAATTGGGATCGGTACTATACACCATTAAAGACTGTCCTAGTTTGATTTTTTTACTCATAACAATTATAACTTTTGAATAATGCTTGCAGCTACCAACTATTTTTATTTAATGCATAAAATAAAAATTGGATTACTACTTTAACTAATTCTTACACTCACAATAACCAATCCTTTTTTAGCATTTTGTAATAATAAAGTAAGACTATATTTATTCTGGCCAGCTATTAATCTCCCAGTTACGTAGACGGTATTTCCTAGTTTACGTTCCGCAGTTTTTTCAAAGCCCAACACATTGTTCTTATTAAAGAAATTACGCACTTGTTGGTTTGCCTCTGTTGCACTTAATGCTTTTTGATTTACTTGGTCTAAAATATTAACTTCTACCTGCTGATCCCAGTAAGAAAGAAGATTATTGAAATTGGCAGTTTGCAAATTTTGAATCAAGGATTCCGTATCATTTTGTGCAAAAACAGCAGTAAATGAAAACAAAAAACTAATAATGAGTAGCGATTTGCGAATTAGGTGCATTTTATAGGTATTATAGGGGCTTAAAGTTTGTAATATGCTTACTCTTTTGGACCTTTGAGGTACAAATTAATAAAAATCAAAGTTACATCTTATAAAAAGGTAATAATATGTCTAAAAAAGTAATATTGGTCATCATGGATGGCTGGGGATTGGGTCAAATTTCTAAGGCAGATGCTATCCAAAATGCAAAAGTTCCATTTGTTTCAAGCTTATATTCAAAATACCCTCATAGTACATTAGTAACTTGTGGCGAAGCAGTTGGCTTGCCGGATGGTCAAATGGGCAATAGTGAAGTGGGGCATTTAAACTTAGGTGCTGGAAGAATCGTATACCAAGAATTACAAAGAATCAATGTAGCTGTACGAGATGGTGAATTAGCTAAAAATGAAACCTTGTTGAAGTCTATTCATTATGCAAAAGAAAACAAAAAGCCATTACATTTATTAGGTTTAGTGAGTGATGGCGGCGTGCACTCTCATACTGCTCATTTAAAAGCGATTTGCGCTATTTGCAAGGCAGAAGGATTGACGGAAGTGTATTTACATGCATTCACAGACGGGCGCGATACGGATCCTAAAAGTGGACTGGCATTTGTGGCCGACGTGGAAGCAGCTTTAAAAAATACAGTTGGAAAAATTGCCACAGTTAGTGGACGCTATTATGCAATGGATCGTGATAAACGTTGGGAGCGTGTTAAGTTTGCGTATGACGCATTAGTACATGCAACCGGCCCTACTTCCAGTTCTGCATTAGAAGCTATTAAAGAAAACTACGCAAACAATATTACAGACGAATTTATTAAGCCAACAGTTATTGTTGAAAATGGAGAAGCTATTGCAACTATTGAAGAAGGCGACGCTGTACTCTGTTTTAATTTTAGAACAGATCGTTGTAGAGAAATAACGGAAGTATTAACGCAACAAGACTTTCATGAATTTAACATGAATAAATTGTCATTGCATTATACTACCATTACTAAGTATGACGAAACTTTCAAAAACGTGCATGTCATTTTTGAAAATGACAATTTAGTAAACACATTAGGTGAAGTATTGGCAGCGAATCATAAGAAACAAATTCGTATTGCAGAAACTGAGAAATATCCTCATGTAACATTCTTTTTTAGCGGTGGTCGCGAAGTACCATTCGAAGGAGAGACCCGTATTATGGCCGCTTCTCCAAAAGTAGCCACTTACGACTTGCAACCAGAAATGAGTGCAGAAGAACTTACCAATAAATTATTACCTGAAATTGAAGCTGGTAATCCTGACTTTATTTGTTTAAACTATGCAAACGCAGACATGGTTGGGCATACTGGTATATTTAGCGCCGTAATAAAGGCCGTTGAAACAGTAGACAAATGTGTATCTGAGGTAGTCACTGCAGGTTTGGCAAATGGTTATACTATCTTCTTGACAGCGGATCATGGCAATGCAGATTTCATGATGAATGAGGACGGAAGCCCTAACACAGCACATACGCTTAATCTTGTTCCTTTATTTGTAATAGATAAAGCATGGAAGGGTTATTTAAAAGCTGGTAAATTAGGCGATATTGCACCTACTATTCTAAAAATGATGGACATTGAAATACCTAAAGAAATGACAGGTGATGTATTAATTTAATTAAGCTATATTTAAACCAATAACTAATTACATTAAGTCAAATTGAAAACTATAACATTATGAAAAAGATCTTCATTGGCCTATTAATTGTTTTGGTAGCAATACAGTTTATACACCCTTCGAAAAACCTTTCGGGAGATACCCAAAAAGACATAAGTACCCTATACCCTATGCCTGACAGTGTTCAGGTGATCGTAAATAAAGCATGTGCGGACTGTCATAGTAATAAGACAAATTATCCTTGGTATTCCAAAATCCAGCCTGTGGACTTCTGGCTTGAAAATCATGTGAAAGACGGAAAAAGACATTTCAATTTTAATGAATTTGCAAGCTATAGAATTGGAAAACAAAATAAAAAATTAGAAGAATGTATTGAGCAAATTAAAGAAGGCGAAATGCCGCTTAGCTCTTATACATTAATTCATAAAGAAGCAATATTGACTGAAGCAGAAAAAAATATACTCACGAATTGGTATCAAAAAATAGTGGACACTATTCATGCAAATTATCCTGCAGACAGTCTTAAATTAAAAGGCCGCAATCCAAAACCTAACGAAGCTAAATAGGAAGGATTATTAACTATGAAAATCAACAAAGCAACTTATCTAATCTCTAGCCCTGGCTTTGAACAGTGCCCAAAATTAGTTCAACCAGAATATGCCTTTATTGGGCGAAGTAATGTAGGTAAATCATCTATTATTAACGCCCTATGTAATCAAAAAGGCTTGGCTAAAACCTCAGGAACTCCGGGTAAAACACAATTAATAAACCACTTTGAAATCATGAGCGCTAATAAAAAAGGCCCATGGGACAAATGGTATATTGTGGATTTGCCAGGCTATGGTTTTGCCAAAGTTTCACAAAGCAGCCGACGCCGTTGGGAACAAATGATTGAGAACTATTTAAGGAAAAGACCCAATTTGAATCGAGTTTTCGTTTTAATAGACGCAAGACATGCTCCACAAAAAATTGACCTTGAATTTATTGAGCAAATGTATAAATGGGAAATTCCTTATACACTTATATTTACTAAATCAGACAAGGAAAAGCCAGCCGTTGTTAAAAGAAATGTGCAAGCCATGTTTGATACCTTAAAGGAAATGTTACCTTTTTTGCCCGAAGGCTTTGTTACTAGCGCTGAAAAGAAAACTGGTGTTGAAGAAGTAGTAGAATGCATTGACAGATACAATCAACTTTTCAATGATACCATAGACGCGGCTAGGCAATAAATTATAATACTAACAATTTCATTAACCATGTGTTATTCCACAAACTACTTTATATATAAATAATTTAAGATAAATTGACTTATGAAGATACTTTTCAAATATATCAGACCTTTTAGAAACCTTGTAATTATTGCTTTTGTTTTAGCCGCTATCAATCAAACATTTTCCATGTTTGATCCAATGTTATTTGGAAGACTGATTGACGAATTTGCAAAAACTCCATTCCTTGACGCTTTGGGTCATGTGAGAACAGAACCTGAATTCTTAAAAGGAATTGGGAATATCCTTTTGTTATTGGTTGGAACTGCTATGATAAGTAGAATTGCAAAAGCATTTCAAGATTATACTGTAAATGTTATTATTCAAAAATTCGGCGCTGCCTTATTTACCGACGGATTAAGACATTCTATGCAATTACCATTTCAAGCATTCGAGGACCAAAGAAGTGGTGAGACCTTGTCAATTCTTACTAAGGCGAGAGCTGATTGTGAAAAATTTATTAGCTATGTAATCAATGTGGTATTTGGAATTGTGGTAAGCATTGTGTTTATTTCCATATATGCCACCAAATTGCATTGGTCTATTATGCCTATTTATATTATAGGTGCTAGCACTATCGCCTATGTGACCAATTTATTAAGTAAGCGTATCAAATCCATTCAAAAAAATATTGTAAAGGAGACTACCTCACTTGCAGGCACTACTACTGAAAGCTTACGTAATATTGAACTTGTAAAAAGTTTAGGATTAACCAATCAAGAAATTGATAGACTAAATAACAACACTTATAAAATTCTTGCACTCGAATTAAAGAAAGTAAAAAATATTCGTTCTTTAAGTTTTATTCAAGGCACCATGGTGAATTTTTTAAGACAAGTAATCACTTTCACTTTGATGTGGCTCATATTTAAAGAGATCCTTTCTGTAGGACAATTAATTTCATTACAATTTTATAGCTTCTTTATTTTTGGACCATTACAAGAAATTGGTAGTATTATTTTAAGTTATCGTGAAACAGAAGCTTCTTTAATTAATTTTGATAACTTGATGAAAAAGCCTTTAGAGCAAACTCCAGCAAATCCAACTGCTGTGGGAATTATAGACCGCTTGTCATTTAATCATGTTGGATTTCAACACCAAACTGCGAATTTTAAAGCAATTGACAATATCAGCTTTGACGCTCAAAGAGGAGAAACAGTGGCATTTGTTGGGCCTTCTGGGGCAGGGAAAAGTACGCTTGTTAAATTATTAGTAGGTTTATATCAGGCACAGGAAGGACAGATATTAGTGAATGGTGTAGATACTAATCAGATTGATATGACGGACCTTCGTAATCAAATTAGTTTTGTTACGCAGGACACCCAATTATTTGCAGGAACCATCAGAGAAAACTTGGCTTTTGTGGCACCTAATGCAACAGAAGCAGATATGCTGATTGCTTTAACAAAGGCGAGTTGTACTAATATTTTAGATAAAGGAGGTAATGGATTAGCTACTTTAATTGGGGAAGGTGGACTAAAATTAAGTGGTGGTGAAAAGCAAAGACTTTCCATTGCTAGAGCCTTATTAAGGCATCCTCATTTATTAATATTCGACGAAGCAACTTCTAGTCTTGACAGTTTAACCGAAGAATCTATTACTGATACTATCAGACAACTTTCCGCAGAACGTGAACAAATCACTATCATGATTGCACACAGATTGAGTACTATTATTCACGCAACAAAGATTTATGTACTTGAAAAAGGACAGGTAATTGAAGAAGGAACACATCAATCTTTACTTGAGGAAAAAGGGCTATACTATGCAATGTGGAGACAACAAATTGGTGAACGCAAGTCTGTGAATTAATAAGTAAAATTGATACTAACTTAAATTGATATTTATGTAAGTATCAATTTACTAGTCACGTTCGAATTTCTTTCTTAAGTACTCCATAACAGTTGGGTCTTCTAGACCTTCCATGTCGCTTAATTCCAATTCAATAGCACGTGTGCTAAGTCTAATTTCAATTAAAGAAAGAAAGATAGAAACACAAAAAGTGATTAAGCTAATGCCAAATATAAATTGAGCAACTAGCTGATAACTGATATAAATAAAAAACATGGAGACAATGGAAAGCAATAGAGAAGCAACTCCAAAAGTTTGCATGTTCTGAATTAACTTAATTCTGTATTTGATATTTTTGATTTGCCCAAAAACGATATGTCTTTGCTCTTGATTCTGGTATTTATCATGCAACACTCTCACCCTACTTGATAAAGCAAGAAAACGGTTGGTATACGCCAGCATAATCAAACTGATTGCTGGAAATAAAAGGGCAGGTATATTGACTGATAATTCCATACCCCAAAAATACTTCATATTTTTGCCCAGTAACTCTATGGAAAAGGAAATTTTTAAAAAAATACAAGCAAGCATCCCTTTAGAACCTGGTATTTATCAATATTTTGATGAAAATGGGAAGTTATTGTATGTAGGGAAGGCTAAGAATTTAAGAAATAGGGTAAGTTCTTATTTCAGCTCTAGACAACATACGCTCAAAACCATTGAGCTGGTTCAAAAAATTAAAGACATTCAATTCACTATTGTTGATTCAGAACATGATGCATTTATTTTAGAAAATGAATTAATAAAAAACTATCAGCCTAAGTATAATATTAATTTAAAGGATGATAAAACATATCCTTATATCGTAATTAAAAACGAGGCCTTCCCAAGAGTTTTCTTAACAAGAAGGAAAATAAAAGACGGCTCCACCTATTTTGGACCTTATACCCATGTGTTTGCAGTTAGAGAATTGATTAATCATATAAGACAAAGTATCCCTTTAAGAAATTGTACATTACCCCTTACTCAAAAAAATATTGCACAAGGGAAATTCAAGGTTTGTTTAGAATACCATTTAGGTAATTGCTTAGGCCCTTGTCAGGGCTATCAAAATGAAGCTGATTATGATAGCTCCATTCAACAAGTCAATCATTTATTAAAAGGAAATGTCAAACCTGTTGTACAGCATTTAAAGCAACAAATGCAAGAAGAAGCTATTGCTTTAAATTTCGAAAAAGCAAATATTACCAAAAAAAAGATTGAAGAATTAGAAGAATACCAAACCAAGTCAGTCATCTATATAAAGCAACAACACGCCATGGATGTGTTTAGCATTGCCCATTTTGAAGACCAAGCTTACGTGAATTATTTAATGATTCACCAAGGCAGAATTATTCAAACACATATGTTGCCTTTAAGTGTTCCATTAGATGAAACGAAAGAGACGATCCTGGCATTTGCGATACATTATTTTAGAAATACATTAGACTCAAAAGCGACTGAGATTATTGTGCCTTTTGAATTAGAAGATAAAATACCCAATGTAAAATATACTATCCCTAAATTAGGAGAAAAAGAACAACTCCTAGCACTGTCACAAAAGAATGCAGACTACGCAGTAAAAGAATGGAAACATAAGCAAGCATTAGTGAAAGTACAAGAAGTAGAACCTAATAAAGTACTAGCTGAATTACAAAAGATGTTGCATTTACAACACACCCCTACTCATATTGAATGTTTCGATAACTCTAACTTCCAAGGCGCATATCCGGTGTCAGCAATGGTATGCTTCAAAAATGGAGTACCTAGCAAATCAGATTACCGAAAATTTAATATTAAAACTGTTGTTGGCATAAACGACTTCGCTAGTATGAAAGAAGCCGTATATAGAAGGTATAGCTCTGTTATCAATAAAAAACTACCGTTACCTCAACTTATTATTATTGATGGTGGTAAGGGACAGTTAAGTTCAGCATTAGAAGCACTTACAGAACTTGGGATACAAGACCAAGTAACCATGGTAGGATTAGCCAAAAACGTGGAAGAGCTTTTCTTTGTGAATGACCAAGATTCAATCCTATTAAATTGGCATAGTGAAGCGCATAAATTAATACGAAATATTAGAGATGAAGTACACCGTTTTGGTATTCAATTTCACCGTAGCAAAAGATCCAAGGGTGCGCTAGAAAATGGCTTGGATAATATCCCAAATATTGGACCTAAAACAAAAGAACTGCTAATGCAGTTCTTTAAGTCGGCGAATAAGGTAAAGTCGGCTAGTCCTGAATTATTGACCCAACTTGTTGGGAAAAACAAATCTGACATTCTTATTCAATATTTTAACGAAAATAAATAAGGAAAACCTATTAATAAGCCCTTTATCGGAACTAATAGACCCAGCGATCTTGTTCGTAATCAAATATTTTTTGTCTAATTTTTTCACCCTCTTGTAAACGCTTAATAGGATCTTTATAAATCGCATTCAACATTTTGTCATTGTAATTGTCTAAAGTAGATTTTACGATATACCCATTAAAGAATCGACTCTCAAATAATTCTTCCCAAGTAATTCTACTTGAATAATTCTTAGGATTATATACTTCTGACTTTGCTAAACTTGCTCTTAATTCAGGATAATACATCCAAAATAAAGTACGCTTCACTACTTTGTTTCCAATTTGAATACTCGCCACTGGTGCAATACCTATAATTCTACAATACATTCTACTTGTTTTGTTATCAAATATGTATTGTTCTTTTAAACGATATGTATAGATAGAATCTGGAACTGGAGCTAATTTAGTATTGTATATAATTGTTGTATCGAAGATGTTCGGATTGTCAATATTTTGAACCATTTGAGTATCTAGACTTCCTTTTAAACTTGCGTTTACTTCGTCCATACTTAAAGGCTTTGTGAAACGATCGTCACCACCTTCTGCAGAGAATGGTACTACTCCGTCTTTCTCAATAGCTCTTAATAAAATAGCAAAGAAACGTTGATCTCCGTTGTCGTCGTATGCTTGATATATAAACGGACGATTAATTTTTTCACGACCGTCAATTTCTTCCCAAACAAATTCACTAAACAAGGCGTCTTCTTCTCTTAAATTTTCATAAGGCAAAGGCAAACGTTCTTGTACGCCTTTACGTTTATTATTCTCTGAAAAGAATGCATAATTATTTCTCAAACTTCTTTTAGTGTTGGCATTAAACCCTCCAACTACCGTTGTGTCAATAGTCTTGACAGGCTTTGCATTAGGATCAATTACTGCAATTGGCTTGGGAGCTGAAGTAACTGGGGCTTGATTTAATGGAACTATTACAGTGTCTTTTGAAGGGCCTGTTTTAATTGCTTTTTGCTTGGAAGGATATTTAAACTGAGCAAATGAAGTATTTGCTACAATTAAACCTGTTAGCATTAATAATAAGTATGGTTGAATCTTTTTCATAAATCTTTTTTTTAATTACACACTTCTCTTTTTACTATTGAAGAATAAATGTAATTGTTTGGTCCAATTTTCTAGTGCCACCGCCTGGTTCAGAAACTTTAATTTCTCCAATAGTTACCGAAGTTCCTGATTGACATCTTTTAATTAAAGCACTTGCGCCACCAGAGAAAGCAGCACCTGTAACTTCTTCAAATTCAGGCTCATCAAATCCTTTACCAGTACAAATTACAAAATAAGAAAGTACATTAAATTTAATTCCATCAAATACGAAGTCTCTTAAATCTGCAATTACGCCTTTTTGAACTCTAAATACATTTGCAGCCATATTCCCACCTGCACTTCCACCTACAATAGCAATTGGATCTGGAACACGTTTTACTGGAATGCTAATTTTTTGTGCGGTCTTACCGTCTTTCACATTCACCATTACAGAACCTAATTGAGTACAATTAACAACATATTGACCAGCGCCAGACTTGCTAATAGATGCACCTGCACCTTCTACACTTACATTAATTGATTCAGCACCACCACCTCCTGTAATACTTAATGGATTTGGCAACCCTTTATAGAACACTCTAGTTTTGTCAGTTGACACTACTAAACCAGAAGGCGTACCAACTGTATACTTAACATCTTTTTCTACCACAGCAGTTTCTCCATTGGGTTTCAAGAAAGAAATACGAACTCTCTTAGTATTTTCACCAGGATTACCTGCTGTAGTTTTATATGATGCAGAACCGTCAGGTCCAATTGGTAAGACTACGCCGTCAATAGTGATAGTTGGCTTTGCTGCACTACTAAAAGCCCCTACACCTGCAGTAATCACCAATTCCTCCCCTGCCATAAGATACTGTGAATTAGAAGCTGCAAATGCATTGAACTGATCATAGACTAATTCAACTTCTCCAATTTCTTTATGACAATACTCCACCACTTGAGATTCACTATTACGGATGTCGTTTTGGAACTTTGTTAATATAGTTAGTGCGGCAATAGGAGGCGTCATATTGAAATATGCATAACCCCAATCATTTTTGCCTGCAATACTACTTGTTTTTGGAATACTTAAATCCAAAGGTAAAGTTGGTAAAATTTCTTTTTCAATAGAAGGATCAATTGCGCCTAAGTCTTTTTTAAATTGTGCTAATCGATTATATAAATCCTGTCCTTTTGAAGGCACTTGCCCTTTCAAGAAAAAACGAGTAGTTGAACTTAAATCATGGTCATTAAACACTTCCTCCCCATTTTTAATTTTCAACCCAGCTTCTACTTTTAAATCATGTTTTAAAGTTTCTACATAATTATATATGGCATCAGATAATACTTGTGCTTTTTGTGCTCTTGGTGCCCATATAGCAGCTTTCTCTGCTGTCTTTGGATCTTCTAACTTTTTTTGTAGCGATTTTAATATGTCTGTATTCTTTTTTTGAATAATTACATTCGCATTTGACAAACTTTGTTCAATAGTTTTAAATGCATTCAAAATTTCGCTAGATACATTTAATGCCAATAGACAAGTCAACACCAAATACATGATGTTAATCATCTTTTGTCTAGGCTCTTTAGGTAATGACATGTAAACTAGTTTTTAAAAAGGTAAATAATTGAATTAACAAATTTAGATTAACGTCCTTGCATTGCTGTTAACATGTTTCCGTAAATCTGATTCAATTTAGTAAGGTTGTCTGCTAATAAAGCAATTTGCTCTTTAGCTCTCATTGCGTCGGCAGCAGAACTTGACATTGCATTTGACGCTTCTGATAATTTACCATAATAATTATTCATTGCTTCCATTGTTTTAGTCATGGTAACAAACTGTTCATTTAAATTCTTAACACCGTCAGTAGCAGATGCGAAATTTCCTAAATTACTTGCAACACTTGTAACAGAATCTTTTACTGTTCCTAATGCAATTGCAGCATCTCTTGTATTATTTGTAAAGTCTTTACTTGATTTAGCCATGTCAGCTAAGTCTCCTAAATACATTGCTGTATCATTTAGTCTTTGGAAACTTCCACTCAATTTTTCAAAAGCTGCTTGATCTAATTTAGCCGCTTCCATACTTGCAACAACAGAATCTGTTGTACCAGCAGCTAAACCAGCTCCTGGAGTCCCTAAATCTGGAGGTGGTAAAAAAGCATAAATTACAAATATTGCTGCTTCTGTAACCAAGCCTACTACTAAAATCCAGTCTGACCCTGGTAGGTTAATTAGTTTAGATAATGCACCTAAAATTACAACTGCTGCCCCTAATGAGATGACAACATTAATGATTTTGTTAGTTTTTGGGGAAATGGTATTTGCCATTAGTAGAATTTATAAAAATTAAAAATTTGATTATTTGCTTCTTGGACCCATAGATAAAACACATCTAAATCCAATATAAGATTTCGCAGTATCTTGGTACTCATAATTTCTTGTACTTACTTGACAATTGTATGCAATATCTTTCCAAGATCCACCTCTAATAACTTTACGTTTCATTAAAATAGGATCCGCATCTTTTGCATTGTATTGAACATCTGGGCTATAATCACCTAGGAAATTATATCCCCCTTCATAAAAAGATGAGCTAGTCCACTCAGCCACATTACCTGCTAAATCATATAAATCGAAACCACTTAAAGTTTGACTAAACGTACCCACTTTTGTAGTGTATATATTGTCTTGTTTTGTATTTCCACCTCCAAAATAATCTCCTCTTCCTGGTTTGAAATTTGCTAGTAATCTTCCCTGAATAGTTCTAGTATATGGCGAACCCCATGGATACATTGCGTTAGTTTTTGAATTGCCTCTCGCTGCATATTCCCACTCAGCTTCTGTTGGAAGTCGATAGATACCGTCTATTTTATATTCTGATTTCCCTTTTCTTCCTAAATAGTACTCGCTATTATTCGTTCTCCAATTACAAAAAGCATTTGCTTGTTTCCACGTAACTCCCACAACAGGATATTCATTATATGCAGGATGAGAAAAATATAAACGCGTTTGGGGCTCATTATAAGAATAAGAGAAATCACGCATCCAAACTAAGGTATCTGGATAGACTGCTTGACTTTGAGTCACTATAAAATCGCTTAGTGGTTGTTCCAAACCTTTTGAAGCTCTTGCAGCAGCTTTTAAATCAACATATGAATATTTGTAAATTAATTTATTGGGGTCAATATCAATACGACCTTGAATTCGATTGTCCGGACTTAATAATAATTCATTCAATTTCTCAAGTACTGCTCTACTTTTCATATTGATTCTTGCAGCTCTTGACCAATCTACTCTTAATGTGTCTTCATTTTGATTAATACCCCCACCATAAATTGCTAAATATTTCAAAGAGTCTGAAACATAATTCACAAACCTTCTATATTGCTCATTTGTAATTTCATATTTATCCATCCAAAAACCATTTACCGAAACCAATTTCTTTCGGTTGATCATTGCTAAGTCGATCTGCTCGTCGCTAGGTCCCATATAAAATGAACCTGAAGGTATTTCTGTCGTATTTCGGTCTGAACTGAATTTAGGCTTTTTACTGCCTATGGGACGTAATGCCATAATTAGAAATGATCCAAAAATCAATGCTCCAACTAGTACAGGAAATCCAATTTTGCTATTTTTTATACTTTTGTTCATTATTAGTTTTTTAACCTTTCATCAGTTTACAGGAGAATAACGAATTATTTGCCAATAAGTTGCCCAAATTAAGCCTTCTTTTTGTTAGATTTTTGCTAAAATCGCTTCAACAGAACCTATAGGCGCTGAACATGTTTGATTTTTACATATAAAATATTGATTATCAACTCCTTGCTTACCTATACTTAGTGGCAGTTTGGGGTCCATTTTATTTAAAAAAAGTAGTAAATACTGAGGCAAAAAGTGACTATTTACTTTATCAAGCTGCTCTAATACATCTGGACCAATTCCAACCAATTCACCTAACCCATCTTTCATGACAAAAAAGGTTTGAGCCCAATAGCAAAAGGAACTCGGATATTGCAAGATCATTTTGCGCATAGACTTGATCATTTGAGCTGCTTGAGCCTGCCAATGGGACTGTTCAAAAAGGTTTCCTAAATAATAAATATTTGCACACATCATAGCATTCCCACTTGCTTGTGCTCCATCATAATTGTCTTTTTTCCTTAGGATAATATCTTTTTGATAATCACTTGTAAAGTAAAAAAACAGTGACTGCTCGTCTATAAAATGCACCTCAACATATTCAGTCCATTGTTTTGCTTTAAATAAATAAGAGCTATCCCCAGTAATTCTGTTTAATTGAATATAGGCCTGAATAAGGCTAGCATAATCCTCTAAAAACGCAAAGGACTTGTTATTCCCTTTAGTATTGCTATGATAAAAATAATTTTCTGTTTGATTCATCATATTTTGCTCCACCCAATTCATAGCATTTATTGCCATTTCTTTATAAGCACTATTGCCAATTGCTGCAAAGGATTTACAAAGTCCAATTATCATCAAATTATTCCAAGACAAAATGATTTTATAATCAAGTGCAGGTCTTATTCTATGTGATCTTTTAGCAAATAATATTTGCTTGGCCTTCATAAATTCAGGATTATACTCCTTTTCAATTCCCTGAGTAGTCCAAATAATATTTGTATGTTCCCAATTACCCTCTTGGGTAATTTGATAATAATCACAGAAGGTTTCAAATATTTCAGGATCAATAATTGATTTAATTTCTTCATAAGACCAAGTGTAAAACTTGCCTTCTACCCCCTCACTATCCGCATCTAATGCTGCATAAAACACACCTTCATTGTTACTTAGTTCTCTACATAAAAATGAAATAGTTTCTTCTATTACGAATTGATACTCTTTTTTTTGTGTGAGCTGATATGCTTCTGCCATTAATGTTATAATTAATGCATTATCATATAACATTTTCTCGAAGTGTGGCGCCTGCCATTGAGCGTCTGTGCTATATCTAGCAAATCCTCCACCTAAGTGATCATAAATACCTCCCTGTAACATTTTGTCAATGGACCTTATTGCATGTACCAAGGATGCTTCCTGTTTTTGGGAATGATAATTTCTCAATAATATTTGTAAAACAAAAGTTTGCGGGAATTTAGGGGCATTCCCAAAACCGCCCCATTGTGTGTCGGCCTGTTGTAAAATTCTTTGTGTAATTAATTCTAAGTCTTCGGCAGTCACTAATACATCCATAGATTCAGCATGCTGTTCCACCGTATTGGTGATATTAGTTTGGATAATATGACTTGTTAAATGTTCGGCCTGCTCGATTAATTTTTCCCTATTATTATCGAACGCTTCCTTAACTCCTTTCAAAACGTCCATCCATGAAGCTCTCTGATGCATTGGTTTAGGAGGAAAATAGGTTCCGCCATAAAAAGGTTTCCCATTAGGAAGTAAAAATATATTTAACGGCCATCCCCCAGATCCTGTCATGGCTTGCAAAGCGTCCATATAAATCTGATCAATATCTGGGCGTTCTTCTCTATCCAATTTGATGTTAATGAAATGACTATTCATATAGTCAGCGACTGTTTCGTCTTCGAAACTTTCTCGTTCCATAACATGACACCAATGACAAGCAGCATAACCAATACTTAACAATATAGGCTTGTCTTGTTTTACTGCCTTTTCAAATAAATCGTCTGACCATGCAGACCAGTTTACTGGGTTATGTGCATGTTGTAATAAATAAGGACTTTGCTCGTTTATTAATTCATTTGTAAATAGGGGACTTGCATTCATTGAATGCAATTTACTTTTTTTTGCTCTGCTGTGCTAAGAATTGATCTAATCCCGAAACCATACTAGGGGTTTGAGGACTAGGGACTTGTACATGTAAAGTTAAACCTGCTTCTTGAACTGCTTTGCACGTATTAGATCCAAATGCCGCTATAGCAGTACTATTTTGTTTAAAATCAGGTTGATTATCAAAAACACTTTTTAGTCCACTAGGTGTAAATAAGCAAATGATATCAAATTTATTATCTTTTAATAAATTTTTTATATCTGTACTTTCTGAGCGATACATGTAAGCCAAATCAAATTTGCAAGCGTGATCTTTTAACCAATTAACAATTTCATTGTCTTGTTGGTTTTCACTACATACATATAAAAAACGCTCATTCGCTTTGTGTTTATTTAAAACATCAAATAATTTCTTATTGGTACCATCTGCTCCAAAAAATACTTTGCGTTTTCGGTACATAATAAATTTCTGTAAATACAAAGCTACGGATTCTGTTATACAAAAATATTTAGTGTCTTGATTAATACTCACTTTTAATTCATCGCAAGTCCTAAAGAAATGATCAATTGCATTCTTACTTGTAAAAACTACAGCAGTGTATTCAGCAATGTCAATTTTAGTTTTTCTAAAATCTTTTGCTCCTATAGGAACCAATTGAATTAATGGCTGGAAAAATAAACTAACATTATACTTACGCTCCAGGTCGAAATAAGGAGATTTTTCGCTTTCCGGTCGTGCTTGAGAAACTAGAATTTTTTTACTTGCCATGTTCACTTTCCGATGTTTAGTAAGTACCCCCAAAATACTGCACTATAAATTTATACAGAACTAGTAGAGGTAAGATTTCGAATGCACAAAGGTAAAGAAAAAAATGAAAGGAAGATATATGTAATTTATTCCTAACGGATGTTAATGAAAATAAATATCTATACAGTATTAGTAGCACCGAAAGCCCTCCCGCTCCCATTATAGCAAGGGGATAATAAACCGGTTTTGCAAAAGCTAATAAGAGTATAAAGGGGATTAATAAAATGCCTAATACTTTATTAACCATAAACACTACGAAAATATAGGTATTTACCAAATCTCTGGTGTTGAATATATAGCCTGCAATTACTAAACAAAGATACTTCCCAATATATAAAAATGAGAAAAATGAGCATATGTAAATATACCCTTGCCAAAAAGAAAGTGGTAATAAATGCTTATTAAAAATAAGCAAAGTAGACATGAGTGAAAAGCTTAAAATAAAACAAACATTCATAATTAATGAAGCGAAACTATTTTGTAATAGTTGCTCTCTATTTTGCATCATCCTTAATGAAGATTGACTAAACTGGCTAAATAATTTAGGAAAATATTGAGGATATATATTTATAACAAACGCATAAAACAAGAGTAATACAAGAATACTATAAAATAGAAAGTCCTTGTCTGGCAAAGAAAATCTTTGCTCAATTCTAAAAATAATTGCAGCATTTCCCGACTTAGCCACTAATTCATTATATAACTTAAAAGCATTTTTTGTTGAATCAAAATAAGTTTTATAGTCCTTTAAAATATTATAATTTGAATCTGCAATATTTAAATGTAAAGACTGAATATATAAGGCATCTGCTAGTTGAAAAGTTTTTGGAATAACTGGCACATATTGAATCATTAAAGTGTCCTTACCCAAAGTGCTATCTGATTGCAATAATACTGTATCCACTTTACGTGAAATGGTATCCACTTGTGTAAATGAACATAATAGGATGAAACATCCTATTATAAAGCTATAATTTTTGATCTTAAAAAACATCTAGGCAAAAATAAGTATACTAATTCAGAATTAGTAACTAATAACTAGCTTTGTGCATTAATTTAAAGTATGGCAGGTATTTACATTCATATCCCCTTTTGTCGAAAAGCTTGTCACTATTGTAATTTTCATTTTAGTACTCAAACTCAATACATAGAACCATTTACAAATGCTTTATTAGAAGAATTAGCAATTCAAAAAGACTATCTCAAAAACCCAATTGAAACTATCTATTTCGGAGGCGGCACTCCCTCCATAATGAGTCAACAAAACATTGAAAGAATTATGGGGCAGATCTCAAAACATTACAATTTAGCAGACAGTTTTGAATGTACTTTAGAAGCAAACCCTGATGATATTAATTTAGAAAAGCTAAGTGCTTGGAAAAGTATTGGCATAAATAGGCTCAGCCTTGGTATTCAAAGCTTTCAAGCAAATGCACTTGAATGGATGAATCGAGCCCATAGTGTTGAACAATCACACCAAGCAATTCAATTAGCTTATCGAGCAGGCATTATGAATTTAAGTGTTGATTTGATTTACGGAACACCTCATTTAACAGACAAGGAATTAATTTCAGACTTAGATACCATAAAAAGTTATGGTATCCCTCATGTTTCCTGTTACGCTTTAACTGTTGAAGAGAAAACGGCACTACATAAAATGATTCAATTAAAGAAGATTGAAAATATTGACACAACTCACCAGTCTAATCATTTTAATATTATTGTTGAAAATTTACAAGAACAAGGAATGGATCATTATGAGATTTCGAATTTCGCTAAACCTGGCCATAGAAGCAAACACAATAGCAATTATTGGAAAGGGATTCCTTATTTAGGATTGGGTCCTTCGGCTCATTCCTTTAACACAGACACAAGACAATGGAATATTGCTAATAATCAACTATACATACAATCTATTAGTAATGGTATCGTCCCTTTTGAAATAGAAAGACTACCAATTGCGACTCAGTTTAATGAATATATGATGATTTCTTTAAGATGTATGGAAGGTTTCTCCACTCAGACTATACTGGATAGATTCGGAATTAATTTTTTAAATCATAGTTTATTGATTGCCGCTAATTTTGAAACCAAGGGGCAACTTATTAAAACTGCTACTGGATTTACCTTAACTAAAGAAGCTAAATTTTTTGCTGACGGAATTGCTTCAGACTTTTTCTGGATAGATTAAATCAAATTTATTAAACTAAGATTGACTCAAGTGCTTTAAAGGTTTCTGAAGGAGCCTCGCCATGCCAAAGAATATTATAGACTGCTGATATGATTGGCAGGTTCAGTTTTAAATCCTCATTTATTGCCATAATACATTTGCTTGCATTGTATCCCTCTGCCACCATATTTAATTCTAATTCAGCAGCACGAACAGAATACCCTTTGCCAATCATATTTCCAAAAGTTCTATTTCGACTATGTAAAGAATAACAAGTAACAAGTAAATCTCCCAAATACACAGAGGTATTGTAATTTACAGACCCACAATTACGACCTTCTTTTTCCATAATATTTTGCAATAGCACTTTCATTTCGTTCGCACAATTGGCAATATAAACACTCAAAAAATTATCGCCATACTCTAGTCCATGAGCAATCCCCGCTCCTAATGCATATATATTCTTAACTACACCAGCATATTGAACACCCAAAACATCCTTATTGGTCATAGTATAAATATACTCCGACTTAAAACAGTCAGCAATTGCTTTTGTGCTTACTTCATCAATACCAGAAAAGGTGAGATAGGATAATTGCTCCGAAGCAACTTCTTCCGCATGACTTGGACCTAATAATGTAAAGTATTGCTCAATTGGAAAATTGAAATCTTGTTTTAAATATTCGTTTAATAAAATATTTCGACCTGGAATTACGCCTTTAATAGCAGACACTATTTTTTTATTCTTCAATAAACTAGGATCTACTCCAGCTAAGCTAGAAAGAATATGAATGGATGGAACAGCCATAACCAATACGTCTGATTGCTCAATTACTTGTTTAACATCGTCCGAGAAATTGATTTTTGATACGTCAAAATAGGCGTTTCTAAGATAATGAGGGTTGTGGTGACGTTTCTTGAAATAGTCAATATTTGCTGACTGACGAACCCACCAAGCAATCGTATTACCGTTGTCTGAAGCTATTTTTGCAATAGCCGTAGCCCAACTTCCACTCCCAATAATTCCTATACGTAATTGATCCATGCTGCAAATATACGAAACTCATAAAAAAAGGGGTGCATTTTAAAAATGTACCCCTTTTAAATATATTATGAAAATTTATTATTTCTTCTCTTCAAATAACTTCTCCTTTGTTACTACTTTCACCAGTGCCCCGTCTTTTAATGACTTGCTTACGATACTATAAGGTCCAGTAATAACTTCATCACCCACTTTTAATCCAATTACTTCTATATAATTAAGGTCTTGTATGTCAGTTTTTACTTTTAACATTTTAACCTTATTATCCTTTTGTAATACAAAAACCACCTCGTTCATTTCGTCGTCGGCAGTAGCAGCTTGAGGCGCTTTGTCGTCTGTTTTAGTAGATACCTTAGTGTCTTTACCTTGTCCTTCTTTATCTCTTGTAGTCACTGCGTTCAATGGAACTGATATTACATTTGCCTTAGATTTTGTTTGTATATCTGCACTTGCAGTCATACCTGGTCTGAAAGGGAATTTACTATTTTCTTTTATTAGATCTTGATAACTTGAAGTTAACAAACGGATATGAACTTTATAATTCGCAACTTCTGTAGAACTTGCTGCACTTGATGTTGCGGTAGAAACTGGGTTGGCAATTTTATATACAATTCCCTTAAACTTTCTATTGTTATATGCATCTACTTCAACCAATGCCGTATCTCCTATTTTAACTTTAGTAATATCATTTTCACCTACATCAACCCTTACTTCAATACTCTTCATGTCTGCAACACGTAACATTTCTGTTCCTGCCATTTGAGCAGTACCCACAACACGCTCTCCTTTTTTAACACTCATTGAACTTACAATACCGTCCATTGGTGCTAAAATAGTAGTTCTAGCCAAATCCTTTTCTGCTCTAGCTAATTGTGCTTTCACACCTTGTATTTGCGCTTCCCCACTTTTAATAGTTTCTTTAGCACCATTGTAGTTTGATTCTGCAGAACGGAATGCTTGTTCTGTTTGCTCATACTCAGATCTTGAAACTATTTTATCGGTAAATAATTTCTTATAACGTTCATTCGCTGCTTTCGCATTGTCATAAACTGTTTTTAAACCACTTAAATTTGCTTTTACGTTTTCGTATTGCGCTTTAACTTGGTTAACTGATGCAGTTACTTGGTCTCTTTGGGAAGAATAAATGTCAGCATATATCTTGGCCAATACTTGGCCTTTATTTACGCTATCACCTTCTTCTACAAAAAGATTTACAATTTCTCCAGAAATATCTGGACTTACTTTTACTTCAATTTCAGGATATACCTTGCCACTCGCATTTACAGATTCTGTAATAGTTCTTAATTGAACTTTTTCAGTAGTAACTTCTGTGCCAACTTCTTTACCAATTACTCCTGCTTTTTTAAGCCCCACTAACAGTACTATAACTGCTATGATACTTGCCGAAATCCAAATGAGTTTTTTATTCATTGTATTTTATTTTCAATTTATATATTGGTTAATTATAAGCCATGGCTTATAATGACAAACTTTCTCCTTTATAAAACTCAAGTAATTTAATTCTAAATACATACTCGTATTGAGCAGCTTTAAAATTCACTTTAGCTTTAAGATAATTATTTTGATTATTTAATAATTCGATAGTTCCTAGCAATCCCAGCTCATAACGCTTTGAGGCAAATGAATATGCTTTCTCTGAAGAGCTAACTGCTTTTTGCGTAGCATTTAATTTGTTTAAAGCAACAATGGCATTGGTAAATGCAGAGAATATATCTTGCTTAAGTTTCCTTTGTGTATTTTCCTCTTGTAAAGCTGCATTACGATAATTCAACTTGGCTTGTTGATAAGCGATTTTAGATTGACCCGCATTAAAGATGGGGATACTTAATTGGAAGCCTAAACTTTGTCCAAAATTATTATTTACTTGATTACCCCATCCGTTCCACACATTTCCCCAATTTCTAGTAGCACTCACTGGACTATATACCGGACTTTGAACATAATATTTGGTATTATTCATTGTCACAAAGGGAGAAGTGGGATTGATACTACTAAACCCATTCATTTCATAACCACTTATATATTTAAACGAATTAGAGAAGTTAGAACTTAAATTATATCCAAAACTCAATGTTGGATAAAAGCCTGCTTTGGCTGATAATATATTTTTATCTGCTGCTTTAACTCTTAAATTAGCTGCTTTTACATTGGGTAAATTTTGAGAAGCTATGTTAAAAACATAGTCAGGTTGTAAGTCTGCAAAAGATTGTAATTTAATTTGATCAACCGGTTGAACTAAAACATCAAAAGGACTGGAAGCATCTAGATTCAATAAAGCTTTCAACCCTAATTTACTTTGTTCTACAGAAGAGTATGCAGAAATAAAACTACTACTGTCATTCGCTAATTGTGTTTCTAATTCCAATAAATTGATTTCAGGCAATAACCCAACTTCCACTCTTTTTTTAGTGGCATTTAATTGCTCTAAAGTTTGTTGAATTTGAATTTTTGCAATTTCAGTTTGTTCTATTGCAGATAACACTTGTAAATAATAAGTAGCAACATTTAAAGAGATATCGTTGGATGCATTTTGCATATCTGCAATACTCGCTTGCCAACTATAATTTGTAGCTGCTGCATTATTTCTCAACTTGCCCGCATTGAAAATTTGTACTCCCCCATTTAAACCAAAGTTGTTGTATAAAAACTGAGTATTGGTAAAACCGTTAGTTGTTGGGTCAATAGAACGACCTAGTCTTAAACCCATTCCAGAAGATCCGCTCATTGTAGGCAACTGACTGTTCTTTGCTAAGTCTGCTTGTAATTTAGCAAGTCTAGATTGAACGTCTGCTTGTTGAACGGAAATATTATGTTGAACTGCATATTCTACGCAGGTTTTTAAGTCCCATTTACTAGGCAATTGTGCATTAGACACAAATGATAAAGCAACAAGGACTAAGCAAAGTATATATTTCATTTTTATTCGTATGATATTAAATTAGTAAAAGACCACTTTTACTTAACAAAAGTAATCTAATAGTGCATTATTGGCTAATTATTAGACAGACGGACTACTTGTATGGTGAACGGCTTTTTTATAGTAGAAAACCCTATATAGAATTAAGACTATAAATACTAAACAAACCGCTGTTAAGGCTGAATAAGGCTTGTCTATCACTACCGCTGTGGCGACTAAAGCGTAAGAAAGTACGAAAACCACACAAAATATAGGCGTCCATCTTTTAATGGCGCCAGTCACTGATTCATCTCCTTGATGCTTCCTTCTCAATATTAATAAAGTAGCAGCGGAAGTGCTCATGCCCAAACAATCCAGAAAAATACTAAAACTTAGCACGTCGTCCACCCCTTTTCCAAAAAAGGTAATCAACACCGTCACTATTGCAAAGACAGTTAAACCAGGAACCAATGCATCTGTTTTAGCATGCTTTTTTTGAAAAAAAGCTGGCAATACTTTATCCTCACTCATTGCAAACATGACCCTTGGATTACTCATCAATATCACATTCACATAAGCTAACACACTTAATACCATGGCAAAGTCAAAAACCTTTGCTCCAAACTTTCCAAACCAAGCTTCAAATAAAAGGGATCCAATAGCATTTGCATTTTTCATATTTTCAAAACCTATTACTTTAACATAGGTATAGTTAACTGCCAAGTATAAAAACAATACAATTCCAATACCAAATACAATGCCTCTTTGCATGGTTTTAGCAGACTGCACTTCTGATCCAAAATTAATAGTTTGCTGATAGCCGCCATAGGTGAAGAATACAGCTACTAAACTGACCAATAATAAAAGCCCCCCATTATGACCATCATACACATAAACCTTCCCTTCGTTAAAGCCATGCGGAGGAACCGTTTCTCCTTTAAACAAAGAGGAAATAAGCAATACTATTAAACTTATTTTTACTACCATTAAAACATTCTGAGTACGACTACTTGTTTTTAATCCTAATAAATTCACTATATAAAAAAGTCCTACCGACATGGAAGCAATACATATATTAAAGAAAGTACTTGAAGGATGTCCAAATAATAAATCACTTACATAGTCGGCACCAATCAATGCTACAACCGCCAAGGAAGCTGCATTACTAATTAATATTAATACATTGATTGTAAATCCTACACCAGGATGATAACAATGTGCAAATACTTTATAATAGCCACCCATTACAGGCAGCCTTTGTCCTATTTCTGCATATGTTAATGCACCAAATAATGCAATGAGCCCCCCTATGATCCAGGCACTGAAAAATATGATTGGAGTGCCCGATTTTGCTGCAATGGTTGCGGGGGTTTTGAAAATTCCCATTCCAATAACTAAACTCACCACAATCATGGTAAGGCTAAAAAAATTGATCCCTTGTTTTTGTCTCATTCAAAATTATTTATAAAACAATGGTTAGTTTGTTGAGTATAAATATATTAAAACTAGTTTAGTTTTCAACAAAGCGTTAGTAATTAAACCAGCTTTCTCTTGTTATTATAATTATGTTTGCTTTAGAATGAGGTTCATGAAAATGATTAAAAGGGAAGTTGGTGTGAAACCAACGCTATTCCCGTAGCTGTATGTTCTAAGCCAAAAGCAACTAATGCAAAATATCCACTGAAGAAATTTGGGAAGGATGCATTTTTAAGGAACGAGCCAGAAGACCTGCCTGATTAAACAAAAACCAACAGCTTTCGGGTAAAAAGCAAGGATTGTAAAAAATTGACGAACCCAATATGACAATCATTATCTAATTAGATAATTGAAATTTATATATTCACATGGGATCACAATAAATTATGGTTCTCTTATTCCAGAAAGCTCATTGTTCACTCAAAAAACAAAACAATGAGCAAAAAATTAATCACGCTCTCGGTAGGCTTAATAGCTGCCACCACCTTAGTCTTTGGGCAACAGAAAGACAGTCTTAACAAAAACAATAAGTCAGAAAACAGCTTAGACGATGTAATTGTAACTGCGAATAAAATTCCGCAGAAGCAAAATACCACCGGAAAGGTAGTAACTATTATTACTGCTGAACAAATTACTCAAAATGCAGGACGATCAGTAGCTCAAATTTTAAACGAGCAGGCTGGATTGAATTTACCTGGCTCCCTAAGTAATGCAGGGACGGTTCCAAGTATTTATATGCGTGGAGCATCAAGTGGAAGGACCCTCATTCTTATTGATGGTGCCCCAGTAGGCGACCCTTCCATGATTAGTAATGAATTTGATTTGAACTTAGTTCCATTAAGTCAAGTAGAAAGAATTGAAATTCTAAAAGGTGCTCAAAGTACTATGTATGGATCGGATGCTATTGGAGGTGTTATAAATATCATAACGAAAAATAAAGAGAAACAATTTATCACAGGTGAATTAAGCGCAGGTAGTTATGGCGCTAAAAAAGCAAATTTACAATTAAATAGTTCTTTCCAAAAAGTAAACTATAGTTTCGGTATTGAAAATCAAAAAGCAGACGGATTCTCTTCTGCTATTGATAAAAACAATACTGGCAATTATGATAAAGACGGTTATGAAAATAAAAGTTGGTTCCTGAAGCTACAAAAAGATATTAATACCAACTGGTCAATTAATGGGTATACACGAAAGACTGCATATGAGTCTGCGATAGATTATGCCGCTTTTAAGGACGACAAAGATGAACGATTTAAAAACGCTACTACTATGAGTGGTTTGATATTGAAATATAAAAAAGCAAAAACGATTGCGCAATTTCAATATCAATATACTACACAGAATAGGACTTACAGAAATGATAGCGTAGACAGAACCTATACCATTTTTGAAGACAACCAATATGCAGGTAAATCTCATTTTGCGGACTTATTTGTTTCAACACTTTTATCTAAAAACATACAATGGATAACTGGGACCGATTTTAGATTTGGGTCTTACCACCAAACTTACATTTCAATAAGTGAATATGGTCCTTGGATTGATAATTTCAAAGACACTTTCCAATTCCAAAATTCATTATATACTTCCTTATCAATAAATGACAATTCAAATAAATGGATTTTAGAATTAGGTGGTCGATATAACCATCATTCAAGATATGGTGGCAACCAAACTTTCACAGTGAGCCCCTCCTATAAATTAAATGACCAGGTACGTTTAGTGGCAAGTATTTCTTCTGGCTTTAAAGCCCCTTCCTTATACCAATTAAGTTATAATAGCAACTTAGCGCCAGAAAAGTCATTCAATACTGAAATTGGTGCAGAATATAAAACAAGTCAGCTATTTGCACGCGCTGTTTATTATAACAGAACCATTAAAAATGGAATTGATTACAACTATACTGATTACAATTTTTTTAATTTTATTCAACAGAAAGTAAATGGTTTAGAATTAGAAGCAAATTGGTCGCCAATTGCAGGGCATAGATTATCAGCCAATTATACTTTGATGAATGGTCAAGAAACTAATCAAAATAGAGTCACAACCACCGATACAATTACTTACAATTATTTATTAAAAAGACCAAAGCATAGCGGAGGCATTCAATGGCAATATTTTGTTAGTCCTAAACTTGATTTTAGTATTGCAGCAAGATTCACTAGCAAAAGATATGATGTGGGTGGATATGCCAGTCCCGATGTTTTACTGAATTATTATACTCAAGTAAATGCGCATGCTCAATATAAAATCAGCAATCACTTTACTTTGTTTGTTGATGGACAGAACCTTGGAAATGACCATTTTCAAGAGATCAATGGATACAATGGTATTGGACGTAGATTTCTAGTTGGAATCAGACTTAAATAATTAGCCTTCCCCCTATTTATTTTGAATCTAAAAAAGCTTTGTATCTTCATACAAAGCTTTTTTTATGGAATTCCATTTTGATCAACTATTAACAGTCATTTTTACTTTATTCGCCGTAATAGATATAGTAGGTTCTATCCCGCTATTAATTGCAATGAAAGAGAAAATGGGTGGCATAAAGTCGTTTAAAGTAACGCTAATCTCAGGGGCCTTCATGATTGCATTTATGTTTCTAGGAAAGCCTTTTTTGAAAATACTAGGTTTAGATATTAAGTCATTTGCTGTTGGCGGTTCCATAGTAATTTTCCTATTAGGATTAGAAATGGTATTAGGTCATGAGATTTTCAAAGGAGATAAAGACGCACATTCAGGAACTGTAGTGCCAATTGCTTTCCCTATCATTGCAGGGAGTGGAACGCTTACCACCATTATGTCTTTGAAAGCAAATTTTGAAGAAGCTTATATATTAGGAGGTATCCTTGTAAATCTAATTATTGTATTTATTGTGCTTAAGTCACTAAATTTTATTGAACGTATGTTAGGCCCAGGAGGATTATTAGCGGTACGGAAATTCTTTGGAGTGATCTTGTTAGCTATTGCTGTTAAAATATTCTCTACTAATATTGGTGCACTTCGAAAATAATTATAACAAATAGGTCCCAAATTAATTTCAAAATTTGGGACCTATTTGTTAGGTATTATACCTTGTGGTCTTTTTTATTGTCCAACTTAAAAAGAAAGCTTACAACTCACTATATAATTACGACCAATGGCAGATATACCACTAGCAAAGTATCTATAATTTTTGTCTGTTATATTTTCAATTTGAAATCCTAAGCTCAGATTCTTTGTTGGAACGTATACTGTGCTTAAATTTAAGGTCATCCAAGAAGGCATGCCGTCTTGTGTAGCATATTGCTCATTGTCCTCCCCGTTTAAATTATAATCACTCATATGCTTCCAACCATTGAATACACTAAACAATTCGGCATTCAATTTTGAATTACCATGTTTTAAACCAATTCGTCCGTAAGTTGGAGGAATATGATCCAAAGGCATTTCAGTTACTCCGTCCTTATATGTTCCTTTAGTATAAGTATAAGTCGCAGTAAGATTAGTATTATACAAAACTTCCAATCGCCCATTTATATTAAATCCATAAACATTGGCAGTAGCCTTGTTTTGTGGAGCGTAAACGTCACTCAATACACCTTGGTACATGATTTTTGACTGACCGTTAAAAGTGAATTTATCAACTATTGCAGCATTTTTAAACATGGTATAAAAAACAGAAGCTCCCCATGCATATGCCGTTGTGTTTTTGGAAACGTTTATTTCTGCGTTATAAGTATACTCTGGTTTAAGGTCTTTATTAGGTACCACTACATAACCAGTTTTAGTATCAAAAACTTTTGTTAAGTCGTCGATATTAGGATTTCTAAAACCGCTACTTAATCCAAAGGCAACTCTGTAACCATTGTCTGCATTATACGCTAATCCAAGATTCCCAGTTAAAGCAGCATTGGTTTGTTTTGCTTCCGTAAAAGGAAAATGCATTAATGAAGTATCATTAAACTGTGCATTCATGTGAACCATATTTAAACGGATACCATCATTTAATACCCACCCTGAACCCAGAAATTTTGTTTGTTGCAAATAGATAGCATGGTAAGACATATTAGTTGGACCATCGCTATAACGTGTAGTAATAGCACTATTAGCATTAGTTGAAATATTGTTTCTGTAAGCAGTAGAATTTACAAAATCAAAATAGGACTCAAGTCCTAAATGAACATCCCCACTTGCGTCGCTATGTAATAAATCTGCATTTACACCTGCTACATTTACTTTCTCAGTTCTGAAGTCTTTGTTATTACTCTTGAACTTTCTTGAAATTCTGCTTTCTTCAATATTTTGATAATTAGCTATTACAAAAGCATCCTGGAAATAACCTTTCATTTTTTTTGCTGCAAATTTATATGAAACCATATTACGTTTCTGCGGGCCATAATACCATTCAGCATAAACAGGTAAACCTTTACTTGTTTCTGTCAAACGATCGTATCTATTAATATTAGAGGAATTTGACAACTGAATATTTAACAAATGTTCCGTGTTTTCATTCGGCTTAAATAGAATTTTTTGCAAAAAATCAGTTTGTGTATATCCTGTTGTTTTTTGAATATTTACATTAGCACTATTGTCATTAGCAACGTCAACACCATTCTCTCTTGTTACATAAAATAGTCTTTTCCAAAAATTAGGATAGTCGCTTGATCTATTATTTCCTTGACGCATATCGCCAAAACTACTATTAGTAAAAGAAGTCAAATAAGCCCATTTATTATTCGCAATATTAATATCGAAATGTGTTCTGTTCTCATTTTGACCAGATCCATAACGTTGCATTAAATTTCCATTTGCTTTAAAGGCTGATGACCCATTTAACTTCGGATTTTTTGTAAATAAATTAATCACTCCACCCAATGCATCACTGCCATACAAGGTAGAGCTTGGTCCATAATTTATTTCTACTCTATCCAAAATCATATTATCCACTGTGATAATATTCTGTAAATGACCTGCTCTAAAAATGGCATTGTTTAAACGAACACCGTCCACCATTAATAAAACACGACTCGCCTCAAATCCTCTAATAACGGGACTTCCACCACCAGCTTGGCTTTTTTGAACAAATACCTGACCTGACTGAGTTAGTATGTCTGCTGTATTTGCCTGTTGGTTAATTAAATTTTTATCTGTGATTACTCCTACACGTTGAACTATATTTTTTGAAAGCGTTGGAAATTTATTAGCAAGTACTACAACGTCCTGTAATTGTTTAGCTGTTGTGTCTTGTTGCGCCAATAAGTTTGCACTCAATCCAAAAAATAAAACTACTAGCAATAAATTGCGCATATTTTTTATTTTTAAAATGAAAATGAATTAGTCTATTTTGATAGACCTGTCTTTGAAGTACTAGACAGCTTCTGGCGGCGGAGTGAAAATTGCTAAAAAAGGATTCGACATATGAGTACTGAAAAAACTTCTAGCGGATTTTTTAGTACTTAAATTATAGACAGTTGCGGCAATTGCAACATAATCATATACCGTTTTTGAAAATTTTATTTTAAAAGAATTAGAAGACTTAGAATTTGTAGCTTCTTTGTTCAAATTACTTGACTTGTTTTGATTATTCACCATTTCGGTTTCAGCTTCATCCGAAACTGCAGTCAATTCCCATCCATTTCGAGTGTGCTTTAAGGAAACTATATCATAAAACTGCCCCCTATAACTAAACTCGCGTCCAGCTTCTTCCCATTCATATCCTACTGGCAATTTGGACCTGTCTTTTAGAAGTAGTTTAACTTGATGCTCCTTGGAATTTTCATTTGTCCCAGTGAATTCTTTTTCAACATTTTGAAATGCTCCTGCATCTATGCTAGCGAACCTTGATTGCTCATGCATTTTTTCCTGTACCCAATAAAAATAGGTCAGACTACTTGTTGAAAGCAGCAAGGCAGTAAAACAAAATATGGCAATTAATCTCTTCACTAAACTAAGGTACGAAAAAGCGCATAAGATATAGCCAAGGAGTCTAGAGACTTTGAGGAATTAATTATAACAATCTTTCAATGGAGATGAAGTTGTTTGCAAACCCAGGGCCAACCATCAATGTGATTCTATAAAATCGTTGATTTGTAGTGTCTCTTAGAAAGTAATTTGCACATCCCCACTTTGAGCAAAATCCCAGGTTGTCCCTAAGTGAGCAAAAGTTGAAATTATAGTTGGTGTAATATCCGAAAAATAGGTAAAAGCATTTGTGCCTGAAGCTCCATTGTAGGTTGTATAGCCAGAAACCATTCCAGTAAAACTAGTTCCAGAATTGTTTATTTGCAAGCTTCTACTTCCTCCTGATGCCATCCGAACCTGAATATCTCCAAGCATAACCGCTACTAGTAAAATCGAATAGATATCTTCCTGAAACTGGAACATTAAAACTAAAACCATTAGCCTTTATTTGTGGAATATACATCTAGCTTTGCTGAAGCATTCGGCGAAGTAGTACCAATACCTGTTTGTGCTTGCATTAATAAACAAGTAAATAATAACATAAAAGATGTGAAATATTTATAGCCCATATTTATGTTTTGTTGCATTAAAATTCTGAAGAACTTCGTCAAAAGAAATTCCTCTGTTATAAATTTGAACAGATCCCAGATTTCCAATAAGACCCCCTACACCCGCTCTGCCTTCTCCTAGCCATAGATTCGACTGTGTATAATTAGTCCTTGTATTAGTTCGTGCAGCGCCATCTAATGCTCCATTTAAATACATTTGCATAGTTCCATTGGTAATCGTAAACCCAACTTGATACCATGTATTTAAACTGAGCGCTGTGGAGCCAAATAAATTATATTGAGTGTACGTATATAAGTTTTGATAATAATAGCCTGCATTTGGATATATAGCATAATGAAAATCACTATAGCCACCTGCGCCTGAGATATCGGTAAACCACTTGGTTAAAAAAATATTCCATCCATTATTTAAACTACTAGCTCTTAACCATACAAAAACACTTATGTCACCTGTTGCAGGGTAATTAGTAGGCGTCTTTCCAAAGTCAATATAGTCACCACTACCATCAGATAAAAAAGTGCCTGATGCGGTGCTACTATAAGCCATATTTCCTCCAATTGTTCCTACAGCATTGCCTTTTAAATCATAAGTATATGGACCATACTTTGGATAAGTATACCAATTTCCTGGATCAACTGAAAACACAAGACCATTGGGGGCCACTTCCTCCCCTGACAGTTCTTCAACATCTTGATACCAAAGGGAACCACTAGCTTCTGATGGTTTTTTCCAAAATAATTGTAGTGCATCTCCTCCAAATCCTTGCTGCATTCTTACTCTAAATGAATATTTCTTTCCTGCTGTTAATATTATAGTACCTATATGCGTTCCAATTGCGGAAATTCCATGTCCTCCATATTGATTCACCACGTTTTGATCGTTTAAAAATAAATCAACCGCGTCATCGCCTTCTATAGAAAAAGTGTAAGTCCCTGTTTGTTTGGGGATGAAATATCCTGATATTACAATGGCATAACCTTGACCATTAAACCCACTATATGGTGTTGCATTTCCAATTGAAGTCCCTAATTGTGTATAGTTGGCATAATTTAAAATATTATTTGCAGCACTTATTGAGCTATTTAAATTACCTACATTACTAGCCAAGGTAACATACCCAGAGGTTTTATAATTTGCTGCAATAACATAAGTGGATTCAAACTCAGCAGCTGAATTTGGATTGGTAGAAGTGGATGAAGTATAAAGTCGATAATACAAATATTTATTCCCCTTAGGTCTATTACTTTCTAAGGCTGCATAATAATTAGGCAAAAATTGTGCACTAACAAAATTGTTCCACAATAGAAATATAAAAATATAATAACAGCTTCTTTTCATTTTTAATTACTCATTTCTCCTGATATGATATAAGTTCCACCAATATATAAGACTGTAGCAATGGCATATTGACCTGCGGTTTTTGTAAAACTATTTCTATTGCTAAATGTCCCAGAAAAACTGACCTGCCCTGACCCAAATTGTAAGACCATACAATTAAAGCCTTCAGGCAAAGTACCCGCAGCTGGTAAAGTAAGAGTTAGTGCAGCAGTACTTTTTAGAATCATTCCATTATCGGCGACTGTTAATGTTCTACTTGAAGATTCTGAACTTGTATTAGAAACGAACCCGCTTAATTTAGAAGTAGCTACATTACCTCCTGTTAAATTTCCAGTGGTTGAAATATTGCCTGCGGTGTAACTAATATCATTACCCGTTTTAGTCCATTCTGAATTCAATCTTACCCAATTTGGTGATCCGACAGTTCCGCTGTTTAAATAAAACCCAATCACGCCATCGGTTTGATAAATCAATAAACCATTTGCGGGACTTGTAATGGCAGCTCTTTGTGCACTAGTCATTCTTGGAACTAATAACCCTTTCGTTGTAGAAGTGATATCTAACTTCGCAGAAGCATCTGGCAATGTAGTTCCAATGCCGGTTTGTGCATGTATTGATTGAGCAAAAAATAAAACCGAAATGATCGGTAAAAAAAATATTTTTAATACCCGTGTATTTTTTTTCTTAGAGTCCATATCTACTTCGGTTTGCGTTAAAATTAGTGAGTACATCTTGTGCACTTAATGCCTTTTTATATAATCTTACAATTCCTATATTACCTGTAAAACTTTGGGCATACTCGTTTCCATTATAAATTCCTAAGTATAATGGATTTGAAGAATTAAATAAACTTGACATAGTATGTGTGACTGTGCCAATTGACTTTCCATTCACAAATGTTTCTAATGTTTTTGTTGCACCTGCTTTCCAAACATATAAAACTTGATACCAAGTATTAGCCGCAATAGTATACCCTGTTGAATTAATATAAGTCCCGGTTCCATCACCCATTTGTGCATAAAGGTTTGAACCGCTTGTTCTAATCATATAAGAAACCGCCGAGGAAGCTCCTCCATTATTAACCTTACCTAATATAACTGTACTACCTGATGTATTGGTACTATAAAACCATGCTTCCATGCTCCAATCACTCGTGCCAGGCTCCATCGTAGCATTATCTGCAATACTCACTTGCGTTACGGATCCGTTAAAAGTTAAATAACCTTTATTAGGCATGCTATAAGTAGGACTACTTCCTAGTGTTCCAATATTTCCATTTCCAGAAATATCATACCAAGTAGTACTCGTACCATTATAAGCAG
The DNA here is from genome assembly GCA_947452555.1 of Bacteroidota bacterium. Classification (GTDB taxonomy): domain Bacteria; phylum Bacteroidota; class Bacteroidia; order Chitinophagales; family Chitinophagaceae; genus Sediminibacterium. Next base: position 53,780 of record CANGDH010000006.1, read on the forward strand.
CTAGATTTCCCGCATCCATATGAAGCAATAATCCGTCTGAAACAATGTTATTAGATTTGATAATTAAGCCCATTCTCATAGTAATATGGTTCGTCCATGTTTGTGGAACAAAACGAACATATTTTGCATATACAACATTTGGGAAGTAAACGATTACGGCATCGGTGGAATTGGTATTGAAATTTGAATTGGTTAATACATTGATCCAATTTGTGCCATCTATACTAACATCCACATTCCCAGTATTCACCCATTGACCTCCATTATAAGCTCTTCCCTGTGTAACAATTCCAGTAATATAGGCGGGAATATCATAGTTTAAAATGATATATTGACTCGTATTATTTACTTGGGCAGACCAACCTTGCGGTGAATTTAAATAAGGTGTAAAATGCAATGGCAAACCCGATCCTGGATATGGAGCATTTGCGTAAAATACATCTCCAGCACCACTAGAACCTGTTGAATAATTCCAAGAACTTGAAACTGACCAATTGATAGGGTTAGTGTTAGTTGATGGACTATGTATAAATGTATTATTAAGATTATTAGAAGTCCCAGGCATCCATTTACTTGTGGCATCTGTAAATACTATTTTACCAGTTCCACTTAAAATAATTTTATTTGCATTCAACTTACTAGCACTTGCAACATTAACCGTATGTCCATCATTTACTTGTAAGCCTCCAAATAAATTGGGATAGTTAGAAGTATTGGTAGTGCCTAATACATTGGAATTACTCAATGTAAACGCTACATCGTTATTATGCACTACATAAGCTGAATAAACACCTGAATAATCAGAACCTCCTGGAAAATCGGCACTATATTCCACTAAATACCCTCCAATGCCTGAGCTATTCCCGTCTGCAAGGTCATTCCAACAAGTAGCTCCTCCCCATTTTGCTACTGCCGCATCTTCTCCATTTCTACTTCCATCAGAATTATTAGGTTCACTAGTGCACCAATTTGCATATTGTCCAGCAACAGTTAGACCATCAGCCGCATAAGCAGTATAAGTTGTATTCGTCACTCCTGAAACAGTCGTATTCCAAATATTTATATTCGCTTCTGGACCAGCGTCTAAAATCCATTTACCTTCCGTTGTAGCATCTGATAATGCAATCCATATGTTATTATATGATACGTTATTATTAATAAAATCATTTTCAGACTGCGAAGTAATCGTTGCTAAATATGCATTTTTACCCTTAAAAGAAGCTTGCCCAGAAGCTCCAGATTTCGCATTTGTATAAGTGGTCGCTCCGCTGATAAATTTATAAAAATGTTTATTTACTGGATTGTAAAAATAGCTTGCATCATATGTAGACACTTCGATATTAATTCTAACCGCTGTCTTAATAGTTCCCATGGAAATTGTCATAGCAGCCAAAGCAGCATTAATATTATCTTTTGTTCCATAAAATACAATACTAGATATGCCAGTCCATAAATTATATCCATAGTTACGAGTAATACCTGTAGTGGTTGGAAAACTCAATGTAGCACCACTATGATAATCCAGACTCAAACTTATCAAAATATTATCTGTATTATTTGTCCAATTCACTACAAAATCTCCGGCATCAACCCCTGTTGCATTTGCCTCTATTGTTAATGGAGCTGGTGCTGTAATACCCTGTGCAAAACTACTTATGTTTATAAATAAAAAAAGAAAAATAAATAACTGTTTCATTGTTTACCTATTTCTTTTTTTACTCAACTTGCTTACTTTTATAGTTAAATTATCTATCTGTTTCTGTTGATCCTTAATGGCTTCAACTAAAAGCGCTACCAGCTTATCATATTTAACTGAACGATATTCTTCTTTAGTTTTATCTTTCGAAACAATTTCAGGAACTACTTTTTCTACTTCTTGCGCAATAAATCCAAGTTCGTCTTGTGCCCCAAATTCTTTTTCTGGAAACGCTTTTTGGTTCCAATTAAAGTAAACACCTCTTAGTAATTTTACTTTATCCAATGCGTTTACTATGGGACGGATATTTGTTTTAAAACGAATATCTGAAGTGCCTGCAATGGAGTTCGCTGTAATATCTCCGTTTACATATAATTTAGTACTTGGCGTTGTAGTACCAATGCCTACATTTCCTCCATTGGGATTTAGGAGTAAATTATAAAATGTCCCATAAGCTGTTTTAGATCTCGCTTGTATCCATGAAAAAGTAGATGTACTGCTTAAACCAAAATCTAAGACATGAGAAGCAGATACGCCGCTTAAACGTATATTTCCATTCGCAGTAGCTCCTGTTATTGCTGGATCCGCAGTCGCAGTTTCAATTTGCAATTTATTCACCGGAGCAGTGGTGCCAATACCTGTTTGTGCTTGCGATGATTTTACAATAAACAATATAGCAATGAGCGGTAAGAAACGTATTGCTTTCTTTTTGCTATACAATCTCATACTCTTGAGCTAATTTATATAAGTTTATACTATTGGTCACTTTCATCTTATTAAGAATTTGTTTTTTGAAAGTCGATACTGTATTGGATTTGACTTCTAGTGTTGCACCAATATCTTTTACTTGAACACCTTGTAAGATTAAATCAAGCACTTCTCTTTCACGTCTTGAAAGAATTTCAAATGGACTGTTGTTTAAATTTTTTGTCATTTATATTAATTAATATTAATTAGAATAGTTTAGTTTTTAGAACAATGCTCTGAATGCAATCCAGCTTGTGCCATCTGAAATAACTTTTATCCAATTATTTGATGGTTCTACGCCTATTATTGCAGAGGTAGACGTTGCTGTTGAATTATCTTGAATAATATACTGTGTACTGGTTGTAGCAATACCCAAAGAATAAGCACTTAAATTTTTAATGGTAAATTCCTTGCCAGCACAACCTATAGCAGTAGGTAAAGTGAATGTTTGTCCAGTAGCTGCAGAATTACTCATTATGACATAATTATCATTCAGCGTTAATGTGTAACTAGTGGTTTTTGCAACTAATGTGTTTACCCCTGTTTGCCATGTAGCTAAGCCATTTGCATCAGATGTTAAAACTTTATTTAAGCCTGCCCCATTTGAGATTTTTACTGTACTACTAAAAGTTGCAGCTCCTGTAACTCCCAATGTTCCCCCCACCATTTCATTACCTGTAATTGTCGAACTTGATAAAGTTGAAGCACCCGCATTTAAAGTTGAAGATAAACTTAATGATGTACCACTTGCTGCTCCAATTATCGGAGTTACAAGTGTTGGAGTATTTGACAATACTAAACTACCAGTTCCCGTTGAAGTTGTTGTACCTGTTCCACCATTAGCTATTGCAATGGTTGTTCCACTCCATGTTCCTGTTGTAATGGTGCCTACTGTTGTAATATCAGTTCCAACTAATTTACTTGAAGCAATACTACCAGCTAACATACTATTAGTTACTTTACTTGTTCCAATAGTTGAAGTAACCGTTCCTGTTCCAGTTCCTGTAATATCACCAGTCAATGTTATAGTTTGATCACCTGTATTTGATCCACTTAATGTTGCAATACCTAATTTAGCTTTTATAGAACTCAATGTTTCGTCTCCACTATTTGTTCCTGATGTATTTGAAATTACTCCCGCTTGCACATCTGTTACATAATTTCTATTCAAACTAGGTGACACATTTGCGGTAGTTGCGTTTGCAGCCATAACATCTGTACTTATAGCTAATCCTAAATTCGTTCTTGCAGCAGCAGCACTCGTTGCACCTGTTCCACCATTTGCTATTGCAATGGTTGTTCCACTCCATGTTCCTGTTGTGATGGTGCCTACTGTTGCTAAATTAACTAATGATGTTAATGTAGTATTTGCAGTTGCTGTAATGTTTCCCGCCATAGTTGCAGTCGTAGCAGTTGTTGCATTACCTGTTGTATTTTGATTTAAAGTTGGAATAGCGTTATAAGAAATTTCTTTTGTTGTAGTATTATAGAATAAAAAAGAAGCGCTAGATGAATTGTTTATTGGATCCACAAAAAAACCAGCACTAGCCGGATTTAAATTATTACCAGTAGCATTTAATGCGATGCTGTTAGCTGCTTGGCTATTACCTGCAAATGCACCAATGGCAACACTATTGGCTCCTTGTCCGTTTTGTCCAGCTGCATATCCAATTGCTACAGCAGCTTCTGCTTGAGTGCCACTTTGAGCTGCATTACTTCCAATTGCAATTGAATGGGCACCTTGTGTTCCACCTCCTGAAGCATAGCCAATGTTAAGCTTGGGAACGTTGGCATTAAACTTGTTATTAAATGTAGTCCAATCGGTACTACTTAAATATCCATTCGTAGTTGAAGTAGACAAGGGAATTGAAAATGTACCAGTTGTGTTATTATAAGTTATTGGAGAAGTTGCAGTCAAACCAGTTAACCCTATGCCTCCTAATCCAGCCAATGTATAATTAGGAATGTTTAATATGTTGCTTGTAAAGCTAGCAGTTCCTGCATTTCCACTTGTAGTTACAGTGATTGGAGATTGATAATCGTTGCCAGCTATTAATGGTGCTTGCACATTGGTACCAATCACTAAACCCAAATTTGTTCTTGCAGCAGCGGCATTTGTAGCGCCTGTTCCACCATTAGCTAATGCAATAGTGGTTCCACTCCATGTCCCTGAACTGATGGTACCCACGGATTCTAAATTAATTAATGATGTTAATGTTGAATTAGTTGTAGCTGTAATATTGCCTGCTGTTGTAGCTGTAGAAGCATTACCTAAAAATTCAGGAGCAGTAATTGAACTATTAAATATTTTTGCACCTGATATAGTTTGTGAACTTGTTGAAATTAAACCTGGATTTATTGCATCTGCAGGAGTTAATGTTAATGAAGTACCACTTATATTTCCTCCAGATGAATAAGTTGAAGATGTAGAATAAGTCAACGTATTAACACCCGCAATAATACTAGTTGTACTTGCAGAAGTCAATCTACCTTTTGCATCCACCGTAAAAGTTGGAATAGCTGTTGATGAACCATAGCTGCCTGCAGTTACTGAAGTATTTGCTAATGTTGAAGAAAAAGTTCCCATACCAGTACCTGTAATATCTCCAGTTAAAGTGATAGTTTGGTCGCCTGTATTTGTTCCACTTAATGTAGTTATTCCTAGTTTAGTTTTTATTGAACTTAATGTTTCATCACCACTATTCGTTCCTGAAGTATTTGATATCACTCCCGCTTGTGCGTCGGTTACATAATTTCGATTTATACTTGGAGCAACATTTGCAGTAGTTGCGTTTGCAGCCATCACGTCTGTGCTTATAGTCAACCCTAAATTTGTTCTTGCAGCAGCTGCTGTGGTTGCGCCTGTCCCACCATTTGCTAATGCGATACTAGTTCCACTCCATGTTCCTATACCAATCGTACCAACTGTTGAAATATCAGTTCCAATTAATTTGGATGCAGGAATAGATCCGTATAATTTATCGGCAGTAATACTACCCGATAATTTTGAATTAGTAATACTTCCATCCGCAACACCTGCATTTGCATTTTGTGCATCAATATATGTTTTAACTGCCTTTTGTGTTGGATATAGAATATCACTAGGTGTAGTACTTCCTAAATCGGTAGCTGTCGTTTTATTTAAAACTGCTTCAGCTCCTAAATTTATTAATGCATTTACTGAAGTGGTTGCACCAGTTCCTCCTTTTGCAATTGCTAAAGTTGCTCCACTCCAGGTTCCACTAGTAATAGTACCAACTGATGTTATATCAGTACCTACTAAATTACTTGCACTAATACTTCCTGCCAGCATTGCATTAGTTACTTTATTCGCCCCAATACTTGTTGTAAAAATGCCTGTCCCTGTTCCTGTAATATCCCCTGTTAATGTAATAGTCTGATCTCCCGTATTTGATCCAGTTAAATTAGCGTCTCCAATTAAAGTCAAAGTTTTGCTTGTGGTTCCTCCTGTAACAGTAAATCCAATAGATTGCGGTGCGATAGTTAAACCATTAATTGTTTTATTACTTAATGCTTCTGAACCTGTCAGTGTAACAATAGTTCCATTTGTTGGTAAAGTAATATTAGTAGCTCCTGTTGTAGTCAATGTTATTGCATTAGTTCCTGCTGTAATTAAATTACCTCCCAATGTGATTGTTTTACCTGAATTTGCTACACCTGTACCACCGTTTGCACCAACAACTATTCCACTACCAGCAATATTTGCAGCTGTTCCTGTTGTATTTTGATTTAATGTCGGGATGTCTCCTGCTACAATATTTCTAAAACTTGGAATACCTGATGCTCCATCAGGAGAAGCAAAAATCGTATTTGCTGCCTGAGATGTAAATGCAGCTTGTTTATTATTAAAATTATTCCAATCGCTTGAACTTAAAAAACCATTCGTGTTTGTATTGGATTGTGTAATAGAAAAAGTTCCTGAACTTGCGTTATACGTTAAAGGCGCAGACGCGGACACTGCATTTCTTGCTTGTGTGTTTGAATAATATTTATTTGTAGCACCTTCCGTAATATTATCACTTGTTAGTGTCACATTTGGACCTGCATTTCCATTCACGCTAGTGACTGAAGTTGGAACTGCTAATACAATCCAACTACTAATATCCGAAGCAGGCAATACACTTAATACATAGTTCCTATTATTATCTGTTCTAATAGCAATACTTCCAACCTGCGCACTTGGAATAGCAAGCATAGCTGCTTCATTTACTACCACTGTAGCACTTTGAAATGAAATAGCAGGTATTTGATTTGAAGGAATTTTTCCGTCATTACCTAAACTAGCAACTCCATTATTTGCTGCTTTTTCTGTTGAATTTATTTTATTATTAAATGTGTTCCAATCACTTGAAGATAAAAAACCATCTACTGAAGCACTGGCATTATTTATAGCTATGGTGCTGCCAGTTTTTACTAATGGATTTGAGAAAGTCAAAGGTGCTTGAAAATCCGATGTCGCATTATTTGCAGCTGATCCAAATGTTCTTTGTGCTAAAACATTAGTACCAATAGCTACACCCAACGCAGCTCTTGCTGTACTTGCTGTGCTTGCACCTGTTCCTCCATTAGCAATAGACACTATCCCGTTTACATTATCAGCATTACCTATTATATTACCTATTATTTTAGAACCAGTAACTGTCGCAATTTTAGCATCGGTAACTGCACCATCAAATATTTTTAAAGTTGTAATTGCGTTTGTAGCAACTAATGGGAAATCAGCAGTTCCTGCTAAATCACCAGCAAGTTTAACCTTGCCTTTTGTATTAATGTCTGCGTCAGCAACACCACCAACAGCTGCATCTACATATGCTTTTACTGCTTTAACACTTGGATATTTGTTATCAGAAGCTGCATCTGTTGTTACAGAAATAGATTTATTATTTAAGTTTTCTTTTGTATCTAAAATTAATTGTGCAGCTGAACTTACTGGTTTGTTTATGTCAGTTGTATTATCTACATTCTCTAATCCTACCATCATTTTGTTAATTCCACTAACAGTTCCAGTGAATGTAGGTGAAGCTAGTGGTGCTTTTAAAGCAATCGTTGTTGTAATTGGTGTTTGATCAAATGTTTTTAACGCAAGTTGAGCTGGAGTAACATAAATACTATTACTATCTGCTACATTCACTTTTGAATCAAGGCTTGCGTTAATAGCAGCAGCAGTTAATGAAGTTATATTGGATGCTACTAATGCGTTAACCATTTGCTTGTATGGCGCTAACATGGCAGAAGTGTCTGTTGTAGAAATTTTTGTTGCAACAGCAGAAGATAAGCTCTGAACTGCTTGAGCTTTTGCATACAAGGATAACATTTTAGTGGTGTCCGCTATATTCAATTTACTATCCAAGGCGCCACTAGAGCCAGCATATAATGCATAAGGCACTGTTCCAAACGGGGTCGCTCCTAAATCTATCCAGTCTTTACTATAATCCCAGTTTGGAACAGGGGCGATAGGTTTTATGGCGATTTTTAAACTTAAAAAATAAGGACCTTTTGCCCACTCAACTTTATCTAAACTTGAAACGATACCACTAGTTCTTGTACCATTACCAATACTAATACCGAAAATACCAGTTGCGTCTGTTGTTGTCTGATGTAATTCTGTTAATACTTTAGTACCAGCTGCAGTACTTTGTATTATACTTGCTTCCACATATATCTGTCTATCTTTTGCAGGATTAGAAAAATTATCTCTAGCTACTGCTTGAAAAAAAATACCTACCCCTGATCCTTGAGCAAACAATTGACTTGATATTACAGTTAAAAAAAATGCAATAAAAGTCAGGGGGATGTTTACTTTAAAAAACTTGTTCATATAATAGCTTAATTGGCTTTAATAAATTTGATAGCGTCTACAAAACTTGTGGACGCTATTTTCAGGACATAGCTTCCCGCTGTCAGACTTCCTAAGTCGATAGTTAATCCTTGGAATAAATTGTAACCTGTTTCCTTTCGAGTACTAATCATTATACCTTCTGTTGTCCAAACACTTAAATTAAATATTTCAGTAAGTGGTGGTGTATTTATCAACTTCACGCTGGTAACATTACTTACTGGGTTAGGATATAGTTTGATGCCAAGTGTATTAAACTGCATTTTCACTTCGCAGTTTATTGCGAACTGTCCGTCACTGCGATCCCCCTTTAATACCGCAATACCCGACTGTACGTCAATACAAGCTGCTGTACTTTTAAAATTAATCGCAGCTATATTACTAGACGTTCCCGCAAAACTTCCAATACTACTCATCATAAATCCCTGCGCTGCCGCTTGCTTTGCAGTGACTAATATGATGATTAGCATGGCCGTCAAAAAATAGAGTTTATTCAATTTCATTATTTTAATTACTATTAATGATCCCTAGTTTTTATTGCTATAAAAAAGCTTAGTGGTCACAGTACTAATGGTATAGGTTAAAACCATATGTTTGTCTCCCATAGATTCAATAGTATAGATATACTCAATACTCCCACCATTACTCGTTTTAGCTTGTACCTGTATTTGTAACTGACCATTAATTTTCTCTACGGTATAGATTCCACTAATACCATCCGAGTCAACTGTAGTTAAATTTTTCAAGAAATTTATAAAGTAAGTAGACTGTCCAACATATGTTTTTGTTTTCACCGAGGTACCTGTAAAAGTTTGTGCATAGTCCAAGTACCAGGTTTTGTCGGATATCATTTTATAAGACAAGCTTGTCTCAGCACCTGCTGTGTCCTTAGAACATCCAGTTAAATAGATCGCCGCGATCAGTAAGATCAAAGTATATTGAAATATTTTTTTCATTGTCTAATGGTATAATGGTTCTGTCGACGTTTAGAATACATCACTTGCTTTTATCTTCATACCTAGCTCCAAACTATTCATATTGGTGCTAATAGGTGATTTAGTGATGGAGTTAATCCCTTGCCTATAATGCAGGAACAATGTGTAATAAGATTTATTATCAAACGCTAGCCCTATATCTGCTTTTAGCATAAAACGTTGGTAGTTATTGTTCACTAAATTGTCAGCGCCTTGTCCTGATAAGCGCGTGTCCAAACTAGGACCTGCAATTACATAAAACTTGTATTTAGCAGTATCTGTGATGGGAATTAGTTTTTTGTAATGTGCTGCAATACTCAAAGTGAAGAACTGATCGTCTGCCTTAAAATGAGAGAATGAACCAATAAAAGGAGCCAATGTGCCGGCGTCCTTATAATTAGTACCAGTCGCAATTTTATTTAAACAAAAGGCAAAAGAATAAGCATGATTTTGCTTGAACTTGCCGTCTACCGTAAAACCAGCATAATAACCTGGCTTGAATACGTTTTTATTATAATCTGACAGATCGTAGTTAAATGGCGCATTATACCCCCCAGCTTTGATGTTTTGCTTTGAAAAGTTAATACCTGCAGTTAAGAACACGTCATTGTCCGTGAAGTCTACAAAAACCTTATCCCATGATTTAATGACCTCTTTTTTGAATTTACGAACACGCTCCGAAAGCGGCTTATTTAAGTACAAATTATCTTCCTGCTTTTTTGTTAGCTTTTTTAAATTCGGCGTTTGGGCCTGAACTGTGATTAATGAACATAATAAAACACAAGACAAAAAGAATTTACCTTTTAGCATAGCAATCTGATTTCTATTATCGAATTAGAACATCATTGTCAAAACGACATAGATAAAAGATCTAATTCGGGAGCGAAACTAGAAACTAATCAAGGGTTGGAGGAGCTCAATAGTCTAAACTTTGTACTGATTTAGAAAAAGAGGACAAATTATCGAGCTTAATCGATGTTATTAAGGTATTCTGAAGGTGTAATGCCCATCTTTTGCTTAAAAGCATTGAAGAATGTAGTTCTTGAAATAAACCCAGCTTGCTTGGAAAGGGCATCTAAAGTAAGAATCTCATTAGACCCATTTTTAATTAATTCAATAAAATATTCAATTTTATGGTCGTTTTTCCAGGAATTGAAATTAACGTCAAGATACTCATTAAAAAAATAGCTAAGATGATGAACTGGGATATCGGTCTCTGAAGACATCATAGTTAGGTTGAAATCCGGGTTCAAATAAGGCCTTGACTCAGAATATTTATCAACTTTGTTTTTTAGTAAAAGAAGCTTTTCTTCTGAAATCTCGAAAGATTTATATTGTTTTTTAGCCTCTTCTACAATAATATTTAAGGTTTGTGATTTTGGCGCTTTACTATGTATCACATAATCTAACTGCGGTAGTCCATACATGATATTAGGAAAGAAAAATAAGGAAGCGTTTAAGGTAATCAAACCCAACAAAACTATTGCCAATAAGTAAAAACCATTCGAATAACCAATATTATAACTTAATGTCTCTAAAGATAAAATTGAGAATAAAAAGAAACTACAATAAATTATAAATAAAGTGATAGTCAACACTTTTAGCCAGGCATAAATTAAAGTAGTCTGTTTTTGGAAAAGCTTGTTAACAGATTGGTGCTTAAAAACCATGATTGCAGCTATAGTAGTATAAATAATGCTATTTAATGGCCTTATTATATAATTAAATTTACCGGATAATAATAAGGTCTTTACATTAATAATTTCGGCTGGATTTAAAATGACTTTTTGTGCAAATGCTAATTTAGCATCCCAACTTAAAAAAAAATAACTACTAATATTAATAAAAAAAAGAAATGCAGGTATAAAATGCAGGAAGTCGAATTTTCGCAATTTATAATCGTCCGTTAATAAACCTCTTACGTAAAAATAAATCGCAGGGCCAGACAACATATAAAGTGGTGTAAAATGCACCAACATCACTGTGGCAAAATATTTATTATTAGAATAAATAATTGCATAATGGGCAAGAGAATATATATTAATAATTAAGATCAATGTAATTAAATAAATATTTGCCTTATTTGTTTGTCGGATATTTATTGCAAGTAATGCGGTGATAAAAAAGCCAAGAATAGTTATGTAAAGCAGCATCAAATGGGGGATTATGTATTAAGTAAATCGATGCAAATTTATTGAAAAATGTCGACTAAACATCTATAAGCACTTAATTACAATTCATAAAAGCGACAAACTTACCATTCTTCCATTAAAATTATATGGTTCAATTAGTTAGCAATATATTTGCAAACAATTTTACGATTATGAATTCCAGCAAAATAGTGCCCATTTCTATTATTCTTATGCTTGTATCAATAGTAATGATACCAAACTTCGCAATTTCACAAAATAATGAAAATAAAACAATCAAAGATTCAACAAAACAATTAGAAAAAGTCATTGTTACTGCACAAAAAAGAGCAGAATATCTTCAAAAAATTCCATTAGCAGTTTCAAGTTTAGACGCTAAACAAATTAAAGCATTACAAATTTTGGATATAAAAGACCTTTCTTCAATTATACCTAATACTTATAGTGCAGACCCTGGCGATGCTAGAAATGCAACTTCAATAAGAGGCATTGCTACAACTTCCTACGACCCGACTGTTGCAGTATACATAGATGGTGTAAATCAATTTAGCTTAGACACTTACATACCAAATCTTTATGATATTGCACGTATTGAAGTATTACGTGGTCCACAAGGCACATTATATGGCAGAAATTCAATGGGCGGAGTAATTAATATTATTACAAAAGAACCTACTAATCAAACTAATGGATTTGGAGAAATTAGCATTGGTGACTATAATCAGCAAAGAATAAATGCAGGGTTTAAAACACCTTTTTTAAAAGATAAATTGTTTTTTGGAATGAGTGCTTTGTATGAAGCAAGAGATGGATATTATAAAAATGACTTTAATAATCTATCCTATGATAAACAAAATGGATTTTCAAGTAACTACTTTCTTAATTGGCTAATTAGTAAAAAATGGTCTGCTAAATTAAATGTAAAGAATAGAAGTCAAAAAAATAGTGGCGCATTCCCACTTGTTACTGACTTAAATGAAGCTATTAATAATCCATATAGATTAAATCAAAATGCAGTAACAAAAATGATAGACAATACGCTGAATAACTCACTATCATTGAATTATATTGGAACTTATTTCAATTTTAATTCACAAACAGCTTATCAAAGTAATTACCGATATTATACCAATCCAATAGATGGTGATTTCTCACCATATGATATTATTTCAGTAAAAAATAATTTTGGTAAAGATTGGAATAATATTAAAGTGCTTACACAAGAATTGAAATTTACTTCTATTAATAATTTAAATTCAAAATTCAAATGGACAACTGGCGCTTATTTATTTTATCAAGATGCACCAGTTAAACAAGCAACACATTTTGGCGAGTTCGCAAGCATGATGGTTGGAGATTCATTGTTTTCATTAACAAATATTACTAAAACCATTAAAAAAGGTATCGCTATCTATGGACAATTAAGTTACGCTATACAACCTAATTTTACAATCAATTTAGGTTTAAGAAACGACTATGAGCAAGTCACACAATCTGTATTAGGTTTATATCAACATGCTCCCGACAATACTGAATATACAACCACCCCAGAAACAAGTGCAAAAATTAATTTCAATGCACTGTCTCCAAAAGTTTCGCTTGACTACCAAGTCAACAATAATAGTTTAACCTATATTTTATTTAGTCGTGGCTTTAGAACTGGAGGCTTGTCTCCATTAGGTTCTGATCCTTCGCAGCCACCATTAATCGGATACAAACCAGAGTATAGTAATAACTTTGAACTAGGTATGAAAAATGAAATGTTCAATCGAACACTTAGATTCAATATCGCTTTGTTTTATACAAAAATTGCGGACGCTCAAGTTCCAAGCTTAGTTTTACCCGACGCCGTAACCATTACTAAGAATATAGGAAAATTAAATAGTAAAGGAATCGAAGCCGAAGTATTATCAAGGCCAGTAAAGGGATTGATGTTATTATACAATTTTGGCTATACTAATGCAAAATTTGAAACACTAAATCTTTCTCAACAAGGTAGTTCAGTTGATTTGTCTGGTAAAAATCAAATATTCACACCAGACATTACTTCTTTTTTAGCAGCCCAATATAACCACAAAATTAGCACTAGTAAAATAGATGCTTTTATTAGAGCAGAATGGAAATATACTGGAACTACTTATTTTGATTTAGCGAATAATATCTATCAAAGTCCATATAGTATTATAAATATGAGTGTTGGGGTTAGTAATGAAAAATATGGTGTCAAATTATGGAGTAGAAATTTAACTAAACAAAAATATATATCTTATGCATATGATTTTGGTGCAGTGCACCTTGGAGACCCTGCACATATTGGAATAACTGTTTCTTATCAGTTTTAGCATACTTAATATTTTACTTAAAGTTTATTGACTAACTTTAAGTAAAATTCATTACTATGAAAAGTCATATTGTTATTGCAGTTGATTTAAGTGAATCAACTGCTTCTATTTTAAATGAAGCTTTTGTTTTTGCAAGTCATATGAATGCAAAAATTACATTAGTTTCTATTATTAGCATGTATGTTGATTACTTGCACTCTGATATGTCATTGTTGCCAACACAATGGGAAGACATTTATAATTCTCAGAAAGAGTTTGCGATGACTGAACTAAATAAAATCAAAGACGCTCATAAGGAATTGGAGATTCATGTACATACTGCAATAGGCAACCCTAAATTTGATGTTATTGATTTCGCGACTGAAGTTAAAGCAGACTATATTGTAATGGGCACACATGGCAGAACTGGATTATCTCATTTAGTTATCGGAAGTACCGCCGAATATATAATTAGACACTCCACTATACCAGTATTAATTATTCCACAAAAGACGAAATAGTATAACTTTGTCAGCCATAACACTTATTACAAATCAATAACATGGCAACGAATAAGAACTCTCTTTTATTAATACTAACTTTTTTCACTTTCACCTTAGGCTATTCCCAAGGTGTTGACAGCACCACTTTCAAGCATAAAAAAAATATTTTCACTTTAGCTTTTTACAAACAACCAGGCAAAGACTCTATGGTTGATTTTGTTGATGGAATATACCGCGTCTTTAAGATCAATAAGCAAAGAAGTCAAGACGAAAAATTAACGAAATCGCATTTTACTTTTGTACCTGCTGTAGAATATAGCCTGGCTACGAAATTCGCTACTTCCTTAAATGCAAATATAATACTTCCGGGAAAGTTAGTGTCAGACAATCATTCAACCATTTCTACCGAAATAAAGTATACTCAAAATAAGCAAGTAATCAGCCAATTAGTGTCTAATATTTGGTTGAAAAATAATGAGTATAACTTAAATACAAACTGGTCATATTTGAAATATCCTCAAAAGGATTTCGGACTTGGATCAAATAGTGATTTGAAATTATTTGATATGTTGGACTATTCCTATATTAAAATGCACCAGTCTATTGTAAAAAGAATTGCTCCAAATTTGTATTTTGGACCTGGATTAAATGTTGACTACCATTGGAACATTATTGATACTACTACTATTAATAAGCCATTAGTTGGATTCAAACAATATGGTCTTACTAAGTCTTCCACAACTGTTGGACTACTTTTAAATTTGCTTTATGATACTCGCAAAAGCATTGTGAACCCCATACCCAATAGCACTTATATTAATTTAGTATATAGAAATAACTTAGAATTCTTAGGGAGTGATCGCCCATCCCAAACATTGATGTTAGACATTCGAAAATACCTTCCATTCCCAAATAAAGACAGTAAAAATATTTTAGCATTTTGGAGTTACAATATGTTGAATCTTAAAGGAAATCTTCCTTATTTAGATTTACCTGCAACTGCATCAGATACATATAGTAATACTGGACGTGGTTATATACAGGGGAGATTTAGAGGTGACAAACTATTATTCGCCGAGTCTGAGTATCGATTTGGCATTACCGAAAATGGTTTTATTGGCGGAGTCGTATTTGCCAATATCCAAACTTTATCAGAACGCCAAGGAAAGAGTATACAAGGACTTATGTCTGGGTATGGTGCTGGTATAAGGGTCAAATTGAACAAGCATTCTAATACTAATATTGCCTTGGACTACGGGTTTGGACAAGGTGGCAGTAGAGGTATTTTCATGAATTTAGGCGAAGTATTTTAAACTAGGTAGTTATTTATTATATCTAAATTAATTGATTATCATAATATTAGATAATTAATGTGTATTATTTACACTATAAATGGGTTACTTATTATCATTTGGAGTATTAAATGATATGAAATCATCATTATACAAACGTTTTATGTTAAGATTCAGGAATTCCTTATTACAAAATTTAGGAACTGAGATACCTGTAAGATTGTGGAACAAAGGTCCTTTATAATCGTTCTACTTGTTCTCCCAATTTATTAATTTCAAAGCAATTTGGCTTAGCTTACTATTCAATTCAATGAAAAAAAGCTAGGCCATTTTACGTTTTTCCAATGAATTATTGAATGACATTGGTCATTCTTATGAAATTGAAAAAATGAGTTAAATAATAAAGGATAAAATAAGATAAGAATACATTCTATGTAATTACTATTATTCGTAATTTACTAAAGGATTTATTTTTACATCTTATCTAATATATATGGGAGCCATTTCCTTGATTGCATTACTTATTGCAGCAATTGCCTTTTCGGCCGGTGGTATACTTGTAGGTAAAATATTTGTAAAAGGAAGTTCTAACCCACAAAAGGGACAAGCTTACGAATGTGGCATACCAACTAATACTTCGCCCTGGCATCAATTTAATGTTGGATACTATCTATATACATTATTATTTTTAGTTTTTGATGTGGAACTTGTATTTCTATATCCATGGGCAGTGGTAGTAAAAAAAGTGGGAATGATAGCACTTTTTGAAATTCTTATTTTCATATTTATTTTATTCATGGGCTTTTTGTATGCTCATAAAAAGGGAGCTTTAAAATGGAATTAAAAGAAAACATAAAGGGAAATGAAAAATTTCCAGGAATCATACATGAAACACCAGGAGGCGGAATTGTGGTCAGCACATTTGATAGCGTTATCAATTGGGCTCGCAGTAACTCTTTATGGCCATTATCTTTTGCAACAAGTTGTTGCGGAATTGAGATGATGTCAACAGCAGCTGCTAAATACGATTTTTCTCGATTTGGTTTTGAAGTTGCCAGAGCTTCTCCACGTCAAGCAGATGTCATTATTATAGCAGGTACCATTGTCAATAAAATGGCGCCAGTATTAAAGCGATTATATGATCAAATGGCGGATCCTAAATATGTTATAGCCATGGGAGCTTGTGCTATTAGTGGTGGACCATTCTTTTATAATACTTATTCTGTAGTTAAAGGCGCAGACCATATTATTCCAGTTGATGTTTATATACCGGGTTGCCCTCCTCGCCCTGAAGCATTATTACATGCTATGATTTCTTTACAAGAAAAAATAAAGATGGGGATGACAAGAGAACAAATAAGAACTGAGTTTAAAACACAATAATATTATAGCTGAATTTAAAAAAGCAAAATGACGAACGAAGAAATTAAGGTATATATTAGCTCACATGCACCTAGCGTTAGTTATGATGAAACAGGGGAATGGCTAAACTTAACTATCGAAGCAGCAGAATGGAAAGATCTAGCTTTAGCCATAACAAGGAGCCCATTGAAAATGGATTATTTGTTTTGTTTGACATGCCTAGACTGGAAAACTCATTTAACCATGGTTTACCATCTTACCTCTACTACATATAGGCACAATATTGTTGTAAAAGCAAATCTTATATTAGATAAGCCACAGATAGAAACTGTTTCTGAAATTTGGAGAACAGCAGAATTTCATGAAAGAGAAGTATTTGAAATGTTTGGAGTTCATTTCTTAAATCATCCAGATTTAAGAAAACTAATTCTTGAGGAGGATTTTAAAGGCTTCCCTCTAAGAAAAGATTTTGAAGATCCTATCAACATGATAAAATTATAATAGGGCCATGTACAATCAAACTGAAATAATAAAAGATACAACAGAACTTGGCCCAGAAGGTGAACTAGTAGTAAACATGGGGCCACAACACCCGGCAACACATGGTGTTTTACATTTAGTTGTCACATTGAATGGAGAGACTATTAAAAAGATAGAGCCACATTTAGGGTATATCCATAGATCTATTGAAAAAATGTGTGAGAGCTTGACTTACCGTCAATTTATTTACGTTACAAGCAGAATGGACTATCTGTCTTCTCATATTAATAATACTGCCTGTGCATTACTCGTTGAAAAAGGAATGCAAA
Organism: Bacteroidota bacterium; assembly: GCA_947452555.1. GTDB lineage: Bacteria > Bacteroidota > Bacteroidia > Chitinophagales > Chitinophagaceae > Sediminibacterium. The sequence continues at coordinate 71,491 of CANGDH010000006.1, forward strand.
TAGAAGTACCAGAGCGAGCTCAATATGTTAGAACTATTTTAAATGAACTAACAAGAATTGCTTCACATGAATTATGGATTGGCGCAATGGCAATGGACCTTGGTGCTTTCACCCCCTTCTTTTACGCATTCCGAGAACGTGAGATGATAACAGATATAATGGAAGACACATGTGGCGCAAGACTCACCATGAATTATATTGTACCAGGTGGATTGATGTATGATATTCATCCGGATTTTCAAAATAAAGTAAAAGCATTTATAAAGCAGTTTAAAGAAAAGGTTACAGAATATGAAGACTTAGTAACTAATAATGTCATCTTTCAAAGTAGAACTAAAGGAGTGGGTATTTTAAGTGCAGAAGATGCTATTTCATTTGGTTGTACTGGACCTGTAGCAAGAGCAAGTGGAGTAAGTTGTGATATTAGAAAGATAGCACCCTATGATGTATATGCGAAAGTTGAATTTGATGAAGTGATTGAGACTGCAGGTGATTCCTTTGCAAGATATATGGTAAGAATTAAAGAAATGAATCAGTCTATTCGCATTATTGAGCAATTAATAGATACCATTCCAGAAGGAGACTTTGTTGGAAAAACAAAAAATGTATTGAAATTACCTAAGGGCGAATTTTATCAAAGAGTAGAAACAGCGAGAGGTGATTTCGGTGTCTATATTGTAAGTGAAGGAGGCACCACACCATATCGTATTAAATTTAGATCACCGGGATTTTCTAACTTATCAGCATTAAGCCATATGGCAGAAGGGAGTAAGATTGGAGACTTAATGGCAACTATGGGAACCTTAGATTTAGTCATACCAGATATTGATAGATAAAATATTTATACATGTTTAGTTTAGAAGGCATCACTACCGCAACACAGGATTGGTTATTAATCAAATTCAATCCTACCATCGCATTAGCAATTGAATGCGTGATTGTGATACTATTATCCATTTCACTTTTTGCATTACTAGGATTGGTATTGGTATTAATGGAAAGAAAAGTGGCAGCGCGTATACAGATTCGTTTAGGGCCTAATCGTGTTGGACCAGGTGGTATTTTTCAAACAGCAGCAGATACATTGAAATTAGTAATGAAAGAAGGATTAACTCCAGACACTGCAGATAAATTTTTATTTAACCTAGCCCCTTTTGTTGTAATGATGGTTGCTATGTTATTGTTAGCTCCTATAGCATTTGCCAAAAATTTCCAAATATGGGATATTAATATTGGAGTACTATATATCTCAGCTATTTCCTCTTTATCCGTTATTGGAATTTTAATGGCTGGTTGGGCAAGTAATAATAAATACTCATTATTAGGTGCTATGAGAAGTGGCGCACAGATTGTTAGTTATGAATTATCAGCAGGATTTGCTGTATTAACCATTGTTGTTCTGACTGGTAGTTTACAAATTTCTGAAATTGTTGCTGCACAGGAAAATGGCTGGTGGTTATTTAAAGGTCATATTCCAGTTATTATCGCATTTGTATTATATATAATCGCTGTTACTGCAGAAACAAATCGTGCTCCTTTTGATTTAGCAGAAGCTGAATCGGAATTAACTGCAGGCTTCCATACTGAATACTCAGGAATGAAATTTGCATTATTTTTTCTTGCAGAGTATATTAATATTTTTATTGTTTGTGCAATTGGCGCTACCCTTTTCTTAGGTGGATGGATGCCATTTCATATGGGGAATTGGGAAAGTTTTAATCATATAATGGATTATATCCCTTCATCAATTTGGTTTATGGGAAAAACATTCTTTTTAATTTTTTTGATTATGTGGTTTAGATGGACATTTCCAAGACTTCGTGTTGACCAATTATTAAACTTAGAATGGAAATATTTATTACCGATAAGCTTATTCAATCTTTTATTAGTAACAATTATCGCCATTATGGGCTGGCATTTTTAAAACCAAATGAATTAGCAGCATGTTTTTGAAAGACTATATATATGATGTTTATAATGGAGTCCGTTCTCTTTTAAAAGGGATGCGAAAAACTGGCTATTATTTTACACATTCAAAAGAAATTATCACGGAGCAATACCCTGACAATCGAGCTACTTTAAAATTAGCTGACCGATTTAAAGGAGAAGTTATTATGCCACATGACGACAATAACGAGCATGCCTGCACTGGATGCACTGCCTGTGAAATAGCTTGCCCTAATGGAACTATTAAAGTTGTTACAAAGTCCGAATTCAATGCTGAAGGCAAAAAGAAAAAAGCAGTCGATGCATTAGTGTATCGACTAGAACTATGCACTATGTGTAATTTATGTGTAGTAGCCTGTCCAAGTGATGCTATTAAAATGGCTCCTAATTTCGAGCATAGCGTTTTTGATAGAACTAAGTTGACTAAAATATTAAATAAACCAGGATCTAAAATTAGGGAGGGTATTGAATAATGAATATATCAGCAATCATATTTTATGCGATCTCTGCACTCATACTAGGCGCAGGAATCCTTGCCGTAACCTCAGTTAAAATATTTCGTTCGGCAATTTGGCTATTATTTTCTTTAGTTGGAATAGCTGCATTATACTTTTGGATGCAGGTAGAATTTATAGCTGCAATACAAATTGTAGTATACGTAGGCGGCATTGTAGTCTTGATCATCTTCTCTATTTTCCTGACACAACATTCAGGAAAAGAAATGCCTAATCCGCCTAAAAGTAAAATGATATTTTCTGCTTTAGCCTCCCTATTTGGAATAGCATTTACTTATAATTTAATTTATCGTTACGATGCTTTTGCAATGAACTCATCAAAACCATTTAATACAAGTATGAATGAAATAGGAACTCAAATGTTAAGCACTACTAATTATGGCTATATACTACCTTTTGAATTGGTGAGTATGCTTTTGTTAGCTGCCATGGTTGGATGTATCGTCATTGCCATGAGACCTTCTACCAATCCAATTTCTTCAGCAACTATAACGTTAACAGGATCTGAAATCTTAAATACTAAAGATTAAATAATTAAAGAATAGCTATATGCAAGAAATAACTTTAAACCAGATCCTATTTGTTAGTACTACCTTATTTTTCATAGGCATGTATGGTTTGTTCACTAGAAGAAATTTAATTACCATGCTAATGTCAATTGAATTAATGCTAAACAGTGTTAATATCAATTTTGTAGCTTTTAATAAATACTTATACCCGGAAAAATTGGATGGCTTATTTTTTACCTTATTCATTATTACTATTGCAGCAGCAGAAGCCGCTGTTGCTATTGCCATAATCATTAATTTATATCGTAGTCATAACTCCATTGACGTAGACGATGCTACCGAAATGAAATACTAATAACTATGTCAAACTACTTATATATACTTTGGATTCCCTTACTACCCTTGTTAAGCTTTGTGATCTTAGGCTTATTCGGGCGTAAATACTTTTCTAAAATTTCTGGTATAATGGGGACAGCTACCTTATTCATTGCTACCCTAGTTTCCTTTATTGCCGCTAATCAATACTTCTTTGTAGACGGAAAAGTAAATGGAGTGTATCAAAAAATTATCGCTTTTAAATATACTTGGCTCGATTTTAGTCCTAATTTATCTATTGACCTTGGATTTATTATAGACCCTATTTCCGTGATGATGCTAGTGGTGGTTACCTCCGTTTCGTTAATGGTTCATGTATTTAGCTTAGGTTATATGAAAGGAGAAGAACGCTTTGCTACTTACTATTCATTTCTTTCTTTATTTACCTTCTCTATGCTTGGATTAGTATTATCAGCTAATATTTTTCAAGTTTATATGTTTTGGGAATTAGTAGGTGTTTCAAGTTTTTTATTAATTAGTTATTATTTTGATAGACCCTCTGCAGTAACTGCTGCAAAAAAAGCATTTATTGTTACTCGATTTGCTGACCTAGGTTTTCTAATAGGAATTTTAATATTAGGATACTATGGAGGAACATTAGATATTGGATTATTAATTGACCGTTTAACGGCTACTCAATCCACTCCATTTATTAGTATTACAAGCGCAAGTTTTTTAGGTGCAAGTATGCTCACTTGGAGCTTGACATTAGTATTTATTGGAGGTGCTGGCAAATCTGCCATGTTCCCATTACATATATGGTTGCCTGATGCAATGGAAGGACCTACCCCTGTTTCTGCTTTAATACATGCTGCTACCATGGTAGTCGCAGGTGTCTATTTAGTTGCAAGACTCTTCCCTATCTTTTCTATGGATGAATCTGCATTAAAAATCGTAACCTATGTGGGGGGATTTTCTGCATTGTTCGCCGCAGTAATTGCTTGTACTCAAACAGACATTAAACGTGTTTTAGCATACTCAACTATGTCTCAGATTGGTTATATGATGTTTGCATTAGGCATTTCTAAAAATGGGGGTGAAAATGGACTTGGTTATATGGCTTCCATGTTCCACTTATTTACACATGCTTTCTTTAAAAGTTTACTATTCTTAGGTGCCGGTTCAGTAATTCATATGGTACATAGTAATGAAATCAAAGACATGGGAGGTTTAAGGAAGGTAATGCCTATTACACATATTACATTTCTAATTGCTTGTTTAGCCATTGCAGGCATCCCTCCATTTGCAGGATTTTTTAGTAAGGAAGAAATTTTAATGGCAGCTTTCCACTCTAATAAATTAATATATGGTGTTGCGTTATTTACTGCAGCATTGACTGCATTTTATATGTTTCGATTATATTTCTCCATTTTTTGGAATAAAGAAGCAACTATACATTCAAATAACTTAACTGATAAAGATCATAGTCATGGTGAAGGACCATGGATAATGAAATTACCACTACTTATATTAGCAGCGTGTGCAGTAGGCGTAGGTTTTATTCCATTTTCAAAATTTGTAAGTTCCGACGGTGCTGCATTTGAAACGCATACAGATTTACTATTTTCAATAACGCCAGTAACTATTACTATTATTGCAATACTAATAGCAGCTAATTTATACAAAAAGCAAAATGTAAAGTCTGATAAAATAGTAAATGCAGTTGGCGGATTTTATACCGCTGCATATAAAAAGTTTTATATAGACGAACTATACATTTTTATCACTAAAAAAATAATCTTCCCATACATAGGACAACCAATTGCTTGGGCTGACAAAAATATTATTGACGGCTTTATGCTTTTGTTAGCAAAAATCACTTCGTATATATCGGTATCAATTAAAGGACTACAATCAGGAAAAGTACAAAATTATGCACTCTATTTTTTTGGCGGAGTATTGGCCTTGTCTGTATTGTTTATTTATATCTGGAAATAAAATATTATTATGAATTTATCATTATTGATCTTAGTTCCATTAATTACAGCTTTAGCAATTTTATTCGCAAAGGGATTGCAGCAAATTAGAGTCATTGGACTAGTAGGAGCAATTACTCAATTAGGTTTAGCGATTTGGTTATTAAAATTATATATGGGCGAAAAAGCGACTGGAAATAAGGCAGCTCATTTATTTGAATCTAATTACACCTGGTTTACCACTTTACATATTAATTATCATATTGGTATAGATGGTATTTCCTTAGCCATGATTTTATTGACTGCAGTAATTGTAGTGGCTGGTATTTTGGTTTCCTGGACAATGGATAAACTTAGTAAGGAATACTTCTTTCTTTTAGTATTATTAAGCATGGGCGCTTACGGTTTCTTTATTTCATTAGACCTTTTTACTTTATTCTTCTTCTTAGAAGTCGCAGTGATCCCTAAATTTTTATTAATTGGCATTTGGGGGTCTGGCAATAAAACAAATAGTGCTATGAAGCTAGCATTAATGTTAATGGCAGGTTCAGCATTAGTTTTTGTTGGACTAATGGGGATATATTATAATACCAATACTTTTGACATAGTAAAAATTACACAGATGGGCATTTCTGTTGGAGTACAAATGTTCTTCTTTCCATTTGCCTTTGTTGGCTTTGGCATATTCGCTGCACTATTCCCTTTTCATACTTGGGTACCAGACGGTCATGCTTCTGCGCCAACAGCTGCGTCTATGTTCCTTGCAGGCATCTCTATGAAATTGGGAGGCTATGGTTGTTTACGTATTGCAGCTTTGATGCCTGAAGCGGCAAACGCTTATAGTTGGATTATAATTACACTAGCAACTATTGCAATTATTTATGGTGCATTTGCAACCATGATGCAGACGGATCTAAAATACATTAACGCATACTCTTCCATTAGCCATTGTGGATTCGTAATATTAGGTATTGGAATGATGAATAAAACTTCTGTAAATGGAGCGGTCATACAAATGGTTTCACATGGATTAATGACAGCCCTGTTTTTTGCTGCCATTGGAATGATATATAGCAGAACACATACTAGACAAGTAGCGCAACTTGGAGGCATTTTAAAAGTAATGCCTTTTATCTCTACTGTATTTGTCATTGCAGGCTTATGTTCATTAGGGCTGCCAGGGTTCAGTGGATTTGTAGCAGAGATGACAGTATTTATGGGCTCTTGGCAAAATCCAACCGGAGCTTACAGACTTGCTACCATTTTATCTGGCGCATCAATTGTTGTAACTGCTGTATACATTTTACGTGCAACGGGGAAAACAATTATGGGACCCATTAGTAATGAACATGCATTATTAGCAGACGCTACTTGGAATGAAAAATTGGCAGCTGGATTATTAATTACAGGAATATTAATAATTGGATTGGCTCCATTCTTAATTAATCAACTAATCATGCCAACTACAAATATCTTGATGTCACCAATTACTAAAGCAATTACCCTTAAATAATTCGACAGATGTTAAATAATATATTTTTGCTATTGAGACAGGAACTGACACTTAGCGTGCTCATTTTTCTGTTACTCTTTATTAAACTAGGAAGAGAAAGAAGTAATTCAAGCATATTGAACTTTGTCAATTCTGCATTGTTAATTAATCTTACTATTGGTTTAGTTCTTTCAGCTAAAGGAGAATTGTTTAGTGGCATGTTTAGCACTAATACACTAATGATATTAGAAAAAAATATTTTAAACTTAGCTGTATTGATTATTTCTATGCAATCTTATGTTTGGTTAAAAAATCATAATCAAGTTATAGAGTTTTACTTACTAATATTAACTTCTTTATTAGGAATGTTCTTCCTTATTTCAAGTGGAAATTTATTAATTTTCTATCTAGGACTAGAAATGTCAACAATACCATTAGCAGCTGCTGCAAATTTCGACTTATTAAAGCGAAAATCATCCGAAGCTGCAATGAAACTAATATTGTCATCTGCCTTTTCTTCAGGCATATTATTAATGGGTATCTCATTTTTATATGGAACTAGTGGTACTTTAACTTTCTCTATTTTAACAGCACATATAGGCAATAACCCATTACAAATATTTGCTTTTATTTTATTAGTATCTGGATTCGCATTTAAAATATCTGCAGTGCCCTTTCACTTATGGACTGCAGACGTTTATGAAGGAGCACCAATTGCAGTTACTGCTTTCTTATCTGTTATTTCTAAAGCAGCAGTACTATTTACATTTGTTTCTATATTGTATAAAGTGTTTCAACCTATTGCATCAACATGGTATCTTATATTAATGATACTTGCTGTAGTGACAATATTAATTGGTAATTTATTCGCCATTAGACAAGATAATTTTAAAAGATTTTTAGCATTCTCCTCTATTGCACAAGTAGGATTTATTTTAATTGGTATTTCAGGCAGCTCTATTGCAGGTTCAGCTTCCTTAATTTATTTTATCTTAATTTATGTATTTTCTAATTTAGCAGCATTCGGTGTAGTAAGTGTAGTGAGTGCTTTGACTGGAAAAGAAAATATAGCAGACTTTAAAGGCTTCTATAAAACCAACCCCCTACTTTCATGGGTATTAACAATTGCATTATTCTCATTAGCCGGAGTACCACCAACTGCTGGATTTTTTGGCAAGTTGTTTTTAATGATGTCCGGCGCAGCTAAAGGGAACTATGGCATAATTACTTTTGCTGCATTGAATATGGTAATATCATTTTACTATTATCTAAGAGTAGTAAAAGCAATATTCATGGAAGAAAATGAAACACCAATAGAAAAGCTAAGTATCCCTATTCTGTCAAAAATCGCAATGTATATATGTGTTGCTGGTATTTTAGTGACAGGTTTAGCAAGTGTAGTTTATGATTATATTTATTCACTAAGCTTTGGCTTATAATTTATTATTTTATGGCAATTAATAAGAACCACGAATTTGAAGATCTAGATGCTATAAAATGTGCTATAGTTGAAAAAAATGTCTCTTCCGAAAGAGTCGTATTTTTAAAAGACTTACTAAGCTATAATAAATATGAAGTGGTTATAGTAGCAAGTCCTTCTGATAAGATGGAAAATTCTTCCCCATCTACCACTTTTACTATAGGTGTTACCGACCTTAGTTTTAACCCAATAAATGCAATTTTTGGTCGATTATTACATACACCTGACGGTCATATAGTTACACTTTCCTACTGGCAACAAAAAGAGGACGTGTCTGATGATTCTGTTCCCTATTTTGATCATCGATAGGCGTTACTATCCTACTTAAATCCTTTATAGTACTGACTTTAATCATATTTTGATTTTTGCATTTAAAGTAATTTGTTTAATCAAATAACAAACTTTAATCGCATGAAAAGCTCCATTTCAAAAAAGAAAAATATTACCGTCATGGATGGTAATGAAGCTGCCGTTCATATTGCCTATAAAACTAGCGAAGTATGTGCTATATATCCTATTACTCCTTCCTCCACAATGGGGGAATTTGCAGAAGAATGGAGTAGTGATGAAAGACAAAATATATTCGGAGAGGTGCCAAAAATTATTGAGATGCAAAGTGAAGCAGGTGCTGCAGGTGCAATACATGGCGCATTGCAAGGAGGAGCACTTGCATCAACTTTCACTTGTTCCCAAGGCTTGCTGTTAATGATCCCTAATATGTATAAAATAGCAGGAGAATTAACTCCAACTGTATTCCATATTGCAGCAAGAGCATTAGCAACACATGCATTGTCTATTTTCGGAGATCATAGTGATGTGATGGCGGTTCGTTCTACTGGCTTTGCGATGTTGTTTGGTAACAATCCACAAGAAGCACATGACATGGCCATGATTGCAACTTCTGCTACCCTTAAAACAAGTATTCCATTTTTAAATATTTTTGATGGTTTTAGAACATCTCATGAAATAAATGAAGTGACGCTTTTAACAGACAATGAAATTAAAGCAATGATTGACGAAGATCAAGTTGCTAGACATCGTCAAAGATCTTTAAATCCTGAAAATCCATTCATAAGGGGTACTGCACAAAATCCAGATGTATTTTTTCAAAGTAGAGAAGCCGCAAATTCATACCACTGGAAAGTACCAGCTATAGTAGCTTCTACAATGAAAGATTTTGAAAAGCTAACCGGTCGTGCCTATAAATTATTTGAATATTATGGACATGAAGATGCTGAAAGAATTATTATAATTATGGGTTCTGGATCTACTGCCGTTAAAGAAACAGTAGATTATTTGAATAAAAAAGGAGAAAAAACTGGCTATGTATGTGTGCACTTATATCGACCATTCTCCGTAACTCATTTTATTAAAGCCATCCCAACAAGTGTAAAACAAATAGCCGTTTTAGATAGATGCAAGGAGACTGGAGCTATTGGCGAACCCTTATTTATGGATGTCATTAATGCCTTGCATGCTGAATGGGAAGGCGTTATGCCAAAAGTGATTGGAGGCAGATACGGATTAGCCTCTAAAGAATTTAACCCTGCAATGATCAAAGCGATTTTCGACGAATTAACAAACGTAAAACCTAAAAATGGTTTTACCATTGGTATTGAAGACGACTTAACTAAAACAAGTTTAGCATATGACAAAAATTTTAGTTTAGAAGATCAACATTTGTTTAGAGGTTTGTTTTTCGGATTAGGTGCAGATGGGACTGTTAGTGCCAATAAAAATACAATTAAGATTATTGGCGATGTAACCCAAAACCATGTACAAGCCTATTTTGTATATGATTCAAAAAAATCAGGCTCACTTACTGTTTCTCATTTACGTTTTAGCGATCACCCAATTGGGTCTAGTTATTTAATTAATTCAGCCAACTTTGTGGCTTGTCATCACTTTCATTATTTAGAAACTTATGATATATTAAAAGACGTAGAATATGGAGCCACTTTTTTATTAAACGCTCCATTTAACAGTGAGGAAGTATGGCAACATATTCCATATACCATTCAAAAAGAAATAGTTGAAAAACAATTAAAACTTTATGTCATCAATGCTTCTAAAGTAGCCAAAGAAACAGGAATGGGATCTCGTATTAACTCTATTTTACAAACCTGCTTCTTTGCTATTTCTAATATTATGCCAAAAGAAGATGCTATAACTGCCATCAAAAATGCTGTAAAAAAATCCTACGGCAAAAAAGGAGATGCAGTAGTTAAAAAGAATTTTGATGCGATTGACAAAACTTTAGAAAATTTATTTTTATTAGATTATTCTACTTTCAGTATAGGTACTAAAGAGTTAACCCCATCAGTTTCATCAAATGCTCCTGATTTTGTGAAAAATGTTTTAGGTAAAATTATTGCAGGAGAAGGAGATGCCCTTCCTGTAAGCGCTTTCCCCGCAGATGGCACCTACCCTTCTGCAACTACTAAATACGAGAAAAGAAATATAGCAGAACAAGTTCCAGTTTGGGATCCAAACTTATGTTCACAATGTGGCAAATGCTTTTTTGTTTGTCCGCATGCTGCTATTCGTCCTAAAGTATATGATAATAGTAATTTAGAGAAAGCCCCTAGCTTTTTTAAGCATGTAAGTCCTATCGGTAAAGAATTTATGAAAGAGACCGAATCTTATACATTACAAGTTGCTGTAGAGGATTGTACTGGTTGTAATTTATGCGTTGAATTCTGCCCTATTGAAAGCAAAACAGAACCAGGTCATAAAGCTATCAATATGCAGGATGTAATACCGTTGAAAGAAACAGAGAAAAAGAATTGGGACTTCTTTCTTTCATTACCCGATATTGATAGAACTAGAATTAATAAGTCAACAGTTAAGGGATCCCAGTTCCTAGAGCCTTTATTTGAATTTTCTGGGGCATGCAGTGGATGTGGAGAAACTCCATATTTAAAACTATTAACCCAATTGTTTGGAGATAGAATGATTGTTGCAAATGCAACTGGTTGCTCGTCCATATTTGGTGGAAACCTGCCAACTACACCATGGAGTATGAATGCAGCAGGTAATGGCCCTGCTTGGGCAAACTCTTTGTTTGAGGACAATGCAGAATTTGGATTAGGTATAAAATTAGCTACCGATATGAAACGCAGTTATGCATTTTCATTATTGAAAAAATTAAGAGATGAATTAGGTGCAGAATTAGTAGATGAGATTATAGCTAACGAAGAATTGAACGAAGTAGCTATAATTAAGCAACGCGTAAATGTAAACGAAATAAAAAATCGTTTACGCAAGAGTACCAACCCAGATGCAAATATATTACGTCAAGTGGTTGGTTCTCTTGAGAAGAAATCAATGTGGATTGTGGGTGGAGATGGCTGGGCTTATGATATTGGATTTAGTGGCTTAGACCATGTATTGTCCACAGGTGAGAATGTAAATATTTTAGTTTTAGATACAGAAGTATACTCTAATACTGGTGGTCAAAAATCAAAATCATCTCCAATAGGTGCAAGTGCTAAATTTTCTATTAAGGGAAAAACAACTGGAAAAAAAGATTTAGCAATGCAAGCAATGGCGCATGGCAAAGCCTATGTTGCCGAAATATCAATGGGGGCTAACGACGTGCATGCGCTAAAAACAATATTAGAAGCTGAAGCCTTCCCTGGCCCATCTATAATTATTGCTTATAGTCACTGTATTGCACATGGATACGATATGTGTCATGGACTAGACCAACAAGACTTGGCTGTAAAATCAGGCTACTGGCCCCTATTCCGTTACAACCCTAATAACGAAAAAGGGAAAAGATTTACATTAGACAGTAAAGACCCTTCTATTCCAATGGAAGATTTCTTATACAATGAAAACAGATTCGCAACAATTAAAAATAATTATCCAGACAAAGCACATGACTTCTTAGATCAAGCTAATGCAGGAATGCACAATCGTTGGGAAAAATTACAAGCTTTTAGAGAACTCTAAGAGCTTGTTTATGGATTAGTAGAAAAAATACTTGCTTCTTTTACAAATACCCTTCTATTTAATTTTAACTGTGCAATTATCAATTCCGCAAAATCCTCAGGATGCATCACTCTTTCTGCATCTCCTGTAATTAAGTTGGCACTTTGTGCCAAGTCTGTAACTACCGTACTTGGAGCTAAAGCAGTTACTCTAATATTATGCTTACGAACTTCCTGCATCAAACTTTCAGTTAATCCAAATACACCAAATTTAGAAGCACTATAAGCACTAGTCACTGCACTACCTGACTTGCCAGCAGTGGAGGAAATATTGATAATATCACCCATCCCCCTTTCAATCATTTGTGGCAATACCGCACGAGTAACATAGTATACACCTAACAAATTTACCTTTATCATATTTTCCCAAACTACAGGTTCTAATTCTAAGAATTTACCGAAAGTACCAATCCCTGCATTATTTATTAAAATATCAATAGGACCTAATGAGGTATGCACTTTCTCAACCGCTAAATTCACTTCTTCTATCTTACTTACATCTCCAGTTACTATGAAGGTCTTTACTCCTAGCTTTTTAATTTCGGATGCTACTAAAATTAAATCTTTTTCTGTTCTAGACATTAAACCTACATGTGCTCCTTCTTTCGCCAATGCAATTGCGATAGCCTTACCAATTCCCTTTCCTGCACCTGTTACGAAAGCTATTTTATTTATCAATGATTCCATATTGTATATTTTTATTTTTTGTACGTTTTTACATTTGTTTTATGTTTCTAGCATAAATTCAATATTTAAAAATCTTCAGCGATAAACATAAAAATTTAATCACAATTGCCTTCTGGCCCACAAATTGCACCAGTTATCTCTGTGTCAATGATATTTGGATTTTCATCCTTCCATACTTTTTCTAAAACCTCGCTGAACATTTCTGGAGGCTGCGCCCCAGACACAGCATATTTATTATTAAAAACAAAAAACGGTACACCTCTAGCACCTACTTGTTCTGCATAATATTGGTCCAATTCTACTTCATTTTTATAAATATCGGAAGCTAACATTTCACTCACTTCTACTTTATTTAATCCAATTTCTGACGCTAAATCCGAAAGGGATACTATATCAGAAACATCCTTTCCTTCTGTATAATAAGCATGGAATAACCTTTCCTTTAATGCAGATTGAAGTCCTTTTGACTTTGCAAAATGAAGAAGTCTATGTGCATTTAATGTATTGTTAATTACAGCTATATCAAAGTTATAGTTCAACCCAACCTCCTTCGCAACGTTCGACATCATATTATTCATGTCCATAGCTTCTTCTATACTGCAACCTTTGCGCTCCGCTAAATAAGCATGTACTGACTTTCCTGGAATATTTTCCATACTTGGGTCTAATTGAAAGCTACGCCATTCAATTTCAACTTTATCCCTTGCCGGAAAAGCAGCTAAAGCAATTTCAAATTTTCTTTTCCCTATATAGCAGAAGGGACAAACAATATCAGACCAGATTTCTATTTTCATACCTATTGATTAAAACTTATTGTTATTCAAAATAACCATTCAAATTTTATGAATTATTTGTAGCCTCACCCAGAATCGAACTGGGATTTAGAGCTTCGGAAACTCTTGTACTAACCATTGTACGACAAGGCCATTTTGCAAATTTACTTATTTTATTAGCAAGTAATTGCGCTAAGCCCGCCGGAGTAAAACCTTCAATGCTGCTGGTAAAAAAATACGTGTAGGTAAACTGCGCATTATTTTGATGTCTTCAAAGAGTGAAGAAGTATTAGATAAAAATTTAAAAATTGTTGAAGTATTATTTTTTTCAAAGATTCGTGCAAATATTACCTTACCCTCCATTTTCTTATGTTGTAATATATAAAGTAGTATACTGTCATAAAAAGAATGTCTCGTAGTATGTACTTCCGTATTAATAAGTTTATTTGTTGCTAATTGATTGGCTATTTGTTGCGTCTGTTCCTGTATGAAGTGAAAAGCATAGCCTGTACTGGCTTTGACTGCATTGCCCAATGTCCCAATAACATAAACAGGTGCTTTGCTTTTGTCAATCAAATATTGTGTCATAGGAATTGCCCCTATTTCTGTGTGAGAAATAGTATAATTCTTTCCATTATATTCATGAGCCAAATAATCATCCATCTCCTTATCGTACTTATGTTCTTCCAATAGCTTAGGCGAGAACAAGGTATATTCTACTAATGCTTTCTTATCAGATAATGGCAAGATATACATGAATCCGGTATAACCATGCTGACTTACATTAAAATCCATTAGCCTAGCTACATTTGGCTTGAATACTGCTGTTTCAAATTCCACTAAACGCCCCTTAAAGTGCTGCCATAGAAATGGAATTTCTAAATTGCCCTGACTTAATCTGTATAAAGTATCTAAAGGTAAGATGCTAGAGAAAATAAAAGGGGAATATGCACTTCCATTTTCCCAGTTGACTACGCCAATAGATGCGATTTGATCAATTTCTGTTATTACTGTTTCTACCCAAGTAATATTTGAATACTGTTTTGCTGCATTAATTACATAATTATAAAAGTCAATCCCTTGAATCATTTTATACTGATATTCGCCTGTAGCAAGTTCTTTATTGAAATTATTATTGTGTACGGATATGGTGTCCCATTTCTTACAAACAAGCGACTCAAAAGGTCCTATTTTGTTTTCCCAAAAACACCAGGTTCGATCATTTGATTTTTTCAAATTCTTATCGATAACTAATATTTTTTTTGAACAAATATTTGGATCCTGAAGTATATGGTACAAAAGTGATAAGCCTGCACAGCCTGCTCCAGCTATAATATAATCGTATGTATTATCTTGTTCCACTAAATATAGAACTAAGCTTTATTTTGTATTTTCTCGTCACGTTTAACTTTATCCCAATACATTTTAGCTACCCATAACATACCAAAACTCTCCCCATCTTCTTTATTAATATGTTTATGGTGCATTTTATGCGCCCAACGGATTGTTTTAATATATCTAGAATCAGATCTTGTGAAAAACTTAAGTCTTTGATGTATAACAACCTCGTGTACAATAAAATAAGCAAGTCCATACATAGCAACGCCAGTACCAATAGCTGCAACCCATAACGGTCCACCAAATGTGCCGTAAAAAATACAAGCCATACTTGGAATAGCGAATATTAAAAAGAAAGCATCATTTTTCTCCAACACATGGCCTGTTGGCTGATGATGATCCTCATGCAAATACCATAAAAATCCATGCATTACGTATTTATGTGTCAACCATGTAACCCCTTCCATAATAAAAAACGTACTCAACATTACAATCAAGAATAACATATCAAATAGTTTAAAACATTAAAAAAAATAAATTCAAAATAATTCTACGATTTATAAGAAATTTATTTGGCTTCTTAATTTTGCTTTTGCCAATATAAACATCTTACTGTAATCAGGTATCCTAATTCTGGTTTTAAGAATCGCGTGATGCTTTGTTTTTTTAATTTTCTTAAATAAAGAATAATAATACTTAAACGCCACATATACCCCAAATCTGCATTGCAAAGGTAATTCTTTAATACCTATTAATGCTTGTTCAAAATCTTTTTGAATATCAGCCTCAATAGCAAGCTTGTCCTCTATTCTGAAATTTGAAAAATCACAATTTGGAAAATAAACCCTTTCCAATCCTTCAAAATCTGCTTTAATATCTCTTAAAAAATTAACTTTCTGGAACGCAGCCCCAAGACTTTGAGCCGTTGGCTTTAGCTTTTCAAATAAATTTAAATTGCCATTACAAAATATATATAGGCACATCAAACCAACTACTTCTGCACTTCCATAAATGTATTTTTGATAGGAAGCTTCGTCATGTGCATGTTGGTTCAAATCCATTTCCATGCTAAATAAAAAAGCATCCAATAAAGCCGGATCGATCTTATATTGATGGTAGGTTAATTGAAATCTATGTAAAATAGGATTCAAGCTTATTCCTTGTTCCAATGCTAAATAAGTATCTGCTTTAAATTGTTTAAATAAAGTAGGCTTATCATAATCATGGAAAGTGTCTACTATTTCGTCTGCAAAACGAACAAATCCATAGATATCATAAATGGGTTGTTGAAGGTCCTTATCTAATAGCTTAATAGAAGACGAAAAACTAGAACTATACAATAGCGTAGTGTACTTACTACTATAAGCGGCTACTTCATTATATAATTTTAAAGATGACATTGTATAATACTTTTTTTATTAGTTATTTTTATTAATTAAATTCGCTACCACTTCACCACTAATTAAACTTGGTGGCACTCCTGGCCCTGGCACTGTTAATTGGCCAGCGTAATATAAGTTTTTTATTTTTTTACTTTTACATGATGGCTTTAAATTTGCTGTTTGTAATAAAGTATTAGCTAACCCATATGCATTCCCTTTAAAGGAATGATAGTCTGATTTAAAATCGCTTACAGCATAGGACCTTTTATAAATAATCGAATCCATTATAGACACACCCCATTTCTTTTCTAAACGTCCAATAATCTCATTAAAATAATGTGTTCTCACCGCTTCCGTATCCCCTTCTAAGCCAGCTGCAATAGGTATTAATAAAAATAAGTTTTCACACCCCTCTGGCGCTACGGTAGGGTCAGTCACGGAAGGTACAGAAGCATAAAATAAAGGTCTTGTTGGCCATTTTGGGTCGGTATAAATTTCTTTTCCATGTACTTCGAAGTCTGTATCAAAGAATAATGAATGATGCAGTACTCCTGGAATTTTTTTATTTAATCCGACATAATATAATAAGGAACTTGGTGCCATTACCCTAGTGTCCCAATATTTTTCAGAATATGACTGATGTTCAGTGTCTAATAATTTAGTTTCTATATGATGATAGTCCCCAGCTCCAACTATCACGTCAAAATCATAAGTTCTCACTTCCTCCTTATCAACCAATTTTGTTGACACCTGTCTGGCTTGACCGTTTACAACTTTAATATTGGTCACTTCCTCTCCTAAATGAAATTGTACACCTAATGAAATAGCTAAATCATACATTGCTTGAACAATACTATACATTCCATTCTCAGGATACCAAGTACCACCTTTGATGTCTGCGTAGTTCATCAAACTGTACAATGCAGGTGTTTTTTCCGGTAATGCTCCTAAGAATAATACTGGGAATTCCATTAAAAACTGAATGTAAGGATGCTTGAAATATTTAGCAACATGTTTTTTCATTGATTGAAAAACATCCAATTTGAAAATACCTTTAAATAAATCTATGTCCAAGAACTCGGTCAAAGAAAGACCTGGTTGTTGTACCAATTTACCTACTCCAATATCATATTTAAATTTTGCTTCTGCTAAAAATAAATCTAAAGCCTTAGCAGCTCCGGGTTCTACCGACTCTAATAATGCCTGTAATTCCTCATAATTAGCAGGCATATCCCATGCTGCTTTTTCAAAATAAACTCTGTAAGAAGGGTCCAGTCTTTGTAGTTGGTAATAATCACTTACCTTTTTACCAAAATTGGCAAAATATTTTTCAAAAATATCAGGCATCCAATACCAGCTTGGTCCCATATCAAAAGTAAAACCTTCCGCTTTAAACTTTCTTGCTCGACCACCAGGTAATGTATTTTTTTCAATCACTGTTACACTCCAACCCTTTTTCGCTAAAAAAGATGCTGCCGACATGCCCGCAAAACCGGCTCCTATAACTAAAACTTTTTTAGATTGCGTTGACATGTATTTAGTAACGTTGTATTTTTTGTTTTAAAATTTTTCTAGCAAAGTGAATTCTACTTTTGATGGTGCCCAATGGCTCATCTAATGCATCAGCAATTTCATTGTACTTATAACCTTCGTAATATAAATTAAAAGGTGTTCTGAACAATTCAGGTAAGTCATGAATGTACTGCTTCACTTCCCTCAAATTTAAGTTAGTTATGGCATCATTAGTAACTTTATTACTAGTTTGGTCTATTAGAAAATCATTGGGAGAATTATCAAATACTGTTGATTGCTTTGCTTTTTTGCGATAGTCATTAATGAAAATATTACGCATTATGGTGTACAACCAAGCTTTTATGTTTGTTCCAACATTATACTTGTCTTTATTTGATATAGCTCTATACAAAGTCTCTTGAAAAAGATCCTTAGCTGATTCGTGATTCTTAGTTAGGTTTATTGCAAATGGTCTTAAAAATTCCGCATTTTCGGTAAGCAACATGCTAAATTCTGCGTTTGACATATAATTCTGTTTAACTTTATAATATTCAAAGCTAAACAAAAATAAATTACACAATAGTATTTTGTTTAACTTTTTTTAAAATAAATTAAACAATATATAAAATTTTAAAAAAATAAAGTTGATTATCAACTAGTTAAAAAATATTACAGTGATTTAGTATCTAAGCTAAAAAGTCTCTATGAAGGAAATTGTATCAGCCAAAGATCGCTTTAAATGGATGTTTTCAGCTGTAGTGGCTGTGTAAGATTGTGCCATTTGACCTGAAATAATAACTGGCACTTTCTTACTAATAGGCTCCAATTGATGGAAGAATTTTACTGCTTTAAAGTTCTTTGCAGGTGACGTTAAGTGACAATATAGATAGTCAACTTTATTAATTGAGGCTAAGTACTGCAAATCTATCATTGGAACATTTGATCCTAAATAATCTACATAGACTCCTCTTTGTTTCAATAGAAAGTGTACATACAATAATCCTATCTCATGATATTCCCCTTCTGGCATGAATAAAACAATTCTTTTGGTATAATAGCTTGCTACTGATGGCAATCTTTCAATACCTAAAATGATTTTCTGACGAATAATATTTGTAGCTAAATGTTCCTGTGCAGGGTTGATATGATTGGTTATCCAAAGAATTCCTACTCTTTCTAAGAATGCGAATATTATTTCAGTAATAGTTTTATCCACTCCTTTTTGTGCAATATAAAGATCTAACTGTCTTTCAAAATCTGCCATATTCAAAGAAACCATTTCCTTTATTAAGGCATTCACCACTCTTTCTTTTTGAGCATCCAATTGATTCAAACTAAGAATCTTCTCCTCCATCTGAGCTGAAGACATTTTGTCAATATGAGAGATTTTAAACCCATATTTATTTAAAAGAGAAACGTTCAAAATAATCTTCAATTCGTCACTTGAATAAGATCTAATATTAGTCTCAGTACGTTGAGGCTGCAAAAATTTATAGCGCTGTTCCCATATTCTAATGGTATGCGCTTTAATTCCCGAGATTTTCTCTAAATCCTTGATGGTATAAGATGACATGCTATAAAAACAACAAAATGTTAGAAAGGTTCAGTCGAATCCTACTTTTTTAATCCTCTTAGATATTCCCCATACCCACTTTTAGCATATTTGTCTGCTAAAACAAGTAATTGATCCTTATTAATAAAGCCCATTCTGTAAGCAACCTCTTCTATACATCCTATCTTTTGACTTTGGCGCTTTTCAATTACTCTTACAAATTCACAAGCATCTGCTAATGACTCAAAAGTACCGGTATCTAACCAAGCAGTGCCACGATTCATAATACCTACTTGTAATTGTTTACGCTCTAAGTATACTTTGTTTACATCAGTTATTTCATATTCTCCTCTCGGTGATGCTGGAATATTTTTAGCTATTTCAACTACTTGATTATCATAAAAATATAAGCCAGGTACTGCATAATTTGATTTAGGAGCAACCGGCTTTTCTTCTAATGACAATGCATTATTATTTTCATCAAACTCCACCACACCATATCTTTCAGGATCGTTTACTTCATAAGCAAATACAGCCGCACCTTCTACATCATTAAAAGATTGAACCAACTTACTAAATCCAGCACCGTAAAATATATTATCTCCTAATACTAAAGCAACCTTTTCCTTACCAACAAAATCAGCTCCTATCACAAATGCTTGTGCTAGTCCATTAGGCACCGCTTGTACTGCGTAACTAAATTGACAGCCTATCTCTGAACCATCTCCTAATAATCTTTTAAATTGATCATTATCTTCTGGTGTCGTGATGATTAATACTTCTTTAATACCCGCCAACATTAAAACAGACAATGGATAATAAATCATTGGCTTGTCATAAATAGGCATTAATTGTTTGCTAATTCCTTTTGTTATTGGATACAATCTAGTACCTGATCCACCTGCTAATATAATTCCCTTCATATACCTAATAATTTAATTTTTTGTTTGTGTATATGTTTTCGCAGTTCGTGCTCAAATCATAACACTTTTTCTTTTAGTTAAAACTCATCTATAAACTCGCAGCATATTCTGCGAAGCTTCCTAATACTTTGTCTTTATCCGATAATATTAATTCGCTGTCTAATAACTGCCAATTAATATTTAAATCTTTGTCATTATACATAATACCCACTTCGTTTCCTGGCTCATAAAACTTGTCTACTTTATAAAAGAAAGTTGCAGTTTCACTTAACACCACAAAACCATGTGCAAATCCAGCAGGTACAAAAAACTGTTTATGATTATCCGCCGTCAATTCAATGGTATAGTGTTGCCCAAAACTTGGAGAACCTTTTCTTAAATCCACAGCCACATCCAATACTGCTCCTTCTAAAACTCTTACTAATTTTGCTTGTGCCGAAGCCCCTCTCTGCATGTGCAAGCCTCTTAATACCCCTTTGGATGACCTAGATTGATTGTCTTGCACAAACTGAATATCTAATCCACTAGCTGCATTAAAATCTCTTTGATTATAGGTTTCCACAAAATAACCACGCGCATCTCCGTGCACTTTTTCGTGTAGTATAAAACAATCTTTAAGTGGGGTCTGCTCAATTTTCATTCGTAGAAGAGTATCGTGATAATTAATTAATAAGTTATGGATGGACTATCTATTAGTATACATGTCGTTATAATAAGCTTGATAAGCACCACTCGTTACATTTTCTAACCAAGCTGCATTATTCAAATACCATTCAATGGTAGCGTCTAGCCCTTGCTCAAAAGTAACAGAAGGAGACCATCCTAATTCTTTATTTAATTTAGTGGCATCAATGGCATAACGTCTGTCATGACCTGGTCGGTCTTTCACATAAGTAATCAATGCCTCACTCTCTCCTTTGGCTCTTCCTAATTTCACATCCATTTGAGCACACATTAATTTTACTAAATCAATATTGGTCCACTCATTGAATCCTCCAATATTATACGTGTCACTTCTTTTTCCTTGGTGGAAAATCATATCAATTGCACGCGCATGGTCTATTACATACAACCAATCACGTGTGTACAAACCATCTCCATAAACCGGTAATGGTTTTTTGTTGATGATATTATGAATAAATAATGGAATTAATTTTTCTGGAAAATGATTAGGGCCATAGTTATTAGAACAATTAGAAATTACCACTGGTAAATGATAAGTCTCTCCGTACGCTCTTACAAAATGATCACTCGCTGCTTTACTTGCAGAATAAGGCGAGTTAGGATCATATGCTGTTGTCTCAGTAAATAAACCTTCTTTACCTAAGCTTCCATAAACCTCGTCTGTAGATATATGATAAAACAAATGATCTCTTTGCGTATGCCAAGCTCCGTCATGCGCTTTTTCATAACTCATATCCCCCTTCCAAAATTCCTTTGCGGTATTTAATAAATTAACCGTTCCTATTACATTCGTATACACAAAATCTAATGGAGATACGATAGACCTATCCACATGTGATTCTGCTGCCAAATGAATTACATCGGTGATAGCATGTTTGGTAAAAATCTCTTTTAAAGCATCCGCTTCTAAGATGTTCGCTTTTACAAAATGATAATTAGGTGCTTGTTCAATATCTTTTAAGTTCTCCAAATTGCCCGCATAAGTTAATGCGTCCAAATTAAAGATCTGATAATCAGGATATTTGTTCACAAATAAACGCACTACATGCGACCCAATAAATCCTGCCCCACCCGTAATTAATATGTTCTTTTTCATAGGAATTGATAGGTCGCAAAGATATTAATTCAATCATATATATTACAAAGTAATTTTAATACATTTGAGTACCATGCAAACACAACGCTATCAGTCATTAGACGTATTTAGAGGGGCCACCGTAGCCCTGATGATTTTAGTGAATAATCCAGGTTCTTGGGGGCATATTTTTAGCCCATTGGAACACGCTAGCTGGCATGGCTGTACACCAACCGACCTTGTTTTCCCTTTTTTCCTATTTGCAGTGGGAAATGCTATGTCCTTTGTGATGCCTAAATTAGAAATGGGTACTACAGCACAGTTTTGGGCTAAAGTGGTAAAAAGAACTTTAATGATTTTCGGAATTGGCTTGTTTTTAAATTGGAGCCCATTTGTGAAATGGTCCGACGGCGAACTTGTTTTTAAAGTTTGGGAGAACGTTCGCATACTAGGGGTTTTACAAAGAATCTCCTTATGTTACTTTTTTGCTTCTGTTATTATTTATTACGGAAAATCTAGATTAGGCCTTTTTGTTGGTATCCTTATTTTAATGATTTATTGGATGCTTAATATTTTGTTAGGAGCCGGCGGACATCCTTATAGCTTATCTGGATTTTTCGGAAACTCAATAGATCAAAGTATTTTAGGCATAAGCCATATTTATAAAGGAGAAGGTGTTCCATTTGATCCAGAAGGATTGGTAAGCACTTTCCCTGCAATCGTTCAAATTATCTTTGGCTATTTAGTAGGTGAGTACATTCAAATGAAAGGAAAGAATTATGAAATGCTTTCACAGTTATTGTTAACAGGAGTCGTACTCGTATTAGCAGGCTATATTTGGGATTTTAGTTTTCCCATAAATAAAAAAATATGGACCAGTAGTTATGTTCTGTATACAACAGGTTTAGCCATGATTACATTAAGTATGTTCATTCATTTATTAGAATTTAAAAATGCAGGAGGTGCTTGGAGTAAATTCTTCGACGTATTCGGGAAGAACCCTTTATTCATTTTTGTAATGAGCGGATTTTTGCCAAGAGTATTAGCCTTATTAAGATGGGTAGACCATACCGATGAAAAAGGCGAGCCAGTCTACACCTCTTCGTTGCCTTGGTTTTACGAGCATGTATGTAAGAATATAGCTAACGATTTGAGAATTGGTTCTTTCGTTTATGCATTATGCTTCATTAGCTTTTTTGCTGTACTAGCTTATCTATTAGACAAGAAAAAGATTTACATTAAGGTTTAAAAAGTTCGGCTGCTTTTGCTAAACTTTCTGGCTTTCCTACATCTAGTAAAATACCATCACTATGGTCATAATAATAGATAGGATAATGTTGTGCTATTTGCAAATAAGCATCGATTAATGAAAACTTTCCATTCAATGTTAAGGCATCAAAAAATGCACTATGTATAATTTGTATGCCGCTAAAGGCTTTAGGAATAGCTGTATTCGGATCTCTTAAGGGATTAGCCCATTTCTCCTCGCCTGTTGTATTGTTCTTCCACCCACATAAAGTGCCTGCAGCATTAAATATCAGATTTCTACTAGAAGTTCTGTTCGTGACCGCAAGGGTCGCCATCATATCATCTTCTGCATTAGCAGTATTCAAAGCGTCTGCTGCTATCATTTCATCCAAGGCTAAGTCGGTTAAAATATCTGCATTCATTACCAACCATCTTTCCTCCTTTTCAAAATAAGCTGCTGCACGAAGCAAGCCACCACCCGTTTCTAGCACTTCATCCGACTCGTCGGAAATGGTTACAGTGGAACCCCAACCCTTATTATCTGCAATTGCTTTTATAATTTGAGCTGCAAAATGGTGCACATTCACAATCACTTCTGTGATGCCATACTGTTGCAAATACTCAATATTTATTTGTAACAAAGTCTTACCATTCACCTCGGCTAAGGCCTTAGGATGACTATTGGTAAAGGGCTTCAGCCTAGTACCCAAACCCGCTGCTAAAATCATGGCACGCATACAATTCTTATTTAACCCAATTTAATGTATTGGTATGTTCTAAAACTACTTTCACTTTATACTTATTTTTTAAATGTCTCGCCGTTTGTTCTGCAGCAAAAACACTTCTATGTTGTCCGCCTGTACAACCAAAATTAATTTGAAGCGACGCAAAGTCTCTTGATAAATAATTTTCAACAGTAATGTCTATTAAATCCCAAACACTATTTAAGAAAGTATTCATTTTAGTTTTTTGTTCCAGAAAATCTTGCACTGGCTTATCCAAACCAGATAGTTTTTTATAATTGTCAAACCTTCCTGGATTCAAAATACCACGCATATCAAAAATAAATCCACCTCCATTTTCAGATTCGTCCAATGGCAAGCCTTTTTTATAACTAAAACTATTAATTGTAATAACTAATGGCGTCTTTTCGTCTGCAATAATTGGCGTGAACCTTTGCAATACTTCTTCGCCCACCATCCAATCTAAAATGCCAGCAAATACTGGGGTATCCGTGTCTAATCGGTACAACTGTAAGAAATGTTTTAGGTTGTTTAAACCTAATGGAATACTAGTTAAGAAATGTGCTTTTCGCTCAAATAAGCCTCTAAAACCGTACGCCCCAAGCACTTGCAATAAACGCAATAAAACAAATCCATAATATTGCTTTTTAAATTGAGCTATGTCAATTTTAGTAGGTAATAATAATTGGACCTCACTAATATAATAATCTAACAATTTAGTTTTCCATTCGTCCGGCAATTCTGCTTTTGCTTGCCATAACAAAGATGCAACGTCATAAGACAGCCCACCTTGCATGCCTCCCTGAAAATCGATAAAGAACACTTCATCATTATGCACAATGATATTTCTACTTTGAAAATCACGGAACAAGAAATGATTAAACTGTTTACTTGCTAATTGATCACTTAATAATTCAAACTCGTCAATTAAAGTTTGTTTGTCATAAGGATATTGTAAAGTATCTAGGAAATAATATTTATAGTAAAGTAAGTCAGTCAATATAGAGTGTCTTCCAAACTCTTTGGAAGTTAAACATTCATTATAATCCAACCCTTCACCCCCTTTTACTTGTAATTGTGCTAATGCTTTTAAACTTTTTTGAAATAAAGAATAAGTATGTTCTGTTTTTCCTTCTTGTTCTAATACTTCTAATAATGAAACCACCCCAAGGTCTTCCTGTATATAAATACGATGGTCTTCACTAATAGCTAACACTTTGGGCACTGGCAATCCCTTTGCATGAAAATGTTCAGCAAAATATATAAAAGCCTTATTTTCTTTTAAATTAAGATTATAAGTCGCAATCCAAGAATCACTTCCTTGAATAATTCTAAAGTAAATTCTATCTCCCCCACTTTGAGGGATTTTTTGAAGCTCATCCCAGGCTGAGGAACTCAACGTGTTATATAAATTTTTAATTTGTTCTATTTTGTCTTCCATAGGGGCTAAATGGCTTTTTAAGCAAGATAAAAGTAATTAATTATGCCGTATAAAGCAATAAACACAAAAAAGTACTAAATTGATATCAAATAAAAATATATGATTAAAAAACTAACTACTCATTTTAGTTTCCTTTTATTATCATTGTTAACAATTACTTCATTTGCCCAAAAGCAAAATATTAAGGGAAGAATTACTGACAATAGAGGGAATACTTTAGAAGGTGTAACAATTAAAGCAGTTTCTTCCAAAACAAATTCTATTTCTGAGAAGAATGGTACCTACTCGATAAATGCTTCCATGAATGAAGTTTTAGAATTTAGCTTTGTTGGCTTTGATACCAAAAAAATGATTGCCAATAGTAATACCATTAATGTTACATTAAATGCAAGCACCTCTGATTTACAAGATGTGATTTTAGTAGGTAGTCGTGGAGCAGGTCGTGCAAAAATTGAATCACCAGTTCCAGTTGACGTGATTAAATTAACCGACGTGGGGATTAACACTGCAAAGATGGATTTAACTTCTACCTTAAATGCAGTAGCTCCTTCTTTTAACTATAATAAACAATCTGGTGCGGATGGTGCCGATCACGTTGATATTGGCACACTTAGAGGATTAGGACCTGATCAAACTTTAGTATTAGTTAACGGGAAACGTAGACATAGCACAGCTTTGGTTGGCTTGTTTGGAACAAGAGGTCGTGGCGGTTCTGGTGTTGACTTAAACGGATTCCCAGAATCATCTGTTGACAGAATTGAAATTTTAAGAGACGGCGCTTCTGCTCAATATGGTTCTGATGCCATCGCAGGTGTAATGAATGTGGTATTAAAAAAGAGTACAAAAGAATGGAATATCGTAACTGGTATTGCTGGTTATGCAGATAAGAAATTTAACACTTTTCAATTTAGAGATAATCATGATTATTTAACAGCTCGTCCAATTGACGGTATTACACAATCATTAAGTGTTAATAGAGGTTTTGATATTGGCAAGAAAGGTGGCTTCGTTAATTTTTCTTTTGACTTCCTAGACCAAGGGAAAACTTTCCGTCAGGCAGCTTCTTCTGATATTTCAAAAGCTGATGGCTTACCAACGAATACTTGGAGACAAGGTTTTGGTGATGGTTCCATGCAGTCTTATGGTACTATGATGAATATGGAAATACCATTAAGCAATGGATTTAAATTTTATGCATTTGGTGGCATGAATAGCAAAAAATCTGACGCTTACGCATATACGCGTAATTGGTCCGCTAAACCAGCTCGTTTCCCAGTTACTAATAATGGAGACTTGATTTATGTAAGAGACATTATGTTTACTTCTGGATCTGGCGACACTAGCTATAACCCTCATATCCAAGCGAATATCAAGGACATGTCATTAGCTGCTGGCTTAACTAAAACAACTCAATCTGGTTGGGATTTAGATTTAAGTAATACGATGGGGTATAATGGTTTTCATTATTATGGTGATGGTACTTTCAACGCTTCTAATATTGGCAATCCTACTCAAACACATTTCAATGATGGTGGATTTGAGTTTATTCAAAATACAAGCAACTTAGATGCAACAAAACAATTTGGTACCGTAAATAAAGGGGGTATCAAAGTTTCTTTTGGAGCAGAGTTAAGATCTGAAAAATACAATATCTCTCAAGGTGAATATGCTTCTTTTGCAGCATACCCTAATAGCAATGGTTTAGAACAAGCTCCAGGCGCACAAGGCTTTCCTGGGTTCAGCCCTGATGACAGAGTAAGAGCATCTAGAACTGTAGGCGGTGCTTATGCTGATTTTGAATTTACTCCTAATGATCTTTTATTAGTAACTGCTGCAGTAAGAGGTGAGAATTATTCTGACTTTGGTTCTGTAGCTACCTATAAAACTTCGTTCAGATATAAGTTAACTGATAATTTTAATTTTAGAGGATCTATGAGTACTGGTTACCGTGCTCCTTCTTTACAACAAAAATATTTCAGTAATACTTTAACGTCATTCTCACAAGGACAATTAGTGCAATCAAGAGTAGCACGTAATGACGATGCAATCACTAAATTAGCAGGTATCCCTTCTTTAAAACAAGAGACTTCTATTAATAAAAGTTTAGGATTTACTTGGAAACCATTTAAAGGTTTCTCTTTAACAGTTGACGGTTATTCTATTGAAATGAAAGACCGCGTAGTATTGTCTGGATTGTTTAGTGCGGCTGACGCAAGCTTACCTATTGCATTAACTTCTAAGTTAAATACAATGGGTGTTGCTACTGCTCAGTTCTTTGCAAATGCGGTAAACACAACCAATACAGGAGTAGACGTAGTTGCTGACTACCAATTAAAAATCAACAATAACAACAAATTAAAATTCTTATTCGTTGCTAATTTCCAAGGTATCACAATTGACGATATTCATGTTCCTGCTGGATTAAATACCAATACGTATAATGCGCAAACTTTCTTCACAGACAGAGAGCAATATTTCTTAAAAGCTTCTGCACCAGAATCTAAATACTCTTTCAGTTTGGACTATTCAAGCAAGAAGTTTAGCTTAGGTACAAGACTTACTTACTTTGGTAATTTAGCCTTGACTGGATTTGGTGTGAATGGAGACGGTATCAACCCAATGGTCCCAGCTGACGCAGACGAAACAGGTAATACATTAGTTCCAGAAATTTTCAACTATAAAGGAAGATTCACTACCGACGTTTATGCAAGTCTTAAATTATGTAAAGCAGCTACTTTAATTTTAGGCGCAGACAATATCTTTAATGTACATCCTGATTTCGCAGTGAACCCACAAGCAAAATGGTGGGCTGGGGATAACGAAACAGGAGGTCCTTGGGACGGCGTTCAAATGGGCTATAATGGTTTAAGAGTTTTCACTAAATTAGCTTTCAAATTCTAATTGATTCATTTATTTGAATAACTTTAAGTCCTCCCAATTGGGGGGACTTTTTTGTACCCTTTATAAGACCTACATTAAACATATATTTAACTAAATCAGTCAACATGAAGCAACTCCTTTTTATTGTAAGTTTTTTAATTAGTGCAGCAGCAATGGCGCAAAATGGTATTGTAGTATTTCAAACTGATTTTGGAACTAAGGACGGTGCAGTGTCTGCCATGAAGGGAGTAGCGAGTAGTGTAGACGCTAATTTAAAACTATACGATTTAACACATGATATTCCAGCTTACAATATTTGGGAAGCAGCCTATCGTTTAGACCAAACAGTGGCGTACTGGCCTGTAGGAACGGTATTTGTTTCCGTGGTAGACCCTGGTGTCGGTACGGAAAGAAAGTCGGTAGTGGTGAAAACAAAAACAGGACATTTTATTGTAACACCCGATAACGGCACCCTTACTTTAATCGCGCTTTCTTTAGGTATTGATTCCATTCGTGAAATTGACGAGGTAAAAAACAGAAGAAAAAATAGTGGCGCTTCCTATACTTTTCATGGACGTGATGTATATGCCTACACCGCAGCAAGACTAGCTTCCCATACAATAAGCTATGAGCAAGTGGGCACGATAAGCAGTGAACCCGTGCATAGTTTGTCCTTCCAAAAAGCAAACTTAACAGGCACTACCTTGAAAGGGAATATTTCAATTTTAGATATTCAATATGGAAATATCTGGACCAATATTGACCAAACCTATTGGAAAAAATTCATGAGCATCCAGCATACTAAAAATGAGTTACAAGTACGTATGTATCATTTACAAAAATTAGTGTACACAGGAACTATGCCTTTTGAGAATACTTTTGGCGCCGTGGGGGTAAACAAACCATTAGCCTATTTAAATAGTTTAATGAATGTTTCTTTTGCGTTGAATCAAGGAAGCTTTGCCGCTAAATATCATATTGAAGCAGGCAATGATTGGACAGTGGCTATTGATTGGAATAAATAAATCTGATTAATTTTCTGTTCCTTTTATTGATTCATAAATTCAGCTAACAAACTGTGAAAATGATGGGTACCTTGCTCACGCTGCGTTGCGTATCGTCCAAAATGATAAAAGCGAGAGCGTATCCCTTGTTGCACATACTGCACTACTTCTTCATCTTCTTGTTCTACCGTATCTAAGCCACTTCCCGCGCCTTGCTCTAATTTAGAAGCGTCATATACAAAGCTTAAGAAACTTACTTTGGTATTATTAGCGTCGATAGGTGTGATTACATTTAAAGACAATCCCCAAGGATAAAAATTGAACATCATATTTGGGAATACCCAATAATAATAGGCTGCAATTCTCTTACCAGCATCTGGATGGCCTGCCGGGGTATCAAAACAATTTTCGTCGTCCTTGGCAATACCTAATTGCAAATTGGAATATTTAAATACTTCTGTGGAATAGCCTTTAAAATCTAAAAATGCATTTAAACCTGGATGCACAAAAGGAATATGGAAGCCTTCTAAATAGTTCTCACAATACAATGCCCAATTGGCTTTTATATAATAATCATTGGACCTAGCCGCATCATATTTTAATTCATTAATAGGCAACCAACCAATACGCGTTTCCATCTCTCTAAAAAATAATTCAGGACCCAAGCCTTTTTGTAATTGTGTAAATAACAAGGGGCCCCATTGATATAAATTCAAATGATGCAAATGATTATTCTCTGGAATAAAATTTTCTACATCTTTAAATTCTGGCATAGAAATAAATTTTCCATCCAAATGAAAAGCACGTCCATGATATTTACAACGCAAATGTTTTTGTGCACTGCAGGGCTCATATACCATTAAGTTTCCACGGTGCGTACACACATTGGACAAGCAATGCATATGACCGTCGGTATCACGTGTCAATACCAAGGGTTCGTCGATATAGTTTTCTAAAAATTTAATTGGATGCGCGTCCCCTGCATTTGGAATCATACCGGTATGTCCAATATATTGCCAACTAAGCGCGAATATTTTTTCCTTCGACGCTTCTAAACAAGCAGGGTCTAAATAAAAACTAGTGTCAATAGTTTTAGCTCTGGCAATATTAGGATCAATATAAAACTGGGACATATGCATGCAATTAGACCTCAATATACAAAATTGCTTTCGATGCCGCATTGCTAAAGTACTGATCTTGAATAGCCTAGGCAGGCCAAAATTTCTGAGAAAATAATCATTGAAATACTAAATTATTTAGTTAATATTGCTAATTAATTTAGTTTTATGGAATTTATAGACAGAGACCCAGGAGAAGGCATTGCGACACAGCAGATTAACAAGAATTACCAGTCCAGCCAGGTAGTGCAGGCGAATGCCACGGGGTTCGGGGCTGCCTCGGACGATTTTATGGAAAGAGGGATTGACCTGAATGAGCAATTGATACACAATAAGCCCGCTACTTTTTTCTTTAGGGTCAATAGCGACGCGATGCTGGGTGCCGGTATACATATTGGGGACACTTTAATTGTAGACAGAAGCATTCCTCCTACTTCAGGCAAAGTAGTAGTGGCGGTATTGAATGGTGAATTTTTAGTGCGTCGTTTACAAATGCAAACACATAGTGTAACCCTGATTCCTGAAAATAAAAAATACGGCACTATTCAAGTGGAGCAATTGTCGGAGTATCGCACTTGGGGTGTAGTGACTTATGTGATTCATAATTTGTAATTTTTTGTACTTGTTTTTTGATTTGATTTAAATTTTCTACCCGTGCAAGCCATTGTTGATTGCAATAGTTTTTATTGTTCTTGTGAACGATTATTTCAGCCACAATTATTACATCAGCCCGTAGTGGTATTAAGTAATAATGACGGTTGTATTGTTTCCAGATCCGACGAGGCCAAGACCTTAGGCATTAGTATGGCCGTTCCCTATTTTCAGGCGAAGGACATGATTGAGAAAAATAAAGTGCATACTTTTTCTTCTAATTATCACTTATATGGAGACCTAAGTTGGCGTGTCATGGAAACCATGAGAAGTATGTTACCACCGGGTTGTGTAGAAGTGTATTCGGTAGACGAAGCTTTTTTAGATTTAACACACGTACCTGTTGCTACTTTACAAAACTATTGCACCCAGCTTAAAAATAAAATAGAAACTTGGACAGGCATTTCTGTTTCTATTGGCGTAGCTCCTAATAAAGTATTAAGCAAAGTAGCCAACCGATTAGCTAAAAAGTATAAAGTGCAAAAGAACTGTATTGTCATATTAGACAGTACTAAAAAAATACAAGCAGCTTTACAACATACCCCCGTAGAAGATATTTGGGGAGTCGGTTTTCAGTATAGTGAAAAATTAAAAACATATGGCATTCATACTGCTTATGCATTAAGTATTAAGGACCTCAATTGGGGTAAACGTTTTTTAGGCGGCGTGGTGGGAATGCGATTAATAAGAGAATTAAAAGGATTTAAAAGTCATGGCATGCAAGCGCCACGCACCGAGAAAAAAATGATTGCCACCACACGTATGTTTGGAAGAGAGGTTACCGACTGGCAGGAAATAGAAGAAGCCTTGGCTACTTATGCCACTAGAGCCGCGGAGAAATTAAGAAGGCAACATAGTGCCGCGCGGGGAGTAAGTGTATTCTTATTAAAAAAAGCGCCTGTCGATTTACAGGCCACCCATTATAGTCGAGGTAGACAGGTAAGTGGCTATACTCAGCTAGACAATCCCAGCCAGCTCACCCCCGATATTATTAAAGCAGCACTCGTTATTGGGAGAAGTTTATTTGAAGAAGGCGCTATCTACAAAAAAGCGGGAATCATATTAAGTGATTTTGTGCCGGATATTGCCTTGCAAACCAATCTATTTGTGGCCCCTGCGGACGGGAGACGTAAAAAACTAATGAACGTTATAGACAATATGAATGCTGCTTACCGAGGTGATATCCTCAAATTTGGCACTACTGGTACCCAAAAAAACTGGAAAATGCGCAGCGAAAAGCGCAGTAAACGCTATACAACTCGCTGGGAGGAGCTATGTACCGTCCGTTAGTATAGATAGTGGAAAACCCTTTTATAAAAATTCGGATAAATGCTTTCCCTGACGTATTTTTGCGCAATTTCACACATATGAGCAACCAACTAAATTCCAACGAATCCATCCAGTCCAAAAAGAAGAAAATTATCGTATTAGGCAGTGGCCCTAATCGTATTGGACAAGGGATTGAATTTGACTATTGTTGTGTACATGGATTACTAGCCGTGAAAGAAGCAGGTTACGAGGCCATTATGGTAAACTGTAATCCAGAGACCGTGTCTACCGACTTTGACATGGCCGACAAATTATATTTCGAACCCGTTTATTGGGAGCATCTTTGGGAGATCATTGAATTAGAGCAACCAGAAGGTGTGATTGTTCAATTAGGTGGTCAAACTGCATTAAAATTGGCTAAGCGTTTATCAGAGAGAGGCATAAAAATTATAGGAACTTCATTCGATAGTTTAGACATTGCAGAAGACAGAGGTCGTTTTAGTGATTTATTAAAAGAATTAAATATTCCTTATCCTGAATACGGTACCGCCTACACCGCAGACGAAGCGATCGAAGTAGCTAATATAGTAGGTTATCCAGTATTAGTAAGACCTAGTTATGTAATTGGTGGACAAAGAATGCGAATCGTTATTAACGACGCAGAAGTAGAAACAGCAGTAGTAGGAATTTTAAAACATATCCCAGACAATAAAATCTTGATTGACCATTTCTTAGATCGTTGTCAAGAAGCAGAAGTAGATGCGATATTTGATGGTGAGAATTTTCACGTGATGGGCGTGATGGAACATATTGAGCCAGCAGGTATACATAGTGGAGACAGTAATGCGGTATTACCGGCATTTAACTTAACACCATTGATTGTAGAGACCATGGAATTTTATAGCGAGAAAATTGCAAGAGCTTTAAATATTAGAGGATTAATCAATATACAGTTTGCTATTAAAGACGATAAAATATTTGTGATTGAAGCCAATCCAAGAGCATCAAGAACTACCCCATTCATTGCAAAAGCTTACCAAATCCCTTATTTAAATATCGCTACAAAAGTAATGTTAGGTGCAGCTAAATTAACTGACTTTGTAATGGAGAAAAAGCTAGACGGCTATGCGATTAAAGAGCCCGTATTTAGTTTTGATAAATTCCCAGGCGTGAACAAAGAATTAGGCCCAGAGATGAAGAGTACAGGTGAAGCAATTCGCTTTATCAAAGACTTAAGAGACCCTTATTTTAGAACCTTGTACAAAGAGCGTTCTATGAACTTATCAAGATAAATCAGCAGTCGTGATAGCGACTGATATAAAATAGTTATTAAAAAAGCCTCGACAAAATCGAGGCTTTTTTAATTTAGTGCTTTGTATTTGTAATAACTTGAAGCCCCTATATTTTATAAAGGAGAAATAAATTAATTCACTCCATGTTGATCTACTAAATAAATAAAGGCTGCAATATTTACAGCGCCTAATAATAATTCACGCTTATTTACATTTTCAAATACATCTGTTTTAGCATGATGCACATCAAAATAACGTTGACTGTCGGGAATCATACTTGACATAATAATAGTTTTATCATACCCAGTTAATGGCCCAATGTCTGCACCACCACCACCAGCAGTAACTTCCGTTCCATAAGGCTTTAATAAAGGCGTCCATGTTTGGAATCTCGCTAATTGCGCAGGAGAACAACTTACAGCAATTGATCTTGGCGTAAAACCACCTTCATCACTTTCCAAAGCCAAAATATGTTTCTCCTTATTCAATTTTGCTAATTCAGCATATTTAGCACCACCCTTTCCTCCATTCTCTTCGTTTGCAAATAATACAAAACGAATAGTATGCTTAGGCTGATAGTTTAATGCTTTCATAGTACGTAGTATTTCCATAGTTTGTACAATACCCGCGCCATCATCATGTGCACCTTCATTTACATCCCAACTATCTAAGTGACCACCAATAGTAATTATTTCTTCAGGATGTTCTGTACCCTTTAATTCAGCAACCACATTGTTCTCGTCTGCGTCTGGTAAAAAGTAACCATAGGTTTGCATTTGCACACGCACCGTTCCTTTTTTTGCTTGCGCATATAAAGCTTTTGCATCGTCAGGACCTAAAGCCACTGCAGGAATTTTTGGCAAAGTTTCGTCATACACCATTGTACCCGTATGAGGTGCATTGTCTGGTGCAGAACTTAAAGAATGAATCATAATCCCTAGAGCACCATATTTAGCTACACGGCTAGCACCAGATCTTCTATAAATACCGGATGCACCATAAGCCCCAAATGTTTGGATTAAAGTAGGATCAAACTCACTATTAAAATATACGATCTTCCCTTTTACTTCGTCTTTTCGTTTTTCTAATTCATTAAAATTAGCAACGGCTAAAACCTCGGCTTCTAATAAACCATTTGAGCCCATTGAATTTCCTAAAGCTAATACTTCTAATTTTTGAATAGTAGCTGCTCCGTTTACGCCAACAATGGCAGCAAAGTCCTTGCCGCCTCTTTGCCAACTAGGTGTTTTACATGGCTGCATAAAAACCTTATCGGGGTTAAATGCTTCCATATTACGCTTACCCCAAATAGCTGCATTTTGTTGTTGAGGAGAACCCGCCAAACGGCCTCCTATTTTCTTTGTTAATTCTCTTAACAAATCATATGCTTTACCATTTGTCATTATCTCGTCCGCCATTTTTTTGATGGTTACACTGTCTTGATTCACTTGAGCTTGAGCCATAAAAGGCATACAAAAAAGGAATAGAAAAAATTTACGCATAGCGGCTATTTTACGTTTATAATATTTCTTAAATATAATTAAACTTTGTTGATTATTTAGTTGTTATTTGCATATACAACATAAGTAAAATGAAGATTGGAATTGTTTGTTATCCCACATTTGGTGGTAGTGGCGTTTTGGCAACTGAATTGGGTAAGGCCTTAGCAGAAAAAGGTCATGAGATACATTTTATTACCTACCAACAACCTGTTCGTTTAAATGGCTTTCATGCTAATATATTTTACCATGAAGTGCGCGTTCCTTCCTATCCATTATTCGACTACCCTCCTTATGAATTAGCTTTAGCAAGTACCATGGTAGACGTGATTTTAAATCATGATTTGGATTTAATACACGCGCATTATGCCATCCCTCATGCATCTGCTGCGTATACTGCAAAACAAATTGTCAAGCAAAAAACAGGCCGCTCTGTTCCTGTAATTACAACACTACATGGTACCGATATTACTTTAGTAGGTCGTGACAAAACTTATGAGCCCGTAGTCACTTTTTCTATTAACGAAAGTGATGCCATCACAGCAGTGTCAGAAAACTTAAAGCAAGAAACTTTAAAGCATTTTGATATTCGTAAAAACATACAAGTCATTAATAACTTTGTGGACTTACACCGTTACGATAAAAAACCAGTGGCCGCCTTTAGACAAGTCATTGCACCGCATAAAGAAAAAATAATTGTGCATGCGTCTAACTTTAGAAAGTTAAAAAGAATTGATAATGTAATGGAGATATTCAAAAATATTCATGCCGCACTCCCTGCTAAATTATTAATGGTGGGAGACGGACCAGAACGCCCAATTGCAGAGGACTTAGCAAGACAATATGGCATTGAAGCAGACGTTCGTTTTTTAGGTAAGCAAGAACAAATGGAAGAAATATTAGCGGTAAGCGATTTGTTTTTACTGCCGTCAGAATATGAAAGTTTTGGCTTGGCTGCCTTGGAAGCAATGGCGGCAAGCACGGTAGTAATAAGCTCGGACGCGGGTGGTTTAGCAGAAGTCAATATTGACGGGGTTACTGGATATACTGCTCCTGTTGGAGATGTAGCTACCATGAGTAAACGAGCTATTGAAATACTACAGGACGAGGCTAAATTGAAAACCTTTAAGCAGAATGCATTGAAGCAAGCAGGCTTGTTTGACATTCATCATGTGATACCTGTTTACGAAGCTTTATACAGACAATATTGCAGAACAGGAGATTGTTGATATTGATTTAGAGTAGAAAATTGTTATTACCCCATTCTTAAATTGACTGATTAATACTATCCTTTATTTTTTGAATAGCCATTTCCAATTCTTCCATAGTAATGCATAAGGGCGGTGCAATTCTAATTCTATCTTCTGCAAATAAGAACCAATCGGTTATGATACCATCGGCCACACAAGCAGCTGCAATTTTTTTTGCAAGTGCTGCTGAACTAAACTGCAAAGACATCCACAAACCTTTATGATTTCTTTGTTGAATAGCGGGGTGCACCATATGGTCCAGTAAATATTTTTCTTTCGCAGCTACTTCTTGAATCCAACCTGAATTTTGCAATACCTGAAGTGCCGCATATCCTGCAGCACAGGAAACTGGATTACCTCCAAATGTAGTGATATGGCCTAGTACAGGACTTTCGGTTAGTGTTCCCATCATTTTAGTATCTGAAATAAATGCACCTAATGGCAAACCTCCACCTAGCGCTTTCCCAACTAATAAAATGTCTGGGTTAATTCCATATTGTTCAAAAGCAAATAAAGTTCCGGTACGACCAAATCCAGATTGGATTTCGTCCACAATTAAAAGTGCACATAAACTATCGCATTTTAATCTCAATGCTTGTATCCATTCTTTATTAGCAGGAGTAATACCAGTTTCTGCTTGCACCAATTCTACTAAAACACAAGCAACGGTATAGTCAAGTAATTCAAGGTCTTCAAAGTTATTATAACGCAAATGTAAAATATCGGGCAACAGTGGTCTGAAAGCTGTTTTAAAATATTCGTCTCCCATAACACTTAAAGCACCTTGGGTACTTCCATGATAAGCCCCTTCAAATGCTACTATCTTAGTTCGTCTAGTTACACGCTTTGCTAATTTCATAGCACCCTCAGTAGCTTCTGCCCCACTATTCGTAAAATACACCGATTGTAAATTACTTGGCAACAACGCAGTGAGTGTGCTTGCATAGTTTACTTGTGGTGCTTGTACAAATTCACCATACACTATAACATGCATGTATTGCGCAACTTGCTCCTGTATTGCTTTGATGACGTCTGGATGACTATGTCCAATATTACAAACACTAAAGCCGGCAATCATGTCCACAAATGCTTTACCATTCACATCATGAATGTAAATCCCTTTTGCACTAGCTACTTCTATGCCAATGGGCTTTTCTGAAGTTTGTGCGAGATGCTGGAAAAAAAGTTGCCTATTGTTTATTCTTGACATTACTAGTAAATTGCATTACAAAAGTCGCATTTTTATGGCAACCATACTAGCAGTTCAAGGAAAACATCCTCAATTTGGTGAAAATTGTTTTATCGCACCCAATGCCACTATAGTTGGTGAAGTCAATATGGGCGACGATTGCTCTATTTGGTTCAATGCAGTGATTCGAGGTGACGTCCATTTTATCAAAATGGGAAATAAAGTAAATGTGCAGGACGGTGCTATCATTCATTGTACTTATCAAAAACATCCTACCACCATTGGAAATAATGTTTCCATAGGACATAATGCCATGGTGCATGGTTGTACTATTCACGACAATGTATTAATTGGAATGGGTAGTATTGTTATGGATGCTTGCGTAGTGCATTCCAATGCTATTATTGCTGCAGGCGCCGTTGTATTAGAAGGTACTATTGTGGAAGCTGGAAGTATTTACGCAGGCGTACCCGCTAAAAAAGTAAAAATGGTTTCAGAGGAATTAATACATGGTGAGATAAATCGCATATCCAATAATTATGTGAAATACGCATCTTGGTTTAGCGAAAATAACGACGCTCCAAAAAAATAAAATTTACAAGAATTAATGAAATTAAAAACTTTATTAATGTGGCAATTAGTATTTGAATGTTTCAATGCCATGCCATAAATCTACATAGCTAAAAAAACGGGCTTCTGAAATAATTCCTTTTTCAACGGATGCTTTTACAGCACATCCTGGCTCATTAATATGCTGACAATTATTAAATTGACAACCATGCATTTTAGCGCGCATTTCTGGAAAATATTGTGCTAATTCTTCTTTTTCCATATTGGCCAAACCCAACTCCCGCATACCTGGCGTGTCTATTACCGAACCGCCTGTTGGCAAATCATACATTTGCGCAAAGGTTGTAGTATGCATCCCTTTTCCACTCCAGTCACTTACTTCCTGTGTATTAATATCCAAGTCTGGAAATAAATAATTTATAAAGGAAGATTTTCCTACACCACTATGACCACTCACTAATGTGGTCTTGTTTTTTATGACTTCATGTATTGGATCTAAACCAGTTTTATTTTCAATACTAATTAAAAAAACCTGGTAGCCAATGGCTTCATACATTTCTTTCATGGTCTCGTACACTTCCATTTCATGCTCTCCATAAATATCAGATTTATTAAAAACGATAACGGCAGGAATATGAAAAGCTTCACAAGAAATTAAAAACCGGTCAATAAACCCTTGGGATGTTTTTGGAGACTTTAGAGTAGCCAACAAAATAGATTGATCCAAATTGGAAGCTATGATATGCTGCTGCCTTTTATTATGAGGGGATTGCCTTGCCACATAGTTATGTCGATCTAAAATGGTATTAATCATGACCGATTTCTGGTCAGCATCCTCCAGCTCATATTCCACCCAGTCCCCAACCGCGATTGGGTTGGTAGAAGACCGATTGTCTAGCTTTACGATCCCTTTAATGCGTGCTTGATAAAACACGCCCTCCTCGGATTTGATCGAGTACCAGCTACCTGTAGATTTATAGACCCTTGCTCTCATGCACTGCGAAGATAACCCACAAAATCAATATCTTTGCTTCATGAGCCAATTCGCCCACGATAAAATAGTTCCATATAGCAAAAGCAATGCTGATAAAAAGGAACAAGTTGCTAGTATGTTTGATTCTATTGCCAAAAAGTATGACTTTTTGAACCGTTTTTTAAGCCTAGGAATTGATCAAGGTTGGAGAAAAAAAGCAATTGCCTACTTAAGTGATAAAAAAATCAATCACCTTTTAGATGTTGCTACAGGAACTGCCGACATGTCTTTAATGGCTTATAAACAAATTCACCCTTGTAAAATTACTGGGATAGATATTTCAGAAGGCATGATGCAATATGGTCGTATTAAAATTGCGCAAAAAAAATTAGACGACACAATTACTTTATCGACAGGAGACAGTACTGCAATTCCTTTTGAAGACAATACATTTGACGGCGCCATGGTGGCATTTGGAGTTCGCAACTTTGCAGACCTTGAAAAAGGGCTTTCTGAAATTTATAGAGTTTTACAACCTGAAAGTAAATTGGTAGTATTAGAATTTTCACAGCCAACAAGTATTTGGTTTAAACCCATATATACCTTGTACATGAAATGGATCACGCCAACTATTGGAAAATTATTCTCCGGAAACAAGGATGCTTATGCCTACTTGAACGAGAGTGTAATAGCATTCCCCGAAGGTGCTAACTTTATAGCAGTATTTGAAAAAGCAGGATTTCAAAAAGTTAAACAACAAAAATTAAGCCTAGGCATATGCAGTATTTATGTAGGAAGCAAATAGTTATTGGATTCATATTAATTTGCCTTTGCACTCAACTAAATGCGCAAAGGGGCGAGGTATTTCAACCCGACCATGAATATGAAAAATTCTGGATGGGCATTTCAATTGGAGGCATTAAAAGCTTTTATGATTATGACAGGAATAAAGCTTTTATTCCTAAATTTATTTCAGCAAAGCAAGTTGATTCTATTTTTTACAATGCTACCCCTATGTTCAACATGGGTCTTTCTGCAACCTTAAGATTAAAAGGTAGATTATTACTTCGAGCTAATCCCATGTTAATTCTTGGAACACCCGCCATTGACAAATATTATTTAAAAGGTGACCCTACAACTGTTTATAGTTTATATAGTAATTCTAGTATCATCCATGTTCCAGTTGCCTTGAAATTTGAATCTCAACGTTATGATTTATTCAACAACAGAGACATGATGCGACATTATGTATTTATAGGCAGTAAATTTGATTATGATTTTAGTAATAGTACTGTCACTATAAAAAATAACAGTAACCCAGGCAAAGGGACCATTTCCAAAACTATGCTAAACAAAATGGACCTTGGGTATGAATTGGGGCTAGGATTAAGTTTTATACTACGTTATGCGACCATATCTCCAGAGGTAAAATTTAGTTATGGTGTTTTTGACTTAAAAAAACCAAGTACCACTACAAATGGAGTACCTGTTATTTTAAAAAGCTTAGATAAAGTGACTAGTAACTATATATATTTCACTATTCATATTGAAAACTAATTATTATGAAAAGCTATTTAATCAGAAACGTTCAAATTGTAAATGAAGGTAAAACACAGGTTAGTGACTTACTTATTAAAAATGGGCGTATTGAAAAAATAGCAATTAATATTAGCGTTGATTATAAAGTAGAAGAAATAGACGCTACTGGACTTTTTTTATTACCAGGTGCGATTGACGACCAAGTTCATTTTAGAGAACCCGGACTTACACATAAAGCAACTATCTATACCGAGGCAAAAGCAGCAGTAGCAGGAGGGGTGACTAGTTTTATGGAAATGCCAAACACTAATCCGCCTGTATTTACACAGGAATTATTAGAAGCTAAATATGCTATTGGCGCTCAGCATTCCTTAGCGAATTATTCTTTTTTCATGGGAACCTCTCAAGAAAATTTAGAAGAAGTATTAAAAACAAATGACAAAAAAAATGAGGTTTGTGGCGTAAAAATATTTATGGGATCGTCAACTGGGAATTTACTTGTTGACAATCCGTTAATTTTAGAAAATATTTTTAGCCGTTCTGAACTATTAATTGCCACACACTGTGAAGAAGAAGCCATTATAAAAAGAAATAAAGCCGCATTAGAATCTGTTAAAAAAGTATTAGAACCTTCTGACCATCCTATTATAAGAGATGAAGAAGCATGCTTTGAGTCTTCTTTTAAAGCCATTCAATTGGCTAAAAAATTTGATGCTCGCTTACATATTCTTCATATAAGTACTGCTAAAGAATTACAACTATTTTCAAACTTAAGACCTTTAGCAGACAAAAGAATAACTGCAGAAGTTTGTGTACACCATTTGCATTTTAC
>CANGDH010000007.1 GCA_947452555.1 Bacteroidota bacterium
ACCACCCAAACTTGCTACTGTGTATTGTGGAATATTTAATGTTGTTCCACTAAATGTTGCAGCACCAGTTGATCCATTTGTCGTTAAGGTAAGTGGCGCTTGGTAATCACTACCTGCAATTGCCATTGTTAATTCTCCATTGTTACCAACGGTTTTCACAATCCCCTCAGAACTTAAGTTTGATAAATTCGTAATGTTCTGTATAGGATTTACTGTAACTGTTCCTGAAGCGTTTGTTAATCCAGTAGAGAACGTTAAAGCACTTTGCTTAGCATTAAACGTTGCAAAGTCTTTACTGTCTAGTAAACCAGTTACCGTTGATGTTGATGATGGTATATTTAAAGTTAGAGCAGGTGTACTATTTGTATTTGTTACAGTTGAACTTATTGCACTTCCATTATTTGTAAATGTAATTGCAGGTACTTCTGTTACTGTTCCACCTGTTCCTGTAGCTGATATCGTAATAGAACCAGTGCCTGGAGTTATTGTTACACCTGACCCTGCTGTCAAACTTGCTCTTGTAAATCCTGAACCATTTCCAATATCTATCTGACCATTAGTTGGTGCAATTGTATTTCCTGTACCTCCGTGTGCTACATCTATTGC
This sequence comes from Bacteroidota bacterium, assembly GCA_947452555.1. GTDB lineage: Bacteria > Bacteroidota > Bacteroidia > Chitinophagales > Chitinophagaceae > Sediminibacterium. Next base: position 607 of record CANGDH010000007.1, read on the forward strand.
TGTTCCACTCCATACCCCACTTGTAATCACTCCTACACTTGTTAAACTAGATGCAGTAACGTTTGATGCTAAAGTACTTCCAGTTAATGTTTCTGCCGGAGCAACAACTGCAACTATTCCTGCATTTGTTAATCTACCCTTCGCATCTACAACAAATGTTGGAATTGCAGTTGAAGAACCATATGTACCACTTGCTACACCGCTATTTGCTAATGTCGCAACTCCTGTAATATTCTTTGAGCCATCGAAAACTTCACTTGTATAAGTAATATCACCAGTAGTTGATATTGTTCTTCCTGTTTGTAAAGCTGTTGTAGTACTTGCATTACCAGCTAAACTAGCTGTGACCACACCTGCTGTGAAATTATTATTAGCGTCTCTTTTTACAATTGTATTTGCAACAGCATCTGAAGTTGCAGATTGAACATCAAGTACCGCATTCTTAATTGATGCAGAACTAGTCCCTCCAACGCTATTAACTGTAAGTGCAGTTGCTGTGCCACCCAAATCGCCTGACAACATTACTAAACCCTTTATTGTAGAGCTTGCGTCTGGTGTTGCAGCATCAACGAAAGTTTTAACGGCTTTTACACTTGGATATTTAATATCAGAACTTGCATCTGTTGCAATGTTAGTTGATTTATTCGCTGATTCTTCTTTAGTTTCTAATCCTCCTGTCAAATTAGAACTAATAGTACCTGATAGCGCTGAGATAGCATTTGATACAAATTCTGTTACAGCTTTAACGCTTGGATATAATTTTTCACTTGTACTTGAACTTGTACCTGTTTCAATAGAAATAACTTTATTAGTCAAATCTTCTTTTGTTAAGATATCAGCACTTAATGAACTTGTAACTGAATTTGATGAACTATTAATTGCTGTTGCAACAAATTCGGTTGTTGCAATACTTGTTGACACATCTTTAGAATCAACCGTTATAGCTCTTGGAGTACCAATTAAATTAGGACTACTTAATGTTGGAGTATTTGATAATACTACATTGCCATTACCAGTTGAACTTGTTACCCCTGTACCTCCATGTGCTACATCTATTGTTGTTGCACTCCATACTCCACTTGTAATCACTCCTACACTTGTTAAACTAGATGCAGTAACATTTGATGCTAAAGTACTTCCAGTTAATGTTTCTGCTGGAGCAACAACTGCAACTATTCCTGCATTTGTTAATCTACCCTTCGCATCTACAACAAATGTTGGTATCTCAGTTGAAGAACCATATGTACCACTTGCTACACCGCTATTTGCTAATGTCGCAACTCCTGTAATATTCTTTGAGCCATCGAAAACTTCACTTGTATAAGTTATATCACCACTTGTTGATATTGTTCTTGCATCTTTAAGTACTGTCGCTGAACTTGCATTTCCAGCTAAACTAGCTGTGACCACACCTGCTGTGAAATTATTATTAGCGTCTCTTTTTACAATTGTATTTGCAACAGCAGAAGCAGTTGCAGCATTTGCTAATAATTCAGCTGCATTAATGTTAGCAGCTGTTGAACCACCTACAGCTGATACAATAGGTAAATCTGCTGTGCCTCCCAAATCACCTGCTAACTTTAATTTTCCTTTTACTTCAGCAGTAGCATCTAGTGTTGCAGCATCAACATATGTTTTAACCGCATTCACACTAGTATATAAAGTGGTACTTGAACTATTTCCAGCATCAATATTTGTTACCTTATTAATTAATGATTCTTTTGTTAAGATATCCGCACCTAATGAATTAGTTACACTACTTGAAGAGTTGCTTATCGCAGCATCAACAAATGTCTTAACTGCATTCACACTAGTATATAAAGTGGTACTTGAACTATTACCAGCATCAATATTTATTACCTTATTAGTTAATGATTCTTTTGTTAAGATATCCGCGCCTAATGAACTTGTAACTGAATTTGATGAACTATTAATTGCTGTTGCAACAAATTCAGTATTGGCTATTTGGTTACTTGTTGAACCAGAAGATGCAGTTGGAACCATTGGTATTCCAGTCAAAACTGGTGATTCGATGTTAGCTTTTAATAAAATGTTAGCAATATTTGTAGTGATGCTCGCTGTGTTTGATGCAACCCTTGTGTCTGTTGCCGTTAAATTTGTTGTTAATGTTGACTCTGCAGCTCTTGCAGCAATAGCTTCATTTGTGATAGCTAATGTATTTGCATTTAAGCTAGCTTCTGTATTTGATAAAATCGCATATTTAGACAACATACTTGATGTGTCTGCAATGTTCACCTTTGTATTGATAGATGCAATCGTATTATCCTTGATCGCATATTTAGACAACATACTTGATGTGTCTGCAATGTTCACCTTTAATGCTTCTGCAGCTCTTGCAGCATCAGCTTCAGCAGCAATTGCTAATTCGTTTGCAGTTATACTAGCTGTATTAGAAGCAACTGAAGTTGGTAAAGTACTAATTACAGAAGCGGTAATACCACCAACTGTGGTTACGATTGGAGATGTAGCGGTTCCACCTAAATCACCAGCTAATTGAACTTTACCCTTAATTGCAGCAGTTGCATCCGGGGTAGCTCCTGCATTAATACTACTCACAATAAATGACTTTACTGCTTTTGTTGAAGGATATTTAATATCTGAACTGGAATCCGCTTCAATATTTAAAGATTTATTTATTAAATCTTCTTTATAATTTAATGCAGTTTGTGTTGAAGATAAAACCACGGATTTTGTATTAGTTAAATTTGTTTGTACAAATTCTGTAGTAGCAAGTTGTTTTGAATTATCAGTAAGAACTGCAGTTGGAGCAACGGGTACACCTGTAAAATTCGGAGATACTAATGTTTTGTTAGTAAAAACTTCTACTCCTTCCAATGTTGCCATTGTACCAATAGTCGGGAAAGTAATATTACTTGCACCTGTTGTTGTAATAGTAAAATCTCCAGCACCTTTAACAGTCAAGCTCTTATCTAAAGTTATTGTCTTTCCAATAGGATTTGCTATCCCAGTACCCCCCTTTTCACTAGGTAATACAGTAAGTAACTTTAAAGCACCTTCTGAAACATTAGCTTTATTAGAATAAAAGGAATAAGGAACGGTCCACAATTGTGAAGTTCCTAAATCAATGTAAGAAGTAGATGGATTCCAGTCTGTATAAGTAGAACTTCCCAGACTTGGCTTAACTGCAATTTTAATATTAAGAAAATAGTTACTAGCACCCCAGTCAATATCAGATATAGAAGTATTATTTCCAGAGGAATAGATCCCTTGTCCAATAATTAACGTGAAGATACCATCTGAACCTGCAGTTACTTGGAAATTTTCATTATACTCAAGTGTCCCTGTTGGCGTACCTTTTAAGATGCTTACGTTCGCATAAACTTCTCTATACTTCGCAGGGTTTCCTTGGTCATCCTTTGCTAAGGCTTGGAATAACATTCCACCTGGAACAGATTGATTATTAATTTGTTGCGCACCTATAGTAGTGACAAAAAATAATAGAGAAAATAAAATAAATTGATATTTTTTCACAGTAAACTAAATTTTAAATATTTTATAAGTTTGTAAAATCTTATTCGAAGAGATTTGTATATAATATAACCCTGGAGTGAATTTCTCCATGGGTAGATGAAAACCAGCTAAAAATTGTTTTTGAGTAACATCCATACCATCCACTAAATCACCAACACTTGTATACAGTTGTACTCTAAACTTGTCTTCTAATTGAATCTGGTTTAGAAACTTAATAACTGTAAAATTGGATGTAGGATTTGGGAAAATACTGATACTAAGTTTTACGTAATCTAAATTTACTTCACATGAGGTGAAAAATTCACCCATGCCAACAGGCATAAACTTTGCTAAACCATTAGTAACTGTAAAGCATTGGGTTCCTGAAACCATTATGGGATTACTATAAGTTGAAATTTTGACATTGGTACCAAAATTTCCGATTCCACCAATTGTATAACTAGATCTTATTTGACCACACAATATTGTGGGTAAAACTAGCGTTATAGCAAAAAGCACTACTAAAAATGTGTTAGTGTGCCTAGTTGCTCTAGTACTACTAGAGTTCATAATTGTATTTTTAGGTCTCATTCTTTAGGTTTTTAAGTTTGTGTATCAACTAATTAGACTTAAAATGTTTTAAATAAGTCTTAAAAAGTTAATTAGACACAAAATCCATACATTGGTATTTAGCACATAGCTGACGCCACGTTACTAAGTACGTTAAGTATGGATTATTTACTTTGGGACGGCTAAACTAGAGCACCTAACCTCTCTAAAAAAATTTTGTAAGTTAACTATCGCAAAAACGATGTGAAATAGAATAAACACTATGTTAATTTCTGTATTACACTAAAAATCAATTAGTTGCGAAATAAATAAAATCGGAAGGAGTGCCGCCATGAAACTTTTTGAATGGCTTGTAAAGGTGATGTCTTGAATTAAACCCTGATTCTTGTGCTAAAGCATCTATTGAGTAATTTGTATACTTGTTTGACTGCACTAAAGACATAAAATATTCAACTCTATGCTTATTTATGAGACTATTGAAAGACATATTGAACTTAATTATGATCAAATCATAAAATTCTTCCTTGTCATCAATGTTATTTAGCTTACAAAACTTATCGATATTAGCATCTTTTTGTAAATAATAGTAATTCGTGAAGAAAGGAATAGTAAAATTATCATCATTTAAAGTCATAAAACCAGATTTATCAAATGCAGATAATTTATTGTAGCTAAAACCTTGTAAGGTTAGTACTTTTGGTTTGTATATGATACTTAAAAGTACCATTAGTGATAATGTGAAATCAGCAATTTGAAATAAATGACTAAAAAAAGAATATTTATTAAAAAATATAAATAAAAGAAAGCAAATAGTGTATATTATAAAAGGGTAATACAATTTGATAGCCCAATTATTTAATTCATCTTTGTAAATATTTTTAATATTCATTTGGTTTCTATTAAGATATAGAAGTCTAAAGACTAAAAAAAGCATTATACTTTCAAAAAGTATAATATCTAATTTAAGCAACCAGTAATTATCACTAATATGAAAAGACAATAAACTATCATTACTAAATGATAAAATACTTGGGTTATAAAGAATAAACCCTACAAATATTAAAAATAGAAGGAAATCAAAAACCAATAAATACCAATGCAGTTTGCATAATGTAGTTTTAAATAATTTGTTTCCAATGATATTTCCAGTACTCCAACCAACCATTTGAACAAATAATGCAATAATTAATAGATAAGTATTGGGTTTACTAATATAAATGAATGAATTTATAAGAAAAAGACAACTAATTACAATCAAAAATGAAATTTTTAATTGTATCGGTCTTTTAATATTAAATAAGATATCTATTAATGTGATTATAGATAAAAATATTATTAAAAAATTCAGATTATGCATAAATAAAATAGAAATAATTTAATATTATTAGTTATAAACAATTTTAAAATAATACTCATACTTGGTATTATTACTAGTTGTTACAGCGTAACTAAATTTGAATGAATTGATATCTATAATTTTCCAAATAATAGGAGTATAAGTTCCAGTTAATACATTCTTATTGAAAATTGTAAGCTCATCAATATTAGTAAAATCCCATTTGCCTGTGTAACCATCACTATCAGCAAAAGTTCCATTACTGTAATATGTTACGGCATATAGTTTCTGTATAGGATTTAAATTGACAGTTGTCCCATTTATAACCAATGAGTCTAGTGACCAAGTATGCTCTGCATTATGATAATCCCCGGATCCGGATAGTAAAAATTTTTCAAAATTAGTTGTAGTTAATTGAGCACTTTTATTACAACTGGATAAAATTGCAATTAAAATAAATGATAAAATTATTCTATTCATATAATTATTTAAATAGTTTTCTTGAAAATATGATATTAAAAGATAAATAACTATCAGTTGGGTTACTTGGAGAGCTTCTTAATCTACCTGGAACTATATAATCGGAAGTGGGATTTGAAAAATATACTGCTGCAGCTCCGTTTAAATTAGAATTAGTAAATAAAATATCAGCATTAGGATATAGATCTGGGCCAACATCGTCAAGATAATCAGTAAATGTTCTGTGATAGGCTAATAAAAGTGATAGTGTATTTTTATTTGAAAAATTAATATTGAATCTATAAGACAACATTAATCCTTCTGTATATAATGAATAAGGAGATTTAGTTTTGTCTATATATTGTCCACCAGTTCCTAAATCATGTAAATTATAAATTTTCCCTTTGTATGATCCAGTTGGATTAAAATGTAGGATATCAAGCCCTATACTTAAATAACTAGTAGTATATTTTTTCTTTAATGATAACTTACTCTCAGAAAGTTTAATATTTATAGAAGGTGTTATAGATATCACATTCGTAGTGAAATGAAAACCTCTTGATACCTCGTCTAAATTTGATGATCTTGAATCTGTATTTCCTAAATCAAAATAGGAAAAAAGCAAAGAAGTACTTAATGCACGAGAAAAATAATAGGATAGAATTGCACTATGGTTTAAATTAACTTCATTATTGAAAAAAGCAGGAGAACTTACAGTTCCAGTAAAAATAGAACCTCCACTACCTATACCAAATTCCCAGAATTTTTTAAAAGGAGGATTTTTTGCAATTTTTTTATCTGCTTCTTCATCGATACCTTTTAAATTAGCAATAGAATCAATAATACGTTTTTGATAGTAAAAATGTTTTAAGTATTGTTTATATCCTAAATAAACATTTGGTACATAATTTAATTCAAGATCAATAATATTTGATAATTTAAAGTAGCCATTAGATTTTGAAAATGCTTTAGTATCTAATAAATCAATTCGTACGTTATTTTTATCAATAACATTAATATTAAATTTTACTGCATTCTCCGTTTCAAGTAAAGTAGTGTCGTTCTTTAGATTGATATATGTTAATTTAGACGTTGAAAAATCAACTTCTTTATTACTTCTTAATATAAATGAACTGTATCTATTAATTTGGCTAATAGTATCTTGAATTTCAAAACCATTTTTAGAATTATATACTTTATAAATGTGGCTAAATATATTGTTTAAAGGAAGGTTTAAAAATGGTTCTAAATTAAGTTTTGGTAAAGCATAACTTTTTTCCTGATCATACACTCCTTCATAAATTTTATACTTATTATTATCGCCCCAATAATTATTCTTAAATATTATTGATTTTTCTGTTCCATAGACTCCTATATTAGCTGAATGAACTATGGTATCAGTTAATATATCAACTAGATTATTATTTACAAAACTATTCCTTTCTAAAATTGGAGTATATTTTTTGTAAGATTGATCTAATCTAGTATAGATCATATTAGAAGCTATATTATACGCCTTAGAACCGTAAATTGAGTTATTAATGAATACATTTTGAGAAATATCAAAATGTATTTGATCACTTTTTAAGTCTTCAAAATAAATTGAAGATTTATTTTCGGAAAATAGATTATTTGCAAGTTCAAACTGAACATAAGTGGAATCATTAATACCAAATGGAGGATTAAGTACCTGGATTAAAGAAACAGTTCCGATATTTTTAGTGAAAATATTATTCGTTATTGAGACAAGGTTTCTTTTCCATCCAAAATCAAAATATAAAGGCATTTGAAGATTCCTGAAAGTAACGTTATTAATTAATATACTTTTCTCATTATTATTATTAAAAATTAAACCAACCCCTTCATTATTTTTCTTACCATAAAATTCAATATCATGATTATTCCCAAGCATCTCAACAAGTCCACCACAAACTAAAGTACCATTATCAATGAATTCTATCTTAGCACCACTATCTACCTTTAATGTGTTACTAACAATAACCATTGAATTAATGATATGCTTTCCCTTTACGATAGTTAAATTATCATAATTACCAGAAAGTGTATCTTGAGCATATATGGTATTTGCAAATAATAATGCAAACAAACCCATAAAATAAAATTTCTTCATATATATATTTAGTTCGTTATTTTATATAATAATGGAGGTGGTTTTCTAGTAGTCCCATCTACAAGTGATATATTGATATTGTCAAAAATGATAAGATCGTTCTTTTGTAAACTAGCAACTAATCTTTGAGTACCTGATTGGAATATTTCCCCATAATTTAATACAGACTCCCCTTCAACACCTCCATGAATTCTAACAACCCTGAAACTGTTAATTCTACCAGGGAAATAATTAAGATTATTAATATACAATACTGCTTCAAGTCTTTCTGAAGAAGCTAAATCACTCAAGCTGATATTATAGTTTCCGAGATTTTCTCCTTTTACTCTTAAAATAGGATCTGGCATTTTATTAGCATATACTTTTTTAAGAAAAAGAAGTTTCTTGGTACCTGATCTTAAATCGAAAAATCTTAAATCATATTCACCCACTCTATTGAAATTTGCTATGAATTTTTTGTCAACACTAGAAACGTTCACTTTAGGAGTAATTTCAATTTCTACATCTTTCCCTATCTCAAAATTAAATTCACTAAATAATGTAGTATTTATTCCTGCAAAAATGTTTTCAGTATGTATTGTTTGTAAAATTTTATTAAAGATGTCATCAATTACAATATCACTAGTATTCTTATTTTTCACTTCAGTTGGAGCGAACTCTTTAACTGGAACTTTAATATCAGTTGAAATTGAACTTATATTACTTTTTAATTCATACAATGCTGGATTCAACTTTGAAAAATAGGTAGGCTGATACCCGATTTCGTTTAAAGCTGCTTCTTGATATATTAATTGTGTGTGTGTTATTAGCAATTTGATTCTCACCAACTGCATATAACTCATAGCGGTAGGCTTATGTAGGAATAAATAAGATTCCCAAGCTTGTTGTTTACCTTTAAAATTAACTACACTATCCGCTATTGGTACATACTCGTCAAGATAAGATGGGAGTTTGTAAGTTGAATTATTTATAAATTTAGAAAGATCAAAAAGATCTTTTTTAATTATATCAATTCCATTTTTGCCTTTTAAAATCTTTTCAATTAAATTTCTTCTATTGAACTCAGTTGCAACAGTACGTCCATTCTTCTTAAACTCATTACCTATTGTATTCAAAAGTGTATTCAATTTATCATAGCTAACGTTAAGTCTTGTCCTTATTAATAGATAAGAATGCCCTTTTGTTGTAGAGTCTATTTGACTAAAATTGTTTTGGATAATAGTGTTACTTAGATCAATTTTCTTTCTGGTTTCTTTATCTAAAACGTCAAACGACTTTATTGAATACAAATTCGAGTCTAAAATGGACATTTTTATATTAAGTACAGAAAAGCAAACAAATATTATATATAGAAGTGTTACAATTTGTGCCCTTTTTGAATCAGAATCATTTCCTGCTGCCATGAAAAATATAAATTATAATTTGATTTACTTTAACGCTTTTTTACATAAAACAGAAAATTCTAATTGAACACTATTAGGCGTTACATTAAACACATTTAAATAATTTGCAAACTTTTTAGATAAGATATTAATTGAGTCAACTTTCGACACTTCGAATAATTCATTGATATGAGTTATATCGATCAAATTTTCAGTAACCAAACTTTCAACTAATGTATTTTTTACTTTTAAACTTGTAAGGAATACTTCGTTAAATAATTCTTGCAAAGAAAACGTTCTCTCATTTCCAATTTGAATACCTGATTTTTCCATATTGGGAATATCTGATAATTTAACTTGGATATTATCTTCAATTGAAATACAGAGAATTCTATTTAGAATTTCTTTAGCCACCCCTTTATTACTAATCGACATTAATAAGACCACAATAGATTTAATTAAACTGTATGATTTACTGTCAGCTTGAACATAATTTATTGAACTGATCTTATTTAGGAAATATATTTTCGTCTGATCTGATTTAATGAATAGCGCTTTACACATTAGATCGATTGCATCAACATTATTTTGATCAAGTCTTTTTATCAAATAATCTAATAACAGTTCGTCTTTTAAGTTAATAAAAGGTTTTAAAAAATCTAACGCTGGACTAATTATTAAATCATGTTCGAAGAAATGTCTACAATAATTCAAGGTTCCTGTTGTTTCTCCTCCAAATATTTGGGTTTCGTTACCCTTCTTAGTTCTGATATAGTTTGAGGAACTATCGTTATACAAAATAAACATATCTGAGAAACCTTTGTATCTATAAGGCTTAAAAGCTTGTATTAAAAGTTGTAATTGTTCGTTAGAAATTACTCTTGGTTGATCAATTACCAATTCTCCAATACCAGATTCAGGTAGTCTTATCTCAAATGATTTCAATAATGGTATGTTTTTTCTAGGAACTACCTTTTTACCAAATAAGTCGAAAAATAATTGAGTAACTAATTCATAATCTTCATCATTAAATTGCTCCCAAATAGGTTGATAAAATATTTCATTTTGAAATGAAATAATACCTAATTTGTCCAATTGCCATAATATGTCAGGCGAAACACTATCCATACTAGGGGGAAGGATTTGTTTTTGGGGGAAGGCCATGGATTCACCTTGAGGGAAGGATATAGATTCACCTTGGGGGAAGAAATTGTTATTTTCCGTGTTTGTATAAAGTTCTCTTGGGGGAAAACTGTATTCTGTAATCTTATTAGAATTAAAATTTTCTATTGGCTCTATAGGGATAGCAGTTTCTTTTAAAGCTAAATCTTCTGATAATGGAACTGAATTATTTGCTTTATGTTTCTTTTCTTTTTTAATAAACTTAATAGAAGAAACACCAAATACAACTGCCTCCATTGTTAAGCCGACAGTCATAAATATATCTTGTACTTCCCATTCTAGTAATTTCGCGATTACTCCAACTAATATAACTACCGCACCTAGACTATAAAATAAGTTTAGAATATCTAATTTTTTCTCTTCTATCTCTTTCTCCATTATATAAATTTGTAATTAATTTCAAAATGTTGATAATATGGCTTTAACCAAGTATTTGATTTTATTTTTATGAAATTTCCATTAAGCTTATAGTTAATAACAACAATGCTTTGGGAATTATACCATTTAGCTTCCATTATTTCATTCTCAATTTGCACCTCCAACTTAAAGCCTTTAACTTGACTTTTTAATTCATCAAAAGTGAACTTTGACAAGTCACCTAATTCAGCAAAAATTTCAAATTTCTTCTTAAAAAACATAAACAATTATTTTAGCATAAAATTCTATAGCTCAATTCAGATCTTGACTTTACATCAACTTTCTTATATAGACTTTTTACTTTTTGGTTAATAGAGGAAGCAGAAACGCCTAGCACCACTGCAATTTCTTTATAGCTTAATCCTTTTGTTAATAAATCGCATACTTGTTTTTCTTTTGCAGTAAGTGACAAAACATTATGTGAAATGAATTTTTGTTCATTCAAAGTAGTTACAGACTTATTATTAACCTGTAAGGTTCTATTATTTATAAATTCATTAATTATAACGTCTTTGATTGTGTCACAAAGACAAATTTGACGATTACTAACATTATTAATAACCTTTAATAGTTCTAAAGAATTACAAGTGGTGCAAACTATCCCTTTTATATTTTTATTTAGTGCTTCTAATATCTCTTCTGATGTTCTTTCAAATACTACCCCAATAAAAACCACATTAGTATTTTCTTTAAAATAATTATTTGTAAATAACTCGTAAGAAGGGTCTTCTAAATCAATAATCGCAATTGAAAACGAATTTTTTAGGTCTAATTCATTTTTTAGTGAATGGAATGTATTATGAAAATTAAACTGATGAATCTTTTTAAGATCATCTGATGCATTTAACAGCCAGTTATGATGTATTTTTTCAGTTACAAAAGTGTTTATAATCATATATAGAGTTTAATCTAGATATTAAATTTAGCTAGATTTAAGTCTATATTTATTTAAATTATTGGTAAATTTTGTACATAAATTAGTATTTGTTTAATAAAAAATAGATTTTTTATTAAACAAGTTAAACAAATTCATATTATTTATAATTAATAATAGTACTAAATATGCACAATTAGTCAAATCTAGTACTTTTCATATACCTATAATAGGTTGCTTAATGCTGTTGATAAATTGGGAAATTCAAACATAAAACCAGCTTTTTGAATTTTATTACTTGAAACTTTTGCACTTTTTAAAACTTCAATACTCATTTCGCCTAGTACTATTTTTAGTACAAAACTAGGTACATAAATAGGTAAATAGTACTTATTTATTGTACTTGCGACAGTTAATGCTAATGTTTTATTATAAACTGGTTGAGGCGCAACCGCATTATAAACTCCAGATACTGATTTATTTTCTAGTGCGTAAATAATTAAATTACATAAATCTTGTTGGTGTATCCAACTTACTATTTGCTTTCCTGTTCCTAATATAGTAGCCAATCCAAATTTCGCTGGCTTAATAAATTCTGCGAGTGCCCCTCCTCTTTTATTTAAAACAATCCCAATTCTTAATGTCACTAATCTGATTCCTAAAGCTGCAATTGGCTGCATTCCTTCTTCCCATAGTTTACAAGTTCTTCCTAAATAACTTGGATCAAATGGATCAGATTCATCAAATCCTTCCAATAAACTTTTTTCATTATCTGGACCATACCAACCAATGGCAGAAGCGCTAATGACTGTATGAATATGATTTGAATTTTCTTTAATTACTTTTACCAGTAATGCACTTGATTTAATTCGACTGTCTAAAATAGCTTGCTTACGTTTCTTAGTCCATCTTTTACTGGCAACAGATTCCCCTGCCAAATGGACAATAATGTCAGCAGCTGCGATTGCTTCAGGTTGCACATATGACTTCTCAATATCCCAAACTGCATAACTTAAATGAAGCCTACTTGATACTTTAGGCGTTCTACTCAATACAATCACATGATATCCCTTTTCTATTAAGGTATTAGTTAAGGCTTGTCCTACCATTCCAGTTCCTCCTGTTATGATTACTGTTTGCATATGTCTAAAGATACGACTCTTATAATTTTTATTGCAATTCATACACAAACAAAAACCCTCCCGACAAAGGGAGGGTTACAACTAAAATCAACTGTACCATAAAACAAGATTAATCTGGTTTTTTACCATCCAAGAAAGAATTGATGGTAGAGATTTGTGTTTGGTTATGCTCATCTTGCTCTACGGTATACTTACTATAATAGTTTTCTACCGATGCCATTGTATTACCAAACAAATCCAAATTTCTTCTTACATAAGCCGGAACTGCATCAAACTCAGTGTTTGGGTCTGAACCGTTGTTTATATTAAATGATAGATTTCTTAATTTCTGAATACGTTCTGCTACTTTTCTTCTTTGCTCTTCAGCGTCATCTATTGGCATATCATATGATGAATGTGAACTATGTGCTCTAGTCTTTATATTATTTACTACTTCTTCTTCACGAATTACTAATTGCATTTCATTCTCTGTTTCTTCAAATACAGCAGGACTTACTGATCTAAATGATGACTCGAAAACTTCTGTTGTTTCAGTAACTGGCTCAGAAAAATCGAACGTTACTGAAGGGCTTGAAACTACTATTTCTTCTTCAAAAGCTTCTTCTAATTCTGATACTTTTACTTCTTCTAATATATTTGTTTCTTCAGATACAACTGATTCTTCGTAAATATTTGTAGGCTTACTTAATACAAATAAAGCAGGAACTTCTATGGATTCAACTTCCATATTTAATTCAAAAACTTCAGGAATTATTTCCTCTTCCACTGTTTCCTCAGAAGCTGTTGCTTCCAATTCTTCATCAAAATCTGGAGTTGAAATATACACTGAACTTGCCACAGCAACTTCTTCGTGCATTGTTGGCATCAACGCTGTTACTTCTATAGCTTCTTCAGCAGCTTCTATCATTTCTACAGCTGCAATTGTTAACTCCGCTACTTCTTCTGGAGCTTCTAATTCCATTTCAATAATAGGTTCATTCACTGTTGCTATAAAATCTTTAGTTGGCTCTGTTGTAACTGTTTGAGCTACTGCTTCTGGAGTAACTAAAGTCATCACAATTTTTTCTTCAACAGGAACCTCTACTTTTTTTAAATCTTCTTTTTTGAATGGATCTTTTCCTTCAAAACCAGTTGCAATTAAAGTGATACCTATTTTTTCACCTAATGTATCATCATATCCGCTACCCATAATTACATCACTATGCTCTCCAGTTCGCTCACGAAGTATTGAACTAATTGTCTCCAACTCGTCCATGCTACATTCAAAATCACCCTCCGCACTATTGATATTCAATAAAATCCATTTTGCTCCTTTAATATCATTATCATTTAACAATGGAGAATTCAAAGCTTCTTCAATTGCTCTTTGAGCTCTATTTTCTCCTTCAACTTCTGCTTTACCTAAAATTGCAACCCCACCATTTTTCATTACGGTACAAACGTCTGCAAAGTCTACAATAATATGACCACGGCTGTTGATAACATCAGTAATACATTTTGCAGCTGTTGCTAATACATTATCCGCTTTTGTAAATGCTTCTTTCATTTTCAAATTGCCATATTGTACACGCAATTTATCATTAGAGATTACTAATAATGTATCAACTAAAGGCTTTAATTGATTAATGCCATCTTCCGCTTGTTTTTGACGACGAGGCCCTTCAAAGCCAAATGGAGTCGTAACAATGCCTACTGTTAAAATGCCTAAATCTTTACAGATTTTTGCAATAATAGGCGCACCACCTGTACCAGTTCCACCGCCCATTCCGACAGTGATAAAAGCCATTTTAGTATTTACCTCTAATATTTTCTTAATTTCTTCTAAAGATTCTTCTGTTGCTAACTTTCCGACAGACGGGTCCGCTCCGGCACCTAAGCCTTGTGTCAAATGTGGTCCTAATTGAATTTTATTTGGCACAAGACTTTGTTCAATAGCCTTTGAATCTGTATTACAAATGATAAAGTCAACACCTTCAATATCTTGTTGAAACATGAAATTTACAGCATTGCTACCGCCGCCGCCGACGCCTAAGACTTTGATGATGGATGATTTTTGCTTGGGTAAGTCAAATTGAATCATTCTATTGTTTTTAAATGGGTTAGTTAGATGGTATTTGGTTAGTAGTAAATACGGCCTAAATTACTTAATTTCAACATTTTATGGCATATTTTTTATAACCATAATGTGGGTAAATATTATGGCAATAATTTGTCGTCTTCTTCGCTGAAAATTTCTATTAAGTTATTCTTGAATCGGTCCCAGAATTTGCTCTTTCTATTCTCAATTTGCTCCACAGTTAAAGTAGTTGCTACAGGTTGATGAGCTGCTTTTTGAGTTGCTCTTTGGCTAGTCAACCCATTTGTTTCAGGAACTCCGTTCACTGTTAATGATTTAGGAACTTCTACTTTCTTAAACGTCTCTGTGAATACCTTATAATTTTGCTCGTAATCGTTATATCCTTTTAAGATTAAACCAATACAAGTTGAGTACATTGGCTTTTTCAATTCATCAATATGATTAGGTGCTAAATGCTCATTTGGCAACCCGATTCTTGCATTTAAACCAGTAATATATTCAGTTAATTGAATCAAATGCTTCAACTGAGAACCCCCTCCAGTCAAAATCACACCCCCATTTAACATACGACTATCTAAACCGACTTGTTTTAAGTGATAAGTAACAAAATCAAGAATTTCACTCATTCTTGCTTGAATAATGGCAGCTAAGTTTTTTACGCTAATCTCTTTTGCTGGCATTCCTTTCAAACCTGGAATTGTGACATAAGCATTTGCTTTTGCTTCGTCAGACAAAGCACTACCAAATTGCACTTTCATTGCTTCCGCTTGGCTTTTCAAAACACCTAATCCCATTCTGATATCGTTAGTGATATTCTCTCCACCAAATGGAATTACAGCAGTATGTTTTAAAATACCATCATAAAATACAGCAAGGTCACTTGTACCACCACCAATATCTAAGATTGCTACGCCTGCTTCCATATCGATATCACTCATCACAGCACTTGCAGAAGCTAATGGTTGTAAAACTAAATCTTTAGTAGTTAAGCCACTTCTTTCAACAGAACGGTTAATATTTCTGATTGCATTTCTATCTCCAGTGATAATATGAAAATTAGCTCCAACTTTAACACCATTAACCCCTACCGGATCTTTAATGTTTTGGTTATTATCTACATGAAACTCCTGAGGAATCACATCAATGATTTGATCTCCTGCTGGAATAAATGTTTTTCTTTGATTGTTGATTAGTTGCTCAATTTCCCAAGACTGAATTTCATTTTCAGCATCTTGACGTACCATGTCACCACGAGTTTGTAAACTCTTGATATGATGCCCCGCAATACCTACATATACCTCATTGATCTCTAAATCCGGATTGCTTAATTGGCAATTTTGCAAAGCTTGTTGAATTGCTTTAATAGTTTGGTCAATATTCAATACCTGCCCATGTTGAACACCATTGCTATTAGCACGGCCGAAACCTAGTATTTCTAGTTTTCCAAATTCGTTTTTTCTACCTGCAATGGCTGCAATTTTAGTTGTTCCAATGTCAAGGCCCACAATTATGGGAGAATCGTTCTGACTCATTTTATAGTTTTTTAGTTGTTTGTAGTTGTTTTGGATTCTGACTTTTTGGGCATCACAGCTTTAGCAGTCTTCTTCACTTTATTTAACGTTTTTATATTCGATTTATTGTTCAATTTAGTAGGCATTTTTTTAACTACTGGCTTGACAATACCTTTATTTTTTGCGACATTTTTTTCTTTGACTAAATTAGATTTTGAACTAGCTAAAGTAGGCTTAACCATTGTCATATTTGACTTTGAGGTATCTATCTTTGTTTGAACGGAGTCCGCTTTAATTGTAGAATCCATTACCAATGCAATATTTTCAAATGGAATAACCATCCCTGTGAATTTTATTGGCTGCAATCCTTTTTTTAAAGCAACAATTTGATTGTCAAACCTACAATCTAAAACCTGGAAAGCATTAATTCCTGAAGGAACCCAAACCTTTTTATAAAATGTATATAATCGATTTAATTTGTCTTCTAAATGTTCTACTTTACCAATCAAAACTAAATGATCACCAATAGCTGGGACTAATTCAAAGTCACCATTGGATGCAATATTGATTTGAGCAATTTGTGCTGTAAAAAAAGAGTCGGATTTAATCGTATTTGCAAAATAAACCATGTCTTTCAACAGCAAACTATCTGGTTTGGATAATACTGATTGATCTGATGTAAAACCAGTAAATACTGGCAATCGGAGTACTGACAATTGTCTTAGAGGAAGACGCCTCCCTTCATTATCCATATAAAAAGAATTACCACCAACTGTAAATACTCTCGCTATTGGAATTCTTTGCTCGATTTTTACTTGTAATACCAATTTATTATCAATGAATAATTCTGCATTTTTTATCCATCCAGAAAGCTCAAGCATTTTCTCTAATGACCTCAAATTTATGGAAGCAATTGGCTGGCCTGTTTTTACATTTTGATCATTTATAAGGCCAAGAATTTCCTGCTCATAATGGAATAAAGCTTTTGTATTGTCCCCTACTAATTCAACTTGAATATCCTTACACTTCTTTCCGCCTTTTTCTTGCCAAGCTACAACGAACAAAACTACTAGTGCAATTGCTGCTATGGCCCACAATACTTTGAATAATATATTTTTCCAGTTTTGCATATGCTATTTGGTAAGAATATCTTTAATTTTTGTAATGCAAACATCTATATCGCCAGCCCCTGCCATTACAATTAACTTGTCATTTGTTGTAGCCGCCCAATCCAACAACTCCTCTTTGCTCATCACTTTTTTATGCTTCAATTTCATCTTATCTAATAACATTTCACTAGTAACTCCAAATATTGGCAATTCTCTTGCAGGATAAATTGGAAGTAAAATGACTTCGTCTGCCTTATCTAATGTTTCAATAAAGCCCTTAGCCTGATCCTGCGTTCTTGAATATAAATGCGGTTGGAAAACCAATACCATTTTCTCATTTGGATATAAACTTCTTACCCCACTTATTAATGCGTTTAATTCTTCTGGATGATGCGCGTAGTCATCTATTAATACTTTATTGCTTGTTTTAACTTTGTATTCAAATCTGCGTTTAACACCCATAAAAGCAGCAACTGCAGCTTTTATTTTTTCCGAATCAATATCTAATGTTAAAGCAATTGCCATTGCTGCAGTGGCATTTTCAACGTTATGCAAACCACCCATATTTAAAATAACATCCTTTACTATTCCTCCAGGATACACTAAATCAAAATGATATGATCCATCAACCACTTTTAAATTGGTAGTATGATAGTGTGCTTTTGGTTCATTATATGAATATGATAAAATAGTTTTTTGATTAGGATTTACTGGAAAATCAGTAGCGTACTTCTGAATTAAATTTCCACCTGGCTTAATTTTATCAGTGTATTGACCGAAAGCCTTTAATACTTCTTCAGCTGTTCCATAGATATCTAAATGGTCTGGATCTACTGCTGTAACTACTGCAATATTGGGCGATAATTTTAAAAAGCTTCTATCATATTCATCTGCTTCAACAACTACCACATTCTTCTCATCACTCCAGAAATTAGTTCCATAGTTAGAAGCTATCCCACCTAAAAAAGCATTACATCCATATCCAGTATGTCTTAAAATATGTGCAGTCATCGAAGTCGTAGTAGTTTTACCATGTGTTCCTGCAATACCAATAGTAAAAGCATTTTCAGTAACCCATTGTAAAACATCACTTCTCTTAACAACATTATATCCATTATCTCTCAGATAATTTAATTCTTTATGTTCCACTGGAATAGCAGGAGTATAAACAACAACTGTTGCCAATTTATCTATTTGATTAATATCATCTTCAAAGTGGATACAAATTCCCTCCTTTATTAGATCTTCCGTTAAAGCAGTTGGTGTTTTGTCATAGCCACTTACTTTAACACCTTGTGTATTAAAATATCTTGCTAATGCACTCATTCCAATACCTCCAATGCCAACAAAATATATGTTCTTGATATTTGTAAGTGGATTCATGATTAATTAGTCTTTGTATTTGATTCAACTATTTCAATAATTTTTGATGCTATAATTTGATCTGCATTGTTTATTGAAAAGTGCTTAATATTAGTTTGTAATTTTTGTAAATGTTCTTCGTTATTTAATGTTTCTAAAACAAGAGGGATAAGATTTTGCTTTACCTCATTGTCCTTTACTAATAATGCTGCTTTATCATTCACTAATAATTTTGCATTGAAAGTTTGATGGTCTTCCGCTGCATGTGGATAAGGAACAAATACACATGCTTTGCCTGTTAAACAAATTTCAGCTACGGCCATGGCACCAGATCTACTAATTACAATATCAGCCGCGGTATAGGCAGCACTCATATCGTCAATAAAAGTATTTGTATAAACATTTGGGAAAGAGATGGCTGCCTGTTCATATTTAGCAGCATTTGTCTTCCCTGTTTGCCATATAATTTGAATATTTTTTTCAAAAATTAAAGTCAAATTTTGTAAAATTGCTTCATTTATAGAAGCTGCCCCTAGACTACCGCCAATAATTAAAATAGTTTTTTTATTCGGTAATAATCCAAAATGCAATAAGGCATCCTCTTTAATATAACCCGCCTCTACAATATTTTTTCGAACTGGATTTCCCGAAACTATAATTTCTGATGCAGGAAAAAATGTTTCCATCCCTTTCGTTCCAGTAAAAATTTTAGTTGCATGTTTGCCTAGCCAAGTATTTGATTTTCCTGCAAATGCATTTGACTCGTGAATAAAATTAGTAATACCTAATGATTGAGCATATTTTAAAACAGGGAAACTTGAGTAACCTCCTACTCCAAATACTGCATTTGGTTTGAAATTTTTAAAAATTGCTTTTACTTGAAAAAAACTTTTAATTAGCTTAATTGGTAAAGTAAAATTTTTAAAAATATTAGTTCTATTAAAACCGGCAATTGTCAAACCTATTATTTTATAACCAGCTTGTGGTACTTTCTCCATTTCCATTTTACCACTTGCTCCAATAAATAATATTTCAGCACTAGGTCTCATTTGTTGTATAGCTTGCGCAACTGCAATAGCAGGAAAGATATGTCCTCCAGTTCCACCACCTGCAATGATGATGCGTATGTTATTATTAAGCTGACTATGCTTCATTTTCAATTTCAGAATTATCGGCAGGTATTTCAATTTCAGTTTCTAATGGCGCTCTTCCCTCTATTTGTTCCACGTTCTTAGCTACACTTAATATTAACCCAATAGAACAACAAGTAAATATAAATGAGCTTCCTCCCATACTTACCAAAGGCAATGTGACTCCAGTAACTGGTACAATGGCTACATTAACTGCCATGTTTGCGACCGCTTGTATTACCATTGTGAAACTTAATCCCAATGCTAAAAATGCACCAAATGCATATGGACATTTTCGAAATATTTTAATACACCTAAATAAAAAAACTAGATAAATAAATATGATAAATGCCGCACCAATTAAACCATATTCTTCAATGATAATAGAATATATAAAATCATTATAGGCCTGTGGTAAGAAATTTCTTTGTCTACTATTTCCTGGTCCTAAACCAAAAAAGATACTTCCATTAGCTATGGCAATTTTGGCTTGTTGTACTTGATAAGGAACTTCATTTTTATCTGCGTACATAAAATCCTGTACCCTACTTACCCATGTTCCAAATCTTCCAAATCCTTTCATTTTCTCTGCTACTACAGGTTTACTTTCTGAAGCACTCCTGTTTGATTTATGCGTTGCCATTGCAACACTTATAATGATCACAACGGGAACCATTGCCACTAATATGGTTAGCCCGATATGCTTAAAACTGATTCTTCCAATAAACATTAATAATAAAGATGTCGCTCCAGTCAATAAGGCATTAGATAAATTTGCTGGCATAATTAACCCACATATTATAAATACAGGAACAATAACTGGTAAGAAGCCTTTCCTAAAGTCCTTAATTACTTCCTGCTTCTTACTTAATACTTTAGAGATATACATAAATAGCGCCAACTTTGCCACATCACTACTTTGTATAGTTAAATTAATTATTGGCAATTTAATCCATCTACTACCTTCATTAATTTTAGCACCAAAAAACAAAGTGTATATTAATAATGGAATAGAAAGCGCAAACATAATAGTTGCGATTCTTGAAAACATCGTATAATTCACTCTGTGTAACCCAAAAATTACTAGCAGTCCAAGTAATGTGAACGCTAATTGTTTGAATAAATACATACTCGTATTTCCGCGATACATTTTATAAGCCAACGAACCCGTTGCACTATAAACAACCAAGATTGAAATTAGTGACAATACAATGACTAACCCCCATATATATTTATCACCTCTTGTTCTTTGGTCCAAGTGTTCTTTCATGCCACCAATAGTTGGCATTTGCGAAAATAATTTGTCTGTAATCTCGTTAAACATTATAGTTCTTTTACGCTCTCTTTAAATTGACAACCTCTATCCTCATAATTTTTAAATAAATCAAAACTTGCACAAGCAGGACTCAATAAAACAACGTCACCCTTCTCTGACAATGCAAACGCAGCGTCTACTGCACTCTTAGCAGTGTTTACTTCAATAATATTTACCACTTTGTCTTTAAAAAATTCTATAATTTTTTTATTATCAGTTCCCATACAAATAATTGCTTTTACTTTTTCCTTAACAAGTTCTGCAATTAATTCATAATCATTCCCCTTATCAACTCCACCTAAAATTAATACAGTAGGTTTTTGCATACTCTCTAATGCATACCATGTGCTATTTACATTCGTTGCTTTACTATCATTTATAAAATCAACTCCTCGAACAGTTGCAACAAATTCCATTCTATGTTCTAGACTATGAAAATTGCTTACCGCTTCACGAATTTTTTCTTTTCTAATACCTAATGTACTTGCTGCAATACTTGCAGCCATAGTATTATAAGCATTATGTTTACCTTTTAAAGCGAAATCATAAATACTCATTGTAACGCGTTCTTCTTGGATTTTAATCATCATTTGGTCATTCTTGATGTAAGCTCCTTTTTTTACTTCTTGTTTCATAGAAAATGGTAGTGGGTTAGTATTGGTAGTTAGTTGTTCTAAATGTTTTACAATTATCTCGTCGTCGATACAATAAATGAAATAATCCTGTGTAGTTTGGTTTTCAATCACTCTAAACTTACTCTTGATATAATTTTCAAACTGGTAATTATATCTATCTAAATGGTCTTCTGTAATATTTAATAAAATTGCTATGTCTGGTTTGAAATAATGGATATCATCTAATTGAAAAGAACTTATTTCAATTACATACAATGCTTTAGGATCAATTGCAATTTGTCTTGCAAATGAATAGCCAATATTACCAACCATTGCAACGTCTTCTTGTGCAATCTTACAAATATGATATAATAATGCAGTAGTTGTACTCTTTCCATTGCTTCCTGTTATTGCTGCAATTTTACTTTCCCCTTTGTATCTGTATCCGAATTCAATTTCACTTATAACTGGAATTCCTTTTGCTCTTATCGCTTTTACCAACTCATTCTTTTCTGGAATACCCGGGCTCTTCATTACTTCGTCTGCTTCTAATATTCTTTCAACACTATGAAATCCTGATTCAAACTCTATTTCATTTTGCTCTAACTCTTTCAAGTATATTGCTTTAATTACGCTAGCATCTGATACAAACACATCATAGCCTTTTTGCTTAGCTAACAATGCAGTACCAATTCCACTCTCCCCCGCTCCTAATATGACTATTTTTTTTGCCACAGTTTATCTTGTCTTTAATGTTAATATAGATGCAACAACTAATAATATTGTAATAATCCAGAATCTTACTGCAATTTTACTTTCATGAAAACCTTTCTTTTGATAGTGATGATGTAATGGACTCATTAAAAATACTCTACGACCCTCTCCATATTTTTTTCTGGTATACTTAAAATAACTAACCTGTATTATAACACTTAAGTTTTCAATTAAGAATACACCACAAAAAATTGGGATTAATAACTCTTTTCTTACAATAATTGCAAGTGAAGCAATGATTCCTCCTAATGCTAAACTTCCAGTGTCGCCCATGAAAACCTGCGCAGGGTATGCGTTGTACCATAAAAAA
Source organism: Bacteroidota bacterium (assembly GCA_947452555.1). Lineage (GTDB taxonomy): Bacteria > Bacteroidota > Bacteroidia > Chitinophagales > Chitinophagaceae > Sediminibacterium. The sequence continues at coordinate 23,794 of CANGDH010000007.1, forward strand.
CCTATGCATCCACCAACAAATGCGCCAACAAATATGGACAGTTCTCCTAGATTAGGAATGTACATTACATTTAAATAGTCTGCAAATACATAGTTACCACTTACATAGACAAAAATTCCTAATGCAGCACCAATAATAGCGCTAACGCCTGCAGCTAAGCCGTCTAGTCCATCTGTAATATTGGCTCCATTAGAAACTGCTGTTACAATAAATGTTACAATTAAGATATAAACTATCCATGTATATTTTTCAGCACCTGGACCAATCCAACTCACTAATTTGCTATAGTTAAACTCATGATTTTTTACAAATGGAATAGTTGTGATGGGAGTTTTTACTTTTACAAAACGACGCTCTACTCCATTAATAGTATGAATAACAATATCAGCTCCTTTTGCAACATGTTCTCCTTTCTGCAAGCTTGCACTTACATTCGAAGTAATAATTTCACGCTCAACTGTAACAGCATTACTGAAATATAATGTCACTCCAATTATAATACCTAAACCAACCTGTCCAATTATTTTAGACACTCCTGCTAATCCATCACTATCTTTCTTTTTATAGGTATCGCCGCTGCTCATTGCAACTTTCCTTGCTCTAATTTTAAAATAATCGTCTATAAAACCAATTAATCCTAACCATATAGTGCACAAAACCATTAAACGGATATACACCTTATCTAGATTTGCAAATAACAATGTTGGAATTAAAATACTCAACAAAATAATAATACCTCCCATTGTTGGAGTTCCTTTTTTTTGTTGCTCGCCTGCTAAACCAAGTTCTCTTACTGACTCACCAATTTGTTTCTTTTGTAAAAACAAGATCATTTTTTTACCATAAACTGTTGCGATAAATAATGACATTAAAATAGCCATCGCGATTCTGAAGGTCAAAAATTGAAATGCACCCAGTCCAGGAATATTAAAAGATTTGTCAAGCCAAGAAAATAATTGATATAGCATATGCTTATTTTTCTAGTTCTTTAAATAGGTTTTGTAAAATTTGTTTATCGTCAAAATCAGACTTGACTCCTTTAATATCTTGGTATTTTTCATGCCCCTTTCCAGCTACCAAAATAATATCTCCTTTATTTGCAAAACTCACAGCAGCTTTAATGGCTTCTCTTCTATCAACGATCTTGATATATTTTCTTTTTGCAGCACTAGTCAATCCTTGTTCCATATCGTTTAAGATTTCGTTAGGATCTTCAGAACGAGGATTATCACTTGTTAAAAATACTTTAGTGCTTAAATCACAAGCAACTTGTGCCATAATTGGACGCTTAGACTTATCTCTGTCTCCACCACATCCCACAACAGTTATTACTTGTTCGCCCCCTTTTCTTAATTTGGCAATTGTCTCTAAAACATTTTCTAATGCGTCTGGAGTGTGCGCATAGTCTACAATTCCTATAATCTGTTGATCACTTATGATATAATCAAATCTACCTTCTGCTCCTGTTAAGGCACTTAATACTGTTAAAATAGTTTGAGCAGTTTCTCCTAATTGAATGGCTACTCCATATACAGCTAAAAAATTATAGGCATTGAAAATCCCAATCATTCTGCAATGCACTTCAATATCATTCACTAATAAAACTAAGCCGCTTAATTGATTCTCTAAAATCTTACCTTTAAAGGTAGCTGGAGCGTGTAATGCATATGTTAACTTTTTAGCTTTTGTATCCATTAACATATTCGCACCGTTCTTGTCATCTAAATTGGATAAAGCAAAAGCAGTACTTGGCAAATGATCGAAAAATGATTTCTTTACAGCTAGATATGCTTCAAATGTTTGGTGATAATCTAAATGATCCAATGTAATATTTGTAAATGCTCCGCCAGTAAAATGCAATCCAGTTGTTCTGTGCTGATGAATCGCATGACTACTTACTTCCATAAATACATGTGTACATCCTGCAGTAATCATTTGGCTCAACAAATGATTCAAACTAATTGCATCAGGTGTGGTGTGCGTAGCTGTTTTAACCTCTTTCCCAATATGGTTTTGAACTGTACTAATTAAACCACATGTATATCCAAGTTCCGTAAATAATTTGTATAATAAAGTTGCTACTGTTGTTTTGCCATTGGTGCCAGTAACACCCACTAATTTCATTTTTGTTGAAGGCTCTTCATAAAACTGATGCGCCATAATAGCAACAGCCTCATGCGTATTCGCCACTACAATATATGTAATGTCAACTTTTTGCATTTCAGGCATTGTTTCGCAAATAATTACAGTTGCCCCTTTTTCGATAGCAGTGTCAATGAATCCGTGTCCGTCTACTTGAACTCCTTTAATAGCAACAAATACAGTTCCTTTAGTAACTTTTCTAGAATCAATTTGTATATCATTGATAGCCATATCTGTTGAACCAAAAACATCTCTTAATGCTACACCGAATAATATGGATTGTAATGATTTCATTAGTTTAACTCTAGTTGAATTAATTGTCCTTTTTGAATATACTGCCCTTGATTAATACTTTGTTTAACTACTTTACCTCTTCCAATACACTTTACTAATAAACCCTTCTGCTCACATAACCATAATGCATCTTGCAATTTCATCCCTGCTATATTGGGCATCGTACTATCTGAAATTATTTGTATTGTAGCTTGCGCATTTTTACCTGCTCCTTTTAATTGTATCCATTCTGTATTAATTGCTGAAGAATCTTGATATGGAATTTGCAATTGCTTAGCTATTGTTTGTAATGACATCTTAGAAACAGCGTAATTAAATACAGTACTATCTTTAATTGCAAATACTGGTGGTGTGTCTAGTTTATTATTAATATAGGTTGAATATAATCTGTCCGCTATGTCTTTGAAAACTGGTCCCGCAACAGATGCCCCAAAATGATTTGCTGCATGTGGGTGATTTATAATTATTACTGCTATAGTATATTGCGGATTTTCTGCTGGAAAATAACCTACAAATGAAGATTGAAAGATACTTTCACTATAAGCTTTTGTTCCATTTGCTACCAGTGCAGTGCCTGTTTTCCCTGCAACCTTATACAAACTGCCTGCAAATAATTTCTTCCCAGTACCATTAGTACAAACTCCTTCTAAAGCAGTATGCAAAGCTTTAATGGTAGAAGGAGAACATACTGGTTGACTATAGGCATGAGGTAATTTATTTTTTAATACTCTACCTTCCTCATGTATACTATTCACTAAATATGGACGCATCATAATTCCGTTATTAGCAATACTGTTATATAGTGTAAGTGTTTGAATTGGGGCAACTGCAATTCCATAACCAAAAGCCATCCAAGGTAAAGTTGTGTTTGCCCAAAATTTACTTTCTGGACGAGTTACTTGAGGTCTCCCTTCTCCCATTAAGTCAATACCAGAAATAGAGTCTAATCTTAGTCTCGATAAATATTTAAAATAGTTTTGAGGATGTTCATTAAAAGAACCTAATGCTAATTTCGCCATTCCCACATTTGAGCTTTCTTCAAACGCTTCTAATACTGTTGCCTCATGCTTTCCATGAACTTCTGCATCTTTAACAGTTCTACCTGCGTATGACCATACTCCACCTTCTAAATTTAATTTAGAGTTTAAAGTAATTTTTCCATCTTCTAACGCAGATAAAAGGGTAACTAATTTGAATGTTGATCCAGGTTCCGTAGCTCGTAATGCATAGTTTAAATTTTCAGCATATTGCCCTTCCCCTATTTTCCCCAGATTAGCAATAGACTTAATTTTACCAGTTTTAACTTCCATGACCATTGCAACACCTGAAGTAGCATCATTTTTAATCATCATTTTCTTTAATGCATCTTCCGTAACTTCTTGTATAAAAACATCAATAGTACTCACAATGTCTTTCCCAGTTTCTGGAGCAATTTCAAATTCGCCTTCTTGAACAGGAACTGTTACACCTCCTGCAATTGCTCTTACTAATTGACGACCATTTCGACCACTTAATACAGTGTCATAAGATTTTTCTAAACCGACTTTATTTTCGTCTCTTGCCAAGCCAATTGTCCTATATCCAATATTTTCATATGGATTCAATCTTACGCTTCTTTCTAGTGCAATCATTCCACTCTTATATCTTCCTAATTTAAATAAGGGGAATTTTACTAATTGCAAATATTGACGATACTTTAATTTCTTTTTTAGTTCATAATTACCTTCATTTGACTCGTATGCTTTAGTCAAACTTGATTTATACTTCTCAGCAGACTGATCTTTGAATAAATCTGAAAGACAAATACTTAATGAATCAATATTTTCTCTAAAAGCCTTTCCATTTTTTTCATGTAATGGCTCAACTCTAAAATCAATAGTGATGTCAAATTCTGGAACGTTTGTACTTAACATTTGCCCGTCCTCACTATATATAGTCCCTCTAGCAGCAGGAATTTCAACTATTCTTTGATGTAAACTATCACTCAATCCTCTCCAATAATTTCCTTGAACTTGTTGAATATAAAATGCTTTTCCTAAAATAAGAATGCAAACAGCTACTACTAAAATGTAGCTTAAATAAACTCTCCATAATATGTCGCGTTTTACATCCATTATTTTGCAGGCGTATTTAATTTTTTTTCCAATTGGATTCGAATAGGCATTTCTTTTGCTACCACTAGCCCATAAGGAGCAACTTTATTTTCAACTTCTACTGCACGACTTCTTCTCATCAAGTCTGTTTTCAAAGTCTTATACTCAAATTGTAATTCCTTTAAATCTTTTTGAGTAGCATTTATTTTTCGAATTGTTTTGTCTGTAAGGTGACCATTAGCGATATACAAAACCGCCAAGAATGCTAGGAACAAAAAGAAACTAATGTTCACAACAATCCACTGATAATTAAGAATGCTTTTGATAGCATTCCTAGGTGTAGGGTTTACGGGTACGGACATACGGTTTATACTCTTTCGGCAGCACGCAATTTTGCGCTTCTGCTTCGGTTGTTTTCTTTCATCTCTTTCTCAGAAGCCACTACAGGTTTTTTTGTAATGATCTTCCAAATCACTTCTCTTGGGGTAGAGAGAAATGGATGGGCATCTTTTTCATCTTCTTGCGAAACTTTAAAAGCGTTTTTCACTAATCTGTCTTCAATGGAATGGAATGTAATAATTACCGCACGACCTCCTGGCTTTATAAGCATTGGTAATTGTGCTAAAAAATCTTTTAACGCTTCCATTTCTTCATTCACAACAATTCTGATTGCTTGAAAAACTTGTGCCCAATATTTATTAGGATTCCCTTTTACTACAGACGTAATTAATGTTTTAAAATCTTGTACACTATTCAACTTTACATGTTTACGGTTAGTTACAATATGCTTAGCCAAGGTTTTGGAGTTAGTAACTTCTCCATATTGTTCAAACATTTTATGTAACGCTGCTTCCGTAAAATTTTCAATTACCCAAGCTGCTGTTTTAGATTGACGCTGGTCCATCCTCATATCAAAAGGACCATCAAACCTAGTAGAGAAGCCTCTAGTGCCTTCGTCAAACTGATGACTACTAACGCCTAGGTCGGCTAACACACCATCTACTTGCTCAATCTTATGCAGTCTTAGAAATCGTTGTATGTACTTAAAATTCTCCGGCACAAATAAAATACGATCGTCAGCGGGTACATTGTTTTTCGCGTCAGCATCTTGATCAAAAGCTATTAAGCGACCCTTAGGTCCTAGCTTTGATAAAATACCACGACTATGTCCACCACCTCCGAATGTTGCATCTACATACACGCCATCTGGTTGTATATTTAGATATTCCATTGTTTCATGAAATAAGACTGGTATATGATAATCGGATTGAGGAATATTGGATGTAGGGTTGGTCATCTTTTTTCCTTAATCTTTTTTGTTTATACCTGACATTACTTCTTGCGCCAGATTACTAAATTCATCTGCAGAGAAATCCTCAAAGAGCTGTTTATAAGTACTTGCATCCCAAATTTCAAAACGATCTAAGGCGGCAGCCAATACAATCTCTTTACCAGGTAATGCAAATTCTCTTAAAGTTGGAGGTAATAATAATCTTCCTGCTCCATCCAATTCTACTTCTGTTGCACCACCCAAAAATTGACGTCTAAACTGACGCACTTTGGGATCAAAGTCGTTCAATTGGCTAATCTTATCTAGTATACTCTGCCAGCTCTTAATCGGATAAAGTGTCAAGCACTTTTCAAATCCTCTACTAACAATAAAACGTGTCTCCCCTTCCGCCAGCTGTTTTTTCAAACTGCCGGGAACCAGGAAACGCCCTTTAGCGTCTATAGTTGATTGATATTCTCCGTGAAAGCCTGTCATTGTTAATAATTGATGTGATTTTTACCACTTGTTCACACAAAATAACACTTTTTACCACTTTTATAGGCTAAATGACCCCTTCTAGTTTTCCACAAGTAATGAACCGGCTTATAAATCAGTCATAGTATGGCTTTTGTAAAATATTAGGCTGTTTTCTAAAATATTAGATGTTAATAGCTGTGGATAACCCCATTTTTACTGTGAATATGTACCTTTGCGCCATGTCAGTAAGACCTATCATACCAATAAAAGACTTCGATTATTCATTACCTAACGACCGAATCGCATTCACGCCCGCTCCAAATAGAGATGAGAGCAAGCTTATTATTTGGAATAACACCATCATTGCAGAAGATCAGTATAAAAATATTGCTACGCACATCCCCGCAAATACTATTTTAGTTTTTAATAATAGTAAAGTAATTGCTGCTAGAATTTTATTTAATAAGCAGGAGTCAAATCAACAAGTAGCTGTTCAATCATCTATTCAAAAAGAAAATTCAAATAGCAGTATTGAAATATTTTGTCTTGAGCCAACTATAGAATATTGCCCTGTTCAAATAGCCATGCAATCGAATATAAAAGTGCAATGGGTTTGCTTGGTAGGTGGTGCGAAGAAATGGAAAGAACAGTTCCTAACTAAAACATTGTTATATCAAGGTCAAGAAATTATTTTCAAGGCTGAAAAAATAGATCAAACTGAGGGCAAATTTATCATTGAATTTTCTTGGAATAATTCAAATATGATATTCTCTCAATTATTAAGTTTAGCCGGCCTTATACCACTACCTCCCTATATTCAACGTAAAGCAACAGACCAAGACAAGGACCGATATCAAACTACTTACGCAATTGAGGAAGGCTCTGTAGCTGCTCCTACCGCTGGATTGCACTTTAGTAAAGCTGTTTTTGATTCATTATTAATAAAAAATATTCAATCTCAGTTTGTTACTTTGCACGTTGGTGCTGGAACTTTTATGCCAGTAAAATCAGAGACCATAGACCAACATATAATGCATGCAGAATTCATGGATGTTCAGAAATCAATGATTGAATATTTATTGAATACAAAAGAAAAAATTATTGCAGTTGGAACTACTTCCCTTAGAACGCTTGAGTCATTATATTGGTTAGGAATTAAAATCATAAAGAACGAGGAAATAAAAACTAGCGAACTGCATTTAACACAATGGGAAGCCAGTGATAATATTGATATTAAAATTTCGAAAGAAGAGGCATTAATCGCATTATTAAATTGGATGCAATTGCATGAATTGGATCAACTAATAACAACCACGCAACTCATTATTACACCAGGATATCCATTTAAAATTTGCAATGGCCTTGTTACTAATTTTCATCAACCTAAGTCCACTTTACTCTTAATAATAGCTGCTATTGTGGGTGATGAATGGAAAAACATATACCAGTTCGCCTTAGACAACGATTATAGATTCCTTAGCTATGGCGATGGTTGCTTATTTTGGATTAATCAATAGGAAGTGCCACTTCGATTGTGGTTCCCACTCCTAGCTCACTTTGCACTTTAATAGTTCCCTTGTGTATTTCTATTACCCACTTGACATAACTTAAGCCAAGTCCAAAGCCTTTTACATTATGAATATTGCCAGAATGAGCTCTGTAGAATTTTTCAAAAATATGCTTGCTCGTATCTGAATCCATTCCAATACCCCTATCTTGAATGGTGATATAAATTTTACCATTATAAGTATGTGTTCCAATGGTTAGGTCGATTGTGTCTTTGGAATACTTTATAGCATTGTCAATTAAATTTGAAAATACATGTAACATGTATTCCTCGTCTGCATTTATCACGGAAGGATCTGCATCTAAATTTGTTTGCACTGTGGAAGGCTTCGCGTCTAATTGTAATTTAAAACTATCTAATACGCCAAAAATTAAATCATGTATATCAACAGGCTGCTTATTTACCTCATACTCTTTTTTCTCAAGTTGAGCTGCTTGTAAAATAACTTCCACATGCTTGTTCATTCTAACATTTTCTTCCTTAATAATATTACTAAAATAATCTATAGACTTTTCATCCGATTTTACTTTACTTGTTCTTAACGCATCAACTGCCAATGAAATAGTAGCCAATGGCGTCTTCAATTCGTGCGTCATATTATTGATAAAATCACGCTTTATCTCATTAAGTTTTTTCTGTGTTAACAAGGATCTTAGTGTAATAAAAAAAGCTGTAAAAACGACAATAATAAATAATATAACACCGATAATTACCCATTGCAAAGTATGTATTAAGTATAGTTTCACATTTGGCACAACAATTATTATTGACTCAAATGGACCAGCAGGCTCCATGATGTCCTGAGGAATTACTGACACTCTACATTGCAAAGTGTTTACTTCATCTAAAAATACCTCGTCAAATTTTTTACTTTTAATACCAATTACTCCTTTCTTATCAACAACAGCAAACTCATATCCTAAATCCTTAATGCCGTATTTATTTAATGCTGTAATAATTTTTGTATTTATCTCCTCTCGATTATAAATATCTGAAATAGTGGCTTCGTCGAAATTATGAATATGATAGTCTTCATTCAATCCAATCCCTCGTTTGGGAAATCGGAAAGACAACCCACTATGCATTTTCTTTCCAATATCGTCTGACACAATTAGCCCTGATTGATTTATTTTTTCAGTCAATTGATTTTTCGATAAAATAAAAAGTCCCTGTAGCCAAGTAATTTGAATAAATAAGATACCCAGAATGGAAAGGGTAATTAATGTAAAAATGATTGGGAAGGTCTTCTTCATAGTAAGCGCATTGCTTATTTTATTAGCGTATGTGAATATATAAAAAAAATCCCTCGGCTTAACACCAAGGGATTTTCTATTTTATAATATTTTGTTATTATAGTCTATAATACGCCTTCTACTAATACAGTTGCTTTATTATTAAGTACTTCTACAAAACCACCCTGTATAGCATAAGTCTCAGAAGGACTTCCTTTATGTAATACTTTAACTTTACCAGCACCCAAAGCACTCACCAATGGAGCATGTTTGTCCAATACTTCAAACAACCCCTCGATACCCGGCAACTGAACCCCTTGCACGTCTCCGCTGAATAGTTTTTTCTCTGGTGTTAATATTTCCAATAACATGATTGCTAGTTTTTAATTTCGCTTAATAATTAAGCCATCATTTTCTTTCCTTTCTCAATTGCATCTTCTAATGTTCCTACCAAGTTAAATGCAGCTTCTGGATAAGCATCAACCTCTCCGTCCATAATTGCATTGAAACCTCTGATAGTATCTTCAATTGATACAAATACCCCCTTCAATCCAGTAAATTGCTCTGCAACATGGAAAGGTTGAGATAAAAAACGTTGAACACGACGAGCACGAGAAACGATTAATTTATCGTCATCACTTAATTCATCCATACCTAGAATTGCAATGATATCTTGAAGTTCCTTATAACGTTGTAAAATCATTTTAACTTTTTGTGCAGTGTCATAGTGGGATGCTCCTACGATTGCTGGAGTTAAAATTCTTGAAGTAGAATCCAATGGATCCACCGCTGGGTAAATACCCAAATCGGCAATCTTACGTGACAATACGGTTGTTGCATCTAAGTGCGCAAATGTTGTTGCAGGAGCCGGATCTGTTAAGTCATCCGCAGGAACATATACCGCTTGAACAGAGGTAATGGAACCATTCTTAGTTGAAGTAATACGCTCTTGCATCAATCCCATCTCAGTTGCCAATGTTGGTTGGTAACCCACTGCAGACGGCATACGACCTAATAAAGCCGATACCTCAGAACCTGCTTGTGTAAAACGGAAGATATTATCCACGAAGAATAAGATATCCTTTCCTTTTCCTGTACCATCACCATCACGGAAATATTCAGCGATTGTCAAACCACTCAATGCAACACGCGCACGTGCTCCAGGAGGTTCATTCATTTGACCAAATACGAAAGTTGCTTTTGATTCTTTTAATTGATTCATATCCACTTTACTTAAATCCCATCCACCTTCTTCCATGCTATGATTGAATGCCTCACCATATTTCATAATTCCTGCTTCAATCATCTCACGTAATAAGTCATTCCCTTCACGTGTTCTTTCTCCTACACCCGCAAAAACGGATAATCCACCGTGACCTTTCGCGATATTATTTATCAACTCTTGAATCAATACTGTTTTACCTACACCCGCACCACCAAACAATCCAATCTTGCCACCTTTTGCGTATGGCTCAATCAAGTCAATAACTTTAATTCCTGTAAACAATATTTCAGTTGCAGTACTTAAGTCTTCAAACTTTGGAGGATTTGCGTGAATCGCACGACCATTTGTTTTATCTAATTGAGGTAAACCGTCAATTGCATCGCCCGTTACATTGAACAAACGACCATTGATACCTTCTCCAATTGGCATGGTAATTGGTCTGCCTAAATCGATTACATCCATTCCTCTTACTAGTCCTTCTGTACCGTCCATCGCAATGGCACGTACGCTATCCTCACCAAGGTGTTGTTGTACTTCAAGTACTAATTTTTCACCACCCGTTTTTTGGATTTCAAGGGCATTGTAAATTTCTGGAAGCACTGCTCCGTTCGTAAATTGTACGTCTACAACCGCACCAATAATTTGTTTGATTTTACCTGTCGTTGCCATAGTTTTCAGTTTCGGCTGCAAAGGTAGTGATTTGCTAGTTTATTGCAAAAATTGTATGTAGATAATAGCTGCTAAAATACCCCCCACTATGGGACCAAATACTGGAATAGCTGCATAACCCCAATCACTTGGCCCTTTTCCTTTGATTGGAAGCACAAAATGCATGATTCTAGGTCCTAAATCTCTTGCTGGATTAATTGCAAAACCTGTTGGTCCACCCATTCCAAAGCCAATTCCGGCCACCAAAAGCGCTACTGGGAGTGCCGACAATGATCCAATTTCAACTCCAGCTGGCTTTATATACAAAATTCCTAATATGAAAATGAATGTTGCTAAGGTTTCCACTATGAAGTTTTGAGGCAGTCTTCGTATAGAAGGACCCGTAGAAAAACAAGCTAATTGGTCAGCTGCATTTTCACATTCATTGAAATGATCTTTATGGACCATCCAAACCACAAAAGCACCTAACATACCGCCCAATAATTGTGCTAAAATATAATTTGGAACTAATGTCCAACTAAATTTTCCAGCAGTAGCCAAAGCAATTGTTACAGCAGGATTTAAATGTGCACCGCTAATGCTGCTAGTCATATATACAGCTACATAAACTGCTACTGTCCATCCTAATATTATCGAAACTAAACCTCCATTATTCCCTTTTGTTTTTGGCAATACTACATTGGCGACAACTCCGTTGCCAATAATAATTATAATTGCGGTTCCAATTAATTCTGCAATAAATGGTGACATATAAAATTCTTTTTGTTTAAAATGTAAAATGAATCTACCAGTTGTTTGTTGTTTTAATTGCACGATCCCATCCCTTAATCAATGCTTCTCTATCACTTGCTTGTGGCTCAAAAACCTTATCTACCTGCCATTTAGCGGCTATCTCCTCCTGGTCTTTCCAAAAACCTACTGCAAGGCCTGCTAGATAAGCAGCTCCTAATGCTGTTGTTTCTATCATTGTTGGTCGTATCACTTTAGTCTTTAAAATATCTGATTGAAACTGCATTAATAAATTATTTTTTGTAGCCCCTCCATCCACCCTTAATTCTGCAATGGGGATTTGCGCGTCTGCTTCCATTGCCTTTAAAACATCATAAGTTTGAAATGCAATACTTTCTAATGCTGCTCGAGCTATATGTGCAGAAGTTGTTCCTCTTGTTATTCCAACTATCGTTCCTCTTGCATGTTGATTCCAATAAGGTGCACCTAAACCTGCAAAAGCTGGAACTAGATAAACACCGTCAGTATGTTCAACTTGACTAGCTAATGCTTCCACTTCCTCTGAATTTCTTATTAAATGTAAACCGTCTCTAAGCCACTGCACCACTGCACCCCCAATAAACACACTTCCTTCTAATGCATAATAAGTATGCCCATTTATTTGTAATGCAATTGTGGTTAATAGATTATGTTTCGAACTCACTGCCTTCTCTCCAGTGTGCATTAACATAAAGCAGCCAGTACCATAGGTGTTTTTTACCATGCCCGGGCTAGTACACATTTGTCCAAATAGTGCAGCTTGTTGGTCGCCAGCAATGCCCGCAATTGGAATTTCATGATTGGTAAATAACTGATTAGTGTGGCCGTAAATTTCACTGCTACTTTTAACAGTAGGCAAAATAGTTGAGGGGATTTCAAATAAATTCAATAGTTCGGTGTCCCATTGTAAGTCATGAATATTATACAACATAGTACGTGACGCATTGGTAACATCGGTTACATGAACTTTCCCATTTGTTAATTTCCAAACCAGCCAAGTGTCAATAGTACCAAAACAAAGGTCTCCTTTTTCGGCAAGTTTTCTTGCTCCCTCTACATTATCAAGAAGCCATTTTATTTTTGAAGCAGAAAAATAGGCGTCTATAACCAAACCTGTTTTTGATTGAATCATTTCTGCTTTACCTTGTGCCTTTAAAGTATCACAATAAGCAGCAGTCCTTCTATCCTGCCAAACAATTGCATTATAAATTGGAAGCCCTGTTTTTTTATTCCACAATACAGTGGTCTCCCTTTGATTAGTTATTCCAATAGCAGCAATATCTGTTAATGCTAAATTCTTTTTACTAATAGACTCAGAAGCAACTCCTATTTGAGTACTCCAAATTTCCATTGCATCATGTTCCACCCATCCTGGCTGTGGAAAATGTTGAGTAAATTCTTTTTGTGCAACTGAATGAATCTGACCTTGATGGTCAAACAAAATGGCACGACTACTCGTAGTTCCTTGGTCAAGAGATAAAATGTATTTTGACATCACAATCGTTTTATTGATTGTAATATAAAAAATTAAACGCAGAAATAAAGAAACCAAAGTCTATCTTCTATTCTTAAGCCAATTTTCAGGGTCAAAAAAGACTACTCTTTCATTATTGATAGAAAATAGCAAAGCTCCTTCGCCGTCTAAATTAATACCAGAATGACCTAATACAGTTCCTGCTTTAACTTCCTGCATAACTCGAACATTAGAGCTACTTAAATGAGAATAGGTGGTAAAATACTTACCATGTTTTACAAATATAGATAAGTCGCCGTTTACGTCCCCTACATAAATAACAGTGCCATTAGCTACACTTTTTACCGAGCTGCCTTTAGGTAATGCAATTTCAATACCATCACTTTTTCTATTCAATTTGGTGCCTGGTATATTTTCCACCCCAAAATGTACATATACATTACCTCTATCAATAGGCCAAGGCAAATTTCCTTTATTATTCTCAAACGAAATAGACGTCTCCCTTCCCTCTTCAGTGGTTTCTAGGGCCGAATACGGGCGATTGTCCGTAGTACTTGTTAAGCCTCCTTCCACTTTCCCGATCTTTATATTCGCCTTTGCAGCTCCATTATTATTATCATTGTTTGCTTTAGCTTTAGCCGCAGCTTCGTTACTTGCTTTTTGTTTTGCTAGTCTTTCTTTCTCTCGTTTTTCTGCCTCCTGAATCTCTCTTTTAATTAATGCAGTAAGGGCTTGTTGCATTTTACGTCTTTGAGATTCTTTTAATCTTACTTGTTCAGTAATTTCCTGTTCTTTACTCTTTAATTGTTTTACAACCTTATCCTGTTCTTTCTTGTCTTGCTCTAATACCTGCAATTGTTCATTTTGAACAGTCAATGTTTTTAAACGGTCTTTTTTATTATCGCTTAATTGTCCAATCTTAGTATTTAAGTCCACTTGCGACATCCCTATTGCTCTTGCTTGCGCTTCTCTGTTCTGTCTATAACTTTTTAAATAAGTGATTCGCTTTACAGCATCATTAAAACTTTTAGCAGAAAATAGGAAGTTCAAATATTCATATCCACTTCTTCCTTTATAAGAAAAAATAATACTCTTTGCATATCTTGACTTTAAAGTATCTAAATCCTTATTTAATTTTTGAACGTCTAACTGATTCGTATAAATAGCCGCATCTAGTATTTTTACCTGATTTCTTATTCCATTAACCAATGCTTCTCTTTTGGCAATCTTAGTTCTAATCATAGCCAACTGACCTAATGAGCTCTTCTTATTTCTTTTAGTCTGCTCCAATAATTGATTTAATTCATCCAATTCTCTTCTAATTGATTGTTCTTGTTTTTGTAAATCCTCCCTAGACATATTAGTTTGCGCAGTAGCATCCAATGCAACAGCAATTACAAAAATCAATATCAGCGTAAACTTTTTTATCATATTCAATTCGATTTCAACAATTAATTTATCTTCTTTTACCCGGTCTAGGAATTGCAAAGGTATATTTTAAAGGCTCATTAAAATTATACTCTTTTACTTCCATATGAATAACCAATTTGGACTTACCTCCAATACTAATATCTCTATTTAATGGGAATTGAGTCTCAAAAACAGGCGTATGTTGACTATATGAAATATCGCAGGTTCTATGTTGGTCAATATCGATGTCATCTAATTTCAAGTTTAGGACTTTGGTATTGTCTTCATTTAATACGATAAGATTCTTAAATAATACTCCCAATAAACTTACTTGTAATTTTTCTTCGCTTTTTTTAAAAGAAGTCACTTTAGTGCTGTCCATAAAAATGGGGTTCCCCACAATTAAATCTTGTATAGTTTTAAAAGTAAACGGAATTTTTATTACTTCTTGTAAATAAGTCAAGGGACGACGATCAATTTTTTTACTTAATGGGAATATTAAAACAACACTATCTTTTTTGATTAAAGCCTTTAATCCAATTACCCCCATGGCGCCTCTTATGGTAATATACATCGAAGCGTCTTTCATGATGCTTACATTCGCGATATATGCGTCTGAATTTTTTTCAGATTCATAGTCTACTTTGAATTTAGCATTCATTGTTACAAAGTCTAGTTTATGACTTGCAATTTTCTCGACAATAGTATTAATAATTGCAGCAGAATCTATAACCACTTCCTTTTTAAGATAAACACTATCTGGCTTTGTCAAAGCATCCTGAATAACTTGCACTTTTTTTACATTAGTACAAGCTGTTAAAAAAATAAGAAGTATAAGAATTGAACTCTTAATTAATTTCATTTAGTTTATTGTTTTCCAGTATGACCAAATCCTCCAGTACCTCTTTCTGTTTCATTCAATATTACTACTGGCTCGAAAACTGCTTTTTCAATTCTTTGAAATACAATTTGAGCAATTCTATCGCCGTCTTGAATGGTTTGAGTCTCATTGGAAAGGTTAATCAAAATAACTTTAATCTCACCTCTATAATCCGCATCGATAGTCCCTGGAGTATTTAAACAAGTTAAACCTTGTTTAATAGCCAACCCACTCCTAGGCCTCACTTGTGCTTCCATATTTTCAGGAATTTCTATATATAAACCTGTTGGAATTAATGTTCTTTCCAATGGCTTTAAACTAATATTATGGGTCAAAAATGCTCTAATATCAACTCCAGAAGAACCTTCTGTCGCATAATTTGGCAAAGGATGATGACTGTTATTTACAATTTTTACTAAAATAGACATGTAATGCAAATCTAGTAATAAATTAGAAGTAAAATATCGATCCAAACCTTAAGGTGTTAGAAAGTGGATTTTTTGTAATTCCACCACCAGAAGGCACTAAATAGGAAATGTTAAATTTAGAATTTTGATATTGAAAACTAGTTCCCACTGTGAAATATTGCATATTCCCTAGATTCTTATTATTGTCAATAAAATATCCTGCTCTTAAATAAAAGCGATTTGTATAGTTATATTCTGCTCCCGCTGACATTTTTAAGGACTCCCCAAGTGGCATACCGTATTTGTTACTAAAAGAATTAAACCAACTTGAAATTACTGACTGAGAAAAGTAATGATCTTTTAATTCTGCATAATTAGGATCCGCTTCGTCTGGACTTGCTGGAACCATAAGTCTATTTACATCCACTCCGAATTCTATTGAATTTTCGAAGTCAATTTTACTTAAATAACCTAAGCCTACTCCTATATTAGCAGGAATGAAATATTTATTTTTTGTTTCATTAGTATAACTAATCTTACCCCCCAAGTTTGATAAAAGAAGACCCGCATGCAAACCACTTAAATCCTCATGTTGCTTATAGAAAACACTAATATCACCAGATACAGTATTCCCAGCTCTGTAATCAACAGAATTTCCTATAAAAGAACCAGTTACTAATTTAGAGTGAATATATCTTAAGGTAATACCTACACTTAACTTGTCGGTAACCAATGTGCTAAAACCAAAATCATAACTAAACTCAGAAGGTTTTTGCTCTGTAGTTGGAGTTCCATTCACATCAGAAAATTGAATATTACCCAAACTAAAGAAACGTAATGAACTATTAAAGCTGCTATTTTGACCTACTTTTTTGTAATATCCAGCACTTGCTAAATAAACGTCTGTCAACCCAAGATCTTTTAACCAAGGCGTGTAGTTAATCAAAAAACCACTTGGCTCCTTTAAATAAGGAAGCTTTGCAGTATTTCCAAATAAGTCGTTAGCCTCAGCAGACATTCCTAGCGATAAATTTCCCATTCCACCAGAACGTGCATCAGGAGAAATTAACATAAATGGAACCGCTGTGCTCTGAATTTTTATAGCATTTGTTTGTTGCGCAATAACATTAGTTGTAGATCCTACTATATAAAACGTAAGAAAAAATAAAATCGCTTTTGAATTTGTCATATATCTAAAAATTGTAGATTATAAAAGTAAAGGTACTTATTACTTTACAAATTTTTATAATTTGATTATCTTATTTGATAAAACAACAACTTCTTTATCATAATGTAAGATTATTTTATAGAAGTAAAGCCCTGGTTCAATTGCAGCGCCACCATTATCAAGGCCATTCCAATCTAAAATAACTTTATTAGATAGATTTTTACTAGCTATTTTTTTTTCGAAAAGCTTATTCCCTTGTGTGTTATACAATTCTAAAATGCATTCAATTGGAACTGTTGTAATATTAACATCAAAACTAAAACGAGTTTGATTGGTAAAAGGATTGGGGGCATTCATCAAATGATCTGCTAATAATTTATTGGTATTTGGAACTTCAATATGAATTGTGTCTTTTGATGCATTTCCTAATAAATCCCAGGCTTTTATAATTAACTCGTGTTTCCCTACTGAAAAAACTGGTAAACTATATTTAACCCATCCCTCATCATATCTATTCGTTATAGTACTATAATAATTATTTAAGATAACTGGATTTTGTAGGTCGTTGTCAATGATTAACTGTAAGTCATGACCTAATGAATAACCAGAAGTTTGAATGCCACTAGTATCTTTTAAATGAACTAATAAATTCGAATTGCCGCTTACCCATCCACCCGAATTAAAATTGGTGTCATTTATATATGTTCTAATAGCAGGTCCTTGGAAATCAATGGCTGTATTACTAACTGAATTTTTTACATAGATACTATCGCAAATTCCTAAAGCATCTAATGTGTTATTATAAGCATACCATTGCATTCTAAGTGGGCCCGATTTTGCTGACAATTCTGTAGGTATTACAAAATCGATATAAAATTCCCCTTTATTAACTGTCGCTTTACCTCTATATAAAACTGTTTCCTGTGTTTTAATTTTTGTAATAATACTGCTTGATTGATTACCTAATGTTTTCTTTTCACGTTCTGAATCAAATAAAATAAAATCAAGCTCCCCGGAAAAATCAGTTTGAATAGTACCATCTGAAACCACTTTCCCTTTTAATGTTGACTTTGAACCCGCTTCTAAACTGTCTTTCCCTGAAAATAATTTCTGATTAATAGTTGAAAGTTCGATTTTTAACTTTGGGCTTGCTAAAGACAATGCAGGATCCCCCATTAAGTTAAATTTAAACGCATTTAAATGATCCCCATTTTGGGACCAATTAGTCATTTTTGCATTTATCAGTGCCAATCCAATGGAAGGATAGTCCCCATTTGCGTTAGGCACAAGTAATTGCTGGATATATGAATCATTAATTTGTTTATTGCTATATGCAAAAACCAATCTACTAGCAGCAACTAAGCCTATAATTCCGTTCCTGTTTTGCATTAAAGCGCCAAATCCAATTGGGCTTAGTTGTGGTTGGTCAAATGGCGCAAAATCACAGGATGCAGTAATAAATAACGGAAGTGTTTTTGAGTTATTCCATAACGCTATTTCTTTGTCTGTAACAACGGCCTCTTCTGCCAACCTAGAATAATTGCCATGTCCAGTATAATTAAGCATTAATGTACCATTGTTTACTGCTTGTTTAATATCATTATTTGCTAAGGGATAAGTAGGGCCAGTGTTACTAACAACATTATTGTAGAGGTCTAAATAATATTTCTGTTGATTCCATCTTGGCGCTTTTAGCTTTAAATTTTGTGAAATAGTTTCAGCATCTTGCAAGTGTAAATTATAATCTCCATCATCCGCAACCCATGTAATTTGATTTCTCCATGCACCTTGATTTTCATTCATCTGATACTCAATAATTTTTGCAATTGCGGTGTCTGCTTCTACACTATTTTTTGCAGGGATACGCCCTACTGAGATTCCTAATTGCCTAATTGTATTAGGATAATTTATATCATCTCCATTTTCTAGAATTGCATAAAAGTCGTCTGAACTATAAGTGCTAAGCGTTTCATTAGATGCTTCACTTTCGAAGGAAGGTATCTGTGTTGAAAGATTTGTCTTTTTTGCATTAAAATTTCCTGTGCCTAATAAAAGCAGATACTGTGGTGACTTGTATCCTTTAGCAATTGCCTTATTACGCAAATATTTAATAAAGTTTCTAATTGCTATTGGAGTGGGTTGTCCTCCAGAAAACTCATTAAAAATAGAAGCGGGGCTTAATAATGAAACCTTGTACCCATGTTTTGTTGTATGAAATTGTTGTAATTTTTTTGCGGCATTGTCATAAGCAGGCGCTGCAATGATTATATAATCTGTTTCAGGAATTGAAAGTAAATCTTGATTCGTAATAGAAGCACTAAAAGTCGGAATCTCATACGCTAATTGCTTTACTGCAAAATATTCCTGCCTTTTATAATTAGTATCCTTTAATACTGCTTTTGAATTTTGTAAAATTACAGGGATCTCAAAAGGCGTAAGCGCATTCGTCACATTCCAAACCGCAACTGTACTATCTGATCCTGCAATTGTATACTGCAATATTGATTCATTTATATTCTCATTAAACGAACTAAATCCAAAAGCATTTATTGTTGTAAAATCTATGTTTGACTTCGCATGCATCTCAATATAATCTATCCACCCAGTACTATTATTTGATCCCGTATAATTTATATTTAAACTAACATTCCCATTTCCATAATCACCTTTATTTAAATTAGATGTAAAATTATCCAAAATAGTATTGGCAGTTGCATCATAAACAATTCCCGACACAGGGCTAATGCTAGTGGATTTGATTTTAGTATCATTAAGTTTTAAATCAAATACAGCGGCTGTTAGGTAACTTGTTGCGACAAATTTACTACTAAACTGTACGGGCTCAGTCCATATAATATTAGATAAATTAAGCGGATAGCTAATAGAGGATATTTTTCCAATACCCAATCCCATAGGAAGTCCTAGCCATTGCTTCCCACTATTCAGTAAATTTATTGAATCCATTTCAAATATCCAATGTGCTGGATAGTTGTCAATGTTTTTTTGCGTAAATCCTGTTATTGAAATTTTAGAAATTCTTTTTCCATTCTCTCCTACAGTAACATAATAAAAAAGAGTGTCTCCAATTGTTAGTTTTTGATGTACATAATTCGAAGTCAACTCATCCCATTTCCACTGAACTACGCCGGGAGCATAAAATAAAATATTATCTTTTTCGTCAATTTGACCATCTCCCCCATCTTGCACTTCAATTGCAGATTCTAGCAATCCAACACTCGGATTTTGAGGTACTCTTTCCTTCAAACTATCTAGATTAAAACCAAAAACTTGTATCTTATTGGAACTGATAGGAATTGTAAATCCCATGCTTTGTAATTGAGTCCCATTTAATTTATAAATACCTTGTTTTGAAGTACCTATTTTAACCCATTTTCCCTTGCTCAATATACTAGTTTGGCCCCATAAAATGGAAGCAGAACAAATTGCAACTATTAAAAAACTAATACCTACCCATCTCATACGATAAAATTAGGCTTTTACTAACATAAGAATCTTATTATTAGTGTATAAATAACTGAAAAACGAGCTATATTCGCGGAAGAAGTTTTTATTGATTTTGAATAAATATTTAAGATGAATTTTATAAATAGTATTTTATTGTTTTTTGCATTGTTATTGATTGGCCCAAAACTAATTTCCGAGGACCAATCCAAGTTAAATAATGCCGTTATATTAGCAACTGAAAAGAAGGACCCTTATGCAGGAACTGTATTAGTTCGTGGTGGAACTTTTTCTATGGGCTTAGACGAAGAAAGTGTTATTGCTGACTGGAATAACAATATTAGAAGAGTTACTGTTAGTGCTTTTAGAATTGATCAATACGAAGTAAGCAATAAAAAGTACAGAGATTATACGAATTGGGTAAGAGAGGTTTACAAGCCTTCAAAGAATGACTCAATGTACAAAACTACTTTACCAGATACTTTAGTTTGGAAATCAGACTTGGCATATAATGAACCCATGGTGGAAGGATATTTTAGATTCAAATCTTTTAATGATTATCCAGTAGTGGGTGTTACTTGGGAGCAAGCAACTGCTTTTTGCAGATGGAGAACAGACCGTGCTAATGAATCTGCATTAAGGGCAAATGGATTAATAGATGCAAAAACGCCTTACATGGGCAAAACTCAAATTGACTATAATCTTGCCGACTCTGCAAGAAAAGCAAAACCAACAAAAAGAGCTTCTTTTAAAAATTTAGACGACTACGTTTTAATACCTGATTTTAGATTACCAACAGAAGCAGAATGGGAATATACAGCTAAGTTGTCTTCTCAAAAACAAGGAGGACCTGGTGAAAATGCACCAAGATCTGGACCTAATTCTGCACACAAAGGAGCAACCTTAAATCCATTAGACGCTCCATTCCCATGGGCTTCTACAGGAAATGAAAATATTAGATTTAGTGGAAATGGAAGAGGAAAAATAAGTGGTGTAACTGGAATGTATAAAGCTAATTTCAAAAATGGTGCAGGTGACTATATGGGAATGACAGGCAAAGCAAATGATGGTGCCGCATTGCCAAGTAGAGTTGATTCTTATAATCAAAGCCCATTCAATATTTACAATGTTAGAGGAAACGTAAACGAATGGGTTATGGACCTCTACAGACCTATGAGTAATATTGATATGGATGACTTTAACCCATATAGAGGTAATACTGTTTTAGATGGCGATGATGGTAATATATCTAGCTACGAGACTGGTGTGAATACTTTAATTTCTAATAAGTCAAGAGTTTACAAAGGGGGAAGTTGGAAAGATGGTATTTATTGGTTGAATCCTGGAACTAGAAGATTCTTAGATCAAGATAAGTCAACAAGTACCATTGGATTCAGATGCGCTATATCTGCTTTTGGTATGGATAATTCAAAACCAATGAACTCAGAAAATGGAAGTGGGCCATTAAATTGGATTAAAAATCTTTTCAAAAGAAATTAATGAAGTTAAGAATAGGATCAGGTATTGATTTTCACCAATTAGTAGAAGGAAGAGATCTTTGGATTGGAGGAATTAAAATACCTCATACAAAAGGTGCATTAGGCCATAGTGATGCTGATGTTTTATTACACGCTATTTGTGATGCTTTGTTGGGTGCTTTAAGTCTTGGTGACATAGGTACACATTTCCCAGACACTGATAATTCTTTCAAAAATATTGATAGTAAAATTTTACTTAAAAGAACGCTGGATTTGATTACCTCCAAGGGATACCATATTATAAATATTGATTCTTCCTTGTGTTTGGAAGCACCGAAAATTAAACCTTACGTATTAGCAATGCAACATTGCATTGCTAGCATTTTAGGTATAGAAGATGATGCTGTGTCTATTAAAGCAACTACTACCGAAAAGATGGGATTTGTTGGAAGAGAAGAAGGTTTAGTAGCATACGCATCCTGTTTATTAGCTGCTAATTAATTTTATGCAATTACCCTCTATTGTTTATTTATACGATATTTTCAAAGGGCATCCCCAAGTACAAACTGACACTAGGAAATTACAAAATGGTGATTTGTATTTCGCTTTAAAAGGTCCCAATTTTAATGGAAATTTATTTGCTATTGCAGCATTAGAAGCTGGCGCTGCATTTGCTGTCGTAGACGAAGTAATTCCAAACAGTGGAAAATGGGAAAATAAAATTTTACAAGTACAAGACAGTTTAAGTTGTTTGCAGGAATTGGCAAAATTTCATAGACAACAACTCAACATTCCTTTTATTGCCATTACTGGCAGTAATGGAAAAACAACCACCAAAGAATTAGTTTATACTGTATTATCAAGTCATTTTAAAACTTATACAACTCAAGGCAATTTAAATAATCATATTGGGGTGCCGCTTACTTTGTTAAGTATAAAAAATGATGCTCAAATTGCAGTCATTGAAATGGGAGCTAATCATTTGCATGAAATTGAAGCGTATTGCAGATATACATTACCTACACATGGTTTAATAACAAATTGTGGCAAAGCACATTTGGAAGGCTTTGGATCTGAAGCAGGTGTTAAAAAAGCGAAGGGAGAATTGTTTGATTTTATGAGAACACATAATGGAACTGTTTTTATTATGAGTGATTATGATTATCTAAATGAAATGAGTAAAGGAATAACTGAAGTAATTACATATGGAAGGTCAACTGGGAACTTGCAAGGTTACGCACTAGATTATAATGGAATGTTGTCAGTAGATTTTATAAAAGGATTTGAAGGAACTATAAATACACAATTAGTTGGTGCTTATAACTTACCCAATGTCTTGGCGGCAGTTGCTATTGGCAAATACTTTAAAGTTCCTGATGCAAAAATTAAGACATCAATAGCATCATACACTCCAACTAATAGCAGATCGCAATTATTACAATGGAATAATAATACTGTAATAATGGACGCATATAATGCAAATCCAAGTAGTATGAAATTAGCAGTAGAGAATTTTTCTAAAATAATTTCGGATAAAAAAATAATGTGTTTAGGTGGCATGAAGGAATTAGGCGCAGAAAGCTTGCAAGAACATCAATTACTTATTAATTATATCAATCAGTATGATTGGAAGCAAGTGATACTAGTTGGTGGAGATTTCAAGAACTGCATCCATAATTTTTTATATTTCGAAAATGCTTCTGAAGCAAAGACCTGGCTTCATAGTCAAGCGTATATAGAACATCATATTTTAATAAAAGGTTCTAGAGGCATTCAAATGGAGCAGCTGATTGCACCTTAGCGAATTGCCATTTATTATCTTTATCTTTGTCCCATGAGTAACCTATTAGTAAGCATCCTCAATAATCGTTGTCCAAGATGCAGAGAAGGCAAATTATTTGTCTCAAATAATCCATATAAACTTTCTGAAATCACTAAAATGAATGACCGTTGTCCAGTATGCGGCCAACCTACAGAAATTGAAGTTGGTTTTTATATTGGCACAGGCTATGTTAGTTATGGTTTAACTGTAGCTTATTTTGTTTCCTCATTTGTTGCATGGAAAGTATTAATAGGAATGACTTTTGACTTAGACGACAATCGTATCATTTATTGGTTATTCAGTGCTATTATATTACTTGTGTTATTACAACCTTTATTCATGAGACTCTCAAGAGCTATTTGGATAGCTATGTTCGTTTCTTATAATAAAAATTGGAAGAACGAACCATTAGAATACAATGAGCGCATGGACGAGCATATGAAGGAAATATAATAGTTTAAAAATATTCTTTCATAAACTCTAGGTTTTTGTAGATTTGCAACCCATAAAGAGAGGTGTCCGAGTGGTTTAAGGAGCACGCTTGGAAAGCGTGTATACGGCAACGTATCGGGGGTTCGAATCCCTTCCTCTCTGCAAAAGGAATTAGAAAGGTTAGAAAGAAATTAGAAAAACCAAAGAACACTATTAAAACCACACGCAAGTGTGGTTTTTTATTTCACTACGAGATGGCGAGCTTGCTCGTAAATCGAAGTAGGGGAATAAAAAACACAAGGTGCGAAGCAACTTGGTTTTAATAAAATAGGTAGTTAATTTGGATTAAGTAGGTGCGAAGCAACTTGGTTTTAATAAAGAAGTTGCGTACCATTTTAAATTCCTTTTAGCACCCCCACCTAGGGAACAGCGAGCACGAAGTGCGAGCTAATCCTACTTATGAAATAAGGAGGTGCTAATCCAACTTATGAAATAAGGAGGTGCTAATCCAAGCTATAACTTAAATATCCCTTCGGCATTTCTTGTAGTAATCTCCGCAATTTCATGTAAAGGCATAGCTTTAATCTCCCCTAATTTTTTAGCAACTTCAATGATATAAGCAGGCTCATTTCTTTTACCACGATAAGGAACTGGTGATAAGTATGGAGCATCCGTTTCTAATACCAGCCATTCCATAGGAATTTCTTTAATCGCTTCCGCAACACCTGCATTTTTATATGTAAGTACGCCCCCTAATCCAAGATGAAATCCCATTCCAATAATATCCGTTGCCGATTCTTTACTCCCACTAAAGCAATGAAAAATTCCTTTTAATCCTTTCTTGGCAAATGGCTTCACCAGCTCTATTGTTTCACCCATGGCATTACGTGTA
Organism: Bacteroidota bacterium; assembly: GCA_947452555.1. Taxonomy (GTDB): domain Bacteria; phylum Bacteroidota; class Bacteroidia; order Chitinophagales; family Chitinophagaceae; genus Sediminibacterium. The sequence continues at coordinate 48,956 of CANGDH010000007.1, forward strand.
TGAATTACAATTGGCAAATCATAATCCAAAGCCCATTGCATTTGTAATTCAAAGGACTCATATTGTTGTTGCTTAAAAGTAGTATCCCAATAAAAATCCAAGCCAATTTCACCAATGGCTGCAAATTTTCTTTTGCCCAACCACTCTTCCACAATAGCCAATTCTTCTTTATAATTTTCCTTAACATAACAAGGATGTAAACCCATCATAGCAATGCAATTATTAGGATAGGCAGCTTCCACTGCCATCATAGAGTCAATAGCTGAACTGTCTATTGCAGGCATATAGATTTTGTTGACACCATTAGATAAAGCAGATTTTACAATTGCTGCTAAGTCCTGGCTAAACTCTTCCGAATATATATGAGCATGGGTTTCTGTAAATCGCATAGAATCAGCTTTAGATGCAAAAAAAGGATATTTTTTGCAACCTACATACTAAATCTCTTTATTTCAACGTTTTAGGGTTGTATTGAACGATAGTCGCTTAGTAACCGACTTAAAAATTTGTTTTTTATAGGGTACGGATTATACAGGCCGAGGTTTCTACCTTGGCCTTTTTTATACTAGAGCTCTAAATTGATACCCTTCTTTGCTAAAATATTCTAAGACTGTTGGCAAAGCCACAGACAATCTATTCCAGGCCTTACTACTGTCGTGAAAAACTATAATGGATCCCGCCTTAGCATATTTAATCACATTGTTAGTACACTTTTCTCCCGAAATGGAAATGTCAAAGTCGCCACTTAAAACATCCCACATGATAATCTTTTGTGGTAAGGCAAGATTATTCTTAATCTGTTTTATTTGTGCAATAGTGATTCTACCGTATGGTGGCCTAAACAAATTAGAATTTATTTTTTCTGCTGCTAATTCAATATTCTGAATATACGTTTCAGTTTTAGTGTTCCACCCATTTAAATGATTTTGGGTATGATTCCCTACAACATGTCCTTCCTGTATTATTTGATTAAAAATAGAAGTATTTTCCGCTACATTTTTTCCTATACAAAAAAAACTTGCTTTCGCATTATACTTAGCCAATTGTTCTAGTACAAAAGGCGTCACTATTGGATGCGGACCGTCATCAAAACTTAAATAAATGACCTTCTCCTTTGTTGGAATTCTCCAAGTGCAACTAGGGTATAAAGCCCTAAGCCAAAAAGGTGTTTTAATAAAATACATAACCAAAGATAAATAGTTCTTTTGCCTGTTTGAATATTATCTTTGTAAAAATGAATAAAAGCATGGATGCAAAGGTTAGAGTAAGGTTTGCGCCCTCTCCTACGGGCGGGTTACACCTTGGTGGAGTTAGAACTGTTTTGTTTAATTACTTATTTGCAAAACACCATAATGGAGAATTTATATTAAGAATAGAAGACACAGACCAATCAAGATTTGTTCCAGGTGCAGAACAATATATTTTAGACACTTTAGCTTGGTGTGGATTGTCTCCAGACGAGAGTCCTGTGCACGGAGGCAATTATGGTCCCTACCGACAAAGCGAGCGCAAAGCAAACTATAAAAAATATGCTGATCAATTAATTGCGCAAGGCAATGCTTATTATGCATTTGATACTCCTGCGGACCTAGAAGCAAAAAGAGCTGAGGTTCCAAACTTTCAGTATAGCAGAACGCATAGAATGGAAATGAAAAATTCAATTTCATTATCAGCAACTGAAGTGGAATCATTATTAAAAAATAATACTCCACATGTAGTTAGAATTAAAATGCCTGAAAATGAAGAAGTAATTTTTGAAGATATTATTAGAGGCGAAGTAAGTTTTGATGCAAGCACTGTTGATGATAAAGTTTTACTAAAAGCAGACGGAATGCCTACTTATCATTTAGCAGTAGTAGTGGACGATCATCTAATGAAAATAACGCACGCATTTAGAGGAGAAGAATGGTTACCAAGTGCACCAGTGCATATTTTATTATGGAAATATTTATTTGGATTAGATCAAATGCCTAAATGGGCACATTTGCCATTAATATTAAAGCCGGACGGACATGGAAAACTTAGCAAGCGTGACGGCGAGCGTTTAGGCTTCCCTGTTTTTGCAATGGACTGGACCGACCATATCACAAAAGAAAATACTATTGGATTTAAAGAAAAAGGTTTTTTACCTGAAGCATTTATAAATTTATTGGCATTACTTGGATGGAATGATGGCACAGATAAAGAAATTTTTACCATGGAAGAATTGATCGCTAGTTTCTCTTTAGACAGAGTGCATAAAGGCGGTGCAAAATTTGATTATGAAAAAGCTAAATGGTTTAATCAAGAATGGATTAAACGAATGGATAATGAAAAATTATCGCGATTAGTTCAGCCCTATTTCGACAAGGCTGAAATTGAAATTCATGAACACGACTATTTAGTAAAAATAATTGGCCTAGTAAAAGAACGTTGTCATCTATTACCCGATTTTATTACTCAAAGTGCTTTCTTCTTTAAGGCACCCACAACAATAGATACTGCTTCAATCACCCCTAAATGGGAAGCAAAAAAACAGCAATTTTTCGAAGCGCTTGTTAAGATTTATTCGGACCATATAATTGCAGATAAACAAACTATTCCTGCAATAGAATTGGAAGCACATTTTAAAGAATTAGCAGCTTTACATGAATTAAAGCCCGGAGAATTAATGTTGCCATTTAGAATTATGCTAGTAGGTGGTAAATTTGGTCCAGGAGTTTTTGAAATAGTTGAAGCAATAGAACTTAAAGATGCAACTAGTAGAATTCAATACTGCTTACAAATATTGTCCACGAATTAATGTAACTTGTATATATGAGCGCACCAAAACCAATAAGAGTATTAGTTGCTAAAGTAGGATTAGACGGCCATGATCGTGGCGCTAAGATTATTGCAACAGCGCTGAGGGATGCTGGCATGGAAGTTATTTATACAGGTTTACGTCAAAGTCCTGAAATGGTAGTGCAAGCTGCTTTGCAAGAAGACGTTGATGCAATTGGTATTAGTATCTTGTCAGGTGCTCATATGACTGTATTTCCAAAAGTATACCAACTCATGCAAGACAAAGGTTTGAAAGATGTATTGTTAACAGGAGGAGGAATTATTCCGGACGCTGACACCCATGCACTCACTTCAATGGGCATTGGTACTTTATTTACACCTGGAACAAACACTTCAGATATTGCTGACTACATTCGAACTTGGGTAGCGGAGCACAGAAAGTAAAACGATTTTTAACTTAAATTGCTTTTATATGTCATTCCAAACATTGTTTACAAAATTAGAAGATCATACACTGATCATTACAATCAATCGTCCTGACAAATTAAATGCGCTAAACCAACAGGTCATGCTAGATTTGGATGCAGTCATGGATCGTGTATATAAGTTTCCAGAAATTAAGAGTGTTATTATTACCGGTGCAGGACTTAAAAGTTTTGTTGCAGGTGCTGATATAAAAGAATTTGAAGCCCTTTCGAAAGAGGCAGCCATAGCCGTTGCAAAAAAAGGACAATCGGTATTTTCTAAAATTGAAAACTCACCTAAACCAGTAATAGCTTGTGTTAATGGATATGCTTTAGGCGGAGGTTGCGAATTGGCCATGAGCTGTCATTTTATTGTTGCATCTGAAAATGCTTTATTTGGTCAACCTGAAGTAAACCTAGGAATCATGCCTGGTTACGGAGGCACTCAGCGTCTTACTCAGAAAGTGGGTAAAGCAAGAGCTATGGAATTGATTGTCACTGGCAACACTATTTCAGCCGCTCAAGCACTTGAATATGGACTTGTAAACTATGTAGTTCCCCAGCCTGATCTTATTGCTAAGGCCCAGTCTATCCTTGGAGCTAGTCATGCCAAAGCACCTATTGCCGTAGCTAATTCCATAAAAGCGGTGAATGCTGCATGGGACGAGTCTATCAATGGATATGACTTAGAAGCTACCCTTTTTGGAGAATGCTTTATTACTGCAGATTGCAAAGAAGGAATCCAAGCATTTATCGACAAAAGAAAGCCTGACTTTAAAGGACACTAATTCCTGATTTTAAGAATTTCAAGTTCTACTTTAACTTTACTTTTTAGCCCATGTTTTCGTCAGGTGTGTTACCTTTGCGGTATTAAAATATTGCAACTATGGAATACAGAATTGAGAAAGACACAATGGGAGAAGTGAATGTACCATCACATGTTTATTGGGGTGCACAAACACAAAGAAGTATTGAGAATTTTAAAATTGCTCAAGACATTAACCGTATGCCTAAAGAAATCATTAAGGCATTTGCTTATTTAAAAAAAGCAGCAGCCTTAACCAATTTTGATGCAGGTGTTTTACCTAAAGAAAAATGCGATTTAATTGGACAAGTTTGTGATGAAATATTAGCAGGTAAATTAGATGATCAATTTCCTTTAGTAGTATGGCAGACTGGTAGTGGTACCCAAAGCAATATGAACATGAATGAAGTGATTGCGTATCGTGGTCATGTGATTCAAGGAGGAAGCTTGACAGATAAAGAAAAATTCTTGCACCCAAATGACGACGTAAATAAGTCACAGTCTTCTAATGATACTTTCCCAACAGCAATGCATATTGCTGCTTACCAAATTTTAAAGGAAACAACTATTCCTGGCATTACTACTTTGAAAAATACTTTGGATGCCAAGAGTGCCGCATTTATGCATGTGGTAAAAATTGGACGTACCCATTTTATGGATGCTACTCCATTAACATTAGGGCAGGAAATTAGTGGATATGCTAGTCAATTAAAACATGGACTAAAGGCAATCAATAATACATTAGAACATTTAAGTGAATTAGCATTAGGTGGAACTGCCGTTGGAACGGGTATTAATACACCAAAAGGTTATTCAGAAAATGTTGCAAAGCATATTGCAAATCTAACTGGCTTGCCATTTGTGACTGCTGAAAATAAATTTGAAGCATTAGCAGCACATGACGCCATTGTAGAAACACATGGCGCATTGAAAACTGTGGCAGTTAGCTTAATGAAAATTGCAAACGATGTTCGTATGTTGTCTTCAGGACCAAGAAGTGGAATTGGCGAATTATTTATTCCAGACAATGAGCCTGGTTCTTCCATCATGCCTGGCAAAGTAAATCCAACGCAATCAGAAGCATTAACCATGATTGCTGCACAAGTAATGGGTAACGATGTTGCCATTAACGTTGGAGGATCCATGGGACATTTTGAGCTAAACGTATTTAAACCAGTAATGATTTATAATTTCTTACACAGTGCGAGATTAATTGGAGATGGTTGTGTAAGCTTTAATGATAAATGTGCAATTGGATTAGAGCCAATTGAAGCTAATATCAATAAACATGTAAATAATAGTTTAATGTTAGTGACTTCATTGAACACTAAGATTGGTTATTATAAGTCTGCAGAGATTGCGCAAAAAGCACATAAAGAAGGAACTACATTAAAGGAAATGGCGGTAAAATTAGGATATGTTACACCTGAAGAATTTGATGCATGGGTGATTCCTAAAGACATGGTTGGATTATAATTTTAGAATTCACCGTTGGCGGAACATTCCATCCTTCTCTGTTCGTCATTACGCTAAAAAGGGGAAAGCTTAAACTAAAAGTCAGAACTCGCACTATGTGCTCAAACATGCTGACTTTCTTTACGTTTAACTTTCCCCTTTTCTTTACGATACAAATCTTCGATTTGTAAAAAATTATTAGAGTGTTTTTATTTAAACACTTATTTTAATTTAAGTATTTAAATAAAAACTTTAGACTCAGAGTTCAGTATTGGAATGTTCCCAACTTATGAATTCAAAAATTAGTGCACCCTTTCGCCGTTCAAAAATGTCTTCAGCACTTTAACGTGCAAAATACTATCTGTAGGCACTTTCATTAAGTCTTTGTCTAGTATAATAAAATCGGCCTTCTTACCTACTTCTAATGAACCAATTTGTTTTTCCATACGATTGGCTTTAGCTGCCCAAATTGTCATACCACGGATAGTCTGCTCACGGGTTAAGACATTCTCCATTTGAAAACCACCTGTTGGAAAACCTTTGCTGTCCTGTCTTGCCACCGCTGCTAAAAATGTTTTAAACGGATTAATCTCCTCTACAGGAAAATCAGTACCCAATGGCAACCAATTGTTTTGTTCTAATAATTGTTTGTACGCATAGCCTCCTTTTAATCTTTCAGCACCTAATCTTTCACCTGCCCAATACATATCACTAGTAGCATGTGTAGGCTGCACCGAAGGAATAATACTATTGTCTCCAAAGTAATGGAAGTCAGCTGCATTAATAATTTGTGCATGCTCTATTCTCCAACGCTTGTCATTCTTTCCTTTTAAATATTTAGCATACACTTTTAGAATTGTTCTGTTAGCACTATCTCCAATTGCATGTGTACACATTTGGAAATCGGTATTAATTAGTTTTGCAGCTACTGAATCAAAATGCGCTGCACTACTTAATAAGAATCCAGACCATCCTGCTTTGTCTGCATAGGGTTGCAACAAACAAGCGCCTCTACTCCCTAACGCACCATCACCATATACTTTCACCCCTTTAACCGATAATCGATCTGTAATATATCCGCCACCAGTAAAATATTTTGAAGTGTACGATTCCGGCTTATCACTCAACATTACATATAAACGCATTTTTAAATCATTACTTTTTTGCAAAGCGTCTACTTGATCAATATCTGAAGGACTTAGTCCACAATCTGTAATAGTTGTTAATCCAGTCGCAAAGCAGTTTTGTTGTGCCGCGGTTAACCAATCTTTATAATCTGCTTTGGTAGCAGCTGGGACATGACATTCTACTACTCCTACTGCATTGTCAACTAAGAGTCCAGTCAACTTACCGTCTTGCATTGTAAACTGTCCTCCTTCGATTGTTTGACCCGGTTTTACCCCTGCTAAGTTTAAAGCAAAATCATTTGCAACACTAGCATGACCATCAACCCTTTCTAATAAAACAGGGCGATCTGGAAATAAAATATTTAATGCTGCATTAGTAGGAAATGCTTTGCCAGGAAAACGATTCTGATCCCAACCACGTCCTTTAATCCATCCTTTACCGGGATGTTTTGCTGCAAAGTCTTTAACTCTTGAGATAGCCTCCTCCCAAGAAGGAATAAACATTAAATCCACTGCATATAAGGATTGTCCATACCCCATAAAATGGGCATGTGCATCCACAAAACCAGGATATATAATTGCACCAGCGGCATTCACTACACTATCAGATTGATATTCTTTTAAAATAGCATCATTCGTGCCCAATGCTACAATTTTACCGTCCTGAATTGCCATAGCTTCTGCAGTAGCAAAGTCATTGTTAACGGTATATATTTGTGCATGGTGCACTATCAAGTCTACTCTTTGGTTAATACAAGAACTGCATAAAACCATCATAACAATAGCAAATAATTGACGCATAATAAATGTTTAGAAAATAAAAATAACTAAAATAAAACGTAATTAGTTCAATAACTCGCAAGGCTTCAAACCTGTGTGCTTTTTAAAAGCAGCAGAAAAATGCGAAATAGAAGAATATCCTAATAATGCAGAAACATCTGTAACGCTCAAGGACTTTTCATACAATAAGTATTTAGCATGCTCCATTCTTTGTTGTTGGTAATAATCAAAGATAGTAGTGCCAAAAATTTCTTTAAACCCTTTTTTCAAGTAACACTCATTCATAGCTACTTTACGACTTAATTCCTTAATCGTAATTGGATCACCAATATGTTGTAATAAAATTTCTCTTGCTTGATAAATACTCTCCTTGCCTCTGTCGTCTGCTAAAAATTTACATGAAAATCCTTCTTCTTTTTCATCATCTATTACCCCTTCCAAACTTTGTAAAAGTAATTCATGAATTTTTGCATTGATAAAAATATTCTCCAATGACCCAGTATAACTGTGATTCAACACTTCGTCTAAAGTAGAACGCTTACGAATACTTAAAGGAAATATTTTAGTAAATGCATTAGGATGTTTAAAAGCCAGCACTTCGTCTTTTGTGGAATTCAATTTTACGTTATGTACAAACTGACGCAAAAATGTGGAAGTAAAATGAAAGCAAAAAACGTCCACAGTTCTTAATGGGCCTTCGCAATCCTCAGTTGGCAATTGATTACAAGAACCGCACAATTTATTATCACAATATCTATTTCCAGAAATACAAAATCTTAATTCAAGGAAATTATCCTTTGGATGATGCGCGTCAAAATGATAAACAAACATCCCAGTATCTTCAGTTGTCCATGAATCCGACGCAGAATATCTTCTGATACTATATTGCGTGGAACCTGGAATATGTTGATCTTTATGCCATAACAAGGCCATTCCAGCAAATTCTGCCGGTTTATTTCCTTGTTTTAATATGTCTAATGCTTGATTCACTTATACAAATTTAATGTATAAACATCAATAAGGCATAAATGGTTCATTTAATGACTCAAAAATGACAGTTAACCCCTTTAAAAAATATAGACGCAGGATACTGTAAAAAGATCCCACTTAAAGGCCATTTTTAGCCCCATTTTCGGCCTCTTTATAATTCACAGCTAAATGAATTTGGGGATAACTAAGTAGGCGCTAAATGGGCCTAAAACTCTTAATTTTCTTAAGTTTGTAGGCATTCGAAATGCACTATAAAAATAAAAAATTCACTGTTTATGTCAGAAGATTTACAATCCCCGGATTCAGCTGAGAATAAGAATTACGGAGCCGATAGTATCCAGGTACTAGAGGGTTTGGAAGCGGTAAGAAAAAGACCTGCCATGTATATTGGCGATGTTGGATCTAAAGGTTTACATCATCTTGTATACGAAGTAGTTGACAACTCGATTGATGAAGCTTTAGCTGGCTATTGTTCTCATATTGAAGTATTCATTCACGAAGACAATTCAATAAGCGTTCAAGATAATGGACGTGGTATCCCTACTGCTATGCATACTAAGGAAAAAAAGTCTGCATTGGAAGTAGTAATGACTGTTTTACACGCGGGTGGTAAATTCGATAAAAATACCTACAAGGTATCTGGCGGTTTACACGGTGTGGGTGTGAGTTGTGTAAACGCATTAAGTACTAAATTATTAGTAACGGTTGAAAGAGAGGGCAAAACATTTGAGCAAGAATATAGTATTGGTATTCCTAAATATGCTGTAAGAGAAACTGGTACTAGTGACAAGACAGGTACTAAAGTTCACTTTTGGCCAGATACAAGTATTTTCCAAGAGACAGTTTACCGTAAAGAAATTTTAGAAGGACGTTTACGCGAATTGTCATACTTAAATAAGCGTATCAATATTACTTTGACAGATTTAAGAGAGTTAGGAGAAGACGGCGCTCCATACGTAAATAATTTTTACAGTGAAGGGGGGATTGTTGAATTCGTTCAAATGTTAGATAAGAATGCGAATAGAACTCCAATTATTAGCGAGCCTTTATATGTTGAAGGTTTAGACGAAGCTTCTAATGTAATGGTAGAAGTTGCTTTGACTTATAATGACGACTTCAAAGAAAATATATTTTCTTACGTAAATAACATTAACACTATCGAAGGTGGTACACACGTTACAGGTTTTAGAACTGCGTTAACTCGTGTATTTAAAAGCTATGGTGATAAGGAAGGACTATTTGAAAGAGCAAAAGTTACGGTAGAAGGAGATGACTTTAGAGAAGGCTTAAGCGCCATTATTTCAGTCAAAGTGCCCGAGCCTCAGTTTGAAGGACAAACAAAAACTAAATTAGGTAATAGTGAAGTGAGTGGTGTGGTACAAACAACCGTGTCACGTGTATTAGAAGCATATTTAGAAGAAAACCCAAAGGAAGCTAAATATGTAATCTCTAAGATTATTTTAGCTGCTCAAGCACGTGTTGCTGCAAAGAAAGCACGTGATATGGTTCAAAGAAAAACGGTATTGTCTGGTGGAGGCTTACCTGGTAAATTAGCTGACTGTTCTGAAAGAGATCCAGAAAGATGCGAATTATACCTTGTCGAAGGAGACTCTGCGGGAGGAACGGCTAAGCAAGGACGTGACCGTGGCTATCAAGCTATTTTACCATTACGTGGTAAAATTTTGAACGTTGAAAAGGCAATGGAACATAAGATATATGAAAACGAGGAGATCAGAAATATGTACACTGCACTAGGAGTTACAGTTGGTACTCCTGAAGATCCAAAAGCATTAAACATTGTAAAACTTCGTTATCATAAATTAATTATCATGACCGATGCCGATGTGGATGGTTCTCACATCGCAACATTAATTCTTACATTCATATTTAGATACATGAAAGAATTGGTACAAAACGGATATGTATATATTGCACAGCCTCCTTTGTACTTAGTAAAAAAAGGCAAGGAACAAGAATACGCCTATAGTGAAGAGCAAAGAAGAGACTTAGTAGTTAAATTAGGAGGTGGTAACGATAGCTCAGTAACTATTCAACGTTATAAGGGTTTGGGAGAGATGAACGCAGACCAATTATGGGAAACTACAATGGATCCAAGTAGAAGAACATTGAAGCAAGTTACCATTGAAAGCTTAGCGGAAGCAGATAGAATTTTCAGTATGTTGATGGGTGACGAAGTAGCTCCTAGAAGGGAATTCATTGAATCTCATGCCAAATACGCCAAAATTGACGTTTAATTGACTCCTTTTTGACGATTTTAACAAAAAACCAATAGTAATTTTCAACGAATCCCAATAAATAACCTACTTTCAATCAGAAATTTTCACTCTAAAATTTATACAAAATGGACACTTCAAAAATGATCAAAGCGTACTGCTTAAAAACAAAAGAAAAAAATGTACCAATGCACGATGCTGTTATAACTAGAACCGTTAAAGGTGGTTATATGGCAGGTGGTAATGATGGTAAAGGAAATAAAATGGCAGCTATCATGAGCGAAACAAATGCATTAAAAGCAATCGCTGACGGTGTAGCTACAAAAGGATTTTAGGAATTAATTATTCGGTGAAATAAATCTTTATTTCATCAGACGCTTTCGCGTCTTCTTCTCTAAAGATTAGAACAAGGCCACTTTAAACAGTGGCCTTGTTCTATTTTATAAAACGAATACACATAGGATAACGATATGGTTTGCCGTCCAGTGCTTTTATGGCAGCTACAATACCAACAACTAAAGAAAAGAATCCAAGAAAGATTAAGCCGAAAATTCCAATAATTACAATAATTAATATAATACTCACAGTGTAATAGATAGCCATACTGATTTGAAAATTCAATGACTCTTTAGCATGTTCACTTACAAATGGAGATTCGTCTTTTTTGACTAAATAAATAATTAGTGGTGCTAAAAAAGAAACGAAAATACCTAACACATGCGCCAGCATAGCCAGTGTTCTTTCATCCTGAGTAGGATGTAAATAAATATCTTGATTTTGATTTTCCATAAAATAATATTTAATTGACTTATGACTAATAATAAGATTGATAGTAAGTTACAATTAATTAAGAATTTACACTTATTCCTGCATGCATTTTATTTAACACTCTAAGGCAGTTTTCCATGCCTTTTACATCCCTTATAATTAGAATAAACATCTTACCCACCTGCTTGAAATTAGCAGTATTCATTGAAGTTTGCGTGAATGATAATAAATTCTTAAATGTCAAACTTTCAAAGTAGGGCGAGTCAGGTCTGTTTATAAAATAACAACGCATCGTATGGTCCTTCAAAGTAATTTTTTCAAAACCAAGACTAATAGCAGCCCTTCTACAACTCACAGTTACAAATAAGTCTTTTACGGAATCTGGCATAGGGCCAAATCGATCCGCCATTTCAACTTGCATATTTGCTAATTCCTCCTCTGACTCTGATTGATCTAGTCTTGTGTATAAAGACAAACGTTCTCCAATATTTTCTACATAACTATCTGGTATCATGATTTCTAAGTCGGTATCAATGGTACAATCTTGCACAAAATCGTCCTGCTTACTAATCTCTTCTTGGAATAACTCTTTAAAGTCTGAACGTTTCAATTCTCGAACCGCTTCTGCTAGGATCTTTTGATACATTTCAAATCCAATTTCTGCCATAAACCCACTCTGCTCCCCTCCTAATAAATTACCGGCACCCCTAATGTCTAAATCGCGCATTGCAATTTGAAATCCACTCCCCAACTCACTAAACTGCTCCAAAGTTTGTAGTCGCTTTCGAGAATCGTCTGGCAGTGAACTTATTGGAGGTGCTAATAAATAACAAAAAGCTTTTTTATTACTTCGTCCTACTCTTCCTCTTAATTGATGTAAATCACTTAAGCCAAAATGATGTGCATTATTTACTATAATTGTGTTGACGTTTGGAATATCAACCCCGCTTTCTACAATATTAGTACAAACTAATACATCATATCGTCGCTCAATAAAGTCTAATATTTTTTCTTCTAATTGATGCCCTTCTAATTGACCGTGTGCATAACCAATACTCAAGTCCGGACATAATTTTTGTATCACTGCACACATTTCTGATAACCCCTGCACTCTATTATGTATAAAAAACACTTGACCGCCTCTTTCTGTTTCAAAATAAATAGTCTCTCTAATAATGTCTTCATGAAATACCTGCACCTCAGTATGGATAGGTTGCCTATTAGCAGGTGCTGTATTTATAATACTTAAATCGCGCGCTCCCATTAAACTAAAATGCAAGGTTCTAGGAATAGGTGTCGCTGTCAATGTTAAGCAATCTACATTGGTGCGTAAGGTTTTTAATTTCTCCTTATGTGCCACTCCGAATTTTTGTTCTTCATCTATAATCATCAAACCTAAATCCTTAAAATTTACGTCTTTACCTAAAACTCCATGTGTTCCTACCAAAATGTCAATCTTGCCTTCTTTAACTTTAGCAATTGTTTCTTTCTTTTCTGCAGCAGATTTGAATCTATTTAAATAGTCAATGGTAATAGGAAAGTCTTTTAAACGCTCTTTAAAAGTTTTGTAATGCTGGTATGCCAATATGGTAGTAGGTACCAATAATGCAACTTGCTTACCATCTACTGCTGCTTTGAATGCAGCTCTCACTGCTACTTCTGTCTTTCCAAATCCAACATCCCCGCAAACCAATCTGTCCATTGGAGCCGATTGTTCCATATCTCTTTTTACATCTGCTATTGCTTTCGCTTGATCTATAGTATCCTCATACATAAATGATGCTTCTAGTTCATGCATCATATAATTGTCTGGCGTAAAAGCAAAACCATGTTGTGATTTTCTTTGCGCATATAACTTAATCAAATCAAAGGCAATAGTCTTAACCTTTATTTTTGTTTTCTCTTTTAATCTCACCCAAGCATCAGAACCTAATTTATTTACTTTGGGAGGAGTACCTTCTTTGCCTGTGTATTTAGATATTTTATGAAGTGAATTAATATTGACATATAAAATATCACTGTCTTTATATATAATTCTAACGGCTTCTTGTGTAACACCATTTACTTCCATTTTTTGTAAACCACTATACACTCCTACTCCATGATCAATATGTGTTACAAAATCACCTGGAGCTAGGTCTCTTAGCGTTCTTAGTGTAATAGCTTTACTTTTAGTGTATGCCTGTTTTACTTTGTACTTGTGATATCGCTGAAATATTTGATGGTCTGTATAGCAAACTATTTTATGATCATGGTCAATAAACCCTTCATGTATATTTTTTACAATTGGTGTAAATTGAATTTCTGTTTTAAGATCCGTAAAAATTGCATGTAACCTTTCTAGTTGCTTTGCTTGCTCTGCAAATAAAAATAAATGATACCCCTTTTTCTCTAACTCCTGCAAGTTGGCAATTAAGTATTGAAACTGTCTGTTAAATGAAGGCTGCACTTGTGTGTTAAAGGAAATTTTCTGTTCAGTCAAGTGTTGCTGAAATCCCCATTCTATAATACTTCTACTTGCAAGCTGAACTTCTGTAGCTTCTGTCGAAACAAAGTCCTCTAAATGACTTGTTTTTTGATGAGGATCATTTTCTTCTAACGTTGGCTTGCCTTTATGAAGGTCTAAATAGTCGGTCAATGCCTCGTATTGGTCCATCCCTTTTTGCTTTATTACATCCCAGTCTTTAAGCCATATAATTGTATCATTTGAAACAAATTCTAGTAAAGGGATTTTTTGAGTATCCTCAAACTGGGTTGTTACATTTGGAATAATATTAACCTGAAGTAATTTCCTTTCACTTAACTGTGATGCAGGATCAAATAAACGAATACTATCTACTTCTTCACCAAATAATTCAATACGATATGGCTTTTCATTTCCAAAAGAATAAATATCAAAAATGCCACCTCTTACGGCGAATTGCCCTGGCTCATAAACGAAATCTGTTCTTTCAAAACCATAGTCCACTAACTGTTGCATTAGACCATTCAAATCCAAATTGTCATTGGTCTTGATTTGAATAATATTTTGCTGAAGGGTTTTAGGCAATATTACTTTTTCGAATATTGCTTCAGGATATGTGACTATAATTTTTTTATTCCCCCCCATTGAAATCTTAGTCAATGCTTCTGTCCTTAACATAACATGTGAAGGATTTAATAAACTAAAATTATGAGGTGTCTTAAAGGAAGAAGGAAAATAAAATAAGTCTAATGCTTCTGTTATACTCTCTACTGAATTGAAAAAATATGCCGCTTCTTCTGCATCATTCAAAACAATGACATGATTTATATGTCCAGTTTTGGGGTGTTTGAAAATGGTTTCCAATACAAATGCAGCAGCCGACCCATGTAAATTTTGTAAATAGTATTGAACTGGCTTTTGTTGCTCAATGGACATAACTATGCCATCTACCAATCGATTTAGTAGGGGGGAATTTTGGAACCGTTCAAACAAAGATTGCTCATTCATAGATCACAGCTGCAAAGATACGGTGTAATCAATAAACAGCTTTTGTATTTACTTTAATATCTAATTGAACAATTTTACTTTTTACTACACTTATTGTCGCAATTTCATTGTACTGATTGAAAAAAGGAATAAAATAACCATCATTATAAGCCACTAAAATTGTATACTTACCTGGATTCAAGTTTATATAATAGTTGCCTACCGAGTCAGACCACTGAGATCTAATTGGCGCAGTATTAACTTGTTTACACCATTGTTCATTTAAACCAACTAGTTGACTTACAGATAGTTGATTAAAAATATATACTTGAGTTTGCAAAGGTTTACCCTTGCCTTTCTCAATTGTTTTTAAAGGCATTTGATTGCCAGTCAATTCTGTCAATTTACCCCGAACCCCTGATTCCACCTGAACGGAATAGGATCTATTGACGCTTGCTTTATTTCTAGGATTGCATGCTAAAATCATTAGACAATAAGCAAAGGTAAAAATGCAGGAAACTATTCTAGTCATATGATACCATATTTAGATAAAGTTACATGAATTGTAATTATGTTTTTAGTGATTACTATACCTTTACAAGGTATTTATCAAGCATCGTACATGAAAAAATTTTTTTTAATACTATTTGTAAATCTACTTTTTTATCAAGCAGTATTTTCACAATTAGAAACCCGAAGAGACCTATTATTGACAGCTGCAAAAAATATGGACATAGCTGCAAGGTCTTCTTATTCAGAAGCTATTATTAGAGCGAAAAAAAATGGTTGGGCACTGTCCTATAAATCTAGAAATAAATCGAGCGCTACCTTAATGGGAATAGATAGCTTCGGTCAACCTAGATATTATATTAGTTATTCTGACCCTGTTCAAACAATAACGGTTAATACTAATAAGCTTTGGCCTGGTGGTAGTACAGGTTTTAATTTAAGTGGATCGTCTGATAGCGTGACTAATAAATTAGGGATGTGGGATGAAGGAGCTGCTAGAAATTCACACAAAGAATTTACAGGAAGAATTACACAGAAGGACAATAACACAACTATTGTTGACCATAGCACGCATGTTATGGGAATTCTAATGGCTAAGGGAGTAAATCCTTTAGCTAAGGGCATGTCATATAATATAAAGGGGGTTTTAGGATACGACTGGAACAATGACGCTTCAGAAATGGCTACTGCAGCAGCTGGTGGCTTATTAATTTCAAACCATTCATATGGAACCATTGCAGGATGGGATTATAATGATGATTCAACTAGATGGGAATATAATGGCAAATGGAATGAAAAAGAAGATTACCGATTTGGCTTATACGACAATCAAGCACAACATTTTGATTCTATTGCCTATAATGCGCCAAACTATTTGATAGTAAAGTCTGCAGGTAATAGTAGAGGAAGTACAGGCCCTAGTAAAGACGCTTCAGGAAAATGGTTTAATAATGATTCTACTTATTGGAGAAGAGATCAATCAGGGAAATGGTTTAATGCGGGTATACGTCCCGATAGTTTAAGTAGTAATAATAGTTTCGAAACTTTAGCAGCAGACGTAAATGCAAAAAACATTTTAACTATCGGTGCTGTATATGGTATAGCAGCAGGTTATTCAAAAAAAGAAGATGTTATAATGACCAATTTTAGTTGTTGGGGACCAACAGATGACGGAAGAATTAAACCTGATATTGTGAGCGACGGCGTATCTGTATATTCACCTATTGGGTTAAACGATTCAAGTTATGGCTATTTAAGTGGTACTTCTATGGCAGCCCCAAGCGTTTCTGCTTCTTTATTGTTACTGCAAGAATTAAGTCAAAAACTAATTTCAAAGCCACTAAGATCCTCTACTATCAAAGCATTAGCCATTCATACCGCAAGTGAAGCAGGCAGCTTTCTAGGACCAGATTATAAATTTGGATGGGGCTTGTTAAATACAAGTGAAGCTGCGATTACTTTGAACAATGCAATAAGCTCTAGAAATAGTGCAACCAGTACAGACTTGATTTATGAAAATAACTTGCAAAATACAGAAAGTAAAACTTATACAATTATTGCATCTGGTAAAAAAGCAATTAAAGCAACTTTAGTTTGGATAGACCCCAAGGCCACCGTAAGTAATACACTCAATGATGCTACGCCAAAACTTATTAATGATTTAGATTTGAAAATCACTTCCGGTAATAACGTTACTGAAACATGGAACTTAAATCCAAAAAATCCAGATGCCGCAGCGACAAGAGGAAATAATAAGATTGACAATGTTGAAAAAGTGGAAATAGATACTGCCATTGTTGGTAATAGCTATACTATAACAGTAAGTCATAAAAATACTTTAGAAAGAGCACAACAAGCCTATTCGTTAATTATTAGCGGAGGTGGTGGAAGTGCTTATTGTACTTCTACGGCAAGTTCATCAGCCGGAGCTAAACTAGATAGCGTGAGTTTAAATAATGTTCAATTCGTAAATAATACAACGGCGCAATATGTAGACAACTCAAAAAGCATCATAAACGCGGAACCCGGCGGGGTTTTACCATTCTTTATAAAAAACGGAAGCGCTGATATTAGTAATAATACTAGATTTATAAAAATATTTATTGACTACAATAATAATGGCGTTTTCGAAACCACTGAAGAAGCAGCAGTTAGTAGCGCATTGGTAACTGGAACTTATTCTGGAACAATAGATTTACCTAGCACACTTGTAATAGGGACAGTCACTAGGCTTAGAATTGTGTTAACTGAAGCTAATACTGCTTCTTCAGTTTTAGCATGCGGGACTTACGCAATTGGAGAAACACAGGATTATACTTTAAAAGTCAATAATGCTTCAAATGACCTTCAGATGAGTGATATCGTAAGCCCTACAGGGTCTGTTTGTAAAAAAAATATTCAATATGTCACCATTAAGATTATAAACAATGGAGGGACGAAACAAAGTAATTTTCCAATAAACGTTCTTGTAAAAAAGGGAGCAATTACGATTGCAAACATTAATGAAATTTTTACTGGAACATTAAATGGATTAGAAAGTATGAACTATACTTTTCAACAACCCATTACTATTGAATCTAGTTCAACATATAATTTAACTGCTTCTGTAAACCTAGCTAACGATCAACAAAAAAGCAATAACACATTAACAACAAGTATTGAAAGTGCTGCTGGTATAACTGCCCCAATTGCAACAGCAGCCAATTGCAATTCAACTTTGCAATTAAATATTACGAATCCTATTACTGGCAATACTTATTTATGGTATGATAGTAGTTCTACTAAAAATCCAATAATCCTTGGTAGTAATGTGAGTATTAACACCAATGCAACCAAACTTACTGTCGGCCAAGGCTATCAAGATTTTGTAGGACCAATTACAAATACAAGTTTAGGAGAATCTGGTGGTTATAATAGCTTTGCAGGTAATTATGTTAAAGTAAATGCTACAGCCCCTATTACAATTGAAACTGCGAAATTATATACAGGATATCCTGGAAAAATTGATTTTATTTTAGGCAAGTTCGCATCTGACAATTCTGATGGCACTTATTCTTATTACCCAATTCAAACTGTTTCATTAAATGTTGGCGCTAGCAGTCCTTCACCTGTTGCAGCATTAGCCGCATCTGGCACTCCTTTTGTAGTAGGTGATACAGGAAGAACTTACTATTTAAATTTAAAAATTACGCAAGCTGGAGACTATATAATAATTGTTAAATGTACTGACGCAACTATATTTAGAAATAATGGTTTAGGAACTACCACTTATCCAATAGGACCGTCAAAATTATTTAGTTTTACAGGCAATAGTGTTCCTGCTGCAAGTGGAAATTTTCAAAACTTTTATTACTACTTTTATAATACACAAATTAGCACTAACGAATGTTTAAGCCCACTTACAACTACTATTGTAACAACCGTTGGCAAACCGTTAATAACACAAAATTCAGATACTAGTTTAACGGCAACTGCTGCTTCAAGTTATCAATGGTATATTAATGACTCATTGATAAATGGAGCTACAAACCAAACTATAAAAGCAAGCAGAAACGCACTTTACAAAGTAACAACAAGTTCCGCAGGTTGTCAGAATACTTCAGATCCAAAATTGGTACTAATCACCGATGTGCCAGAGGCCTCTGTAAAAGAGATTGCATTGAAAATCACTTCCACTGACTATATTGAAAATTTAATTAATGGAAATTCCTTCTTTGTTCAATTCAGTAATATACAAACTCAGAACATTTCATTAGATTTGCTAAGCTCCATGGGAGAACGCGTTTTTCATGTAGATAATTTAGTTAACCAAAGAGCTCCACAAAGACTCCATATAAACAATTTAAATGCAGGTATTTATTTCGTAAAAATTTATGCAAATAAAAAAGTTTATATCCAAAGAGTATTTATTACTAACAATTAAATAGTATACCATGGCATTAGAATGGGTAGAAGGCATTGTAACAAAAATTGAAAATGAAACTCCTAACACTAAAAAGTTTTATTTCGAAATACCTAGCCTAGAAAAATTTGATTTCATCCCAGGTCAATTTGTAACACTTGACTTGCCAATACATGAGCAAAGAAATAAACGTTGGAGAAGTTATTCTATATCCTCTTCACCAAATGGAACAAACGCATTTGAATTAGTCATTGTACATATGGAAGGCGGACTTGGAACAACCTATATGTTTAATGAACTTGCAGTCGGCTCTAAAGTAATGCTAAGAGGCCCTCAAGGGGTATTTGTGTTACCTAAAAATTTCGATAATGATATTTACTTTATCTGCACAGGAACTGGCATTGCTCCATTTAGATCAATGATTCACCATATTCATAACAATAAAATTGCCCATAAAAATATTCATTTGATTTTTGGATGCCGAAAATTAGAAGACGGTTTATATATTAATGAATTGAAAGATTTAGAAGCCAAGGAACCAGGATTCCATTTCCATCCTTGCTATTCAAGAGAGACAGAAGCTCCAGCTGGTTCACATACTGGATATGTACACCCTGTATATGAGGAACTTTTAAAAGAAGGTAAAGAGACTGCACATATTTATTTATGCGGATGGAAAGCAATGATCGACGACGCAAGAGCAAAATTAACTGACTTAGGTTTGGATAAAAAACAAATTCACTTCGAGTCATTTGGTTAATTCAACTGTACGTCTTCTTCTATTGAAATTACTAATCGTTGTCTTTTTTTAGTAGCATAAAGAGCGAATAAAAAAAACTACTCGCGAACGCTGAGACCTAGCGTTAAGAAAACGAATAAGTCCATCGTAAAAAATCGCGCATGTCTGAGCGCAGCGAGTTCGCGATTTTAGATGGCCGCAGTCGTTTTTAGCGGCCAGGGCGAACAGAGAGCGATAGTTATTTTTTTAAAGCTCTTTAGCAAAGAAAGAAGACGCGAAAGCGTCTGATAAATGCGAAGTCGAAAAAAAATCCCGAAAGCTTCGGGGCCGTCGGGATTTAAAAAATAGAAAAGTGTTCTAGCTAATATGCTCAAGCACCATTGATTTTACTTTATTCATTGGTATACGTTCTTGTAACATACTATCTCTGTAACGAATAGTAACGGTACCGTCTTCTTTGGTTTGATGGTCAATTGTAACACAAAATGGAGTTCCTATTGCATCCTGACGACGATATCTTTTTCCAATTGCATCTTTCTCCTCATAGAAGCAATGGAATGACTTTTTACATTCGTCCATTAATTCTTTAGCTAATTCTGGTAAACCGTCTTTCTTTGTTAATGGAAGAATAGCTAATTTATTAGGTGCAATTCTTGCTGGAAAATGCAGTACGACTCTTGAATCGGTAGTGCCATCTTCTTTGTTGATTGTTTCTTCTTCGTATGAGTTAGATAAAATCAATAAGAACATTCTATCCAACCCAATTGAAGTTTCAATTACGTAAGGAACATAATGTTGATTAATTTCAGTATCAAAATATTGTAATTTCTTTTTACTAAATTCTTGATGACGTGTTAGATCAAAATCAGTTCTTGAATGAATACCTTCTACCTCCTTAAATCCAAATGGAAATTCAAATTCAATGTCCACAGCAGCATCTGCATAGTGCGCCAGTTTTACGTGGTCATGAAAACGGTATTTGTCTGCAGTAATTCCTAAACTCAAATGCCATTTCATTCTTTCTGCCTTCCAATGCTCATACCATTCTTTTTGTGTTCCTGGCTTAATAAAGAATTGCATTTCCATTTGCTCGAACTCACGCATCCTAAATATAAACTGACGTGCTACAATCTCATTTCTAAAAGCTTTCCCAGTTTGTGCAATTCCAAAAGGAATTTTCATCCTTGCTGTTTTTTGCACATTTAAAAAGTTTACAAAAATACCTTGTGCAGTTTCTGGTCTCAAATAGATTGTATTGGCATCTTCTGCAACAGAACCTAATTCAGTAGAGAACATTAAATTAAATTGACGAATCTCTGTCCAGTTTCCTGTACCACTAATACTACAGTGTATCTTATTGTCTTCTATTAATTTTTTTAAGCCTTCAAAATCATCCTTTGCTAATAAAGCGTCCATGTTAGCTAATAAATTATCTGCTGCCACTTGTTCACCTCTCTCGACTAATTTTTCCGCGTGCCCTTCTATCAAATGGTCTACTCTATATCTTTTTTTACTGTCTTTATTATCAATCAATGGGTCACTAAAGCCGTCTACGTGTCCACTTGCTTTCCAGGTAGTTGGATGCATAAAAATAGCGGCGTCAATCCCAACGATATTCTCATTCATCTGTGTCATACAGGCCCACCAATAATCACGAATATTCTTCTTTAATTGAGAACCATAAGGGCCGTAATCATATACCGCACTTAATCCATCGTAAATTTCACTACTTGGGAATACAAAACCATATTCTTTAGCATGTGAAATGATTGCCTGAAATGTATTGTCTGAAGGTGTCTTACTCATAGTTTGCAAAGATAAGGGGAGAATAGATTATCGGTGTAATTTTTCGTTATTTTGATGCCTTGTGGCGTCTCTAATGGTTTTCTTTTGTAAATTTTTCTCAAAAGCTGTTGCCAAATCAATTCCTGTCTGATTTGCCAGACAAATTAAAACAAATAAGATATCCGCCATTTCGTCTGCCAACACAAGTTCTTCTTCTTTATTTTTATAAGATTGATCTCCAAATTTTCGAACCATAATCCTAGAAAGCTCTCCTACTTCTTCCATTAAAATTCCCAAATTAGTGAGTTCGCTAAAATATTTAACCCCAATGGTTTTGATCCATTGGTCCACCTGTTCCTGTGCCTGATTAATGGTTATAGTATTCGACATATTTTGATTTATTAAAAGGTTAAAAAATTATTCTTTGTTTTTAGTGTCTATAGCAATAGTCACCGGACCATCATTGACTAAAGACACTTTCATATCAGCCCCAAACTGACCAGCTTGAATGGGTTTTCCTAAATCCTTACTCAATTGTTGAATCATCGATTCATATAATGGCAATGAAATGTCTGGTTTTGCTGCATTAATGTATGATGGCCTATTCCCTTTTTTAGTGCTAGCATGCAAAGTGAATTGACTCACCAATAATATGGCGCCACCAATTTCCTTAATACTTAGGTTCATAACCCCATTTTCATCATCAAAAAGACGTAAGCCTACAATTTTGTTAGAAAGCCATACTAAGTCCTCTTGACTATCCGCATTTTCTATTCCCAGCAAAATCATATATCCTTGTTCAATAGCACCAATTAGATGGCCTTCCACCTTTACATTCGCCTCCTGTACCCTTTGAATTATAACTCTCATAATTGCTTCAATTTCAAGGTGAAGATAAACAAAACTATTTTCACTAATTTAGCTGTAATTTCAGCCCCTTGAGTAGTATTAAAAAATTAGCAAGTCAGACAGCATGGTATGGACTTAGTTCGATAGCCGCAAGGTTTATCAGCTATTTACTAACGCCGTATTTAACCTATAAGCTTACCGAAGTTGCTTATGGAGAGAATGCTATTGTGTATTCTTTTATTCCTTTTTTGAATGTCATTGTTACTCATGGCATGGAAACCGCCTATTTCCGTTTTGGTTCCAAAGAAAATGAGGATAAAATTTATCATACAAGTAGCTTTTCCATGATGATGGTTACTGCATTAGTAATTGTTGGGCTAATTTTCTGGAGTGCACCAATAGCTTCGTTATTACAAATAAATTTACATCCAGAATATATTAGTTTAGTGGCTTGGGTTATAGGCTTGGATGCACTTACCACTATCCCATTTTCAAGATTGAGACTAGAAGGACGTCCTAAGAAATTTGCCTTTATAAAAGTGGGTGGAATCCTGTTAAACATTCTTGCTACCTATGCACTTATTAGTACCCTTCCACAATATGCTCAGTCGAATCCAAATAGCTTTATAACAAGTATATATAAGCCAGGTTGGGAAGTAGGGTACATATTAATAGCAAACATTGTTCAAAACGTTTTCGTACTATTGTTATTACAGAAAGAAATACGTGCACTGCGTTTTTCTTTTGATATGAAATTATGGCGCGAAATGATGTTGTATTCCTTACCCTTAATTCTTGTTGGTTTTGGTGGAATGATCAATGAAACCATGGATAGAATCATGATTGGTTGGTGGGGACCAGGGGGCAGCCCAGATGCTAATAAAGCATTGGTGGGTATTTATAGTGCTTGCTATAAACTAGCCATACTCATTACTATTTCTATTCAAGCATTTAGAATGGGAGCAGAACCTTTTTTCTTTAAGCAAGCTCAGTCAGATAATGCTCAAAAAACTTATGCGAGAGTCATGAAGTTTTTTGTAATTACATTATGTCTAATGTTTTTAGGGGTGGTTTTGTATTTGGATATCTGGAAAGAGTTTATCAGAAACCCCGCCATGTACGTGGGTTTGAAAGTAGTGCCAATTCTTTTAATTGCTAATATGTTTTTAGGCGTTTATTATAATTTAAGTATCTGGTACAAATTAAGCAATCGAACTATGGCAGGTGCTTGGATAACTTTATTAGGAGCCACTATTACCATAACTATTAACTATTTTGCAATACCTTATTTTGGATACATGGCAAGCGCTTGGGCCACTTTCTTTTGTTATGGAACTATGATGGTAGTAAGTTATAAATGGGGACAGAAAATTTATCCAGTACCATATGCAACTAAAAAATTAATCGCTTATTTCGTAATTGCATTATTAATTTATGGAATTAATTCACTCCTTCATTTAATTTCAACAAATGCACCTTTCAATTATTTATTTGCAACGGTTTTACTAGTACTCTTTATTGTATTTATAGCAAAAATTGAAAAGAAAGAACTACAAACTATTTTAAGAAAGAATATATAATGGCAGAAGATCTAGAAATATTAAAAGGCGACAAGCAATCGCAATACGAATCCTTAATTCCTCAAATCAAGGCACTCATTGAAGGCGAGAAAAACCAAGTAGCTAATTTAGCAAATATTGCAGCTGCCTTGAAAGAGCAATTTAATTGGTGGTGGGTTGGCTTTTATTGGATTTTTGACGACGAGTTGGTACTTGGACCGTTTCAAGGTCCTGTAGCTTGTACTCGTATCAAAAAAGGCCGTGGTGTATGTGGAACCAGCTGGGAAAAGGAAAAGACTATTTTAGTAGAAGACGTCGAGAAATTTCCAGGGCATATTGCTTGTAGTAGTGCCTCCAAGTCAGAAATTGTAGTGCCTGTTTTTCAAAATGGCAAAATAGTAGGTGTATTAGATGTAGATAGTGAGCTTTCTGCTCATTTTGACGAAATAGACCAAGCATATCTTGAAAAAATTGTAAGATTGATTCAAAACGATTAAGTTTGCAACCCCTAAGCGGATGTGGCGAAATTGGCAGACGCACTAGACTTAGGATCTAGCGCCGCGAGGCGTGTGGGTTCGACCCCCTCCATCCGCACAAAAGCCCTTTCTTTTAATATAGAAAGGGCTTTTTTAATTTTTTTAAGATTAGATCCAATATTTACAATGGCAGAAATTCGAATAATTTAGGCTTAAAATCATACCTTTGGCCCCCTTAAACATTACTAATTTATAGATTATGGCAAGTATAAAAAGAGAGAACATTGGACTGTTAAATGACAAATTAACAATCACTATAGCTAAAGAAGATTATATCAAAGGCTATGAAACCAACTTAAAAAAGTACGCTAAAACTGCAAATATTCCTGGCTTTAGAAAAGGAATGGTTCCTGCAGGTTTAATTAAAAAAATGCATGGACAATCTGTTTTTCAAGACGAGATTTTGAAAACCGTAGAAAATGAAATGAACCAATATATTGCAAAAGAGAAAATAGAAATTTTTGCACAACCATTACCAATGGCTACTAATATGGCCAATATGGATGTAAATACACCTGGCGATTATGAATTTGCTTTTGAAGTAGGTTTAAAACCTGAGTTCAAGTTAAATACAAAAGAAATTAAAGTAACTAAATATAAAATTCAAGTTACTCCGGAAATGATACAAAGCGAATTAGAAAGATTACAAATTCGTAATGGTAATATGACTGAGCCAGAGACTGCTGAAAGCGAGGAGAATGTTTTAAATGTTACATTTATTGAGTCTGACAAAGACGGTAATGAAGTGGAAGGTGGAATTAGAAAAGACAACTCTTTATTAATTAAATACTTTACTGAGAAATCAAGAAAACAATTTTTTGGTAAAAAGACAGAGGACATTGTTGTTATTAATTTAAAGCAATCCTTTGATGACAAAGAATTAGATATCATTTTAAATGATCTTGGATTAACTAAAGAAGATGCTGATAAATACTTTAAGTTATTGATTACTAAAGTCGGCTTGGTTGAAAAAGCACCATTAGACGAAACATTATTCACAGTTACCTACCCAAATCAAACAATCAAAACAGAAGCTGAATTTAGAGAAGCTATCAAAACTGATATTGAGGGTTACTATGAGCAACAAGCTAGAAACCAAATTCATGATCAAATTTATCACGCGTTAATTGAAAATACTAAAATGGAATTCCCGACTGCTTTCTTAAAGCGTTGGTTACAAAATGGGGGTGAAAAGCCAAGAACTATTGAGGAAGCAGAGAAAGAATATCCAGTATTTGCTGATCAATTAAAATGGACATTAATAAGCACTCAATTAATCGCAGACAATAAAATTGAAGTAGTTGCAGAAGACCTAAAGGACTTTGCTAAACAACAGTTAATGAGTTATATGGGTGGTCAATTAGGTGCTTTGGGAGATAACGACCAATGGTTAGAAGATTATGCTGCAAGAATGATGCAAGACAGAAAGTTTGTGGAAGATAGCTACCATAGAATTAGCACAGACAAATTATTCACTTCTATAGAGGGAGATGTTACAGTAAAAGATGAGTCTATTTCTGCAGAGAAATTTGCTGATAAATTACAACAGCACCAACACCAACATTAGAAGCTTTAGAAAGCAATACTTTCTATCAAAATCATACTATTTCAAGCCCTGGATCAAAAATCTGGGGCTTTTTTTGTTTCTACACCATTTTTCTGTCATAACAGACAAGTTTGGCACTCTTTTTGCTCTTGCTTAGGGGAATAGGTTTTACCTTTACAACTGAAAAACGTAATTATGAATATAGGCAAAGAATTTGAAAAATACGCTGTCAAGCATCAAGGTATCAGCAGTAATACCCTTCATCAATATAGAAATAGTGTGACTAATTTGACACCCTATATTATTGAGGAAAGACCCATGAATGTAGCAAGCATGGATGTATTTAGTCGTTTAATGATGGACCGTATCATTTTCCTTGGAGAAGGGATTAATGATTATGTTGCCAATATTGTAACTGCGCAATTATTATTCTTGGAAAGTACAGACCGTACCAAGGACATTCAAATGTACATTAACAGCCCTGGCGGAAGCGTTTATGCTGGCTTAGGTATTTATGATACGATGCAATTTATTAGCCCTGACGTAGCAACTATATGTACGGGGATGGCTGCTAGCATGGGAGCCGTTTTATTGTGTGCTGGTGTAGAAGGAAAAAGAACAGCTTTAAAGCATAGTCGTATTATGTTGCATCAACCAAGTGGAGGAATTGGTGGTCAAGCAACTGACATAGAAATTACGGCAAGAGAAATTAAGAAATTGAAGCATGAATTATATGAAATCATTGCGAACCATTCTCATCAAGATTTGGAAACAGTAACTAAGGACTGTGATAGAGATTTCTGGATGACTTCTACAGAAGGTAAAGCTTATGGCTTGGTTGATGAGGTATTGTTAACCAACCCGCGCAAACTAAAGAAATAGCATTAAAAAAAACTTAATAAGATTGTATGATAATCACGAATCAATATTTAATGTCGGAAGACGACGAGCCTCAAGAAACAAAAAAAGAAGAAGCCAATGCGCCTAGTTTTTTAAATAAAAAAATGGAGCAAATCTTTTTTGAAAAAAGATCAATCTACTTATGGGGTCAAGTGGACGACAAGTCTGCAAAAGACATTGTTACAAAACTATTGTTGTTGGACGCAGACAAACCAGGTGAGGAAATTAATTTCTATATTAATAGCCCAGGTGGAGTTGTAACAAGTGGTATGGTCATGTTTGATACAATGAACTTAATTAAAAGCCCAGTGCATACCATTTGTATGGGATTAGCTGCAAGTATGGGTTCTATCTTATTAAGCATGGGTGAAAAAGGGAAACGTACTATTTTTCCTCATGGCGAAGTAATGATACATCAGCCTAGCTTAGGTGGTTATTACCAAGCAACTAGTGCTGACATTGAAATTCAAGCAGAGCAAATTAGAAAGACAAAAGAATTGGGTGCTAAGATTTTAGCTAAAAACTGTGGTAAAACCATGGAACAAATTATGAGCGACTTTGATAGAGACTATTGGATGAATGCAGAAGAAGCAGTTGCATACGGTATTGTTGATAAAATAGCAAAGTCACTTTAATAAAAAACTAAAGATGAAAATGAGTAAGTCAGAAGCAATACAATGTTCTTTTTGTGGCCGCAGCAGAGATGAAGTAAAAATTCTAATTGCGGGTCAGGAAGGTCATATATGTGAACATTGCATAGAACATGCTCACGAAATTATTGAGAAAGAATTTCACCAGAAAAAAGCGGAGGGCAAGTCGGGCACATTAAAAGTGCAAAAACCTATAGCTATCAAAGCTTTTCTGGATCAATATATTATTGGACAAGATGAAGCAAAGAAAATACTTTGCGTAGCTGTTTATAATCACTTTAAGCGTATCAACCTTCCAAGTACCAACAAGAACGAAGTAGAAATTGAAAAGAGTAATGTGATCATGATTGGCGAAACAGGAACAGGTAAAACCTTATTAGCAAAAACCATTGCTAAGTTATTAAACGTTCCATTTGCGATTGTAGATGCTACTGTATTTACAGAAGCAGGCTATGTAGGAGAAGACGTAGAGAGCATGTTGACTCGTTTACTACAAAACTGTGATTACGATGTAGAAGCAGCTCAAAGAGGTATTGTATACATTGATGAAATTGATAAGATTGCGCGTAAAAGCGATAACGCTTCTATTACAAGAGACGTAAGTGGAGAAGGCGTGCAACAAGGCTTATTGAAGATGTTGGAAGGAACGGAGGTGCTAGTGCCGCCACAGGGGGGCAGAAAGCACCCAGACCAAAAAATGATTAAAGTGGACACCAAAAATATCCTATTCATATGCGGTGGTGCTTTTGACGGTATTGACAAGATCATTGCTCGCAGAATTAATACGAATGCAATTGGGTTCAGTGTAAACAAAGACGAACAAGAATTACAGCGTAAGAATTTATTACGTTTTGTAAATGCCCAGGATATTAAATCCTTTGGATTGATTCCAGAGATGTTAGGTCGTTTACCTATTGTTACTCATTTAGAGCCTTTGGATGCAGAAACCTTAAGAAGTATATTAACAGAGCCTAAAAATGCTTTGATGAAACAATACACTGAGCTATTTGCACTTGAAAATATCAAACTTACTATTGAACCTGATGTTTACGATTTTATCACTGCTAAAGCGATGGAATACAAATTAGGTGCAAGAGGATTAAGAAGTATATGTGAAAGTCTATTTACACAAGCCATGTTTGAATTGCCAGGGACTGACACTATAGAATTTACTGTGAGTTTAGACTATGCAAAAAACATGTTTGACAAAAGTAAAATAGCAGCGCTTAAAGTTGCCTAAGTAAGAAATAATAGATAGAGCAATAGATAGATTGAAAAACAAATAGAAAAATAATTAAAATAAAATTTATGCAAGAATTAATTGATCGCTTAGTAAAAGAAGCAGGTGTTACTCCAGAGCAAGCAAAACAATCTATCGAAACCATTGCTGCTTTTGTAAAAGAAAAGTTCCCAATGTTAGGGGGAGCTGTAAATCAGATTTTCAAAAATAAATAGTTGTATAAAACAAAAATCCCGCTAACGCGGGATTTTCAAGCAAGCAATCGGGAAACAGGAAATTAATCCTATATCAATGTTAATATTTTTTTTGATAAAAACAAACTTTTAGGTTAACAATATATTAACTTTCTATTGCGTCTCTTATAATAATCTCATTATCAGTCATTTATAATCAACTTTTGTCTTAAAGTTTGCGTCTGATCTGAACTTAAGTCAAATTCTAATACCAACATTCTCCATCCAATTACTCCTCCATTCGCTTTTCTCATGTGGAGAATTCTCCATATCTCTCTTTCCTGAAAAATGCCTAAGCTTTTCCATGCTTCAAAATTCATAGTACTACTATTTAACTTTAAGGAACTATTAATTAATGCAGGTGTACGTTGTTTTGCAATCATTAAATGTGGTTTGAGGATTTGATAAATACTATCTGTCATCCCATACACTTTTAATAATTGGCTTTGATGACTATAGTAGCCAATGTGTTTTTTATATTTTAAAATTCTACCAATCAAAATAGAATCTAAACTTACTAGCAGCTTCCACTCCCCTACTAAATCGGAATTCATATCTATTTTCCATGTTGAATTCGAACTGTTATAATTTGTATGATACGTTTTATTTGTATAAGTATTATAAACTGGGGTAATTCGATTAAATGCAACTATACGCACAAAAGGCAATAAAACCTTTGCTATTTCATTAGGCAATCCATACAACTTAAAAATATCAGAAGCCTGTCTAAACCTACCTCCCTTATTTCTATAGTTTTGTAAAGTGCTAAATTGTTTCGAACTAAGCCCTAATTGAGTAGCAGAAACACTGTCAATTGTATTTGGATCAAAATAAAATAATTTATTTGTCACCATCTTTGCCGACTTCTTTTGCTGAGTTGTTTTAAGTTTACCAGGAAAAACAATATGAAGTAACACACTTGCGATTAAAACGAAGCCCAAAACAAGAATTCCTTTCTGTTCTTTTTCAGAAAAGATAAAATAGGCTTTCCAATGTTGCATGATAATGAATTTGCAACTAGGTAATAAAAATAACATTGAATATTTAGCGTATTTATACTTTGCTCAAAAATGACTGTTTTGGTCTTTAAATGAGTTAACAACTAAATAGAAAAAGTCATGCCGTCATACGCTAATTGAACCCCTTTTGGCAGCTGCGACTCCACTTCCTTGTGTAAGCCTATCTGGTGACTAAAGTGGGTAAAATAGGTCTGTGGCACACCTAATAATTCAACCATGTTTAATGCCTGGTCTACGGTGAAATGAGTTGGATGTGGTTCTCTTCGCAATGCGTTTAAAATTAAAATCTTAGAGCCCTTGATTTTCTCCTGCTCGGCAGGTGCTATAAAATTTGCATCCGTGATATAAGTGAAGTCCCCTATTCTGAATCCCAAAACAGGAAGTTCTCTATGCATTACATGAATTGGAATAAAGGGGATATCTCCTATTAAAAATGGCGCTGTGTCAATTGTATGTAATTCCATTTCAGGTAAACCTGCATCCTTTGATGGCTCAAATGCATAATAGAAATCTCTTTTTATGGCAACCTGGGTTATTTCATTTGCATAAATATGCATTGCTTTATTAGAGAAGAAATTAAATGGTCTAATATCATCTAAGCCAGCATAATGATCTCTGTGTGGATGTGTAAAAACTACTGCATCTAAAACGGTCGTATTTGTTCTAAGCATTTGATACCTGAAATCGGGAGTCGTATCTATTACAACTGTCGTAGTAGCAGACGAGATTTTAATACTTGTTCTAAGTCGATTGTCTTTAGGGTCAGTTGACAAACAAACAGGGCAATCGCATCCAATGAGCGGAACGCCCGTACTGGTGCCAGACCCTAAAATAGTTATATCAAACAAGGTAAAAAATTTAAGCAGTTGCTTCTGTCAAAGCTAGTTTTTGCACTTCCTCAAATAACTTTTGAGAAGACTGCGTTAACTTGTCAAATTGAATGTCTAATTGTGGTATCAATTCCAATAAGGTATTAATTCTAGCTTCAATATTTAGAAACTTATTTAGGACAACAATTCTTTTAGCCTCCAATAAACACCAACCGCTCTGAAAATTGCCTCTTTCGTATCGAACTACAAATTCAGATTCACCCAAAATATCTTCAAGTTTGTCCAAAGTGGTTTGATTCAATTTCATATTATGGATTGATTTATAGGGTAGTAGATTATGCTACAAAGATAGTTTTTTGTCAAAAGGGAGCTTGAAATAAACGCTATGAGTTATTCACATTTCGTACCTTTGATAACACGATACTATTATGGCATTTAACCAAAGAAAAATTATAAACGACCCTGTTCATGGATTCATTACTATTAATGATCCATTAATATATTCATTAATAGGTCACCCTTTTTACCAGAGATTACGTCGCATACAACAAATGGCGATGGCGCAATTAGTCTATCCTGGCGCGGTTCATACCCGATTACACCACTGTTTAGGAGCTTACCATTTAATGTGTATTGCCATAGCTGAATTAAAAGACAAGGGAATAGAAATTACTGCCGAGGAAGCGCAAGCTGCCAAAGTGGCCATCCTTTTGCATGATATTGGACACGGACCTTATTCACATGCTTTAGAGAAAGTACTATTAAAAGGAGTTCACCACGAGGAGATGTCTTTGTTAATAATGCAACATTTAAATAACAGTTCAGCTCCTATTTTTAAAGGAAAACTGAGCCTTGCAATTCAAATTTTCACTAATAAATATCCAAAGAAATTTTTACACCAACTTATAAGTGGCCAATTAGATGTTGATAGATTGGATTATTTAAGTAGAGATAGTTTCTTTACAGGAGTGAGTGAAGGAGTTGTTGGATATGAGCGAATTTTAAAAATGCTAACTGTTCACGAAAACGAATTAGTGGTAGAAGAAAAAGGAATTAATAGTGTAGAGAAATTTTTAATGTCGAGACGATTAATGTATTGGCAAGTATACCGACATAAAACTGTGGTAGCTAGTGAGAATATGTTAGTTAAAATTGTGGAGCGTGCACAATTACTTTTTCAAAAAGACGACAAAGCTGTTTCAACAGGTTCTGTTCTTGATTATTTTTTAGGAAAGTTTTCTGGAAAACTAGAAGACATTGATTTAAATGCATTTTGTCAATTAGATGATACTGACATTTTATTTGCAATAAAAAAATGGCAACATCATACCGACCCTATTTTGTCTTTATTATGTGCTAGGTTTTTAAATAGACAATGTTACAAATGTTTAATGCAGGCAAATCCAATTGATCAAAGTCAATGGGAAGCAGCTCAATTAATGGTAAAAACCGCCTTCCCTATGAATGAGGAAGATCGCTCCTATTTATGTTTCATGGGCGAAACCTCCAATACAATGTACAAGACTACCGAAGAAAGTATTAAAATATTGCTAAAATCGGGGGAAATTGCTAACATTTCGGCCATTCAGAATGCCTTAATCAATGAAAGTCTCTCTGTCCCAGTGAAAAAATTTTACATTTGTACACTTAGTGCATAATTCCCCAATCAAAAATTAACGCATGCTAGAATTTAACGCGCAACAGGTTGCAATGATGATACAAGGCAATGTAGAAGGTGACGCAACGGTTGCAGTAACGCAATTCGGAAAAATTGAAGAAGCTACTAAAGGTCAAATTTCTTTTTTAGCCAATCCTAAATATGAAGACTTTTTATACAATACAAATGCTTCTATAGTTATTGTAAATCAATCTTTGATTTTAAAAAACCCTTGTAGTGCAACATTAATTAGAGTGCCAGACGCATATGCTGCTTTTGCAACTTTACTAACTAAATATCAGGAATTAAAAGCGGCTACATTGATAGGTATACAAACTCCTTCTTTTATTGCAACCACAGCAAAATTGGGTGGCCAACATTTTGTAGGGGCATTTTCTCATATTGGAGAAAATGTTGAAATAGGTGAAAATGTAAAAGTGTTCCCAAATGTATTTATAGGAGAAAATGTAAAAATTGGAAACAATGTTACTTTAAATCCAGGAGTAGTAGTTTATTCAGAATGTATTATTGGAAATAATGTCACCATACATAGCGGCGCTATTATTGGCAGTGATGGATTCGGTTTTGCACCAAAAGCAGATGGTAGTTACCAAAAAGTTCCTCAGCTTGGTAATGTAATTATTGAAGACCAGGTAGAAGTTGGAGCGAATGCTACTATTGATAGAGCCACAATTGGTTCCACTATAATTAGAAAGGGCGTCAAATTGGACAATCTGGTTCAAATTGCACACAATGTAGAGATTGGAGAAAATACCGTTATTGCTGCACAAACAGGCATTAGCGGAAGCACTAAAGTGGGGAAAGGCATTATGATGGGAGGCCAAATTGGCGTGGCTGGTCATTTAAGTATTGCAGACGGCGTTAAGATAGCAGGTCAGTCTGGTGTTACTAAAAGCATCAAAACTGCTAATTCGATTGTAACTGGCAACCCAGCTGGGGATCATAATACCTCTTTAAGGGCCCAAGTTCATATGAAAAACCTGCCTTCACTCGAGAAAAGGGTTAAAGAACTTGAAATTTTAGTACAACAACTGACTCAAAAAGGGTAATTCGGCCGTATTTTTGCTGAATATCACCCCTTTATGGGTAAATTATAAATTATAACTAATGGATCAACATTTCAATCCTGACAAGCAACATACTTTAAAAGATAGTATTCACATTAGTGGTACTGGATTACATACGGGTGTTTTAGTAGACATGACTTTGAACCCTGCTAACCCAGGTTTTGGAATTCAATTCCAAAGAACAGACCTTCCTAATCAACCAATTATTAAAGCAGACTGTGATTTAGTAACAGACACCAGTCGTGGTACTACCCTTCAGGTTGGAGATGCTAAAGTGAGCACAGTGGAACATATTTTAGCTGCATTAGTTGGAATGGGGGTGGACAATGTATTAATAGAAGTGAATGGTCCAGAAATTCCAATTATGGACGGAAGCTCCGCTCCTTTTATTGAAAAAATTGAAAACTCAGGAGTCGTTGAGCAAGACGCAGCAAAAGCATGGTACAGCATCGACGAAAATATATTTCATTATGATGACGCTAAGCGTGTTGAAATGGTGGCACTTCCAGCATTAGAATATCAAATCACTACCCTAATAGATTTCAATAGTCCAGTCTTAGGCACTCAACACGCTGTACTTAAATCTATAAAAGATTTTAAATCAGAGATTTCTCCTTGTAGAACTTTTTGTTTCTTACATGAATTAGAAACTTTATTAGACCATGATTTAATCAAAGGAGGTGACATTAATAACGCCATTGTAGTAGTGGATAAACCAGTGACTTCTGAAGAGATGACTCGATTGGCAAAAGTATTTAAAAGAGAAAAAATAGAAGTTAAAACAGAAGGTTATCTAAATAATTTAGAACTAAGATTCTTAAACGAACCTGCAAGACATAAGCTATTAGACGTTGTCGGAGATTTAGCTTTAATTGGATACCCTATTAAAGCACGTATTATTGCAAACAGACCAGGACATAGTAGTAATGTGGAATTTGCTAAAAAAATTAAACAATACATTAAAAAGAATAAACACGTTAAAGACGTTCCTGTTTATGACCCAGCTATTACTCCTGTATTTAATTTAGAGCAAATTGAAAAATTATTACCGCATCGATATCCATTTTTATTCGTTGATAAAATCATAGACCTTACAGACAAATGTATTGTAGGTGTTAAGAATGTAACTTTTAACGAATGGTTTTTCCCGGGTCATTTTCCAGGAAATCCTGTAATGCCTGGTGTTTTACAAATTGAGGCTTTAGCTCAAACAGGTGGTATACTTTGTATTAATGCAATGCCAGAAGGAAATTATGATACTTACTTTTTAAAAATAGATAATTGTAAATTCAAACAAATGGTAAAACCAGGTGATACCATGTTATTGAAAATGGAATTAACTGCACCTATCAGAAGAGGTATTTGTGAAATGAGAGGAACTGTATATGTGGGTGGAAAAGTAGCCACAGAAGCAGACCTAGTTGCACAAGTAGTAAAAAGAGCTGATTAAAATTTAAACCTATGACACATCCTTATACTTATATAGATCCAAATTCTAAAATTGCAAACAATGTAAAAATTGATCCATTCACTGTTATTCATGGTGAGGTGGTTATTGGGGAAGGCACTTGGATTGGAAGTAATGTGACCATTATGAATGGTACAAAAATTGGGAAAGGATGTCGCATCTTCCCTGGCGCTGTTATTGGCGCAGACCCACAAGATTTAAAATTCAATGGCGAAAAAACAACTGTTGAAATTGGAGATGGTACTACCATTCGTGAATTTGTAACTATTAATAGAGGCACAACAGACCGTTGGGTGACTAAAGTAGGAGATAACTGTTTGATTATGGCCTACAGCCATATTGCACACGACTGTGTGATTGGAAATAATTGTATTTTAAGTAATAGTGTGCAAATTGCAGGTCATGTTACTTTAGGTGACTACGCTTGGATAGCTGGTGTAAGTGCAGTACATCAATTTGTAAATATTGGACAGCATGCTTATATCGCTGGAGGAAGCTTGGTAAGTAAAGACGTTCCTCCATATATTAAAGCGGTGAGAAATCCATTGAGTTATGGTGGAGTGAATAGTGTTGGTCTAAAAAGAAGAGGGTTTGATTTAGAAAAGATCAATCATATTCTAGATATCTATAGATATATTTTCAATAAAGGAATGAACACCACACAAGCGCTTGAATTTATTGAAGAAGAATTACCAGCTACAGACGAAAGGGATGAAATCATTACTTTTATAAGAGATAGTGGCCGTGGTATTATTAAGCGTTTTGGTAAAGGAGCGGTTGAAGAAGATTAAAGCATGAAAGAAATTTGCCTAATAGGAGCAGGAAAAAGATTCAATAAAGATTGGATATTCAGATCATTGGATTATCAATTTGAAATGGGTCATCACTATGCACTTATTGGAAATAATGGTTCTGGGAAAAGTACTTTATTGCAAACCATTTCAGGATACACCACCCTATCTAAAGGGACTATCAGTTGGGAGCCATTTAATACCAACAATATATTTGAGCAAATAAGTTTTGCTGCACCTTATTTAGAACTAATTGAAGAATTTACTACACTAGAACAATTTGAATTTCATACTAAGTTCAAGCCCTTAATAAAAGGTATAACTGTAGCCCAAATTATAGAACGCATTGGTTTAAAAGACGCCACCAATAAACAGATTCGTTATTTTAGCAGTGGGATGAAACAACGACTTAAAATAGCTTTAGCCATATTCACAGAAGCTCCTATTTTATTATTAGACGAGCCTTGTAGCAATTTAGATAAAGAAGGATATACTTTATACCAAGGATTAATTAGAGATTATGCAATGCATAAACTTATCATAGTGGGCAGTAATGACCCAGAAGAATATGACTTTTGTGAAAAGCATATTAATTTGATGGATTACAAAAAATAATGTTTTCTTTTAAGGAAACAGAATACGTTTTTTTCAATTGAATTTTCAAGCACAATAATTACTACTAACATCTACTTATAGTAACGCTTACTAACTTCTACTTGTCGCAATCAATAAATTCAGATCGGTAAATTTCAAACTGAATTTATGACTAAGATAATAGTCTGTTAAGGCACCTTTATATAAATAAATCCCCTCTCTTAAATGGGCTTCATGCCAAATGATTTCTTCTAGTCCTCCTAAGTCTCCTATTTGAACTAATAAAGGCATTAGCACATTACTAATAGCTTGACTTGCTGTTCTTGCAAAACCACTTGGAATATTTGGAACACCATAATGAATTACATCATGCTTGATTATAATTGGATGATCATGATTAGTTAATTCGCTAGTTTCAAAACATCCACCACGATCAATTGCCACGTCAATAATGATGCTACCAGGACGCATCGCTGCTACCATTTCTTCTGTTACCACAATTGGCGCACGACCTAAATCATTTCTTAATGCCCCTACTGCCACTTCGCAGGTCTTTAATTGTTTTGCTAAAATATTAGGTTCTAAAACACTAGTCCAGACCCTTTGTCCTAAATTATTTTGAAGTCTTTGTAATCTTGAAACGTTATTATCAAATACTTTTACACTTGCTCCTAAAGCCAAAGCATTACGCGTTGCAAATTCTCCTATAATATCTGCTCCAATAATCACGACTTTAGTTGGAGGCACACCACTAATCCCACCTAATAAAATTCCTTTTCCCTGATTAAAATTACTTAGGTACTGCCCCGCAATAAGCATTACAGCACTACCCGTTATTTCACCCATACTTCTTAAAATCGGGTAATTATTATTTTCATCTTTTATATTTTCAATAGCTAATGCAGTAATTTTTTTTGCCATTAACTGCTCCATCACTTCCTTTTTTAGTGCTGTTAAATGCAAAGGAGAAATAATAGTTTGATGCATTTGTAAAAATGGCAAATCAGACTCAACTGGAGGAGCTGTTTTAACTAAAATGGGACATTTATAAACTGTTTCTTTATCTGAAACAATGCTAGCGCCAGCTTCTGCATAATCCTTGTCAGAATACCTACTGCCATCACCTGCTCCTTTTTCTACCAAAACAGAATGCCCATTTGCTACTAACACACTGATAGCTTCTGGGATCAAACCAATTCTATTTTCTTGAAACGCATTTTCTTTAGGGATACCAATTAAAAGTGGTTTGCACTTTGAAGGAATATCCAAAACCTCTTCCTGTGTTTCGTAAGAAAATGAACTATGAATTTGTGGCTTGATAGCGCTCATATCATCAAATTTTTATAAAAATACGTCTATTTCTTGGGTCTACTATTTCAATTTCAAAATGCACGGTATCTTCAGGCAAAATTCGAGCAGCTTTATTTGGCCACTCAATAAAGCAATAGTCTGCATTGTCAATAGCCGCAGAAAGCCCAGCATTTGCCGCTTCAGCTTCATTCTCAATTCTGTACCAGTCCATATGACAAATCACTTTATTCCCAATCTGATATTCATTCATTAAAGAAAATGTGGGACTAGTAACATGGTCTTTGACACCCAATGCTTTGCAAATTGCAGCAATAAGCGTGGTTTTACCAGCTCCCATATCGGCATGAAATGCCCAAATAGGGCGACTACTCCATTCTTTCAATAAAGTAGCAGCTATTTGATCAATTTCGGAAAGCGAATAGGCTAAATTCATATTGCAAATATAAGTGAAGACGCAAAACCACCTTCAATTTAGCTAAAATCTATTTGTACCTTTATACTATAAAATTATCTCTATGGAATCAGTACAATGGAAGGTTGATGGCATGAGCTGTACCAATTGCGCTTTATCCATTCATAAATATTTGGAATCTGAAGGTGTTAAAGAACCTAAAGTGAGTTTTATGGAAGGAGAAGTGCAATTCGAATTGCCATTTGAAGGAAGTGAATCAAAACTTAAAAAAGGTATTAGCAGTTTGGGATATAAGGTTAGAGGCAGTGAAGAAGAACCTACAAAGAAATTTTTAGACAATAATAAAGAACGCACTTTATTTAGTCTGGTTTTTGCCTTGCCCTTAGTGTTACATATGTTACCAGGTGTACATATTCATTGGATGATGAATCCCTATGTTCAGTTAGCTTTTACAACGCCTATTTTTATTTTAGGAATGAGTTATTTTGGACGTAGTGCATGGCATAGTGTAACAAAGGGTATTCCCAATATGAATGTGCTTGTAGCTATTGGCGCTGCTGCTTCCTTTGGTTATAGTTTATATGGAACATTAATTGGACAAGGAATGTTGTTTGCTTATTATGAAACCACTGCTACTATTATTACATTAGTATTTTTTGGTAATTATTTAGAAGATGCTTCTGTTAATTCTACACAACGCGCCTTAAAAGATTTAGTAAAAGCGCAGAAGGTAATGGCTAATATGATTGTGTTTG
This sequence comes from Bacteroidota bacterium, assembly GCA_947452555.1. Classification (GTDB taxonomy): domain Bacteria; phylum Bacteroidota; class Bacteroidia; order Chitinophagales; family Chitinophagaceae; genus Sediminibacterium. The sequence goes on from CANGDH010000007.1 coordinate 88,166, forward strand.
ATGAAAATCATAAAGAAATTATTTTTAATGTGGAAAGTAATACCCTCAAAGTGGGAGATATTTTACTTATTAATGCTGGGGAAACAGTACCCATGGATAGTAAAATTTTATGGGGCGATGCGAATGTAAATGAAGCTATTGTTACTGGGGAGAGTTTACCTATTCATAAAAAAATTGGAGAACTATTAATTGGAGGAAGTACTATTGAAAATGGTACTATTAAAGCCTATGTTACTGCAGTTGGCGATAATACTGTTTTAGCAAATATTTTAAAAATGGTAAAATCTGCACAAGGTGAAAAACCACCAGTACAAATTTTAGCCGACAAAATTAGTGCAGTGTTTGTTCCATTGGTATTAAGTATTGCCTTGGTAACCTTAATTGGCAATTACTTTTTTACAAGTATTGGCTTTGGAGAAAGTATGTTAAGAGCCATTGCAGTATTAGTTATTTCATGTCCTTGTGCAATGGGACTAGCAACACCTGCAGCCATTGCTGTTGGACTTGGCAGAGGTGCACGTAATGGAGTGCTATTTAAAAATGCAAAAAGTTTGGAAACCTTTAAGGACATTCGTCAAGTAGTTTTTGATAAAACTGGAACATTGACAACAGGCCATTTTGAAATTACTGATATTCAATTATTAGAAGGTATTACAGAAGCTGATTTTAAAATATTAACCTACTCTTTAGAAAAATATTCCAATCATCCTATTGCCAAATGCATAAGTAGTACTTGGAAAAATACCATCGAAATAAAATGGCAGCAAATTGAAGAAGTCAAAGGTTTAGGTATTCAAGCAACCGATAAGGATGGCAATACCTATTGGGCTGGTTCTTACAAGACCCTTCTAGACCCTACTATTGAAGATGGTCATAATATATATGTGCAAAAAAATAACAAGCTTATAGGTTGGGTAGACGTTGCAGATCAAATAAGACCAGAAGCAAAAGAAGTGATTGAAACATTACATTTACAAGGTATACATACTGTACTATTGAGTGGGGATAGAAAAGACAAATGTGAACAGGTTGGGAATGCATTGGGTATTCAAGAAATAATAAGTGAACAAAGTCCAGAAGACAAATTAAATAAATTAGAGGAGCTTACTAAAATTAGTCCTACAGCGATGGTTGGTGATGGCATTAACGACGCACCAGCATTAGCAAAAGCAACAATTGGAATTTCTTTAAGTAATGCATCCCATATTGCTATTCAAAGTGCACAAGTAATATTAATGAACCAGGGATTAAAAAATCTACCAATGTCATTAGGATTAGGGAGAAGAACGTATGAAACTATTAAAGAAAATTTAGCTTGGGCATTCTCCTATAATATCATTGCAATTCCTATTGCAGCATTAGGACTATTGGGAACTTGGGGGCCAACTTATGGAGCTTTAATTATGGGTTTGAGTGATGTGGTATTAGCAATTAATTCATTTAGATTGTTTAAGAAAAAATTAGTCTAGTAACTACTTGAAATTACCACAACAAATATTAGAAACCTACTGGGGTTATACCGAGTTTAGACCAAAACAATTAGAGATTATTGAATCTGTATTGTCAGGCAAAGACGTGCTTACGTTATTACCAACGGGTGCTGGAAAATCACTTTGTTACCAATTACCTGTATTATGTAAATCTGGCATTGGCATTATAATCAGCCCTTTGATCGCACTAATGCAAGACCAAGTGAAGGATTTAAGTGCTAGGAATATTACTGCAATTAGCCTAGGGGGTAACATGAGTTTTGAGGAACAAACAAATATCTTAAAGGATATTCAGTTAGGGAAATACCAATTCATTTATTGTTCTCCTGAGAAATTAGCACAAAAGAATTTTCAGGACTTTTTACAAACCCTCAGGATTCAACTTTTTGCAATAGACGAAGCGCATTGTATATCACAATGGGGATATGATTTCAGACCTTCTTATAGAAAATTAGATATTTTAAAAAAACTATTCCCAACCATACCGGTCTTGGCAATGACGGCTTCTGCTATACCAATGGTGCAAGCTGACATAGTCAAACAGTTGTCTTTAAAAAATGTCGAAATTATTACCGATAGTTTTTTAAGACCTCGACTAGCTTATCTAGTACAAAAAGTCCCAGTAAAACTACATTCTGTTAGAAGCTTATTATCACAAATAACCGGCTCTGTAATTATCTATTGCAATACCCGAAATAATGTGAGTCAATTAGCAAGTTTATTAAAATCATATGGATATTCCATTGGGGAATATCATGCAGGAATGACTATTGCAAGTAGACAAGCAATTCAAAATAGTTGGATGCAAGACCTAACTCAAATAGTAGTTTGCACTAGTGCTTTTGGTATGGGAATTAACAAACCCAATGTAAGACTAGTAATCCATTACGAAATTCCAGGAAGCATTGAACAATATTATCAAGAAGCCGGAAGAGCAGGAAGAGATGGACTTTCAGCAAAAGCAATTTTACTATTTCAACAAAATGATTGGGATTATTGGGAATCTGTTCAAGCAAAAAAATACCCGCCCATTGAAACGATCAAAAAAGTATATCAAGACTTAGCAGACTATGTTCAATTACCTGTAGGGATGGGCGAAAAGCAACAATTTCTTTTTGACTTTGAAACTTTCTGTGCTAGTTTTAAATGGGATAAAATAATAGCTAGAAATGCATTACAATGGATAGCTCAAGAAGGTCATGTTCAATTTTCCGACTCCAACTTTAAACCTTCATTAGTTCAAGTCATAGAAAGCAGAGAAGGAATAGAACTATTTGAAAAAAATAATGCCATCTTAGGAATTGTACTTCAAACTATTTTAAGAACCTATGGCGGCATTATTGACGGTCCTCAATTTATAAATGAAAGTGTATTGGCTCAATTGTTAAATAGAGATTTTTCGTTCGTTCAAACGCAACTCCATTTATTAAAAGAGTATGGCTTGATAAGCTATGAACAAAAAGAGCACCAGCCTGTAGTTCAGTTTCAATGGAACCGCGCATCTGCTGCATTTATGAAACTAGACTTTGACAACTATCAATTAAGGAAAAAGGCCTTTCTAGATCGTATTCAACATCTCTCTACCTACCTAAAAAACACTAGTATTCAATGTAGAAGTGTTTATTTGGCCCAATATTTTGGAGAAAAACACCCAAGTCCTTGCGGAATTTGCGACCTTTGTACAAGTACGAAGGATTAGGTATATTTTAACAAAACATTGGAAACCCATATTTTAGATCAAAAACTAAATATCGTTTCTTTACAAAAAGCAATCAATATGGAAGACAAGAAAAAATACAAAATACTTCTTTGTGAAGATGACAGTAATCTAGGTTTAGTATTAAAAAATTATTTAGAATTAGACGAGTATGATGTAACACTTGAAAGAGATGGCCGACTGGGTTTAGCCGCATTTCAAAGAGAAAAATTTGATCTTTGTTTATTAGATGTGATGATGCCGCATGTTGATGGCTTTACTTTAGCGGAAGAGATTAGAGACATTGATCCTGACGTTCCTTTATTTTTCTTAAGTGCAAAGACATTGAAAGAAGATATTATACATGGATACAAACTAGGTGCAGACGATTATATCACAAAACCTTTTGATAGTGAAGTATTAATGCTAAAAATAAAAGCAATTATTAAAAGAAATGAAGAGGATAATAAAATCTCTGAAAATATCGAATTTGAATTAGGTAAATATCATTTCAATCCAAAATTACGTGAACTTATATTTGCAGACAAAACACAGGTATTGTCTCCTAAGGAAAATGAATTATTAAAAATGTTAGCAGAACATAAAAACGATTTATTGACAAGAGAAAAAGCATTAAAGAAAATATGGGGCAGTGATACCTACTTTAATGGAAGAAGCATGGATGTTTATATTGCTAAACTTAGAAAGTATTTAAAAGAAGACGAACAAATCGAAATCGTAAATATTCATGGAAATGGATTTCGATTAGTGGTTCATTAATCTCGAATTAACTTCTCTTAAAAAGGTCCCAACTATAAATTGGGACCTTTTTAATATTATTTACTATCTAAATAATTCAGGATTGTCTAAACTTCCGCGGTCTCTCTTTTTTCCTAAATGCTCATAAGCTTTATGTGTCACTTCTCGTCCTCTAGGTGTTCTTTGTAAAAATCCTTCTTGAATCAAGAATGGCTCGTATACTTCCTCAATGGTACCTGACTCCTCACCAACTGCAGTAGCAATGGTTGAAATTCCAACTGGTCCTCCTTTGAATTTTTCAATAATAGCTAATAATATACGGTTATCCATTTCGTCTAATCCATGCTCGTCTACGTTTAAGGCTTTTAAAGCATGTTGCGTAATACCAATATCAACCTGACCGTCATTTAAAACTTGTGCAAAGTCACGTACCCTTCTTAATAAACCATTTGCTATTCTAGGTGTACCTCGGCTTCTTCTTGAAATTTCTCCAGCAGCAGTTGAATCTATTTTCACGTCTAAAATTTGTGCGCTACGCTCAATGATTTTTTGAAGTACCGAAGCAGGGTAATATTCTAGTCTTGATTTGATTCCGAATCTTGAAAGTAAAGGTGCTGTCAACAATCCACTTCTGGTGGTTGCACCTACTAAAGTAAAAGGATTTAAATTAATTTGAATACTTCTTGCATTAGGCCCACTGTCAATCATAATGTCAATCTTATAATCTTCCATGGCTGCATATAAATACTCTTCAACTACGGTACTCAAACGATGTATTTCGTCAATAAACAATACATCATTGGGTTCTAAGCTTGTTAACAAACCAGCCAAATCGCTTGGTTTTTCAATTACTGGGCCGGAAGTTTCTTTAATTTGAACCCCCATTTCATTTGCTACAATACGACTTAATGTAGTCTTGCCTAATCCTGGAGGTCCGTGAAATAGAATATGATCCAAGGCTTCTCCTCTCATTTTAGCCGCTTTAATAAAAATGCTTATGTTTTCTATCAACTGAGGTTGACCAGAAAATGCATCCATCGCTTGCGGACGAATACTATTCTCAAACTCTCTTTCTTGAGGGTTTAAATTATTATTCGCTATATCTATAAGTGGGTTGGACATGAAATTTGTTATATTATTTATTCACAATTGAAAAATGCTAAAGGACAATATTGACCATTTTACCTTTTACGAAAATTAGTTTTTTAATTTCTTTTCCTTCAATCCATTTTTGAACAGCTTCACTGCCTAACACAATTTCGTGGACTTGCGCTTCAGTAGCATCAAATGCCATTGCGATATTGGTTCTCACTTTTCCGTTTATGCTGATAGGATATTCTTTACTTGTCTCTAAAACATATTTAGCTTCAAAGAATGGATAAGTAGCATTAATCACTAACCCTTCATTTCCTAATACTTTCCATAATTCTTCCGCAAAATGGGGGGCATATGGCGTTAATAAAATTAATACTTGAGAAAGTACTTCTTTTTTATGACAACCTAAATCATACAATTCATTAATACAAATCATGAAAGTACTTACTGCAGTGTTAAAACTATATCGTTCTGTATCTTCCTCGATTTTCTTAATAGCCTTATGTAATATTTTTAATTCTGCTGCAGTAGCTGGTTCGTCAACCCACACTTTGCCCTTCATTTCGTCAAAGAACATTCTCCAGAATTTTTTCAAAAAACGGTGAACCCCTTCAATACCCTTTGTATCCCAAGGTTTACTTTGCTCCACTGGTCCCAAGAACATTTCATACATTCTAAAAGTGTCCGCACCATATCTTTCTACTAAATCGTCCGGATTAACTGTATTGAATTTAGACTTAGACATTTTTTCTACCTCTACTCCACAAATATATTTGCCCTCTTCTAAAATAAATTCCGCATTTGCAAAGTCAGGCTTCCATTTTTTAAATGCAGCAGTGTCTAATTCCAAGCCATCTACCATATTTACATCTACATGCAATTGATCTACTTCATAATTTCCAATCAAGCTGGCAGAAACATAAACATGAGTTCCTCTTTGACGATATACAAATCGAGAACTTCCTTGAATCATTCCTTGATTCAATAATTTTTTAAATGGTTCATCGAATCCAATATGCCCTAAGTCAAATAATACTTTTGTCCATAAACGACTATACAATAAGTGTCCTACTGCATGCTCAGTTCCTCCAATATATAAATCCACTTGATTCCAATAGTCACTTACTTTTCTATCACAAAATGCACCCATATTATGAGGGTCCATATATCTTAAGAAATACCAGCTACTACCTGCATAGCCTGGCATAGTATTAGTTTCATAATTTTCTGCCACCCATGATTCTATATTAGCTAAAGGGCCTTGTCCGTCTGGGCCTGGGCTATAATTATCAACTTCTGGCAATAAAAGCGGTAATTCATTTTCTGACAATGGATATGCAATCCCATTTATCCATTTAATTGGGAATGGCTCCCCCCAATATCTTTGTCTACTAAATGCAGCATCACGCATTCTAAAGTTCACTTTGCTTTGACCAATTCCCAGTGCAACTATTTTTTCATTGACAATAGCAATAGCATCTTTTTGAACAATCCCATTTAAAAAATCACTATTAGTCAATATAGCTTCCTTGGTTGGGTTCGCTTCTATCCCATCAAATGCATCTCCAATAATGTTTGTAATAGGTATATTAAAATGTTGAGCAAATTTAAAGTCACGGTCATCACCACAAGGAACCGCCATAATGGCACCTGTTCCATATCCAGCTAAAACATATTCAGAAATCCAGATTGGAATTAGTTTTTGATTAAATGGATTCACTACATATGCCCCTGTAAAGCATCCTGTTATTTTCTTCTCTGCGATTCGCTCACGTTCACTTCTACTTTTTACATAGGCTATGTATTCAGCTACTACGGTCTTATGTGTGTCAGGTGTAATTTTTTCAATTAATGCATGCTCCGGTGCTACTACCATAAAATCCACTCCAAAAACCGTGTCAGGTCTTGTTGTATATACTTTTAACGCCCCTTCGTAATTGTGTATTGCAAAGTCAATTTCAGCACCATAACTTTTACCTATCCAATTAGACTGCATTTCCTTCATCGCATCGCTAAATTGTATGGTATCAAGTCCCGTTAACAATCTATCTGCATACTCTGTAATCCTTAAATACCACTGACGTAATCTTTTCTTTTCAACAGGATGCCCTCCTCTTTCGCTAAATCCATTTATTACTTCATCATTTGCCAATACAGTTCCTAAAGCCTCACACCAATTCACTTCTCCATAACCACAAAAAGCCAAACGATATTGCATTAAAATATCTTGTTGCTCTTTTTCAGAAAATGCCTTCCAATCAGCTGCAGTAAATTTAAGATGCGCATCGGAAGGACAAAGATTATTACCATTTCCTTCTGTTTCAAAAATGCTTACTAGTTCTGAAATGTTTTTTGCTTTAGCACTCGACCTATCAAAATAACTATTAAATAATTGTAAGAAAATCCATTGTGTCCATTTATAATAACTCGCGTCACAAGTTCTTACTTCTCTATCCCAATCATAAGAAAACCCAATATTGTCTAATTGCTTTCTAAAATTATCAATATTGCCATGTGTGCTTTTTAAAGGATGTACCCCGTGTTCAATTGCATATTGTTCCGCAGGAAGTCCAAAAGCATCATAACCCATTGGATGCAAAACATTGAATCCTTTTAATCTTTTGAATCGACTATAAATATCAGAAGCAATATATCCTAGCGGATGCCCTACGTGTAATCCAGCACCACTTGGATAAGGGAACATGTCCAATACATAGAACTTTGGCTTATCACTCACATTAGAAACCTGATACGCTTTCTGTTCATTCCAAATGGCTTGCCATTTTTTTTCAATAGCCCTAAATTGATACTCCATCTTCTATTTTTTCTTAAAATTTCTTTAAAATTTGACATTTCACCAACCAAAACTGGCAACTGCCTAATTTTGACCTAAAATAGGCCTAATTCACCTATTGCAAATGTAAGCCATTAGCGTTCAAAACCCTACATTTGCAAAGCGAACACGTAAAATATTAATACTATGCCAGGTACCCGATCCGCCTCCTTAAAACGCAGTAAACCTAACTATATTTATAGTATAGTTGGTGTAGCTATTGTGTTATTTATAATGGGCATTATGGGATGGCTTTTTTTGAATCTTCATTCTATTGGAGATAATTTTAAAGAAGACATTCGAATCAGCGTTTATATGAGAAGTGCTGATAAAAATACTATTGGTAAAATTCAAGCTTTTATTGCGAATCAGCCTTATGCGAAAAATGTTGAATATATAGACAAGGTAAAAGCAAAAGAAATCTGGAATAAAGAGAATAGTGAGGACTGGGCTAAAATTTTAGACGTCAACCCATTACCTGAAAGTGTAGACTTTTTCGCAAAAGCGAACTATGTTAATCCAGATAGCTTAAGTAAAATTACAACAGACATCACAAGTAATTTCAAGGATGACGTTGCAGACATTCAATATCCAAAAAGTTTGGTAACTAGTTTAAATGAGAGAGCAGCTAAATTAGGTGTTATCTTTTTAGTGATGTCTATCATACTTGGCATTATCATCATTGTAAGTATTGATAATACTATTCGACTTGCTATGTTTAGTAATCGTTTTTTAATTAAAACAATGCAAATGGTAGGAGCCACAAGAGGCTTTATTGCTAAACCCCTTGTGATTCGTGCTTTAATAAATGGATTAATAAGTGCCGCAATTGCACTTGTAATTTTATTCACTTTAATTCAATGGGCTGGTGCACAGTTTCCTCAAATTCAAACTTTACAAGGCTTAACCAATAATTTGATCTTATTTTCTGGAATCATTATTATTGGTGTAGGTATATCTGTACTTAGCACATATCGAAGTGTTATTAAATATTTAAAAATGAAACTAGACGAATTATACTAGTCTAATTATATTCTACATTAAATTACAAAACTGATTAAACAATATTATATGAGCCAACAACCTAATAAAAAATCACTTGATTTTTTTGGCAAATCAAACTACACATGGATGCTTATTGGTGCAGCCTTAATCTTAATAGGTATGTTATTAATGTCTGGGGGGAAAAGTCCTAATCCAGATGTATTTAACGCCAATGAAGTATATAGCTTTAGACGTATTACACTAGCTCCTTTAGTTATTATGGCAGGATTCATTGTTGAAATTTATGCAATATTCAAAAAGCACTAAAAAATACTTAATTTGTAAAGCGATGAGCAATCATCGCTTTTTTAATACATATACATGAATACATTACAGACTATTATAATTGCTATCATTGAAGGTATCACGGAATTTCTACCAATTTCTAGTACTGCACATATGAAATTTGCGAATCCCTTATTAGGTATTCCAGACAGCCCTTTTGTAGACTTATTTGAGATTGTAATTCAGTTTGCTGCTATTGCTTCTGTGCTAGTGATTTATCGAAAAAGCTTCTTCAATTTTAAAGAACCTAGTTTTTATTTTAAATTAATTGTGGCCGTATTCCCTGCATTACTATTTGGAGCAGTACTCAAAAAATACATTGACGCAGTACTTAATAATTTACAAGTAATAGCTGTTGTAATGCTTATTGGAGGTATTATTTTATTATTCATTGATAAGTTATTTGAGAAAAATAAAAACACTACATCAGACCATATTAGTTATAAAAAATCTTTTATTATCGGTTGCTTTCAAGTACTCTCTATTTTATTTCCAGGTTTAAGTAGAAGTGCTGCAACTATCATAGGTGGCATGAGCCAAAAGCTGACCAAAAAAGCGGCGGCTGAATTTTCTTTTTTCTTAGCAGTTCCAACTATGTTAGCAGCATCCGCAAAAAGCTCTTTAGACGTTTATAAAACAAACCCAGAGGTATTTGCTACCGGTAATTTAACCACTTTGTTAATAGGCGGGATTGTGGCTTTTGCAGTGGCTTTAATTTCAGTGCAGTTTTTTATAAAAATTGTGCAAAAAAGAGGATTTGCCATTTTTGGGTGGTACCGCATTATTTTAGGAATTACTATCTTGACTTTATTATATACAAAACATATATAAGCTATGCAGACTGCTTCAAAAAAAGTTGTAAATGGATGGGCTATGTATGATTGGGCTAACAGTGTTTATAGTCTTGTAATTACATCCACTATATTCCCTGCTTATTACGAGGCAGTAACAGGTGATGGAAATGAAAATTCATTAATTGATAAAATTAAAATTGGAAATTTTGAATTTATCAATACCGCACTTTATAATTATGCGCTAGCTATTGCATTTATTATTGTAGCGATACTTTCTCCCATATTATCCTCCATTGCCGACTACCGTGGAAATAAAAAACAATTCCTAATGTTCTTTTGTACACTAGGAAGTATTGCTTGTAGTTCGCTTTATTTTTTTGATAGTAGTCATATTACAACCGGATTAATATCAGTGATTATTGCTTGTGTTGGTTTTTGGGGAAGTTTAGTATTTTACAATTCTTACCTACCTGAGATTGCTGCACCAGAAGACAGAGACCGAATTAGTGCAAAAGGTTTTACCATGGGTTATATTGGTTCTGTTATTTTACAAATAATATGTTTCATTTTTGTTTTAAAGCCTGATCTATTTGGGATTACAGTAGGCAAAGCTTCTCAAATATCCTTTTTATTAGTAGGTATTTGGTGGTTCGGATTTGGACAATGGGCTATTTCGAAACTGCCTGCTAGTTTACATATTGTTCGAGACAAAAAACAAGACAATATCCTTACTTCAGGTTATAGAGAATTACATTTAGTTTGGAAACAATTAACCCATTTGCCAACGCTTAAAAGTTTTTTAACTGCTTTTTTCTTTTTTAATATGGGGGTTCAGACAGTTATGCTAGCCGCAACTTTATATGGAAAAAGTGAATTGAATATTCCTACAACCAATTTAATCATCGCAATACTTATTATTCAACTAGTGGCAATTCCTGGCGCCTATTTTATGGCAAAATTAGCAAGTAGTTGGGGGAATTTTAAAACATTGATGGTGGCAGTGATTGTATGGATTTTTGCTTGTATTATTGGATACTATATCCCCAGAAACGGAGTAATGCAATTTTATGGTCTAGCCGTATTAGTTGGATTTGTAATGGGTGGTATTCAATCTGTAAGCAGAAGTACTTATGCAAAACTGATGCCTGTCACTAGAGATACCACTAGCTTTTTTAGTTTTTACGATGTGACTGAAAAAATTGCCATTGTAATTGGTATGTTTAGTTTTGGTTTTATTAATGAACTTACTGGTTCTCAAAAAAACTCGGTATTAGCGCTTTGTATATTCTTTATTTTGGGCTTAATTTTGTTATATCGTACCGCAAAGCTTCAGAAACATGCAACTGCATAGTATACATACAGGTAATTTTAAATTAGATGGCGGCGCTATGTTTGGTGTTGTTCCTAAATCTATTTGGAATAAATTAAACCCAGCTGACGAAGTTAATTTATGTACCTGGGCGTTACGTTGTTTATTGGTAGTAGAAGGAGATCGTAAAATACTTATTGATACCGGCATTGGAGATAAACAAGATGCAAAATTTTTAAGCCATTACCATTTACATAATACTAAAAGCTTAAAGCAAGCTTTACAAGAAATTGATCTTGAACTTTCTGATATTACAGACGTATTACTGACTCATTTACATTTTGATCATGTAGGGGGTGCTATTCAAAAAAAAGAGGACCAATTAGTCTTGACATTCCCTAATGCAACTTATTGGGTAAGTGAGCCGCAATGGGACAATGCAAGTCATCCCAATAAAAGAGAAAGAGCATCTTTCTTAAAAGAAAATATTGAGCCATTATTAGCTAGTGGAAAATTGAAAATAATAAGTTTGCCAGCTTACCAAAGTGATAATGAATTACAAACTATTCATTTTAGTGCGCATATTTCATGTATTGTTGTAAATGGACATACAGCAGGTATGCTACTTCCTAAAATCAAGTATGGTAATCATGAAATTGTTTTCATGGCTGACTTACTTCCTTCCGTGGGACATCTTCCTATACCATACATAATGGGCTATGACATGCAGCCCTTAATTACTTTGCAAGAAAAAGAATTGTTTTTACAAGAAGCCCTAAAAAATAATTACACTTTATTTTTTGAACACGATGCTATGTACGAATGCTGCACCTTAGAACAAACAGAAAAAGGTATACGCGCAGCTACTATATTTAATTTAGAAAATATTTTGAAATAAATTGAGTGTGATTTACTTTCAAGTCAATTTGAATTGGCTAATATATTACGCTTATTGAACTAACTCAATTAGTGAAGCTAATGGATGTCTCAAATTTTCATACCCCACCATATCCATCTTAATAGTACCAACAATGATAGGTGTTTCTAACCTTACTGGGATATGATTAGCGTCGTCGGTAATCCAGATAGTCATATGCTCCCCTCCCTTAAACATAGAGCCTCTAACTAACAATGGCGCTAACTTGATAGCTTTAAAAGTGCCATATTGAGTACTAACTACCTCCTTTCCTAAATATTTGAAATAGGAAGGATATAAATCTTTGTCCAAGAAAAAATTAAGATACACTTTATCTCCTACTTGTAAATTAGAAAAATTCATATTTCTTGCAGCATACACTGCACTAATGACATCATAGGTACAGTCTGATGTAGGATAGCTTATGTTGGAAGTCGTCGCAGATCTATTTTTTTGATTAAACTGGATTAAATCGGATTGATGAAAACTTCCCTCATTAATACTACGAGTGAACTGATATGGGAGTAATGTTTTACTATCCACAACGCTTTCATATTTGTCTCTAACTTTAAAAATCCAATCATAATTAGCATTGGATTTACCTAATGCAGTAAATGTATACGTTTCAGTTCCATTTAAACTAGAACTAATTGTATTAAAATCGGCTTTGCCCGCATTTACATATATTCCAATTACGTTGTAAAAAATAGTATAATGAATTTTTTCACCAGACAAAAAAGATGTATTTGTTTGATTGCAAATATTATTATCTGCCGGTAATAAAAAAGTGAATAAAAATAAAAGGATCTGAATAATTAGCATACTGTTTTTTTTACCGTCGTTTATCTATCAAATTTATTGTTTTAATCTGAAACCTAATAATAAGAATGCACCAATTATTGCTGGCAATAAAAAATTCACCGCCCAGATTAAAGTTGACAAGCTAATCAACAATAAACTATTGTGACTCCAAGGCGACAATAATAATAAAATAATTTGACCTCTAATTACCAACTCCGTAATGCTAATAGTTGGCAAAACGCTTAAAAATAAGAACATAGCTGCAATGGCAGCCCAAAGTGCTGGATAAGGAATTGGAATATTTAATATATGTACTGCCCAACTATATTGCAATAAAAATACAGTATATCTTAAAAAGGAATAAATTAATAGCTTCTTTTTGGTAGTTATTTCAATTTGTAAAAAATTGAAAGAAGCAAACCATCCAGAAAATTTAATTTGATTGAAATAAATAAATAATACCAAAATCATTAAAAAAGGGCTTACCCATTTTAACCATGGCAAAAAGGGAGGGTTAACAAATAATGCAAATGATCCAACAACAATAGTAACAATTAATTGAGCATAGGAAGACCATGCCATCTTGCCGACCGCTAACATTTTATTCCCTGTTTCTAACATCAAAGTTCTTCCTACATATTCGCCAATTCGATTAGGTGTATAAAATGCAAATGCCTGCCCAACAAAAACGCTCTTCACTGCTGATTTTAAAGAAATTTCAGTTTCGGATTTTAATACAACTTTCCATTTAATAGATTCTATAAGAAAATTCAAAAGCATTAAAGACAACAATACTAGCCAATTGAAAATTGATATACTTTGAAGTTGGCTCTGAATTTGACTTCCATAAGCAGCTAAATTTTGATTACTACCCACTTCTCTATAAATAGCAACACTGCAAACAATAAATAAAAAAATACCTACACTTTTTTTACCCAACGAAATAAATTGTTCTTTTGATATCCTCATCATAGCTATCAAAGTTCGGAAATTGCTATGATATATGTAACTTTAATGTACATGTCAAAATCACCAATAATTTTAGGGATTGATCCTGGTACACAAATACTTGGGTATGCTATATTAAAAGGGGGGACAAAACCGGCCCTAATAGCTATGGATGTTTTAAAACTCACCAAGGAAAAAGACATTTATGCAAGACTTCAGATTATTCATGCTAAGATAATTGAACTTATCACGGAATATCAGCCAGTTCATTTTGCAATTGAAGCTCCGTTTTTTGGTAAAAACGTGCAAAGTATGCTAAAGCTAGGTAGAGCACAAGGAGTTGCAATTGCTGCTGCTATGCAATTCCAATTGCCGGTAACTGAATATGCACCTAAAAAAGTAAAACAATCCATTACAGGCAATGGTAATGCTGATAAAGATATGGTCTGGAAAATGTTGGAAAGGGTATTGCAAATTGAAAAAAAACCTAAGTACTTTGACGCTACTGATGCACTGGGTGTAGCGTTATGTCATTGGTATCAAATAAGTGGCCCAGTTTTACCCCCAGTATCAGGAGCTAAGAGTTTAAAAGGCTGGGATGCTTTTCTCGCAAAAAATCCTGGTAGAATTAAAGTTTAAAAATTACTAACCAATTTGCGCATGTTACGCATTCCAATTAATTATTGGAATAAAGTCTCCTAATTTATAGCGGCTATAACTTAGTTACAATCAACTGTTGAATGGCAATAAATTCTTCTTTTGTAAACTGTAATTTGGGGCGAGCAAAATTAATGTCATCTGCTTCCTTTATTGGAATTAAATGAACATGTGCATGCGGCACTTCTAATCCTACCGTTACCATACTCACTCTATTACAATCAAAACTTGCTTCAATGGCTTTTGCAATTGGTTTAGCAAATAAAAGTAATGCTGCTAAATAGTCGTCCGGGACATCAAATATTTTATCTACTTCTATCTTTGGCACTACCAATACATGTCCTTTTTGTAATGGGAATATATCTAAGAATGCATAAAACTGCCCAGATTCTGCAATCTTATAAGAAGGAATTTCACCATTTATAATTTTTGTAAAAATTGACATGCTACTATTAAATAGTAATATTATCTACCATGAATTTCATAATACCATTAGGCGCTTGAATTTCCGCAATCTCACCAATTTTTTTCCCGATCAATCCTTTTCCAATTGGAGAAGATGCCGAAATTTTTCCTGCTTTTAAATCAGCTTCCTTCTCTCCTACTAGTTGATAAGTAATTGTTTTTTTAGTAGCTTGATTTGTAATAGTTACTTTAGTTAAAATAGTAACTTTACTAGTATCAATGGTGTTAGGGTCTACAATTTTAGAATTTGAAATAGATGCCTCTAATTGCTTTATTTTAGACTCCAACATTCCTTGTGCTTCTTTTGCTGAATCATATTCTGCATTCTCTTTCAAGTCGCCTTTTTCTCTTGCTTCTCCAATAGCTTTAGAAGCTGCTGGACGATCTATAGATTTCATACGATGTAATTCTTCACGCATCTTATCAAAGGTCTCCTGTGTTACGTATACGTTAGTTTCGCTCATGACTTACTGTTTAGTAATAAAAAAAAATACAACGCCACATAATTGTAGCGTTGCACTATACAAATATATAAAAAAATGCTTAAATGATAGCCAATTTTTCTAATACCACCCTTGCCATACGTTCATAAGCCTCGTGACTATAACCAGCTATATGAGGAGTTGCAATGAAGTTGGGAAAGCCAAATAGTCCGTCTAAAGTAGCCCTTTCTGATGGGCTATAATTTACTAATTGTTCATTTTCCATCACATCTAAGCCCGCTCCTCTAATTTGTTGACCTTGTAAAGCTTTAAGTACCGCCTTCGTATCTGTGACCTGTCCTCTGCAAGTGCTTAAAAAATATGGCTTACGTTCTAATCCTTCAAAAAAAGCGTCATTCGCATAATGGTGTGTTAATGTAGTTAATGGCAAATGCAAGCTTATTACATCTGCTTCTTGCTGAATACGCTCCAAACTAGATGATCGAATCTGATGAGTTTCAAAATTATCTCTATAAATATCATGTGCTAAAATTGCCACATCGAATCCTGATAAAACTTTTGCAAAAGCAGTGCCCGTATTCCCAAATCCAATAATACCCACTTTTTTCCCTGTTAACTCGTCTGCTCTATTATTATTTCTTATCCATGCTCCTTTTTGTATTTCCATAAAGGAACTATGAATGCGATTCATTAAACTCAATAACAATCCTAATGCATGTTCCCCAACTGTGGTGCAATTTCCTTCTGGACTCGACACACATTTAATTCCTTTAGCACTAGCATAGTCTGTATCAATTAATTCCATTCCACTACCTAAACGTGCAATCCATTTTAAATTTGCCGCTTTGTCAATTAATGCAGCATCTACTTTTAATCTTGTGGTGACAACTAGTCCTGATGCGATAGAAATGATTTCCACTAATTCCTTATAATCAATCGCAGGTTTGTATATTATTTCATAGCCCTTTTCAATTAAAGTATCGATTAGGAAATCATGGACTGGTGCTGTTATAATTACTTGTAAAGCCATACTAAATATCGTTATGCATTTTAAAGGTAAGTGCTGCAAAGTCTTCAAATGTCAAGTTCTCAGCACGTTTTGTGAATATTGGATCTTGTAATTGTTCGGTAGTAAAATACGGCTTTAATGGATTACGTAACATTTTACGTCTCTGTCCAAAAGCCATTTTTACTAGATGGTAAAAACTTTTCTCAGAAGCCATGTCTGGAAAATGTGATTTCCTTTTAAACTGAATCATGCCACTTTCTACATTGGGTGGCGGATTAAATGAAGTAGGCGGTACGTCAAATAAATAGGTAACATCATAATACGCTTGTGTCAATACACTCAAAATGCCATAGGTCTTTGAATTAGGTTTTGCAGCAATACGCAGTGCGACTTCTTTTTGAAACATACCTACCATAGTAGGCACTTGTAATTTCCATTCTAATACTTTGAATACAATTTGAGTAGAAATATTATAAGGAAAATTACCAACCAATACAAACTGTCCTTCAAAGGGAATTGCAGTTTCTAAAAAATCTTCGTTAATTAATTTACCCTCCAACTCTGGAAAGGTATGTAAAAGGTATCTTACTTTTTCTGTGTCCAACTCGATTGCCTTAAATGATTTGGTTGGAATTTTATGGATATACTCTGTTAATGCACCAGCTCCTGGCCCTACTTCCACCATTTGCTCAATTGCTTCCTCCTGCAGTACCGCTTGTATTTTAAGACATATTTGAGTATCAGTCAAGAAGTGCTGACCTAACGACTTTTTAAGGGTGTATTGCATGAAGCAAAGTTAGGTTTTTGTACGTACTTTTACAGCCTAATCAATAGGATATGAACCCGGAAATAAGAAAACCAGTTATAGGCTTTACATGTGGCGATTTAAATGGCATAGGATTGGAATTAATCATTAAGTCATTGTCGGATAGCAGAATTTTGGACTTTATGATTCCTGTTGTTTTTGCAAGCAACAAATCTATTAACTTTTACAGAAAGGGACTACCAGAATATACATTGAGTTTTGCAGTATTAACCGACCTTACTAAAATAAATCCAAAGCAAGTTAATGTGTTAAATTGCTGGGAGGAAGACGTAAATATTACTCCGGGAGAACTTACTGAGATTGGTGGTAAATATGCTTTGATATCTTTAGAAAAAGCAGTAGAAGCAATTAAGAATAAACAAATAGATGGTTTAGTGACTGCACCTATTCATAAAAAAAATATTCAGTCTCCTAATTTTAATTTCAGTGGACATACCCCTTATCTTCAACATGCATTTGGCAATATTGAAAACTTAATGCTGCTAGTTGCTGAGAATTTAAGAATGGCATTGGTAACAGAACATATTACTATTCAAGAAGTAGCAAATCATATTACTAAGGATAAAATCAAACAAAAGCTTTCCATATTAAATAGCAGCCTACAAAAAGATTTTGGAATTGACAAGCCTCGTATTGCAGTATTGGCATTAAACCCACATGCAGGTGATGAAGGATTAATTGGAAAAGAAGAAATTGAAATAATTAGACCTGCCATTAAAGAATCTAAGAATTCAATATTAGTATATGGACCTTATTCTGCAGATGCTTTTTTTGCAAGAGGCCAACATGAAAAATTTGATGGTGTATTAGCAATGTATCATGACCAAGGATTAATTCCTTTTAAGTCATTGGCATTTGGCGAAGGAGTGAATTTTACTGCTGGATTACCAATAGTAAGAACTAGTCCAGATCATGGAACCGCTTTTGATATAGCTGGCAAAGACAAGGCAGATGCGGCTTCATTTACCGCATCTATATTTGAATGTGTAAGAATTATTCACGCAAGACAAGGATACCGTGATATGCGATTAAATCCATTGAAAAAAATGAGTGCTAGAATGTTTGCTGGTGCTGTTGATGAACGCTTTGAAGAGATGTAAATTAAAAGGGGCAATTCTTTTTAAAATCAATAATAGACTGTTTACCCCACCGTGGAAGATTTGTGACTTCATTACTTTGAGCCAATAATAATTTTTCCGCTTTTTGTGCAAGAGCTCTCGATGTATTACACCCCCCTCCAAAAATTACAGGCAAATGCATTTGGATACTTGCTTGAAGGATATAAATTCTAGGATTATTTGGATTAATTTTTTGGGCTACTTTTAATGGATTTTTAATTTTGTTCTCATAACTCAACCACCTGAAACTTGGTCTTACAGACATTTTAGCGGTATTTGCTAAACTTTCAGCACATAACACTTCATCGTTTACTTGAATTAATTTAGACTTTGCAATCCATGCCAAAGCCTCGTCAGCTAATTTATCACTATCACCTCCTTTCTGTAGACTAATTCTAGACTTAATAATGGAAAGATAATAAGGCGGAATCCAATCATTAGGATTCGTCCTATACAGCTGTTCAAATTTTGTAACTGCTGTTGTAAAATCTTTGTGAGTTGCTAATGTATTGAAAAAAAATACTGCCGTAGTCAGATCCTTATTATAGGACTGCGCTTGGGATTGAAGCCCCAAAAAAGAAAAATACAAAATAATTAGGATACGCATGGGTAACTCAAAATTACTTACTTAAGCTATTAAAAAAGCGAACTAGACACTCCTTTATTAATAATATAGGAACTGTAGGTAATTTCTATGGTTCCTTTCTTATTTTTCATGGCTTTCTGCTTGCTAATAGGTGCTTCGTCGCCAAACTCTAAGGTTATCCCATTGGGTAGCTTATAGTCCTTAGTATTGAAGCCAAAAACGATTTTAGAGGGCAAGCCGTAATTAGTATAAGCACCATAGTCCATAGCTATTTCAAAGCTTCCATTGTCCTTTGTGGTCGTAAAAGTTTTATACACTAGCGCTTCAACGGGGTCTATCCATAAGGTTGAAATAACCCAGTCTAGTTTATCGTCGGTGGGAACCAATTTAATAACATCCAAGGTTTTCCCCTTGTATACTTGTTTACCAGCTTCAAAAGCAATATACTGGTCGGTACTTAATAATGAATTCATGGTAATGGACACCCCACCCTTAGGTAATAAGGAAATACCTCCGTCTTTTTTTACTTTAATTAAATTCGGTTTTTTATAAAACACTTTCACTTTCCCTAAGGAGGCTTTAATAAATGAAACGTCTGTTTTCATTATACCTTCTGCTGTGTAATCGTTTACCGTATTTAATTTTAAACGCACTCGCTCCACCAATACATTGGTTTGCGCGTTGGATAAAAATTGAATACCTATTAAAATACCAATAAATATGGTTGACTTGAATTTCATATACTTAACTTAAAATATCTTTTTTGCGAACTATCCAAACAGACGCACTAACAAACAATACAATGTGTACCACAAGTACAATAATTGAATTTTTTATTTTAGCTACATTCAATATACTACCTGTAATAGCTTCATTAGTATCTGTGACTTTAATATCAAAAAACTCCTTCCAGTTATTCATATGTGTAGTAAACAGATAAGGTTTAATGGCAGAGAATAATGGAATATTCAAAGTACTTAATATGGTAAAAAACACAATAGCACTAATAGTTGCGACAATGGGCCCAATTGAATTATTTGCTAAACTTGACATCAAAAACCCTAATGCCGTTACCGTTAAAAGTGAAAAGCTAGCAAAAACAAAAGCACCCACATATCTCCAAAACACATCTTGTCCTTCAATCAACACAACATAATTTGATTTCATTAAAAACAAATCGTCTGTTCCAAAAATCCACATACTTAAGAATAGTGCTAAAAAAGCCAACCAGATTAGCAACAATATGGTATAGATACTTGCTGCAATAAATTTTGCTAATACCCATTGTGTTCTGCTATAAGGGGTAGTTAATAATAAACGAAGCGTTCCTAAATTTGCTTCCCCCGAAATCATATCAGCAGCAATTAAAGCTACCAATAATGGCACATGTACTAATAATAGCTGTAATAAAATATAACAGATCAAATAACCATTTAATACTTTACCATCTACAATTAGCGTATTATTAATATCCTTCATTAAAAATGCGGCATAAGATTCCCCATCTATTTTCAACCCCATTTGTATTACTAATATCAATGCAGCTATTGCACCAAATGCAATATAAGTTCTTGGCCTCTTGAATATTTTAAACGTCTCTATTTGTATAATGGGCCACATATTATTGCATTGATGTTATTTGTAAAAAATAATCTTCGAGTGACCTTTTTAACTCAAAAGACATTAGTGGAATATTGGCAGCAACAATGAATTGATGCAGTGCAGGTATTTCATTGGTTGCAATGGACAAATAAATACCGTCCTTGCGTTGCATAATATTTTGAGCATATTTAGAGATGCCCAAAATTGACAAAGCTTGCTCGTCATGTTGTGTAACAATATGAATGATTGCCTTATTGGGATCCAATAAAGTTTGTGTAGGTCCCATAGCTACTTTTTTACCCTGATGGATAATTAAAATTTGGCTTGCTACCTGTTCAATTTCACTTAATAAATGGGAAGAAACTAACACCGTCTTACCGTCTTGTTTAGCAAGGTCTTGTATTAAATGTCGAATGTCCGCAATCCCCTGAGGATCTAGTCCATTGGTTGGTTCGTCTAGAATAATTAAGTCCGGATTATGTACTAAAGCAATAGCAATTCCAAGTCTTTGCTTCATTCCTAAAGAGAAGGTATTCACCTTGTCAGCCGACCTTAATGACAAGCCCACTTGTTCTAAAGTTCTTGCAATTTGCTCTTTGGAAATTTTCTGCTTACTTAGTTTCGCAAATAATTGTAAATGTTCCTTTGCAGTTAAATAAGGGTATAAGTCTGGGCGCTCAATAATGGCACCCACCCTTTCAGCTATTTGATTTCTATTGGCTTGTAATGGCAGGTCAAATAGCTCAATGCTTCCACTGCTAGGATAAATCAAAGATAGTAACATTCTAATAGTGGTACTTTTCCCAGATCCATTTTGACCTAGGAATCCAAATACCTCCCCTGCTTGCACCTCAAAAGACAATGCATTGACAGCATGCAAGCTGCCAAAATTCTTACTTAATTCATGTACTTTAATCACAGACATATATCCTATTAACAAAAAACCCCAAACTAAGTTCGGGGTTTTTTATAAAATTAATAAACTTAATTTATTTGTATTGAGGAATTAAGCTGTTAGCTAAATCCACCATTTGCTTGATTCCGTCTTCAGGTAAGTTTCCTTTCTTAAATTCAGCTAATACATTTGGTAATTTTGTGCTCATTTCTAATAAGAAATGTGCTTCAAATTCTTTCACATTTTTAACAGCCACTTCTTTTAACAAACCCTGCGTACCTAAGTAAATAATGGCTACTTGGTTCTCTACAGAGAATGGAGCGTATTGTGCTTGCTTTAAAATTTCAACGTTCCTCGCACCTTTGTCAATTACGTTTTTAGTTGCCGCATCTAAGTCACCACCAAATTTAGAGAAGGCTTCTAACTCTCTGTATAAAGCTTGGTCTAATTTTAAAGTACCAGATACTTTTTTCATTGACTTGATCTGAGCATTACCACCTACACGACTAACAGAAATACCTACGTTGATCGCTGGACGGATACCTGCGTTAAACAAGTTACCCTCCAAGAAGATCTGACCGTCGGTAATGGAGATTACGTTAGTAGGAATATAAGCGGATACGTCACCTGCTTGTGTTTCAATAATTGGCAAGGCTGTCAATGAACCACCGCCTTTTACCAAATGCTTGATAGAAGCTGGTAAGTCATTCATATTTTTAGCAACATCGTCATTTGCAATTACTTTAGCAGCACGCTCTAATAAACGACTATGTAAGTAGAATACATCACCAGGATATGCTTCACGTCCTGGAGGTCTTCTTAACAATAAAGAAACCTCACGGTAGGCAACTGCTTGTTTTGATAGATCATCAAATACAATCAAAGCTGGTCTTCCAGTATCACGGAAAAATTCACCAATTGCAGCACCCGCAAATGGAGCGTAGAATTGTTGAGGAGCTGGGTCGGCTGCAGAAGCTGCTACGATAGTGGTATAAGCCATCGCACCATTGTCTTCTAAAGTTTTCATTACACCTGCAATAGTAGATGCTTTTTGCCCTATCGCAACATATATACAATACACTGGTTTACCAGCATCATAAAATTCTTTTTGGTTGATAATAGTATCGACACATATTGCTGTTTTGCCAGTTTGACGGTCGCCAATTACCAATTCACGTTGTCCACGTCCAATTGGAATCATGGCATCAATTGCTTTGATACCAGTTTGTAATGGTTCTTTTACCGGCTCACGGAAGATCACACCCGGCGCTTTACGCTCCAATGGCATTTCGTACAATTCACCCTTAATTGGACCTTTACCATCAATGGCTTCTCCTAAAGTATTGATAACACGACCTACTAAACCTTCTCCTACTTTGATAGAAGCGATTTGATTGGTTCTTTTTACTTTATCCCCCTCTTTGATGCCTTTACTACTACCCATTAATACGACACCCACATTATCTTCTTCTAAGTTCAAGGCAATCGCTTTGGTTCCGTTTTCAAATTCAACTAACTCTCCACTGCTCACGCCGTTTAAACCATAAACACGGGCAATACCATCACCTACTTGTAATACGGTTCCCACTTCTTCTAAATCAGCAGACGCATTGAAATTTGTCAATTGCTGTCTAAGAATCGCTGAGATTTCATCAGGCTTAATGTCCACCATAACTGTTTATTTTAATGTATAATTATTATATTTTTCCTACGAATTCGTTACTTAAAAATTGCTTCTTTATATCTTTCAAGTCTCTTGCGATACTAGCATCCAATAAATTATTATTGAATTCAAGCACAAATCCTCCTATTAGTTTTTCATCCACTTTAGTAGTTAATTCAACTGTAGTGAAATTATTTTCTATTTTTACTTTTTGTTCAATTGATTGCTTTAAGGCCTCAGATATTTCAACAGCTGTTGTTAAAGTGACTAAGTGAATCCCTTTAAGTGTATTGTATTGCGCAATAAATGCATCCGTAATTTCTGGTAAAGCTGCTTCTCTGCCCTTCTTCACCATTAACACTGTAAATGCTTGTGTTAATGCACTTACTTTAGCATCAGTAACAGCATTAATGATTTTATTTTTTTGTTCTGCTTTTACAATCGGGCTTCTTAATAAATTCACAAAATCAGCACTCACTTTACAAACTGCTTGCAAATATTTCATATCTGCACACACCGCCTCCAACTCACCTTTTTCTATGGCTAAGTCAAGTATGCTTTTTGCGTATCTATCTGCTAAACGAGTATTGGGCATTTCTTACAATTTAATTTAACTTAACTCCGTCAGCTAATTGTTTAATATAGCTTTCTTGGTCGGCTTTGTTTGATAATTCCTTGCGTAATACTTTCTCCGCTATTTCAACAACCAATGAACCCACTTGATTTTTAACATCAGCAATGGCCGCATTTTTTTGTTGAGTAATAGCTGATTGCGCATCTGCTAATATTTTATCGTACTCGCTTTTCGCTTTTTCTTTCGCTTCTGCAACCATCTTCTCTGAAGCTTCTTTAGCTTCTTTGATTAGGATGGCTCTTTCCTCACGTGATTTAGCTAATAATGCTTCATTCTCATTTTGCATTGCAGCCATATCCGCTTTCATTTTCTCAGCTCGTAATAAGGCATCTTCAATACCTGTTTCACGCTCCGAAATAGCTTTCAACATAGGCTTCCATGCAAACTTTCCTAAAACAACCAATAATACTATAAACGCAATTGCATTCCAAAACACCAATCCGATGTCAGGTAATACTAATGGGTTAATTTCTAATATGAACATAAGATTTGTTTATCTTAATTAATAATGTCAATGTTAAAATAGGCTCTTCGCCCTGTGCTAGAGCCTATTTAATTTCTTGGATATCCAAGTTGATTATCCGTTACCTAATAAGGCAACAACCACAGCAAACAAGGCAACGGCCTCAACGAATGCAGCAGCAACAATCATACTTGAACGGATATCGTTCGCAGCTTCTGGCTGACGAGAAATACCTTCAAC
>CANGDH010000008.1 GCA_947452555.1 Bacteroidota bacterium
ACGTGTTCCGCACCCGTTTGCCGGTCGCCATCAAACTATTGCTAGTTCATGCTGCCCCTCGACTTGCATGTATTAAGCCTGCCGCTAGCGTTCATCCTGAGCCAGGATCAAACTCTCCATTGTAAATGTTGTTTGATCATGACTATCAATCTCAAATAAATCCGAAATTAACGGTCTGATATAATTCTGTTGATGCTATAACCTTTACCTGTATTTTTCAATTATACAGTTACTATTGTTTCCAAACTTTCAAAGATCTTTGTGTTTTTTTTGCTCGCTATTATTAGTAGCGGGGTGCAAAGGTAGACACATTATTTTAAACTGCCAAATCTTTTATCAAATAATTTAAAATTAATTTAAAGTTATTTTTTAATTCTTTCGGCGATTATTTCTTAGAGCTATTCCCGTTTTTATTGGGAGGGCAAAGATGCAGGTTTTATTTCGAACCACCAAATTTTGGTGAAACTATTTTCATAGTTTTTTAATCTTTTTTATTCCTGTAAAACTGCTTCAATGATCTGTCCGTATTGATGTTTCATCGTTAACGGGCGGCAAAGATAGGGAGTTAATAGTACTGGCCAAATATATTGTATACTTTTTTGTATTTTTTTTCGTTTAAACTGCTCAAAATCCGCTCATTACGTGTGAAATGCAGCAATAGTAAGGGTTTAGGAATTAAATTATTTTTTGAAAATAATCTGGATAATGGATCGCTTCTAAATACAAGCCATTAGCAGGGGTTGAGAAATCAACTTTTTGCTCGTTTTTTGAGCGAATTATCTCATGCCATTGTTCCAAATTCAGCTGCCCCCTACCCACCTGCAACATTGTACCTACCAAACCGCGTATCATTCCTCGTAAAAAACGATTAGAATGGATATGAAAAGAGAGATTATCGCCCTCCTGAATCCATTCTGCCTTTGTGATTTTACAGTCAAACGTGTTCACAGTGGTGTTTTTTTTAGAAAAACTCTCAAAATCAGTGTAAGTCAATAAGGTATTTGCTGCTTCTTGCAGTGATGAAAGGTTTACTGGATAAGGATAATACCAGGATCTACCCTCTAAAAATGGGTTTCTTGAACCATGTAGCTTATATATATAAGACCGTTTAGTTGCATCAAACCTACTATGAGCATTGGCTGGTACTATATATATACCTCTAACTACAATAGTATTGGGTAAAATTGAATTGAGATTATAAATATGCTTAGATCTTATATCTAATTCAGTATCAAAATGCAAGTAATTCTGTAATGCATGCACCCCTGAGTCAGTTCTAGAGGCCCCAGTTAATGTAATAGGTTCTCTAAATATAGTAGCTAATGCTTTTTCCAGCTCCCCTTGTATGGTAGTATGGTTATTTTGAATTTGGAATCCTCCAAAATCAGTTCCGTCATAACAAACTTCAATAAAATACCTAGGCATACAATATAATTAGACCACTAAACTACAAAATTTTTCATTCTGCAAATTTTAAGGAATCAATTAAACAGCCTTACTTAACTTAGTAGCAATAATAATAAATCATGAAGCAGCTTTTCTTACTCCCTATTTTATTTTTTGCAATTACAACAAATATTTTTTCTCAGGACGATCCTACTATTATTGATACTGGCTGGAAAAATACATACCGCGCTTTTGCTGAGAAACAAAATGATCTCCTGCACACCAAGCTGGTAGCGGGTTTTGACTATACAAAGTCTCAATTAAATGGAGAAGTTTGGTTGCAACTGAAGCCACATTTTTATGCTACTAATATTTTGACTTTGGACGCGAAGGGAATGAATATATATGAAGTGGCTATTTATACTAACAATAAACTTCAAAAGCTTACCTACAACTATGATAGCCTTTTGTTACATATTATATTAGATAGAACTTATAATGCAACTGAAAAATATACTGTTTATATAAAGTATACTGCAAAACCAAACGATTATAAAGCAAATGGAAGCGCAGCCATTACAGATGCCAAGGGCTTATATTTCATAAACCCTTTGGGAACTGACCCTTCCAAACCCACTCAAATATGGACCCAAGGCGAGACCGAAGGGACTTCTGTATGGATTCCTACTATTGACAAGCCTAATCAAAAGTGCACACAGGAATTTCAGTTAATAGTACCGAGTAAATATGTGTCTTTGTCAAACGGACTACTAGTGAAGCAAATTGATAATAAAAATGGGACTCGTTTAGACATATGGAAAATGGACCAACCCCATTCACCTTATTTGTTTTTCATAGGTATTGGAGACTATGCAATTGTTAAGGACAGCTATAAGGTAGAAGGCACGAAAACACTCAACGAAAAAAAGAATGTCTCTAAGGTAAAAAAGAAAATTGAAATTAGCTACTATATTGAAAAAGAATATGTTAATGTAGCTAAGCAGATTTATGGCAGAACCCCTGATATGATTGCTTATTATGAGAAAACACTTGGTATTAAATATCCTTGGGACAAGTATGCACAAATAAGTGGACATGATTATGTTTCAGGAGCCATGGAAAATACAACTTGTACTTTACATGGCGATGGTGTTCAGCAAAATGCTAGAGAATTAAAAGACGGCAATGCTTGGGAGTCTACCATTGCACATGAATTATTTCATCAATGGTTTGGTGATTTAGTCACAGCAGAAAGCTGGAGTAACTTGACTGTGAATGAAAGCTTTGCTGACTATAGTGAAGTATTATGGGCAAGCCATAGTCAAGGAAAAGATGCAGGAGATTATGAAAACTACACCAGCCTTAAACGGTATTTAGGCAGTCCTGTTGAAGCAGAAAAGAAATTAGTTCGCTTTTATTATTTTGACAAAGAAGATATGTTTGACCTAGTGAGCTATCAGAAAGGCGGCAGAATATTACATATGCTAAGGCATTTTGTTGGAGACGAGGCCTTTTTTGCTTCCTTACACAAATATTTAGAGGATAATAAATTCGGAAATGGCTCAGCCGTCAAATTGAAATTAGCTTTTGAATCCATTACAGGCAAGGACCTGAACTGGTTCTTTAACCAATGGTATTTTGACAATGGACATCCCTATGTTAGAATTGCACAACAATATATTGCGGATAAAAAACAAGTATTGGTTACTATACAACAGACTCAGACACAGGAAAAAGTATTTGAATTGCCTGTAGGCATTGACGTATACGTAAACAATCAAAGAAATCATTATGAGGTATGGAGTAAGCATAGAATAGATAGCTTTTACTTTCCTGCAGCAAACGCACCCAATAATATTAATGTAGACAACGATAAAATTTTACTTTGGGACAAAGACGAATCCAAGCCATTTACGCAATATGCATTTCAATATACGCATGCTCGCAATTTAGTAGACAGACTTGAAGCTGTTAATGAAGCTTCCGAGAATTTAGCTTCCGCTGAAGCAAAACAATTAATCAAGTTAGCCTTAAACGATCCTTTTTATGTCTTACGTGTAAATGCATTGCATAGCTACAACCCATTGTCCATTGACGACTCCATAGAAGCTATTATAGCCGAAAAGGCAGGAAACGATCCTTCTACTTTGGTTAGACAAGAAGCCATAGATATTATAGCCGCTTTAGATAAGAATCAGTATAAGGAACAATTTATTAAGTGGGCAAAGGACAGCTCCTATTTAGTGTCCGGGGCCGCATTAGAAGCATTGGTGAAAATTGATTCAGTTACTGCTAAAAAAATGGCAGTTGAATTTTCAAAACAGGTATTGAAGAAGCGATTAAATAATGCAGTTACTAATATCATTTCAAAATACGGAGACGAAAATGATTTTGACTTTATAGCTGCTAAATACAAGGGCACAAATTCAGAGTCTACTGAGAAATTTTATTTAACTCCTTCTTTTGCTGAATTACTTGCTAAAATCAATGACCCCATTAAATTTAAAATAGGAATTGATTTGATTGTAGCATTTAGAGAATCTATACCGCAGGAATACAGAGTTCAAAGTGACACCTATTTCAATGCTAAAATATTGGGATCTATATTAAAGGCAAAAAAGCAACAAGGGCAGCAAAAATTAGTTGACATTGTACTAGAACAGTTACCAAAATTATAACTATATCGCCTATACTATTATTAAAAAAGGAGTCCACATCGCAGTGAGACTCCTTTTTTAATATTTTCAATGACGTCATTCAATAGACGTTTAATTATTTATAAACTACCAACCGCCAGAGCTTCCTCCACCACCGGAACTTCCACCTCCGAAGCCTCCAAAGCCACCGCCACTTTCACCAAATCCACCGCCTCTATTATTTCCACCGCCGCCTAAAAGCGAGCCCAATAACATTCCTGTAGCTATGTCTCCAAAA
Source organism: Bacteroidota bacterium (assembly GCA_947452555.1). Lineage (GTDB taxonomy): Bacteria > Bacteroidota > Bacteroidia > Chitinophagales > Chitinophagaceae > Sediminibacterium. The sequence continues at coordinate 4,321 of CANGDH010000008.1, forward strand.
CCACCGCCTCTATTATTACCACCACCGCCTTTACCAACAACGGCTACAATAATAATGATGATAAATACTAGTAATAATAAATTTCCGCCGCTATCCTTGCCTTTTTTAACACGCTTGGTTTTATATTCTCCTACTGCCGCTTTAGCAATATCGTCTGTGGCTTTGTCAATACCTTCATAATAAGCCCCTTGTTTAAAAGCAGGCTTAATGTCGTATTCAATAATATTATTGGCTGTGATATCTGGTATTGCACCCTCTAATCCATATCCTACTTCTATTCGGACTTTTCTATCTTGAATTGCAACTAATAATAAGATTCCGTTATTGGTTTTCTTATTGCCTATTCCCCATTCTCTAAAAAGCTTAGTTGCATATTCTTCGATTGGGTTACCGTCCAAGGTTGATAATATAACAACCGCAATTTGATTTGAACTACTATCGTCAATAGCAACTAATTTATTTTCAAGTGCTTGTTTTTGCTCAGGACTTAATACACCAGCAACGTCATTGACTAATTGTGGAGGATTCGGTTTTGCTAATACATTCTGAGCTTGCAAAGCTGAACTCATAAAAAGTGCAACCGCTAAAAACAAAGCGCCAATAAAATGATTTATTTTTTTCATTTACCTACCATGATTTCGTCAGACAATTCATTTGTATCATTGGCTCTGTCATATGGAAAATGCGAAGTAAGTGCCGAACCTACAGATTCAATTACTTGTTCTAAGCCTGTAACATAATTGGTTTTTTTAAAATGCCCGGTCATATCCTGAACCTGGCTATACCAAAATTCAATTCCCAGTTTTTCATAAATAGCTTGATCCCCGTAAATAGCTAATTTTTTATCTTCAATTGCAACATAAACCAACACACCGTTACGGTCCTTGGTTTCATTCATATTGTTTTTAAAAAAAATTTCAGTGGCTCTTTGTAATGCATCTAATTTTTTAGGAACATGGCTTTCAATAAACACACGAATTTCTCCGCTTGTTGTTTTTTCAGCAGCTTGAATAGCCTGGACAAGCAATTGCTTGTCCGAGGCGCTCAATAAATTTTCCGCTTTTCTTTTAAAGGGATTCCACATAGGGTTGTTGGGTATTAAAACAGATTGATTAAAATTTAACCTCCGGTGCTTTTGAAGCACTTTCTTCTGCTTTGAATCCTTCTCTAGTTTTAAATCCAAACATACCAGCTACCATATTCAATGGGAATGATCTTGCTCTTTTGTTATAGTCGGCAATAGCAGCGTTAAAGTCATTTCTAGAAACTTTAATTCTGTTTTCTGTACCTTCTAATTGTGCTTGCAATCCACGGAATGCGTCATTTGCTCTTAAATTAGGATAGTTCTCAGAAACAACTAATAAACGTCCTAAAGCTTGAGACAACTGACCTTGATTGGCTTGGAACTGTTGTAATTTTTCAGGAGTCAAGTCCTTCGCATCTACTTTCATTTGTGTAGCGCTTGCACGAGCAGCAATTACATTTTGTAAAGTTGTTTGCTCAAAATTAGCTTCCCCTTTAACGGTATTTACCAAGTTTGGGATTAAATCCGCACGACGTTGATAATCACTTTGCACGTTATTCCATGCTTGGTTTACATTCTCGTCTTGGTTTACAAGTCCGTTGTAGCCATTACAGCCATATCCAACTAAGATTAAGAGTACTCCTAAGAAAATGAATAAACCTAAATTTTTGCGTAACATAATTTTTAATTTGTTTATAAAGATAGAGCAAAGCAAGGACCAAACTCAAATACTGACGGAAAGTCCTGACAAAAAGATCCCCCCAGGGTTACTGAGGGGATCTTTTAACATCTTATTATATCTATAATGGACAATTAGCCTTTAATTGCTGCAATTCCTGGCAATGTTTTTCCTTCAAAATATTCTAATAAAGCGCCACCGCCTGTACTCACATAGCTCACTTTGTCGTTAAAGCCGAACTGATTTACAGCAGCAACACTGTCGCCACCACCCACTAAACTAAATGCACCGTTTTGAGTAGCTTCCGCCACTGCAACAGCAATTGCCTTAGTTCCTGCTTGGTAATTAGACATTTCAAAAACACCCATTGGACCATTCCATAAAATAGTTTTACTTGCTAAAATAACATTGGTGAAATTAATTCTAGACTGCTCTCCAATATCTAAGCCCATCCAACCGTCTGGAATTGACATACTCTCACAATTCTTTCTTTCTGTGTCATTGGAGAAATCTGTTGTGATAACATTATCAACTGGCAAATGAATATTGACTCCTTTTGCTTTTGCTTTCTCCAAAATTTCTAAAGCCAACGGCATACGGTCGTCTTCACAAATTGAAGTTCCAATAGTACCGCCTTGCGCTTTAAAGAAAGTGTAAGCCATACCACCGCCTATAATAATATCGGTAGCACGATCTAACAAATTCTCAATAATTAAAATCTTGTCTGACACTTTAGCACCACCAATGATAGCCGTGAAAGGTTTTTTAGATTCGTGTAATACTTTTTCTGCACTCACTACTTCCGCTTCCATTAAGAAACCAAAAGTTCTATTTTCTGGTGTAAAGAATTGTGCAATCACTGCAGTAGAAGCATGCGCTCTGTGTGCAGTTCCAAAAGCATCGTTCACATATACATCACCCAATTTTGCTAATTTTTCTGCAAAGGCAATATCCCCTTTTTCTTCTTCTTTATAAAAACGTAAATTCTCTAATAATAATACCTGCCCTGGTTGCAATGCTGCTGCTTTATCTACCGCTTCTGCACCAATACAGTCATTTGCAAATTGAACTTCTGCTCCTCCTAATAATTCAGACAAATGAGCAACTACATGCTTTAAAGAATACTTGTCAGTTGGACCATCTTTTGGACGACCTAAATGACTCATTAAAATAACACTACCACCATCCTTTAATATTTTAGAAATGGTATTAATAGTTGCACGCATGCGTGTGTCGTCTGTAATTTGAAATGTGTCATTTAAAGGCACATTGAAGTCTACACGAACCAATGCCTTTTTACCAGCAAATTGAAAGTCTTTAAAAGAACTCATGATATTTTATTTAAATCGTTTAATTAATAGTAGTATGAAAAATGCCTCCAATTAATTAGATAATCGGAGGCATTATATTTATAAGTTAGACTTATTTAATTTTGCTTGCAAAGTACTTCACAGTGCGCACTAATTGGCTTACATAACTCATTTCGTTATCATACCAAGCCACCGTTTTCACTAATTGAATATCACCTTGTGTCATTACTTTAGTTTGAGTTGCATCAAATAATGAACCATAAGAAATTCCAATAACGTCAGAACTTACAATCTCGTCTTCTGTGTAACCAAAAGACTCGTTAGCTGCTGCGTGCATTGCTGCATTCACTTCTTCAACGGTTACTTTCTTAGATAAGATAGTAGTTAATTCTGTTAATGAACCTGTGATTGTTGGAACACGTTGTGCCGAACCGTCTAATTTACCTTTTAAAGAAGGTAATACTAAACCAATCGCTTTTGCAGCACCTGTACTGTTAGGTACAATATTTGCAGCTGCAGCACGCGCTCTTCTTAAATCACCTTTAGGATGAGGACCGTCTAAAGTGTTTTGGTCGTTTGTATAAGCATGCACTGTTAACATTAAACCGGTAACGATGCCGAACTTGTCTTCTAAAACTTTAGCCATTGGAGCTAAACAGTTCGTAGTACAAGAAGCACCAGAGATAACGGTTTCAGTACCGTCTAAAATTTCGTGATTTGTGTTGAAAACTACTGTTTTCATTTCGCCAGTTGCTGGAGCAGAAATCACCACTCTCTTAGCACCTGCTTTAATATGTAATTCAGCTTTTTCTTTGTCTGTGAAGAAACCAGTTGATTCAATTACTACGTCAACATCATGCACTCCCCAAGGAATTTGAGAAGGATCACGTTGTGCATAAATTTTAACAGCATGTCCGTTTACTACTACTGAATCTTCAGTTGCTTTTACTTCAGCATCAAAACGACCTTGAGCACTATCGTATTTTAATAAGTGAGCTAAGGCAGCTGGAGAAGTAAGGTCATTGATTGCTACTACCTCGATACCTGGTGTATTATAAATTTGACGGAAAACTAAACGTCCGATACGGCCAAAACCGTTGATTGCTACTTTAACTGAACTCATTGTATTAAATTTATTGTTTTTGTTTCTTTATTAAGGAGTGCCGAAGGTACAATCATTTTAAAAATATTCCCTTAAAACGAGGTTAAAAACTGAGAAAAATTCAACAAAATCAAGGTTTTTAAACAAACAGTCGATCGTTTTTGTCCCTAAAAGCCCGATCCCATTAGCACAGCCGAAAAAAAACTTTCCTGTTTTTTCAAGGAAAAACACAAAATGATTTGGCAGTAAAGCGTTTGAATCCTATTTTTGCGACCCGATTGAAACATCGAGGTCTTCGAAAGAAGGCCGGTTCGACTATCGGTTAGGTCGCCAGGTTTTCATCCTGGAAAGACGGGTTCGACTCCCGTACCGGCTACAAAGCCTCTCACGCAAGTGAGAGGCTTTTTTAATGCGAAGTCGCGAAACAAGCTTGCTTGATTGAAAGGCTTTGGGTAAGGCTAATGGATTGGGAGGACGATCGAGCGAAGCGAGAACGGCAACCCCGATATGGTGGCGGGTAAGGCCAATGGATTGGGAGGACGTTCAAGCGAAGCGAGAACGGCAACCCCGATACCCAAATCTATCCATTTCTTCGATTCAGTATGCTTATAACTAACCCCTTTACCATTTCCATTTCTTCAGGTTTACTTGCTGCTACGAATAAGGTAATACTAGCCAATGCATCATTTCCCATAAATGGAACTCCATTTTCAGATAAAAGCAAATTATTACGCATTAAAAATAATAAAAAACAAGCAGCACCAATTCTTTTATTTCCATCCACAAAAGCATGATTCTTTATTATTAAATACAACAACATCGCTGCTTTTTCTTCAACACTTGGATAAACATAACTATCACCAAATCCTTGTTCTATCTGACTAATCGCACTTACAAACCCTTCATCTTTCTTTTTACCAAATACTGTTGAATCAAATTCAGTTCGCATTGCATTTACAACTTCTTCATATTCTCCAATTGAAGGATGTATTCCTGGAGATAAATTTATTCCATTAGTATCTAACTGCTCATGGTCATAGTCATCTAGTAGCTTTAGGCCTTTACTAAATTTTTCCAGCCATTTATATACTTCATCACTACTTACCTCCTCAATTGCACGACTTATGATTCTTATACCGTCATGCAAAAACTGGATTTCTTGATTTTTTTGTGCCAATCTATGCTCATTAGCAGCAAAACCTTTAACTAAATAATCTTTTAACCTTTGTGTTGCCCACTGACGGAATTGAACACCTCTTTTCGAATTCACACGATAACCGACTGAAATAATTACATCTAAATTGTAATGAACAATATCCCTATTGATAGACCTTTTCCCTTCAACTTGAACTGTTCGGAATTTCCGAACAGTTGACATCTCAACTAATTCTTCACTTTCGAATATATATTTGATATGTTCGCTAATGTTTGATTTACTAGAATTAAATAGGTCGATAATTTGAGCTTGGCTAAGCCAAACCGTATCTTCTTCGAACTTTACTTCTACATTTATTTCATTGTTTTCTCCTTGGAAAATTTCAATTTGATTTTGCATAAATTTTATTGCAAATCTCAAATTGTAAAAATGTAAAACCTATTTTATAGATCGAAAGATATTCGTTCGTAGATTTTCTAAAATGTTAATATAAAGTATAAGTCCTTAAGTTTTGAGTCTAAAACAACCCTAACATCCCCAGCAAATTCATCCAAACTCACTCCTCCAAAGCTTAAATCGTACCAGGCAAAATTTCATCCACCTCACTTACAAATCGATGGCATTTTTCGGAGACAGCCCCGCTTTCATAATCAGTGATGCGTATAGTTACGAAGTCAAAATGTACACTAATTTCTGGATGATGATTTTGATTGTTGGCGATTTGCATCACCTGATTCACAAAAACTATAATGTCATTATAATCATTAAAATGAAAAGTTTTCTCAAGTTTGTTTTTGTACTCTAGCCAAATAGTATTTGCCATATTATTTTAATAAAATTTAATAATTGTTTTTTATTATAAGCAGCTAAATGATTCAATCGAAAATTCAGTTTAAATGGTAATATTTCTATTTGCATATTCGAAATTACTACAAAAAGAAGTTTAATTTTACCTATCTATGAAGACTAAAGTTTGTACGTTATGTCAAAAAATAGCAACTACAATGTATAGAGTGCAAGTTGCCAAAGGCAAAGTATGGATTTTTGTATGTACCGACTGCTGCAATAAAGTTAAAAATGAACCAAATTATAGATACGGTGGAACCTGGAAAGGGGAAAGTCATTAGCCACCTTTTCGATCTCCTATTTACCTACAATGAGTGGCTGTTGTGTAAATACAAGTTAATTGCTTTTGATACAAGTTAACTAAATCGCTCCTATTGAAAAAACAATGATATAGGAGTAACAGAGGATCTTAATTTTCATTATTAAACAAATAATAAATGGGTGCAGTAATTCCTGCATCATTAATACTTTGATTGTTTAAAGTCAAAGCCACAAAGAGAACAAATAGATAGTATAAGTTCTGTTGACTTTAGTCAACAAATAATTTTTGGAAAATATATTGACATATGTCAATTGCATAGCTTGAGTATGCCCTAATTAACTGGAATTTGTATCTGTTTAGTTTGGGAAGTATGGGTTGAAAAAAGACCAAGGGCCCCACCAATAATATTAGTAGGTGGATTAGTTGGTACTGTCCCTCCACCTGGACCTGCTCCCCCTTGTTGACTGAGTGTAAAAAAATATATCTGAGCAGACGTACTTATGCATTGCATTTCTACCGACACTATATCCTTTAATTTAATGGTAAGATCTTTATTGCCATTATTCAAAGGTCGTTGATTCACTTTGCCGTTATTTAAATTATCGTTGAATATATTGTAGTTATTATCCAACGTGTCATTTATTTTTTGAATAAATCTATAACCGTTGCCTAATTCAATGGGGTCAGTGTACACAGGAATAATACTATATTGATTTTCACCATTAATTGGGAAAATATTAATTCTTAGACTGTCTAAATTTACTTTTTTAGGCATAGTACTTTGCGCAGTGTACTTTTTACCCTCTACGCTAACTTCTAAAAAATAGGTTCTTCCGTAAATACCTTGTATCAATTTCGTTTTGTAAACCCCTTCATTACTGAATTTAAGTGTATCCTTGATGCCCGTATTGTCAGCGATAGTGACAATGGCATTGTTAATGGTAGGATATATATTGGATTCGTTGATGTTAATGGATCTAGTGAGTTTAACAACATATGGGCCAGCTTGATCTGTAATATTAGCCTCGATAATAATCTTTGACTCATTTTCTTTTATAGGAAGGGTTATAACTTTATCACAACTCGATAAAAGTAGTATTGCGGAAAATAAAAATTGTATTTTAGTTGAGTACATCGTCCTTAAAATTTAAAGTTATAGGTGATACTCGGAACCCATCTAAATAATGCGGTTTGGATAACTTGAGTCTTGGATTTATCTAAAGGATCATCCTGAAAAGATATGCTATACGCGTTTTCTCGTCCGTAAACATTGTACAAACTAAAGTTCCAGGAGCCTACTAATTTCTTTCTTTTCTTGTCTTCATAGGTCACACTTAAATCAAGTCTATGATAGGTAGGCATTCTATTAGCATTACGACTTGCGTATTGATAAATAGTTTGTCCCCCCAATGAATATTTGCCAGTTGGGAAGGTCACTGCATTACCAGTATTATATACAAATACCCCCGAAACTGACCACTTTGCATTTAGTTCTAAGATTGTAACAATCGATACATCATGAGTTCTATCTTGTTTGGCGTTATACCAATTGCCTTTATTAATACCTTCAATTTTCCTTTCTGTTTTTGACAATGTATAACTTATCCAGCCAGTGAATAGTCCAATTTTCTTTTTTGCTAAAAATTCAAATCCATATGCACGACCCACTCCATATAATAAAGCACTTTCTACATCTGCAATGGTATTAATGTTAGTTCCATCTTTGTAATCTAATTGGTGCTGCATAGACTTGTAATATATTTCAGCTCCAAGTTCATATGTATTATTCTTAAAATTTCTTGTATAGCCTAGACTAGTTTGATCTGCTAATTCAGGTTTAATATTATAGGAATCCCCTATCCATTGATCTGAGGGGCTTGCTGCTGTGGCATTACTTAGTAAATGTAAATGCTGCACATTACGAGCATACGCTACTTTTATACTACTAACGTCATTGATTCTATAATTACCTGTGAACCTTGGTTCTAGATTAAGGTACGTTTTCCCAAATGTATTTTTTTGCAATAAAATAGATGAGGTTTTAATATTTTTATCATACAAATTATATTCATCACCACCCATAATGGAATAGCCAGACACTCTTAAACCATAATCTAATGTCAGTTTTTCGCTTGCTTTAAAATTATTATTAAAATAAATTGCGTTTTCAAGTCCATTACGCCCCACTTTATTAATGTTATTATTTACTGTTCCGCTAAATGTACTAGGCGTAATAGTATGTAATATTGAATTGAAACCAAAACGAATTGTATTTTTCGGACTCATGTAAAAAGTATAGTCTTGCTTAATGTTAATGTCCTTTATATTTGAATTGACATTAAAATTAGTTTCTCCATTTTTTAAACCTACATTATAGTTATAGTCACTATACACAAAGGAAGTATTTAAGAATAATTTATTATTTACAATTCTATTCCATCGTATAGTTCCCGTTTTATTGCCCCAATTAATTCTAAAGCTACTGCCTAATCCTAATTCGTCTTTCCCAAAATAACCCGAAAAATAGATTCTATTTTTGGCGTCTACTTTATAGTTTGCTTTTGCATTAAAATCGTAGAAGTATAATATATTATCCTTGAATTTATCTGTCGCTTTTAAAAAAACATCCGCGTACGTTCTTCTTCCAGATAAAATAAAAGACGATTTGTCTTCTTGTAGGGGACCTTCAATACTTAATCTGCTACTAATTAATCCAAGCCCCCCATTAACTGTATAGTTTTTATTATTCCCTTCCTTCATCTTAACATCCAATACCGACGATAACCTGCCGCCATATTGAGATGGACCATTCCCTTTAATTAAAGTAGCATCTTTTATAGCGTCACTGTTAAACGTACTGAAAAAGCCTAATAAATGAGAGGCGTTGTATACAGGAGCTTCATCAAGTAATATTAAATTTTGATCTGCCGCGCCCCCTCTTACATAAAAACCACTATTGCCTTCCCCTGCAGATTTTACACCTGGTAATAATTGGATTGTTTTTAAAACATCTTTCTCTCCAAATATCACAGGAACTTTGCTAATGGACTTCATATTGAGAGTCTCAGTCCCCATCTGTGCCTTTATTAAGTTATCATCTTTTCTTTTGGATTCTACAACAACTTCTGTTAATTGATTTTTACTTTCTAAAAATATTGGTATAGACAATGGAGTATCTATTAAAATAGCTATCTTTTTTTCCTCATACCCCACATAGCTTATTTTTAAAACATATTTTCCTTTAGGTAATGAAATTGCATAAAATCCATATTCATTGGAAGTGACGATAACATTCGCTAATTGGTCAACTTTAATGACAGCTCCCATAATGGATTCGCCAGTAAGTTTGTCTTTTATGGTACCATTTACGGTAGACTTTTCTTGCGCCTCAGCGAGTTGAACCATTCCGATGATACTAAAAGCTAGGAATAAAAGGGATTTTCTAAAAATAAATAGCATGTGCGAAAATACATGTAATTAGGCAAAGAAAGTCTTCGGAAGCTACTGCTCCGGTTTTAATTTCAATTTTGTAAACACTTGCAAGTGAGGAAGCGCTAGTACAGATAAGCTTATAAAAAGCAATGTAAATATACCAGAAGAGTCTTTACTACTTAAAGTTAAAAAGGTAATATACGCAAACCCAAACCAAGCCACAAATGAAAACGGAGCTGCTTTAATTAATAAGTTCATCCATCCATTAAATGTATTAGTCATATTAAATGTGATTCTTATTTTATCAAAAGATAATAAGGAATGCCAAAAACCAAAATAAAAGGCGAAGCAAATCCAAAGAGGCGTAAAAAGTGTAAATGAGATTAAAACAAAAAGTTGTAATAAAGAATAATAGTAATGTGCTTTTTTTAATAAAGAACAATTCTTTAAAAAAGAATAAAAATATATAGACAGCTATAAGTGCAATTAAAGTGATTGGATAAATCTTATGAGCAAGCGTCATAAGTTCAGGTCCATCAATACTAGTTCTACCCATTTTGACAAAAATATTTATTGCAAAATCCATGTTTTTAGTGAGTAGAAATAAGATCCATAAAAATCCAATAAAAGTGTATGTGATTTTATGAATTAGTAAATGTGTTTTACCCATCCAGTCAATCTCTCCAAAATGAAAAGCCGTAATGAGAATAAAAATGACCAAAGCGGTTATAGGTGAAAAATACCAAACCAAGGAATAAACTAAAATATTTGCAATGTATTTTAAAAGAAACTTCCCTTGATTATTTTCAGTTTTGTGAAGATGCTGGTCAATATATAAATCTAAAGCGCCATGCGGAACTCCGAAAATAATTAGTACAAAAATTAAAAAAGAAATTTGAGTAGTTATATTTAAATCAAGTACAAGATTAAATAAGCATAGGGTAATAGCAAATAGTATTAGGTATATTCTCAATTTTAACTGCATAATACTATTTAAAAAGGGGCAAGGTTTTTTCCTTGCCCCTGAAAATTAAAACCATCCCATTTAAGCAGATTTTCTACTTAAACTATAGATCACTAAACCAAACCCGATTTTATTAATAGCGTCTCCAATATTATAAACGACATTCATGTCAATCCCAATATTTTTGAAACTTGCATACCATTGACCGTCGGCTGTTCCGATTAAATATCCCAAAGGATAAATCGCCCAACCAACTAGCACAAACCAACCAAGTGCCGCATTAGCAGAAGCTACTGCAGAACCTGAACCAGTTGCTAATTTTTTAACATCACCTAGCCAAACTTCGTATACGATGTAGAAATAGGCAATCGCACTAATGGTTCCCCATAAAGTTGCATGAGCAGGAGCAACCGCTTCTCCCCAATAACCAGTTACAAGCATTACTACAGAGGCTAAAATCATTTTCCATAATAAACCTGCAGTTCCGCCAGCTTTTTTTGTGATCAAATAAAATTCAACACACATCAAAGGCACTGTTAATAACCAATCTACATAACGAAAAAATGTTGGACTATCATGCGTTTCTAAATAGTAACCTCGCATGTAATAATAGTGAACTGCTGCAATAAAAGTGATTAACCCTGATACTAATACCGAGGTTCTCCATTCTTTACTTGTGTTGTTCAGTTCTAAAAAGAAAAATACAGCTGCGGCCATCATGGCCATTGTGCCAATGAAGAAAGTAAAAGAGACATAGTCCGTCTTAGCAATCTGCATTGAAGAGTCAAGCAAAAACAATTGATCCATATTGTTGAGTTTTGGTGAACTTATTCATTCACAACTCTCACAAAATCGTTACGGCTGTCAGTAATATATTTTCATACATTAAGCAAAGCAATCTCAAATCAATCGTCGTATAATACTAACGTCAATATAGATATAATGTTGAATTGAATGCAAAATAAAATGTTAAAATATTTTATTTGTTTAATATTTGAGAATAAAAAATTAAAAAATGTTCTACAAGTGAAGATGAAAGTATTATTCCATTATCGCATCCCATAATTTAATCCTCATTTCTAAAGATTGAATGGATGCTTGAGTAGCTTCCTCCCATTTAACAGGATCATTTCCACATAATTCGGAAACCATTTCTAATGCCAAATGGCTATGATGTCCCCCGTCTACTTCAATATGACGTTCTATATAGTATTTAAATATGGAGACTTTGTCAGGGTATGCCGAATAAATCTCATTTAATATTTGAGTAAACATATCAGGTATCAAGTCCTCTCTGCCAAATGTAAAAACAGCTGCTTTTACATGCAGTGGTGCATTTTGAGCAATTTCAAAAGTGAATGCTAGAAATTGTTTTACCTGATCAGGCAGTTCAGAAAGGCTTATTACTTCTTTAATTGAACTGCAAGACTTCAAGGACGCTATTAAGTTTTCTATAAAGCTCGTATTCGCTCCCATTTGACGCATTGCGGCTACATATAATTCAAAATGGCTAATTCGATTACCTTGCTCATCCAGGTCCGACTCCTCCCCTAATACAATTTCATTTATTAAATACCTGGTATTTGCAGAACCCACTGGTAACCAAGGAAGCGTCACTGACGTTAAATTTATTTGTAACGATTTTAATAAACTCATGAAATCCCAAACCGCAAAAACATGATATTTTGCAAAATTTTGCAGACCGTTTAAATCATTTATTTGTGTATATACTGGATGTGCCAATAAATTAGCACGAGTGGATTGTATTTTATGTTTTAAGTTCAACGCTTGAAGATGCATAAATATTTTTTTAATTAGAACAAAATACTTTTAAAATTGTTGTAAGAAATGTAAAGTAAAGCACAACAAATAGTACAAAAAAACAATTGATTATGATGCATAATAAATTTCCGAATATCATAAACAAAGACGGCCAGGCGATTTACTTTGGGAGTATCATAAACAATGAAGACAAACTAAGTTTTTTCAATGATTTATTAAACAATATAGAATGGCGAAATGATGTGGTTCTAATGTTTGGTAAAGAAATTACAACTAAAAGAAAAGCTGCTTTTTATGCAGATCGCGGAATTGAATACACTTATGCTAATAAAACAAAGAAAGGCCTTTTATGGAACGCGCCTTTATTGGAAATGAAGCAACTAATTGAAAGCTATACAAAATCCAGTTATAATGCATGTCTATTAAACCTTTACCACGACGGTAATGAAGGAATGGGCTGGCATAGTGACGATGAAAAGGAAATCTTACCTAATAGCTCCATTGCTTCTTTAAGCCTTGGTGTAGACAGAAAATTTTCATTCAAACACAAAACCACAAAAGAGACATTTTCAATTATGCTTGAAAATGGTTCTTTATTAGAAATGAGGGGGCCTATTCAAAAAAATTGGTGGCATGCATTACCTAAAACTAGTAAAGTAATAAGTCCTAGAATTAATCTCACTTTTAGACAAATAATAAACACAAAATCACAATAAATTTTGGATGAAAAATAACCAACAGAAATCTGTAAAAAAGGGAGACCTGCCAACTAAGATATGTTTGCACTGCCAGCGATCATTTACTTGGAGAAAAAAATGGGAACGCAGCTGGGAAGAAGTTAAGTATTGTAGTGACGCTTGTAAAAGCAAAAAATTCACACCTGCTATGAAATGATTTTTCGAATGAACTTAGCGTTTACTGATTTTATTCATAGAGATTGACTTCTGCCTTGAGCATTTGAAACGTTTAATGTCCATACTTCTTTTCACTAAATGCTTTTGACTCACTCCACTATTTACTCTTTTACGCCATAGATTAAAACTGTTGCGCTTAAGTTCGGAGCGCATCAATTTTATTGTATCCGCTTCTGTTAAGCCAAATTGAAAAGTAATGGCTTCAAAAGGTGTTCTGTCCTCCCAAGCCATTTCAATTACCCTGTCAATATCTATTCTTTCCATGCTATCGGTATGATTATTTCATTAGTTCTTCCAATAAACTGAAAGGGGGCATTGTATCCTAAAAAATTAAAAGGCCCTTTCACTTGAATTTTTTGTTTCGCTAAAGCTGCCATCAGCTTATCCTTATAAATAGCTATTTTTTCGTCAGATGCATATCCTCCAAAGGAAATTACTGCTACATATTCAGGTTGGCTATTTTGTATTGTTATACTGTTATCATTGGGAATAGGCAAGTTTTGCTTGTCATACTTTTCGGGCATAATAAAACTCATGCTGGAGCCTTTGTCAGACATAGACATTCTTACCGGAGCAGTCATTGAAATACTTTCTTTTTTTTCATTCCCGCCAAATATATAACCTGCAAGTTTTCTGAAACCCTTACTTGCAACCCCTTTGTAATTAGTAGCATCCGAGTAGATAGTTGCAAAGGTAGCGGAAGGATAATACCTTATTTCAAATTCCTTTTCTTTTGAAACAAGTCGGAATTTTTGTTTTTCTGTTTTGAAGGTACTCATAGAAATAAATGATTGAAATACGACAAAAATAAATAAAAGACCTAAACTTAGATAAAATGATTTCATAAACTCTATTTTTAGTATAACAATTTTAATCCTTTTTAGTTCGATAATGGACTGAATATATTTTATCCTTAATTTTGGGTCATTATGTGCTATGTAGTTGGTATAAAAATTCCTAAAAAACAAACAATTAAGGTTGGCGATAAGCCTTTAGACCTTGACCCTATTGATATACCCGTACAATCTGGATTCGCTTATGACAAATGGCCTGTCATATTCAAGGAACAACAGGGTACCGAAAAGGTATTAAGACCTAGTTTGATGCATTGGGAACTTATACCTAGTTGGGTGCGTAATCAAAAAGAATTAGAGGATTCTAGAAAGAAATATACCACACTCAATATTAAGTCCGAGGGTATATTTAATAATAAAGTAGCACAAGCTGTGGTGCACACAAACAGATGCCTAGTGCTGGCTTCTCATTTTTTTGAATGGCAGGAAATTGAAAAACAAAAATATCCTCATTGTATTCAAATTGAAAACACCCCCTTATTTTTTATCGCAGGAGTTTGGAATACCTGGACCGACTTTAGTACTGGCGATACAAAAAATAGTTTTGCTATGATTACAACAGAAGCCAATGAAACCATGAGTAAAGTGCATAATGTAAAAAAACGTATGCCAACCATACTAAACGATGCACTTGCCAATAGTTGGATAAACGAACATCTGAACGAAAACCAAATTCAAGAAATTACTTCTTATCAAGTAGAAAGTTCAAAAATGAAAGTACATACTATTGCAAAAAACTTTCAACAACTGCAAGACCCCACTACTCCTGTTAATTATTCTATTTTCACCACCCAAACTTTGTTTTAACTAAAATAAAATTTCATTTTATTTTAGTTATTAAACCAGAAGGAATGGGGGATGTTTATTTGGCTACACTTCCACCATCTATCACTAATTCTGCACCAGTCATAAAAGAGGATTCGTCTGAAGCTAAAAACAGAACACCATTTGCAATTTCAATTGGATCTGCCATTCTTCCCTGAGGCGACATTTCTTTTATTCTATTTTCCATCCCAGGTATTTTCATTAAGTCTTCTGTCATTGGCGTTAACACCCCACCTGGACAAACTGTATTTACTCGTATTTTATCTTTTGCCAAAGTCACTGCCAAATCTTTCCCAAATAAAACTAAGCCCCCTTTGGAAGACGAATAAGCAGCCCCATTACCTCCAACTAAACCGGCAATAGAAGCAATATTAATTATGGCACCCCCACCTGTTTTTCTTAGATAGGGAATACAGGTCTTACAACCAATAAAGGGCCCTGTTAAATTTATGGAAATGACATTACCCCATAATTCAATTGAAGTGTTTTCGCAATCAACATAACCCGGATAGACCCCCGCATTATTTACTAAAACGTCTAATTTACCATGTAACGAAATAGCTTTTTCCGCCACTTTTTCCCATCCAGACTGATTCGTTACATTATGTTTCATGTAATCAATTTGAAGTCCTTCCGCTCTTGCAGCAACAACCCATGCCTTCAATTTTTCTTCATTCATGTCTGTTGCTAATACTTTAGCGCCTTCTTTTGCAAATAGTTTCGCTACTGCAGCTCCTATTCCACCTGCAGCTCCTGTTACAATCGCAACTTTATTGTCTAAGCGTTTCATAGTTTTTAATTTTATTTAAATTCGGCTATTTTTATATTTTCAATTCCTTTTAATAAAGCATCGGGATTAAAGGAAATGCTATCAATTCCTTCGTCTACTAAGAACTGGGCAAAATTCGGAAAATCACTTGGCGCTTGCCCACACAAACCAATTTTAACATTTGATTTTTTTGCCTTTTGTATCATCATCCCAATCATCATTTTGGCTGCTTCGTTTTGTTCGCTAAACAACCCACTTATTATGGAAGAATCCCTGTCTATACCCAAAGTCAACTGTGTAAGGTCATTAGAACCAATGGAGAAACCGTCAAATATTTTTGCAAATTTTTCTGCTAATAAAACATTACTCGGAATCTCTGCCATTACATATACTTCCAACTTATTTACCCCTTTTTCCAAACCATTTTCTTTCATTACCGAAATTACTTTTTCTCCTTCTTCTAAAGTTCTGCAAAATGGTATCATCACTTTTACATTTGTTAGTCCCATCTCGTCTCTTACCTTACAAATGGCTTTACATTCCAACTTAAATCCTTCCTTATACATCTCATGATAGTATCTTGAAGCACCTCTAAATCCCAACATAGGATTTTCTTCTTTAGGCTCGAATGCCGCACCTCCAATTAAATTAGCATATTCATTAGTCTTAAAATCACTCATACGCACAATTACTTCCTTAGGATAAAATGCAGCTGCAATAGTAGCAACACCTTCTGATAACTTATCTATAAAATATTGCTGCTTGTCCTTATACCTATATGTAATTTTTTCAATTGCTGCTTTAACTGCTGGATCCTTCAATTCATCAAATTTAACCAATGCCATGGGATGTATTTGCACAGCATGTGTAATAATAAACTCAATCCGCATTAAACCCACTCCGTCATTGGGGTAGAAGGAAAGCTTGAATGCTTTTTCCGGATCCCCTACAATCAACATCACTTTGGTATGTGCAGGCTTTTGTAATAAAGAAAAATCCAAATTAGTTTCTGTAAATTCTACTTCACCCTTATACACAAAACCGGTTTTTCCTTCACTACATGAAACAGTAATGACAGAACCGTCTTCAATTTGTGTAGTCGCATTGCCACAACCTACAATAGCAGGCACCCCTAACTCTCTTGCTACAATGGACGCATGACTTGTCCTTCCTCCTTTGTTTGTAATAATGGCTGCCGCTTTTTTTAATATAGGATCCCAGTCTGGACTGGTAGTATCTGTCACGAGAATTTCGCCTACTTTTAATTTATCTGATTCTGTTGGACTATGTAATATACGAACCACCCCTGTTGCCATTTTAGAACCCACTGCCTCGCCCTGAACGATTTTTTCTCCTTTATTAATTAAAGCATATTCCTGTAATACATACGGATTTTGTCTTGACTGTACTGTTTCAGGCCTTGCTTGAATTATAAAAATTTCATTAGTGATTCCGTCTTTCGCCCATTCTATATCCATAGGCTTATCATAATGCGATTCAATAATTAACGACCATTTAGCAATAGTAGTTATCTCCGTATCTGATAAAACAAAAATCGATTTTTTTTCTTCAGAGGTGTCAATATTAACCACCGTTTCTTTGGAATTAGCAATAAATTCAACTCTTTGTTCACTATAAATCATCGTCTTCTCCTTGGACCCTAAATTCTTTTGAATAATTGCATTTTTACCTTTCAATAAAGTCGGTTTGAATATCAAGAATTCGTCTGGAGTAATTGTGCCTTGTACTATATTTTCTCCCAAGCCCCATACTCCACTTATATGTATTATATTTTTAAAGCCTGACTCTGGTTCTAATGTAAAAGCAATTCCAGAACAAGCTTTGTCCGACCTTACCATTTTCTGTACACCTACTGACAATAATACTTTATCATGATCAAACCCATTGTCTTCTCTATATTTTATTGCACGTTCTGTATATAATGATGCAAAACATTTTTTCAATGCAACCAATAATGCTTCCTCTCCTTTGATATTTAAAAAAGATTCATGTTGTCCTGCAAAACTTGCAGTTGGCAAGTCCTCTGCAGTGGCACTGCTTCTTACAGCAACTTCAAAATATTCACCGTTGCATAATTCCTTATAAGACTCAATGACTACATCCTTGATTTCCTGCTGAATAGCTGTTGCTAACATTAAAGCTCTTGCCTTTATACCTATTTCTTTTAGATTACTGTATTTTTTCTTATCCAACTCATCCATCAATTCAGCCAATTTCTTACCTAAGTCATTCAATGACAAAAAAGTTTGAAAAGCAAATGAAGTAGTAGCGAATCCATCCGGAACTTTAATGCCTTTTGCTGATAATTTGGAATACATTTCACCCAAAGAAGCATTCTTTCCTCCAACTATTGGAACATCGTCAATAGTAATATCTTTGAATTTTTTAATAAAATCCTTCATAACTATATTTTAATAGAATTACCATAAAGACAATTCCATTAAAGTTACAAATAGCTAATAGCTAGGACTATGACATTCATCATCGATATATTTTATCGAAAAAAAATCGAGATCGTTATAAATCTATTGCAATATAAATTCCTCATGCATCTCAGGAACATTTACCTCTTTGAACCCTTTTTTTCTTAACCGCTCTGCAAAGTGGTCTTGGACATCTGCTTCCCCATGTACTACAAATATTTGCTTAACAGCGTCAGGCAATTGACATGCTAGGAATTGCATCAAGTCTTCATAGTCTCCATGTGCACTCATGCTTCTTATAGACCCCACTTCTGCTTTGACAATATAATTTTCGCTATAAATTCTTACTTCTTTTTGACCATTCATAAGTCGACCTCCCAATGAATGTGGCTCACAATAACCCACTAATAAAATTGTATTTTTTGGATTATCTATATTGTTCTTGATGTGATGTTTTACCCTGCCGGCGTCCGCCATACCCGAAGCAGATATAATTACTTTAGGATGCAGGTCCTCGTTCAAAGCCTTACTTTCTTCTACAGACTTAATATAGCGTAGTCCTTCAAAATCAAATGGATCCTCGTCTACTTCTAAAACTTTTTGAATTTTTTTATTGAAATATTTAGGGAATGACTTTAATACGTCAGTTGCTTCAATGCTTAATGGGCTATCCACATATACTGGAATATGTGGCAGTCGTTTTTCTAAAGACAACTGATTTAATTCATATAATATTTCCTGTGTTCTACCCACACTAAAAGCAGGAATAATTAAATTTCCTTTTTGCTCAACACATGTTTTTTGGATAAACTTTAATAAATCATCGGGTGTTGTATGTATTAAATCGTGTAATTTATCTCCATACGTACTTTCAATAATCATAAAATCGGCTTGCGGAAATGCAGCAGGTGATCGCAAAATCATATCTCGGTATCTTCCAACGTCACCGCTAAATGAGAGCCTTTTTATTTCACCTCTGTCTTTTATTTTCAAACTGATACATGCACTTCCAATAATATGTCCAGCGTCGGTATACAATAATTCAACCGAATCAGTAATTTGAGTTGGCTTGTCATATTCTATTTCGGTTAACATAGGAATTGCTAAATTAACATGATCCATGTCATACAAAGGTTCGATAGGAGGCAATCCCTGCTTAGCTCTACGCTTATTACCATACTTCGCATCATCCCTTTGAATCATGGCAGAGTCTTCTAATAAAATTGTAGCTAATGCCTTGGTTGCTGGGGTACAGTAAATATTCCCACTAAACCCATCTTTTACTAATTTTGGTATCAATCCAGTATGATCAATGTGGGCATGCGATAAAATGATATAGTTAACTGTTTTAGGATCAAAACCAAAACTTGCATTGAGCCCCTCTGTGTCCCTGCCCATACCTTGGAACATTCCACAATCTAAAAGAAATGTTTCACCATTATCTAAAGAAACTAAATGTTTAGACCCAGTCACTGTTCTTGCTGCACCGTGAAAACTAATTTTCATATAAAAATATTATACTACTAAGTTAATCTATAATGCGATGGAAGCCACTAAATAATCTGCAATTAAAATTAAGATACAACTTACCACTACAGAGGTAGTTCCGGCCTTACCAATTTCTAAAGCACCTCCTTTTACATAATACCCGTAATAAGAAGGCACTGTACTAATTATGAATGCAAAAATATATGCCTTATATAAAGCGGTTGTAATATTATGATAGTCTAATCCCTTTCTGATCCCTGCAATGAATACTTCTGGCGCAATTACATTAGTCCATCCACCTACCATATAACCTCCCCAAATACCTAACACTGCTGAAATTCCAATCAATAATGGAACCATTGTAATTGCACCTAAAATTTTAGGAAGAATCAAATAGTTCTTTGTGTTAATCCCCATTATTTCTAATGCATCAATTTGCTCACTAATGCGCATATTGCCCAATTCACTTGCAATCTTACTTCCTACTACACCAGCTAATACAATACTCAATACCGTAGGAGATAATTCCAGTATAATACTATCTCGAACAATTTGTCCAATAGTTGAAATGGGAACCAAGGGATTGGTTAATTGATACGCTGTCTGAACGGTAGTTACTGCACCTAGAAATAAGGAAATGATGACTACGATTGGTAAAGACCCAAGACCGATGTCTACGCATTGCTTGATATACTCTTTCCAAAACATTTTACGGTTTTCCGGTCGAGTAAACATTCCTTTTATCATTAAAAGGTATTTGCCAAAATGCGTTAGAAAGTCCATACAGTAAAGTTAGTGAATTTCTATTTTCTACGTTTCTTCATTCGTTTCCACCAGCTAGTTCTTTGTACTTCTGTATCAGTGTCGATTCTTGTCTTTAACTGAGCGTCCACTACAGACACCGTAGCCATATTGACAATATTTCGAACATCAGACCCTAACTGTAATACATTCACTGGTTTTTTCAATCCCAATAGAATTGGCCCAATAACATCTATGCCTCCTACTTCCTTAAGTAAATGATAAGCGATATTACCTGCTGTTAAATTAGGGAAGATTAAAACATTCACATCCGCGTCTACTAAATCACTGAATGGATAATTCTCTTTTAAGATTTCCTTATTAAATGCCAACATTCCTTGCATTTCACCGTCAACAATTAAGGATGGGTTTCTTTGTTTTACAATCTTGGTTGCTTCTGCCATCATTCTAGCATCTGGGGTATCACTACTTCCAAAATTAGAATAGCTTAACATGGCAACTCTTGGCTCGATATTGAAATTGCGAACTTCTTTTGCTACTAATAAAGTGATGTCGGCTAACTCTTCGGCAGTTGGCGCTATATTAACAGTAGTATCTGCTAAGAACAATGGTCCTTTCTTAGTTAATAATAAATACATGCCTGCAATTTTCTTAACACCTTCCTCTGTTCCAATAGTTTGCAATGCTGGTTTAATTCCGTCTGCGTAGTTTCTTGTTAAACCAGACAACATTGCGTCTGCTTCACCAGTTTCTACCATCATCGCACCAAAATAATTCTGGGTACGCATTAATTTTAAACTCTCGTATTTATTCACCCCTTTACGTTGTCTTTTCTGGAATAATAAAGATCCAAAAAATTCACGCTTTGCTTCCATCTCATCGCCTCTTACATCTATAATTGGCAAGTCTGAAATGTCTATATGATTAGCAGATGCAATGTTTTTAATTCTTGCCTCATTTCCTAATAAAATAGGATATGCAATGCCGTCGTCATAAACAATACTAGCAGCTTTTAATATCTTAATATTTTCTGCGTCAGCAAATACCAAACGTTTTGGATCACGTCTCGCTTTATTACTAATTAAACGCATTAACTGATTATCTAGTCCTAATCTCTTATTTAATTGTAACACATATGCATCCCAATTAGGGATTTGAATTTGTGCTACACCAGAAGCGACTGCTGCTTTTGCCACTGCAGGTGCTACTGTACTTAATAGTCTAGGGTCCAATGGTTTTGGAATAATATACAAAGGCCCAAAACTCAAATTTTGTTGATTGTATGCCATGTTAACAATGTCCGGCACGGCAGTCTTTGCTAATTCAGCCAATGCTTTTACTGCAGCCAATTTCATCGCTTCATTAATTGCCTTTGCACGCACATCCAACGCACCTCTAAAGATATAAGGGAACCCTAAAACATTATTCACTTGGTTTGGATAATCTGATCTTCCTGTTGCCATGATGATATCCTTTCTAACACTTGTTGCGTCTTCATAAGAAATTTCAGGATCTGGATTTGCTAATGCAAATACAATTGGATTTTTTGGCATAGCAGCTACCATTTCCTTGCTCAAAATATTTCCCACACTTAAGCCCAAGAAAACGTCAGCAGATTTCATTGCTATTGATAATGTGGTATCAGGAGATTTTACAGCAAACGGCTTTCTGTCATCTCCTAAATCAGTTCTTCCTTGATGCAAAACCCCATCCTTATCAAACAAAGTAATGTTTTCTGGCTTAGCTCCTAATGCTACATATAATTTAGTACAAGCCATAGCTGCGGCACCTGCTCCGCTTACTACAAATTTCGCTTTATCAATTTTTTTCTTTTGTATTTCCAATGCATTCAATAAAGCAGCACTACTAATTATCGCGGTACCATGTTGGTCGTCATGCATTACAGGAATATTCATTTGCTCCCTTAATTTTTTCTCGATATAAAAACATTCTGGTGCTTTGATATCTTCTAAATTAATGCCCCCAAAAGTGGGCTCTAATGACTTTACAATTTCAACAAATTTATCTGGATCCGTTTCGTTAATCTCAATATCAAATACGTCAATGTCGGCAAATATTTTAAACAATACCGCTTTACCTTCCATTACTGGCTTACTAGCTTCGGGCCCTATATTTCCCAAACCTAATACGGCTGTACCATTCGTAATTACACCCACTAAGTTTCCTTTGGCAGTATACTTGTAAATATCAGCAGGGTTGTTTTTAATTTCAGTGCATGGAATTGCAACGCCTGGACTGTAAGCTAATGATAAATCCTTTTGAGTTTTAGCTTCCTTTGTAGGTACCACTTCGATCTTACCCGGTCTTCCTGAAGCATGGTATTCTAAGGCCTGCTCTTTTCTTAAGTTATCCTTAATATTAGTTAAATTATCTTTAGTAGTATTTGGCATGCTGTGATTTTATAACGAATGTTAGTTTATAAACTGTACAAAGCTAATGAAATAATTATAATAGGGTTTTTTGAGCTTAATTAAACAGACTTACTCCTAGGTAAGCCATCATTCCAACTCCATTTTCAATTGCACGCTCGTCTATATTGAAATGTGGGGTATGCACATTATGAATAATTCCTTCTGCCTCATTTCTTACTCCTAATCTGAAAAAACAACCTGGAATGACTTGGGAATAGTATCCAAAATCCTCTGCCCCCATGCGCTTTTCAGTTTCTTCTACATTTTCTCCCCCCATATACGCTTCTGCTAATTTCCAAGCAGCTTTAGTTATTAATGGTTCATTGTCTACCGTTGGATATCCAATGTCTACTCTAAAATCAATTTCTGCGCCAGTTGCAATGGCTAATCCTTTCGCTTGTTGCATCATTAATTCATGTGCCTGAAACCTCCACACTTCATCCATGGCTCTAAAAGTCCCCATCAATTTTACTTCACTCGGAATAACATTCGTAGTATTTCCTCCATGAATGGAACATATGGAGAGTACCGATGGATTTTGTGGATTTCGATTGCGTGATATGATAGTTTGTAAACTGGTAATTAGTTGCGCTGCAACTAAAACGGTATCCACTGTTTGATGTGGTGTTGCTGCATGTCCGCCTGGCCCTTTAATGCTTACATATAATTCATCCGCACTTGCCATAACACGTCCTTCTCTAAAACTTAATTTCCCGTAATCCAATCCTGGATGGACATGCAGTCCTATAATGCCTTGCGGTATTGGGTTCTGAAGCGCTCCGTCACGTATCATATAACTTGCACCACCCGGATTTTTTTCTTCGCCAGGTTGAAACAATAATTTTATTGTGCCTTCAAATTCTTCACGTAAGCTCCATAATATTTTTGCAGCACCTAATAAAATAGTGGTGTGTACATCATGTCCGCATGCATGCATTACACCTTCCTTATTAGAAATATAATCAATTTTATTTTCTTCTATTATCGGTAATGCGTCCATATCAGCGCGCAATGCAATCACCCTTTTAGTAGGATTTTTGCCTTCTATAATACCTAATACTCCAGTTGTTGCAATCACTGTAAAAGGAATGCCAATAGCAGTTAATTGTGCTTGTACAAATTTACAAGTCTCATATTCCTGAAAACTTAATTCCGGGTTAGCATGCAAATGGTGTCTTGTAGAGATATTCTCCTTTTGATGTTGAGCTGCTAATGTTTTAATTTTTTCTAGTAACATAAGATTGAACTAAATTATTAAAGTGAACTTACTAATTGAAGTTAGCAATTAATAGTTGCTTTTTAGATGGTCAATTTTCGCACCAGTAACAATGGCCACCCCAGCGCTACAACCAATGCGTGTAGCACCAGCGTCTATCATTTTTTTAGCAGTTTCGTAATCACGAATACCGCCAGATGCTTTTATTTGTATGGATTCAGGTAAATGTTTTCTAAATAAACTTACCGCTTCAACACTAGCCCCTTTTTCAGCATACCCTGTTGAAGTTTTTAGAAAATCAATTCCAGCGATTCCATAAATATCACAACACTTAATTATTTCGTCGTCGGTTAAAACCCCTGATTCAATTATAATTTTCACCGCCTTCCCTTTGGATCTTATGATAGGCATAATATGATTAATCTCGTCCGCAATCGCAGACCAATCTCCATTCTTAATTGCAGAGATATTTGCAACCACATCTAATTCATCTGCGCCATCCACCATGGCAAGTATTATTTCTGCGATTTTTGCTTCAGTAGCACTATATCCAAATGGGAACCCAACCACAGTCGCCACTTTTACATCGGAGCCTGCTACTTGTTCCTTTGCTAATTTCACAAAATTAGGCGGCACACAAACTGCAGCAAAATCATATTGCTTTGCTTCGGCACATAACTTTTGAATATCTGAAACCAAACATGTAGGTTTTAGAATAGTATGGTCAATATATTTGTTAAGCGGCATCTTTCCCATGACATGATTTATATTTTTTACCACTACCGCATGGACAAGGATCGTTACGTCCAATTTTTGGACCTACCTGAACGGGTGCTTGCTTTTGCTCGCTTGGATCATGGTATTCGTTTTCCTTTTCAATACCATCTTCGGTACGGCTTATGCTTAATTTACTTAAGTCTGTTTTTTGTTGTTTCCCTTCTTTTACAGCACCTGATTCCACTGGTATATGTGCATGACATAAAAATTGAACCAACTTGTGGTTAATTTCAACATCCATTTTTCTAAACAATTCGAAAGCCTCCATTTTGTATATTACTAATGGATCTTTTTGCTCGTAAGTTGCCGTTTGAACAGATTGTTTTAAATCGTCCATTGCACGTAAATGCTCTTTCCATGCGTCGTCAATTAAGCTTAAAGCAATTGATTTTTCAGACTGTGTCGCCAAAGCCAACCCTTTCGATTCTAAGTTCTTATCTAAATTCACCAATACACTAAAAACAATTTTACCATCACTCACTGGAACAATTACATTTTCAATATGATTACCCTGCCCTGTTCTAATATTTTTAAATACTGGAATACTGTCGGACATTATTTCATTTTTCTTATAATCGTAATGCGCAATCGCTTCTTGATAAGTCGACTCCACTAAATTAGATTCATTGTTTTTATTGAAATCGTCCAAAGTTATTTTAGTATCAAACCCTGCTTGTACAATTAATGCTAATTTGAAAGACTCATAGTCATTCATTGACTTATGAGAAATTGTAATGCCTTCGATGACTTGAAAGAATGCATTATCTAAATCCAATGCTAATCTTTCTCCAAATAAAGCGTGACTTCTTTTCTTATAAATGACTGCTCTTTGCTTGTTCATTACATCATCATATTCTAACAAACGCTTTCTCACTCCGAAGTTATTTTCTTCCACTTTTTTCTGTGCACGCTCAATAGATTTTGTGATCATACTGTGTTGAATCACTTCCCCTTCTTTATAGCCAGCAAAGTCCATCACTTTTGCGATACGCTCACTTCCAAACATGCGCATTAAATCATCTTCTAAAGACACAAAGAACTGAGAAGATCCTGGATCACCTTGACGACCCGCACGACCTCTTAACTGTCTGTCAACACGTCTTGACTCGTGTCGCTCTGTTCCTAAAATTGCCAAACCGCCAGCTGCTTTCACCTCAGGACTTAACTTAATATCTGTTCCACGTCCAGCCATATTCGTTGCAATAGTAACAGCGCCAGTTAAACCAGCTTCCGCAACTACCTGTGCTTCACGGGCATGTTGTTTTGCATTCAATACATTATGCGGAATACTTTTTTGACGTAACATTCTACTTAATAACTCACTCACTTCCACACTAGTCGTTCCTACTAATACTGGACGTCCTTTTTCACGTAAAGTTTCGATTGCTTCAATTACAGCACCAAACTTTTCACGCTTGGTTTTAAACACCATATCCTGTTCGTCAATTCTTACAGCAGGAATATTTGTAGGAATAGAAACAACGTCTAATTTATAAATACTCCAAAACTCAGAAGCTTCTGTTTCTGCAGTACCTGTCATACCACCTAACTTGTGGTACATTCTAAAGAAGTTCTGTAAAGTAATGGTAGCATAGGTTTGCGTAGCTGCCTCGATCTTTACATTTTCCTTAGCTTCAATTGCTTGGTGTAAGCCGTCTGAATAGCGACGGCCTTCCATAATACGGCCAGTTTGTTCGTCTACAATTTTAACTTGTCCTTCAATAACCACATACTCAACATCATTATCAAATAATGTATACGCTTTTAATAATTGATTGATTGTATGTATACGGTCTGCCTTAATACTATAATCACTTATGATAACTTCTTTCTGCTTTAATTTTTCTTCTGCGCTCAGTGTTGCATCTTGGTCTATTGCATTTAATGTAATACTGATGTCTGGCAATAAAAAGAAATTTGGATCTTCTCCTGCACCTGTTATTAAATGCAACCCTTTGTCTGTTAATTCAACGGAATTATTTTTTTCGTCTATATAGAAATATAATTCTTCGTCAACCAACGGCATTTCTCTTTGTTGGTCTGCTAAATAAAAATTCTCTGATTTTTGAAGTTTTACTCTAATTCCTGGCTCACTTAAATATTTAATTAATGCACTATTTTTTGGCAACCCTCTAAAGGCACGGTAAAGCGCCAATCCGCCATCCTTAGCGTCATCATTGCCTTCTGCGATTTTCTTTTTTGCCTCAATCAAAAATTGACTCGTTGCTTTTTTCTGAGCATCTACTAACTTTTCTATTCTTGGTTTCAATTCAAAAAATTGTTGCTCCCCTGTTTGATGACCAATTGGACCCGAAATAATTAATGGTGTTCTAGCATCGTCTATTAATACACTATCTACTTCATCCACCATTGCGAAATGGTGTTTACGTTGAACCATTTCCTCCGGTGTGTGCACCATATTGTCTCTCAAATAATCAAACCCAAATTCATTATTTGTTCCGTAGGTAATATCTGCACGGTAAGCGTTTCGGCGGTCTTCAGAATTAGGCTGATGCTTGTCGATACAATCAACAGTAATACCTAACCACTCGAATAAAGTACCATTCCACTCACTATCTCTTTTCGCTAAATAATCATTCACTGTAACAATATGAACTCCTTCGCCTGCTAATGCATTTAAGTACGCAGGTAAAGTTGAAACTAATGTCTTACCCTCTCCTGTTGACATCTCCGCAATTTTTCCCTCATGTAAAACGATACCTCCAATTAACTGTACATCATAATGCACCATATTCCATGTAACAGGCACCCCTGCAGCTTTCCAAGTAGTTTGAAAAGTAGACTGACTCCCATTAATAGTTACATATTCTTTCTTTACGGAAAGTTCTCTATCTAGTGTACTAGCAGTCGCAACCAATTCTTCAAAATCGGTAAATCGGCGCGCAACTTCTTTTACCACTGCAAATGCTTCAGGTAAAATTGTCCAAAGTATTTGCTCTAAACTCTTATTCTTTTCTTTATTCAAAGAATCAATGTCTTGATAAATTGCATCACGTCCCATTAAGTC
This sequence comes from Bacteroidota bacterium, assembly GCA_947452555.1. GTDB lineage: Bacteria > Bacteroidota > Bacteroidia > Chitinophagales > Chitinophagaceae > Sediminibacterium. Next base: position 32,387 of record CANGDH010000008.1, read on the forward strand.
ACTCAAAGGTAGCGCTTCAGCTCTTGCTTGCTCTGACTCAATATGTGTATTCATTTCATTTAAATGCGATTTAATTCGCTCTTTAAACTCGTTGGTTTTATTTCTTAATTCGTCATTCGATAGCGATTTGTACGATTCGGAATGACCATTAATAACGGGTACTAAGTGTTGAATTTTTTTGACGTCCTTTTCACTTTTAGATCCGCCAAATATTTTACTGATAATCTGCAACATATGCTTCCTAAATAATTGTGTTTAAGCCTAATACTCAATATCCGTGCCAAAGAAATTTTGACGTCAATTGAGGGCCTTAAAGGTAAGCAATTGAGGTCAGTTTGTTGGTTTTAGCACCCCACCAATCCAAAATTTAAGTCTGAGTGGCTCAAATGTCAAAAATGGGCCTACTTAAAAGCGGAAAATGGACTAAAAAATGATACCTTTGCCTGCTTAATAAACATAGCTATGGCTGGTCAATTAAAAGAAGTAAGAAATAGGATCAAAAGTACCCAAGGTACTCAGCAAATCACTAAGGCCATGAAAATGGTTAGTGCTGCAAAATTACGTCGTGCCCAAGACTCCATTACCCAAATGAGACCTTATGCACGCAAATTGCAGGATATGCTTAGTAATATTATTGGAAGTTTGGAAGGCGACACTCATTTAGCCTTGGCTGAAACCAGACCCGTACACAATGTATTATTAATTGTAATTACGTCCGATCGTGGATTATGTGGCGGTTACAATGCTAACTTGGTTAAATTAGCAAAAGCTACTATTGAAGAAAAGTACCCTACACAAAAAATAACTATTTGGAATATTGGCAAGAAAGGATATGAAAGCTTGAGTAAATCTGGCTATAATACTAATGCTGATTTTAAAGATATTTTCTTAAATCTTCGTTTTGAAAATGTACAACTAGCCGCTAAAGCTGCTATGGATGCTTTTGCTAACAAAGAGTTTGACGCCATTGATATTATATATAGCGAATTCAAGAACGCAGCTACACAAGAATTTAAGGCGGAGGCTTTCTTGCCTATTCCTAAGATTGCAAAAGTAGCAAATCAGAAAAAAACTGACTTTATTTTTGAACCGCAGAAAGAAGCTTTGGTTGCCGAATTAATGCCTAAAATATTAAACACTCAGCTATTTAAAGCAGTATTGGATGCTAATGCAAGTGAGCATGGAGCAAGAATGACCGCAATGGATAAAGCAAGTGAGAACGCAAACGAATTATTAAAATCATTGAAAATATCTTACAACCGTGCAAGACAAGCCGCAATTACTACCGAATTAACCGAGATCGTAAGTGGTGCTGCTGCATTAAACGGATAAGAAATCATATACCATGGAAATTAGTCAAATCATTCCTCACATTGAAGCCTTGATATTCGCAAGTGATAAAGCTTTAAATCCAGCTGACATTACTGAATTAATCAATAACGCATTTGGATTTTTAGAAGAACGTATCACACTTGAACAAGTAGAGAGTGCTTTGTCAGGTATTCAAGAAAAGTATGCTACCGAATTTTATCCTTTTGAATTAAAACAAAGTGGTGGTGGATGGCAGTTTTTGACTAAACCTGATTTCCATAAAACGATTGCTCAATTAAATGGCGACAAGTTCCTTAAGCGTTTATCAAACGCCGCTTTAGAATCGTTGGCTATTATTGCCTACAAACAACCCATTACTAAAGGGGAAGTAGAAGCTATAAGAGGCGTAAACAGTGATTATTCAATCCAGAAATTATTGGAAAAAGAATTAATCATAATTAGCGGCCGTAATGAGCATTTGCCAGGTAAACCTTTGGTATATGCTACTTCAAAAAACTTCATGGATTATTTTGGAATCAATTCGACCGAAGATTTACCGAAAATTAGAGAAGTATTAGCCGATCAAATTGTAGAAGCAACAATTGTTAAACCAGAAGACTTTACTGACAACAGTGTTTTCGAACAAGTTTCAGAAGAAGCTGCTGAGGAACGCGAGGAAGCAGAAGCTCCAAACTTGCCAGAAGAAACTGACGACTTTGAAGCAGAAACTGAAGAGGAAGATACTATTCCTGAAAGCCCTTCAGAATAACAAGCAGTAGCTTTTCGTTCATCCCATTTTTTTAAATTATATCGATCAGATAAGCATAGAACCTAGTACTAATTGTATCTTCGTGTTATGAAGACAAGCTTATCCTACGATCAATTAAATTCTGCTGCAAATAAGTATGGCACTCCTTTGTATGTTTACCATGCTGAAAAAATTGTAAGTCAATACCGCCAATTATTATCTCATTTTTCTACAGACAATACACGCTTTTTTTATGCTTGCAAAGCTTTAACTAATATTCATATACTTGACGTTGTAAAACGCGCAGGGTGTAATATTGATTGCAGTTCTATTAATGAAGTAAAAATGGCATTGCATGTAGGTTTTACTCCACAAAATATTTTATACACTAGTAATAGTGTAAGTTTTGAGGAAATTGCAGAAGCAGTAAGCTTAGGAGTGAATGTCAATATTGACAGCTTGTCTAACTTAGAAAAATTTGGCGCCGCTTACGGAAGCAGCTACCCTGTTGGTATTCGCGTAAGACCTAATATTATGGCGGGCGGCAATTTGAAAATATCCACTGGTCATGATAAAAGTAAGTTTGGAATTCCTGCCACTCAATTAACTGAATTAAAATCTATTCAGCAAAAATATCAAATCAATATTGCTACACTTCATATTCATACAGGAAGTGAAATCAAAGACGTGCATGTATTTATTCAATCTGCTGACGTTTTTGATAGCTTATTAATTGAATTTCCAACAGTAACTATTTTAGATTTTGGCGGTGGATTTAAAGTTCCTTATAAACCAGACGAAAAAGGAACTGACATTTCATTACTTGGTGCTGAAGTGGACAAGGCAATGAATAAATTGTCTGAAAAATATGGACGTAAATTAACAGCTTGGTTTGAGCCAGGTAAATATATAGTAAGTGAGGCTGGTTATTTTATTGCGCAAGTGAATGTATTAAAGCAGTCTGGCGATATTCAGTTTGCAGGCATTAATACTGGATTGAATCATTTAATTCGTCCCATGTTTTATGACGCTTACCATCATATTGACAACTTAAGTCACCCGGAGAAGCAGATTCAACAATATGCTGTAGTAGGTAATATTTGTGAGACCGATACTTTTGCTTGGGACCGCCCTATTCCAACTATTCAAGAAGGGAACTATTTAATATTCTATAATGCAGGAGCTTATGGTTATGAAATGGCGAGTAATTACAACGCAAGATATAAGCCAGCACAGGTATTATTTGAAAATGGCATAGATAAATTAATAAGTAGAAGAGATACATTCGAAGATTTGTTAAATTTACAAGTCCCCCTTACAAACTAGTATTCATGATTGAAATAAAACATATCAGTAAAAAATTTGACACAAAAATTATCTTAGATGATATTAGTGCGCAATTTAAACCTGGAATGTGTAATTTAATAATTGGAGCAAGTGGAAGTGGAAAAACAGTTTTGACAAAATGTATAGTAGATCTTATACATGCTGACCAAGGAGAAGTGTTCTTTGACGACAAGGAACTACGTAAGATGAATGAAGAAGAAAGAAAAAATTTACGCAATAATGTTGGAATGCTGTTTCAAGGAAATGCACTTTTCGACTCCATGACGGTGGAGGAAAATGTAAGATTTCCATTAGATATGTTTTCAGGATTAAAATGGGCTGAAAAACAGGAAAAAGTAAATAAAATTTTATCTCGTGTAAATTTAGACGGCGTTAATGCTAAATTTCCCGCAGAACTAAGCGGGGGTATGAAAAAACGTGTAGGACTTGCTAGGGCATTAATTATGGAACCGAAATATTTGTTCTGTGATGAACCCAATTCAGGATTAGACCCGCAAACGTCAATGGTAATTGACAGATTGATACAAGAACTTACTGTTGAAAAAAACATAACTACTATTGTTGTTTCTCATGACATGAATAGTGTGATGGAGATAGGAGATTACATAATATATCTTCATCAAGGGAAAAAAGAATGGGAAGGATCCAATAAGGATATCATTTATAGTCAAAATCAACTTTTAAATAATTTTATTTTCGCGTCAGAATTTTTACAAGACGCAAAAGCCATGCGAATGATGGCAAAAAACAAAATCAAATAACAATATGAAAAAAATTAGTCCAATGAAGTTTATTGTAACAAGTTTACTATGTCTTTTTTTAGTAGCGGCAAATGCACAATCTAATGCACCAGATCCAAACGCTCCGTATATGAAGTCAGACAAATTTCCAACATTTAGCTTAGTAGCACCTAACGGGAAAGAAGTCACTAATAAGCAAATGCCTAACAAATATAGATATACTTGTATTTTGATATTTAGTCCAGACTGTCCTCATTGTGAGCATCAAGCTGCAGAACTAAATAAATATGCTGACAAATTTAAAAACACTTTATTTATATGGGATAGTTATAGAGATATGGATGCAATAAAGAAGTTTGGTGAAAAATTCAATTTATTAGGAAAAGCAAACGTGATTATTGGACGAGATGCTGAATTTACGCTTCCCAGCTTTTTTAGACCAAGAATGACTCCGTTTGTTGCAATATATGACAACGGGCGTTTAATAAAGACCTATGACCAGGGAGCAGATATTTTCGAATTGATCAAATTAATAGGAAGCAAGTAGTTAACTTTGCCCCGTAAAAATTAAACCTTTTTATTTAAACAAATATTATATGAAAATTACAGTAGTTGGAGCAGGTGCAGTAGGCGCAACATGTGCAGACAATATTGCCCGTAAAGAATTAGCAAGTGAATTAGTTTTATTAGACATCAAAGAAGGCTTTGCTGAAGGTAAGGCACAGGATATGATGCAGACAGCTGCTTTATTAGGTTTTGATACTAGAATTTCTGGTAGCACTAATGACTACAGTAAAACTGCTAACTCAGATGTGGTTGTAATTACTTCAGGTTTGCCGCGTAAGCCAGGAATGACGCGTGAGGAATTGATTGGAACCAATGCTGGAATTGTAAAAGGTGTTTGCGAAAACATTTTAAAACATTCTCCAAATGCAATTATTATAGTAATAAGTAACCCAATGGACACAATGACTTACTTAGCATTGCAATCAACTGGTTTACCTAAACATAGAATTATTGGAATGGGCGGCACATTAGACAGCGCTCGTTTTAAATATCAGTTAAGCACTGCATTGGATTGTAGTCCTGCTGATTTAAATGCAATTGTTATTGGTGGACATGGCGACACCACAATGATTCCTTTAGTGAAGCATGCAACTTGGAACAGCATTCCTGTAACTAAGTTCTTAAGCGAGGACCAACAACAAACTATCATTAACGATACTATGGTGGGTGGTGCAACTTTAACTAAATTATTAGGAACATCTGCTTGGTATGCACCAGGTGCAGCAGGAGCTGCTTTAGTGGAAAGCATTGTACGTGACGAAAAGAAATTATTTACTTGTTGCGTAAGCTTAAACGGCGAATACGGACAGTCTGATATTTGCTTAGGCGTACCAGTAGTAATTGGAAAGAATGGTTGGGAAAAGATTGTTGAAATGGATTTATCTGCAGACGAACAAGCAGCATTCAATAAGAGCGCTGATGCAGTAAGAAATATGAATGATGTATTGAAGACTTTATAATTCAATCGTTCATTAAAAATACAAGAGCCTCGCAATTGCGGGGCTTTTTTATTTTTTAATCTTCTATAAAATCTGACGCATTTATATCTAAAATCGAATTGACTAAGAAATATAATACTGTATCGCCTTATCTGCAATGACACGAATGTCCTGCTGGCGCATGCAACCAAAATGGCCTTGCGGACATTTTTTGGTTCCATAATTGGAACAAGGTTGGCAGGTCATGTTTGGCACAATCGCATTATAATACATTTCAGTATTGCCATTACTTAATTCCGAACTATTGTTTGATGTCAAATCTGATTCAGCGTAATAAGGTTCCACCTGCAAGGCAGGCGACGTTGCACCCCAAATAGCCACTGTTTTTTTATGAAAAGCACATGCAATATATAAGAAGCCAGTGTCATGAGAAATTACAGTCTTAGCTTGTTGCACTAACAATGCAGATTCAGGTAAATTAAACTTACCGCAGGCATTGTAAATTTTAGTGGGGTCTATTGCTGCTATTGCCAGTCCTTCTGCTGCATCTTCTTTCCCTCCTATTAATATAATGGGGTATGGTATTAGATTGCACAAGTCTTGCAACTGATTTACAGGTAATTTTTTGGTTGCAAAGGAAGCTCCAATTATGATTGCGATATATCCTGCTTGGTGAGAAGTGGGTATGTCGTTTGCTTTTAATTTGACTTGTGTGGGAATAAAATAATCCATGCCCTTCCCGTCATTCACCACGCCCAATTTTTTTAATGTATCTAAACACCTATCAGCTATATGCCTTTGCGGCATTATGTTAATATGCAGATTAGTAAGCAACATTTTTTGAAAACTCAGTTTGTTATAGGTAAGTGCAGGAACACCCAACGCCTTCTTTATTCGATAGGTTCTAAAATTATTATGCAAGTCAATTGTATAATCAAACTTATATTGCTTCAGTGATGCAATAGTTGCTGTTAAGTCTTTATCGAAATAATGAAAATGATCAATATAGGGATTCGCCTCGGTAACTGACTTCATGGAAGTCTTTGTTAAAAAATGAATTTCTGCGCCAGGTATTTGTTGTTTAGCACAACGAATAGCCGGTGTAGTAAATACAATATCCCCAATAGATGAAAAACGAATAAATAATAATCGCATAGTATGAAAAGTCTATGGAAGTGGATTGTCGTATTCTAAATAATCTAAGTCCTTATGATAAGTCTCTTCTGTAAATATGAAAGCAACTATGGTAATTGACATTACTATAACTGCTGTTAAAATGCCACTTTGCACAATGGTCCATCCAAGGCTTTTTTGTAAAATATCTAAGAATAAAAAATTAATTAAGGGCAATGCACCGCGCACCATATTGGGAATGGTAGTAGCTGCCGTAGCTCTCAAATTAGTACCAAACTGTTCGGCTGCCATTTGATTGAAGATAGCCCAATAGCCTGTGCTAAAGCCCAGAAATGCACAAATCGCATACATTCTTTCATCACTATTATTGTACGCGCTAAAAAAGAGCAGCATCCCCAGTACACTTATGGAATAAAATACCAACAATGCTTTTTTACGACTTTTGAAATATTGACTTACATACCCTATTAATAAATCACCCACTGCAATACCAATATACGCGAACATCACAGAACGTCCTGAGTCAATTAAATTGGTGCCATACAATCCTGTTGCAAACTTATTACTGTAATTCACCATTACTCCAATTACAAACCAAGTAGGCAGTCCTATTAAAATAGCTTTGATATATTTAGAGAACCGTTTTTTGTTATTAAAGAACATAAGGAAATTTCCTTTTGCAATATTTGCCAACTTAGACGACTCAAACATAAAGGATTCAGCCACACGTATACGAAGGATTAATAAAAACACGCCTAACACGCCTCCTATTTGATAACATAATCTCCAGTCCTGCGTATATTGAAAAGTAAAATAAGCAAATACGGCGCCAAATAATCCAATACCTGCAACCATGGAAGTGCCAATACCTCTTTTGTTTTTAGGAAGCATCTCCGATACAAGAGTTATACCTGCACCCAATTCACCAGCTAATCCAATGCCTCCTACAAAACGGCAGTAAGCATATTGGTCCACACTATGCACAAAAGAGGTTAAAATATTTGCGATAGAATATAATAATATAGATCCAAATAATACTTTTAGTCTTCCTTTCTTATCACCAATTACGCCCCACAGAATACCTCCAATTAATAAACCTGACATTTGCCAGTTTATAATATGAGCGCTGTCCACAATTATAGTTTCGGCGGTTGCACCTAAACTCATTACGCTAGGTTGTCTAACAATCGTAAATAATAGTAAGTCATAAACATCTACGAAATAACCTAGTGCTGCAACAAAAACAGGCAGAGATAAAAGTCCTATTTGCTTATTGGTAGTCATAATTAATTATGCTTTTTTTGAACGATGTGTCAATACTTTAATAATTACTGGAGCTGTAGTTATAAATACAATTCCTAAAACTATAACTTCTAAATGCTTTTTCAAATCAAATTGAAAACGCTCTAAAATCCATCTTTGTAAAAAATGTCCTGCACACAACATGGTAGACACCCATAAAATACAGCCAACTACATTAAAATATAAGAATTTCTTCTTGTCCATCTTAACAATGCCTGCAATAATAGGCGCAAAGGTACGCACAATTGGAATGAATCGAGCAATGACAATAGCACGTCCTCCATGTTTGTCATAAAATTCCTGTGCCTGCATTAAATATTTTTTCTTAAAAAATAAGTTCTCTTTCCACTCATACATAGAAGGTCCTACATTCTTACCAAATAAGTATCCTACATAATTACCGGCAATCCCTGCAGCTGCAATAAATACCATTATTATAAATAAATTAACCCATTCATTATTTGATGCAAAAATTTCAGCAGCTAGTGGGCCTGCGTAAATACCAGCTACAAATAATAAACTATCTCCTGGCAAAAAGAAACCGGCAAATAATCCTGTTTCCGCAAATACCACAAGAAGTATTAACCACAACCCACCATGTTCAATATAGAATTGGGGTTGTAATAATTGACTCCAATGGAAAGCTTCCAATAATGTAATCATCATAAGTTATTATTTAAGATTGGGGCAGGCTCGTCTAAAGCACCTTCCCATTTACTTACCACTGTTGTTGCCAAACTGTTACCCAAAACATTAGTTGCTGAACGGAACATATCGCAAAAATGGTCGATAGGTAAAATTAAAGCGATTCCTTCTGGAGGAATATGAAACATAGCACATGTTGCAGTTACCACTACCAATGAAGCACGTGGCACACCTGCGATTCCTTTACTGGTAAGCATTAATACAATCAGCATAGTCAATTGCGTTCCAATGTCTAAATGAATTCCGTATGCCTGCGCAATTGCCATACTAGCAAAAGTCATATACATCATACTTCCATCCAAATTGAATGAATATCCTAATGGTAAAATAAAAGAAACAATTTTGTCCTTACATCCAAATTTTTCCAATTCTTCTGTTAATTTAGGAAACACAGCCTCACTACTTGTAGTACTAAATGCAATTACTAAAGGAGTCGTAATATGTTTTAATAAAACTGGAACACGATTTCTTAAAATAAGAAACCCTACTCCTAATAACACTGCCCATAGTGCACCAATACCTATTAAAAAATAAAGAAGATATTTTCCATAAAAAATAAAAATTGCCAATCCTTTTGTAGCAATGACTGCAGCAATAGCTCCAAATACACCCAGCGGTGCAAAATTCATTACATACCCCACCATTTTTAAAATAATATGCGCAATTGTATCTAAAGCTTTAATGAATCCTTTTGCAGGTTCTCCAATAGCTGCAGCAGCTACACCAAAGAAAATACTAAATATAACAATTTGTAAAATCTCATTATTGGCCATTGCCTCAATCATGCTTTTTGGAAAAACATGCTCCACAAAGTTGAGTATACTAAATGACTGAGTCTTACCCATCAAGTCTTGCACTCCAGATTTATCCGCTGCAACACTTAAATCCATCCCTTCCCCTGGCTTAAATAAATTCACCAAAACTAACCCTATTAATAAGCTCATTAAAGAAGCAGACACAAACCATAACAATGCTTTTCCACCAACTCTACCAACTGTTTTCAAGTCGCCTAGTTTTGCAATACCCACAACCAAAGTTGTAAAAACCAGTGGGGCAATGATCATTTGTACCAATCTTAAAAAGATAGTAGTTAATAATTTGATGTTTTTTGCAAAGCTGTCAATGGTTGCTGCATCCTTTCCTTCATGAATGAAGTAGCCTAAAATGGCGCCTGCCACCATTGCAATGACAATATAAACTGTGAGTTTGTTAGATTTTTTCATAGGAATATTAGATATGCAATATAAGACTTAACTGCTAAAATAGGACACCTTAAAGCACTAGTGTTTTCTTAAAAAATGCGTGTGTTTTTGCGAAAAAAGTGCTATTTTTCAACTTGTATTGAAATTGTTAATTCACCCTAAGTAGGAGACTTTTATAGTTGACTACTTATTAACTGAAAACCATTAATATGAGTTTATTTAGAAAAAAAGATTTGTCGGCGATGTTGGCTCAAGCAGAAGATGGCGGTAAAGGCTTAAAGCGTACACTAGGCGCAGGTAACTTAATTGCATTAGGAGTTGGTGCCATTATTGGCGCAGGCCTTTTTGTAAGAACTGCTGCTGCTGCTGGACAAGCTGCTGGCCCAGCTGTTACATTGTCATTTATTGTTGCTGCTGTAGGTTGTGCTTTTGCTGGATTATGTTATGCTGAATTTGCTGCTATGATTCCAATTTCAGGAAGTGCATATGCTTATTCATATGTAACAATGGGAGAAACTGTAGCTTGGATTATTGGATGGGCTTTAATTATGGAATATGCATTAGGTGCTGCTACAGTATCCATTGCTTGGAGCGAATACTTGAATAAGCTGCTGGGCGGGCGGATTCCATATGAATGGAGTCATTCCCCTTTTGAAAGTTTCACAGATACTTTTGGTGTATTACATCATGGAATCATGAATGCCCCTGCCTTAATTATCCTATTATTATTGACTTTGTTATTAATTAAAGGAACACAAGAGTCTGCAATTGTAAATGCGGTAATCGTATTTATCAAAGTAGCTATTGTTATAATATTTATTGTTCTTGGATGGCAGTTTATACGTCCAGAGAATCATACTCCATATTTGATTCCTGCAAACCAACCACCAGTAGTTGACGCTGCAGGTAAGGTGATTGCCGACTACTCTGGCACATTTAAACATGGCTGGGGTGGTGTACTAGGTGGGGCTGCAATTGTATTCTTTGCCTTTATTGGTTTTGATGCCGTTTCAACAGCTGCTCAAGAAGCAAAAAATCCAAAAAGAGATATGCCAATTGGTATTTTAGGCTCTTTAGTGGTTTGTACCATTTTATACATCTTATTTGGCCACGTATTAACTGGAGTAGCTAATTGGAAAGACTTTGTTGACCCATTAAAAGGTCGTGAAGCTTCTGTAGCTTATGCAATTTCTACTTATATGACAGGGTATGGTTGGTTAGCAACTGCAGTTACAGTGGCTATATTAGCTGGTTTCTCTTCTGTAATATTAGTAATGTTAATGGGACAGTCTCGTGTATTCTTCTCAATGGCGAACGACGGATTATTACCTAAAGTATTCTCTGACTTACACCCTAAATACAGAACTCCATATAAATCAAACTGGATTTTATTTGTTTTTGTAGGTGCTTTTGCAGCATTTGTTCCAGGAAGCGTAGCGGGTGATTTAACCTCATTCGGTACTTTATTTGCTTTCGTGTTGGTGAGTGCTGGTATCTGGATTTTACGCAGAAAGTCTCCAGACATGGAAAGACCTTTCAAAACTCCATTAGTGCCATTAGTTCCTATCTTGGGTGCTGTAATTTGTCTTGCAATGATATTTGCACTAGATGCTCAAACATTGAAAGTGGCATTTGCTTGGATGGCAATAGGCTTAGTAGTTTACTTCCTATACGGTAGAAAACATAGTAATTTGAATAAGTAGTTCAAGTTGTAAAAATATAGCTAGAATAGCCAGACCTTATTGTCTGGCTATTTTTTTTGTCCTATTTTTGCAGACCTTAAATAATGAAACTATGGGAAGGATTTTTGAAGTAAGAAAAGCAACTATGTTCAAGCGATTTGATCGCATGGCTAAGCAATTTACACGTATAGGCAAAGAAATTGTAATCGCTGTAAAAGCGTCTGGACCTAATCCCGACGACAATCCTGCTCTTAGAAGATGTTATCAAAATGCAAGAAGTGTAGGTATGCCCAAGGACCGTGTCGAAGCAGCAATTAAAAGAGCAATGGGCAAAGACACTTCTAACTATGAAGAAATATTATATGAAGGATACGCACCACACGGAGTAGCATTATTAGTAGAAACTGCTACAGATAACCATGTAAGAACAGTTGCCAACGTGAAAAGTCATTTCAACAAAGGGCATGGCGCAATGGGTAATAGCGGCAGTGTTAGTTTTCAGTTCAAGAAAATGGGGGTATTTAAATTAAATCCAGAAGGTTTAGTAATGGATGACTTGGAATTAGAGTTAATTGACCACGGCTTAGATGAACTAGGAGAAAGTAATGACGATAATGGTAATCCTATTTTAGTTTTAAGATGTGCCTTCACCGACTTTGGTAACCTGCAAAAAGAATTGGAAGCAAAAAATTTAAATGTAATAAGCGCTGAATTCGAATGGATACCTTCTACAACAGTTCCTGTAACAGACGAACAAGCCGAAGATGTTAGTAAACTAATTGAAAGATTAGAAGAAGACGAGGATGTAAACAAAGTATTCCATAATATGGGATAGTTTTAAATGAAACAATTTGTAACGATATTAATTCTTTCAAGCTTAATGAATCCAACTAGATTCATTAAGCTGAAAGATACAGTGAGTCCAACTTACCATTTTTACTCACTTAGTTCGGACTTAAAAGTGGCTCCTAGTTTTTATACTACAAAAACAGGTTTCATTTGCAATATGGAAAGGGCTTTGCAAAAGCAAACAAAAATCCCAATAAAATTTAGATTAGGGTCGGTAGAACAGACGCAAAAATTAGAAGGGTATAACCTTTCTACTCTGCCATCATTTCAGTAATAACTTTTATTACTTCTTCCGTATTAGGTTTTGAGAAATAATCACCATCACTAGCATAAGCAGGACGATGCGCCTTAGCGCTCAATGTTCTAGCAGCTACATCCAACCAGCGATAACCGCCTTGCGTTTCAATAACATGTTGATACATATAAGCACTTGCTCCACCTGGCACATCTTCATCAATAAATATAATACGGTTGGTCTTCTTCAAAGAAGCAACAATCATATGGTTAATATCAAATGGCAATAAGGTTTGAACGTCGATGATTTCACAGTCTACACCCAATTCTTGTAATCTTATTGCTGCATCTTCAATGATTCTCAAAGTAGAACCATAAGAAACAATAGTAATGTCAGATCCTTCTTTAATTATCTCTGGTTTCCCTAGAGACACAGTAAATTCAGTAATATTTAGAGGCATTTTTTCTTTCAAACGATACCCATTCAAACATTCAATTAAAATAGCTGGGTCATTGCCTTTTAATAAAGTATTGTACATACCTACCGCTTGAACCATATTTCTTGGTACACAAACATACATACCTCTTAAGGAATTTACTATCATACCCATTGGTGATCCACTATGGAATATTCCTTCCAAACGGTGTCCTCTAGTTCTAATAATTACAGGACTACTTTGCATTCCATTACTACGATAATGTAATGTTGAAACGTCATCGCTTAGTGTTTGTAACCCATATAATAAGTAGTCCAAATATTGTATTTCAGCAATTGGCCTTAAACCTCTTATTGCCATCCCATGTGCTTGGCCCATAATGGATTGCTCTCTTATTCCAGTATCAAAAATTCGGTCTTCTCCATGCTTTAATTGTAATCCAGCAAAGCCCTGATTTACATCACCTATATTACCTAGATCTTCTCCAAATGCATACACAGCAGGGTTTATCTTAAACAATTCGTCAAAATAATGATTTAATATTTCATACCCATTTACAATAGACGCGTCTGCAGCAAATTCAGCAGGAACTATGGAGACATTCAAGGTACTCTTAGGCCCTTCATTATATAAGTCCTTACTATAATAAGGCGCCTGCTGTTCATGATAAGCAGTTAAGAAAGTTCGAATTAATTTTGCATTAGGATGATGTGGAATTTTTTCAAGAACCAAATTGGCAGTTCTAAAAATGTCTCTTTTTAAAGGTTCCTTATTGGATAAGACTTCTCTTGTCAACCCATCAATACTTTCCAATTCAAACTCATTTAATCCTGCATTTACCAATTCAGCTAGTTCAATTACTTTAGCTTTGATAGGTGAGATATATTTATCCCAAGCTGCTTGCTTAGCGAATCTTGCTTCTTGTTTGATTTGAGATTCTAACTGTTGTAAATCGTCTTCATTGGTTAACTCATTCAATAATAACCAATCTCTCATTTTTTTATTACAATCCCACTCGCGCTCCCATTCTAATCTTTCCGATGACTTATACCTTTCATGACTTCCACTAGTAGAATGACCCTGAGGTTGTGTTAATTCTTGAACATGAAACACAACAGGAGTATGAGTTTCGCGTGTATATGCAATCCCCGCTTCAAAGGTTTCGCATAAAGCTGCATAGTCCCATCCATTTACTGTAAATATTTTCAAACCATTGGTGTCTGGCTCTTTTTCTAATCCTCTTAATGCTTCAGATATAGAACCTTTTGTAGTTTGTAATTTTGTAGGGACTGAAATTCCGTAGCCGTCATCATAAACAAAAATGGCTAAAGGAACTTGCAAAACTCCTGCAGCATTTACTACTTCCCAGAAATGGCCTTCGGAAGTACTCGCGTCACCGATAGTACAAAAACAAACTTCATTTCCTTCATTACTTAAATGCGAAAAAAGATTCGGGAATTTTGAATTTCTAAAACATTTTGAAGCAAAGGCCAAACCCAAACCTCTTGCCATCTGCCCCGCTGTTGGAGCAATATCAGCAGTTATATTATGACGATTTACTAAATCATTCCATTCCCCCATTTTATTAACAAAGGGCGTAGCGAAATGCGCGTTCATATTTTTGCCACCACTATAAGGGTCATTATCAATATCAGAATATAATTGAGAAAAATAATCCTCTACATTGGCAACACCAATGGCAAACATAAATGTTTGATCTCTATAATAACCACTCCTAAAATCACCTTTTTGAAAAAATTTAGCCAATGCCACTTGTGCAATCTCTTTACCATCCCCGAAAATGCCAAATTTGGCTTTTCCAGTAAGTACTTCACGCCTACCTAATAAACTCACTTCCCTACTTAATAAAGCAATTCGATAGTCCTCCAGTACAGAAGTTCGAAATGCTTCGAAAGAAAGCATATCAGCAGAAGAAACGGCTTCTAAATTAGATTCCATATGGCAAAAATAAGGTGCAAAAAGCATAAAAAGACTATAATTAGATAAAAACAGTTAATTAGCGATTTTTCAATAATTTAGCCTTTCAGAAATTAACTTATAATAATATCTATTTATATGAAAAAAATAGCTTTTTTATTGGCATTCGGCTTGTTAACTATAAGCTTATTTGCACAATCGGAAATTAAATTTGATAAGACCATCCACAATTTTGGGAAGATCAAAAAAGGAATTAATAGAGCTGTTGTATTTAACTATATTAACATGGGAGCAAAACCTGCGGTTATTGAATTTGCACAAGCAGAATGTGGTTGTACAACACCTGAATACAAACAAGATCCGGTATTAAAAGGACAAAAAGGGAATATTAAAGTAACCTATACAGCTCCATTTTCAGGAGTGTTTAAAAAGAAAGTAACTGTAAAGTTTGCTGGAGTTAAAACGCCTATTGAACTTGAAATTGAAGGAGAAGTAATTTTAAAGTAAGCATGATTCAAATTAGTCAACGTGGTATGAATATGCCTTCTTCCCCTATTAGGAGGTTGGCAGGCTATGCAGATGCTGCAAAAAAAGAAGGTGTCAAGGTTTATCATTTAAATATTGGGCAACCTGATATTGAAACTCCTTCTATTATGATGGAAGCTGTTAGAAATGCAGATTTAAAAGTATTAGAATACACTGACAGTGCTGGTATTTTAAGTTTCAGAAAAAAATTAGCCGAATACTATATTTCAAAAGGAATAGCTGTAGACTATTCAAATATTCTAATTACAATTGGCGGAAGTGAGGGAATATTATTTGCATTCATGGCTTGTCTAGATGCCGGAGACGAAATTATTGTACCTGAACCTTTCTATGCAAACTATATTGGTTTTGCAATGGCAGCTGGAATTAAAATCATTCCTATTACTTCTTCCATAAAAACTGGATTCGCATTACCCCCTATAGAATCATTTAGAGCAAAAATTACCTCAAAAACAAAAGGTATTTTTATTTGCAATCCTAATAACCCTACAGGGTATGTATATAGTGAAAATGAATTATTACAAATAAGAGATTTAATCAAAGAAAAAGATTTGTACTTGTTCTCTGACGAAGCCTATACAGAGTTTAGTTACGAAGGGAAAGTTAAAAGCACATTGACATTAGAAGGTGTAGAAGATAGAGTGATCATGATTGACACTTTTAGTAAAAAATATTCTGCTTGTGGAGCAAGAATTGGGGCTTTAGTTACGAAGAATAAAGAGGTGATTGAAGCTGTTATGAAATTTTCACAAGCAAGACTAAGCCCCCCAACATTAGAACAAATTGCAGCAGAAGCAGCACTTAGTTTGCCAAGTGATTACTTTGACGCTACCAGAGCCGAATACGAGCGCAGACGCACCGTACTAATTAATAGATTGTCGAAAATGGAAGGGGTATACTGTCCCGCCCCAAGCGGTGCTTTTTATGCTATGGCAAAATTGCCAGTAGCCGACACGGACGAATTTTGCAAATGGTTATTAACCGATTTTAGAAAAGACAATGCAACTATCATGTTGGCGCCCGCAAGTGGGTTTTATACCACACCAGGATTAGGAAAAGATGAAGTGAGACTAGCTTACGTCATTAACGAAGCTGATATTAATGCCGCTATGGATTGTTTAGAAGAAGCCCTTAAAGTATACTCAAAATTACATTCGAAATAAATTACAAATTAAACAAGCAAAATAAATTAAATGTCAACGAAAATTACAATTAACAACAATGGTTCTTTAAAAGTGGAAGGCGAATTTACAATTGTAGATCGTGCAGGTAATAGCTATGATTTAGCAGGTAGAGAAGTGGTAGGTCTTTGCAGATGCGGCTTAAGTAAAAACAAACCATTCTGCGATGGTTCACATAATGGAAATTTCGAGCATGAAGCAATTGCATTTGCTTTGCCTCCAAAGAAAACTTTATAGTTTTTTTAAACTTGCTCATTTTTTCATCCCCTTCATACCACATTAATGTTTTTAAAAAAATTATTGCTTAGTAGTATTGTCACTTTCCCTATTTTATTAACCGCACAAACCAAGCAGGTACAGAGTGCAAATCAAATATGGATGTCCTATAATAACACTACAAGAATTACAGACAAATGGGGTATTTGGGCGGACTATCAAGTAAAAACCAAAGATGCTTTTTTCAATAATACTGATATTATTGAAAAAACATTGGGGGTTATTTATTACCCAAATGAAACTATAAAATTAACAGCAGCATTTACTCAAGTTGACTTACATCCTACTGACGGGAAAACAATAATTGTACCTGAATATAGGCCATGGCAAATGATTCAATGGCAAGCCAAGACAGGTAGTATTAAGTGGTCAAGTTGGATTCGTTTAGAAGAAAGATTTAAAACAAAGGTTATAAACAACACAACACTCGGTAGTGATTATGACTTTAGTTACAGACTTAGATATAATGTATTTAGCCAGTTGCCAATCACAAAACGTAAATATCAAAAAGGAGCAATTTCATTAGTTGCATCAAATGAGTTATACCTGAATTTTGGTAAAAATATTGTCTACAATGTATTTGATCAAAATCGTGCTTTTGCAGGGTTTTTCTTTTATACGAGCAAACGTGATTTTTTACAATTTGGTTATACTAAATCATATCAACAATTAAGCGCTGGAAATAAGTTTAAGTCTATTGACGCCGTTAAAATAAGTTTCTTCAATAACTTAGATTTTAGAAAGAAAAAGGCCTAAATTGAATATGCACAAAAGTGATAAAGCTTTTGTTTTACCCTATGCGATTCAAAGACTGCTGCTTATTAGTATGTATTTTACTACTACAAAGTTCTGCCAAAGCACAACTTAATAAACAAAAAACTACTGTTTTATATTATTTCAATAATATAGGAGAACAGTCTGCATTATTGAATGGAACCAAATATTTAGGCTACCCAAGCTACTTTAAGGAAGGGCACCCATTTTATATTACCAACACTTTATTAAGGGGTGATATTGTATATGACCATGTGAAGTTTGATCATATACAATTCCAATATGACTTGGTCGCAGATGCAATTATATTTCAAGATAGCACGCATCGCATTCAATTAATCAGCGAGAAAGTAGAAAAATTCAATATAAAAAATCAAGTATTTATTAGACTAGAAAAAGATAGTCAAAAAACAACTACGCTCTATAGCGGATTTTATAAACTATTACTTGATGGTAATATCAAATTTCTAGTTAAATATATTAAAACAAAGAAAGAGGCAATTGTAAATGTAAATGAACTTATGGGTCATTTTGAGCAAAATAGCATATACTATATCAAAAAAAATAACCGGTTTTATACAATTGCAAATAAAAGAGATTTATTAAACTTATTTAGAGACAGGAAAGGCAAAATTACAAATTTTGTAAAAAGCCTAGGATTCAAGTATAGAAAGGATCCGGAAAACTATATATTAAAAGTAGCCAGCTATTATGACCAATTATAAAAATAAAAAAAGCAACAGCATTATTGTTGGTTTATTGGCATTAAGCTTCTTATGTGCAGTTCAAACTAATGCGCAAACTAATAGTCCAAATCTAATTAGCGTAAACTTAAAGCAAGCTAGCTTTAAAACCTTTGTCTCAGAAATTGAGCTGCAATCTGGTTATCACTTTTATTATAATCCAGAAGAATTCAAAGACTTATCAATTAGTATTTCTATAAATCAACAAACAATAAAATATATACTAGATCAATTCTTTTTGAGTACCGATTTTTATTATGCATTGGGTACCCACAACGACGTTTTTTTAACAAAGGGAATGGCTTTGAATTTTACGCTGCCTGACAGTTTAACTATTCAAAAAAATAAATCAGTAAATAAAAATACACTGTATCTGGATGAACCGATAGTCAATAATACTTTTAATGAAAATAGTATTGACAAAAAAGTATACGAAGTAGGTTTAAAAAATAATAACAGTTCCATTACAGCAACACTAGTTGGAAATATTAAAGATCTAAAAACTGGTGAACCAATTGTTGGCGCCTCCGTTTATATAGACAAGCCTAAAATTGGAACTGTAACCGACCAATATGGATACTTTACAATTAATGTGCCCAAAGGTAAGCAGTTGCTTAATATTCAGAGTATTGGTATGCGTGATATTAAAAGGCAATTACTTATAAATGGCGATGGTAAAATGAATATAGAAATGACTATTTCAGTCATGTCTTTGAAGAAAGTGGTAATCTCCACTCAAAAAATAAGTAATATAAGAGGTACTCAAATGGGCGTTCAGAAAATTGATATTAAGTCTATTAAGCAAGTTCCGGTAGTTTTTGGAGAGTCAGATATATTAAGAGTAGTTACTACCCTTCCAGGAGTAAAAACAGTTGGGGAAGCTAGTACTGGTTTAAATGTGAGAGGTGGTGCAGCAGACCAAAACTTAATACTTTTTAATGACGGGACTATTTATAACCCCACACACTTCTTTGGAATGTTTTCAGCCTTTAATCCCGAAGTAATAAAGAATGTCGAATTATACAAAGGAGCTATCCCAGCAGAGTTTGGCGGAAGACTTGCATCTGTTTTAGACATAAATAGTAGAGAAGGGAATAAGAAAAACTTTACAGGATCCGCTGGAATTGGATTGCTTACAAGTAGAGTGAATATTGAAGGCCCTATTGAAAAAAATAAATCTTCTTTTATCCTAGGAGGTAGAAGTACTTATTCCAACTGGCTATTTAATGTTTTGCCAGATCAATATCAACATAGTAGTGCTTCTTTTTATGATCTTAACCTTAGTGTAAATAATGAAATCAATAAAAAGAATACATTATATATTAACGGTTATTTAAGTGCTGATAGATTCAATTTAAATTCAGACACTTTATATGGTTATGCCAACAAGAATTTCTCACTTAAACTCAAACATTTTTATACTAATAAATTTTATGGCATTTTTACTGCTGGACTAGACCGATATGAGTACAATATTTCAAGCAGTAAAATACCTATTAATTCGTATCAGTTAAAATTCAATATCAATCAGCAATTTGCTAAAGCCCAATTTAATTATGTGCTTAACAATAAACATAGCTTTGATTTTGGAGTGAATACAATATTATACGATTTAGCGCCTGGATCTTATAACCCACTTTCTACTAGCTCATTGGTTGTAAAAAAAGTGGTGGATGCAGAAAAAGCACTTGAATCAGCAATTTTTTTAAGTGACCATTATACCATCACAAGTGCCTTGAAACTAGATGCTGGGCTAAGACTCTCCATGTTCAATTATTTAGGACCTCAACAAATAAATAACTACGCAGCTGGCTTACCTAAAACCGAATTTAATAGTACAGGTATCGCTAATTATGGAAATGGCGAACTTATAAAGACTTATGGCGGACCTGAATATCGATTAGCGCTTAGGTATGTAGTGGACGAAACCCTCTCGCTAAAAGCAGGCTTTAACACACAAAGACAGTATATCCATTCTTTATCAAATACTACAGCTATGGCTCCAACTGATATTTGGAAATTGAGTGATCCAAATATTAAACCTCAAATTGGAAGTCAACTATCCATTGGGGCTTATAAGAATTTAAAGTCCAATACTATTGAGACCTCCATCGAAGTTTATTATAAGAACATAGCCAACTATTTAGATTATAAAAGTGGCGCTGTTTTAGTCATGAACCAACATATTGAAACTGACGTAATAGGAACAAAGGGTAAGGCTTATGGGGTAGAGTTTCTATTAAAGAAAACAACAGGAAAATTAAACGGATGGATTAGCTACACCTGGTCAAGGATACTTTTACAAATGAACGATCCAAATGTGGGAGAACTAATAAATAAAGGACAAATATATCCAGCTAATTACGACAAGCCGCATGATATTACTATAATTGGAAACTATAAATTTAGTCATCGATTTAGTATTTCATTAAACGGAACCTATAGCACCGGAAGGCCTATCACTTTGCCGATAGGTGTATTTAATTATGCAGGATCATCAAGGACCTTATATGCAGACAGAAATGCATATAGAATTCCAGATTATTTCAGAACCGACTTTTCCATGAATATAGAAGGCAATCACAAAGTGAATCAATTAACACATAATTCTTGGACTATAGGAATATATAATCTTACCGGAAGGAAAAACCCATATTCTGTATATTATGTAGCGGAAGAAGGAAATATAAATGGTTACAAACTTTCCATATTTGGAAACGCTATTCCATATATAAATTTTAATATAAGATTTAAATAAAAGCATGAAAAATATACAATACATTATTTTAATAAGTTTACTTTTTGCATGTAAAGAAAAATATGTCTCACCCTATAGTCCACCAGCTGCTGGCTATTTAGTGGTAGAAGGAAATATTAATAATGGGCAGGATTCAACTATAATTACATTAAGTAGAAGTGGCGCCTTAAATGACAACACCATTCATTTAGAACAAGGGGCTATCGTAAAAGTAGAGGGTGAGGATAAGACGTTTTTTGATTTAAAAGAGAATACTGCTGGTCACTATACTAAGGAGTCGCTAAATTTAAACCCAAGTAAAAAATACAGAATTAATATTATTACAAGAGACAATAAACAATATGCATCCGATTTTGTAGAAGTACATTCCAACCCTGCCATTGATGCCGTAAATTGGAAAATGGAAAACCAAGGGGTTCAATTTTATATTAATACACATGACCCTACTGGCAAATCAAAATATTTTCAATGGGATTTTAGTGAAACTTTTGAATTTCATTCCCCTTATAAATCCTTCTTAAAAATTAACGAAAACCTAATTAACGGCAAGCGAAATTTTAGTCTTGCTTATCGTGATTCCCTCCATTTTTCATATGATACAAATATGTATAGATGTTGGAAAACAGAGCCCTCTACTAATATAATATTGGGTTCAAGTGCTAGCCTAAGTCAGAATGTAATTGAATTGCCATTGACCTATGTCTACCCCAGTTCCTGGAAGTTAAGTGTTTATTATAGTATAAAAGTAAAGCAGTACAGTTTAAGTAAAGAAGCATATGAATTCTTAGAGCGAATGAAAAAAAATACAGAAGGCACCGGTTCTGTATTTGACGCACAACCTTCAGAATTAAATGGCAATATTCATAATATTAATGATTCCAAAGAAACCGTCATAGGCTTTGTTAATATTTGTAATATACAAAGTAAAAGAATTTTTATAAAAAATGATGAGTTAAAAGACTGGATTACTTCAATGCCATGTAACTTAAAAGAAATACAAAATAACAGCGATAGCATTTACTATACTGGAGGAGGTCTTACACCTACAGATGTTGCAAAAAGTGTAATCTCTATTGTGTCATTTTATGCAGCTCCGCCGATTTGTGTGGATTGCACATATAGAGGTACAAGTGTAAAACCATCTTTTTGGCCTGAAAAATAAAAAATTATGAGATATTTAATAAAAATTCTGGGCTTAATTCTAGTGATTTGTTTTTACAATAATGCTATTGGTCAAATACATAATGAAAATTATAGCAAGGAAAGAATGTATTTGCAAACCGACAAAACTACATACTTGGCTGGTGAACTTAGTTGGTTTAAAATATATAATACAGACGCTTTTACTAATAGCCCTTCCGAAATAAGTAAGATCGCATATATAGAATTACTTGACAATAATAATACATCAGTATTGCAAGAAAAAATTGCATTACATGGAGGCACAGGTAATGGCTCATTGTTTTTCCCAAAAAATTTGACTTCAGGGACTTACATTCTAAGAGCATATAGCAATTGGATGAAAAATGAAGGGGAAGCTGTGTTTTTTGAAAAGCCTATTTCAATATACAATACAAAAATGGGCGTTGAAGCTAATAATAGCTGGCGATTGAAAAAGCAGGAAAATAATTATTCCAAAAATGAAGGTTTACAAATTGATCTAATATTAAATAAAACATACTCAACTAGAGATAAAATAGCAATTGTATTGAATGTTCAAGACCAATCCGGTAAGCCAACTGCTGCAAATTTATCAATGTCAGTATACAAAATAGATGGGTTACAAGAAGTAGATTCTTTGAATATTACAAATTACCTAAGTCAACCATCTAATACAGTAGTTGAATCAATAAAGTTTTTACCGGAATACACAGGCCACTTAATTACAGGGACAATACTTAATTCAACTACACAGAAACCAATAAGTGAAGCGTTTGTTTACTGTTCTGTACCAGGGACTAATACACAATTTAAAACAAGCTTAAGTGACCGTAATGGTAATTTCAAATTCGAAATGCCAAACTTATACAATGAAGGAAAAATAATAGTTCAAGCAGATAATGAATATAGTCAAATTAGTAAAATAATAATTGACAACCCTTTTTTAAATAGAACCAAAATTAATTCCCTACTAATTGGCGACAGTATTAGTAAAGCTTTGTTGCTAGACCGCCATATAAATATTGAAGTACAAGACTACTTTACAAAAGCTAAGCAAGTAAGCCTAAGAACCTATAATTTTGACACTAGTTCTTTCTATTATAAAGCTGATAGAACATACCTCTTGGATAATTTTGTTAGATTTTCAACTTTAGAAGAAGTGGTTCGAGAATATGTAACTCCAATTTCATTAACAAAAAATAAAGGGGTATTTGTTATGAATGTTTATGATGAAGAACAAAAGCAATTTTTCGAAAACACCCCTTTGGTCATGCTAAATGGTGTACCAATTTTCAATGTAAATAAACTAATGGAATATGACCCATTAAGAATTAAAAAATTAGACGTCATAATGAGAACCTATTATTACGGTAATACGAGCTTTAGTGGGGTCATTAATTTTATTACTTATGACGGAAAAATTGAAGACGAAACTTTGATTCCAACTTCCTCTATATTTGATTATGATGGATTACAGAAAGAAAGGAATTTTTACACTCCGATTTACGAATCTACTGAACAAAAAGAAACCAGCCTCCCTGATTTTAGAACAACATTGCAATGGATTCCAAATATTGATATCCCTGCAAGTGGTTCAAAAACACTTACTATATTTAGCTCTGACATACCTGGTAAATATATTATTAGTATTCAAGGTATCAATAATGAAGGAAAGACTGGAAGTAGCTTAATCCCATTTGAAGTAAAAACTAAATAAGATTTATTAAATTAATGTACAGTTATTTTCTGCTTCTTGTATATAATATCACCACTTGAAGTAAGTCCTAAGATAGCAATTGTATAGGTTGTTTTGGCATCGCCGGTATAGAAACTAATATCTGCTTTCCCGATAGGACTGGTATACAAGTGTCCATTCCAATAAATAGTGGATCTTAAATCTTTAAAATTACCATTCTTAATAAGCAAGTTTTCATACTCTGGCACAACGAATAAAGGTGCAATATGATAAGATTTTGGATAGTATATTAGAGTGCCATAACTCTCCATTTTATTTCTAAAATTAGAAAAGCGGTGTGTATTAATAATTATAACTCCGTTAGTAGACCTGCTACCGTAATAAGCAGCTTCAGGACCCTTCAATACTTCTACAAAATCAATCATATCAACAGGGATTCTAGCTATTTCAGCTAACAAAGGACTACTATTAAAAATAGCTCCTGCGTCAGCGGTATTAACGTCCTCCACAACAGGACCATCCCCGCCTCCAATCATAACACCATCAACAATTAAAAGAGGTTCATCTTTTGCGCTTATTGTAAATGAAGTAACACCTCCAAGTGTAAGAAAGCCAGACCTTAAATGCAAACCAGGAATGGTCAATAACGCATTACTAGCATCAGTGCTTCCTAATTTTTGCATAGCTTCCCCTGTAAGAATTTGGGAAAAATTACTTACCCTTTTACTTGTATTATAGCTATTCGATTTAATAGATGTTTTAACAGTTACGGATTGAAGCCATTCTTTTCCTGTTCCAATGACAATATTATCTAAATATGGATTTTCCTTTAAAGCAGCAACTTGTTGTAAGCTATGATTGTGCCTAAGTGACAGGGGTGTTCTTAATATAGGAAATGGGGAACTTGCTTCCATAACAATTTTTTCATCCAATTTAGTTCCTTTTAATGTTGACACTTGTAAAGTAAAAGGAACACTATCTACAATGGTTGGAAGTCTAAACTTAAATTCTCCCATACTGTTTGAAGTATCAGCATCAAAAAAATTAATCTTTCCTTTTGCATATAGAGTAACAAGTCGATTCGGCATTAAAACTCCTTTCTTATTTAGCACTTTCCCTTTAATGTCTGTAATGGTGGTGTCTGTGGGTAAAACCAATTTCTGATACTCTTTTTCATCAATTTCGTTTGACTTAGAATATGTCTGCCCGATAAATTTAAAGGGCTGTGTTAACAATTGTAATTGTTTAATACTAACGTTACTATCTAGATTTTCGATAATTGTATTGGTATAAAACCCTGCCTCCTCCGAAACTAAAGAGTCGTCAGTAACCGAAACCGACAATGCCGCTAATGTTGGGTGAACCAATGTGTCTCCGCTCATTATATTTGCAATAACCAAATCACGCTTTCCGTAAAATGGTTTATTCGTATTTATAAACAATTCCTCTTTTTCTTTATTGACATAAATGGCTCTTTCGCTAACCACTTCTTTCTTTTCATTAAATAAGAGCAATTTTGACAATCCTGTTGGAAAACTAGCTTTAGGAATATTAATTTCATACATGTCTTGCCCTTCACTTGCAAAGCAAAGACTATCACGACTTATACCTAATAAATAGGTAGTTCCGCCTTTCTTATAAATAGAATCACCTTGAGCAATTATTGCTTTAATATAATTAGGGCTTTCGTCTTTAATAGAAATTTGGCTTGTATAATGATTCACTTCAGGAAGTGGCCAACTTAATACCTTATTGTTATACTTAACATTAGCTAAATACTTATGGCTTTTAGAAACAAAAAAGCTACTCTTCGCTAATCCGTTTTTTGCATCAGTTGTAAACCAGGTCTCAATGGTATTGTCCTTACTATCTGAAATATAACCTTCTAGTCCCATTGGCCTGCCTTGTTCGTCAGTTGCTTTAATACCAATAACGGTGTTGGTTCCAGCAATAATAGAACCTCCTTCAGGAAACAACTGTAAGACTGGAATAGATTTATTGTTATTACTATTTTG
Organism: Bacteroidota bacterium; assembly: GCA_947452555.1. Taxonomy (GTDB): domain Bacteria; phylum Bacteroidota; class Bacteroidia; order Chitinophagales; family Chitinophagaceae; genus Sediminibacterium. Next base: position 58,671 of record CANGDH010000008.1, read on the forward strand.
ATTACTTAATATGTTTATAGCTTTTGAATTTACCCCATTCGAAATTGTGTCCATATTTTTGAAGACGACTCTTGGATATTTTGGATTGATTACATATAAAGGCACAACTAGTATTGACGCAGTATCGTTTTTAATCATATTTGCAGTATACAGTCTTAGCCAATAATAACCCTCGTGATTTGATTCTGAAATTTTTAAACGGGCTTCCGTTTTTTCAGAAGGCAAATTCAATAAGACTTGTGATATCACCGCATCTTTTTCATTTACAATATCAGCATACAAAGTTTGACTATGCTTGTAAAATTTATGAGATAAATTATTGATCACCCAAGCTTTAAGCCACAATTCCTCCCCTCCAATAAAAACAGTTTTGTTAGTTTGTACTAAAATTTTCTCGCTATAATCTTTTCTTAGATTTTTAATAAATCTTCCAGCCAAACTATCAATGTGTTCAATATTGGTTTGGGCATTTGTCACATTTAATAGGCAAATTGACAATATAAATAGCAATGCAGATTTAGATAAACTCATAATTCATTATTTATTGACTTAAAGTTAAATGCTTGTGACTAAAATTGTATAAAAAAGGGATGAATGGATAGACAAGAATTCGTAAGTTTAGGTATAAAACAACCGTCTATGCAAAGTAAACTACGTCTTGGATTTTTAGCTGCCATTTGCTTGATTGCTATGTCAGTAAGCGCACAAATCAAACCTGCGCCAGAAAGAAATGAAGGCGAAGGACCTTATACACAACTTATTATAAGAGGTGTTACTTTGATTAATGGTACAGGAGCACCAGCAATTGGACCTGTAGATATAGTTATCGAAAATAATAGAATTATCAAGATTGTTGTGGTGGGCGCAGAAGGAACAAAGATAGATCCTAAAAGAAGACCTGCATTAGCGGCAAACGGAAAAGAGTTGGATGCAAACGGCTTATTTGCATTGCCTGGTTTAATTGATATGCATACACATATAGGCGGCGTAGAACAGGGCACCCCGGCAGAATACGTATATAAATTATGGATGGCTCATGGTATAACTACCGTTCGAGACGTGTCAGCTGGAAACGGATTATCATGGGTATTAAGTGAAAAGAAAAGAAGTGCTGAAAATAAAATTATTGCCCCAAGAATATTTGCATACACTGGTTTTGGACAAGGTGCTAAAAAACCAATTATTACAAAACAAGACGCCATTGACTGGGTCGACGAAAATGCAAAAAATGGAGCAGATGGTATTAAGTTTTTTGGTGCATCTCCAGAAGTAATGGAAGCCGCCATTAAAGAAAATAAAAGACTTGGATTAAGAAGCTGCGCACACCATGCTCAAACCGATGTTGCAAGATGGAATGTATTAAACTCTGCAAGAGCTGGCATGACAAGTATGGAACATTGGTATGGTTTGCCAGAGGCTTTATTTGAAAATAAAACAGTACAAGATTTTCCTTTAGACTATAATTATACTAATGAACAAAGTAGATTTGAAAATGCAGGAAGATTATGGAAACAAGCAGCTGCTCCATATTCTGAGAAATGGAATAAAGTAATGAATGAATTAATTGCTTTAGATTTTACATTAGACCCTACATTTAATATTTATGAAGCAAATAGAGATTTAATGAGAGCGAGAAGAGCAGAATGGCATGATGATTATACTTTACCTTCTTTATGGCGCTTTTATTCACCAAGTAGAAATTCACATGGCTCTTATTGGTTTGACTGGGGGACTGAACAAGAAGTTGAGTGGAAAAATAATTACAAACTTTGGATGTCGTTTATTAATGAATATAAGAATAGAGGTGGTCGCGTAATTGCTGGTTCAGATAATGGATTTATCTATCAAACCTATGGATTTGGCTTTATCAGAGAACTTGAATTATTAAGAGAAGCTGGATTCCACCCATTGGAAGTAATTCGTTCTGCAACCTTAAATGCAGCGCAAACATTAGGTATGGAAAAAGATTTAGGTACTGTAGAGCAAGGGAAATTAGCTGACATCATTTTAGTGGACCAAAATCCATTGAAAAACTTACAAGTATTATATGGCACTGGTGCAATCCATTTAAACGAAAACGGAGAGACAAAAAGAGTTGGCGGTGTTAAATACACTATCAAGGACGGTGTTGTTTATGACGCTAAGCAACTCTTGAAAGACGTTAAAACAATGGTTGACAAAGCTAAAGCTGACGAACATTTTGTTTTAAAACAACCAGGTATAGAATAGTAGATAAAACAGACTGTATAAGTCATGATATATGAAAATAAAAATTATTAAAAATAGGTCTGATATTGGTGCTGGAACCAGGGGATCTGATATGGGTGTGGATGCAATAGAAATTGCTGCAATCAATGCAGGAAACGATTTCTTTAATAAACACTTATATGAGGATGTAGAAACACATAATGAAACTATTTATAATAAGAATACAAATGATTTTGCAAAACGAATTGAAAATGTGATGGAGCAATGTCAAAGAGTCTCCAATGCCGTTCAAACTAATTTAGAAGCCGGTTACTTCCCCATTGTTTTATCAGGAGATCATTCTTCAGCCCTAGGAACATTAAGTGGTATCAGAGCCGCTTATCCTAATAAAACAATGGGCGTAATATGGCTTGACGCACATGCTGATTTACACTCCCCTTATACTTCTCCCTCCGGAAATATTCACGGTATGCCTTTGGCAGCTGCATTGGGTAATGATAATTTAGCATGTCAAATAAATAAACCAAATTCTGCAACTATAGCAAATTGGAATATTCTAAAAAACATTGGTATTCAAGGCCCTAAGATGAAATCCGAACATTTGATTTTCTTTGGATTAAGAGACTATGAATCTGCTGAAGCCCAATTAATTGAAGCAGCAGGAATTAAGCATTATAAAGTTGAAGAAGTAAGATTTAGAAATTTAGTAGTCTGCGTAAACGAAGCAATTGAATTATTAAAGGAATGTGATATTGTTTATATATCCTTTGATGTGGACTCTATGGATTGTGATAGTGTCTCCTATGGAACAGGAACCCCAGTCCCAATTGGATTTCAGGCAGAAGAGATTATGAAAATTATCGATCAATTTGTTGCAACGAAAAAAGTATGTTGTATAGAATTTACAGAGATCAACCCACTTTTGGATAACAAGGGAAATAAAATGGCCGAGACTGCTTTTCAAGTATTAGATCATATCGCCAAATCTTTATAATGTAAATTTTACAACTATCATAAATTATATTTTTTGCAAAAGTAAAGTTAGAATTCTAGGAATTTGATTACGGTCGTCATTATCGAAAAATTCATTTATGCTTACAATTGCAAAACCGTTATTTGTAGCGGCATTTGCAAAATCTGAAATATGATGATTAAAGCAAGTAACTATTTCCAATCCATTTTCAGTTTCGAACCTCGCTTTTGATCCTGTATATTGTTTAAAGGGATGTAATTCCCCAATATAAATAAATCCATCTGCTAAAACTGCATTTGCTAATTTTTTGAATATCGCATCTAAGTCTTCAATATGTTCAAGCATCAAACTAAATGTAACAAGATCGTACTGATGATTTACAAAGTCCCATTCTTTAGTAATGTCTGCAATTGCAAAATGAATATGATCGGATTGTATTTTTAATTTAGCCTTGGCAAGCATTTCTTCCGATAAATCAATTGCGGTAATATTATTAGCAATGCTGTGCAACCAAACAGTGTTCTTGCCTGTCCCACAGCCAATTTCTAAACAATTGGAGAAAATGAATTTGGAAAGTGTTGCTTTTAATGCAATGGCTTCCAAGTCCCGAGTTTTATTCTCATTGGAATCATATTGGGTTGCCCAAGAATCATATGCTTTTTTGACGTCCATGTTGTTAGTTGCTAATAAACAAATCTACAACTTAACACTGCTCATTCCACCATCAACATGAAAAATTTGACCAGTAATCCAAGTAGATTTATCAGACAATAAGAACTCTGTCATATTTGCGATATCATTTGCAGTTCCAACCCGCTTCAAAGGATGTCTTAAGGCATTTGCTTCTACCTTCTGTTCACTATTTAATAAGCTAGCAGCCAAAGGAGTATCTGTCAATGAAGGTGCTATACAGTTCACTCTAATTGTTGGCGCTAATTCTGCAGCCAAAGATCTTGTCAAACCTTCAATGGCACCTTTTGAGATAGCTACCTGTGTATGAAAATTTAAACCTAATTGAACTGCAACAGTAGAATATAATATAATAGCTGGATTTTTTCCTAATTTTAACTTGGTTAAGGAAGTTTGGATGACTTTAACTGCTCCTATAACTTGAAGATTAAAGTCTGCTATAAATTCCTCCGGCTTAATTCTTGCAAATGGGCGAAGGCTAATTGCACCTGGACAAAACACAAGACCATCAAGGGTGTCAGGTAGAAAATCGAGAGAAATTGATTCGTCTAATACATTTAAAGAATGAAAACTTAAATTGGCAGATTCAGTATGTATGGAATGCGTATTATAAGTTGCATAAACTCTATGGCCAGATTGTACTAATTGAGCCGTTAGTTGTGCACCGATACCTGAAGACCCTCCTATTACTAAGTAGTTTGACATAATTCGATTTTCTACTATAACATTTTCAGAAGCAAAATGTTTACTAAACTAATAAATAATATAAAAAACTCATAATAGTATTGTTTTTGTTAGTGTTAGTTCCATTAAATTGTCTGCTAAGCCCTATTTTGAACAATAATAATTTAAAATGATAAAAAAAATACTGCTCTACCTATTGGGATTGATAATTCTTCTGATTTTTACTTCATTTATAATCGCAAGAATATATAAAAGTGAAATAAAGGCGTCTATTGTTAAAATGGCGAATAGGAAACTGACTGCTAAAATTGATTTTGAAGATGCTAGCTTAAATTTCATTACTGCTTTTCCTAGCATGCGCATAAACATAGAAGGTATTAAAATTATAGGTAAGAACGAATTTGCAACAGATACGCTAGCTGATATACAAAATCTAAAACTATCGTTAAATATATATTCTTACTTATTTAATGACAAGATTGAAATTGAAAATGTCATAATAGAAAAAGCAAAGTGTAATTTAATAATACTTGCTAATGGAAAAGCTAATTGGGATATTGTAATACCAGATACTGCTAAACTCAAACCGATATCCAAAAAAGAATTTGAATTAGTTTTAAAAAATTATAAAATTAGCGAATCAGAAATTACCTATAATGATCAAATGCGTTCCTTCTCCACTGTTTTAAAGAATGTGGATCATCAGGGATCAGGAGATTTTTCTAAAGAAATCTTTTCGTTACAAACTTCAACAAAAGTTGAGCAATTAAGTTTGAAGTATTTGGGAAAGACCTATTTATCAGAAGTTAAAGCAACATTAGAAGCACCATTACAAATGAATTTTTCAAAAATGGAATTTTCATTTAAAAAAAATGACCTGCTATTAAATGATTTGCCAGTACATTTTGATGCATGGGTGTCTATGCCAGATAGTGCAATAGATATGAATATTCAATTCAATGCTGAAAAATCACCGTTAAAAGACTTTTTATCATTAATCCCTGTTCTATATAAGAATTCATTTAAAGAATTAACAGCCTCTGGAAAACTTACACTAAATGGTTATATAAAAGGACGTATGACAGATTATTCAAACCCTTCATTTGGTCTAAAAGCTATAATTGAACAAGGTTCTTTTAAATATAACAATATACCAGCCGCTGTAAAAGGAGTTGCCTTAAATTTCAAATTAGACAATCCAGATGGTGTTATTGATCATACACTAATTCAGTTAAATAATTTTAGAATGGATTTAAACAATAAGCCATTCAAAGCCAATATGCTGATTAGTAAACCTGAATCAAACCCAAACTTAAAAGGATTCATAGACGGGACTATTGACCTTTCGGACATTAAGAGATTAATACCAGCACTTAAAATGCAGATTAGTGGCATTGTTAAAGCCAATATAGAATTAGACGGTAATGTAAATGAATTTAAAAAGGGAACTGGAAAAGCAAAAGGCAATTTTACTATTACAAGTATTATTTACAAAGGTGAAAGGGATGGGAATGATATAAAAATACCAAAAGCAGACTTTGTAGTCACTCCAAAAAAATTAATAGTTAGTTCATTTTCTGCAAATATTAAAAACAGCGACTTTCAAGCAACTGGAAGCTTGGAAAATTACCTGCTTTACTTTTTAAAAAATGAACATATTACAGGCAATTTGGATTTGCATTCAAAAATGATTGACCTAAATGAATTAATGAATTTATCCAATACAAATACCGACACTAGCAGTGCCGATTTTCAGTTACCCAAAAATATCAGGTTTGATTTTAATGCGGATATAGATAATGTGAAGTATAAGGATTGGACATTAACCAACGCAACCGGAGGATTGAATTTTGCAGATCAGAAAATAATAGTAAATAAATTAAAATTTGATTTGCTTGATGCTGCTTTTACAGCAACAGGGAATTATAATAAAAAGGATAATGAAATACCCAATATGGATATTTCATTTGATATCCAACATTTAAATATTAGCACCACTTTCCGAAATTTTCCTATTATTCAAAAGTATATACCACTAGCAGAAGCCACAAAAGGGATGATCAATACAAATATGAAGTTTAGCTCCAATTTGTCTAATGGGTTTTCACCTCAAATGAATAGTATTAATAGCGAAGGCGATATTTATTTAAATAATGTGACGGTAAATGGATCAGAAACCATCAATAAAATTGCAGCATTTGTGAAATTTGAGCAACTAAAAACGCTTGAGTTAAAACCAGCACATTTAAGCTATACTATATCAAATGGAAGGTTTGTTGTAAAGCCATTCGACTTGACCACTGATTTTACAAAACTCAATATCAAAGGCTCTAATGGAATAGATAAGAGTTTAGACTATCAAGTTGAGATGGATTTGCCAAAACAAGTAACTAGTAATGGAATCAGTGATGCTGTAAATAAAGAATTAGCGAAAGTAAATCCTAATTTTAATATTGATAAATTTACAAAAGCCTTACGAGTATTGATTTTAATTAATGGGAATATGACAAGCCCTCAAATTAATCTACGTATAAAAAGTAATATTGGCGGGTCAGAAAGTATTGCAGAATCTGCAGTTGCAGAAGCAAAAGAAGCTGTCACAGTAGAAATTAAAAAACAGGTTAACACAAAACTAAAAGAAGCACAAAAACAAGCAGACGCCATTATCTCCGACGCACAGGCATTCTCTGATAGAATAAGACAAGAGGCATATGCTAAAGCAGATAAAATTGTAGAAGAAGCAAGAAATCCATTCGCGCAAATTGGAGCGAAGCTTTTGGCAGACAAGATTAAAAAAGAAGCAGATAAAAAGTCCGCGCAGATAATTGAAGACGCAAAAGCTAAAGCAGATTCTCTATTAATGAAAGCAAAACAATAAATAATATGAAAATTCAATTCCAAAAAAACAAATGGACAGTATTGACAGTATTGACACTGGCATTTATGCTTAACTCCTGCTCTACAAACACTTTAACAGGCAAAAGCCAACTTTCATTAGTGTCCGAAACAGAATTACAAAGCCTGTCTGCTGGTCAATATAATGACTTTATTAAAGCTCATACCGTAATTGCACCTTCAAAAGATGCAAGAGCATTAATGATTCAAAGAGTGGGTAAAAATATAGCAGCCGCAGTAGAAAAATATTATTCAGATAAAAATAATAAAGCAGCCCTTAGCGGATTTGCTTGGGAATACAACCTGGTTTTGGATAGTGCTATTAACGCATGGTGTATGCCAGGTGGAAAAATTGTAGTCTACACTGGTATTCTGCCTTATACCAAAAATGAAAATGCATTAGCTGTTGTAATTGGTCATGAAGTATCACACGCACTATTGCAACATGGAAATCAAAGAATGAGTGAGTCAATGATACAGCAATTAGGAGGAGTGGCATTGTCAACGGCAATTGCTAAAAAACCAGCTGAAACTCAAAACTTATTTATGAAAGCTTATGGCGTAGGTACAGAAATTGGTGTTATGTTACCCTTCTCAAGAAAACAAGAATTAGAAGCAGACCGTTTTGGTTTAATATGGGCTGCAATTGCAGGATATGATCCAAATGAAGCTATTGCTTTTTGGGGCAGAATGCAACAAGCTTCTTCTGGTCAAAAACCGCCAGAATTTTTAAGCACCCACCCTTCTGATGAAACAAGAATAGAAAAAATAAAAACATACTTACCAGAAGCCATGAGTTATAAGAAATAGAAAATTATTTATTGACCACAATCAATCGTTTTAATTACCAGAGTCATTTGACTTTGTATTTTGTAGCTGTATTTTTACATCAGATTATTCAGACAGCTAATTGACGAAAGGTTACCCAGACATAACTGTTTTAAAAGACAATAAACTGAATAGCCGAAAAGTGGTTAAAATGACTACGTAAAGCGACAAAAGCTAGGATGAAAAAAATTAGATAAGTACAGAGTAAAGGTTTTAAAAAAGCAAATAACTGTATATATCGTTTGGGCAAGTTTACAAGAGCTTGCCCTTTTTTTATCTTATAAATCATTTGACATGAAAACTAATAAACTATTACCTATATTAATAATCTTGTTCATAGTTTCGGCTTGCAATAGTTCCAAAATTATAACAACTTGGAAATCCCCAAATACTCCAATTCTTAAATATAATAAAATATTAGTAGTAGGGATTAATGGGACTGAAACTTGGGGAACAAAAGAAAAAATGGAAAGAGAGTTGGTTGACAGGTTAAAAGAGAAAGGGCAGAATGCAGTATCTGCTTCTGACTTATATGGCCCTAAGGCATTTAGAAACTTAAGTGAAGATACAGTTCTTAAAAGACTAGTGGGTACTACAGTTGATGCGGTATTGACTATTGTATTGTTAAACAAAACAAAAGAAAAATATTACGTACCAGCTCGTGTATATTATTCTCCCTACACAATGTATCACCATCACTTTTGGGGCTACTATAATACTATGACTGCACGTATATATTCCCCAGGATATTACACATATGATAAGAAATATTTCTGGGAAAGTAATCTGTATGACATGAAAACGAAGGAGCTGATCTATTCTGTACAAACAGAATCCTTTAATCCAAATTCTTCAGAACAATTAGCACACGAGTATAGCGATCTTATTATTATTAATATGGAAAAAAATAAAGTTATCAATTTTTAAAAAAAATTGAAATACAATAAATTAACCTTTACACTAAAATTAAGGTGTTAGAATACTTTACTAAATTATAAAATACATTGCATTTGTATATCAGCCCTTTCGTATGGAGACGGGCGACCTTCTACTTTTGTAAAACCTAATTTATAATACATATTTATAGCAGGAGTTAAAATAGTATTACTCTCTAAGAAAATACATTTAGCACCAAGTGACCTTGCTTTATCTAAAATTGCATTCCCAAGTAACCAACCTATTCTTTTACCTTGCTCCTTTGGAGAAACCGCCATCTTAGCTAATTCATACTCGTATTCATCATCATCCATCTTAATTAATGCGCAAACTCCAACCGGCTCATTGTCTAATAAAGCAACCAAAATAAGTCCTCCTTTATTTAAGATATAACTATCAGGGTTATCTAAAGCCTTAAAATCGGCTTCTTCCATTCTGAAGTATTTAGAAATCCATTCAACGTTAAGTGAACGAAAAGCTTCCTGATACTTTTCTTCATAATTAACTATGGATACCTTAGCTGAGGTATTGCTATTTTGATCATTCATAAATAAGCTCCAATTATAGAAATTAATAATTTTTAATTGCGGTATTTTATACTTCCCTAATTACGGATACAAACTTAAGATTTTATAAAGGATTAGTTATAAAAATCTAGCTCTAATATTATTGTTAGGTATCATACATTCATTCCTTTTGCCAAATATACTGTACCTGTTATTTGCGATTAAAGTATAAAAATAGTTGCCGAATGAAATTGGTAAATATTTTAAAATGATAAAAATGCGCGGCCATCCTGATAGCAATTCACAAATATGTATAATAGCATCCATTTTGAAATATGCTTGATCTTCTTGTATAAGTACAATGGAATTTATATTGCTTTCTGTTATATTGCATTTCGCCAATAATGTAGTACCTATTACTGATTGTTGTGCAGCAAATTTAAACACAGACTTCTGGTCATTTTTGATAACTATATTGACAGCTGAATTGCAGAAATTACAAACCCCATCAAATAATATTATGTTGCTTGTCATATATATGAAGGTAAGTAAAATTCCTAAAGCACTTTCATTCCGTAATGCCCTAAGGATGTAAAAATTAGACATCTAATAACGACACCTGCACTGCACCAAATCACCATTTTATTAACTGGCACGTTAAATCCAACACCCACCCCAATACTGATTGGCGCGCCAACAGTCATAGTGCCGATTAAGCCTAAACCAACAATGCCATACTTATTCCAGATATTAATAATGAACCCTGCCTTAGGCTTCTCTTCGATTTTACTTTTTTTATACTTCTTGACAAAGTTTTTAATCTGAGTTCCTAAATAAGCGGCGACAAAAACTCCAACTAAACCACCAACTGTTGAAGCTAAAAAAATGATAAAAGAAGGCAATTGAAATGCAAAACCAGCAGGAATTGCAGCATAAACTTCAAAAGTTGCCAAACCCATTACAGTCAATATTTTTAAAGTCATTAGTTCTGATTTAATTAATAGTCCGAAGTTAATGCAATTGAATCCATAACTTGGATAAACAAATTGTTAGCTTTTATTAAATTAAATCAAGCTTTAAAATATACATCCCCCTATATTGAGGCTTCATTAATGTGAAAATCTCACTTGGCAAATTATATTCGCCTACGATTTCAAAACCCAGCTTTTTATAAAATGAAAGCGCCTTTTCTGCGCTGTCCATCGCCTTTAATTGTATTGAATTTTTGTTATGCTGCTTGGCGACTTCCAATACATGTTTCATCATAATGGTACCAATATTATTTTGAATCTTTTTAATATCAATATAAATACGTTCTAGCTCCATCACTTCTTCAACTATTTTACCGTTTGCTTTTGCATTGATATTTATCTTTAAGTACCCAACTGCTTCCGATTGTTGATACACAATAAAATGTATGTTATTAGGGTCCATTATTTCATGTTCTATTTTTTCAACTGGATAAGCATACTCGTTAATATACCAGTCAACACCCCCCTCATTCCATAAATATGGATAATGTGGTATATAGATTTTCTTCGCTAATTCACTGAGTGAATTAGCGTCAATTAGATCAACTTTTTTAAAAGTAACATTCCCTAAATTCATTTTCACTAATTTAATTGCAAGTTCATTTTTTAAATTCTTAGCAAACCTGCTTTATATAAAGTAGTTATTGGTTTATTATCCCATAATAATTCAAATGCCTCTAAGCCAGCTGCATCATAGCTTTCCTTAATGGCAGCATAATTAAGTCCACTCCCATTTGCGATACTTAATTTTGGTAATAAATTTAATAGCCACTCACCTTTTGCAGGTTCCACACTAATTGAGAAGGTGTTTTTGTTGGTTTGAAATTGCAAATTCATTTCTTCCCATTTACTTCCTTTCTTAGAACGTTGTACAATTGTCGATACTGGATTTACTCCCAACCAAATGGCTTTATAATTATTTGAAACACCATATTCAGGCGATTCAATTTCATTTTTTATATAATTAGGATCAATAGTTGTTTTAGGTATTTTAAAGTCAAACCATTTTTGCAATGGGAATTCAAAACAAGCCCCGTGCATATAATTTAATAACGCCTTTTTCAATCCGTATCCGAATATTTCGTGATTTGCTCCTGTAGGATCTATATGTGCAATGTCATTATTAGCAAAAGTTCCAATTTCGTTCAAGACTTTTTTTACTAAGTACTTGTCTGGCGCTAATCCAATTGGACTGTGCGCTGTCATGGTAAATAAATGCCAAAACGCAGATTGTAACACTCCAGTTTCAAAAAGTTGTCGCACCATCTCTAATGAATCTACTGTTTCTTGAACTGTCTGAGTAGGAAAACCGTACATTAAATATGCGTGAACCATAATCCCAGCTTCCGTGAAATGCTTGCTCACTTTGGCTACCTGCGACACTGTAATACCTTTCTGTATTAATTCCAATAATCTATCTGAAGCGACTTCTAACCCCCCGCTCACTGCAATACATCCTGATGCTTTTAGTAATTGACAAAGGTCCTGTGTAAAGCTTTTTTCAAATCTTACATTAGCCCACCAACTCACTATTATTTTACGTCTTATGATTTCTATTGCCAATGCCTTCATTAAAGAAGGAGGTGCAGCTTCATCTACAAAATGAAAACCATTTTGTCCTGTCTTTTCAATCAACTCCTCCATTCTGTCTACCAATAAAGAAGCAGTGATTGGTTCATAGCTCTTTATATAGTCTAAAGAAATATCGCAAAAAGTACATTTTCCCCAATAGCAACCATGTGCCATAGTCAATTTGTTCCAACGACCATCGCTCCATAAACTATGCATTGGATTGGTGACTTCAATAGCCGAAATATATTTATCCAACCACAACCCATCATAGTCAGGCGTTCCAACCTGTCCTTGCTTATAATCCGAGCAGCTTGTATTATTAATATATTTAACCACTCCATCAACCAATGTAAAACAACGCTTTAATTCCTGTTGTGTTTTTTTACCTTCTATATATTCAACTAATATTTCTAATGGCGCTTCTCCGTCGTCCAAAGTAATAAAATCATAAAACTCAAATACCCTAGCATCACTTAACGACCTTAGTTCTGTATTCGCAAACCCGCCACCCATTGCAACTTTAATATTTGGATAATGCTTTTTTATCCATTGGCCACATCGTAAAGAAGTATACAGATTGCCGGGGAAAGGAACAGAAATGCAAACCAATTTAGGTTGTATTGTTTCAATTCTTTGTGCTAGTATATCAATTAAAATCTCGTCTAAATAAGTAAGTGGTGATTGCAATGCATTATACAACTCATCAAAGGTATTGGCTGACCTTCCTAAGCTTTCTGCATAGCGACTAAAGCCAAAATGCTCGTCAACATTTTCTTTTATTAAATTACTCAAGTCTTCCAAATACATAGTAGCAATATGCTTAGCCATATCTTGCTTACCCATGCTACCAAATGCCCATTTTAAATCATCCAATTGTTCAAAGGCCGATGCTTCTGGTAAAAATTGTCTTGTACAAATTAAATGAGCCAAAGTAGGTAGCTTGCCTTGAAGGAATAGAATCACATTGTCTATTGAATTAATATAACTATCCTTTAATGCAAGTATTCTTTCACTGTTTGGACTAAGCGTCCCTTCCTTATTAGTTATTGAAGAAAATAATTTTGTTAATCCTTGTTTTGAAAAAAGCTCCAAGGTAACTTCAATTCCCAAGTCGGCTTGCACTGTGGCAATATGCTTGGTATTAAAAAAACCTTTCAAATAGGCCGTTGCTGGATACGGCGTATTCAGTTGCGTAAAAGGCGGCGTAATGAGAAATATAGGTAATTCCAAGAATAACAATTTATGCAGCAAAATTAAGGGAAACTAGTTCGCTAAACTTCAATTTTATAGTTTTTGATGCTTCTTTAGAGAATCAACAATCTTATTGATATTCTTCATTTCTGTTTTATCAGATACGTTATACATGTCAGCACCTTTTTTAGTATAAATTGCTAAGGTGCCAGCGGAAGACGCAAGTGCAGTACTCATTGATGCTCCAGGTTGGAAATATTTAACTAATGCAACGTCGCTAGGAAATATGTCTGCTAAAAAATCTGGATCAGTTGGTTGCTCATCTAAGTATAGTTTTACAGTGGCATCGTCTGAAAATGTTCTTACCCTACCTGAGGTGATTACATAATTCCCATTCATTCCACGTTCAATATTTAGCCCTGCAAATTTCCCTCTTAAATATTCCAAAATGGTGAAATTAGTTGCAGGAGGTGGGTTATTAATTAAATCTAACATTTTCACATTCATTGTATTTTTAAACATACCTCTAGAAGCATACCTTTCATTAACAATTGAAATTGGAGATGGCAGCTTTTTGTACATAGTCACTTTTCCCAAAGTAGCGCTACTGTCCGTTTGTGAAAAGATCTTCCCCATCAATAAAAAAGCAAATAATGTGAATACGGTTTTAAATTTCATGGTTGTTAATTAATGACAAAATTAGTCTTATTCGATACGAAAATTATGAATAACTTTATTTAATAAAATAGAAACTAAAAAAAAATGATATTTAACTACGGTATAGACCACTTAACAGTTGATAAAATATTAAATATTGCTAATGGAACTTTAAAAGCCACCATTAATGAAGCAGCCATTTCAAATGTAAATGAATGTAGAAGGAAGGTGGAGAAAATGGCAAATTCTAATAAAGCTGTTTATGGAATAAATACGGGCTTTGGTCCATTATGTGATGTGCAAATTTCACCAGCTGAAACAAGTAAGCTTCAAGAAAATTTATTAATCACACATGCCGTTGGCGTTGGGAATCCCATTGATAGTAGTTTATCAAAAATTATGATGATTTGTAAAGTGCACGCTTTATGTCAAGGTTTTTCAGGTATCCGATTAGAAGTCATTGAGCGTATTTTGTTTTTTATTGAAAACGAATTACTTCCTGTTGTACCAGAACAAGGATCAGTTGGTGCTTCAGGCGATTTGGCGCCATTATCCCATTTATTTTTACCCTTAATTGGGGAAGGCGAATTTTGGGTTGGCAATGAAATTATTGATGCGAAAAAAGTTTTATCCAGTCACGGACTTACGCATTTAAAATTAGAAGCAAAAGAGGGATTAGCGTTAATTAATGGCACTCAATTTATTTTAGCGCATACCATTATTGGTTTGAAGAAGATGGAATATTTACTTGATTTAGCAGATGTTACCGGCGCTATGAGTATAGAAGGCTATCAAGGAAGTGCGTCCCCCTTTAAGGAAGCATTACATAAAATTCGTCCATTCAAAGGAAGCCTAAAAGTGGCGGAAAGAATGAGGATGTTATTGGTAAATTCACAGAATTTGACATCTCATGAAACTTGTGATCGAGTGCAGGATCCTTATTCAATGCGATGTATTCCGCAGGTGCATGGCGCCTCTAGAAATGCTTATTACCATTTAAATGAATTAGCGGAAATCGAAATGAACTCGGTAACCGACAATCCAATTGTATTAAGCGAGACGGAAGCAATTTCAGGTGGAAATTTTCACGGACAACCTTTGGCTATGGCCTTGGATTATAATTCAATAGCCGCTTCAGAGTTAGGGAATATTTCAGACAGAAGATGTTATTTATTGATAGAAGGGAAATATGGTCTACCTAGATTATTAACCGAAGCTGGGGGATTGAATTCTGGTTTTATGATTCCACAATATACCACTGCCGCATTGGTTACAGAAAATAAATCATTGTGCTTCCCTCCTTCTGCCGATAGCATTCCAACCTCATTAGGCCAGGAGGATCATGTTTCAATGGGAAGTATTTCTGGTCGTAAATTCAATCAAATTTTAGGCAATATTGAAAAGATATTGGCAATCGAATTAATGTATGCTGCACAAGCAATGGAATTTAGACGACCCAATACTTTCTCAACTATTATAGAAAAAAACTTTAAAATCATCAGAGAGAAAGTAGCTAAATTAGAAGAAGATCGGATTTTAAAAGATGATATATATGCTATGATTACTTTGGTGAAAAATAAATCATTAATTGTTAATTAGAAGCTTATATAAATAATTGGCTAAATAGAAAAAATATGAACTTTCAAGAACAAATATTACAAGGAATCCCGGCTGAGTTGCCTGCAAAAAAAAGCTACCCAACAGATGCCAATAGTGCTCCAAAAAGAAAAGATATTTTATCCAAAGACGAGAAATACCTAGCAATTCGCAATGCCTTACGTTATTTCCCAAAACAATGGCATGAAGAACTAGCTATAGAATTTGCTCAAGAATTAAAAGCACTTGGTCGTATTTATATGCACCGTTTCAAGCCAGATTATAAAATATACGCAAGATCGATTGATGAATATCCAGCTAAATGCAAACAAGCAGCAGCTATTATGTTAATGATGCATAATAATTTAGACCCTGCTGTTGCGCAGCATCCTGAAGAATTAATTACGTATGGAGGTAATGGCGCTGTGTTCCAAAACTGGGCTCAATACTTGGTGACTATGCAATATTTATCCATTATGACAGAGGAGCAGACATTACATATATATTCTGGTCATCCAATGGGTTTATTCCCATCGTCCATAAATGCACCAAGAGTTATTGTAACTAATGGCATGATGATCCCTAATTATTCTAAACCAGATGATTGGGAAAAATTTAATGCGCTCGGAGTAACTCAGTATGGTCAAATGACAGCAGGTTCCTTTATGTATATTGGCCCACAGGGCATTGTACATGGAACTACTATTACTGTTATGAATGCCTTTAGAAAAATATTATCAAAAGGAGAATCCCCTGCTGGAAAAATATTTTTAACAGCTGGTTTAGGTGGCATGAGTGGCGCGCAACCAAAAGCAGGAAATATAGCTGGATGTATTTCTATTTGTGCAGAAGTTAATCCTAAAGCAGCAAAGAAACGTTATGAACAAGGTTGGGTTGACGTGTTAATTGATAATATGAATGATTTAGTAGCTAGCGTAAAACTAGCGAAGGAACATAATAAGATTGTATCTATTGCTTTTATAGGAAATGTGGTGGACGTTTGGGAACGTTTTGATAAAGAAGAAATATATATCCATGTTGGTTCAGACCAAACTTCATTGCATATACCTTGGACTGGCGGATATTATCCGGTTGACCTTTCTTATGAGGAATCAAATCATTTAATAAGAGAAAACGCTGAGCTATTCAAAGCAAACGTGCAAGCCTCCTTACGTCGTCATGCAGCTTCTATAAATAAGCATACTGCAAAAGGAACTTATTTTTTCGACTATGGAAATGCCTTCTTATTGGAAGCCTCCCGTGCAGGTGCAGATGTAATGGCTGAAAATAAAATAGATTTTAAATATTCATCTTATGTTCAGGATATCTTAGGCCCAATGTGTTTTGATTATGGTTTTGGACCTTTCCGCTGGGTATGTACTTCAGGAAAAGCAGAAGACTTGGATAAAACAGATCAGATTGCAATGGACGTTTTGCAAAATATGATTGAAAATGCTCCAGAAGAAATTCAATTACAAATGCAAGACAATATTACATGGATAAAAGATGCTAAAAAGAATAAATTGGTAGTGGGCTCGCAAGCAAGAATTTTATATGCTGATGCGGAAGGCCGTACCAAAATAGCAGCTGCATTTAATAACGCAATTGCCGCTGGTGAAATTGGCGCAGTTGTAATAGGAAGAGATCATCATGATGTAAGTGGAACAGATTCACCCTATAGAGAGACCTCCAATATTTATGATGGAAGTAAATTCACAGCAGACATGGCCATTCATAATGTAATTGGAGATAGCTTTAGAGGTGCAACATGGGTTTCAATTCATAATGGAGGAGGTGTTGGATGGGGAGAAGTAATTAATGGAGGATTCGGCATGCTACTTGATGGAAGTCCAGAAGCAGAAGTCCGTTTAAAAAGTATGTTGTTCTATGATGTAAATAATGGAATTGCCCGACGTAGTTGGGCACGTAACGAGGAAGCGTTGTTTGCCATTAAGAGAGAAATGGAACGTACTCCTTCATTGAAAGTTACCATCCCTAGTCTTGTTGATGATTCAATTTTAAAAAACCTTTTTTAATGCGAATTTTATTTAAGAATATCAAAGAATTAGTGCAGGTTCGTACTGCAAATCTTTCGTTTGTATCTGGAAAAGAAATGAAGGAGTTGCCAACCATTAAAAATGCATATTTACTAATAGAGAACGATAGGATCGTAGACTTTGGTAGCATGGATGATTGCCCATTGACACAAACAGATGAAATAATAGATGCTACTGGGAAAATGATACTACCTACTTGGTGTGATTCTCATACACATATTGTATATGCAGGCAATAGAGAAGGAGAATTTGTAGATAGAATAAACGGAATGAGTTATGAAGAAATAGCAAACAGAGGTGGAGGAATTTTAAACTCAGCTAAAAAATTAAACGAAATTTCAGAGGAAGCACTTTATTTAGAAAGTGAGGTTCGTGTAAAGGAAGTGATAAACTTAGGAACTGGAGCTGTTGAGATTAAATCAGGATATGGATTGACTGTAGCATCCGAATTAAAAATGCTTCGAGTAATTAAAAAATTAAAAGACAATTATCCAATTGAAATCAAAGCAACTTTCTTAGGTGCGCATGCAGTGCCTGCAGATTTTAAAGGCAACAAGGAAGGATATTTACAAATGCTTATTGATGAACTTATTCCCAAAATAGCAGCAGAAAATTTAGCCGAATATATTGACATATTTTGTGAAACCGGCTATTTTAGCGTTGCTGATACAGAACTGATTTTAGAGGCAGGTAAAAAGTATGGCTTGGTTCCTAAAATTCACGTCAATCAGTTTAACGCTATTGGAGGAGTTCAAGCTGGAATTAAATTCAATGCTTTGTCTGTTGATCATTTGGAAGAAATGCGTGATGAAGATATTGAAGCGTTGAAAGGAACTAAGACCATGCCAGTTGCCCTGCCAAGTTGCTCTTATTTTTTAAGCATCCCTTATACACCTGCTAGAAAAATGATAGACGCAGGATTACCATTGGCTTTGGCTACAGATTACAATCCAGGATCAACTCCGTCTGGCAATATGAATTTTGTAATATCCACTGCTTGTATTAAAATGAAGTTGACTCCAGAAGAAGCTATAAATGCAGCAACCATTAATGGCGCTTACGCTATGGGATTGGAGAAGGAAGTGGGATCGATTACTATTGGCAAACAAGCTAATTTAATACTTACTAAACCAATTAACTCTTATGCTTTCATTCCTTATTCGTTTGGATGCAACCAAATTGAGAAAGTATATTTAAAAGGGATTGAAATTAAATATTAAAATGGGAGATGAATTATAATATGTTTTAATACAATGGAAAAAATAAAAAATAAAATAGCGGAAATAAATGCCGAATATCTACCAGGTCAAGCTGCGCACTGGACAGGAAGAAGTTCTAATCCAGCTATTGGAAAACAATATTGGCATCAAGCAATTGAGTTATGGGATATTACCCATTTAAAAAAAGAAGAAGAAATAGCTATTGCGCTAGTTGGATATAAATGTGATGAAGGAGTACGACGAAATTTAGGCAGAGTTGGGGCAAAGCAAGGTCCTTTAGCACTTAGAGAAAAACTAGCAAAATTACCTCTTCATTTTGATTCAATAAGAGTGGGTGATTTTGGGGATATCACTTGCATCGAACATGATATGGAATCTTGTCAAAAAGCTTTTTCAATAATAATAAGCCAGCTTATTTCTCAACATATTTTCACAATTGGTATTGGAGGAGGACACGATATGGCATATGCTCATTTTATGGGCATTCATGAAGCTGTTAAACATACCGCAAAAAATAAAATAGGGATAATTAATTTTGACGCACATTTTGATTTAAGGCCAGTTGAAAGCCAACCTAATTCTGGGACCCCATTTAATCAAATAATATCTGAGTTGAAGCAATCAAATGAAACCCTGTCATATTTTGCAATTGGAATTCAACAACAATCAAATACAATAGCATTGTTTGAGATTGCCCAAAAAGAGCAAGTCGATTTTGTAACTAATTTTGAATGTGATTCATCCGTATTAGAAATACAAAATTTACAAAAAAAATTAGCTCCATTTATAGAAGCCAATGACTACTTGTATATAACCATTGACCTAGATGGCTTTTCATCAGCTTTCGCACCTGGGGTAAGTGCACCTTCCCCATTAGGATTTAATCCAAATTTCATGTTTAAGCTGTTACAGTTTTTGTTTGATACTAAGAAAGTTATTTCCTGTGATATAGCTGAGTTAAATCCAACCTTAGACAGTGATAATTTGACAGCAAATTTAGCAGCAAAATTAGTAGACTTTATGGTCTGTATAAAATAATACAATTTTTGCTTTTCTTCACATACATTAATATACGCTAAAAGACCCTTGCCAAAAAGCAAGGGTCTTTTAATATCAAGCACATTTTAAGTAAGCAATCTCTTATTTCAACTTCATGTTTATTGGATCCCAGTTTACTATTTTTTTAGTAAGATAACTTTCATTACAAGACAATGCTGGAGCTGCTGCTCTAAATCCAAATTCAGCGTTTTCAATAACCGGACTTCCTGTTCTGATGGAATCGAAGAAATTAGTAAAATGGTCTAAATGATCATCATATCCTACAGGTGCTTTAAATACTATATCCTCTTTTGTTTTTCTCTTTCTTTGATCTGCTGTCCATTTTGCATCATAGTCTTTTTGCATTTCGTCCTGCATGCTTTTAGAAAATGTGAAAAGCGAATCATAACCACCAAAACCAGGCGCTTCTGGCATTAGGCTATGCTTTAAAGTAATATTATTTCCATTTACTTCTATCACTCCTTCAGAACCAATCAATCTAATTACTTCTTGTCCACCTGTTCCACTTATAAAATTCACCTGTAAAGTCATTAAAAATGCAGCATGCTCTTTCGTTTTTGGATATTGTAATACACCAGACATAACATCAGGTAAATTACGACCGTCTTTCCAATAACTAAATTGGCCAGTACTGTAAATATTTTCAGGTCCTTTAGAATTAGTTATTAAATGTGTTCCACTTAATAAATGAATAAATAAATCACCTGCTACACCTGTACCTACTTCTTTAAATGCTCTCCACCAGAAGAACTTCTTGGCGTCAAAATTCATTTTTTCAGTAGCTTCTATAAAGGTATCCCAATTAGTCGTGGTAGCATTTGCATCCTTAGGGATAGTATATTCCCATGCACCAATGGAGCTTTGTCTATCATAAACCGCATTCACCATATTTAGTTCTCCAATTTCACCTGCAGCTAATAATTCTTTAGCTTTATGATAACCAATACTACTAACTCTTTGGCTACCTACTTGTAATACTTTACCCGATTTTTTAGCTGCCTCAATTACTGGATGGCCTTCACTAATTTTAAATACCATTGGTTTTTCACAGTAAACATGTTTCCCTTTTGCTAAAGCGTCCAACGTAATGCGAGCATGCCAAACGTCTGTAGTACATATTAAAACTGCGTCTATATCTTTTCTGTCTAATAAATCCTTGTAGTTACTCGTTGTATAAAGTTCTTTGCCATATTGCTCTTTTGCATTTTCAAGCCTCCCGGTATATAAATCACAAATACCTGCAAGTTCAACACCTGAAACTTTAAGCGCCGTTCTTAAATCAAAATGTCCTTGGACACCATAACCAATAACACCAATTCTAATTTTATCATTCGACGAGATTTTTCTGTTATAAGTCAACATGCGTTCTTCTGCCTTAGCACTTGCAGCTAAAGAAGACAAAGGCGAAGCCGCTGCGAATAAACTGGTCGCTCCAATCTGTTGTAAGAATTTCCTCCTTGAATTTGAATTATCATTTTTCATGAAATTAAATTTTAGTGTTTAAAAATTATTTAACTGAGTAACTAACAAAAGCAATTTTCTTACTATCTGGACTCCAAGAAGGCACATTGATAGTTCCTTGACCTCCGTAAAATAATGGAGTAAGATCTTTTATCTCTTTGGTCACAGTATTCATTAATCGAAGTTTAACATTTTTACCAAATAAATGACTTTGTTGCTCATCGGAAGCATAAGCAATATAAACAATCCATTTGTTATCTGGGGAAGGATGTGCAAACCAATTTGAGTTATCGTCAAAAGTTAATTGCTCTGGATGGGAACCATTGGCAAGCATTCTCCATATTTGCATATGGCCTGTTCTATAAGAATTAAGGTAAATGTATTTTCCGTCTGGAGAATAATCAGGTCCGTCGTCCAAGCCCTCTGTAGTTGTCAATCGCGTTTCTTTACCACCTTCTATCCCTATTGAATAAATATCATAATTGCCATTACGCTCCGCACAATAAGCAAGGGTTTTGCCGTCTGGCGTCCATCCATGCCAAAAGGACATCACTTCCGACGTGATTCTTCTTGGTGTACCTCCTTTGATTGGTAGAATATAAATAGCTGATTTATAAGCTTTAGTAGAAGGATCGGTTGTGTCATTATGACTTACTACCAACCATTTCTTATCTGGAGAAATACCGTGGTCATTATTACAGGTAGTAGCAAAGCCTGTGTTGATAACCGCAATACGCTTTGAAGCAAGGTCCAGTTTAAAAAGTTGGCCATAACTGTTTACAATTAAGTAATTGTCTGGATGCCAGTTAGGAGCTTCAAAATGAGCATTTATGGTTTTAATAGTGTCAATTTTTCCAGTACTAATTTCAATAGTTTGAATATAACTAGTAGTGTCTGAAAGCGAAGCTGCCATTGAGTTTGCATAAATTAGTAAAAACAAAATATTGCAAAAAATTAGCTTAAAAGAAAATTTAGTAACGGGGAATTCATTTACTTTTTTCATAGGTGTGGTTTTAATCGTTAAACCAAATATAATATTTTATTTTTATTATCTAAAAAAAAGATAATAAACGGTTTTTGAACATATTATTTAACCGATTAGGTCTAAGTTTCCTTTATTATCTTAATTTTGCAGCAACTACTTGAGATAAATAAACAAATATGAAGGACTTTAATATTGAGCAATACCTACCCAATCTATCCATTGACTGTGTCATTTTTGGATATCAAGACAAGGAATTGAAAATATTGATTGCCAAATCTAAATTTGGAAAGAAAAGCTGGAATTTGCCAGGGGGCTATATTAAAAAAACAGAGAGTATTGAAAAGGCAGCAAGTAGAATTTTGAATGAAAAAACTAGTTTAAAAAAAATCTTTTTAGAACAATTTAAAGTTTTTGGAGATAAAGATCGTATTGTGAAAAGCAGTTTGATTAAAATATTAAAACAAGAGTTTAAAAAATTTGATCCAAAAATATTTACAACTAAAGTAGTAGAATGGATGACGGGTAGATTTGTCTGTATTGGTTATTATGCCCTGGTTGATATTCATAAAGTACAGCCCCAAGCCGGAGATTTTGACGAGTATATTGAATGGAGAAGTATTAAGGATATCCCTGCAATGATGCATGATCACTCTGAAATAACTTTAGAGGCATTGAAAACACTAAGACAAAATTTTGACGAAAAACTCATTGGATTTAATCTTTTGCCTGATACTTTTACTATGAAAGAACTCCAAGAATTATATGAAGCAGTTTTTGAGCGCACTTTTGCAAATAATAATTTTCAAAAGAAAATGCTTGACCAAGACGTCCTAGTCCGTCTTGAAAAGAAATTTACAGGTGCACAAAACAAAGCGCCTTATTTATATCAGTTCAAGAAAAAATTAAAATAGCCATTCGCTTTTAGTACTTTTGATGTATTAAATTGTAAATAATTAAACCTCCATGTCTTATGAGTGGTATCAATACATTAGGTGGATTTAAAAGCTTTACCGACACTTTGCAAGAACAAAACTATTTAATGCCTGTCTTATTCGTAGGACATGGTTCACCCATGAATGGGATTGAGGACAATGAATTTAGTAAAAGATGGACTGCCATAGCAAAAGAGATTCCAACACCTAAAGCCGTGTTGGTAATTTCAGCACATTGGTTTACTAAAGGAACTAGTATAACTGCCATGGACTTCCCTAAAACCATTCATGATTTTGGTGGATTCCCAGAAGCATTATTCCAAGTGCAATATCCTGCACCTGGAAATCCTGCATTGGCCAAAGAGACCGCTTCCATGATACATTCCACACAGGTAGAGCTAGATCATGACTGGGGCTTAGATCATGGCACTTGGACTATTATTAGACATATGTACCCTCATGCCAATATTCCAGTACTCCAATTAAGTATTGATTATACAAAGGGCCCAGCATTTCACTATGAATTAGCCAAAGAATTATACCATTTGCGTAAGAAGGGTGTGTTAATAATAGGCAGTGGGAATATGGTACACAATCTAAGAATGGTTGCATGGGATAAATTAAACGGACCAGCTTATGGATATGATTGGGCTTTGCATATGAATCAAACCTTCAAAGATTTGATCTTGCATAATGACCATCAACCTTTAATACATTATGATCAAATGGGTAAAGAAGCCATGTTGGCCATTCCTACGCCAGAACACTATTTACCTTTGCTTTATACTTTAGGACTACAAGGTAAAAACGAGACTGTAGCATTCTTTAATGACAAACCAGTTGGGGGGTCTTTAACTATGACTTCAGTTAAAATTGGATAGTTTTTATTTTAATATAGAAAAGTATCACTTAAAATGAAAAACCTAAATTCACATAGGCTTGTAGCTGTTTAACTTGAGGACTATACATTGTACTTAATTCAATAGGACCTAATAAAGAATTATATGCGATAGTTAGAGCAGCTCCCGACATCCACTTTGGGATATCGTTGCTTTGATTTTTTATAAAATTACTAGCCAATGTATTCACTTTCCCAATAAAATATAAATTATTAAGTAGTTTGTACCTAAGTCCTAAGATAGCACTAGAAACACTTTGGGAGTTGGCTTGTACATCTTGAAGCCCTGCAAATAAAATCTGATTATGATACATGGAATTTAGTCCGCCAATAAAATAAGTATTGAATTTATTAGCGGAATTTGTAAAATTAATACCTGTTTGTGAAAAGCCCATAAAGACCAACTTGTTATTAATGGACTTATAGAATTCAATATTTAATTTTCCCTTAGTATAATTTTCTGCATTTAAACTTACTGAATTAAGTCCACTTATGTTATCCCCTGATGTTTTATTGGAAATAGTTGGATGTTGATCAAAAACCCATCCAGCTTCGGCGTATAATTTAATTCCCTTATTTGGATAGACTGTTTTATCTAAACTATTTAAATGAATAAATCCATAAGTAGTATAGTAATAATCTTTCCCGCTTATTTCAATAATCGAGGATAAATCAGGTACATATTTTTCAGACTCAAATCGAGTACCTAACCCTCCAGTAATAATTCGTTGATTAGCCAATTGGAATTTAAAGTCACCTACAAAATAATTCATTTGATAAAGACCCGTTTTTTGAAAGTCATTGTTAAAGGTGTTTATTTTGATTTTTTCGTATTGTAAACTTGGAATTAATTCAAAACTTTTTTGTCTGCCAAAATATTGAATATGTTCAGTTTTAACTCTAAAGTTTTCTCCAAAATTAATGGTTAGAAAAGATCTTGAATTAGGAGTAAAATAATTCCTCGCAGTTAAATTAGTCAACAAACTCACACTTGTAAATGTATTATAATGTACCCCAATTTTTGCTGTTACTGGTTCACTTTCATCAACTTCAAAAAATATCATAGCAGTTCCGTCATACAAAGTATCAAGTCGGTAATGTATAAAATTATAGTCACGTGTACTATAACCTCTTCGCAACATTTCTGATATTTTTTGAGGCGTATAATAACTATATTCATCAAAGTGTAAACTATGTAAAAAAGCAGCTTCTTTTATACGTGCTAATCCAATTACTCTATGTTCTGTTATATAAACTGAGTCTTTGTAATTTATTGATGACAGATTTTTATAAAAATACCCTTTTATTTTAGCAATAGAATCTGCTAATTTTTTGAAACGAGGATAATACTTATACCCTTCATTTATACCCGAATCCAATATTTCATCTGCTTCATCAAAATTTGCCATTGAATATTTTTCTAATGGCTGATTGATATACAAATCCGAAAGTGCGACTTGAATTTTATTCTCTAATTTTTCTTTTGTAAAAGCAATTTGCAAAAGTATTTGAATTGGATTCGTTAACTTTTCTTTTGGCAAAAATCCTTGTGCTACATTACTTCCAATAATATAATTAGCACCCATTACAATTGCATCTGAAACAGGAAAATTTCTAGTAACACCGCCATCCACTAAAGACTTACCTTTCCTTTCTACCATTGTAAATACACCTGGTATAGCCATACTTGCCCTAATAGCAGTTACTAAGTCTCCACTGTCTAACACAACCGCTTCCCCATTACTAATATCTGTAGCGATACCTGCAAAGGGAATTTTAAGTTGATTGAAATTTTTTATTTTATAAGCGGGGAAATAAAGTTCAGATAATTTTATCCAAAGTTCTTGAGATTCAATTGCTCCACTTGGTAAATTTAATTTACGACGTTGTAATGGTAGTTCAAGTGCATATCTGCCATACTCTTCTTTTTCTTCTAAAGAAATAGAGCGTAATGAAATTTGATTAGATAATAATGAATTCCAGTCAGTGGTTCTTCCAATTTTCTCTACTTCATTACCAGTGTAACCAATGGCATATAAAGAACCAACAACACTACCCATACTTGTACCTGTAATATAATCCACTTTCAAGCCAGCAGAATCAATTGCTTTTAAAATTCCAACATGAGCCAATCCTTTTGCGCCGCCACCACTAAGAGTTAGGCCAATTCTGATTGGACTATGTTGCCCATTTGCTAAATGAAAAAAGAAAAAGCAAATAACAAATAAAGTATTTTTTGAAAAAGATAAAATATCTTTCAAAGAAAAAAAATTTATGGTTCAAAAATTTAATCTATTTCTTGAAAAAACTTAAAAAGGTCTGAAAATACTTAGTCGATTAGTACTTTTCATTATTTCAAAGAAGTCATGTCAATTACAAAACGATAACGAACATCACTCTTTAACATCCTTTCATACGCTTTATTGATATCTTGCATTTTAATTATTTCTATTTCAGAAACAATATTGTGTTCACCGCAGAAATTAAGCATCTCCTGTGTTTCTGCTATACCACCAATAAGCGAACCTGCTACTGACTTTCTTCCTAAAATCATTGGCACTGTATTCAAAATCGGCTCTAAGCCGCCTAGATAGCCAACTAATACTAACGTTCCACTCACATTTAAAGTAGTAACGTACGGATTAACATCGTGAACGTATGGCACTGTATCAATAATTACATCAAATTTTCCTTTAACTGCTCCCATCTGAAGTTCGTCATTTGAAATCACTACGGCGTCTGCACCAAGTTCAATTGCATCTTTTGTTTTTGATGGAGTTCTTGAAAACAAAGTAACTTCTGCACCCAAGCCTTTTGCTAGTTTAATAGCCATATGTCCTAGCCCACCTAAACCAACCACTGCAACCTTAGTTCCTTTACCCACTTTCCAATGACGAAGTGGTGACCAAGTTGTAATACCAGCACAAAGCAAAGGAGCTGTTGCTGCTAAATCTAAATTAGCAGGTATTTTCAAAACAAAATGTTCATCTACTACCACTCTTTCAGAATATCCCCCAAAGGTTTGACCACCTAAATGTTTGTCTTTGCCATTATAAGTACCTACAAATCCATTCAAACAGTATTGTTCTAAGTCTTCTTTACAACTAGCACATGTACCACAAGAACCCACTAAGCAACCTACTGCAGCATTATCTCCAACTTTTAATTTGGTTACACCAGCTCCAACCTTAGTAACTTTACCAACTATTTCATGGCCAGGAACTGCTGGGTAAACAGTACCACCCCAATCATTTCTTGCTGTGTGTAAATCAGAGTGACATACACCGCAATACAATATTTCAATTTCAATATCATTTGCAGTAAGTTCTCTTCGTTGGATATTTATTTCTTTTAAACTATCAGTTGGCGACTGTGTTCCGTATGCTTTTACAATATTTGTTCCCATTTTATCTTTGTTTATGTTACTACAAAGGTATAATAATTTAAAAGCATATTCCATTTAGCCTCTAAGTATAATTAAAATATGCGTAATTGATATAAATCTACTGCTCGCTTAATAACTGGTTGATTAACTCGTTGAATTCGGTTTTGAATTTTTCATAAAATTTTCCTGTACCGGGGCCATCATAACCTGTATGGATTTTTCTAACTAACCCTTTTTTGTCAACAAAAATAGAAGTTGGAAAAGCTGCTATCTTGTCTATCTGAGGCAATGTTTTTTCTACTCTTTGTGGATCGGAAGGAGTAACCCCAGTAATTAAAAATGGATATTTTACGTTGAATCTTTTTTGATAAATGGCTAATAATTTTTTCGATTGCTCAAAATCTTCCGTACGCTCATATGCCAAGCCAATTATTTCAATTCCTCTATTTTTATTTTCATTATAAAACTTACTCAAAAATGAAGTTTCGTCCATACAATTTGGACACCAAGAACCCAGTATTTGAACAATAACCACTTTGTTCTTATAACGATCGTCAGAAATGGAAACTAGTTTTCCATCTGTGTCTTTAAATTTAAAATTCAACTTACCCTCTTCCCCTACTCTAATTTTTGAATAACCATATTCGTCAGGAAGTTGAATGGTATCGTTTTTTTGAGCAGTCCATAATGTTGTTGCAGTAGCGCCTGAAAAATACTTACCGTCAATAATAGTAGAATCATTTATAAATTTTGCTTCAAAATAGGAAGCAAATCCACCATCAAAACCCGATAATTTTAAAGTATCCCCTGAAACAATTCCCTCTAAGAATCGATAGTCACCTGTGGGCGTTAAAAACGAACCAGTCACTTTACCCTGTTTATTTTGAACAAAACTACCAACCGCTTTATTAATAGTGTTATTTCTTCCAATAAATTCAACATCCCAAGTACCATTAGCTGAATACTTCCCCTTTATTGCATTTGGGAATCGTTCCCTTACTCCCCAATAAGCATCAAATGGGATTCGACTACTTTTGTCGTTTTGTTTTTTTATATAATATCCTTGTAAATGATTTGGCGAAACGGCTTTTACTAATAAAGAAGCATTAAAAAATGGAAGGGTTAATAAAATAGAATCATCAACTTTAGCAATATCATCAACTAGTAAGTTTTCATCGCCATTAATAATATTTACAACCTGCTTCCCTGTTAATGAGGAACTTGTAAAATTGAATTGTATCTTATTTGAATCTGCTCTAGTTATAACTCCAAGCCAAGTACCTTCTTTTAATAAACTTTTGTGTTGACTATATGCCTGTATTGTAAACATTACAATGAATGCAAACAATAAATAGGACTTAATTAAATTTCTAGTTCGCATTTTGAATGATTTTTATCTATGAATAGCTGTAAATAGGACAGGTATCTAAACGAAGTAAGCAATGAATTTGAATAATTCCAAATTAAAGTCTACCTTTTTTATAGACTTTGCTAAAAAAACATTATTTTTAGTGCCTAAAGTGGAGATGGAGATGAATACACAAAACACAAAATCGAAATCAGGCTTGTCCAGCTTTCTTTCCAAAGCAAAAGATGTACTATTGAAGTTTTTTCAATTATTAGTGATTGATTAGTGCTTCACCCCTTCCTTTACTCTGAATACATGTAAAATATAAGGGAAAATAGCTTGCATACTTTCTTCTGCACCTCTTGGCGAACCAGGTAAAGTAATAATTAAACTATCTCCAACAAATCCTGCAATACCTCGGCTTAACATAGCATACGGCATTCTTTGTTGTCCATAATCTCTTGCTACTTCCATCACTCCTGGCACTTCCCTCTCCAGCAAGGGCTTTATAGCATCTGGCGTGACGTCTCTTGAAGACAAGCCTGTGCCTCCAGTAAACAATATCAATTGAAAACCATCCTCCACTAATTGCTTTGCTTCTTTTTGTATACTTTCAAAATCGTCTGCAATAACTTTCTTATTAGTTACAGTTAAATGATGCTTCTTTAAATTCTCTACAATAATAGATCCGCTCTTATCAACTCCTTCTCCTTTACTAATACTATCACTACAAGTAATCACTGCCACTCTAAGCGATTCAGGATATGCATATTTGATATCCGACTTGCCTCCTTTTTTCTCTTCTAATTTAATATTTAAGATTTCAATATCCTTATCGATTGGCTTTAACATATCATACATTGTCAAAGCAGTAACGGACACGCCATGCATCGCTTCTACTTCCACACCTGTTTTATACACGGTATGTACTTCCACTCTAATTTTAATTGTTAAACCATCTATTTCATGCGTGATGGCAGTATATTCAATTGGCAAGGGATGACAGTCTGGGATTACTTCATAAGTTTTTTTACAAGCAAAAAGCCCAGCAGCTCTACTAAATTCAAAAACATCTCCTTTGGGAACTAATCTGTTTTGGATGGCATCAATAGTTTCTTGTTTAGAGACTTTTAAAATACCTGTTGCAACAGCAATTCTTAATGTAGACGACTTATGTGTAATATTGACCATGATTATATATAATTAGTTAGTTATTCTCCTTCCATTGATATCCCTCCCCTTCAAAAATTTCCTTACCCCAAATAGGCAATTCTGCTTTAATTCTTTCTACACATTCAGAGCAGGCATCAATAGCTGCTTTTCTGTGTTTAGAAGAAGTGAAGACAAATAAACATATTTCTCCCGCCTTTACTATTCCCAAGCTATGATGAATATGCATACAGGTTAATGGAAATTTTGCAAAAATGGCTTCTCTTATTTCATGCATTTTTTCTAGTGCCATGTCTACATGACTTGTATATTCAATTGCTATAACTAATTTTTCATCTATTTGGTCGGCTCTTACTTGACCAAGGAAAATATTATGTCCTCCAATCTCCGTTTTGGTAGCATGCTTTGCAATACTATCCGCGATAAAACTTGCAGTAATCGCTCCTTCTTTAAAAATATTCTTTAATTGCATAGTTGCTCATAATTTGTTTGCATGAATGAATCTATCGTTTTAGGTATTAATAAATCTGCTTTAGCATTTTTAATTAATTGTACTTTGAAAAAACTATTTGTCAACGCATTGTAATTTAACAATTGATTCGATAGTATTTCACCCACCCCAGAGATTAATTTAATCACTTCAGTCGCTTGCATTACTCCAATGGTTCCAGGCAAAACACCTAATACGCCCCCTTCGGCACAGTTCAACACTTCGTCACTTTTCGGAGGCTCAGGGAATAAGTCTCTATAATTTACAGGGATATAATCTGAATTTTTTTGGTCGTCCTGAATTTTATTAAAGACTGCAATTTGCCCTTCATATTTTGAAACAGCACCAAAAACTAAAGGCTTGGCTAACAAAACACAAGCATCATTAATTAAGTACCTACTTGCAAAATTATCTGTTGCATCTACAATGATATCGTAGTTTGGGAAATGCTCAATTGACAAGGCTTGATTCCATCTGTCTTTATATATAGTAGTCTTTACTAAATTGTTCAATGCATTAATTCTTAAAGTAGCAATATCTACTTTGAACTTGCCGATATCATCTTGCCCGAAAAATATTTGACGATTTAAATTTGAATAGGAAACTAGATCGTTGTCCGCAATACCAATATGCCCCACCCCGGCTGCTGCTAAATACTGCAGAATAGGACATCCTAGTCCGCCAGCACCAATAACTAATACCTTTGCCTTGGAAAGCTTTTCTTGTGCATCCATGCCAAAGCCATCTAAGGTAATTTGTCGTTGATATCGTAAAATGAATTCTTTCATATTTTATTCATTAATTCTTATCCTCCTGAAAACGGAGGCATCAATGCTAGTTTTGCGTTTTTAGGGATTACTTCATTGTCTAAAGCAATTTTATTATTGAGCGCGATTGTGAATTTAGCATTGGACAAATTCGGATATTGTTTAATTACTAAATTTCTGAATTCAGTAATTGTTCCTGGATTGTCCATCAAAATAGAATTACAACCCGTCTTGTCTGTCAATTGACCGAAAAAACTAATTTCTATTTTCATACAATTAAGTAATTATAAGTTTAATAGATGCCATTAACAAAACAACTGCCAAAGTATATTTTAGAATTTTTTGATTAAACTTAAGCGAGCCAAACCAAGCACCAATCAATCCTCCACCAAAGGCGATTGCTACAAAGCTAAACATTTCTGGCTCTAATTTAATCCCATGAGATAGTTGCCCAGCTAACCCTGCAATGGAGTTTACGAAAATAAACAACGCACTTATGGCTGCCGTTTGTTTCTGATTCGTCCAGTTTAATAACAATAATATGGGGGACAATAAAATACCACCTCCAATTCCTATTAAACCTGACAAGAAACCAATCACGGCACCAACTAAAATAGATATTAATAAATTCCCTTCTTTTAAATCCTTTTCGTCAGTATTAGGGAATATAAAAAATCGAATTACAGGAAATAATAATAAAACACCCAGTACTTTTTTATAAATATGCGCGTCCAAAGCAATTGTGCCTCCTATAAATGATAATGGGATAGAAGCTAATGCAAATGGTAAAAATAGCTTCCATTTAAAATGTCCTCCTTTATAAAAAAGCAAGAAAGAGGTAAGCGATACAAATAAGTTTAAAATTAATGCAGTGGGCTTCATCACTTCTGGAGCAAAACCATATATCGCCATTAATGCTAAATATCCACTAGCCCCACCATGACCTACGGATGCATATAATAAGGCAACAATAAATAATAATATAAAAAAGGTAATTGTCATTAATCAAAATTAAAATAAGTGGGTAAAAATATATTTGTATTTAAAGAAATTAAGTTTAGGGGTAAAAGAAAAAAATATGGGATTAATAAAATTGAATTAAGAAAGTAAATGAATGGTAATCAAATCTCCAGCTTTTACTTGATCATATTCTTCGGGTAATACAGCTAAACAATTCGCAGTTGCATAAGAAGATAATTTATAAGACTCTTGTCCAGTTTGAATAACAACTTCTTTCCCATCATAAAATGCTTTTAAAAAATGAGTCAACCCTATTGGCTTTTTAAAATCATGTGAAATAGCTGCTGTTATTTGTTTTAAGGAATTAGCTTGTTTGGATAGTATTCCGATAGCTGGTAAAACATACTCGTAAAAGCAAGTTAATACTGATGCTGGATTTCCCGGAAGACCAAAAACTAGTTTATCCTCTTTCATTCCAAATAATAAAGGCTTTCCTGGCTTTTGTTTTATCTTATGGAAAATGGGTTGTACTCCACATTGTTCAAATGCTTTTAAAGTAAAGTCAAAGTCCCCAACACTAACCCCACCAGTCATTAATACGATATCAGAATCTGTTAATAAACCATTTAAACAAGTTGACAATTTATTTAAATTGTCTGTTGCTTGCACCAATTTAATTGCTTCAATTTTTTGCTCCTTCAAAATAGCTGACAAAGTATAACTATTGGACTCATACACTTGTCCATAACTTAAGGGCAAACCTGGTTGCTGTAATTCATTGCCAGTGACTAATATCCCAACTTTTGGCCTTGGGTAGACAAGTACTTTATCAATTCCTATGCCTGCTAAAAAACCAATGCTAGCTGGCTTTAATAATGTTCCCTTTGACAAAGCCATTTTTTCTTTTTCCATCTCAGACCCAACTGGCCTCACATTATCCCCTTTCTTCAACTTTTCATCAAGTATGATCAAATTACCAGATTCAATTTTTGCTTTTTCTTGCATCAAAACTGTATCTGCACCAACAGGTACAGCAGCTCCTGTAAAAATTCTCACCGCAGTCCCTTTTGCTAAAGTGATTGTTTGATTGCTTCCCGCCGCCATTTCACCTACTAATGTATATTGAGTAGTTGTTTCATTAAAAGTAAATGCATAGCCATCCATATTAGATTGCGGAAATGCAGGAATATTAATACTTGAAATAATGTCTTCTGCGAGTATTAACCCATTCGCTTCTTTAAGATTAACTTTTACAGCATTCAACGGCAATACATGATTATTAATCAATCTTAAAGCCCGCTCTACTGTAATTAATGTTTCCATATTGCGAATATACTTAATCAACCACCAATACTTATCATGGTTCTATTGTGTAAAGCTCCTGTTTCGATTTTTTCCAAGTCGGTAGTAAATTGTCCGCCTAGTGCTTGTTTTTTATCACTGATATTTTGAAGTATTAGAGGGGTAATGTCCGCTCCGGTTCTATATGCCGTTAATAAATCAGTTTCAGAAGTAGAGAATAAACAGTTTTTCATTTTACCGTCTGCTGTTAAACGCATTCTATTACAGTCCCCACAAAAAGGCGCACTCATAGTACTAATTACTGCAAAAGTTCCTTTATGACCAATTACTTGATAGTTTTTAGCAGTTTCATGTGCCGACCTTTCAATGGAAGTAAATTCAAATTCAGTTTTAACCCTATCTAATATCTCCTGCAACGTAATTACTTTTTCCCTGTTCCATTTATTGCCATCAAAAGGCATAAACTCAATAAATCGAACATGAATAGGTGTGTCCTTTGTCCATCTTACAAAATCATTTATTTCTTCCTCATTCACACCTTTCATAGCTACCACATTCAATTTTACTCCAATGCCATTATCCATCATCAATTGGATATTACGCATTACTTGTTCATGCTGGTCTCTTTTGGTCATTAAGATAAATCTGTCCTTCTGTAATGTATCTAAGCTAATATTTAAAAACTGAATGCCTGCTGCTTTAATCTCATTTACAAATTCATGTAAACGTGTGGCATTAGTCGTCATTGTTAATTGAATATTTAATGCAGCTAACTTTTTTAGAATATCGGCAAAATCTTTTCTCACTAAAGGTTCTCCTCCAGTTAATCTTATTTTATTTACCCCCTGCGCTACAAATGTTTTAGCAATAGCTTCAATTTCGTCTGCTTGCATTAATTGGCTAGAAGGAGTGAAATGATAATCTTCTTCGGGCATGCAATAAAAGCATCTTAAATTACAATTGTCCGTTATGGAAATGCGCAGGTAATCGTGTATTCTATTAAATTTATCTACAATCATTTTAATAATACTTCCTTTAGTAATTGTTTATAATCTTCCATGGTGTCAATGTCTAACACCCCCTTTTCGAAATGTAATTTAGCCACTTCCGTCTCTCTATTCTTGATTATTTTTTTAGCGCCGATATCTCCTTTTAAATCCAGCAGCTCCGAGAACATACTTTTATGAAATATAGCTGGCGTACCAATGATGCCTTCATAATAACAAGCTGCAATAGGCAGTTCCGTATTTTGTTGCAATTGAATCAACGCTTGTATGTTCTCTGCACTAACAAAAGGCTGATCGCATACCAAAATCATTACGCCATCAAGCTCCTCTTTCACCTTATTCATCCCCTCCTTCACCTTATTCTTCTCCTCCAATTTTTCATTATTAAATTCGTTAATATTCATCATCGAATTCAACCCCACTCTTATAGAACTAGCCATGCCTTCCTCCCATTGGTCATTCATCACAATATTTAAATTTGGCGCGGTAATTTGTGCACTAATTTTTTCTGCATCCGCTCCTAAAACAATAGTTATTGGGGAATTGGTAGCGTCTTTAACAATGTCTATCAATCTATTAATAAGTGTTTTCCCCTCAAAAGCTAAAAGCTGTTTAGGGGAGCCTAGTCTTTTACTTTGACCAGC
The DNA here is from genome assembly GCA_947452555.1 of Bacteroidota bacterium. GTDB lineage: Bacteria > Bacteroidota > Bacteroidia > Chitinophagales > Chitinophagaceae > Sediminibacterium. Next base: position 94,123 of record CANGDH010000008.1, read on the forward strand.
AGCAATAATCAATATCCCACAATGTTGAATTGAGTTAGTCATTAATTATTACTTAATTATGAATGGCATTTTGCTTCCATTTCAACATATTGCCTGGCTTGCCATTAAATACTGCTTGAATTTCAGCAATAATACTGGAAGCAATTTCTTCCGCTGTTTCCGCACCAATGTCTAAACCAGTAGGGGCATAAATATTTGATAACTGCTTTTCAGTTAATACCAATCCTTCTTTTTTAAAATCATCCAACATTTTTTCTAATTTCTTCTTAGGACCTAATAAACCTATATAAGGGATCTCCGTTTTAACGAGCGCTTTTAACATTTGCAGGTCGTATTTATAATTATGCGTCATTAAAACAAAGCAAGTTCTATTGTCTAATTGAATTTGTTCTAAAACAGCTTCTGGCTTACTCACTAATACTTGGCAAGCACTTATAAATCGATCTGCTTTTGCATGGGTATTTCGACCATCCACTACTTTCACTTCCCAACCTAATATAGTAGCCATTTGCATCAAGGGTACTGCGTCATTGCCCGCACCTACTACGACTAATGAGATGGGAGCTTCCAGAAATTCAATTAATGCACTAGTACTAATCCCGTCATTTATTTGTGTTATATCATTAGTATATTCTTTAAATACCGATTTGCCATTAAGAAACACTGCTTTTATAGCTGGCTCTATTACTTTAATTAATTGGGTTGCATTATTTGCAGCTGTTAATACTCCATTTTGTTCTTGCAATAAACAAGTCCCTATTTGACTATTTTTCTTGTCTGTCAAATCAAATAAAGTTACAAGTACCGCATGTTGTCTTTTAGCAATAGCCTTTCTTAATAATTCAATTGGATTATTAATATCACTCACAAAAATGTATTCAAATAAAACCTGTATCACCCCTTCGCAACCCAACTGAATACCTACACTTATATCGTCTTCGTCACTGGTATCATAGGTTACTAGTCTTGTTGTTTGCTCTGTAAAAGTTAAAAGGGCTTTTTTTAATGCATCTCCTTCTAAACAACCTCCACTAATTGCCCCAATCATTAACCCGTCTTCCAAAACCAACATTCTTGCACCTGGCCTTCTGTATGACGATCCTTCTAAATGAACGACCGTTGCTAATACACAAACCCTACCCGCACTTTTTGCAGTATCATAGGCTTGGACTATTTGTTGTAACTCGTTCATTTAAAATTTCTCAATAATTTATTAATACGGTTGATACCCTTTAACAACAGCCTTCTTAGCTAAAGCAACTTCAGATGCCTTCATAACTATTGCTTTATTTCCCCAAGTATTTCTGATATAGTTAATTACATCCGCCGTTTCTTGGTCAGACAAATCCATGCCAGACATTTCTGCGTTGTATTCAACTCCCTTTACTTTAATAGGGCCTCTCATTCCTTGCAGCACTATTTTAACGAGTCTATTTTTATCATTCAAGTTGCCAGTTGTTACCAAGGAAGGGAAAGCACCTTCCACTCCCTTACCGTCTTCCATATGACAAGACATACAATAAGTTGCATATACAGTTTGGCCATTTTTTATACTTGCAGCAGGTGTCACATTTTGATAAAAAGACTGACTGGTTATTGCGATTACTAAAATCACAATGGAGAACATGATTTTTTTCATAACTATTAGGTTTAGAAACTAATAAAAAAGACTGCCACGAAAGCAATCTTTTTTATTAGAACGATTTTTATTAAAAATTATCCTTTGTTTAAATCATTTATAAAAGGCTGGTTATAAAAACGTTTTCCTGTTGCTTTATATAATGCATTTGCCAACGCTCCAAATACTGGAGGGAAAGGAGGTTCTCCTAATCCTGTTGGATCAATGCTATTTTTTACAAAATGAACATCAATATTTTTTGGAGCTTCCTTATGTCTGATAATTCTGTATTGATTTAGATTTTTCTGAACAGCCGCACCTTTTTCAATGCGCATTCCACCATACAATGCATTACCAATACCGTCTACAACAGCACCTTCCACCATATTTTTTGCACCTTCTGGGTTAACTATAAAGCCGCAGTCTATTGCTGATACTACATTGTCTACGACAGGTTGGCCATTTTTCATAGTAACGTCCACCACATGGGCAGCATAAGAACTATGACAGAAATAAGCAGCAACACCACGCTTCACATTCTTATCCTTCTTAGTCCAGTTTGATTTTTCTTTAACTAATTCTAAAACACCGATATATCTATCCGCATCATATTCATTGTTTTTGCCAACAGGATTCGCTTTTGCTTTTTTCAATAATTCAATTCTGTAGTCCAATGGATCTTTACCAATGGTTTCTGCTAATTCGTCTATGAAGGATTGTTCCGCAGCTGCGATAAAGTTGGAACCTGGCGCTCTAAATGCACCAATAGTTATATTAGAAGGGATATCCCATCCTTCTGCAATATAATTTTCAAATACACCAGCTGGGAAACGATTTTCATGCACAGCCCCTTCTGGTATTCCACCACCTCTAATACTAATCGCAGTTACATTATTGTTTTCGTCAATTGCCGCTTTGTAAGTTACCATATAAGAAGGACGATAAATACCATTGGTCATATCGTCTTCTCTTGTATAAATTAATTTAACTGGCGCTTTCATTTTTTTAGAAATATGACCCGCTTCCACAATGTAATGGCCGTAAGCTCTACGACCGAAACCACCACCCATTCTAGCCAATTTCATTTCAATTTTGTCTGCAGGGATATCCAAATTCGCCATAATGTTTTGCTTCATCATATCTGGGATTTGAATAGGCGCTACAAAAAACGCTTTCTCGTCTGTAATATGGGCGAAGCAACTAATTGGTTCCATTGGATTATGAGATAAGAAAGGAGCAGAATACGTTTTTTCAATTACCTTTTTTGCTTTTGCAAATGCCGCTTCTGGATTACCGTCTTTTCTCAAAATTTTGCCTGGCTTTTGTTGCATAGCATACATCTGCTTCATATGATCGTCTGTGCTTTCTAAGCCAGCAGGAACTGTTTCTTCTTTTTTACCTCCCCAAGCAGCCACCATTTCTTTAGTAGTTTCAATAGGCTCCCATTGTGCAACGACTTTTTTTCTTGCATTCAATACTTCCCATGTTGAATTACCTACTACAGCAATTAATTTATTAAATGCTCTAGTATCAAAGCCTGCTCTTGTATATCCGTCTTTATAAACTTGAATGTCGAAAACTGCTTTAATACCTGGCATTTTCAAAGCCTCTGTGGCATCGAATGATTTTAATTTCATTCCAAATGCGGGTGGATGAATTGCCATTGCAATTAACATGCCTTCTTGCTTATAATCCAAAGTGAATAAGGAATCACCTGATACGATATCCTTACCAACTTTATTTTTTTGTGGAGTACCTATCAATGAAAATTCAGTAGTCTTTTTTAATTCAACTTTTTCTGGTTTCGGTAATTTAGATGCAGCCGTTGCTAATGCACCAAAATTTAAACTTTTATTAGATGCTTTATGAAGAACAACTCCATTTGCCACTGTTAATTCACTCACTGGAACATTCCATTCGTTAGCAGCAGCTTGCATTAACATTAGTCTTGCAGTAGCACCTGCTGTTCTTAATGGTTTCCATGCTTGAGCCATACCACGACTACCTCCAGTAAACTGACTTTTAAAACGAGGCGTATCATAATCTCCCATTTCTACTACCACCTTGCTCCAGTCTGCTTGCAATTCTTCATTTACCATCATAGGCAAAGAGGTCATTACATTCGTTCCAAACTCTGGATTGGGGTTAAATATTTTAACAACATTATCTGGTGTGATTTGAATAAATCCATTTAATTGAATCCACTCTTTAGCAGTTGCTGCAGATGCCAATGCTTCGTTTGGCACTAAATTAGCTAACCAACTAAATCCTATCATCATTCCACCTCCTGTTAAAGAAGAAACTTTCAGGAATGAACGACGACTATAATTATTTTGTGACTGTTCCATATTCTAAAGTTTTTTTACTTGGTTGATGACTTTGCAGCTTGATGAATAGCAGCTTTGATTCTTATATAGGTACCACAACGACATATATTTCCAGTCATCGCAGCATCTATTTCTTCGTCCGTTGGATTTGGCTTTGTTTTTAATAAAGCAACGGCAGCCATAATTTGACCAGTTTGACAATAGCCACATTGTGCCACGTCTAATTCCAACCACGCTTTTTGAACTGGATGTAATTCACCCATTTCAGCAACTATGCCTTCAATGGTAGTAATTGCTTGTGTGCCAACAGCAGATACAGGTAATTGACAAGACTTTAATGCACGGCCATTTAAATGTATTGTACAAGCTCCACAAGAGCCAACACCGCATCCAAATTTTGTACCTATTAAATTAAGGTGATCACGTAAAACCCATAATACTGGCGTACTTGGGTCAACGTCTACCTCGTATTGTTTTCCGTTTACTTTAAGATTCATCTTTGACATAGTTATCTATATTTTAACATCATTAAGCAAATTCAACCAGGCTCTAAAATACCCAATTTTACTAGGATAATCCTTACACAATTCAAACAATTTGATAAATGGAATCAAATAAGGCAGCGGCAGTCATAAATTATTAACTTACAACCCAGCTATGCCTTTGTCTATAGCTAAGATTGTTTTTAGCAATACATTAGCACCATTAGCAATATCTGATGTGGTTGAAAATTCTTTAGGAGAATGACTAATACCGCCAATACTAGGAATGAATATCATAGCCGATGGTGCAATAACAGCCATCTCTTGAGAATCATGCCCTGCTCCACTCTGCATAAACTTGGTAGTTAAACCTAATTCCTTAGAAGCATTATTAATAGTTTGTTGCAATGCTTTATTAGTTAATGCTGGAATAGACGCATTGGGTTGTAAATCAAAACCAATTTTTACTTTAGACTCATTTGCAATTTTAGCTGCACGTAGTTCCATTTGAGCAAAGAGCATGTCTATCTTGTCGTCTGACAAATCACGAATTTCTAAACCTAAAACTACTTTGCCTGGAATTACATTGTACGCTCCAGGTTGTGCTGAAATTTTTCCTACGGTACCTACATGATTCCCTTCCATACTATTCACCACTTCATTTACTGCAATGATAAATTTAGAAGCGGCCAACAAGGCGTCTTGTCTCATGTTCATAGGTGTAGTACCTGCGTGATTAGCAAAGCCTTCCAATGTTACTATCCAATGTCTGAGTCCTACAATCCCTTCTACCACTCCTATTTTAAGGTTTTCTCTTTCTAAAATACCGCCCTGTTCAATATGTAATTCTAACCAGGCATGAATATCTCCTTTATGTCTAACGCAAGACTGAATATTATCAGAATTTCCGCCAATGGCTTTAATCCCTTCCGCCATAGTTAAACCGCTTTGACTTTTTTGTTGAAGCCCTTGCGCAGTTAATCTTCCTACCATTCCAATGCTTCCAATAGTTCCCCCTTCTTCATTGGAAAAGATGATTACTTCTAGCGGGTGTTCAGTAATAATATTATGTTCATTTAATACTTCAATAATTTCTAAAGCACCTAATGACCCGACTGGTCCATCATAGTTGCCGCCATCTGGCACCATATCGATATGCGAACCAAAAGCAATTGGCTTTAAAGAAGCGTTCTTTCCCTTACGTTTACCAATAATATTTCCTGCAGCGTCAATAGTTGGATTCAAGCCTGCTTTTTTCATTAGGTCCATAAACCAAGCCCTGCCTTCTATATCTCCTTTTGTATAAGCAACTCTATAACCACGCCCCTTCTCATCTAATCCGAATTTTGCTAATTCAAAAATTCGATTTGAAATTCGCATTTCATTCACTTTTAAAATATCGTCAGTTACTATACTATTACTAAACGAACTTTTAATTCCGAAAGCAGTAATACCCAATGCGGTTAATGCTGAATTTTTTATAAAGGCTTTTCTTTTCATTTTACAATTTAACCCATTTTTTGTAAATAATAGTTAATGAGGTTTTAGAATTAATTGTTCCTTACTTACTTTTTGAATGAGACCTTTTGTATAATAAGCTGGAAAATACTGATCATTGGCCCATATATCAAATAAGTTGCGATAATAAGGACTGCTAGGGTCACCTGATTGACCTGGACTATTAATCATTAATGTTTTATCCCAGTCTTTGGTATCAATTAATAATCTAAAACTAGCTCCACTCATTTGATTGTCTGTAGCACCTGTAGATCCGGGTGTTTGTCCACTTCCGCCTCTAGGTAAAGGCCCTAGATTAAGTTGTTTTTGCAAATCTACACTCACCAAAGAAGCTAATGGATGCTCTAGTGTAATATGTTTATATTTTGCTTGTCCATACTGCCAGGCTTCCATCTTAATTCCTAATTTTTTATTTAATGCAAGCAGCGCGTTTTTTAAGGCTTGTTCTAACAAAGCATTTCTTTTTTCAATCGCTTGATCTCCAAAATAATCAGTTGGATTTTCTAATCTTTTAATAATACTACTAATTTGAAAGCTGATATTATTTTTTACAGTTGCCGGAATAAATAAGTTAGTACACAAAGCAGCAATTTCTTTTTCCCATGCCGCATAGATTCCTGCAGGAATACTATTTTTATCTAATACAAAATTCCAATTAATTAAATAATTTTTTACTGTTACTAATGTACTATCCTTAATTACCATATCTTTTAACAAGGGTACAATTTTACTAGCCGGAATGGAATAGTAGTCTGTTTGCAAATTACCCATAGTGGCAAGATTCATTTTTGGATTTTCTGCTAATACTTTATTAATTCTATTTCCTCTAAAAGGATCCGCCCAAGTATATCCAATTGCATCCCATCTTTTATAATCGTCTGGCGTTACATTCTGATTGGCTGTTGCAAAAAAACCTGTTGTAGGATTCAACTGATGTGGCCTTTCTTTGATAGGTAAGAATCCAGCCCATTCATATCTGCCATCACCAGGCACAGGAACATATCCACTAAAATTTTTTCTTATGGGTATAATACCGACTGCCTGCCAACCTATATTTCCTTTTTTGTCAGCCCATATCATATTCTCTCCAGGGATATGACTATAGGTACAGGCTTCTCTAAAGCTTTCCCAGTCAGTAGCTTGGTCTATTCTTAAGGAAGCGAGATATGGAGCACCGCCTGGTTCCATCCATGCTGCTTTTACAGCATAGGCTTTGTGATTGACCGAGTCGATATAACAAATTGGGCCATGCACTCCATACTTATAATCAACCTTAACGGTAGTACTATTTTTAACTTGTATACTGTCCTGAATTGTACGCATATTCATCCACTTGCCTTTATACCAATATTGATTTAAATTATTTTTATTTAAATCATATACATATAAGTCTTCTCCATCGGTTTCAAAAATGGTTAAGCCCCATGCACCTTTTTCATTGTGTCCGATAGATACACCAGGTATTTCAGGCTCACCACCTCCAATCACATTCCAACCGGGTGCCACTAAATGTACAATGTATCTTAAAGAAGGTACAGCCACTTTTCTGTGAGGGTCATTAGCCAATAGCGGGTATCCACTCGCTGATCTATTTCCTGCAATAATCCAATTATTACTTCCTTCCATTTCTTGACTTTGTAAAAACAAATCTTTCTCAGGAACCGTGGATTTATGCATTACCGCATCTTCGTCTACTTCTCCAAAATCAGATTTTTGAAATACCAATTCATTTCGATACGCATTATAAAGTGAAAGAATATCCTTTTCCAATAAGGAAGTATTGATAGCAGTATCCATTGTAAGATTAGGTTGCTTAGGATGAAACCAAACAATGTCCTTTACTTTTTCTTCTCCTATCTTAGCCACTGCTCTTGCTATATTTAGTTCTTGCGTGATATTGCCTAATAAGCCCTGATGTCTTGATATCACAATAGCTGCAGTCCATGCTTTGGGCTGAATATGTAATAATTTAAATTCCATTGGTAGACGGCTTGGCGTTAAATTTATTTCTTTAATATAGGCATTCACTCCTTGTACATAATCATTGATTATTGCTACTCCTCTTGGATGATATCTTTCCAGATCCTTTTGGAGATTCCCTCTGTATTGAAACAATCTAGTACCTATATCTCTTTTCAATTCTCTTTCTCCTAAAATTTCTGCAGTAGTCCCAGTGGCTTGCCTTCTCCAAACTTCAAATTGAAACAATCTATCCTTAGCAGCACAATATCCTTGTGTAAAAAATAAATCATGTTCATTTTGAGCATAGATATGATTTACGCCCCATTCGTCTCTAAGTACTTCCACTTTATTCAAAAGTCCTTGTACTTTTAAATTTGTTTTCTGTGTACTTTTTGGTGTTGCATTTTGTGCAAATACTGTGGAAGTAGTTATGGTCAATATTAGGGAGAGGATGGTTATTTTAAAAAAGTAAGGAGCGATTTGCAACTTTTCCATAATAGTCTTTTTAGTGACTATTAAATTACTGAAATATTTGGTAAGCTTAAGCCTATTTTAATATTACATCATTCTTAATTTTTTAATCCCTGCACAGAAACGGGGTTTTAAAACATATTCTGTAAATTACCTAGGTTAAAAGAAAATTATGACTAAAAACTTCAAATTCTTAGGATTCATCTTTTTGTTATCCTCTTTTACAATGTGTAAGCAGAAAGAAACCAAAACTGATTTTGAATTCGAATTAAAAAAAGAACCTACCATTTTTTTTAAGTCATTTGTAGATTGTAATATGGCCGAGGTTTGGATTGGTGATACCTTTCGCATTTTCCCTGGAAAATATGGAGAAGATCCATTATGGGGTTACTCTAATGAGTTAAAATATGCTTCAGGTAAGAATGCAGAAGAAGTATTTAATAAAAAATATGAGGAGTTTAAAGAACCTACAATGCCCTTAAACGTTAAACCTAATGCAGAAGGTTTACATGGTGCCGTTTGGTTTGAAACGGTTTATCAAGATAAGAAAGACTTTAGTGGAAAAACTTTATACGCATTATACCATAATGAAAATTATCCATTGACTCTGCCATTTATTAGCAAAACAGGCAAAGGATATATTGATAAAAATTGGCCCCAAGGATTAACTGGCGCTATGACACCTGCAGCAGTTTGTAGAATTGGCATTATGAAATCAACCAATGGAGGACTTAGTTGGGAAAATAAAGGAATTGTTTTAGAGGACAATCAAGAGAGAATGACTTTAAAACCACATAATAATTCTGTGACTTTTGCTGGAGGCGTAGGTGACCCTTCGGCAGTTGCTAGTGGCGATTATTTATATATATTTTATGGAGAATATGGTTATCCGGGCACCTATGACCCACAAAATTTTAATGCTGAAAAAGAACAAGAAGGTCAATGCATAAGTATGGCTAGAATTAAGTTAAGTGATTTGGATAATCCTACTGGAAAAGCTAATAGATATGATGGACAAGCATATAAAGCCAATTATGATGGAATAGGCAAACCCATTCGAAATATACAAATTTCAAAATCTAATGGAGGTGGCCCAATTTCGGATAGTATTAGTAAATATTATTGGGGCCCTTCTGTAAGCTGGAATCATTATTTAAAAGCTTGGGTAATGTTGATGGCAAAATCCGAGGGCGCCTCCTGGAATGGAACCAGTATTTATATTTCATTTAATACCCATCCTGTTTTAGAGGAGAATAATTCGCAAGACTGGACAACCCCTAAATTAATACTAAGTAAACCAGGTCATACCATTTGGTACCCTTCTTTACAACCTATTGGAGATGATATTGCTACTAAATTAAAATATACTTCTTTACAGTTAGGAGAACAAGCAAGGCTCTTTTATAAAGATCAAACCAAGGATACCGCTGTCTACACATCTGAATATAGCATCAAATTCAAGAAATAATTATTCTTTATTTGGAAGAAGCGTAAATAAGGAGCTAACTCCTGTTTTTAAATGATCGGAATTGAAATTTCAACACGCTCGTATTTATTTCTATTGAGGAAATTGAACAGAGAAAGTCATTTTCATTTCGTTTTCAGTTTTCATCATCATTAGAGATGGTCGTTCAATTTTAAAATCTTCTAAAAGAACAATGAATTCACCAGAAACTTGAGTTTGTTTATTTACAGTTTCACGTTTTGCTTTAAAGCTGATTTCCTTACTCACACCATGAAAAACGATAACACCAATGACATCTAAGTTATCTCCATCTTCTTTGATTGAGGAACTCACAAAACTAACATTGGGATATTTTATTGCTTCTGTAACCTCCATCATATGAGAATCTCTATTTGAACTTTTACTATCAAAAGAAGAAACTTTAGAAACTAAAGCCACTTTAGTTATTTGACGAGTTTTATCATCAAACTGAACAACTCCGTCTATTTGATTGCTTACTCCGTCCCAGCTATGCATTGGATGAACCATATGGTATGTAATGATAGAATTATGTTTATCAAGTTTTGAAGTTTTAATGTCAAAATTTGGATGTGCATTTGATTGTATTACAATCAAAGAGCAAAGGATAAATAATACTTTTTTCATATTATAGTTTAATTACAATGATTGCTGCAGCAAATGATGCAAAAGTTGTGTATGCTGCTGCCCTATGGTATGGTCTTAACTGTTTATTGGAACCATTATCCATTTGTGACGCTAATATATTAGTTGCTAACATTCCAGTCATGTGTACTATACTTAACCATTTATGCAAACGTATAGCTGACAGACCTCTATCTCTGTTGACCATGGGTGGTGGTGAAAATAGCGACATCACTGCAGTTAAAGAATAAGTAGCTGTAGTGAATGCAGCAATCCCAGCATGGGTTTGTTTTAAACTACTATTTGTAGGATCATTATACAACTTTGGTCCAACTATGGCTTCTCCCACAAGCCCAGCTAGTGTTGTAAATCCAAGTACCTGATGTGCAACTAACATTTTCCTTCTAAGTTTCATATCGTCAATTCTTACTTCAGGTGTTATTGGATGATTACCTCTCAGAAACCCATTTTCACCCCAAGCAAGTCTTTGAGTAAATAACATTTTTTGGGGAAGTACTTCTTGAACTGTGTCCTTTGTAGATTCTAAACTGTTCAGTAAGCTATCCGTTTGGGAGAAAACTACTCCAGAAATAATAGAAAGAATAAAAAGTAAGGTGACATGTTTCATAAAAAAGAATTAACCGAAAGTAAGCTAATTCTCTAAGCATCTAAGTGATGTTACTCATATAAAAAATCATACAAGTTAAAACGGTTTTTCTGTATTAATTGAAGGCTAAAAAGGAGCAATTCTCTTATTATAATAAACAACTGACTTCTTAATTACAAATTACTTAAATTTATTCCAACGAAAACGAATTAAACCATGGACGAGAACGAGAAATTAAATGACATTTGGACTGCTAGATGGGATGACAGATATAGTAAAGAGGAGTTCGCCTATGGGGAAGCACCGAACAATTATTTAAAAGCACAATTGACAAAACTACCGCTAGGTAAAATTCTTTTTCCAGCAGAAGGCGAAGGGCGTAACGCTGTATTTGCTGCTAAACTTGGCTGGAGCGTTTCTGCTTTTGATATAAGTAATGAAGGTAAAAACAAAGCCATTAAACTTGCCGAGAAAAATAATGTAACAATTGACTACCAAGTTGGTGCATTAGAAATATTAGATTTTAAAAGCGAGCAATTTGATGCAATTGCCCTCATCTATGCACACTTTCCAGGTAATATCAAGTCTTTATACCATAAAATTTTTGATCAGTTTTTGAAAAAAAATGGAATTATTATATTTGAAGCATTTAGCAAAAAACATCTTGACTATGTAATTGCAAATGAAAAAGTGGGTGGCCCAAAAGATATTGAAAGCTTATTTTCAATTGCTGAAATAAAATCAGACTTCCCTAATTATGAGATTATTGAATTAGTAGAGCAGGACATTGAATTAAATGAAGGAATTTATCATAACGGTACAGGTTCCGTAATAAGATTTGTTGGAAGAAAAAAAGATTGATTATAACTGGGCATATTCTTTAACGACAATCAAACTTATGAGCGATTTAAAAGCCGGAATTTATTTCAAAAGCACTGCCGTGTTGATTGGCAGTTTCTTCGAGCATACAACCATTTTGCTTGTTAAACACAATGAAAAAGGGAGTATTGGATTTGTAACCAATAAACCCTTTGAAAAGTCATTGCATGAACTAATTGAATTCAATCACGCAAAACCATTTCCACTGATGGATGGCGGCCCTGTTGATAGAGAACACCTCTTTGTATTGCACAAGCGCCCCGATCTTATTGATGGGGGCGAACAAATATCCAATGGTCTTTATTTGGGTGGTAATATGGAGCAAGTGATAGAAGCCATCAACACCAAGGGAGTTCATGAACAAGAAATTCAACTTTTTATCGGCTATTGCGGATGGGATGTGGGAGAATTGGAAGCGGAGGTGAAAGAGGGAAGCTGGACATTCAGTGATTGAACAATTGCGATGCTAGTAGCAGATTTTTCCCTCACGAAGGGCATGAAATTAATTACTTGATATCTTATCCCCTTTCACAGGAGAGTAATCCGATTTCAATACTCCATTTACTTTAAGTTGATCAAAATAACATTTAGCTCCTGTTGCCTTTGTCATGTCTTCTACATTTTGTAAATGAAAATGTAAATGTGGCTCGGAAGAGTTTCCAGAATTGCCACATAATCCCAATAAGTCACCTGGGCTTATTTTTTGTCCCTGCTTTACAACAATAGTATGCTGTTTAAAATGAGCAAAGAAAGCATATTCACCAGCAGCTGTTTTTATTATAATTGTATTTCCTGGTATATAAATAGGATTTAGGACTCCAGGGACATTATCCTTGACTCCATCTACAACCAAAACCACTTCACCATCACATGGCGCATACAACTCTTTGCCAAAAGCATAATAGTCTTCATTAGACTCCCCAGTGCCTTTGTGGGTAGAACCTTGCTCATCTTTAATCAAGATATCAAATGCATTTTTTTGAGCAACACTTTCTACATGATAGTTTTGCTCCTTCGTGTCTCCACCCCATGTAACTGTCCACTCCCCTTTAAACGGCAATTTCATTGTGGTAGCATTTCTTACAATTTCTTTTGCTTCATTATAGGGTTTAAATAATAAACCCGCAATCTCATTCTTTGAATTCAATGTTATTGTCATTCCTAAGACTGCATTATCAAAAGTAGTTTCGTATAATGCTGATGCACTTTGTAATCTAATAAACCTTATTTTCTTAATAGATCCTAGTTGCGATTTCAACCCTGCACTTACCTGTGTAAATTTTTCAATTGGCAAGGCCGCATTCATTTCTGCAGAAAACATCGCTATAATACTGTCATTTTTAGTTTCATTAAAAAAGGACACAAATTTTGTTGAAATATTTTTATAGTTGTCTTTTTCTATTTGAGCATTTACAATTTGAAACGACAAGAGTAAAACTGTTAAGATGAATAGATTTTTCATAATGGAAAGTTAATGAAAAAATGAAGGCGTTGATTTATAATGGGTTATGTTTTCACAAAACCTAAATCAACCGATTTTAACCGATTTGAGGGGATTTTTCCTCACACAGTTTAATTATTCAAATGACTTGTGAACTCTAGCCCCACTTATAGATGAAAGATGCAATTATTATGAGATGATTGAGTATGTGACTATTAGAAAATTAAAGTGTTGAACTTAGTGTCAAAATTCAGAAAGGGAAAAAATATTATTTATATTTCAACTAATTGAAAATCATAAATTACTTTAATTTTACAAATAATATAATGAATGAATATGAAATATTTGATTCCAAAACTTATAGATAACGATTTCAAAGGCAAAAATATCTCGTTGTATATTTTTTATTTGATTTCGCCTATTACAATTATCAGGTCTTTAATACATATATTTGCACCAGATGGAGGAGCTAAAAGTATAGCAAATATACCATTGCATTTATATTCTAAAAATGCTTCAGATACTATCATTCATATATTTTCTGAATGGGGATTAAGTCAATTAATTATGGGTATTTTATATTTAATTGTTTTATTAATATAAAAGTCTCATTCCTTTGATGTATTTATTTTTAGTTATTGAATATTCAACTCGATTACTTCTTACAATTTATAAACCAATTGTAATCGAAGGGTATGCGCCAGGGGGAGTTGCTAATTATTTTTTAGTGCCATTATTAATTATACTCTTTATATTATCTCTTAAAAAGAATCAATGAGATTTCTTATAGTCTTTATATCATTATTTTACTTAATTCAAAATTCTCCTGATTATGACATAATTGGGACATGGAATACCTTGAATGAGAATACAAAAATTCAAATTATAGAACAAAAAGGTTTGCTTATTGGGAGAATTAAATCATCTGATAATCCAAAAGCACAGGTAGGTAGATTAATTTTAAAAGACTTGATTAAAACAGGAAATTCATGGAGTGGTAAAATATACGTTGTTAAAAAAAATGAGTGGTGTGAAGTTGATATAACATCAAAAAAGAATATCCTGAATCTTAAAATTCATTTTGGATTTATTAATAAAAGTATAATCTGGGAAAAATAATTAAAAGATGTAAAAAACTCACGCAGAAACAACAAAGGACCCACGATTTAACGAAAGTCCTTAGAAATGGTTCTAAGAAATTGCCTCGGGATTGCCAGCTTCGTTACGCTACGCTGTTTTCCCAAACAGGGCGCCTTACCCAAAGCCTTTCAACTTAACGCTTCGCGTTCAGTTGGCTTTTTTGCTTCTCCTCTGTTTACGAAAGCGAGCTTTCGACACAGCTTCGAAACAAAAAAGCCTGTCACGTTGTGACAGGCTTTGTAGCGAGACCGGGATTTGAACCCGGGACCTCAGGGTTATGAAGATTTTTTGAGAAAATGAACGCGTTGATTTGTAAGGCGTTAGGTTTTTACAAAACGGAAAACAACCGATTTGGACCGAATTCAGGGGGTGTTTTCCTCACACAGA
>CANGDH010000009.1 GCA_947452555.1 Bacteroidota bacterium
AATAAAACTGTAGATCATTTACAAGAAACTGCTGCTGCTTTAAAGCAAATTGCTAAGAGCGGTAAGAAGATCATGTTTGTTGCTACAAAGAAACAAGCGAAAGAAATTGTAAGCGAGTGTGCTAAGAAAGTGAACATGCCTTACGCTACAGAGCGTTGGTTAGGTGGTATGTTGACTAACTTCAATACCGTTCGTAAGAGCGTTAAGAAAATGCAAAGCATTGAAAAAATGTTGAGCGATGGTAGTGCTGAAAGCTTAACTAAAAAAGAGCGTTTAACATTAGGTCGTGATAAAGATAAAATGGAGAAAGTATTAGGTGGTATCGCTCAAATGGGTCGTTTACCAGCCGCTTTATTCTTAGTTGATATCGGACATGAGCATATTGCATTATCAGAAGCAAAGCGTTTGGGTATCCAAACATTTGGTATGGTAGACACTAACTGTGATCCTAATAAAGTTGACTTCTCAATCCCAGCGAATGACGATGCAACTAAATCAATTGCAATTATCACTAACTATATTACTGCAGCAATTGCAGAAGGTTTAGCAGAACGTCAAGCATCTAAAGATGATGAAGGCGAGGCAGAAGAAGGTAACAATGAAAACGAAGCGAAAGCGCGTAGAATGGAAGCTGAAGCAAATGCTGAAGGCGGAAGAGCTAAGCGTGGCGCGGGTGCTGCTCCAACAGCTCCAGGTGCTCCTAAGCGTCGTATTCAAAGTACACGTCGCCCTGCAGGTAAATAAATTTTAATACAAATTGGGTTATTAGTGTCTTATGGATACTAATGACCCAATTGTATTTATTTGAACCACGCGGGTTACTATAATATTAAAAGACATTTATAAAACTATATTTTATGAGCGCAATAACTGCTGCAGATATTAATAAATTACGTCAAGCTACAGGTGCTGGTATGATGGATTGTAGAAAAGCATTAACAGAAACAAATAATGATTTCGAAGCTGCTATCGACTGGTTACGTAAGCAAGGACAAAAAGTGGCTGCTAAGCGTAGCGACCGTGAAGCAAAAGAAGGTGTAATTATTGCACAAACTTCTGCTGACAAAAAAGTTGGATTTGTTGTTTGTATTTCTTGTGAAACAGATTTCGTTTCTAAGAATGCAGAATTCGTAGCATTTGCTCAAACAATTGCTGACGCTGCTGTTGCAAACGACGTTAAGTCTGCTGAGGAATTAAATGCAGTAAGCATTAACGGTACAACTGTTGCTGACATGATCAATGACAAATTAGCTTCTATTGGTGAGAAAATCGCTGTAGCTAAATTTGAAAGAGTAGAAGCTCCTTTCGTAGCTTCTTATATTCACGGTTCATACAGAATGGGTGTATTAGTTGCCTTGACTGCAGAAGCTGCTGAATTGGGTAAAGACCTTGCAATGCAAATTGCAGCAATGAATCCAGTGGCAGTAGATCCAGAATCTGTACCTGCTGAAACAGTTGCACGTGAAAGAGCAATTATCATAGACACCATGAAGGAAGATCCTAAGATGGCAGGTAAGCCAGAAGAAATGATTGCAAAAATTGCCGAAGGTAAAATTGCAGCATTCTTCAAAGAGCAAACTTTATTAGCACAGTCTTTTGTTAAAGACGGTTCTAAAACAGTGGGCGAACATATCAAGTCTGTAGGGGCTGATATTAAGGTTACAGAATTCAAACGTGTTGCACTTGGTTAAATTGCAAGTGGACACTGTTTAGTTCAAAAAATACAGATGATTCAAATTCCCAGACAATAATTAATTGTCATAGGAATTAAAAAATACCGAGAAGGGGGCCCAAAAGGCTCCCTTTTTATTTAGGTCAAAATAAGGAGTAGCCGTCCATATAAATCCAACAAAACCTTCTTCAAAATTTGTATCTTGCAAGTACAAATCAGTTCAACTATGCAGCCAAAATACAAACGCGTATTACTTAAACTTTCTGGAGAAGCTTTATTAGGGAATGAAAGAAACGGAGATCCGTTTAATCCTAAAATTATAGAGCAGTATGCAAATGAAATAAAAGAATTAGTGGGTTTGGGAGTAGAAGTGGCGATTGTAATTGGAGGAGGAAATATTTACCGAGGCATGAACGAGGCAGATAGTGGAATTGAAAGAGCACACGGAGATTATATGGGTATGTTAGCAACGGTAATAAACGCTATGGCTATACAAGCCATGTTAGAAAAAATTGGTGTGTATACACGTTTGCAGTCTGCGATTAATATGGAACAAGTAGCAGAACCTTATATAAGAAGAAAAGCATTAAGACATTTAGAAAAAGGACGTGTAGTAATATTTGGAGCAGGAACAGGTAATCCTTATTTCACAACAGACACTGCGGGTTCTTTAAGAGCCATTGAAATGAAAGCAGACGTAATATTAAAAGGTACAAGAGTAGACGGCGTGTATGATTGTGATCCAGAAAAAAATCCAAACGCGGTTAAGTTTGATACCATTAGTTTCCAAGACTGTATATCAAAAAATTTGAAAGTAATGGACATGACTGCTTTCACATTATGTATGGAAAACAAATTGCCAATTATTGTATTCGATATGAATAAGGCAGGAAATTTATTGAAAATTGTTAAAGGGGAGAAAGTAGGAACATTGGTAGGATAAGAAAAACAAAAAGCATGCAAAAAGTAAAGGCAATATTATCATTCGTATTATTAGTAGTTATAGGAAGTTCAGCTAATGCACAAGTACTAACATTAAATGAAGCAGTAAAGACCGCTTTAAAAAATAGTTACGATATACAATTAGTAGAGAATAGTTTGGCTATTGCAAAAAACAATAATGATTTAGGGGTAGCAGGTGCATTACCAACAATCACTGCGACTGCCAATAATAATAAATCAATAAGTACGATACAACAAAACTTTGCAGACCCTAGTCGTAATACTACAAAGTCGGGAGTGGATGGAAACACAGTTACAGCAGGACTTACGGCTTCTGTGGTGATATTCAATGGATATAGAATTATGACCACCAAAGACCGATTAGCGTCTATTGAAAAACAAAATGGATTCTTATTAAAGGCACAAATGAACAACACAGTGGCTTTGGTAATGCAACAATATTATAATGTAGCACGTCAACAAGCATATTTAAAAACAATACAGAAATCAATTGATGCAAGTCAACAAAGATTAGATATTGTAAAAACAAGACAACAGGTGGGTGTGGCTAATCAAGCAGACATCTTACAATCCAATTTGGATTTAAATGCATTGGTGCAAGCAAAGCGTAATCAAGAATTATTAATAGCACAATCTAAATCTGATTTATTAAGAACCATGGTAATGCCAGAAGGTTCTGTAAATGCAATTCAAGTGCAGGACAGCATTCAAGTGGACGCTAAATTAAAATATACAGGTGCAGACGGAATCGAAAATAGCATTGCACAAAATCCACAAATGGCGGCTATTGCGCAACAAGTAGATATTAATAAATTAATTGAAAAAGAAACCAAGGCTTTATTGTATCCAACATTAAGAGCAAGTACAGGGTATAATATAAACAGTACCACTTCAGCAGCAGGGTTTGCATTATTAAATGAAACCTATGGTCCATTTTTAGGAGTGAACTTAGCTATACCAATCTATGCGGGAGGTTTAGCCAAAAAGAATTTGAAGAATGCCAGAACCAATTCAAGCAGCGCAGCTTTGCAATATAATAATGCAATGCAGGATACCAAGAACAATGCATACAAAACAAATGAAGCTTATCAAAATAGCATTCAACAAATACCAGTAGAAACTGAGAACTATAATATGTCTCAATCTTTATTGGACTTGGTAATGCAAAAGTATCAATTAGGACAAGCTACTATGATAGAAGTAAAACAAGCACAACAAAGTTTTGAGAATGCAGGTTTTAGATTAGTAAGTTTAAGATACACAGCAAAAATTGCAGAGATTGAATTGAAGCGTCTTGCTAACCAATTGAACTTCTAAAATTTACGCGCATTAATTAAGTTTTATGCAATCTATAACAGTAAAAGCTCCAGGCAGAATTAATTTAATTGGAGAGCATACTGATTATAATAATGGATTTGTATTACCTGCCGCCATTCAGAAAGCAGCCACGGTTACAATCGAAAAAAGAGCAGACACCTTAGTGGAATTAAAGGCATTGGATTTAAACGAATCCATTTCCACCTTATTAGAGGAGATTAAACCATCTGAAATTCACTGGGCTAATTATATAATAGGCGTGATTGCACAGTTTCAGAAAAAATATAATTTCCCAACAGGGTTTTCAATTACATTAAAAAGTGATATACCAATTGGTGCAGGATTGTCAAGTTCCGCAGCCATTGAATGTGCAGTAGCGTATGCTTTAAATGAATTGTTTGCTTTTGGTATAGACAAAATGGAATTGGCTTTAATGGCACAAAAAGCAGAACATGAATACGCAGGAGTGCAATGTGGTATTATGGATCAGTTTGCGAGTTTGTATGGGAAAAAGGATCATGTAGTTTTATTAGATTGCAAAACAATGGAGTACCAATATTTTCCTTTGTTATTAAAAGACTTTACCATTGTATTATTTGACACCCAAATTAAACATGCACTAGCAAGCAGTGAATACAATACTAGACGACTAGAGTGTGAAGCTGGTGTAGCAATGATACAATTTAAATTTCCTCAAGTAAATTCTTTAAGAGATGCTAATTTATATATGCTCAATGAATGCGTAAATTCAATTGCGTTTCCCATTGTATATAATAGATGTAAATACGTAATCGAAGAAATGGAAAGAACCTTGGCTGCAACAGAAAATTTAGTTGCCAATGAACTTGCAGCTTTTGGAAAAAAAATGTTTGCAACACATAAGGGATTGTCTACACTATATGAAGTGAGTTGTACTGAATTAGACGCATTGGTTGATATGGTAAAAAACAAGGAAGGGGTAATAGGCGCTAGAATGATGGGAGGAGGTTTTGGAGGATGTACTATTAATATTGTGAAAAAGGCCGAATTGAATACAGTAATAGTAAACACTATAGATGCCTATAAGCAACAAACTGGAAAAGACCTTGTACATTATATTGTAAGTATTGAAGACGGATTAGTAGTGGTTTAGAATAAAATTGAGCTTTCACATATTATGAGCGCAATGCTCCATTCCGTGTGTTT
Organism: Bacteroidota bacterium; assembly: GCA_947452555.1. Taxonomy (GTDB): domain Bacteria; phylum Bacteroidota; class Bacteroidia; order Chitinophagales; family Chitinophagaceae; genus Sediminibacterium. Next base: position 5,138 of record CANGDH010000009.1, read on the forward strand.
TTTAACTAAAACTAAATTCGCAAATTCAAATTCTCCAATTTCATAAGAAATAAAACAGTTATTATAATTATTGAAAAATATTGGAGTTGAGAATTTGATAGTTTTATTTCTCAATTGATTTGTCTTTATAGATTTAATTATTGTAAATTTTAATGCTGAATTAATTTTACTAAAATGAATTTTAGTTTTAATTCCTAAATTATTTAAATAATCTAGTGTTAACGTTTAATTTAAGACTATCGGATATTTTTTTAGTAATTGTATCTTCATTTCTACAAGAAAAGTTATTTCCGAAAGAATCACCTCCAAGCCTTTCATAAATATATAGATGTTTATTATTTTTTTTTAAAAGCATATTTTCAATCATAAATTTTAATACTTCTTCAGTATTAAATTGAATATGAATTGAGGAATTATAAATTTTTTGCGCTGAAAGCGTATTCGATAAAAACAAAACCAGGACAAGCATTTTAATTTTGCTCATAATGTACATTTAATAGAAATTGGTATTTAAATATAATAAAAAATCCCCCCTATTTGTGATAGGAGGGATTTTTATTATTATAAGCTTTTGAATATTATTTCAAATTCTTAGAACCATGAACCGTTAATGACTTCGTCACCGTTGGCATTGTTCTTTGCTTTTCTTCTTGCAACATTTCTTTTTTGAATCCAAGTGCTTAAAAGCATTAATGGAATAAATATAAAAGTCAATGGAGGAATACCTAACATGCTAATCCACTTGCCACCAAAATGACGGCGCATTGGACGACGTAAACGTTCTGCCATTAAATACATACCTGGTACAATAAACAATGTCATGAAAAAGGCAAAAGTTAAACCATATATAATAGTCCAGCTTAATGGTTTCCAGAAAGCAACGTTATCACCACCAAAGAAGATATGTGGATTCAACTCGCTAAATAACGTTACAAAGTTGATATTAAATCCAACGGCAATTGGAATAAAACCAAGTATTGCAGCTAAGGCAGTTAGCATTACTGGAATAATTCTAGTCTTACCAGCTTGTACCACCGCTTCTCTTGTTTTATAACCTCTTGCTCTTAACTCGTCGGCAAATTCAATTACAAGGATACCATTTTTAACAACGATACCTGCAAGTCCAACAATACCTAAACCAGTCATCACACCAGAAACCTTCATACCGAATATAGAGAATCCTAAGAATACCCCAATGATACTAAATAAGATCTCCGTTAAGATAATTACGGACTTAGAGATAGAATTAAATTGTAAAACCAAAGTAAACAAGATTAACATTAAAGCAATTACTAAAGCCTTACCTAAGAAGGCAACGGTCTCTAATTGTTGTTCATTCTCTCCTGTTTGAGATACGGTCACCCCTTCTGCAATGCCTGGATAGTTGCTAATAAATTGTGCAAGCACCTGATTCACCGCTGTTGGGTTATAACCTTGGTCGGTTAATACATTAGACCTTAATTGAATTAAACGTTTTTGGTTCTTTCTTTTAATACTTCCTAAAGTACTCGTTGGTTCCACTTTCACTAAAGAGCTAATTGGAATATTCTTCACCATACCGCCTGCTGCCATATCTCTAAAAGATAAACGCATATTCAGTAAGTCTACTAAATTCTTTCTTTGTGTTGCTTCGTTTCTTAATTGAATTTTATATTCTTCTTTACCATCTTTTATTTTAGAAACCTCTTTTCCAAATAAGGCTGTACGAATTTGCATTCCTACTTGAGCACTAGAAACACCTTCAATTAAAGCACGCTCTCTGTCAATGGTTAAAGTCAATTCTGGATTATTTAAATCCACGTCCATTTTCAAAGCTTCGATACCTGGAATTTGAGCTGCGTCTAAATAGTTTTTTAAACCAACTGCCGTCTTAATTAATTTATCAAAGTCTTCTCCTTGAATTTCAATATTCACTGGAGGTTCTGTTGGAGGTCCACTTGACTCTTGTGTAACAGTAATTTCAGAACCAGGAATACCTTTCATTTGTGCACGTATTGCATCTAAATAAGGAGCGGTAGACTTGCCATGACGTTTTTCAAATTCAACAAAGTTGATTTGTAAACGTCCTAATTCAGAACGCGTACTTCTGTCACCAGATTGAGGGTCACTAGCGCCTACAGCTACGTTTGAAATAATACTTTCCACTAATGGATTAGTTTTACCATTATCAATCTCTAATATCTTAGCTACTTTTTGCTCTAGCACTTTAGTAACAGAATCAGTATAACCTACTTGCGTTCCCACTGGAAGTTTTAAATAAACATAAACCTGGTTAGGGTCTCCTTTAGGGAAAAATTCAATACCTACTCTACCCGTATTAATACTTATTATAAAAACAATGAGTGAAACAATAAATAATACAATAGTTCCTATTAATAATTTAACAGGTCTCCAACCACTAAGCGATCTTCTTAAAATACGCTCATAGGTGTTCATCATTGCTGGTAAAATCTTTTCTTGGAATGCTTCAATAGCGCTTGTAATAAAATATTTATTAGCTACTACTAAAATCATAAAGAAGATTAATAAGTTACCTAGGAAGGTAGCACCCATAATATCTAATAAGATACCAAAGGCAATTGGAAGCCAAAATGTTTTCTTTTTAAACATAGCAGACTTAGGTTCCTCAGACTTTGCTTCCTCATGATTCATAAAGTCAACCGCAAATACGGGGTTCATGATAAAGGCAACTACTAATGAAGCAGCTAATGTGAATATCAACATAGCCGGTAGGTATACCATGAACTTACCAATAATTCCAGGCCAGAATAATAAAGGGAAGAAAGGAGCTAAAGTGGTAATGGTACCTGCAAATACAGGCACGAATACTTCCCCTGCAGCCATTTTTGCTGAAGTGGTTGCTGTTAATTTTCCTCTACCTTGAATAAAGATTCTGTGCGTGTTTTCAATAACCACAATGGCGTCATCCACAATAATTCCCAATCCAAACAATAGGGCAAATAGTACCATAAAGTTTAGGGTAATATGAGAACCCACTACCAAGTCACCAGCTGGTAATAATACAAAAGCAACGAACATACTTAATGGAACAGAAAGTGCCACAAAGAAGGCGTTCGTAATGCCCATAAAGAACATTAATACAATCAACACTAAAACGAAACCAATTACAATAGAATTAACCAATTCAGTAAATGAACTTCTAGTTCTAATACTTTGGTCACCTGTGATAACTGCTTTTAAATCCTTAGGTAACATAGTTGCCTTTGCTTCTTCTACAATTTTCTTAACAGCATCAGAAGTGGCAATTAAATTCTCTCCATTTCTTTTTATAATATTTAAAGTCAATACATTCTTGCCATCTAAACGTGCATAGCTTTCATTGTCTTTAACGGTATCCTTAATTGTTGCAACGTCTTTCAAATAGATAGGAGCGCCGCTTGTATTACGAACAATAATATTAGCAATATCATTTGCATTTTTTAATTGTCCTTTTAACTGAATGTTACGCTTCATAGTACCTACATCCAATTGACCACCAGACAAATCTAAATTCTCTCTTTGGATCGCATTACTAATATCATCAAATGTGATACCAGAGCTTTGCATACGATAGTTGTCAACATTAATTTGAAACTCTCTTTCGGGAGCACCCACTAAGTCAACTCTATTAATTTGAGCAACGCCTTCTAATTTATCTTTTAGGTCGTCTGCATATTTTTTTAATTGAACACCACTGTAATTACCACTAATATTAACATACATTATTGGCATGTCACTAATATTAACTTCAATGACTCTTGGATCTTGGGTTAAGTCGTTCGGTAGTTCACCCTTAGCTTTGTCAACCGCATCTTTTACTTTTTGTAAAGCAATGTCCGGCTTAACGTCGGTGCTAAACTCAACGGTGATAGCGGAGAAGTCTTGTTGTGAGGTAGAAGTAAACTTATTAATTTTTACACCACTGATACTTTTAATTTGCTTCTCAATAGGACGTGTAACTAGGTTCTCGATATCCTTAGGGGAATTACCTACATATATAGTTTGCACATACATGGTAGGAATAATCACTTCTGGAAACTGTTCTTTAGGAAGTGTTAGAAACTGATAGATACCACCTAAGCTTAAAAACAACATGATCAAATAGATTGATGTCTTATTGGTGATACTCCAAGAAGTAGGTTTAAACTCCTTGAACTTTTCTTTTATTTTATGAATTGTCGACATATAGATCGATTTGCTTTTTTAAATTTTAATTAGCTGAAATTATTTTACAGCAGTTGTAATAGTTTGACCGTCATAGATAGACTGAAAGCCTTCGGTAATCATTTGCTCACCTGCAGCTAAGCCAGCTAATATTTCAATATTGTTACCATAAAATTCACCCACTTTCACTACTTTTTTACGTGCAATTAATTTTCCTTTTTCAGCAACTGCAACATAAATGAATTTTCCATTTTCGTCATTTTGTAAAAGATTAATTGGGATACTTATTGCATTTGCTTTAGCGTAATCTTTAATTTTAACTTGAACCAATTGGTTAGGTCTAAAATTCTTATCAATAGGTAATTTAGCTTCTGCATAAAAGCTTCTGCTTAAAGGGTCAATTACATTGCCTACAACTGCTAATTTAGAAGCAACTGTTTTTTGAAGATCAGGAAATGTCAAAATTGTTTCTGTACCAACTTTAACTTTACCAGCATAGTTCTCTGGAATTTGAGTCGTTAATTTTAAGTGCTCTGTGTTTACAATTTTTAATTGACCAGCACCACCAAATAATTCACCAACTTTAATATTTACTTCTTCAGCAACACCAGCAACGTCACTATAAACACTGGTATAAGCCAATTGGTCTCTTACCATTCCTAATTGCTCTTGAGCAGCTTTCAATTGACTTGCCATAGCGTCTGCATTGGTTTTAGCAGTTAACAATTGAATCTCACTACCAATATTTTGATCCCATAAATTCTTTTGTTTCTCATAAATAGATTTTGCTAAAGCAGCTTGTGCTTTAACGGTTTCAATATTTTGAGTTGCAGCAGCAGCACTTTGCTTAATTAAGCTATTGTCTAATTGTAATAATAGTTGACCCTTTTTAATAATATCACCTCTTTTAACAAAAATGGCTTTTACTTGACCACCACCAGCGCGTGGTGTAACAAAAGAAACGCTTTCTGATTCTACCTTACCTTGTAATTCAATAAAGTGCGTAAAGTCCTGAGGAACTATTGGAGTTATGGCAACCAAAATTGCTTTTGCAGTTTCTGCACCACCTGCTTTTTCTAATTCTTTCTCCAATGTAGCAATTTTCACATTAATGTCTAATGCTTGCTTTTTTAAGCTTGCAATTGCTATCTTTTTTGATTCAATACTATTTTCTCCACCACCGCCACAAGCTATTGTAAGCAATACTAGAACAGAGATAAATAAAGTTGCGATATTTTTCATTGTATATATTTTATTAAGTTTATTATATGATTAAAGTTTACCTGTAGCTTTTAATAAATCCACCTTAGCAATTAAGGCACTATATAAAGCATTCATGTAATTATTTTGTGCACTAACTAAGTCAGCTTGTGCTGCAGAAATTTCGGTATTAGAACCCGTACCTGTTTCAAATTTCTTTTTGGTTTGAGCATATACCGTTTCCGCTAATGTCATATTCTTCTTTTGGAATTGCACAGTAGCAACAGAAGACATATAATTCAATTTAGCTTGTGTGATTTCGTTGTCAATATTATTCTTTAAAGCTTCAATTTGATTTTCCACTTGCTTTAATTCAATCTTAGTTCTTTTGATTCTAGCGTCTGTAGCAAAACCATTAAAAATGGGAAGATTAATATTTAAACTAACTAATGAAGTGGCAAACCAGTTACCAGATTCAAAAAAGTCAAATTTAGAACGTTGTGCATTTTTAGAATAAGCTCCTGACATACTCACAGTAGGCAAGTTGCTTAATTGGTAACGCTTAACATTAAACTGATTCATTTTCTTAACAGTGTTTAAGTATTGAAAATCTTTTCTGATGGCATATTGAAAATCGTTTTCAACTAAAACGTCACCTGTTAAATTTTGTTCATTAATTACGTCTGTTAATACCAAACTGTCTTTTACAGGCATACCCATCAACATTTTTAAACCCATATAACCAATGGCAACACTATTAGTTGCTTTTAATTTTTCAGTTTGTAAATTGTTTAATTGAACACTTACTTTGTCTACATCTAATTTTTCTGCAAATCCATTTTGGTACATGATTTCAGCGTCATGTGCTAATTTGTTAAGTCTTTCAATATTAGCGTCTAAAATATTTAATTGAGTTTTACTTGCAGACAACTGATAGTAAATTTTATAAATATTTGCTTTAATACCTTCTTCTGTTAATGCCGCATTATTTACTTGCAATTGCATGGAAGTAGACCTTGCTTGTAAAGCAATAAATACTTGACCGTCAAATAATAGTTGTTGAATATTAGCACCATAGTTGGCATTAAACTTTGTACCAAACTGAACAGGAATAAAGGTACCAGCTGCTTGACCAAAAATCTGACCAGGTAATAATGATGTTGGGATTTTAATATAGTCTGTACCACCTAAGCTAGTGTTAATAGTGGGTAAAGCTGCTGCAGCTATTTCTCTATTAGTTTGCTTTTGTGACTCAATAGCCAATAATGCATTTTTAACTTGCACATTATTCTTTTGAGCGTATACAATACAGTCGTCTAGTTTGAATGCATGAATTGGTTTATTTGCGTCTTGGGCTTGTAGGTTTCCTAAACTTATAAATCCGCAAATCAGAATTATTATTTTTTTCATTTTCATATATTTTATTGCTTGCTTTAATTATTAATTTCTAAAATTGTTGGTATGTTTTTATCTTGATTAGCTGCTTCATTTTTAGCTTGCTTGTATTGCTCCATAAGTCTCAAACCTTCTACCGACATCACACCATATATATAGTGTTCCATTATTTGTAAGTTCACACTGCCTACGTCGAATTTGCTTAACGGATATAACTGAGTATTAAAGGCAACGAATCCGGTTTCCAGTCGGTAGATGGATAAAATTTCTGGATCAATGTCTTTTCTATATACACCTTGTTGCACCCCTCTAATTAAATTGGTTTTAATAATGCCGTGCATAAATTGATCCTTATGTTCCTGAATTCTTTTAAATGCTTCAGGAAAATATTTTTGAAGTTCTGTCATGGTAAGTGGGTTCATTTTTTTGAACATCACTTGAATGTCTTCCAATAAAAGAAACATCTCATGAACTGCGTTGTCTGCATTTTCCTGGCTTCTCTTACATTTTAGGGATTGTTCTTCTAATTCCAAGTCCACTACAGCAAATACCAGTGCCTCCTTATCTTTATAAAACTGATAGATGGTTTTTTTGCTGATACCCAATTGGTTAGCTAAATCGTCCATAGTAACAAACCGTACCCCATTAAGTACCATTAACTCTCGGGCTTTCAATAATATTCTATTTTCCATAACTTAATTTGAGGCCGCAAAACTACGGAAACTATTATGGTTTACAAAGTTTCCAAGTAATTTTTTTATATTTTATGTTGAATGGTAAAAAAGGTTGAAATTTGGGTCTAAATCCTAATAAAATGCCCAGTTTAAGGGAAAAAACAACCAAAAAGGCAATTTTAGCCGCATTTGCACAGCTCTTTTTTCAGGGAGTAGTGGTCTTGGCGCCCATTGGCGTTACCGTTTGGGTTATAGTGAGCTTATTTAATTGGGTGGACAATTTCCTACCCAACTTATTGAATGCATTATTCCCAATTCAATTTGCTGCCGTAAATGGACAAATTCCAAAAGTCACAGGGCTAGGATTTGTGGTAGTTATTGCATTGGTATTAATTGTAGGTTGGTTGTCTTCGCTTTATTTTATGGAGCGTCTTGTTTCTGTTTTTGATAAGGTATTGGAACGCACGCCTGGGATCAAAATAATATACTCTTCTGTTAAAGATTTTTTAGAGGCATTTGCAGGTAACAAGAAAAAATTTGATCAACCAGTTTTAGTAAATGTGGATGCACCTGATGTATGGAGAATTGGTTTTATTACACAACAAAATAGTGAGCATTTTGGTATGCAAGAATTTGTCACTGTATATGTGCCACATTCTTATGCGATATCGGGGATTACCTATATAGTTTCACCAACAAGAATTAAAAAATTGCCAAAAGGAATTGGTGCTTCAGAAGCCATGAAATATGTAGTGTCTGGTGGTGTTACTACAATTGACGAACAGGATATTGAGCATGATTAAGTGCACACTAACTGAAAGAAAAAGGAACAAGTAAAAAATATTTAATATTAGTAAAATAATTTAACCCTACTTATATAATGGAATTACACAATTTTAATTCAGGACCTTCCATATTGCCGCAACAAGTTTTAGAACAAGCCGCTGCAGCAATACATAATTTTAATAATACAGGTTTATCTATATTAGAAATTGGGCATCGTACTCCTCATTTTATGGATGTAGTAAAAGAGGCACAAGAAACGGTAAAGAGATTGATGGGATTAGGAGATGATTATGAAGTATTATTTTTACAAGGAGGAGCTACTATGCAATTCATGCAAGTACCTATGAATTTACTAGACGAACATGGTTTAGCTGCAATATGTGATAATGGAGTTTGGGGAAATAAGGCAGTAAAAGAAGCCAGTTTATTTGGGCCAGTAAAAGTGGTTGCAGACAGTTCCGACAAAAAACATACTTATTTAAAAAAGGATTTAGAACTACCAACGGGCACTACTTATTTACATATTACCACAAATAATACAGTAGAGGGAACGCAGTGGCATAGCTATCCTCAGGTGAATGTGCCATTAGTGGGAGACATGAGTTCAGATATATTTTGCAGACCTACTCCGTTTCATGAATTTGATTTAATTTATGCAGGAGCACAAAAAAATATGGGAGCAGCGGGTGTTACATTAGTAGTTGTAAAAAAATCAATTTTAGGAAAAACAACAAGCGCAATTCCTGCTATTTTAAATTATCAAAAACATATTGAAGCGGGTTCATTAATGAATACGCCTCCGGTTTTTGCAATATATGTAAGCTTGCTAACATTAAGATGGATAGAGCAAGAGGGTGGATTAGTGGAGATGGAAAAACGCAATACAGAAAAGGCAAATTTAATTTATAATACAATTGACGATTTACCTGCGTTCTATTGTCCAATTGCAAAAGAAGATAGAAGTATCATGAATGCTGTTTTCTTTTTAACTGATCCTAGTAGAGAAGCAGAATTTTTAGTTTTGTGTAAGGAAAAGGGCATGATTGGTGTAAAAGGTTATAGAACTGTTGGTGGAATTAGAGTAAGTATGTACAATTCGCTTCCTTTGTCAAGTGTTAAAGCATTTTGTGAATTGATGAAATCCTTCGCTGAAAAAAATTAAATCCCAAAAAAAAGTACGATCTTCGCGCCCATGGCAAAAATTAGTCCCTTTGAAGCAGTACGTCCCCAACCACAGTTGGCGAAACAGGTTGCAAGTAAACCATATGATGTATTAAATAGTGCAGAAGCAAAAGTGGAAGCGGTAGGCAACGCGTATTCTTTTTTACATATCACTAAAAGTGAAATTGACCTTCCAGAATCTACAGATATCCATAGTCAAAAAGTATATGACATTGCATTAGAAAACTTGAATGCATTTTTACAAAGAGATGTATTATTTAAGGAATCAAAACCTTGCTATTATATATATCAATTAATCATGGATGGAAGAGCACAAACTGGTTTAGTTTGTGTTAGTAGCATTGATGATTATAATAATGACATTATAAAGAAGCATGAATTTACGCGTCCAGAAAAAGAGCAGGATAGAATCAATCATATAAAAACAACAGGAGCACAAACCGGCAATGTGTTTTTAGCTTATCGCAATCAAGCTGCTATTGACGCATTGATAGACAAGTGGAAGACAACAAAGAATGCTGTTTACGACTTTACTACCGAGGACGGTATTCAACATACAGTTTGGGCAGTTAGCGATTCTGAAGTGATAGACCAAATTACGCAGTTATTTGCAACAGAAGTTCCATTTACCTATATCGCAGACGGACATCATAGAGCAGCTTCGGCGGCAAAAGTGAAATTAGGTTTGGGGGCGAGTTCAAATTTCTTCTTAACTACTTTGTTTCCTTCCAATCAATTACATATCATGGATTACAACCGTGTAGTGAAAGATTTAAATGGACAAGCAGCTCATGCATTTATTGCAGCATTATCAGAAGATTTTGATGTTAAAGTAACTGAAGGAGCTTATAAGCCAAGTAGTTTACACAGTTTTGGAATGTATATTAATAGTAAATGGTATGTGTTAACAGCAAAACCAGGAACTTATAATGACGCTGATCCAATTGGTGTTTTAGATGTAACCATTTTGTCCAATAATATTTTATCTAAATTATTAGATATCAAGGATCAAAGAACCGATAAGCGTATTGATTTTGTGGGAGGAATAAGAGGTTTGGGAGAATTAGAAAAACGAGTTGACAGTGGAGAAATGGCTGTAGCGTTTAGTTTATACCCAGTTACCATAGACCAACTATTTAATATTGCAGATGCGGGTGAAGTAATGCCACCAAAAAGTACTTGGTTTGAACCAAAACTAAGAGACGGATTACTGACGCATTTAATACACTAAGTCAATCTTAATATAATCTAAAACCCAACGCATCTGTGTTGGGTTTTTTTGTAACTTGTATCCACAATTTTGCTTGACTTATGGAATGTAAAAGACTTTTCGATTGTATCGATCATCAATTAGCGCATTTTCCTCAAGAGGATATGTTAGCGGCCAAAGTAAATGGCGAATGGAGAAAGTATTCAACTAAAGAAGTGGCACAAACGGTTAATGAGTTAAGTGCGGGCTTGCTAAGTTTAGGCTTATCTGGGAATGATTTTACGCCAGAAGGAAGTGATAAAATTGCTATAATTAGTGAGAACAGACCAGAGTGGTTAATAGCAGATATGGCAACGCAACAAATAGGAGTTATCTGGGTACCAGTATATCCTACCACTAATCCCTTGGAATTAAGTTTTATATTAAACGATGCGTCTGTGCAATATATGTTTGCAAGTACAGTGGATCTGTATAATAAGGTAATGTCAATAAAAAACGAAGTGCCTTGTTTAAAAGAGGTTTATACATTTGACAAAATTGCAGGAGCAAAACATTGGACAGATTTGTGTAATAAGGACACCGATATTATTGCACAGGTGGATGTAATTAAAAAAACAATACCTGTGAACCAGGTTGCTACATTTATATATACATCAGGAACAACAGGAACACCAAAGGGGGTAATGTTAACGCATCGTAATATTTATTTTAATTTACAATCAGGAAAAGAAAGTTTCCCGTTCCCAGATGCACCAGATCAAAAAGTATTAAGTTTTTTACCACTAAATCATATTTTTGAAAAAGTGGCTTCTTATATTTATATGTATAGTGGCATGAGTGTATACTATGCAGAAAGTATGGAGACCATTGGAGATAATTTGAAAGAAGTAGCACCAGACGGGTTCTCAACGGTACCAAGATTATTGGAAAAGGTATTTGAAAAAATAATGTTGAAGGGAGAAGCGTTGACAGGAGTAAAAAGAAAATTATTTTTCTGGGCGGTAGCATTAGCAGAACAATATGATAATATGATACCGGGATCATGGTGGTATCAAACAAAATTAAAATTTGCAAATAAAGTAATCTTCTCAAAGTGGAGAGAAGCATTAGGTGGTAATGTCAAATTTATTGTAACAGGTGGTGCTGCATGTCAGGTGAAATTATTGCGCATTTTTAATGCAGCACAAATACCAGTCTATGAAGGATACGGACCTACAGAGAATAGTCCTATCATAAGTATTAATTTAAGAACTGTGGGTGGAACTAAATATGGCACAGTCGGACATGTGATTAATGGAGTGCAATTAAAATTAGAAGCAGACGGAGAGATATGTGTAGCAGGCCCTAGCGTGATGTTAGGATATTATAAACGTCCCGATTTAACAGCCGAAACAGTAATAGACGGATGGTTACACACAGGCGATATTGGAGAATTAATTGACGGCAAGTATTTAAAAATTACGGACCGTAAAAAAGAATTATTTAAAACAAGTGGTGGAAAATATGTGGCACCGCAGCCTATTGAAAACAAAATGAAAGAAAGTCCTTTCATAGAACAAATTGTTTTAGTAGGAGACAATAAGAAATTTGTAAGTGCCTTAATTGTACCGGGCTTCTCTAAATTAAAAGATTGGGCAAAACAACATGGCATTGAATATACAAGCAATGAGGCTATTATTAAGAATACCATGGTGATTACCATGATTGAAGACATTGTAGAGGAATACAACACGTTGTTCAATCCAGTAGAGCAGGTAAAGAAATTCGTTTTATTGCCAAGAGAATTCACCATAGACAAAGGAGAGATGACACCAAAGTTGAGTATTAAGAGAAAGACGGTATTAGAAAACTTTGCGAAGGAAGTGATGGAAATTTATAATTAAATAAAAATTTTAACTTTAGACACTTGAATTAATTGTTATTGTGACTATTGGTTTATAATAATTAATTAGTCTTTATTAGCTAACTCAAATTTTTCTCTAATAATAGTTTGAACATCCTTGTCTTGAATTTTACTTTCTAGCCAAGAGATAATATCTAAGTACATAAAGGCACGACTTTCTAATTTATTCTTTTCAAGTGGCTGCAAAGTGGCTAATAAAGAACTAAAAGAAGTTTTGATGTCACCACCAGATTGAATGGAGCTTCTTAAAAAATTAAACAACACTTCTTCTACCTCGCCTAAGTTTTTCATTTTAGACATAAAGCGGTAAACGGACTTGGATAAATATTTAACCACATCCATATTGCCTAATTCATAATGAGAAATCAAGTGCAATAAACGTGCATAACATTGTAAGTCGTCACGTAAGTTAAGCTTCCAATTAATTATGCGATTTAAGTAGTCAATTGCTTTGTCAGCTTGGCCTGCGCCAAAATACAAACAAGCAATTTTATAATAAAACACCAATACACGATGGCTGTCCATGTATAGTTCAATCTCTTTTAGTTTCTCTTCCATTTTAGGGATCATATCCAAACCTTCACTAAAACTACCCTCTAAAAAGTGTTGATTAATTTTTGCAATATATAAATATACAAAAGACTGAATCAAATTATTTTGGTTATTTAAGACAACCGGTGTGTCGCTAAAAATTTCTAAAATACAAATAGTCTCTTTTAGCTTATCAATATTTTTTAAATCAAAATGTGCGCTAATTAAATTGTGTAAGCCTTTAATATATTGTGCTGTTTCAATTTGCTTCATGTGTTCCTCCTTGTCAAACAAGTCCACCCATTTCTGACTGTATCTATAATGCAATAAAAAGTCTTGATTAATAAATCCATACCAGCATTGGCATTGGTAGCGATACAGCCTTTCATAAAAACCTTTTGCAGTTTTTACTTTTTCTAAAATAGGGTCCTGCATAAAAACGTCTAAATCATTTCTATCCTCGTCATTACGTGCGTGACCATGTTGAATATACCAGCCGTATAATTGTAAACTTAAATTAGAAGTCTTCGTAATTAATTCGATGCGTTCATTTACGTCGTTCATTTCCTCGCTCAATTTCAAAGCACGGTCTTGCATGCTTCTAGTAATATGAAGCGACTCAATTTTTTTCTCCAAAAATAAAACCTGCAATAAATAGGTAACCTGATTATTGTGCTTGGCAAAGGTTTTAATTTTTTCTAATAGACGTAAACTTTGCAAGTATAAACCCTTGTTGTATAAAATTTTGGCATGGTCTAATTGCTCGTGAATTTGTAAGTCAATATTTTCACTTTGCTTCAGGATCCTAAGACTTGACAAAAGCTGATCGTATAAATGGGCTTTTAAATTGGACAGCTGTACTTTCTGAATAGACTCATTTTTACGAAGTAGGTCCTCCTCGTCATAGTCCTTCATTTTGTCCAAAGCGTCAAAAAGCAGGATGATTTTGAGATCAGAGGACGCAGTGTTTCTAGTCACGTATAACTTGAAGTTGCGCTTCTCACCCCTTTCCAAGGATTTTATCAAAATAAACAGCGCATCCGTACTCAGGTTGGGCATCGTAGCTGAATTTAGTTCAAGTTATTGAAAATCAATTGTTTAATCAAATTATAAGACCCTTACAGGTTGTAAAATAACCCTAAAAATGATACAAAATACTAGTTGGTATTGGGTAAATTTGAACAATAAACGGGCTAAAAGCCCGTTTTGTATCTATAATATATTCAAAATCAACGAGATGAGCGAAAAAGTATTCATTTTTGATACCACCTTAAGAGACGGAGAACAGGTCCCAGGATGTAAGTTAAATACCAAAGAAAAATTGGAGTTAGCAGTGAAGCTGGAGCACTTAGGAGTAGACATATTGGAAGCAGGGTTCCCTGTTTCAAGCCCAGGCGATTTTGAGTCGGTGAACCAGATAGCAAAGACTTTAAAAAACACGGTGGTTTGTGGACTAACTAGAGCAGTGCAAAACGATATTGAAGTGGCAGCTGCGGCATTAAAGCCAGCAAAGCGTTTTAGAATACATACAGGTATAGGAACATCAGACTTACACATCAAATATAAATTCAATAGCACCCGCGAAGAAATTATAGAACGTGCAGTGAAAGCGGTAACTATGGCAAGAAATTTTACTGACGACGTAGAGTTTTATGCAGAGGATGCAGGAAGAACAGACAATGAGTATTTAGCAAGAGTGATAGAGGCAGTTGTGAAAGCAGGAGCAACCACATTGAATATCCCAGACACAACAGGCTATTGTTTACCTAATCAGTATCAAGAAAAAATGCAATACTTGGTGAACAATGTTCCCAATATAGACAAAGCGGTTTTATCCTGTCATTGTCATAACGACTTAGGATTAGCCACTGCAAATTCTATTGCAGGTGTAATTGGAGGTGCAAGACAAATTGAGTGTACTATAAATGGATTAGGAGAGCGTGCAGGAAATACGGCATTGGAGGAAGTGGTGATGATATTGCAACAACATAAGGATTTAGGATTTTATACAGACATCAATCCAAAATTATTGACAGCAATGAGTCATGAAGTATCTGATGTGATGAGAATGATGGTACAACCCAATAAAGCAATTGTAGGGGCGAATGCATTTTCACATTCATCAGGAATTCATCAGGATGGATTTTTGAAAGAAGCACAAACTTATGAAATCATCAATCCAGCAGAAGTGGGTGCAGAGGAAAGTAAAATTGTATTAACGGCAAGAAGTGGAAGAAGTGCATTGGCGCACCGTTTGCACAAATTAGGATTTGAATATACCAGAAATGATATTGACGCTTTGTATCCAAAATTCGTGGAGATAGCAGACAGAAAGAAAGAAGTGAATGAAGACGATTTAAAAGAAATGGCAGCAGCCTACAAAAAATAATTTCTACAAAAAAACAAACAATGGCAAAAACATTATTTGAAAAAATTTGGGACAAGCATGTTGTAAAACAAATTGAAGACGGTCCTTCGGTTGTTTATATTGACAAACATTTTATACATGAAGTAACTAGTCCGCAAGCATTTAGTGGAATTGAAAAAAGAGGTGTAAGCTTATTTCGTCCAAAACAAATCGTAGCAACGGCAGATCATAATGTACCTACCTTGAATCAGGAGTTACCTATTGCTGACGCTTTATCACGTTTCCAAGTGGATACTTTAATAGACAATTGTAAAAAGCATGGTGTTGAATTATACGGACTAGGACATGAGCATCAAGGAATCGTGCATGTAATAGGACCCGAATTAGGCATTACACAGCCGGGTATGACAATAGTTTGTGGAGACAGTCATACGTCCACACATGGCGCATTTGGAAGCATTGCATTTGGAATAGGAACCAGTGAAGTAGAAATGGTATTTGCTGCACAATGTATCATGCAAAGCAAGCCAAAAGTAATGCGCATCAATATTGATGGTGCTTTACAAAACGGAGTGGTGTCGAAAGATATCATCTTGTTTATCATTGCACAAATTTCTGCAAGTGGCGCTACTGGATATTTTGTAGAATATGCGGGGTCGGCAATACGCGCATTAAGTATGGAAGCAAGAATGACAATTTGTAATATGAGTATTGAGATGGGAGCAAGAGGAGGAATGATTGCACCAGATCAAACTACATTCGATTATATCAAGGGACGCTTGTTTGCGCCAAAGGGAGCAGACTGGGAAACTAAGTTAGCTGCATGGAAAGAATTGTATACCGATGCAGATGCAAAATTTGATGTAGAAATAAATATTAAAGCAGAGGACATTGATCCCATGATCACTTATGGAACGAATCCGGGAATGGGATTGTCTGTGACAGGAACATTACCAACTATTGAAAGCTTTACGGACGCAACAGAAAAGCAAAACTACGAGAAGGCATTAAAGTACATGGGCTTAACAGCTGGACAAACATTATTAGGCATGCCAGTACAGAATGTATTTATAGGATCTTGTACGAATTCAAGAATTGAGGATTTCAGACTAGTAGCAAGTATTATAAAAGGAAAACAAAAAGATCCAAATATAAAAACCTTAATAGTTCCAGGTTCACAGGAAGTTGCAAAACAAATCAAAGCAGAAGGATTGGATAAAATATTTGCAGCAGCAGGTATTGAAATTAGACAAGCAGGATGTAGTGCATGTTTGGGAATGAATGAAGACAAAATACCAGCAGGTGAATATTGTATCAGTACAAGTAATAGAAACTTTGAAGGACGTCAAGGTGCAGGAGCAAGAACTATGTTAGTGAGTCCACTAACAGCAGCTGCTGCATT
The DNA here is from genome assembly GCA_947452555.1 of Bacteroidota bacterium. Lineage (GTDB taxonomy): Bacteria > Bacteroidota > Bacteroidia > Chitinophagales > Chitinophagaceae > Sediminibacterium. Next base: position 21,953 of record CANGDH010000009.1, read on the forward strand.
ATTAACAGGAAAGATTACGGACATTAGAGATATTTTAAATTAAGACTATGCAATCATTACAAAAAATTACCAGTAAGTTTATTCCACTACGTATTGAAAACGTGGACACGGATCAAATTATACCAGCTCGTTTTTTAAAGGCAACAACAAAGGACGGTTTTGGGAAAAATTTATTCAGGGACTGGCGTTATGAAAATGATGATGAGACAAAACCTAAAGTAGATTTTGTTTTAAATCAATCACAATACAGTGGACAGATATTAGTAGCTGCAAAAAACTTTGGTTGTGGGTCTTCAAGAGAGCATGCTGCATGGAGTATACAAGACTATGGATTTAAAGTAGTAGTGTCAAGTTTTTTTGCAGACATCTTTAAAAATAATGCATTAAACAATGGCGTATTGCCTGTAACGGTGAGTGATGCTTTCTTGCAACAAATATTTGCACAAGGTGCAGACGATACATTGTCAATAGACTTGGCAGCACAAACAATCACCATAGATAAAACAGGTACTTCAGAAAAATTTGAAATCAATTCTTATAAGAAAACATGTATGTTAAACGGGTATGATGATATTGATTACCTATTAAACATGAAACCGGAAATCGAAGCATACGAAAAAGCAAATCAATAAATACATTATGGAAAAGAAAATTGCAGTCATATTAGGAGATGGTATTGGACCAGAAGTTACACAGCAGTCAATTAAAGTATTGAACATGATTGCAAAACAATACAATCATAGTTTTAGTTATGAGTATGCATTAATGGGTGCCATTGCGATTGACGAAACTGGAAATCCATTACCAGATGAAACTATAAAAATATGTTTAGCCAGTGATGCTATTTTATTTGGTGCCATTGGTGATCCAAAATATGATAATGATCCATCTGCAAAAGTAAGACCAGAGCAAGGTTTATTAAAGCTGCGCAAGGAATTACAATTATTTGCAAATATTCGTCCAGTAAAAACGTATTTATCATTACAGCATTTGTCTCCATTAAAACCAAAATTATTAGAGCATGTAGATTTTGTAATTTATAGAGAGTTGACAGGCGGTATTTATTTTGGAGCAAAGTCACTTAGCGAAGACGGAACGATAGCAAGAGACGATTGTTCTTATTCCGTAACGGAGATAGAGCGTATTGCGCATTTGGCATTTAAGCATGCACTAATTAGAAGAAAGAAATTGACATTAGTAGACAAGGCAAATGTATTAGAGACTTCAAGACTTTGGAGAAAAGTAGTACAAGCAATGTGTGCTGAATATCCAGATGTAGCAGTTGATTATTTATTCGTAGACAATGCTGCAATGCAAATCATTTTGAATCCAGGACAGTTTGATGTGGTATTAACAGAAAACTTATTTGGTGATATTATTAGTGACGAGTCTTCTGTATTAGCAGGATCATTAGGATTGCTACCATCTGCTTCTGTTGGAAATACAGTTGCATTATTTGAGCCCATTCACGGATCTTATCCGCAAGCAAAAGGGAAAGATATTGCCAACCCATTAGGTTCTATTTTATCTGCGGCCATGTTATTGGATCATTTTGGTTTAACTTCTGAAGCAAATATTATTAGAGAAGCGGTGGACTGGTGTTTGAATAATGGATTTGTAACAAAAGACATTGATCCGAATAATAGTTACACCACTACGGCAATTGGAGACATGATAGCAGAATTTATAGAAAGACATGCAAAAGGAGAAACACATCCAATACATGAGCGACTTCATAAATCCACTATCATCTAACAAACATTCGTCTTAAGGTTTAGCGACCAAATGGTCGTAAATTTATAAAACCAGGAAAAGTGCTTTCATAAAGTAGGCACTCATAAAAAAATTATAATGGAATTAAATAAATATTCAAAGACAATCACCTTAGATCCAACTCAACCAGCAGCGCAAGCTATGTTTTATGGTATTGGATTGACAGACGAAGATTTACATAAGGCACAGGTTGGTATTGTGAGTATGGGTTATGATGGTAACACTTGTAATATGCATTTGAATGCATTAGCAGATCAAGTTAAAATAAGTGTATGTGCAAACGACTTAGTAGGATTAACATTTCATACGATTGGCGTGAGTGACGGAATGAGTAATGGAACCGATGGTATGCGTTATTCATTAGTAAGCCGTGATGTAATTGCAGATAGTATTGAAACCGTTTGTGGTGCACAATATTATGATGGATTGATTGCGGTACCAGGTTGTGATAAAAATATGCCAGGTTCTTTAATTGCAATGGGACGTTTGAATCGCCCATCCTTAATGTTGTACGGAGGTACGATTGCACCAGGACATTATAAAGGGCAGGATTTAAATATTGTTTCTGCATTTGAAGCATTGGGACAAAAAATTGCAGGACAATTAGACGAAGCAGATTTTCAAGGAATTGTAAAACATGCATGTCCAGGAGCTGGAGCATGTGGTGGTATGTATACCGCAAACACAATGGCATCGGCTATTGAAGCATTGGGAATGAGCTTACCCTTCTCTTCTTCTAATCCAGCATTGAGTGAGGAGAAGCAACAAGAATGTAGAGATGCAGGAAAAGCAATCCGATTATTATTGGAGCGAGACATTAAGCCAAGAGATATTATGACGCGTAAAGCATTTGAAAATGCAGTAGCGGTGATTATGGTATTAGGCGGAAGCACGAATGCAGTATTGCATATGATTGCCATGGCAAAGAGTGTTGGATTAAGTTTTACACAGGACGACTTCCAAACTATCAGTGATAAAATCCCGGTATTAGCAGATTTCAAACCATCTGGAAAATATTTAATGCAGGACTTACACCAATACGGAGGTGTGCCAGCAGTGATGAAATATATGTTAGCGCAAGGATGGTTACATGGAGAATGTTTAACGGTAACAGGAAAAACAATTGCAGAAAATTTAGCAGGCGTGCCTGATTTAGATTTTGACAAACAAAAAATAATTCTACCAAAAGAAAATCCGATCAAAGCAACAGGTCACTTGCAAATCATGTACGGCAATTTAGCAACGGGTGGAAGTGTTGCAAAAATATCAGGAAAGGAAGGAGATATGTTTATAGGACCAGCAAGAGTATTTGACGGAGAGCATGCATTGATAGAAGGGATTAACTCTAAAAAAATACAATCAGGTGATGTGGTAGTTATTAAAAATGTAGGACCTATTGGAGCACCAGGAATGCCAGAAATGTTAAAACCAACTTCAGCAATTATCGGAGCGGGCTTAGGAAAGTCGGTAGCCTTAATTACAGACGGACGTTTTAGCGGAGGTACCCATGGATTCGTTATTGGACATATCACACCAGAAGCCTACAAAGGAGGATTGATAGGATTAGTAGAAGACGGTGATGAGATAGAATTGAATGTGCCTGAAAGAAAAATGACTTTAAAAGTAGATGAAGCAACGATAGCAAAAAGAAGAGCAGCACAACCAGCACCCGTATTGAAAGTAACGAATGGCGTATTATGGAAGTATGCGAAATTAGTGAAGGATGCAAGTGAAGGATGTGTAACTGACCAAGACTAAATTCGCTGAGTTTAGTTTGATAAAATGAACAAAATGGAAACGAAAAAATTAACAGGATCGAAAGCAGTATTGGAAGCCTGTATTGCGGAAGGAGTGGATACCATATTTGGATATCCGGGCGGCGCCATCATGCCTATTTATGATGCATTGTATGATTATAAAGAAAAACTGCAACATATATTGGTCCGACACGAGCAAGGTGGAATCCATGCAGGACAAGGGTATGCGCGTAGCTCTGGGAAAGTGGGCGTAGTATTTGCTACAAGTGGACCAGGTGCAACCAATTTGGTAACAGGATTAGCGGATGCGATGATAGACAGTACACCATTGGTATGTATTACCGGACAGGTGTTTGCACATTTATTAGGAACAGACGCGTTTCAGGAAACAGACGTGATTAATATTACCATGCCGGTAACCAAATGGAATTATCAAATTACGGATGCTACAGAAATACCAGGCATATTAGCAAAGGCATTTTATATAGCAAGAAGCGGAAGACCAGGACCTGTATTAATTGACATTTCAAAAAATGCACAGTTTCAGGAATTTGATTATGAAGGGTACACAAAATGTAATCATGTAAGATCTTACCGACCTTCTCCAATTATAAGAAAAGAATATATAGATGAAGCGGTACAATTAATCAACAATGCTAAAAAGCCATTGGTGGTTTTTGGACAAGGAGTGGTATTAGGAAAAGCAGAGAAAGAGTTTAAAAAGTTTATTGAAAAATCTGGAATGCCAGCTGCCTGGACCATTTTAGGACTGAGCGCATTACCAACCGACCACCCTCAAAATGTAGGAATGGTAGGTATGCACGGGAACTACGGACCCAATGTTTTAACGAATGAGTGTGACGTATTAATTGCTATTGGAATGCGATTTGATGATAGAGTAACAGGAAGGTTAGACAAATATGCAAAGCAAGCAAAAATTATACATTTAGATATTGACCCTTCTGAGATAGATAAGAATGTAAAAGCAGATGTAGGCGTATGGGGAGATTGTAAAGAAACATTACCATTATTAACATTAGGGATAGAGCAGAAAGATAGAACTGAGTGGTTAAAAGTTTTTGCAGATTATACCAAGCAAGAATATGACCAATGTATACAACCGGAATTATATCCAACAACACCAGACATGACAATGGGTGAGGTAATCCGAATTGTGAATGAAACCACCAAAGGAGATGCAATAGTGGTAACCGACGTAGGACAACATCAAATGGTTACTTGCAGATACGCTAAGTTCAATGAAACAAGAAGCAATATCACTTCGGGTGGACTAGGCACTATGGGCTTTAGTTTACCAGCAGCTATAGGTGCTAAGTTTGGAGCATTAGACAGAGCGGTGATAGCTGTAATTGGCGACGGAGGATTTCAGATGACATTACAGGAATTAGGAACCATCATGCAAACCGGCATCGACGTAAAAATATTGATTTTAAATAATCAGTTTTTAGGAATGGTAAGACAGTGGCAGGATATGTTTATGGAAAAGCGATATTCTTTTGTGGACATACAAAGCCCCAATTATGTAATGCTAGCAAAAGCATATGGAATAGATGGTGCTAAGGTAGAGGACAGAGCAGACTTAGTTAAAGCAGTTGAAACGATGTTGGCACATGAAGGATCTTATTTATTAGAAGTAATGGTAGGAAAAGAAAATAATGTATTTCCAATGGTGCCGCAAGGATGTAGCGTATCAGAAATCAGACTTAAATAGCGAATTATGAAAGACGAAAACGAAAAACAAGAATATACGATAACGGTGTACACCGAAAACCAAGTTGGTTTATTAAATCGTATTGCCATTATTTTTTCGAGAAGAAAAATAAATGTGGAGAGTTTGAATACCTCACCGTCGGAAGTGCCCGGCATACATCGTTTCACGATTGTAGTAGAAGAGTCAAGAGACGTGGTGCTTAAAGTGGTGAGACAAATTGAAAAGCAGGTAGAAGTATTGAAAGCCTACTATAATACCAATGACGAAATAGTATGGCAGGAATTGGCATTATATAAAGTATTGAGTGAAGAGATTACAGAGAAAGTAAAAGTAGAAAGACTATTAAGAGAATATGGCGCACGTGCGGTAGCTATCAGAAAAGATTTTATTGTATTTGAAACAACAGGACATCGTGAAGAGACCAATAAACTAATGAAAGCATTAGAGCCTTATGGATTAGTAGAATTTGTAAGAAGTGCGAGAGTGGCAATCATAAAAGAGAGTGCAGGTTTTCACGAGAAGTTAAAAGATTTTGAAAAAAGAGAGCCAGGAGAAGAGGTAACAGAGAATGAGTATTTAGGGAAAAGAGAAGCAGTATTCACCATGTAAACATTGAACAAGATTTTTGAAAATCTTGTCAACACAAATAAACAATAAACTAAACACAAATTAAATTTCAAAAAATGGCAAAGTTAAATTTCGGAGGTACGGAAGAAAATGTGGTAACTCGTGAAGAGTTCCCATTAGCAAAAGCGCAGGAAGTATTAAAGAACGAAGTAGTAGCAGTAATTGGCTATGGCGTTCAAGGACCAGGACAAGCATTAAACCAAAAAGAAAATGGGGTGAATGTAATTGTAGGTCAACGTAAAAATTCAAAAAGTTGGGATAAGGCAATTGCTGATGGATTTGTTCCAGGTACAACCTTATTTGAAATAGAAGAAGCATTAGAGAAAGGAACTATAATTTGTTATTTATTGAGTGACGCAGCGCAAATCGCAATGTGGCCTACTGTAAAAAAACATTTAACTCCAGGTAAAGCATTGTATTTCTCTCATGGATTCGGAATTACTTATAAAGAGCAAACAGGCATTATACCTCCAGCAGACGTGGATGTATTCTTAGTAGCTCCAAAAGGATCTGGTACTTCATTAAGAAGAATGTTCTTACAAGGACGTGGCTTGAACAGTAGCTATGCTATTTTCCAAGACGCAACAGGTAAAGCACATGAAAGAGTTATCGCATTAGGTATCGCAATTGGTTCTGGATATTTGTTTGAAACAGATTTCAAAAAAGAAGTATTCTCTGACTTAACAGGAGAACGTGGAACATTAATGGGAGCTATTCAAGGTATCTTCGCTGCACAATATGAAGTGTTACGTAAGAACGGACATAGCCCTTCTGAATCATTCAACGAAACAGTGGAAGAATTAACACAATCATTAATGCCATTGGTAGCAGAAAACGGAATGGACTGGATGTATGCCAACTGTTCTACTACAGCACAAAGAGGTGCGTTGGATTGGTGGAAAAAATTCCGTGATGCAACTTTACCAGTATTTACAGATTTATACAATAGCGTAGCAACAGGAGCAGAAGCTGCACGTTCAATTGACTTAAATAGTAAAGCGGATTACCGTGAGAAATTAGAAGTTGAATTAGCTGAATTACACGATAGTGAAATGTGGCAAGCAGGTCGTACAGTTAGAAGCTTACGTCCAGAGAATCAACCAGCAAAATAATATGAGTGAAGATAAATTAGTAGATAAGCCTGCACTAGATATTGACGGAGCTGCAAAAAGATTGAAGCCGGTGGTTAACCATACCCCGCTTCAATTTAATGCAAATTTATCCAGAAAGTATCAGTGCAGGGTTTATTTGAAGCGAGAGGATTTGCAGATAGTACGATCTTATAAATTAAGAGGTGCTTATAATATGATGAGTCAGTTGACACCTAGTCAATTGGCAAAAGGCGTAGTATGTGCAAGTGCGGGAAATCATGCGCAAGGCTTTGCGTATAGTTGTAAAAAATTAAATGTAAAGGGAGTGGTATTCATGCCAATTCCTTCTCCACAACAAAAAGTGAGTCAAACAAAAATGTTTGGTGAAGATTTTGTAGAAGTAAAATTAGTAGGAGATACATTTGACGACACAGCTGTTGCAGCAAAAGCGTATACATTGGAGCATGGTATGACATTCATACCACCATTCGATCATCCAGCAATTATTGAAGGACAAGCAACGGTAGGAGTAGAAATCTTAGAAGACTACAATCAATTAGAACAGGAACCAATAGATTATATGTTTGTGCCAATTGGTGGTGGTGGACTAAGTGCAGGGCTAGGATATTATTTTAAAGAAAAGTCACCGCATACAAAAATCATAGGACTAGAGCCAGAAGGAGCACCAAGTATGTTGGCCGCTTTAAAAGCAGGACATCCGGTGATGCTAGAAAATATTGACAAGTTTGTAGACGGCGCGTCTGTAAAAAGAATTGGTGACTATACTTTTTCAATATGTAAAGACGCCTTAGACGATATGCATTTGGTACCAGAAGGAAAAATATGCACGACTATTTTACAAATGTACAATGAGGAAGCAATTGTGGTAGAACCCGCAGGGGCTATGTCTATTGCGGCATTGGACGATTACGCAGCACAAATAAAAGGCAAAACCATTGTATGTATAGTGAGTGGGGGCAATAATGATATTGCACGTATGCAAGAGATCAAAGAAAGATCATTGATATACGAAGGATTAAAATATTATTTTTTAATACGCTTTGCACAAAGACCAGGAGCACTAAAAGAATTTGTAAATAAAGTATTGGGTCCAGAGGACGACATTACACGTTTTGAATATATACAAAAGCATAATAAGGAAGCGGGTCCGGCATTAGTAGGATTAGAATTAAAATCAAAAGCAGATTATGCTGCGCTTATGGAAAACATGAAGCAGTATCAAATCAATTACAACGAAATTAATAAGGACGACAATATATATGGATACTTAATTTAGTAAATAAATTAGTTCCAAAATTTCAAGCTAATTACCTAAGGGTTATATAGCTTAAAAAATAAAGATTATGAAGGTTTTAAAATTTGGAGGAAGTTCGGTAGGTAATGCAGAAGCAATAGCGAAAGTAGTTTCGATTGTAACAGAGCGCATTAAGACAGAACCAGTAATTGTTGTTGTGTCTGCAATGAGTGGTGTGACAGACCAATTATTAATGTTGGCACAAAGTGCATCACAGGGAAATGAGGCTTACAAAACAATTATTCAAAATATAGAGCAAAAGCATTTGGACGCAGTGCGTGCATTATTACCCATACAACAACAAAGCGGAACTTTAAGTATGGTAAAGCAGTTGTTGAATGAATTAGAATCCAACTGCGAAGGTCTATTTATGCTAAAGGAATTGTCCATGCGCATGCAGGACAAAATAATTAGCTATGGAGAATTGTTATCGTCAAAAATAATTAGTGCCACATTTGAATCAAAGGGAATCAAGCAACAATGGATTGATTCAAGAAGCTTGATAAAAACAGATAGCAATTATTTCAATGCCAATTTAAATAAGGAATTAACAGACAAAACCATACAAGCTTATTTCTCTTCCACAGATAATAATAAGTTTGATGTTTATATGGCACCAGGATTTATTGCTTCTGACAAGGATGACAATACGACAACATTAGGAAGAGGTGGATCAGATTATACAGGCGCCATATATGCAGCAGCTTTAAAAGTAACTGCATTAGAAATATGGACAGATGTGAGTGGTATGATGACAGCCGACCCTCGTATGGTACAAAATGCAAAAGAGATACCACATATTTCTTATCAAGAAGCCATGGAGTTATCACATTTTGGTGCAAAAATTATATACCCTCCAACTATTCAACCGGTAATGCATCAAAACATACCAGTATGGATAAAGAATACATTTGAGCCGGAGCATCCTGGAACATTAATAGAAAATGTAACCGCTAACGACGGTAATTTCATAAGGGGAATTTCAAGCATCAAGGATTTATGTTTATTGAGTTTGGAAGGTGCGGGCATGGTGGGCATACCAGGATTTTCAAGAAGACTGTTTGACGCTTTAGCTAAAAAATTAATCAATGTAATTTTAATTACACAGAGTTCTTCAGAACATTCTATTTGTGTAGGTGTAAATGTACAAGATGCGCATCAAGCAAAATTAGCAGTAGACGCAGAGTTTGAACAAGAAATAAATACGCAAAAAGTAGATCCATTAATTATAGAAAAGGATTTATCTATCATTGCATTAGTAGGGGAACAAATGCGAAACCATCCAGGTGTGAGTGGAAAAATGTTTGGCGTATTGGGAAGAAATGGAATTAATGTAAGAGCTATCGCACAAGGATCTTCAGAAAAAAATATTACCGCTGTTATTGCAGCGTCCGATGTAAAGAAAGCAATCAACGTATTGCATGAAGAGTTTTTTGAAACATCGTATAAGCAAATGAATATCTATGTTGCAGGTGCGGGCAATGTAGGAAGTAAGTTGATCGATCAAATACAGAAGCAGGTTCCGTATTTGAAAAAATCACTACGCTTACAAATAAATATAGTGGGTATTGCGAATAGCAAAAAGCAATTGGTGAATGTGGAAGGAATAGATTTAAATAATTGGAAAGAACAATTAGCAGCAGCTCCAGCAGGGGGCATCACAAATTATGTACACACTATCATTAACAATAATTTACGTAATAGTGTATTTGTAGACGTTACAGCACATGCGACTGTTGCGAATGTGTATGCGCAATTATTAGAAAAAGCAGTGTCAGTGGTGGCATGTAATAAAATTGCCTGTTCTTCACCTTACGAACATTATGCGCATTTAAAATCTTTAGCAAGACAATTTAATGCTGCATTCTTATTTGAAACCAATGTAGGAGCAAGCTTACCAATTATAGGAACATTGAATGACTTGATAAGAAGTGGAGATAGTATCAATAAAATTGAAGCAGTATTGTCGGGTACTTTAAATTTTGTATTTAATAATTACGACGGAACAAAGCCATTTGCACAAGTTGTAAGACAGGCACAAACCGAAGGATACACAGAACCGGATCCAAGATTAGATTTAGGGGGAACAGATGTAATGCGTAAAATAATGATCTTGGCGCGTGAAGCGGGAACCAAATTAGAAATGGAAGATATTGTAAACGAAGGTTTCTTACCAGCTTCTTGTTTTAACGGAAACGTAGAAGATTTCTATAATGAGATGGAAAAACAGGAAGCGCATTTCAAAAAATTATATGATGCAGCGGTTGCAGCGGGTTGTAAGTTAAAATTTGTAGCTAAATTTGAGAATGATACGGAAGGAAAAGGAAATGCGAAAGTAGGGTTACAGCATATACAACCAAGTTCAGATTTTTATCATTTGTATGGCAAAGACAATTTAGTATTATTCTATTCTATGAGATATCCTGAATTACCATTAGTGATAAAAGGAGCGGGTGCAGGAGCAGACGTTACAGCGTCTGGTGTATTTGCAGATATTATTAGAGCAGCAAGAGTATAATTACACGCGTGCAAAAAGTAAAAAAGTAACAACAATGTTCCCAATGAATCAATGGATAAAAATTAAAGCACCAGCTACAGTAGCCAATATGGTTTGTGGCTTTGATATATTGGGCTTTGCTGTGAACGATCCTTATGATGAAATGGAAATGCGTTTGGTAGAACGCGCGCCCAATGGAGCGAACATTGTAATTATTAATATAGACGATTACAATTTACCAACCGACCCAGAGCAAAATGTGGCAGGAGCAGCATTGATAGCCTTGATAGAAGAGTATGATTTTTCAAAATTAGCTTTTGAGGTAAAAATTAATAAGTTAATCAAACCAGGATCAGGAGTAGGTTCAAGCGCGGCGAGTTCTGCAGGCGCTGTGGTGGGCGCTAATTATTTATTAGGGAATCCATTTTCAAAGGATGACTTAGTAAGGTTTGCTATGAATGGAGAAAAAGTAGCGTCGGGTGTAAAGCATGCCGACAATATTGCACCTTGTATACATGGAGGTGTAACTTTAGTAAGATCCATTTTTCCATTAGAAGTGATCGCATTGCCATCACCACAATTGCATGTAACTATTGTGCATCCGCAAATTGAAGTAAAGACGGCGGATGCTAGAAGTATATTGAGGCAAAATGTAAAATTGAAAGATGCAATAAAACAGTGGGGAAATATCGCAGGCTTGGTTGCAGGATTAATGAAGGGAGATTATGATTTAATTGGACGATCCTTAGAAGATGTAATTATAGAACCCATCAGGTCCATATTGATACCAGGATTTGATGATTTGAAAAAAGCATGTAAGGAAGTGGGTGCTTTGGGTGGCGGTATTTCAGGATCAGGTCCTTCCATATTTATGTTGAGTAAGGAAAAAGAAACAGCAATAGCGGTGGAGCAAGAGATGAAAAAAATATATGAAGGTTTTGGATTGGCACATCATACTTATGTAACCACCATTAATCAAGCTGGGGTAGAGATATCAGAATAAATAAGGAGTAGAGATAACAGAATAAATTTTTAAAATAAAAGGACTCATTTTTAATTTTGAGATTCCTTCAAAAAGTTGAATATGCAATATTATAGTTTAAATAAACAATCACCGAAAGTAGATTTTAAGATTGCCGCTACAACTGGACAAGCGCCTGACAAGGGACTGTATTTTCCTACAGAGATACCAAATTTTACAAAAGCACAAATCGAAAGATTCAAAACTTTAGATAAAGCATCATTAGCATTTGAAGTAATGAAGCCTTATGTAGGAGGAACTATCGACGACGCAAGCTTGAAACAAATATGCGCAGAAACCATCAATTTTAATTTCCCTTTAATAGAAGTAACAAATACAATTTTTTCATTGGAATTATTCCATGGACCAACACTTGCGTTTAAGGACGTGGGAGCAAGATTCATGAGTAGATGTTTGGGCTATTTTTCGAAACAATTAAAAGAAGAAAGAGTAAAATTAAATTCTTCAAAAGGTCAGGCAGTAGTAGATAATATAAAAGACACAACGGTCTTAGTGGCAACATCAGGAGATACAGGCGGTGCAGTAGCCAATGGATTTCTAGGAGTGGCAGGCGTGAATGTAATCATTTTATACCCTAAGGGGAAAGTGAGTCATATACAAGAATTACAATTAACTACTTGTGGGCAAAACATAACAGCATTAGAAGTAGATGGAAGTTTTGACGATTGTCAGGCAATGGTGAAAGAAGCTTTTATGGATGCTGATTTAAATAAGGTGTATAATTTAACGTCGGCAAATTCTATTAATGTAGCAAGATGGTTGCCGCAGCAATTGTATTATTTCTTTGCATGGCAACAATGGATAAAGGAGTTCGATGAAAATACACCCATGCATATAGTTGTGCCAAGTGGAAATTTTGGAAATATATGTGCAGGAATGATGGCAAAGGCAAGTGGATTACCTATAGGAAGATTTATTGCAGCCACAAATACAAATGACGTAGTAACAAGATATTTACATTCAGGAAAATATGAAGTAAGAAGAGCTATTGCAACAGTTTCAAATGCAATGGACGTAGGGGAGCCAAGTAATTTTGTACGTATTATGGAAATAATGCAAAATGATTTTACTGCTTTAAAAAATACATTAGCAAGTTATACGGTGGACGATGCAACAACAAGAGCGGCAATTGCAAGGGTGTACAAGACAGAAAACTATTTATTAGATCCGCATGGTGCAGTTGCTTATGTTGCAGCAGAGCGTTTTATAATAGATCATGCAGTTGAAATTACCATGCATGACCATACCATTGAATCATTACCAGTTCGTGCCGTGATTTTAGAAACAGCACATCCAGTAAAATTCCCAGACGTTGTGGAAGAGGCAGTAGGAGAAGAAATTGAAATACCAGATTCTGTAAAGTTCTTGTTGGATAAAGAAAAAGTAGCTATACCTATTGCAGCCAATTTTGGAAATTTCAAATCATGGATGATGAATAAAGTGTCGGCTTAGTTATAATTTTATTGTAAGTAAGCTTTTATATATTCCAAACATGAATATACAGGAAGCGCTGAACTTCCCTCTTTTTTAAGTTTCTTATCATTAGAAATAAAGACTGGAATTTTGTGATGTAATGCAACATAGTATTGTAGTGCATCTTCAATGTCATTCATTTTAGAATGTAATGCTTGAATAACAATTTCTTTAGGCATATCAATCATTTCAATATCCCCTATAATTGCTAAAATCGTTTCTTTAGTTTTTTCTACACCATAAATATTTATTAATACATAACTAAGTATATGGATTATAGAACTACTAATGTATGCTCTTATATTTCCTTTGCTTATTTCTTCTAAAATAATTTTTGTATTTTCTTTTTCTTTTCTATCTAAACAATAATCAAGAATAATATTTGCATCTATAAATACTTTATTGCTCATTATTTAAATCTTTCATTTTGTATTCATAATATAAATCCTTTAACTTCTTGTTTTCTGGCACATTAACTTTGGGTAGTGCATCTAAAACATCAACAAATGATTTCCCTTTTGATGGTTTTACCAAGCTTAGAAAATAGTTTTCAACTAATTCAGAAACACTTGTGTTCTGCTTGGCCGCAACTTTTTTTACTTCTTCTAATAAAGGAGCGTCAATGGTTATATTAAGTCTAGATTTCATAGTTTCATTAGGTATTACACTATGAAGATACGTATATATATTATTTATGCGCATAAATTGAATTTGCTTTATAATTTGTTTAACCAAAATAGGCGAACCAAAAACAATAAAATCAAGTATTTATACGCTCTGACTTTATTCTAAGTCACCCCTTAATTGGGAAATAATAATTAGGTATATTTAATTCACAAACAGGATATTATGAAACGATTGATCTTGCTAATGGCAATGGCTTATGCATTACAAAACCTAAATGCACAACCAATTCAAAAACAATCAATGGCGCAAACGCGCTTGGCTACTTATTGTAACCCTATAAATATAGATTACGGATTTTGCCCCATCCCCAATTTTGTGCAAAATGGAAAACATAGAGCAACAGCGGACCCCATTATTTCAGTGTATGACAATAAGTATTTTATGTTCAGCACTAATCAATGGGGATATTGGTGGAGTAATGACATGAAAGATTGGAAATTTATTTCAAGAAAATTTTTAAGACCATGGAACAATGTATATGATGAATTGTGCGCGCCAGCTTCAGTGGTGTTGGGAGATAGTTTATTAGTGATAGGTTCTACCCAGGAGAAGAAATTTAGTTTATGGTATAGCACTAATCCCACAAAAGACGATTGGCATGTAGCAGTTGATAGTTTTCAAGTTGGTGCATGGGATCCAGGTTTTTTATTAGACGACGATAATCGATTATATATTTATTGGGGCTCCAGTAATTTTTATCCAATTTATGGACAGGAGTTGGATAGAAAAACATTTGCACCAAAAGGTGCAATCATTCCATTAATACATCTAGTTGACAGTGTGCATGGTTGGGAGCGATTTGGAGAACATCAGGACAATACTTTTTTAAAGCCATTTATGGAAGGGGCTTGGATGAATAAACATAATGGAAAATATTATTTACAGTATGGCGCACCTGGAACAGAGTTTAGTGGCTATGGCGACGGAGTGTACGTTAGTGATAAACCATTAGGGCCATTCACCTATCAAAAACACAATCCATTCTCTTATAAGCCGGGAGGCTTTGCGCGCGGGGCTGGACATGGTGCAACCTATCAGGATAATTTTAAACAATGGTGGCATATTTCAACTATTGCGATTGGTGTTAAAAATAATTTTGAAAGAAGGTTAGGTATATGGCCAGCACAGATAGACCATGATGGAATTTTATATAGCAATACTTCCTATGGAGATTATCCGCATTATATCCCCAATAAAAATGCGAACCATGACGAGTCTCAATTTACAGGATGGATGTTATTAAATTATAATAAGCCGGTACAAGTATCTTCTACACTCAGTGCATTTACTGCAAACAATGCAGTGGATGAAAATTTAAAAACCTATTGGTCAGCAACTACAGGAAACGCGGGAGAATGGATACAAACAGATTTAGGGAAAATAAGTACAGTAAAAGCAATACAAATAAATTATGCGGACGAGGGTTCAGAGTTGATGGGGAAGTACACTAATATTTATCATCAGTATGAAATGTATGCGTCATTAGATGGAAAATTGTGGACACTCATAATTGATAAGACTAAAAACAAAACCGATGTACCGCATGATTATGTGGAATTGGAAGTTCCAATAAAAGCAAGGTTTATTAAGATGGTGAATAAACATATGCCAGACGGGAAGTTTGCCATTGCGGGATTAAGGGTGTTTGGAAAATCAGCAGGAGCGAACCCAGGTTCGGTACAAAATTTTGTAGCATTAAGAGGAGATAGTGAGCGCCGCAATGCATGGTTAAAGTGGGCAGTGAATCCAAATGCAACAGGCTATCATATATATTTTGGTAGCGACCCTAATAAATTATACAATAGTGTGATGGTATATGGAGTGAGTGAATATTATTGTACTGCACTAGAGAAAGACCAAACCTATTATTTTCAAATAGAAGCATTTAATGAATCAGGAATTGGCACGAGAACAGAAATTAAAAAAGTAGAATAATGATCCCTAGCGAGCTGGTTCATTATTGGGACACAGGTTGCTAGTGAAATTGTAATGATAAAATTGTATAAATATTAAAAATCACTAGTATTAATTAATGCTTTTATCTTTTCTATAATTATAATATAAAACAATAATCATTAACAATATGGTTGTAGAGCTGTAAACTATTAAACCAATCTCGGTTGCTATTATTTTTTTAAATAGAAGCGTAGATGCTACAACATAAAATATTGCGATAGTATTAAGTGTTTTTTTCATATTGTTTATTGATTAAAATTACAATAACTACCCATGCAACCAAGTCCACCTGCAATTTGCATTGTACCACATAAAGCCAAACAAACTGGAGCGCCAAATCCAGCTGTTAATCCAATACATCCAGCATCACATAAAATTGCCCCGGCAGTTACACCAGCAATACAAATATTATAACGCCAACCACACTCACTCACTAAGTTATTGCTTTTTAAATTAAGACTATTAGTAACTAATTTATTTATCTCATTTATCTTCATTAGATATTGTTGATTATAATATTTATCACATGCTTCTTTAACATCATTAGAAGATATGCTAACAAATCTTTTATTCATATTTATCCAAGATTATTTATTTTAATTCTTAGCTCAATAGAATCTTTACTTGAAACTTTAATTTTTTCAATTTCAATAGCTAATGAATCAGCTGTAATTTTCTTATCTTTTGAAATTGCTATTAATATTCCTCTTAATTCATCTTCTTGATTAACTAAATTCTTAAAATTTGAATCTAAATATATCTCTTTGCTTTTGAATTGTTGATTCTCTTCTACATGTTGAATTACATTAGGACTTGATTTATTACAAGAAATAAAAACTAGAATTGTACAAATGACAATAAAATAGATGAAATAGCTTTTCATAATTTGATATTTAATTTTTTAATAAATTGAAAATATTATTTTAAGAGATTTATAATTTAAGTATTAATTCAATATTTCAAGGGTATGTAAATAGGATCGTTTTAAAAGCGTTGCTTATCATCCACATTCTTATTGTTTATGTTGCAGATATACGACGTTTTTGAAAAGTGTTGTACAGGAACCACAAATTGGTTGATTATGTTGCGAGTATGCCACGGTTTTAAAATGGCATTAATTATGAGTCTTATTAATTAGATGTGAAATTCAATAGCTAAGTAATCAATTCAGTTAAAATTAAAGTCATAAAAAAAGCGTCTCCAAATGGGGACGCTTTCTTTTTTCCGATTGCTTGCTTGTAAATCCTACTTTACTATTTCTATTAATTTTTATTCTTTATAGAGATAGTAATTATCATATTTCTAATTATTTTTTGATAATTAATTTATCAGTTGTGCGTCTAACTTTTTTCGCACTAGATAAATAATCATTTGCTGCGTCTCTATAACCCAATGCGATTGCAACGGTAGCATGTAAACCTTGTGCAGCCAAACCTAATTCAGCATCAACAGCTGCTGGATCAAATCCTTCCATTGGAGTTGCATCCACTTGCTCGCTAGCAGCAGCAACTAAACCAAATCCTAAAGCGATATAAGTTTGTTTTGCAGCCCAAGCTTGTAATTGCTCTTGTGATTGATGTGCGATTGCACCTTTTACATAACCAGAGAAGTCATTTAATGCTTCAACAGGTACACCTCTTTGCTCAGCAATTTCTTGCATGTAAGCATCCACATCTTTTTCAGTTACACTTGTATGTGCAGCAAAAATTACAAGAGCAGAAGACTCAACAATTTGAGGTTGATTGTAAAAATGTGGTTGTAATTTTTTTCTAGTTTCCTCGTCTTCTACAACAATAATTTTGTAAGGAGTTAAGCCAAAAGAACTTGGAGCTAAACGCGTAGCTTCTAAAATTGTTTCTAAAGTTTCAGTAGGGATCTTTGATCCGTTCATTCTTTTAACAGCATAACGCCATTTTAATGCATCTAATAAATTCATTATTATTATTTTTATTTGTTATTTAATGTTTGAACATTAAAAGTAGTCTATATTGGCTTATAGTCCAAATTTTAATATGTTAAAATGAGTTAATATATAGAACATAACAATTTTCTTTAATAACCTATTAATCTCCAAAAGGTTCAAAATCAATCAAATAATGCTTATATTTTAACAAAAACCTATGTTTTGCCCAGTTTTTTACATCAAAAATTGAACTAACTTTATAGTGTATAGGCGTCCTTATTTCTTAAATTTTTATATGAAATTGTATAGCAGTCTGGTAAAAAGTATTTTTTTGCTCTTAATGGGTAGCATTATTATTGCCAATCCGGCAGTTTTGTATGCCCAAAAAAGCCAGCTAAAGTATAGTTTAACAGGGAAAGTTACAGATCAAATTAACGGACAAGTTCTTATTGGCGCTTCGGTATATTTTCCTGAACTAAAAAAAGGTGTGATTACCAATGAAAAAGGGATTTATCAAATACAGCTAAATGCAGGTAACCATGTGGTGGAAGTTAGCTATATAGGATATGTGATATACTCAAAAACAATCGCGATTGATACAAAAGCAAGTAGCAATAATGGTATGGCGACTAATAACGCCAATAATTCCACGAATATTACAACAATTCAAGACTTTGCTTTAGGACATACTGTTGTGGAAAGTTCTAATGTTACCGTGACAAGTTTTTTACGCGCCACTTCTTCCAAGCGCACACCAACTCCAATTAGTATTTTAAAGAAAGAGGATTTATTTAGAGGGGCAAGTACCAATTTTATTGATGCACTTTCTAAAACTCCGGGCGTAACACAATTAAGTACGGGTCCAGCAATTTCAAAACCAGTAATAAGAGGATTGGGATATAACAGGGTCGTAGTTTTAAATGACGGCGTAAGACAGGAGGGACAACAATGGGGCGACGAGCATGGAATTGAAATTGACGAATATAATGTTTCAAGAACTGAAATTTTAAAAGTACCAGCGTCTATAATATATGGAAGTGAAGCCTTGTCAGGCGTTATTAATATAGTTTCCAATGTGCCAGTTGCGGAAGGTGCAATTAGAGGTAATATATTTAGTAATTATCAATCGAATAATAAATTACAAGGATATCATTTAGACATTGCTGGAAATAATAAAGGTTTTGTATGGGGCGTAAATGGGTCTTTCAAACAAGCAAGCGATTATAAAAATAAATATGATGGCTATGTTTTAAATTCAAGATTCAAAGAATTAAATGGAAGTGCATATGCAGGAATAGAGAAGGACTGGGGATTTAGTCATTTCTTTGTGAGTGAGTTTACGCAAAAATTAGGCATGATAGAAGGAGAGCGAGACGCCAATGGCGCATTTATAAAGCCAGATGGAATGGTGGCCATCAGTTCAGATTTTGAATCTACAACGCCTAATGTACCATATCAATATATTCAACATACAAAATACATTTTGGATAATAGTGTTAAATGGGGAACAGGCAGATTAAAAGCCAATATTGCATACCAAAGAAATCAAAGACAAGAATTTGGAAACATAGAAAATCCAATGGAGAAGAGTTTGTATTTTGATTTAGGAACATTGAACTATGCCTTCCAATATTTATTACCAGAAACAAATAATTGGAAACACACTATTGGGGTAAACGGTATGCAACAAGAGAATGTGAACAAAGGACTAGAGACATTAATACCAGCGTATAAGTCGGTTGAATTGGGATTGTTTTTCTACACGCAAAAAAATATCAATTTATTACATTTAAGTGGCGGGGCAAGAATAGATAAAAAAGGAATCGAGTTTATAGATCATTTTGGGGTGAGTCAACAAAAAGACTACGGTGCTTTGGCAGGATCTGTTGGCGCTACATATGACTTAACAGACAAATGGGTATTAAAATTAAATATAGCAAAAGGGTATCGTGCTCCAAATTTGTCTGAGCTGGGAAGTAATGGTGCGCACGAGGGAACTAATAGATACGAATATGGCAATACCAATTTAAAATCAGAGAAGAGCTTACAGTTTGATTTAGGAACAGAATGGAGCAATGAACATCTTTCTTTTTCAGGAAATGTATTTTACAATATGGTGAATGATTATATCTTTTACCAAAAGCTAACGAATCACTTAAGTGGAGATTCGGTAATTATCAAAGAGGACAAAAAGTATTATGCATTTGCCTATAAGCAGGACAATGCAGATTTATATGGTGCAGAATGTGTTTTAGATATCCACCCGCATCCTTTGGACGGATTGCATATTGAAAATACCTTGTCCTATGTAAGGGGAACTTTTGAAAAAGCTTTAGACGGAAGTAATAATTTACCAAGCATTCCGCCATTCAGATGGATTTCGGAACTGAGATATGAATTAGCGAAAAAATCAGATGCCTATAAGAATAGTTATATATCCCTACAGTTTGATAATGTGGGAGCACAAAATAATCCATTCAAGGGATACAATACCGAAACTGAAACTCCTGGATACACATTAATAAATATCGGAGCAGGGACGCAGGTGAATCATAAAGGAAAACAATTATTTAGTGTGTCTTTAGTGGCACAAAATTTAACCGATGTTGCTTATCAAAATCATTTGAGTCGATTAAAATATCTATCTGAAAATACTGCAACAGGAAGAATGGGTATTTTCAACATGGGAAGAAACTATAGCTTGAAACTTAATGTGCCATTGGTTTTTGATTAATTATAAGTAGGAAATTATAAATGATTTTAACTGTGTAAATAAAAAGTTAACGTTATAAAATTGTTATTACTTATTTGAGTTGCACTTTCGTACAATAATATTTCTAAATTAGCGATATCAATATATGAGAAAACTTAGCCCCCACATTTTCTTTGCTTTATTAGTGTCTATCGTTTGGGCAGCCTGTCAACATGATATCATTAATCCCAATTCAAATGTTTCTAAAGATACTGTTGTGGTAGTATTGCCTCCAACCAATGGAGGTGCTACTGGAACTGGAACGGGTACTTGCGATACCACATCGTTTCTCTATAATTCCACTATTCAAACTATACTTTCAACAAGCTGTTCGGGTTGTCATGGAACAGCACCAGGATCTGCTAATATATATTTAGGAGACTACGCAAGTGCAAAAGCATATGTTTTAGCTAATACTACTACTTTTTTAAATGCGATTAATTATTCAACAGCTATTGCTGCTTCCAAAAGAATGCCACCTGCTGGAAAATTAGCTAGTTGTCAAATTACGCAGGTACAAAAATGGATAACAAATGCCTATCCACAAGGAGTTGCTACAGGAACAGGCGGAACTACGCCGGCGCCAGTAGTATCGGACACGGTTTGTTTTAATAGTGAAGTGTTACCCTTATATGTTAGTTATTGTGCATCGGCCGGATGTCATAGTGTTGCAAGCCACAGAGAAAGTGTAATTACCACAGACTATGGTTATATAATGAATGGGATAAGAGCAAAAAATCCAAATAGCAGTAAATATTATACCATAATTGGAAATGGAATGCCGCCAAGATCAAGTCCTCAAATGACCGCTACTAATACTGCTACTATATTAAAATGGATTAATCAGGGAGCATTAAATACGGCTTGTACCAATACTTGTGACACTACAAAATTTGGATATGCAAATGCAGTACAAACCATTATTGCAGATAATTGCGGAGGCTGTCATGGAACTTCACCGGGTTCTGCCAATGTTTACTTAGGAACTTACGCAAGTGCGAAAGCGTATATTTCAGCCAATACCACTTTGTTTAATAATGCAATCAGTCATGCAGCAAGCTTAACGGCAGCTCAAAGAATGCCACCAGCTGCAAAAATGATAGACTGTAAAATTGTACAAATACAAAAGTGGATCGCTAACGGGTATCCTCAATAGCATAATTATAATATGAACAAAATATTCAAAATAGGATTTACATTGATTGCTATTATAAGCATGGCATCTTGTTATTATGATAAGAAGGATCAGGTATATCCGCAAGTAGCAGTTGCTTCATGTGACACCACAACAGTCACTTATGCAGCTACTGTAGCTCCTATCTTAACTTCAAATTGTAATAGTTGTCATGGTACTATGATGGCAGCGGCAAGTGGGGGAGGAATTGTTTTAGATAATTATACTGCAGTAAAAGTATATGTAACAAATGGTAAATTATATAATTCAATGATGCAAAATGGACAGGCTTCTCCTATGCCAAAAAATATGGCAAAAGTAGATGTATGTACAATTAATAAAATAGCAGTTTGGATAAATAGAGGCGCATTAAATAACTAAGTGTTTCTAAAATTCAATAGTTAGATTAATAAAAACTTAAATTAAAATAATAAAGTATGAAGAAAATAATTTTAGCATTCATGGTATTAGCGTCAATACATGGGGTAAGTGTACAACAGTTACAAGCACAAAAAGTATATGCAACCAAAACAGGACAAATTATTTTTAATGCAACTGGAGGCGTTGAAAAGATAGCGGCTGCCAATAATCAGGTAGACTCAAAATTTGTGGACGCAACTGGACAAATTATTTTCGGTGTATTAGTAAAAGGCTTCAAGTTTGAGAATCAATTAATGGAAGACCATTTTAATGAGAATTATATGGAGAGCACACAGTTTCCAAAAGCTGATTTTAAAGGCTATATCAAAAACATAAAGGAAGTAGATTTAACGAAGGACGGCAGCTATCCTATCAATATTGAAGGCGTATTAACCATACATGGTACAGGTAACAAAGTTACCACAACTGGAACCATTCAAATACAGCAAGGTAAGCCAACAATTACAGGGGAGTTCAGCATAAAGATAAAAGAGTATGGTATTAAGGGATTGTATATTGGAGAAAAAATTGCAGCGGACGCTAAGATAAAAGTGAATTGTAAATATCAAAACTAAAATTATGCTAAAACGCAGTATTGCTCTATTAATAATTACAAGCAGTTTCTTTTTACAAAAAGCGCAAGCGCAAAATGTTGATTTATTTTCTGAACAAAATGAAACTGAGTCATCAGACATTACTACAGGAACATTTAAGGCAAGTAGAATTGTAAATGGACAGTCTATTGAAAATGTAGGAGCGGGCGTTTTGGATTTTAGAATATTACATCGTTTTGGAGCATTAAGTCAGGGAGGGTATAATTTATTTGGATTAGACCAAGCAACCATGCGAATTGGGTTGGACTATGGAATCAATTCAAGGTTGATGGTAGGCGTAGGAAGAAGCACTTATGAAAAACAATATGATGCTTTTTTAAAATACAGAATTATAAGACAACAGGACGGAAACAGACATATTCCATTTAGTTTGAGTTATGCAGGAACGGCCATATACAAATCATTAAAGGAGGCAACAACTATCTACACGCCCTATGTGTCAGACAAGTTTTCATTTGCCCATCAGGTATTATTAGCGAGCAAGGTGAATGATTATATCTCCCTTCAATTAACGCCAACACTAATACATTATAATATTGTAGAGAACAAGACGATGCCAAATGATTTTTATTCGGTGGGAGCAGGCTTTAGATTAAGATTAAGCAAACGCTTAAATTTAACTACAGAGTATTACCATAGAGTAGACAAATTAAATGGATATTATGATCCATTAACTATAGGATTAGATATTGAAACGGGAGGCCATGTATTTCAATTACATGTAACCAATTCAACTGGTATGACAGAGCGTACTTTTATAAATGAAACCACCGGAAGTTGGAGTAAAGGAGATTTAAGATTTGGTTTTAATATATCAAGAGTGTTCACTGTACGTAAGCCTAAAGAATTAAGAGGCATACAATTTTAATTTATGAAAAAAATTATACAATACGCGTTAGCGATAATTATAGTGGTAGCAATAAGCGGATATTATTATGTATTTATTTATGCTAAAAATCACCATAGAAATGTACAAACAGAAACTGCTATAACTATTGTTGCAGATTCATTAAGTGCACAATTTCAAGCAGACGAAAAAAAGGCAAATGCTTTGTATTTAAATAAAGCTATTATAGTAACAGGAACGGTATTGAGTGTGGACAAAAATCAACAAGGGCAAGCCATGATTATGTTAGGTAATGCTGCTTCCTTTTCGAATGTGTCGGTAACTATGGCAACTAACGCAAGTGCCGCCACTTCAAGCCCAGCTCTAACAATTACAGTAGGAAAAACAATTACTATTAAAGGAGTATGTACTGGTGCATTAAGTGATGTGGTTATTACCGACGGGGTGATTCATTAAACATCGGTAATTACATCAAATCCCTTTACTTTTTAAGTAATCAATCAACCCCATAGTTAATAATAACAGGTAGCTTAAAATAGTAATAACAATCCCCAAGCGGAATAATTTTTTACTTCTTTGAATAGCATCTTTTAATTTGGTAGCGTCATATATCCATATAAAAATATTGAATAGAACCAATGCCACTAGAAAGAATAGTAGTAATAGAATCATGGTTATTTAATTTTGTTCAACATGAACTGCATTTTTAGTATTTGCCTCGTCCATATTTACGGTAAACATATAATTACTTCTTGAAGTCCATCCAATTGTAGCACCGCCAAACTGAAATCCAAAAACTGTCGAACCAGTTATCGTAAAATATGAATTTCCATTAGAACTATTAAAAGTAATATCAGAAGAATTTATTTGGTTAAAAGAAAAAAGTCCTAAACCTGTAAATGAAACCGTCGGCGATCCAATTACTCTTCCATTTTCGTCAGTATTAAAATCTAAATACATTTCATATTTTCCAGCTAATCCAACATCATTATTTATATTCGTATAATACCAAGTATAGTATGGAAATCTTGCATGGTAATAACCTGCTTTTCTTGGATCATCATAATCAAGTTCATCATGAACTTGAATTCCATTCGATTTAATGGAATCCAATTGATTATTTCTAATTCCTTTAATTTTAATTGCTTCTGAACTAAGTGTTGTTTTTTTATTTATTATTTTATGAAATAACACAAATTCATTTAATGATAATGGTCTAAAATTTATTTTTATATTATCTGATAATTTGTTTGAACTTAATCCAGAATCTTTACTGTTTATAATAAATAATTTTTCATCTCCTCCAATTAGATACCTTGCTTGATTAATCACTTCTATCTCACTCAAGTTTTTTGATTTATAATAATTTTCTTTCTCGCAATTTTGGAAAAGAAGCATTACTAATGTTAAGCTTGATACTATTCTTAACTTTAATAATTTTTTTGTAATATTCATATTTTTTAATTTTGAATAGTGAAATAAAAAAATATTGCAATATAAATTCAAAGTATTTATACGCTTGTTTGTATTTCATATCGAAACTAAAAAAATTAATTAATGAAAAATCTAAACTTAGAATAGGTGCTACGTATTTATTTTTTGTATCTTGTATCAATCATTCAGAAATTATTTTCTAAAAACTATTCTATGAAAAAAGTCCTTTTCCTATTTGCTGTCGCACTAAGTTTAACAAGTAACGCACAGCAAAGCAAAAGCCTAAATGCAAGCACAGCGGGTACGGGCTTAACCAAGGAGGAGCAAAAGATGATGGATTATATAGACGCCAATATGCCAAGAGCGATTGCGTTATTGAAAGAGTCGGTGAATATAAATAGCGGATCCTTAAATATAGAAGGGGTGAAAAAAGTGGGTGCTATTTTTGCGAAAGAATTAGCGGCAGCTGGATTGAAAACAGAATGGATTAGCTTGCCAGATTCATTAAAACGTGCGGGACATTTGGTCGCATCAACCACCACCAAAAAACCAAAAGGCAAAAAGCTTTTCTTAATAGGACATTTGGATACGGTGTTTGAACCCGATATGCCTGCAAACCCATTCACTATCCTTACAGATTCTACCGCCACAGGACAGGGCGCGAATGACATGAAGGGCGGAGACGTAGTAATGATATTGGCTTTACAAGCAATGCAGGCGCAGGGATTATTAAAAGATGCAGCCATCACTGCCTATTTTACAGGAGACGAAGAGAGTGCAGGAAATCCAAGAGCAGTAAGCCGTGGAGATTTTATAGAAAGAGCAAAACAGTCTGAAGTTGCATTGGGATTTGAAGGAGCCACAGGATTGGTTACGGTAGCCACTGCGCGAAGAGGAGCAAGTTCATGGCGATTGGACGTCACTGCAAAAACTGGACATAGTAGTGGCGTGTTCACCCAAAGTGCAGGATACGGAGCCATTTATGAAGCGTCTAGAATTATAAACGAGTTCAGATTGGCGTTGAGCACGGAAAAGTATTTAACCTTCAACCCGGGCATCATGATAGGAGGTTCAGAAATGAATTATGACGATAGTAAGGCAAAGGGCAATGCGATAGGCAAAACCAATATCATTGCACCCAACACCACCGTGGTGGGAGATTTAAGATTTTTAACCGAAGCACAAAAGAACAATGCGCGCGCGGTAATGCAAAATATAGTGAGCACCAATAATTTGGCGGGCACCAAAGCGGTAATCACATTTCAGGACGGCATCCCAGGAATGGCGCCAACCGAGGGAAATAGCAAAATATTGGCTGTAATAAGTGGGGTTTCTACCGATTTAGGTAAAGGCGTAACTGTTGCCGGCGACCCGGGATCCAGAGGAGCAGGGGATATTTCTTATATAGCAGAATTTATGGACTGTATTGACGGATTGGGTGCGTCAGGAAAAGGAGCACATGCTGTGGGCGAGACCATTAACCTAAACGAACTGCCTTTTTTGATAAAAAGAGCCGCGTTGACGATGTATCGATTGACGCGATAAATAACAAAATTTCGTCATAAGTGGCAAATTAGTAGATGAAGCTATAAGAATGGTAGTTTGAAATAAGTGATTCTCCTCATAAATCAATATCTTTGTTTAACCCCCCAAATCTATCTAGTTAAGCAATAACCAACAATGCGTTATATATATTATAAATTTATAATTTTATTTGTTTTTACTATAGTAATTTCTATTAGAGGAAAGGCTCAATCATATAATATAGGAGGCTTAGGAGATGAGTATATGAGAATTTTACAATTAGAAGGTAAAATAGATCCTAATATATCATTTACATCAAGACCTAATTACGCAACAAATAAAGTCTCACAGGATAGTTTGTACAAATTAATAGACTCAAATTATCAAACATTAGGATACTATAAATCTAAATTTTTCACATTAAAGCCTTTAATGGCTAATGTGACAATGAAGTACAATTCAATGCAACCATATGGCTGGAATGATGAGGGAATGATTCCAGCAAAGGGATTACAAACTATGGCAAGATGGGGTATTTATTCAAAACTGGGACCTTTAAGCGTCCAATATATGCCAGAATATATTAATGGAGAAAATGCACCATATGAAACTAGTGCAGATTATGGAACAGTACCTACCAAGAGATATGAAAAAAGATATTTTGGACAATCAAGTATAAGGTTAAATATTAAAGCAGTTTCAATTGGCTGGTCAACTGAAAATTTATGGTGGGGACCAGGACAATTTAGTGCTGCTTTAATGAGTAATAATGCACCAGGATTTCCACATTTTACTTTTAATACTACTAGACCTATAAAAACAGCAATTGGTAGTTTTGAATGGCAGCTTGTTACTGGTAGACTATATCAAGATAGCGCAATGCCTTTTGAGCAGCATAATCTAAAAAAAATAATAGGATGGCCTTCTTCCAAAATTTATAATGGAATTAATATTTCTTATCAACCTATATTTTTACCTGGACTTTTTGTTGGTGTAAATAGGTCTTTTCAATATTCTGAACTAAATGAAAATTCTCAAGGGGGTAGCTTTTCAAATAAGTTTTTACCAGTATTTACAACCTTATTTAAAGCTGATGCGGGTGGTGTGGCAGAGGATAAAATTCCAAGAGACCAAGAGATTAGTATTTTTACAAAATGGCTTTTTCCTAAAACACATACTGAATTTTATTTTGAATATGGATGGAATGACCATAGTCAAAACTTTAGAGATTTTTGGATAGACCCAACACATGCTGCTATTTATATACTAGGATTTAAACATTTGGTTCCATTAAAAAGTGATAAATGGTTAGAAATTAATTCTGAAATTACACAAACTGCTCAAAGTGCCGATTATATTACAAGAGATGCAGGTGATTGGTATGTTTATGAAAATGGAGGCTATACAAATGACAATCAAATCTTAGGAGCAGGAAGTGGTGTTGGTAATAATGTGCAAGTTGTAAATTTTAATTATTTAGATGGTTTTACAAAACTTGGATTTAAACTTCAAAGAATACAACATCAACCAATAACATCCTCTGCACATCTCCCTATTGAAACATTGGGATTAAGACAATATCGTTGGACAGACATTTCCGTTGGCTTCATTGCTCAAAAACGATTACAAAATATTATTTTAAGTGCAAATATAGAAATGGTAAATAGTAATAATTATGCATGGACAGCTACAACGCATTTTAATTTTTATGGGTTACTAAATTTCACTTATTTATGGTAAGGAAAAACAGCATTAAAATTATAATAGCATTTGTTTTACTATTAAGTATAAACAAGTTGAATGCACAATTTGTAGACCTTAATCAAATTGCATTACATGATGCAACTAGGGTAGAGTCATTGTTAGATACTATCAAGCCATCGCAATCATTTACTATTAGAAATAGTAGTTTACCACAAAATTTCGAAATAGTTAGTTGGTCAAAACTAAAAGTAAATGGGTTTGGATTAAACTATTTCCATCAAGATAATTTGAATTTGCCATATGGATATAATGACGGATCTATGGTATCTTCTGCTGGTGCACAACACTTGTATAGTCCACAAGTAAACCTTCAATGGGGTAGAATAACCTTGCAAATTGCACCTGAAAAAATTATTTCGGACAATAGGCCATTTGAAAGATTGCCTGAAAATTTTGACGGAACACAAAATGGAGATGCATTTTGGAGAAGATATTATGAGATTTCTGAAAATATTATAGAAAATCCATCGAGGGTTCAAACAAGATATTCTGATAACAATTATTTAGGACAAACTAGTTTAAAATATAATTCAAAAACTATGTCCTATGGGGTTTCTAATGAAAACTTATTTTGGGGACCCGGTATTTATCATTCATTAGTGTTAACCAATAATGCACCCGGATTTTTACATGTTACTATTAACACGCACAAGCCTATAAAAACAATAATTGGTAATTTGGAAGGACAAATTATTGGCGGGAGTTTAATGAATACCGACGTTGGACCAACAAATAATGACAATCCCTATGCAGCTCAATATAGTGTTGTTAAGCCGCCATTAGGAAGGTATATAACAGGTATGATAATTACC
This sequence comes from Bacteroidota bacterium, assembly GCA_947452555.1. GTDB lineage: Bacteria > Bacteroidota > Bacteroidia > Chitinophagales > Chitinophagaceae > Sediminibacterium. The sequence continues at coordinate 51,147 of CANGDH010000009.1, forward strand.
ATCGAGCCAAAATGGACTAAGAATTTATATCTAGGTTTTTCTAACATGGCGTATATGTATAAAAAGGATATGAATGGATTAGAGGATCTAACACCATTAAGTAATTTTAGTAAATATACTAGGCTTAAAAAAAGACCTGCATTGGGTTCGGTATTTTTAAGGTATGCAATGCCAAAAGATCATGCTGAATTGTATTTTGAATATGGCAGAAATGACAGAGCTGCAACTCCAACAAATATTTTCACAGACAGTATCCCAACTGGTTATGTTGCAGGTGTTAGAAAATTATTTCCGCTTGGGTTAAATGCAAAATACGGAGCAATTTCGTTAAATATTGAAGTATCCAGACTAGAGTTAATGAATCCCAATCAGATTTTTAATGCAAACTTAACAGCTAAACGTCAAAGCTGGTACACCAATGATCAAGTGACTCAAGGATATACCAATTATGGCCAAATATTAGGATCCTATGTAGGGCCAGGTAGTAATGCCCAAACTGTTCAATTGGCTTGGGTAAAAGGATTAAGAAAATTTGGATTTGGTGTGGAAAGGGTATCCCATAATAAAGATTTTTATTATTATAATTATTTTAATGGATTGTTGTATCCTGGTCCAAATTTTAAATATTGGGCCGACCTGATTTATAATGTATCTTTTAGATGGGATATTGGTAATATTATATTAGCTGCTGACTACAAACAAGCGGATACTTATAATTACATGTGGACTAAGACTGGGCTAGGTGGATTATACGGTCCATCTAATACAGATAAGAAAAATGTCCAAATCAATATTTCAGTTAAATACTTAATTTCAAGAAAATTTTAATCAATGGAAGCCAATAGTACAACATTTAATTTAGGAGATATTATATCGAAAGCTTCTGTTTTTATAAAGTATTATTTAGCTTCTTTTAAGCTAATATTTTTAACGATATTTTGCTCCTTATTATTCTCATTATTATATTTTGTATGGGAGAAGCCGAGTTATCAGTCGGATGCCACTTTTGTATTAATGGAAAGCGGGGGATCAAAGGGCGGTTCATTAGCAAGTTTAACATCACAATTTGGAATAGATTTAGGCGGTTTAGGTGGTCAGTCGAATGTTTTTTCTGGTGATAATATTTATGATATATTTAAATCTAAGACTATTGTTGAAAAAGTCTTATTGAGTAAATATGACACGAGTTCAAATAAAAATTTGATTGACGTATATTTAGATAATTTATATAAAAGAAGATTTTTAAAATTTGCCGAAGTCAAAAATCCAATTAGCTTTGAAAATTATACTTTAGAATCTGTTCCAGATAGAAAAAAAGATAGTTTATTAGATGTGGTGTATAATTTAGTGGTGAATTCAAATATTGTAATTGACAAGCTAAATAAAAAGGGATCTATTATTAAGTTAACGGTTACTTCTAGGGATGAAAAATTTTCTAAAATTTTCACAGAACGCTTGTTGGATGAGGTGAAGAAATTGTATTTTAGAATAAAGACATCAAATACCCAAGAGAACATAAATAAACTTCAATTTAAAGCAGACTCTCTTGAATCTATTCTAACAAGTAAATCTATAAAAACAGCTAATACACAAGTAATTAATGTAAATCCTGCATTAAGAAGTGTTGCTGTTCCTGGAGAGTTAAACCAAAAAAACCTTACTATTGTAATGACAATATATGGAGAGGTTATAAAAAATCTTGAGCTTTCTAAGATGACGCAAGCGCAACAAACTCCAATATTCCAGCTATTAGATATGCCAAAATATCCATTGTATAATAGTAAGTTACGTTTAAAAAACATTTTATTACTTGGTGTATTTTTTGGTTTAATTTTTAGTTTAGTTATATCGTTTACTAAGTTCGTCATTAAATGAAGTCAATAATAGCCATAAGAAGTTATGGAGATTATGTTGTTTTGTTATACAATTTAAAATTAATAAAGCAGCCTGGTTTTTATAAAATATATGTCTCTAAACATCTAGAGCAATTGCATAATGCATTGGATCTTGAAAAAATGGAAGGAATATTTTTTTATTTTATAGATTTTAGTATACAAAAGGGATTGCTAACATTTTTTACAAACAGATATTTGCTTAGTATTTCAACAATAAAATCTCTAAGGCAAATAAGCGATTACTTTAAAAATGTAGACAAAAGCAATATTGAGATTTATATAGAACAGAATAAAAGAATAATTTTTTTTAATTTTTTCACTAGCTTACAAACAAAAGCAATTCATAATTCGAAAAAAAATATTTATTTATCTTATCAGTCATTTTTTGGTATAAAAATTGACGAAAGTGCAAATTTGCCAAAAAGTAAAACAAAAAAAATAATTTTATTTCCCGACTCTAGAAAGAAGGAAAAAGAACTAAGTGAAAAATTAGTACAGGAAATTTCTAATGGGATTAAATATAATATAATAGTTGCCAAATTTGGAAAGTCAAAAAATAATAACGCTGGAAAACAGGTCTATTATAATAATTTCAAAGCCTTAGTAGAACTTATAAAAGAAAGCGATTTGATTATTTCTAGTGATAGCTTGCCTGCACATATAGCACAGTACTATCAAAAATCTAATTGGGTTATTTTTAATAAAGAAATAAACCATGAATGGTTAACGCCTTTTGGCATTGATAATGAAACATATTGCCTATCAGAAGACATTATTCCACTTGTAAAATATGTAAATAGTATATGTTAGCTTATTTAATTAGCTCGATTCATGAAACTGATCGAATTAAAAATATAGATTTATTAAAAAAGCAATTAAATGAGATAATTCATATTGAAGCAGTATACCCTAAAAATATCCATGTTCCATTTCTTGATAAAATTTTAATAGCAGCAAAAAACAGAACAAATAGAGTATTAAAAAATTCTGAACTGGGTTTGCTTTTATCTCATAGAGCTGCCTGGGAATCATTATTAAAAAACAGTGCTGATTCTGGACTTGTTTTAGAGTCTGATAGTATGCTCATTAACAAAGATATACTTCAAGAATATTTTACATTAATGCACCAAAAGTATGATCTATTTTTTTGGGGAGCTTTTGATGGCAGAATCAAAATTTATAATAGAGACAGACTTTTTATTCAAGAAAATTATTACATAGGAACACCTGTTATTAATTCATTGTTTTGTTCTTATGGATATTCTATAAATAAAAAAGCAGCAAACTATTTATTATTACAAACCAACCATGTAAATTATCCAATTGATTTTTGGAAATACAGACTTAAAAACTCTAATCTTAAAATTGGAGGAGTTTTTCCTGAGATTATAAGCACAGCACCACAATATAAGAGTACAATACAAACAAATGAATTTAATATATATAACTTTAAATTCATTAATTTCTTAATTGATCTAAAAAATACAATATTGTCATATTTATAATGTCTAATAAAGTTCAATCATATAAAACATTATTGTTGTTTGTCTTTGCCTTATATGTTTATTTAGGCAAAGGTGTTGCTTACAGTTATTTAGCTGAATTAACATGGTTATTAGGTATAATACTATTAATCAACGAAAGAAAAAATACATTTATTTTAAAATCTTTCCGTTCAGTATTATTAATATTTTTATTGTTTATTAATTTATTATTTATAATAAGGGGCTTTATAAAATATAGCATTTTAGATGTATTGAGAGATTCTTTTATTCTTAATTACATATTTTTTGCATTTATCATCTTCCTTTTTTATGATAATATAACTGATTTTTTAAAGCAGATAATAAAGGTTTACAAATACTATCCATTAATCCTGAGTCTATTATATTTATTATCATTGAACCATTTTTTAGGTAATATCACCATTTTTGGTTCTAATCATTTACTATACTTCAAATATGGAGATATAGCAGTTCATTTGTATATTTCTTTAATTCTTCAATTAACAGGTTATTTTAATTTAACCAAAAAAGAATCAATAATTAACCTTGGTTTTATTTTGTTTTTATTTGTTATTGCATCTTCTTATAGTAGAGGCGGTATGCTTGCCTTTCTTCTAGCATTAATTATTTTTATATTTAATAATAGAGATAAGGCACTAAAAACTAATATGAAAGGATATGTAAAATATATTTTCTTATCATTTCTAATTATTCTACCACTTGTTTTAGTGCTTCCTTCAGACGAAAATTTCCAGGGTAGAAAAACCGGATTAGATCAAATTGGCAATAATGTAACTAGTATAGTAAGTGATGACGATCAGGGCACATTAAGTGATAATAAAGTTTGGAGATTATTATGGTGGGCTAAAATTGTAGATTATACATTTGGAGGGGACTATTTTTTTACTGGGAAGGGACTCGGTATGAGTCTAGCACAAGACGATGATATCATATTTGAGTCTGGAGATGCAGATTTAAGGTCTCCACATAATTTTCATTTAAGTATTTTAGCAAGGTATGGTGTGCCTATTTTCTTTCTGTGGATATTTTGGTTAATTATAAGTTTTATACGATTAAGGGATAAATCAATTACAAATTTAAAATTGATATTAATTACTATTCAAATAGCCTTTATTTTCAATGCAAGTTTTGATGTATTTTTGGAAGGACCAATGGGGGCTTTCCCATTTTGGATTTTTGTAGGCATTGATTTTATAAATGAAGCATATAATTTGGATAAAACTATTCCCAAACAAGCTTTAATTGCTTAAATTAGCCAATGTTTAAACTTGCAGAAACATACAGAAATAATTTATTGTACCTTAAGAATTTGTTTTTCACTTATTTTTCACAGGGCGCAACTGCTCTTTCTTTAATTATATTAACTCCGTTTTTAAACCATATATTAGGATTTGAAAATTTTGGAATGTACGGTGTTTTGCTAAATGTAATTGCTTTTTCTGTAGTCTTTGATTTTGGTTTTAATACTGGCCTTTTAAGAAAATACATACTAAATACCATAGATAAAGATAAGTTAACAAATAGCTTATTTATTTTTTATCTATTTCTACTATTTCTAATTATCCCAAGCGTATACCTGGTTTTATCTTATATAGTTCACATTTCACACAGTCAAATTTTTACAATATCAATATTGTTAAGCTTTGCTATAATCCAAAACATTTTAATATTGTATTTTGAAACATTAATACAGAGCTATAATCTTATTTTTATTGCTAAAATATTAAGAGCAACCAAAGTTTCTCTAGAATTATTTATCACATTAATATTTCTTCGAACTTTAACAATCCCATTTTTATTATCAATAACGGTAGGGACTAATTTTTTAATTCTTTCTTTCTTTTATATATACTTATATATTAAACATAATTTTAGACTAAAACTTAAATCATTTTATTTTGATATAATTATAGATCATTTCAAATATTCTATCTGGTATTTTTTGACATCACTTGCATCTGTGTTAGTATTCAATTCACAAATAATTTTAATCAATTATCTAGTTGGAAGCATAGAAGCGGCAAAATTTTTAATAATTACAAGGTTCTTTGATATTATAAGAATAGCAGTTACTAATTTCACGCAAGTATTAACTCCTAAAATTATTTACATAGAACTTGAAGGGAATTGGAATAAGGTTAAAACTTTATTTTTCAATGTCCTTAAAAGAATAGTTATTTTAACTTTTATACTTGCTATTGTATTATATATTTTTGGTCCAATTGTATTTATTAAATGGAGTAAATTATATGACCTTTCAACTTTATGGATGTTCCAATTATATATTTTATTTATCTCGCTTATTATTATTGACAATGTCTCTTTTATATTTCTATCCTCTTTAAAATTGAATAAAAACACAACTATAGTAAGCCTACTTCAAGGATCAATAAATTTAATTTTAACTTATTATTTTGTTATGGAGTTCGGAATTGTTGGTGCAATATATTCCTCTTTATTATCTTTTGTAATTACAAATATGTTATATAATCCATATTTTCTTTTACGAAATTTGAATTATAAAATATCTAATAATTTCAATTAAGGCCGTAACTAAATCCAATTTGTACTTTATTATATTTATAGTTGGTGCCATTGTTATAACTATTTTGTACATTTTCTATACTTGCTAAAAAATATAAATTATTTATCCATTCATAAGTTGCCTTAATGAAAATTGATTCAGTTTGTTTTTGAAAATCAAATAAGAATGAAGGTAAGGGTTGTACTAGATATTGTTGAAATATAGTACCTGACCCTCCTTTTCGTGTTTTTTGAAATCTTGCATATAAATTCAACTTGGGTATTGGAGTATATTTTGAAAATATTATTATTCTATCAAAATTATTACCCATCCAATCACCCAATTGATAATCATATTGAGTATAAGATTGTGCTGGAATTAGATTCGTGTAAACAAATGGATTTACTCTAGTATATTCTGCACCTGCTGTTAAGTAGTTTGTAAAAATATCTGTAACTGAACCACCCACTGTATAGCCTAATTGATTTCTACTTTGTTTTTTATCAAATATTGCAGACACTTTAATTTCGTCAATAAATAATGAACTATATAAATGTGTATTTTTAATATGATTTCTGGAGTTTACTTGTAAAAAATATTGACCATTAGAGCCGGCATTGATTAAATAGTTACTTTTATTATTATCGTAAATTTTAAATAAATTTATAGGTAGTAGGAATCCAATATCCATCCTATCACTATAAACAATTGATTCACCTATAGCTATATCAAGGCCTTTTATAGGTTTTAAAGTTATACTATGAGATGCCATAAATTTTGGTAAATAGAAGTATCTGATATCACCCATTACACCACCTGTATGTGTATTATAAGTAGCATTTGAGTCAATTATATTAGAGTTTAACCAGGCGTTAAAATAGTTAAAATGCAACCATTTATTAGGTGTATAGTCTAATCTAATATAAGGAAATGAAGGGGCTTTGTCTGATAAAACTATTTTGCCATTTTCTCCATAGCCCCAAGTAATATGATCCTTACCTAAACTAATTAAACCGTTTTTAAAAGCGTATGAAATATTACCACGTATTTCACTATAATTAGTTTGATTTTTTGTGTTATTGCCTACTAAGATTATTCCCGTTTCTGTATTGTTTATTCTATCATATTTTGCTACATCACCTGTTTCAGTATAATCTCTATAATACAATTCAAATGCCCATTTTTTATTTGTTCCAATACTTCCCCATAATTCAAAACCATTACTAATTTGTTGAATTTTGTTTTTATCAACAATCATTGATTTTATACCCAATATTGGGTCTGCATTTATTTCAAATTCTTTTGATTTTACTTTAAATGTTCTCCATCTTTTATTTAAGTCTTTTTTAAAAAAAGAAATACTTTCTTTGTTCTCTTTATATTGAATTGTATCAAATTCTTGTAGATAAAAGTGGAGTTCTAGTTTTTCCACTTGTGACAATAAAGCTACTTTTTCTTTTAAATCTTGTAAGGATTTTAAAATACAGGTTCTTGTTTGTGGCTGAATGATGTCATTAAATTCTACAAGTCCTTTTTGGGATAATCTTGATAAAAAAGGATAGACATTCGCATTACTGTTTTCCCAAATTGCTTGTCCAAAACTTACATTTGTTAAAAAACTTATTAAAATAATAGAGAGTAGCTGTTTTTTCAAAGTTGTTACTTATTAATAGGCATTTTGATCACCCCTAAAAATATTCACTACTGTTTGAATAATAATTTGAATATCTAACCAAAATGTCCATCTATGAATATAATATAGGTCGAAATTAATTCTTCTTTGCATTTCCTCGGTGGTCTTTGTTTCTCCACGGCAACCATTTACCTGAGCTAATCCTGAAATACCCGGTTTCACCAAGTGACGTAACATATAATTATCTACCGTTTGCATGGAAGCTAAGTTCAATGGTGTAGGGTGCGGTCTTGGCCCTACTACCGACATATTACCTAAAAGTACATTCCAAAATTGTGGCAATTCGTCCATATTAGTTTTTCTTAATATACGACCAATGGTGGTAATACGAGGATCTTCTTTAAAGGCTTGATTATAATGACCATTCTCATCAATATCTGTACTGTCTTTTTTCATTGACCTAAACTTATAACAAAGTATCATTTGGTTATTATGACCCCATCGTTCTTGTTTGAAAAAGACAGGCCCTTTAGAGCTTAATTTTATAGCTATAGCAATAAGTGGAAATATCCAGACTCCTATTAGTAGAAAAAATAATGTAGAAAATAAAATATCAAAAGCGCGTTTCAATAATTGGTTTTCCGTTCTGTCCAATGGTAAATGTCCAATATTGACTACTGGCAAGAGACCAATATTGTTAATATAAATGGAAGAAGAGGTATAGTCTGTCAAATCTGGCAATATGCGCACTTTTACCCTATTGGTGTCACAAATGTCAATGCAGCGCTGAATTCTCTCATTTTCATTGGTACTTAAAGCAATAAACACCTCGTCTATATTGTTAGACATTAAAACATTATCTAATGTATCAAAATTGCCAAAATAATGTGTTTCTGGAGCTAATTTAGCTGATTCTTCTATATAACCAAGGCATTTATAGCCATAATAATAGTATTTCTGTACTGTATTAACAAAGTTAACTGCAGCTGCATTGGAGCCAATTAATAATACATTGTCATAAAAGTTACCCTTAATTAATGCCGCATGTATTTTTTTCCTAAAAGCATATTTGGTTATAATTGCCAAGAATGCGTTTATAAAAACGTACACTATAATGAACTTAGAAGGGAATTTATGATTCAAATTAAGGAAGAACAGCACCGAACTTAGTGAAACAGAGAATAATATAGTGTGATAAATAATAAAGACAATCTCTTCCGAAAACTTATTAGACCTTCTTTCTATATATAATTTAGAAAAAATCGACATGGTATACCAAATAACACAGGAAACTAGGTAAAATAGAACACTAAAAGAGGCCCCTAACCAGTAGAAAACCAAAATTGTTATATTATAACCTAAAAAAATAACCAATGCATCTAGTGCAAATCGTATCAGTTTTATTAAATGATGCGGTTTGTTCATTAATTGGTGATTGGTTTTGTATAATTTGTTAGAAGTATTCAAAGGTAAATATAAAACAAGTATTTGATTGTAAGATTTGAACTTTCTTCAACATTTTTATTTAATTTTGACACTCCCCCCAGACCTTTATACACTTGTGGTTTAATAAAAATATTATCTATTTAATGTACTATATTGTACATGTATATTGACTAATATTCGGTATTTTTGTAATTATCACGAATTTGTCTAAGTTATTCATTATTAAGCTCTTGCTTCTAAATGTGACTTAGAAAGGCGAAGCTATGTTACAAACTAAAAATTTAAAGTAAAAATAATAAAATCTCAAACTATGAGAATTGTAAAATCAATTTTATTGGTGTTCATGTTAATGCTTTTAAGCAATATTACCAATGCGCAAAATTTTTTAGGCGGAAAGGATTTGAGCACTGTAAAAGTGGATGCATTAACGGAAACGCAAATCAATCAAGTTAAAACAGAACTTCAAAAAAAAGGATTAACTATTGACCAAGTAGAGTCACAAGCAATTGCAAAGGGAATGTCTCCTTCAGAATTTGCTAAGTTAAAAGCTAGACTTAGTAATCTTGTAACTATGGCTAAAAGTAAAAATCCTAGTGTTGCAAAACTTCAAGTAAAAACGGGGACTTCAGCTAAGGACACAGCAAACGTAAATTATAATGTAGACATCAATCCGTTAGTATATGGTTCTGAACTATTTACTTCAGCTGGGAATGGTAATGCTTCTAATAAAGAAATTGCTACGCCATTGAACTATGAAATAGGGCCCAATGATGTTTTAAAATTAGTAGTATATGGGGTTCAAGAATATTCAGATGACTTAACGGTTAGTAAGGAAGGAAAAATCCAAGTGGAAAATGTAGGTCAGGTTAAAGTATCTGGTCTAACCATTGAAGCTGCAATTGTTAGAGTAAAACAACAAATGGCCAATACAGCTTATCCAAGTTTACGTTCAGGTGAATCTAAATTAGCTTTAACGGTTGGCGATATAAGAACTATACATGTAAATGTAATTGGTGCTAATAAAAGTGGGGTATTCAATGTTTCTTCCTTATCCAATGTAATAAGCGTTTTAGCAGAAGCGGGTGGACCAAGTGCAATTGGAAGCTATAGAGAGATTGAGGTAGTAAGAAATAACAAGGTATTTGCTAAAGTGGATTTATATAAGTTTTTACAAAACGGAGATCAATCACAAAATATAGGTTTAAAGGATAATGATGTGGTTAGGGTTCCTGCTTATAAAAATAGAATTGAAATTCAAGGTGAAGTAAAAAGACCAGGTATTTTTGAAGCTATTGGCAATGAAGGCTTTAATCAAATATTACAATATGCAGGTGGCTTTGGTGACAACGCTTATACTGCTTGGGTGAAAGTTATTCAAAAGAATGACAAAGAAAAATCGGTTAAGGATGTTGCCGCTGCAGATTTTATAAAATACCAACCTAAGGGTGGCGATGTCATTACGGTTTCAAAAATCATAAATCGTTTTCAAAATAGAATTACATTAACAGGTGCAGTATACCGTCCAGACGTGTATGAATTAACACCTGGTATGCGCGTTGCAGACTTAGTGCAAAAGGCAGACGGTTTAAAAGAAGATGCCTTTATTGGTAGAGCTCAATTAATTAGAACAAAACCTAATTTATTGAAAGAGATGATTAGTATTAATCTAACTAAGGCACTAGAAAAGAATCCTACGGAAAATATCTTATTACAAAGAGAAGACGAATTATATATCAATTCTATTTTAGAATTGAGAGATTCCTTAACGGTTGAACTATTGGGTGAAGTAAGGACTTCGGGTACATTCAACTATATAGATAGTATGACTGTGAAAGATTTGATCTTAATGGCTGGTGGTTTTACATATGCTGCTAATAAGCATGTGGAAGTAGCAAGACTTACTCAATACGGTGACAGAGTGGTGAATAACCAAGTGGCAACTATAATGGGTACCGATGTTAACGGAGATTTAAGTTTTAATGCGGGTCAGGAAAATTATGTGTTACAACCTTTAGACGTGGTAACTATAACCAAAAAAGTAGGCTACACTTTACCAGAAGTGGTAGGTATTAGTGGACAGGTTCAAAGTACAGGTAAATATACTTTAAGTTCAAGAGTAGAAAGAGTAAGTGATATTGTAAGACGTTCTGGTGGATTAATTGGAGAAGCTTATGGTGAAGGTGCTTATATTCGTCGTCGACGATTTGATATAGATTCTTTAAAATCGGATGAAACAAAAACTTCTATTGAGTTAGCCTATACTAGAAAGTTTAAAGCTAAACAAGAAGCAGATAGATTGTCTGTTTTAACTACCGCAGCAACTCCAACAGCAGCTTCGGCAGTTACAGATATTAACTTAAACCCTCAGGAGAAAGCAAATAAATTAAAAGACACTTTAAACTTATTGTTTAAAGAGTTGGACGAGGATTATTATCAAATAGCCATTGATATAAATTATATCATGGCACACCCAGGTAGTGAGTTGGATTTAGTATTAAGAAATAAGGATGAAATTGTAATTCCTAAAATGGATAACCGCGTAAAAATTAGTGGTGGTGTTTTAAGACCAACTAATATTGTGTACAGAGATGGCTTAACTATTGGTGAATGTATAAGTGCGGCTGGTGGCATTTCAGAATACGCGCAAAGAAGAAGAGCCTATGTGGTTTACGCCAATGGCAAATCCAACAGAACTATTACTTATGGTTTATTTAGAATTAATCCAAAAATTAGACCAGGAGCAGAAGTAGTGATTCCAGAAACAGATGCCAAAAAGGACAAACCATTAACTACAATAATACAATTTACCACTGTATTAGCACAGGTAGTTGCTGCAATTGCTACTATTAGTTTGTTGAAAAAATAGTTAAAGAAGCAAATACAAAATTTTTATGAGCGAACAAATACAAGCAAATAATAATCTCGAATCAGATGAAATTTCTTTAAAGGAATTAATAATCAAGATTAAAGAAGTTGTAGCCTATTTAAAATCCAAATGGAA
>CANGDH010000010.1 GCA_947452555.1 Bacteroidota bacterium
AAACCATCCAATACACGCATTGAACGCTCTACCTCTACAGTAAAGTCAACGTGACCTGGAGTATCAATAATATTGAAATAATAATCTTTTGTATTTGCATCTTTCTTACCTAATGTAGTTGGAAATTGCCATTGACAACTTACCGCTGCAGAAGTAATTGTGATACCTCTTTCTTTTTCTTGCTCCATCCAGTCAGTGGTAGCAGCACCATCATGTACTTCACCAATTTTGTGAATCATACCAGTGTATCGTAAGATACGCTCAGTGGTAGTGGTCTTACCCGCATCAATGTGCGCAGCAATTCCAAAGTTCCTTTGTAGTCTTAAGTCCGCCATATTAGGGTTGTTTATTTTTTAAAAGCTCTTAAAATTGACTAAATTAAAAGTCAAATTTCCGAGGCGCAAAGTTAATGATATAAGTGATTGAAAGAATGTTTCTCCGAAAAAATTTCTACAAACTATAATACTATTTAAATACACCCACAACTATCTCATTTTTGAACAACAAAAAACCCCAACAGTAAATGTTGAGGTTTTTTTTATATCTAGTAGATAATGGTCTGTAGTTGAGCCAATTACACTTTAAAGTGAGAGAACGCTTTGTTCGCCTCTGCCATACGGTGTGTATCTTCTTTCTTTTTGAATGCACCACCTTCGCCTTTTGTAGCTGCGATGATTTCATTCGCTAATTTGTCAGCCATTGTTTTACCGTTACGCTCACGGCTAAAACGTACTAACCATTTCATGCTTAAAGAAATTTTTCTGTCTGCACGAACTTCAGCAGGGATTTGGAAAGTAGCACCACCAATACGACGGCTACGTACTTCAACAGCTGGAGTTACATTCACAACAGCTTTCTTCCACATTTCGTATCCTTCTTCACCAGTGAATTTACTCACTTTGTCCAAAGCATCATAAAATATTTTGTAGGCAGTTGTCTTTTTACCATCCAACATGATATTGTTGATAAAACGAGTAACTTGTACATCGCTGAATTTAGGATCTGGTGCTAATGGAATCTTTTTGGGTTGTGCTTTACGCATGTCGAATATAAATTAGTTGTTACTTGATTATTTTTTTGCTTTTTCTTTCTTAGTACCATACTTAGAACGAGACTGCTTACGGTCTTTAACACCTGCAGTATCTAAACTTCCACGTACAATATGGTAACGAACTCCTGGTAAATCCTTTACACGACCACCACGGATTAATACGATACTGTGCTCTTGTAAGTTATGGCCTTCACCTGGGATATAGGCAATGACTTCAATCTTATTAGTCAAACGTACTTTTGCTACTTTACGTAACGCAGAGTTCGGCTTTTTTGGAGTTGTTGTATATACTCTTGTACAAACACCACGACGCTGAGGACATGCGTCCAAAGCTCTTGATTTACTTTTAGCCCTGATGATCTCACGGCCTTTTCTCACTAATTGTTGAATAGTAGGCATTAATTATGCTATTTGGTTCAATTCGGTTTATAAAAAATTCGGACGGCAAAGGTAATGGCTGGGAACGAATTCCCAAAATGTTTATTGGCTATTTTTAAAAAAATTAAGCAAAAACCCTTTTTTGGACCTCGAAAAAACATCAAAAAGCTGAATTAAATCTTTTTAATAGTTTGATTTACAGTCATTTAACTAAATATGTAACAACCAGTTATGTTTGTCCACAATATTTCCCATTCTTATATCATTTAGGTGTTTTTTAAGCGCTGGAGCTACTTTTAAGGCCTCCATATCAAAATCCATGATGTATTCGCCATGAGCTAATCTTGAAATATAAGACACCACAGCGGCTGTTCCTACTCCAAAAACCTCTTGAAATAATCCTTTTTTATGAGCATCTATAATTTCTGCTACCGATAAAAATCTTTCTTCTACTTCATACCCCATTTCTCTTAATAAAGTGATCGCTGAATTACGAGTCACTCCTTTTAACACGGTCCCTTTTTCAATAGAAGGTGTAATTACTTTCCCATCAATAACAAACATCACATTCATCATTCCTACTTCCTCTACATATTTATGCTCAATAGCATCGGTCCATAATACTTGATCATATCCTTTTTCCTGAGCTAATGCAACTGGATATAAACTCCCTCCATAGTTTCCACCATTTTTCGCAAATCCAACACCACCTGGTGTTGCACGCGTGTAATGTTGTTCAATTAATATTTTCATTGGTGCAGAAAAATAAGCGCCACTTGGACCAAGAATAATCATGAATTTATAAGTATTGGAAGGTCTAACTCCCAAAAATGGATCCATTGCTATCATAAATGGTCTTATGTATAAAGAGGCATCTGGTTTATTTGGAATCCAGCCTTTTTCTAAGTTTATCAACTGCTTCATTCCTTCTATAAAAATCCATTCAGGAACGGCAGGCATTTGCATACGTTCTGCAGAAATATTAAAACGTTTAAAATTTTGATCAGGTCTGAATATTACCGCTTCCCCATTCTTATTTGTAAATGCTTTAATTCCTTCAAAAATAGTTTGACCATAATGCAAAGTTGCACATGAAGGGTCTACTTCGAATGGGGCGTAAGGCTTGATTACAACATTCTTCCATTCTCCATTTTCATAATCAGCAACCAACATATGGTCTGTAAAATTCTTTCCAAAAGCAATCTCATCCATATTGTAAGTAGGAAGTTTTGGATGCGTATTAGGTATTACTGGAATGATGGGTGTTGACATAGGGATACATTTTTTATGAAGAACAATGAGGTTACAAAGTAACAAAAATAAGAAATAAACAAAAACCTTACAAGTGTTATTTTTTTTAAAGATGCTTTTGAGTTAATTTTCCAACCCAATGCAAATCAATAAAACAATATTGCCCGCTGCTGTTCTAGTTTCTTTGTACAAAGATACCCTTGTATTATCTGAAACTGCTACTCAAATTATAGAAAAAGAAGCGCTAATTGCACACACTTTAGTAGGTGAAACTGTTTTAGCCACTGCACCTGTTAATGAAAAAGTGAACGAGCAAAAAGTAGTGAATGCTACTACCCCATTAAAGTATTTAGGCGACCATCTTAAAAAAGTGATTGTTATTGTAAATGACCCCAATGCTGTATACTTAAATGAAGCTGATCTTGGCTTATTGTCGTCTATTTTAAATGCATGTAAATTAACACTTGCGGACATTGCATTAATAAATACGGCAACTCAAACTATTGGATTGCATGATATTTTAGAAACACTGCCTTCTAGATTGGTCATTTCATTTGACGTAAATGCAACACAGTTGAAAATCAAGTTACCAGGCACTTTATATAAACCAATTGTATTAGGTGATACCCATATTTTGTTTAGTAATAGTTTGTCCAATATGCAAGGTGGCGATATAAATGCAAAAACAGAGAAAGGTAAATTATGGATTGTATTAAAGCAACTTTTTCAATTATAGTTTTAACATGTACACACTCATTTTTGCAACAAATAATCAAAATAAAGTTCAAGAAATACAGTCGCTTATAGGTGCTGATTTTAAAATCATACCGCTTAATGAAGCTGGCATTGATATTGATATACCTGAGCCTCATCATACCTTTCAGGAAAATGCAAATGAGAAAGCAAGAACCATTTTTGAAATGACCAAAGAGAATTGCTTTAGTGAAGACACTGGATTAGAAATTGAATCATTGAATGGCGCGCCTGGCGTAAAAAGTGCAAGATATGCAGGAGACGATAGAGATTTTCAAGCTAATATTGATAAAGTATTATCGGAATTAAATGGCATTGAAAATAGAGCTGCACAATTTAGAACTGTAATTTGTTTAATTTGGAATGAGACCACCTATTATTTCGAAGGTATTTGTAAAGGTCATATTGCTACGGTAATGCAAGGAGAGAAAGGTTTTGGATATGACCCCATATTTATTCCAGAAGGAGATATAAGAAGCTTTGCACAAATGACGATGGCAGAGAAAAACAAATATAGTCACAGGCAAAAAGCAGTTACGCAATTGTTTACATTCTTACGTGCTCAAAAATTTAATTAAAATTATTATTTCTTTTGGTCAAACTTTGTTATTGGTCAAAAGGCATTTTAGCATTCCATATTTCCCAACTCGCCTCTGCTTGTAAGTGCAGCATCTCTAAGCCATTTTGAATGGTAGCTCCTTGTTTTTTCCCTTTCTCTAAAAATAAAGTCAATGCCGGATTGTAAATTAAATCATATAAATGATGCTTTGCAGTTAAGGCCTCATAAGGCAATGCTGGAGCATCATTGACATTTGGGAACATACCTATCGGGGTCGTATTAATTATCAAAGTATGTGCTTCCACTATTCCAGGAGTTAGGTTATCATAAGTGATAGTACCCTCTTTTTCAGTTCTGGAAACAAACTGATATTGAATGTTCAACTTTTGCAAAACCCACTCGACGGCTGCGGCTGCACCTCCTGTACCTAATATTAATGCCTTGGTATGATATGGCTTTAAAAAAGGCTTTAAAGATTGCTCAAAACCAATCACGTCGGTATTATAACCATACCATTTATTATTGAACTTTCGAATGCAATTACAAGCTTGCATTTTTTGCACTACATATGAAGCATGATGTAAAAAAGGAATGACTGCTTTTTTATGTGGAATTGTAATATTAATTCCTTCTAAATTGGGATTGGAATCCCACAAAGATTTAAAGCTTTCTATACTTTCTATAGGATAGTTTTCATAAAAACACATTTCAATATTTTCTTTTGCAAATTTCTCTGCAAAAAAACCTTTCGAAAAAGAATGTGATAATGGGAATCCAATCAATCCAAATTGACGCACAATTATTTATTTAAGTATAAATGAAAAGTATCTCCTCTAAGCCCTATTCTCATTGCTTCTAATGGAATGATCTCTGTTGGAGCTATGTTTCCAAGATTCACATTACATCCTATTAATTCTAAAAAATATAATTGTTGTGCTTTCTGTGGTGCTTCCCAGAGAATTTTATCTGCTGGTATTTTGGTTAA
The DNA here is from genome assembly GCA_947452555.1 of Bacteroidota bacterium. Classification (GTDB taxonomy): domain Bacteria; phylum Bacteroidota; class Bacteroidia; order Chitinophagales; family Chitinophagaceae; genus Sediminibacterium. The sequence continues at coordinate 4,978 of CANGDH010000010.1, forward strand.
AATCTCTTGCACTAATCCTTCTCTTACTTCTCCACTACCTCTATAAATTCCAACATTCCCTGCTTCTCTTGCTTCTGCAATTACATAAGACGAACCAGCTTCCAATTCAGCACTCATTAATTCAATCCACTTGTATGGTGGAATAATATGTGCAGCGTCTTTACTGCCTACTTCGCTTAAAACAGTTGCGTACTTTGCTATTTTTTCAATATATCCACATTTTTCAGAGTGAGGAATTTCAATGGACCCGTCACTTACTTCAATCATATGAATATTATAGTCCTTACACATTGCGATATAGTCATCAAATTGATTTCTAATTACAAATGCTTCAAATAAAGTACCTCCAAAATAAACTGGGATATTATGCTTTTGATATAGTTCGATTTTCGATCTCAAATTAGGAGTTACAAAAGAAGTACCAAATCCTAACTTGATAATATCTGTATGTGGTGCTCCAATACTTAAGAAATTTTCTGCTTCCCCAAGACTTAAGCCTTTGTCCATAATCATTGTTAAACCATTTGTTCTAGGTTGACTTGTTCTTTCTGGAATCTGAGTAAGATTGAAATTCATATATTATAAAGTATTTATGCAAAGTTAATTCAAAATCATGAAGATCGTTTTCCCTTCCTGTCCTTTTTATACTGACTGAGCAAACTCATAACTTTACTATCCTGAACCACTTCAGGATAAAATTTAACAAATTTATTCAACCATTTTGAAGATTTTGATAAAGCCATTTCTAGCTGAAGTAACCCTTCGTTTGTTTTATGCATCATAAATAAAATAGCACTCCGATAATAGATGAAAATCGTTCTACCCTGAGTAGACATATATGCAAGCTCCGTTTGCTCAAGTGCAGCATCTAATTGCAGATTGGCTACAAGACAACGTATTAAGTATTCCCACCCTCCAATTTGCTTTGGTTTATTTTTAACAACACTTCCAAAGAATTGAGCAGCTTCTTTATATTGTCCCAGATTCATATAACATTCCCCTGTTAATATATAATATTCATTTATGTGCTTATGGATTCTTAAGGAATGTTCTAATTGTTTAATGGCTAAATCCCATTGACCTTCTTGCATATAGGTACTTGCAATTTTTTGATATAACCTACTGTCGTCAGGATTTAAATGAACTGCTTTTTTATAATGAAACCTTGCTTGTGCAAAATTTTTCATTCTGTGATAACAATGACCTATGGCCTCATAAATAACATCTTCAGGCCTTGACAGCTCTAATACTTTTTCTAAAGCTTCAATTGCTTCTCTATACTTTCTCAATCGCAAATAAGCATCTCCCATGTTACGATATGCATAGTCAAATTTTTCGTCAATGACAATTGCGTATTGATATGCGTCAATTGCTTTTTCATATAACTTAAGTCCCTGAAAAGATGCAGCAAGATTAAACCACGCTAGTGCATTGTATGGCTGCTCGTTAATTATTTTTTCATGAAGTCTAATACTTTCTTCATTTCGTCCAGTAAAATCGGTCCAAAAACAAATTTTATACAAAGCTTCTTCGTTCATTGGGTCTTCTTCCAATATTAACTGTAAACAATCAAATACTTTATCAAATGCTTCATGGTCATCATACACGTCGGCTAATTCAAATAACACTTCGGTTCTTTCCGTACCTTCAAATAAATGCAATGCTTCTTGCAGTAACACGATTGCTTTTTCAGGTTGATCTAAAGCTAGATAGGCGTCTGTTTTAAGGATAAACAAATTCATATCCTTATGATCATACAATGCAGCTGTATTTAATAAGTTAAGCGCATCCTTATATTTTCGAGTTGCAAGGAGTAAATCCGCTTTTTTGATCATCAAAGAGGCAGAATGAGGGTATTGGTCCAACGCCATATTGGCTGCCTCAATAGCCTCGTTAAGCTCATCTTTTTCGTCAAGATGTTCTATAATTTTTTCAAAGTCGTCCTCTTCGATATATGCATTAGCCCTCCCATTTTTTAAGTTCTGGTAGCGTTGTAAGAGATCCTGAATGTCCCCTCCTTCTTCGTCGCGATGTGGTTCAAACATGGTGTTATAGGTTAGGTTAACTATATAATATTGATTTTCAATAGATTATATATTTAATATAGAAAGCAATAACTGTAATAAATGTACATACTTGGGCTTAATTCTCGGTATTTTATTCTGCACATTGCCTTAAGAATTCGTTAAAAATATTATTATTGGTATTATATTAAAATTATTATCTTCGTAATAATCATGCGTATCATTAAATCCATACTATTAATTTCAAGTTTCTTGTTGGCAATGTCAACTAGCTTGCAAGCGGGTACGTTTTTAACAGGTACTACTGACTCTAAAAAAATATCTGATAAATATACACTTAGAAACCTGAGTTCATTAACACATAAAACTAGTACTTTCAATACTTTAAAGTCTAGTTTGGAATTCAAGGGTATGACTTCAACTTCAAATATTAGTGCCGCTAATTATTTGAAATATAATAAAGGAAATATATCTTATGTAATTCCTTATCGATTCAAGGTTGTCTTACCAAGATTCAAGACACCTTCTCCAGTTCAACCTTAATCTAAAATTTGATAACGTGATTTATTCACTTCAAATTGGCTCAATGTAATTGGGCTTAAATCAACGTGTTCTATTTCATACTTAATAACACTGCCATTACTTGCGATAATTGTGTATGACATTACCAAACCAGGAATGTCTTTAAAAGATGTTTCAAAGCTAGCTACGGTTGGTATTATTTCTGTTGTATAATTTATATCATATAAAGACCCGTCGCTCCATTGCACTTCCATTCTCTTACAAAGATATCCTTGAATAATAATAGCAGAGTCATTTGATAATGGCTTCATGGTAATAAGTGTAGGGAGATTAGTAGGTGGGTATTTAATGTTTTGTAAAAAGCGTGCCTCCCCTATTTCTTTTAATATTAGTGCCGAGTCTGATTGTTGATTAAATATTAAAGTTTGTATTAAATGAGCGGTTGAGAATACTGTTTTACATTGATTCCCTTTTATGAATACAGCCTTTTCACCAACAGGAATCCATAAGCCAGCTTGTTGCTGTTGGATAGTAAAATACAAACTGCATTCACCTATTTCTTTGGTTTGACCATTTAATGTCAAGACAAAGAAAAAACTCACAATTAGGGGGGTAATTTTGAACTTCATGCGATACAAATAACAAAGACCTAGTTTAATAACTAGGTCTTTGTAGGAAATTATTTTTTTGTTTTATCCTTAAGGTCTTGTACTTTTTTCTGAGCGTCTACCATTTGCTCATACTTACTTTGCCAGTTGCTTTTCTTTTTAGGTGTTTTACGCTTCAATTGAATTTGAGCTAAAATAGTATCATGATTTATGATAAACTTTTGAATCACAAACTGTAATAATAATGTTACAATATTTGAAACTGTATAATACCAAGTCAATGCAGATGGTAAACTATTGAAAATGAACATCAACATGAAAGGGAAAATATATGGCATGTATTTCAAAGCCGGATTGTCCTGTGTTGGAGTCATTGACATGTTATAAACTGACATTATTAAACTAGTAATAACAGCAGTTAAAGTAAATAAACTTATGTGGTTTCCAAATCCCATTGGTACTGTAAATGGCAAAGTTGCAATTACATCATAACTAGACAAATCCTTACTCCACAAGAAAGCCTGACCTCTTAATGAAATATTAGAATTGAAGAAACTATACAATGCGAAGAAAATTGGGATCTGCAATAATGCTGGAATACATCCACCTAAAGGATTTACGCCAGCTTCTCTAAATAATTTCATTTGCTCCATTGCAAAACCTTGTTGATCGTCACCTAATTTCTTTTTGATTTCATCTAATTCAGGTTTTAACACTTTCATTTTAGCACTACTCAAATAACTAGAATAAGTTAATGGAGAAGTTACCACACGAATAAAGATGGTTAATAACAAAACAACCCATCCGAAATTAGTTACGAAACCTGCGAAGAAATCAAAAACAGGTCTAATGATGTATTTATTAATAGGGCGAACAAAAGAATATAAATCTCTACCTAAATTCACAATCTTATCCATTTCAGGAGCTTGTGATTTTAGTATTTTCATGTCATTAGGGCCATAATAAAGAGACAATGAAACATTTGCTTTATTACCTGATACTTTTGTTTGTAACTGAGATTGTAATGCCGCTAAGCTATTACTACTGTCAATTCTTCTTTGCCAGTCTATCTTCCCACTACTAAAGCCTTCTTTAGCAATGATAGTAGTGTTGAAAAATTGTTGAACCAATCCAACCCATTGAACTGGTTTTTCAAATGTTTTTGTAGTCTTACTTGAAATGTAATCAAACTCACTACCTTCAGAATAACAAATATTTGACATTTGACGCTCATAGTTCAAAGTACGTTCTTGCTTGAATGAATGTGCTTCCCATAAGAAGTTCAACTGATGGTTCGTTAATAAATTATCTGCCCCATCCAATATTATATTCCAATCTATATTATATTTATTAGGAGCTAATGAAAATTGATGTATAATAGTGCTTCCTGCGGATGTAGTATAAGCAAACTCAACTTTTTGCACCCCGTTTTCTGTTGGTAGAACATGTACAACAGGAAACAATACTTGATTGATTTGAGCGGTTTGATTATTGCCAATATTTACAGGATAATTCAATGAACTACTGTCTCCTAATTGAACTAATTGTTTTGTAGAATTACTATAGTTTTTTAAAGTAACGCCAACCACCTGACCTCCTTTATTACTCAGCTTAACTTTCACCAATTCATTCTCTAATACAAAGAATTGTTCTTTAATAGTATCTGCAAGTACACTGTCAGAAACTTTGCCGTTTGAAGATGCTGCTAAAACTGTCGCTGCTTTTAAATCAGCCGCTTTTTGAGCAGTTGATTTTACTAATGCAACTGAATCTTCGAAATGCTTCTTATAAGTCGCTAATTCGCCTTGTTGCTTGTTTGTAAACCAAAAATAGCTAAAGAACAAACCTGCTAATAACACAAAGCCAATGATCGTATTCTTGTCCGTATTCATTTATAATTATTTGAGGAGCAAAGGTACATGATTTATTGAACCAAAATTATGCCTTTAAGGCAGCTTGCTTCTTGGCAGCCGCTATAAAATGCACAAATAATGGTGCAGGCGCTTCCACCGTACTCTTTAATTCAGGATGATACTGTACGCCGATGAAGAAAGGATGATTAGGTAATTCCACAATCTCGACTAAGCCCGTTTCTGGGTTAATTCCGCTGTTTACCATTCCTTTTTCCTGGAATTGAGATAAGTATTCATTATTAAACTCATAACGATGACGATGTCGTTCGTTGATTAGCGTATCGCCATAAATCTGGTAAGCCAAACTGTCTTTTGCAATTTCACATGGATAAGAACCTAAACGCATAGTACCCCCCATCATCTTAATTCGTTTTTGTTCTTCCATCATATTGATAACTGGATATGGCGCATCTGCATCCATCTCTACTGAATGTGCTCCTTTTAAGCCAATTACATTTCTTGCGAATTCAATGACAGCCATTTGCATCCCTAAGCAAATACCGAAAAATGGTAATTTGTTTTCACGTGCATATTGCACTGCTATAATTTTTCCTTCGATTCCTCTATTACCAAAACCAGGAGCAACTAATAAACCGTCTAGTCCATCTAATTTTTCATTTACATTTTCTGCAGTTATGTTTTCACTATGTACATTTACCACATTCACTTTTACTTCATTCATTGCTCCAGCATGTATAAAGCTTTCTAGTATTGACTTATAAGCATCTTGAAGTTCTATATACTTTCCAATTAATCCAATATTTACTACTCCTTTTGGATGCTTTAATTTATCCAAGAATCCTTTCCATTTAGTTAATTCTGGTTCCTTATAATTTTGAATATTTAATTTTTTCAAAACAATTAGATCCAATTGCTCATTTAACATTAACAATGGTACTTCATAAATTGTACTTGCGTCTGAAGATTCAATTACATTTCCTTGTTTTACATTACAGAATAATGCAATTTTTCTTTTAATATCATCATTTAATGGATGTTCAGTTCTACAAACTATTACATCAGGATGAACTCCTGTTTCACTTAACATTCTTACACTATGTTGTGTAGGTTTTGTTTTTAATTCCTTCGCAGCACTTAAATATGGAATTAAAGTTAAATGAACAACCATTACATCTTCGGTTGGTAATTCCCATTGAATTTGTCTTACTGTTTCAATAAAGGGTGTACTCTCAATATCTCCTACTGTTCCACCTATTTCGGTAATAACTACATCATATTTATCGTCTTGTCCAAGCAACATCATTCGACGCTTAATTTCGTCGGTAATATGTGGAACCACTTGAACTGTTTTACCTAAAAATTCTCCAGCTCTTTCCTTATTGATCACAGTTTGGTAAATGCGCCCAGTAGTGACATTATTAGCCTGGGAAGTAGGGGTATTTAAAAAACGTTCATAGTGACCTAAATCCAAGTCTGTTTCAGCACCATCTTCTGTCACATAACACTCTCCATGTTCGTATGGGTTCAAGGTACCCGGATCTACGTTGATATAAGGGTCAAATTTTTGTATAGTGGCAGTGATACCTCTTGCTTGCAATAGCTTAGCTAAAGAAGCTGCAATGATACCTTTACCTAAACTACTTGTTACACCACCAGTTACAAAAATATACTTTGCCATAAAATTAAATTCGTCTAATATTGAAAAAGCAATCCCAATCATAGTTTCCTACGAGGACTACCCTATCAAAGGGGTTTTGGTTAATCGACCTATCTATTGTTGGGAAAAATTCTTAGAGGTCGTACAAAACTACGCCAAAAAAAGCCGGCTACAAAATCGATAGAAGGCTTCGAACAAAAAATGTTTATAACTGTTATTTAAAAGTGAACATCTTAAAATAAAATCAATAAAATAGTATGAAAAAATCAATTTCGGTCCTTTTTGCAGTCATTTTAACAGCAAGTTTAATAAGCTGGCAATGGGACAAGACTCAACACGCAAAGGTTGATAAAGCTGAAGTCATTGAATGTCTAAATGTGGAAACCCTTCAAGCATACAAATTGGAGGCATCTCAGCCAGCTTTCGCAGCCCTTCATCCAGCTCCATTGGTGGTGAATCCTGAAAATTTATTAGGAAAAATGACCAGTTTTGAAGCAGCGGATGGAAAAGAAGCACATGCCTATTTTATTCCTGCAAAAAAGAAAACAAATAAGTGGTTGATTGTTATTCAAGAATGGTGGGGTTTAAATGACCATATAAAATTAGAATCAGATAAATACTACACTGCTTTAGGTAATGTAAATGTGATCGCCCTTGACATGTATGATGGAAAAATTGCCGCAACTCCAGACAGTGCAATGAAATTAATGCGTGGTGCTGATATGGGTAGAATGACTGCAATTATTCAAGGTGCGATTAAACATGCAGGACCAGATGCTGGAATTTATAGTGTTGGTTGGTGTTTTGGTGGAATGTGGAGTTTGCAAACTGCTATATTAGCTGGGCCACAAGCAAAAGGAACTGTAATGTATTATGGTCGACCAGAAACAGATATGGTAAAATTAAAATCAATCAAATGTGATATCATTGGATTCTTTGGAAATCAAGACCAATCACCTTCACCTACCATGGTGAATGAGTTTGAAAAGAATATGAAAGAAGCTGGTAAAAACTTAAGTGTAAATAGATATGAAGCAAATCATGGCTTTGCTAATCCAAGCAATCCTAGCTTTAACCCTACTGCAACTGCAGATGCTTTTGCTAAATCAATTGCATTCTTAAAAGCACATTAATTTTAATACACTACTTTATAAGCAGCGCATTAATACCTTATTCCTCGTCTCATGGCTCGCAAGCTCGAACATTTGCTCGGAATAGTATTTATGCTCTGCTTTTTTTATTATTTCTAAGTTTATAATGCTTGTTTTCGAATCTAGCATTAAGTGAGCAATTACATATCATTTTTGATTTTCTTATAGCTTGCTGTTAATCCTCGAATAAGTGAGGAACTAAATCCCTGATGTTCCATTTCATTCAAGCCTGCTATCGTACAGCCCATTGGTGTGGTTACTTTGTCTATCTCTTGTTCTGGATGCGTATTCTTAGTTAATAATAAATCAGCTGCCCCCTTTACTGTCTGAGCAGCTATTAAAGATGCTTGTGCTGCGCTAAATCCAATCTCTATACCTCCTTGTATATTTGCTCTAATATATCTTAATGCATAAGCAGTGCCACAAGCACCCAACACCGTTGCAGCGTCCATTAATTTCTCGTCAATCACAATACTCTTTCCTAATTGATTGAATAAGTCAGACACAAATGCAACTTGATTTTTTGCTACCTGATTGGCGCAAATACAAGTCATACTTTGTTGAATAGCAATGGCAGTATTAGGCATAGCTCGAAATAATGCAAATTCAGTAGTTAATAATTCCTCTAGGTCCTTTATCCAAACACCAGTAGCAACACTTATTACAGTGTGTTGCTCATGATTCAAGAAAGGTTTAATATCCACAATAATGTCTTTTATCTGGAAAGGCTTCACAGCTAATATTATATAGTTAGCTGCTTTTACTGCTTCTTTATTATCAGAAGTAATTGTTACCCCTTTTTCTTCAAGATGTTTGAGCGTAGCTAGATTCCGTTTTGTAATAGTGATTTGTTTAGCCTGCACAAAACCACTAGCAATTAAACCTTCTGCAATAGAAGATCCTAGATTACCGCCGCCAATAATGACAATTTTATTTTCCATAAAGTATAGAATTGATTGATCTGAAATGAATATGACTTATGTGTAGAATTAGTATTTATACTATTCCGTTGCGAACTTCGAGGAATTAATAACCCTTTGCGGGAACTAAATAATTCACAACATAATCTTTCACGCCATCTTCCAAAGAAGTGAATGGCGCTATATATCCTGCAGCACGAAGTTTATTCATATTCGCTTCTGTAAAATATTGATACTTATCTCTTATATCAAGTGGCATGTCAATAAATTCAATATTAGGTGCTAATCCTTGAGCGATAAAAGTATTTGCGGCTAAGTCATGAAAACTTCTAGCCTTACCAGTACCTAAATTATATAGGCCGTTATTTTTGTCGATCCATGTGGAAGATAACATATGTTGTAACATCCAATGAATCACTTTTACTAAATCTTTTACATAAATAAAATCACGCAATTGTTCTCCATCTTTAAATCCGACTTTATGACTTCTAAATAGTTTTACTAACCCGTTTTCTTTAATTTGATTAAAGGAATGGAAAATTACACTTGCCATTCGGCCTTTATGTGTTTCATTAGGACCATACACATTAAAGAATTTCAAACCAGTCCAAACTGGTGGATGTGTTGCTTTTGCAATGGCCCATTTATCAAACTCATTTTTACTAATTCCGTAAGGATTCAAAGGCTCCAATTGATCTAAAATATCGTGACTATCATTATACCCGTGGGCGCCGTCTCCATAAGTTGCAGCGGAAGAAGCATAAATGAATGGAATTTGTTTTTCTGTAGCATAATTCCATAGAGCTTTCGAATACTTCACATTCAATTCTTCATGAATTGCATAATTAAATTCAGTAGTATCCGTTCTTGCCCCTAAATGCACGATCGCGTCAATTATAAAGTCCAATGAAGGCAATTGCGAAAGAAAGGCTTGACGCTCGATTACTTTAATAAATTTTTTATGCTCCCAATTATTGCGCTTTGATTCAACCCCAAAATCATCTACTAAAATTAATTGATCCCATCCTTGTTCATTTAAGTATTGAACAAAAACAGATCCAATAAAACCGGCAGTGCCAGTAACCACTATAGTAGGTTGTTTTGACATTATTTTCAATTATAATTTTTTCTCTATCGCCGTATCATACTCGTTTTTCCAAGTTGCAATACTACCCCAGTTTTCTGTGTCAACCACTACTTCGCCTGAAGTTACTGTACCTATTGTAGTAGCTTGTATGCCATGCTTTGATGCCATTGCGCTAATAGCTAAAAATTCCGAATCGTCGCAAGAAATCACCACTCTACTTTGAGCTTCTCCAATCCAATAAGCGTCTTTTCTTAAATCACTATTATTAGAGGTAACAACAAAACCTTTATTATTAAAAAAAGCAGATTCTAATAAAGTAATAATTAATCCGCCTTCGCTAATATCATGTGCTGACTTAACTTTTTTATCTTTTATTAATTCCGCAACTAATTGTTGCAAATTATATTCTTCCTCCAAGTCAAAATAAGGAGCTTGAGAAAATGCTACTCCTTTAATTTTATTTAAATATTCAGAAGAACCAATATCATTTCTTTGTGTACCCAATAAAACAATAGTATCTCCTTCTTTTTTGAAATCTAATGTCATTCTGTTTTTCATGTCTTCCACTATTCCTACCATTCCAATAGTTGGTGTAGGAAAAACAGGACCATCTGGATTTTGATTGTAGAAACTTACATTACCTCCTGTTACTGGAGTATTGAATTTTCTACAAGCAGCACCCATACCTTCCACCGATTTTACGAACTGATAATATACTTCTGGATCATAAGGGTTACCAAAATTCAAACAGTTGGTAACTCCAATTGGCTCACCGCCACTACAAACAATATTTCTAGCAGCTTCTGCAACTGCAATCATAGCGCCCTTTTCAGGATTTGCAAAAACATATTTACTATTACAGTCTACAGTCATTGCTAATGCCTTACCAGTTCCCTTTGCAATTACAATTGCCGCGTCACTTGGCGCATTAGTTGAAGTGTTTGCAGCCCCTACCATGCTATCATATTGTGTGTATACCCAACGCTTAGATGCGATATTTGGTAATTGGACTAATTCTTTAACAGTAGCTTTTAAGTCATTCGTGTCCGCAATTGAATGCATATCAAATGCATTTACTTTGGCTAAATAAGCAGGTTCTTTATATTCTCTTGTATATACTGGAGCACCCCCACCTAAAACTAATTCGTACGCTGGCAAAGAAGCTTCTAATTCACCATGCATGTAAAAATTCAATAAACCGTCGTCTGTAACTTCTCCAATATTACTACATGACAAATCCCATTTCTCAAAAACGGCTAACACTTCTGCTTCCTTTCCTTTCTGCACACAAATCAACATACGTTCTTGGCTTTCACTTAAAAGTAATTCCCAAGCTTTCATATTTTGTTGACGTGTAGGTACTTTGTCTAAATCAATGCGCATACCAACTCCACCTTTTGCACTCATCTCTGCTGTAGAACAAATAATTCCTGCTGCACCCATGTCTTGCATACCCACTATTCCACCTGTTTCAATTACTTCTAAACAAGCTTCTAATAATTTCTTTTCTTGGAAAGGATCACCAACTTGAACTGCAGGTAATTCTTCTACACTATCCGCTGTAATTTCAGCAGACGCAAAACTTGCACCACCAATTCCATCTTTACCTGTAGCACTTCCAACAAAGAAAATAGGATTCCCTTTTCCTTCTGCTGTGGCACTCACTGTTTTACCCGCTTTAACTATACCTACACTCATAGCATTCACCAATGGATTGGTATGATAACAATCTTCAAAATATAATTCACCACCCACAGTTGGAACACCAAAGCAGTTTCCATAATGCCCAATACCATGAACTACTCCAGCCAATAAACGTTTTGTTTTATTGTCATCCAATTTCCCAAAACGTAAACTATTTAAAGATGCAATGGGACGAGCACCCATTGTAAATATGTCTCTTTGAATTCCACCTACACCGGTTGCAGCTCCTTGAAAAGGCTCCAAAGCACTTGGGTGGTTATGACTTTCAATTTTAAATACTACACCATAATTATTTCCAATATCCATTAAGCCTGCATTTTCTTCTCCTGCAGCAACTAACATTCTACCTCCATCACGTGGTAGCGTTTTTAACCATTTAATTGAATTCTTATAACTACAATGTTCACTCCACATAGCACTAAAGGCACATAATTCTGTAAAATTTGGAGTACGTCCTAGTTTAACTTTAATACTTTCAAATTCTTCCTCAGTTAATCTTAATTGTTGGGCTGTTTTTACAGTTATTTCCATTTGAATTGACTTATACTTTAATAGATGACGCAAAGGTACAAAATGGGCAGGTATAGATTGTTGTGAATTACCAACATAAAAAAGAATAAAATGTGTATCCTTTTATAATAAACTAAATGTCGTTAGTTCATCAAAAAAAGAAACTAACTGATAATCAATGTTTTGCAATTTTTTATTTATGATATTTTATTTTAATGTTTATATTATTTAAAAAAAACTGAATTATTTTATAAAATTTTATAGATATTTTTATTATTCTTTCCTATTTTCGTTTTAGAACGGGATTTTTAAGTTCAATAGTTAATATATCTTATTTTTTTAATATTAAATACTCGCTTATGTCAGCATCAAAATTAGAGTACATCTGGTTAGACGGTTATCAACCAACTCAATCTTTAAGAAGTAAAACAAAAATCGAATACCACTTTTCGGGTAAGTTAGAAGATTGTTCAGTTTGGAGCTTTGACGGATCTTCAACAGAACAAGCACTTGGCGGATCTTCAGACTGTTTATTAAAACCAGTTTTTATTTGTAAAGACCCTCAGCGTAAAAATGCATACTTAGTTATGTGTGAAGTTTTAAATGCTGACGGAACTGCACACGTTTCAAACGGAAGAGCAACGATTATGGATGATGATAATGATTTTTGGTTTGGATTTGAGCAAGAATATTTTTTATGGAATCCTGCTACAAATAAACCATTAGGTTTCCCTGAAGGCGGATACCCAGGACCACAAGGACCTTACTACTGCTCAGTTGGCGCAAATAACGCTTTTGGAAGAAATATTGTTGAAGAACATTTAGACGTTTGCTTGGAAGCCGGTTTAAACGTTGAAGGAATCAATGCAGAAGTAGCAGCAGGACAATGGGAGTTTCAAATATTTTCAAAAGGAGCTAAAGAAGCTGGAGATCAAATTTGGGTTGCTAGATATTTATTAGAGCGTATAGGTGAAGAACATGGTATTGCTATTAACTGGCATTGTAAACCATTGGGTACCTTAGACTGGAACGGTTCTGGAATGCATGCAAATTTCTCTAATACTACATTAAGAACATGTGGAGAAAGAGCTACCTACGAAATAATCTGCGAGTCCTTCCGTCCATTTGTTAAAGAACATATAGAAGTTTACGGAGCAGATAATCATTTAAGATTAACTGGTAAACATGAAACTGCTTCTATTCATGATTTCTCTTTTGGTGTATCTGACAGAGGTGCTAGTATTCGTATCCCTATTGGAGCAGTTGAAAAAGGATGGAAAGGTTGGTTAGAAGACCGTCGTCCAAATTCTGCAGCTGACCCTTATAAAGTAGCAGCAAGAATCATAACAACTGTAAAAACTGCAAAAGTATAGTTGATCAATTTTAATGTAAGTGGTTCATAAATAGTGTTTTGAATTGTAATCCCCCTTAATTGGGGGATTTTTTGTTAATTAATGATTCCTTTATTCTACAAGTACTCGAAAAATGAGCTTAATTTTGTAATAATTAATAAATAAATAAATTATTATATATGTCATTAAGAAAAGAAGCGGTTAATTATGTAAGCCATAATAAACCAACATCACCCAATGTAGCTGGTGCTAAAATCACAGGCATTTTTGGTGAAAGTGTTTTTACTATGAAAACTGCAAGAGAGTACTTAAGTGATGAAGCATATAAGAGTTTATTAAATAGTAACAAAGGTTCTAAGAAAATTGACCGTGCAGTTGCAAATCAAATTGCAACCGGTATTCGTGCATGGGCTCAAAATAAAGGGGTAACCCACTTTACGCATTGGTTCCAACCCTTGAGTGGAGCTACTGCAGAAAAACATGATTCATTTTTTACTTTAAAAGCAGACGGAACCGCAATCGAAGAATTTGATGGCGCTGCATTAATTCAACAAGAACCGGATGCCTCTTCTTTCCCGAATGGAGGACTAAGAGCTACTTTTGAAGCAAGAGGATACTCAGCATGGGACCCTTCATCTCCAGCCTTTATTATTGAAATCGGGAACGGAAAAACTTTATGTATCCCAACAATATTTATTGCTTACACAGGGGAATCTTTGGACTACAAAGCACCTTTGATGAAAGCAGTAGAAGCGGTGAACAAAGCGGCTGTAACAGTTTGTAACTATTTTGATAAAAATGTATCTAAGGTAACACCTACCCTAGGTTGGGAGCAAGAATATTTTGTAATCGACGAAGCATTGGTAAATGCACGTCCCGATTTAATTCAATGTGGCCGAACTGTTTTTGGATCTGCACCTGCAAAAGGACAACAATTGGAAGATCATTATTTTGGATCAATCCCTGAAAGGATTTATGCTTTCATGCGTGATTACGAAAACGAATCTTACAAATTGGGTATACCATTAAGAACAAGACATAACGAGGTAGCACCTGCACAATTCGAGTGTGCCCCTATTTTTGAAGAATGTAATATTGCAGTGGATCATAATATCCTTTTGATGGATGTTATGACACGTGTTGCAAAGCGTCACCGCTTGGTGGTATTGTTACACGAAAAACCATTTGCTGGTATTAATGGTAGTGGTAAGCACAATAACTATAGTATGGCTACCGACACTGGTATTAACTTATTAGCACCAGGTAAAACTCCAAAGACCAACTTAATGTTCTTGACATTCTTCGTCAATACCATTAAAGCAGTACATGATTATGCAGACATTTTAAGAGCATCAATTGCTTCCGCTTCCAACGATTTTCGTTTAGGCGCTAACGAAGCCCCTCCTGCAATTATCTCCGTGTTTATTGGAGAGTATTTAACCAAAGTCTTAAATGACGTAGAAGCACGTGTTGGTGGAAAATTTGATGAGCAAGATGAAGCTATTTTGAAGTTAGATTTGCACCGTAGTATACCTGAATTGATGATCGACAATACGGACCGTAACAGAACTTCTCCTTTTGCATTTACTGGAAACAAATTTGAATTCCGTGCGGTTGGGTCAACAGCTAACTGTGGCCATCCAATGACCGTATTAAATACAATTATAGCAGATACTTTGGTAAAATTTTCACAAGAAGTGGATGCCCTAATTGAAAAAGGAGATAAGAAAGAGATTGCAATTATGCAAGTAATTCAGAAGTACATTGTAGCTAGCAAGAACATTTTATTTGAAGGTGATGGCTATAGTGAAGCATGGCATAAAGAGGCAGAAAAAAGAGGCTTACCAAATTTAAAGACCACACCTGTTGCATTGGATGCAATGGTCACAGAGAAGTCTAAAAAATTATTTAAAGACAATGGTATTTTCACACATGCAGAGTTAGAAGCACGATATGAAATTGAATTAGAAACCTATATTAAAAAGGTTCAAATTGAAGCACGTGTAATGGGCGATTTAGCAACCAATCACATTATCCCTGCTGCAATTAAATATCAAAATGAATTATTGAAAAATGTAAGCTTATTGCGCGAAGCTGCATTACCAGAAAAATTATATAAAGGACAATTAACTTTATTAAAAGATGTAAGTACACATATTCAACAAGTTTATGAATTAGTACATGCAATGGTTGAAGAAAGAAAAGTCGCAAATAATATTACAGATTCAAGAGAAAAAGCTATTGCTTATGAAGCAAAAGTTAAAGCGCAATACTTTGATAAGATCCGCTACCACGTTGACAAATTAGAGCAATTAGTGGACGATGAATTATGGACACTTCCTAAGTACAGAGAATTATTGTTCCTAAGATAATTTTTTATAGTAACGAGTTGGCCCCCAATCCCGAAGCATTAATACTTCGGGATTTTTTTTCGCCTAACATTCAATGATTTTAAAAAAGCGGGAGCATAAAAAAGCCCCGAAAAATTTCGAGGCTTTTTGGAAATATGACGAATGATTATTTCATTTTAAAAGTTTCTAAAAACTTAGTAGTGAAATTACCTTTTCTAAATTCTTCGTTTTGCATTAATTGTAAATGGAAGGGAATGGTTGTATGTACCCCTTCAATCACATATTCACTCAATGCTCTATACATCGTATTGATAGCCTCTTCACGTGTTTGTGCCACAGTGATTAATTTTCCAATCATGGAATCATAATAAGGAGGTATCACATAACCAGCATAAACATGACTATCAACACGAACACCATGTCCGCCTGGAGTGTGTAATACAGTGATTTTCCCTGGTGAAGGCCTGAAATCATTATATGGATCCTCTGCATTAATACGACATTCAATTGCATGCAATTGAGGCTCGTAGTTTTTACCAGAAATTTTTTCTCCGGCTGCAATTTTAATTTGCTCTTTGATTAAATCATAGCTAACTACTTCTTCTGTAACGCAATGCTCTACTTGGATACGTGTATTCATTTCCATGAAATAGAAATTACGATTCTTGTCAACCAAGAACTCTACCGTTCCAACACTTTCGTAGTTGATTGCATTAGCAGCTTTAATAGCAGCGTCTCCCATTCTTTGACGAAGCTCTGGTGTCATAAAAGGTGATGGAGATTCTTCTACCAATTTTTGGTGCCTTCTTTGAATAGAACAATCACGTTCACTCAAATGACAAACATTTCCATATTGGTCTCCTGCAACTTGGATTTCAATATGTCTTGGTTCTTCCACGAATTTCTCCATGTATAGACCATCATTTTTGAAACTTGCAGCAGCTTCCATTTTAGCATCTCCAAAAGCTTTTTCAATTTCACTTTCGTTCCATACAACTCTCATCCCCTTTCCACCACCACCAGCAGTTGCCTTGATGATAACAGGATATACTATTTCTTTAGCTAATTTCTTAGCTGCTTCTACGTTTTCTAATAAACCTTCTCCACCTGGAACTACAGGAACACCTGCTTTAATCATTGTTTCTTTTGCGGTGATCTTGTCTCCCATTTTATTTATCATCTCTGGGGTAGGTCCAATAAACTTAATCCCATGGTCTGCACAAATTTGAGCAAACTTGGCATTTTCAGCAAGGAAACCATATCCAGGATGAACAGCGTCGGCGTTTGTGATTTCACAAGCAGCCATGATATGTGGGATATTCAAATAAGACTCTTGTCCTTTTGGGCCACCTATACAAACCGCTTCGTCTGCGAATTTTACATGCAAGCTATCTTTGTCAGCTGTAGAATAAACGGCAACCGTTTTGATTCCCATTTCTCTACAAGTTCTAATTATACGCAAAGCAATCTCGCCACGATTGGCTATCAATATCTTTTTAAACATTTGTTGGGGTTGAAATTTGATAATGGAGGTTCCTATGCAGGTTGTACCAAAAATAATGGTTGGTCAAACTCTACGGGACTTGCATCTTCTACCAATACTTTAACGATAGTGCCTTTTACTTCACTTTCGATTTCGTTAAACAATTTCATGGCTTCAATGATACATACCACTTTACCTGGGCTAACTTCCATTCCTTCTTCAGCTAATAATGGTTTGTCTGGAGAAGCTCTTCTATAAAAAGTTCCAATCATTGGACTCTTAATAGTGATTAAATTATCTACAACTGCAGGAGCAGCAGCTACTGGTGCTGCAGGAGCTGAACCAACAGCTACTGGAGCTGGAGCCGCCGCATACATCTGAGCAGGCGCTGATGTCATAGTGATTTTATCTTCCTTTTGCTTTATTGTTACTTTACCATCTTTATCCTCGATGCTAATTTCTCCAATATTACTCTTGTTTACAACCTTGATTAAATCGTGAATTTGTTTTAAGTCCATATTTGGCAATTTTGGGTAAAATTGGGGTTTTTTTATTAAAAATCACAAAAAATGAGTCTTTTTTTATCAAAAATGGCCATTTTGTGCATAAAAATAGGGAACGCTAGGTTCCCATTATCTATTAAAATTTTCTGAAAAGTAAATAAATAGCCCCCGTTTATGGGGGCTATTTAAAAATCATAAGAGTGTAAATTAAAACAGGCTTAAATTTCAAAAAAGCCTGTTTTAATTTACTTTACTCTTTCTACGTATTCGCCATTCTTAGTATTAATCTTTATTTTCTCTCCTTCGTTTACAAATAAAGGCACCATAACAGTAGCACCAGATTCCAAAGTTGCCGCTTTTAATGCACGAGTTGCAGTGTCACCTTTCACCCCGTTTTCACAATATGTGATTAATACATCAATTTTCTCAGGCAATTCAGCTCCGATTGGCAATTCGGTCTCTGTATTCATAAATACAAAAACTTCTGCTCCTTCAATCAAATACTGAGGGGCGTCAATCATCTCTTCTGCCATCACTATTTGTTCAAAAGTCTCATTATTCATTAGGTTATAACCGCTATCATCCTTGTATAAAAACTGAAAAGTCTTCTTTTCAACTCGCACTGGATAAATGGTTTCGCCACTATTCCAAGTCTTTTCAATTGATCTCTTATTGTCTACTCCTTTTAATTTAGCCCAAATTTTTGCTGCTGCACGAGCTGTCTTATTCTCTCCAAACTCAACCACAGTGTATAAGTTATTGTCTAATTTTAAGATCATCCCACGACTAATGTCTGATGTTGTTGCCATAAATTTAATTTTTGTTTTGTCTTTGCGAGGGACAAAAGTACTACTTGCAAGCCATTTATAAAAAAACCTAGAATTTTTGTTGGAAAATAAGGGTAAAAAAAGGGGTTTTAGCCTATTTTTGCGGCACAAATAACAAATTCAGTCCTCATGTCAGTATTAGTTAACAAAAATTCGAAGGTCATTGTACAAGGTTTTACCGGTACAGAAGGTAGTTTCCATGCAAGTCAAATGATAGAATATGGTACGCAGTTAGTAGGTGGTGTAACTCCAGGTAAGGGTGGTTCTACGCATTTAGATAGACCCGTTTTTAATACGGTAGCTGATGCTGTTAAAACTACAGGCGCAGATGTGAGTATTATTTTTGTACCTCCTGCTTTTGCAGCAGATGCAATTATGGAAGCTGCTGATGCAGGTATCGCCTTAGTGGTTTGTATTACAGAAGGTATTCCAGTTCAAGATATGGTGAAAGTGAAAAACTTTTTACAAGGAAAAACTACAAGATTAATTGGACCCAATTGTCCAGGTGTTATCACAGCTGATGAAGCAAAAGTGGGTATTATGCCGGGATTTATTTTCAAGAAAGGAACCATAGGTATCGTTTCAAAGAGTGGTACATTAACTTATGAAGCAGCTGACCAAGTAGTAAAAGCTGGTTTAGGAATTACCACTGCAATTGGTATTGGTGGTGATCCAATTATTGGAACAACTACAAAAGAAGCTGTTGAATTATTAATGAACGACCCTGAAACAGAAGGTATCATTATGATTGGTGAGATTGGTGGTAGCATGGAAGCAGACGCTGCTAATTGGATTAAAGACAATATGAGAAAGCCAGTTGTAGGATTTATCGCTGGTCAAACAGCGCCTCCAGGACGTCGTATGGGACATGCTGGTGCAATCATTGGTGGTGCGGACGATACTGCAGAAGCTAAAATGAAAATCATGGCTGCATGTGGAATTCACGTATGTGCTAGCCCGGCAGACATAGGAAAAACAATGGCTGCTGCATTAAAGAAGTAATATTTTAACTTCGTTTATCAATAAGCGATTTTTATACGAATCCCCTAGCAATAAATGTTAGGGGATTTTTTTATTGTAAATTTGTTTTATGAAGTATCTCCCAAATGAAAAGGTTTCCTATTTAATTATAGGACAAGGACTAGTAGGTACTTGGATGAGTTATTATTTATCGCAACAATCCCTTACTTTTAAAATAATAAATGATGCTATTATCCCATCCGCTTCGTCGGTTGCGAGTGGTGTTATTAATCCTGTTACAGGAAGACGCATTGTTCAAACATGGATGATAGACGAACTACTTCCCTTTGCTATTGAAGCTTATACGCAAATTGGAAATATAATTGGTGAAGCACTTATACAGCACGCACCAATTATTGCGATACACCCTTCCGAACAAATGAAAGAGAGTTTTGAATATCGTTTGACACACGATAATGTATACCTGGCTCAAAACAAAATGGAGGACTGGATTCAATATTTTAAAATACCATTTGGCACAGGACAAATTAATGAATGTTATTGGTTAGATTTAAATACGCTCTTGCAGAAATGGAATACCAAATTAAAATTGGATAATCATTTAATCAATGAAAGATTTGAAATGGATGATTTACAAATATTGGAAGATGAAGTGCAGTGGAAAAATATTACTGCTGACCATATTATTTTTTGTGATGGCAATAATAGTATGCAAAATGAATATTTCAATTGCCTACCCTTTGCACCTAATAAAGGCGAAGCATTAATAGTTAGTATTCCCGGATTGCCCAATACCCATATTTATAAAAACAATGTATCAATAGTTCCATGGAAGGAGGATTTATTTTGGGTAGGTTCCAATTACGAATGGACATTTGAAAATGATTTGCCTAGCCCTGCTTTTAAAGAAAAAATGATTGTTGCTTTAGATAGCTTATTGACGGTTCCATATACCATTGTGGACCATTTGGCGGGCATTAGGCCTGCTAATACACAGAGAAGACCCTTTGTAGGTAAGCATCCTTATTTGCCACAACTAGCTATTTGTAATGGCATGGGCACAAAAGGATGTTCATTAGCTCCTTATTTCACAAAACAATTAATTTCAAATATCGAGAACGGGACTTCTATCAATGCAGAAGCCGACGTTCAGAGATTTAGTCAACTTTTTAAAAAATAAATAAAAACTAATTTAAACTATTAAATCGAAACCCATGAGTAATAAAAATGATTTTTACAATATTCCAATTTCATATCGTAAAATGGAAAACCTGCATATTGTATTTTGGTTATTTAAAGATATAGCATGGTGTATGTTTTGGAAACCTTTGGGTATTGCAATGATTATTCCAACCTTAGCTATTTCAATTATTATTGCATGGAGAACAAGACAGATTTTTTCTGAACTCTGTCATAATGTGGCTATCACAGTTTGGATTAGTGCCAACTCCTTTTGGATGTGTAGTGAGTTTTTCGGAGTGGATAATATTGTAGTATTTAATACTATTACAGTGAAGCATCTTGCTATGATTCCGTTTGTTACAGGTGTATTAATACTTGCTTATTACTATCTTATTTACAAACCAAAACATCAGGAAGAACCTTCGACTTTATAGATTCTACTTTAATTGTTTATAAATACTTCTTTAATCGATAGGCTTGAAAAGAGGTAAGTAAGCCTAAACTTGCAATCGATAAAAAGGCCCATCTTAATCCAATGGCCTGGGACAAAAATCCAATTATTGGTGGGCCAATTAAAAAGCCAAAAAAACCAATTGAAGAAACAGAAGCTAGTGCAATGCTTACTTTGCTAGCTTCTGTTGTTTTACCTACCGTTCCATAGATAGTTGGTATAACAGAAGATACTCCGAATCCTACCAACATAAATCCAATACTACTTGTAACTATTTGTGGGAAAGCAACCGATACGACAAGTCCAATAGTTACAATTAAGCCACTCAGAATTAATTGCTTTCTAGCACCCCAATAATTTATTAACTGATCGGCAAACATTCTTCCTGTAGTCATACAAGCCATAAAACTAATATAACCAATGGTACGCCATTGGTCTGCTACTTTTACCACATTTTGAAAGTATACTCCACTCCAGTCAAACATCATTCCTTCACAAATCATATTGCTTAAAGCCACCAAACCAAATTGCAACATTAATGGACTTGGCTTAGCCCACATTTTACTAACTGCTTGTTTATTCGTTTCACTAGGTAATAGATATCCATGAGCAAAAAATAAAAAGACCCATCCTACAATGGCAACTGTTGAAAATTGTTGTAATGGAGAAATAGACTGCGCTACAAAAAATCCACCTAATAATCCACCTACAAAACCTGCCATACTCCAAAAACCATGAAACATAGCAATAATACTTTTCTCAAATAATTTAGACAATGCAGCCGCTTGCGTATTCACTGAAACATTGAACATATTTCCAGCCATCCCAAATAAAAATAAACAAATAGCTAATTGAAAAGTGCTAGTTGCAATTCCTAAACTCACTAAAGTAATAGGATAAACAATAGCAGCAATAGTGACAATTTTTTTACTACCATATTTTGACGTTAGACTTCCTGAAATTGGGATACCTAAAAAAGAACCAATGGGAAGAAAGAACAACAACCCTCCAAAAGCGCCATCACTTAAACCTAACTGCGATTTAATGTCGGGAATACGACTTGCCCAGCTTGAAAAGCATAAGCCCGTAAGAAAGAAAAAGCCCGATAATATGATTCGTCTTGTTTTTGGAGATATTGTATCTACTGTCATGCTGCAAAGATGTATAATTTATGGGAATTGGGCTATATTTGCAGTCCTATCATATTTCAATAGTTTCATATGTATCGAACACACCATTGTGGAGAGTTAAATATTCAGTCTGTTAATCAACAAGTAACCTTAGCTGGATGGGTTCAAACCATTCGTAAATTTGGCGCCATCACTTTTGTGGACCTTAGAGATCGTTATGGTATTACACAGTTATTAATCGGGGAAGTATTACAAGCACAATTGGACGCTCAACCTTTGGGTCGTGAGTTTGTGATTCAAGTTAAAGGAACTGTTATTGAACGCTCTAGCAAAAACTTAAATATTGCTACTGGAGAAATTGAAATTAAGGTGACCGAGTTTAAAATATTAAACGCTTCTATAGTTCCCCCTTTTACTATTCAAGACGATACAGATGGCGGCGATGATATTAGGATGAAATATCGCTATTTAGATTTAAGAAGAAACGCAGTTAAGAAGAATATTGAATTAAGGTATAGTGTGAACCGTGCAACTAGAAATTACTTACATGAAAAAGGTTTTATGGATATTGAAACTCCTTTTTTAATTAAGTCCACTCCCGAAGGTGCACGCGATTTTGTGGTGCCAAGTAGAATGAACGAAGGCGAGTTTTATGCATTACCTCAATCACCTCAAACATTCAAGCAATTATTAATGGTGAGCGGATATGATCGTTACTACCAAATTGTAAAATGTTTTAGAGATGAGGATTTAAGAGCTGACCGTCAGCCCGAGTTTACTCAGATTGACTGTGAGATGAGCTTTGTGGAGCAAGAAGATATTTTAAATATGTTTGAAGGATTGATTAAAAGCATTTTCAAAGACGTTAAGAATATAGATTATACGGATACTGTACAAAGAATGACATGGGAAGACGCTATGTGGAATTATGGTAATGATAAACCAGATATTCGCTTTGGAATGGACCTGTGTAATTTGAAAAAGCCAGCACATGTATTTTCAGATAAAGCAGATAAAGCCGAATTGATTAATGGAGTTGACTTTAAAGTATTTGATGAAGCAGAAACCGTTATTGCTATTGCTGCACCGGGGTGTAGCGAGTATTCACGTAAGCAAACGGACGAATTAACAGAATGGGTTAAGCGTCCTCAAATTGGTATGAAAGGTTTAGTTTTCATAAAATGTAATGCAGACGGAAGTTTTAAGAGCAGTGTAGACAAATTTTACTCAGAAGATAAATTAAAAGCAATCGCTACTGCTACCAATGCAAAAGCAGGAGACCTAGTGTTAATATTAGCGGGTGCAGAAGAAAGAACTCGTAAAGCGATAAGTGAATTACGTTTGGAATTAGGGAAGCAATTAGACTTCCGTAAAGAAGATGAATTTAGATTATTATGGGTTATGGACTTTCCATTATTTGAATATGATGAAGAAGGCAACCGTTGGGTAGCAAGACATCATCCGTTCACTTCTCCAAAGCCAGATCATATTGATATTATGATTAACAATGCTCCTGAAATCAAAGATGCTGCAAAATACTTAGAACACCCTTATGCTAATATCAAAGCCAATGCTTATGATATGGTATTAAATGGAAATGAAATTGGTGGAGGTTCAATTAGAATATTCCAAAGAAACTTACAAGAAAAAATGTTTGCTGCCTTAGGCATGACTCCTGAAGAAGCAAATCATAAATTTGGATTCTTATTAGGTGCTTTTGAATATGGTGCACCTCCCCATGGTGGTATCGCATTTGGCTTTGACCGTTTATGTGCTTTATTAGGTGGCAGTGAAAGTATCAGAGACTTTATTGCATTCCCGAAAAATAATAGTGGTCGTGATGTAATGTTAGACGCTCCAAGTAATATAGACGATAAGCAATTTGAAGAACTACATATCAAATTAAATTTAAAATAGAAGCATGCCCAATAATTTAAAATTGTATAAGGTACTCTCCTACTTTTTAATTCCAATTTCATTGTTTTTTGGATTCCTTGACGGTATCTTTTTATTGTCAGCAATTACTAATCCAAGTATCCTGATTTTCGTATTTGTTATTGCTTGTTTAGTTATTTATACTTTTGCGAGTTTTAAATTTTTAAAACAAGGAATAGAAAAAGAACTGGAATTGAGTAGTCGATTGAAAGACTGGATTAAAGTGAACGCTTATGTAAGTTTATTTCTTTGTAGCTTATTCTTTATTAATTCTATTAGTATATTATTGTCTTCAGACATTACTTTACTAAAATATATAGACGAACTAATGCTTCAACAACCAGGTTTACCCGCGGAAGCAACCGCAGCTTTAATTTTATCTGTACTAAAAGTAGCAGCAGTATTTTTATTAATAACTGGTATGATTGGCTTAGTTCACATTAGAACAACGTTAAGACTTGTTAAACAATATGATCACTTGTTCAAGTAGCCCTTGTAATTTTGTATCTTTAAACAGATGAATCCTTCTATTCCATTAGCCGAAAGATTACGTCCGCAAATACTTGCTGACTTAGTTGGACAAGAACACTTGTCTGGTCAAAATAGTGTTTTGCAAAAAGCTATTTCAAAAGGCAAAGTGCCTTCTATGATCTTATGGGGACCTCCTGGCGTTGGCAAAACCACTTTGGCAAATATTATTGCAACCACTTTTAGTATTGCTTATTACCAGCTTAGCGCCATTAGTAGCGGAGTGAAAGAGTTAAGAGAAGTTATCGAGGAAGCTAAAACAAAAGAGGGCGCCATTTTATTCATTGACGAGATACATCGATTCAATAAAGGGCAACAGGATGCATTATTAGGCGCTGTTGAAAAAGGTATTATTACTTTAATTGGAGCCACTACAGAGAATCCAAGTTTTGAAGTGAATAGTGCCTTGCTTAGCAGGTGTCAAGTTTTTATTTTAAAAACTTTAGACAAAACAGGATTAGAACAATTAGTACAACAAGCGATACAAAAAGACGATTTATTTAAAAAACATACTATTGTAATTAAAGAAACTGAAGCTTTATTTCAATTATCTGGAGGAGATGGACGTAAACTATTAAATCTTTTAGAACTATCAGTAGAAGCATTGATTGGTACTGCTACAACTAAGGCCCCACTTGTATTAACTAATGACTGGGTGATGGAAGTAGCTCAAACTAATATTGCGCTTTATGATAAGAATGGGGAAATGCATTATGATATCATTTCTGCTTTTATTAAAAGCATGCGTGGCTCTGATCCTAATGGGGCCATCTATTGGCTTTCCAGAATGATTGCAGGTGGAGAAGACGTTAAATTTATAGCTAGGCGCATGTTGATATTTTCAAGCGAAGACATTGGCAATGCAAATCCCAACGCATTTTTATTAGCCAATAGTTGTTTTGATGCTGTTAATAAAATCGGGTATCCGGAAAGTAGAATTATACTTTCACAATGTGCTATATACTTAGCAAGTTCTGCAAAAAGCAATGCTGCCATTGAAGCTATTGACAAAAGTTTGTCCCTAGTTAACAAAACTGGCAACCTTCCAGTACCATTACATTTACGAAATGCCCCTACTAAACTAATGAAGGACTTGTCTTACGGAAAAAACTATCAATATTCTCATATGGGCGAAAACAATTTCCTAGAACAAGAATACCTACCAGACGAAATAAAAGGTACTACTTTATTCCAGCCACAGAAAAACGCAAGAGAACAAGAACTTAAAAAATTCCTGAGTGAACGTTGGAAAGGTAAGTATGGATATTAATTCACTATTTTTTCTGGAACGGCGCGGCCAATAATACCAGCGGCAGCACCTCTGTCACCACCCTCATGATATTCAGCATCCTCATTTACATCCCATAGATCAAATAATTCTTTGCCTGCAATAATATTCTTAGCAGCTAACATAGCAGTCATCATACTATGGTCTTGGTTATTGTATTTATGCATACCATTACGTCCTACTAAATACAATCCCTTGTATTGTTTCAATGCTTCACGAATTACATTCAAATGATCCTTGTATTCATGATCATATACTGGGTAAGCTTTTGGTTGTCTCACTACATATCCGTCTACAATTGCAGATGGTTTAGTTAAACCAATTTGATCAATTTCTTTAGTACCTAAGGCAATTAAGTCATCATTACTACTTGTCCATAAACCATCTCCTTCAAAACAGAAATACTCTAATCCATAACAAGCCATTTCAGGATCCGGCACCATAAATGGACTCCATGACTTAAAGTTTTGAATACGTCCCACTTTTACGTTTGGCTCATGAATATAAATCCAGTTATCACTAAAGGCGTCTTGGTCCTTACAAATTAATACTACTGTTAAGAAATCTCTATACTTTAATTGACTTGCTGCAAATAAGACAGGCGCTGGAAATGCCGGTGCCACTGCTGGTATTAGTTCACGCATTGGAGCAGACGACAATACATAATCAAAACCTGCTAATATTGCACCTGTTGAAGTGTATACTTTCCAAGTATCTCCTACTTTTTCAATTTTGTTAACGCCCGTGTTCATCTCAATTTTAACACCTAAAGCTTTACTCTTCACTACACATTCTTCCCACATCATACCAGGTCCACGTTTTGGATAACGGAAAGAGTCAATCAAAGTTTTGATTACATCTCCCTTACTCTTTTTGCCGGATGGTTTAAATAAAGCATTCCATAATGCACTACTTAAAGACAAACCTTTTATACGTTGTGCTGCCCAGTCTGCAGAAATTTCTTTACAAGGTATACCCCATACTTTTTCTGTATAGGTTCTGAAAAATATATTAAACAATCTTTTACCAAATTGATTGGTTACCCAGTCCTCAAAATTCTGCGGGTCTTTAACTGGAAATAATTTTGCCATCAAATAACTCATCACACATAAAAAGCTTTCAAAAATTCCTAATTTCATTAGGGCTTCAAATGCAGCCAAAGGATAAGAAAAAAACTTTTTATTATAAAAAATGCGAGAGCTTCTTGGGCGCTCCAATAATTCATCCGCTAATATTTCCGTCCAGAAATCTTCTACTTCTTTTGACTTTGAAAAAAAGCGGTGACCACCAATATCAAAATGATATCCTTTATAAGATTCTGTTCTTGAAATACCTCCCACATATTGAGGGTCTTTTTCAAACACCGTTACGTCTTGTGCCGCTTTGCCTAATAAATAAGCAGCGGTTAAACCTGCTGGACCGGCACCAATAATGGCTACTTTTTTGCTCATGGAGGAAGATAATTTGGGCAAAATTGCAAAAATATATTGGGATTGCCATCATAATTGCTAATAGAGTTTATATTATGCCCTATTTTTGTGAATATGTCAACAAATTCAACCATTCAGTGGGTTACTAAACCCTTTTCAGCACTAACAGTAGACGAGCTTTACGCTATACTTCGCCTTAGAAGTGAAGTATTTGTGGTGGAACAAAACTGTGTGTTTTTAGACATGGATAATAATGATCAAATTGCCTATCACACAATGGGATGGTTAAACAATGAATTAGTTGCTTCCACAAGGTTATTTGATGTGGACCAAAGTTATAAAGGATACCAAAGTATTGGACGTGTAGTTGGCTCCCCAAAACACAGAGGTATTGGCGCAGGAAAAGCTTTGATGCAATATTCCATTGCAGAATGTGAACGACTTTTCGGTAAGCACCCCATTAAAATTGGAGCACAATTATATTTAAAGAAATTTTACGAAGAACAAGGATTTGAACAAGCTGGAGAGATGTATTACGAAGATGCCATTGAGCATATTCCTATGATTCGAAAATAATTTTTCTTGAAAACCCAGCTTATTTGAAGTAGCCCTATATTCCCATTACATCTCTACAGCTAAATATTTAGCTGTATGTGATTTAGACTTCTTAATCATCTCTTCTGGAGTGCCTTTAAACTGGATTACACCACCTCCACTTCCTCCTTCAGGACCTAAATCAATTAAATAGTCCGCAACTTTAATCACATCCATATTATGCTCAATCACTAATACAGTATTGCCTCTTTCTACCAATCTATTTAACACCCCAATCAAGAGTTTAATGTCTTGAAAATGCAAGCCAGTAGTAGGTTCATCTAAAATATAAAAAGTTTTACCAGTATCTTTTTTCCCAAGTTCTGTTGCCAATTTAACACGCTGCGCCTCTCCTCCACTTAAGGTTACCGCTGACTGTCCTAATGTGATATAACCCAAGCCAACGTCTTGTAATACTTTTACTTTTCTATATATAAAAGGTACTGCTTGGAAAAATTCACAAGCTTCTTCTACTGTCATATTTAATACATCACTAATAGATTTACCCTTATATCTAATTTCTAGCGTCTCTCTGTTATAACGTTTACCTGAACACTTCTCACAATGCACATAAACGTCTGGCAAAAAATTCATTTCAATCACACGCATTCCTCCACCTTCGCAAACCTCACATCTTCCTCCCTTTACATTGAATGAAAAACGCCCCGCTTGATAGCCTCTAATCTTAGCTTCTGGGACCGATGCGAAAAGCGTTCTAATATCTGTAAAGAATCCACAATACGTAGCAGGGTTACTCCTTGGTGTTCTCCCTATTGGAGATTGATCTATTTCAATTACTTTATCAATATGCTCTAAACCTGTAACTGATTTAAACGGCATAGGCTTGGTCTTACTCTTATAACAATATTGAGATAATATTGGATACAATGTCTCGTTAATTAAAGTAGACTTGCCACTTCCACTCACACCCGATACTACAGTAAAAGTTCCCAATGGAAAATCACAATCCACTTTTTGTAAAGTATTCCCAGTGGCCCCTTTTATAGTAATAGTTTTTCCATTCCCTTTTCTTCTTTCCGCAGGAACTTCAATCATTTTTTTACCCGCTAAATACAAAGCGGTATCAGATTTTAATTTGATGATTTCTTTTGGAGTCCCTTGTGCTACAATGTGTCCACCATGTATACCAGCGCGTGGTCCAATATCCACTATATAATCGGAAGCCATCATAATATCCTTATCATGCTCCACAACCAATACCGTATTGCCTATATCTCTTAATTGTTTTAATGCAACAATCAGTCTTTGGTTATCTCTTTGATGCAAGCCAATAGAAGGCTCGTCTAATATATAAGTAATACCTTGCAATTGAGATCCTATTTGTGTTGCCAATCGAATTCTTTGTGACTCACCTCCACTCAATGATTTAGAGGGTCTGCTTAAAGACAAATAAGACAAGCCCACATTCATTAAAAATGAAATACGGTCGTCTATTTCTTTTAAAATTCCTGCAGCTATTAGGGTATCCTTTTTGTCTAATTTAGCTGGTAGCTTTTTAAACCATTCTTGTAAGTCATTTAAGTGCATGTCATTTAAGGCAGCGATATTCTGTTCATTTACTTTGAACCACAAACTTTCTTTTTTCAACTTAGCCCCGTTGCAAACTATACAAGTATTTAATTCCATAAATTGTTCTACCCAGCCTTTCAAAACTTCTGTACTTTGAGAAGAAGTAAACCATCTTTTAAGCATTGGTACAATTCCTTCATAACTACCGGTAAATGTATCTGGAATGTTTTCGTCATTTAAATCCAAGTCAAATGTGTTGGAAATATTTTTATCGCCAAATAAAATTAAATCTAAATGTTCTTTTGTTAAACTACTAATGGGTTTGTCTAAACTAATCTTATATTTTTTTGCAAATTGCTTTACCTGATTAAAAACACTCGCTTCTCTAGCTTCTCCTAATGGTATCACTCCACCCTCATTTATACTTATAGCAGTGTCTGGTATTAATAATTGCATGTCAATTGCATATACATTACCAAGCCCCTTACAATTTGGACAAGCCCCATAAGGCGAGTTAAAGGAGAAACTATTTGGAGATGGTTCCTCATAGCTTAACCCTGTTGCTTCACACATAAGTTGTTTGGAGTACTGTACTACTTTTGTTTTCCCTTCCACTAATAAGAACATTAATCCATTACCCATTTTAAGACATTGTCCAACACTTTCAGATAAACGCGTTTTCATGGCGTCAGTTACTGGAATACGATCTACAACAATCTCTATATCGTGAATTTTGTATCTATCCACTTGAAACTTAGGTCTTATTTCCATAATCTCTCCGTCCACTCTTGCTTTAACAAATCCTTTCTTTCTAATCTCTTCAAACAATTCTCTATAATGTCCTTTACGACCTCTCACTACTGGCGCTAACAAATTAATTTTTTGGTCCTTAAACTGCGTGAATATATTTTGTACAATCTCAGCCTCAGAAAATTTCACCATTGGCTTGCCTGTATTGTAACTATAAGCTTTACCTATTCGAGCATATAACAACCTTAAAAAGTCATATAATTCGGTAACAGTTCCCACTGTAGACCTTGGATTTTTATTCGTGGTTTTTTGCTCTATAGCAATAACAGGAGAAAGTCCTGTTATTTGATCTACATCTGGTCGTTCCATTTGCCCCATAAACTGACGTGCGTAGGCGCTGAAACTTTCCATGTAGCGTCTTTGCCCTTCATTATATATGGTATCGAAGGCAAGGGAGGATTTGCCACTCCCGCTCACTCCTGTAAATACGACTAACTCGTTTTTAGGAATTGCTATATCAAAATTTTTCAGATTGTGCTCTCGGGCACCAATTACTTTTATTTGTTCTTTTTCTTGACTCATGTGGATAGGTAAAGTTATAACAACCATTTAAATAATTAGTTGACTAAACCCCCTAACATTTGTAATTTTGTACAACTATTTCAGCTAGTTTATGAATATGAACATCAACAATCACTTACCATATAAAATAGCTAGGGTTATTTCACTCCTATTGGCTTTTATTTTGATGGGTAGTAGCTTGATTTGGGGGCGTGAAACCTTGTTTTTACTTTTCAATAAGGATCTTGGCAAGATTACAGACAGGTTTTTTGTTATGTGTAGCAATATGGCCGAGGGTTGGATCTGGATTCCCTATTTAATAATAGCTTTTGGACTGTTTAAGAAAGATTGGCAATTTATATTCCTATGTTTTGTGTTCTCTACTATATTCACTCAAATTCCGAAGCAATTATTTTTCGACAAAATAACAAGACCTTTCGCTAGCGATATACCCAAGTCATTAATCCATACTGTAAGCGGGGTGCAGATGCACACACTAAATAGTTTTCCTTCTGGACATACCGCAACTGCATTCACCCTATTTCTGTTAACTGTTTATTTATTTGAAAATAAATGGGCTGTAATTTTAGGTTTAGTTTATGCTATATTATGTGCCTATTCAAGAGTATATCTTGGACAGCATTTTCCTTTGGATTTGGGTGGTGGCATTTTAGCCGCAATTTTATCAATAGAGATTTCTAAAAGAATTCGAAAAATATAATTAAGATGTACAAAAAAATTAGTGTAGCAATTATTGCTGTCATGCTCATTACTGTTTCCTGGAGTCAAGATACTACTCAGCAAATTATTGCAGGTAGAATGAATGACAAAAGCCAAACAAAGAAACCTTATGTAATTTTAATTTCAATAGACGGATATAGGTCCGACTTCACAGAATTACATGATGCCAAATTTTTAAAAACAATTTTGAAAAATGGAGTTCGTGCAACATATATGGATCCTGCATTTCCTTCTCTTACTTTTCCAAATCACTATTCTATTGTAACGGGCATGTATCCATCCCACCATGGATTAGTCGATAACACCTATTTTGATAAAGCAAGTGGCGAAGAGTATCGTATGGGAAATAAAAAAATGGTAGCAGAAGGGAAATGGTATGGAGGCACTCCGTTATGGGTATTAGCTGAACAACAAAAAATGTTATCAGCGAGCTTTTACTGGGTAGCAAGTGAAGCTGCTATTCAAAATACACGACCTACTTATTATTATATTTACAATGAAAAGACAGCAATTGCTTCGCGTATTAAAGCAGTGAAAGATTGGTTAAGCTTACCAGAAGATCAACGCCCACATTTAATAACTTTTTATTTTCCGCAAGTAGATCATGATGCGCATGAATATGGCGTAAATGATAAACATGTAACTGCCGCTGTTCAGTTTGTTGACAGTAGTATCAACGCTTTACAAATAGAATTAGCAACACTTAAATTACCTATCAACTATATTGTAGTATCAGACCATGGCATGATCAATGTTGACAATATGAATACATTAGGAATGCCTGCTGCTATTGACACTGCCGCTTTTAAAGTGCCTTGGGGAGATGCCTTAATTCATTTGTACGCTAAAGACGCATCTAAAATCGAATCCACTTATGAAGCTTTGAAAAAAGATACTTCAATTAGTGTTTATAAATTAGACGAAACTCCTGCATATTGGCATTCTCAAAAAAGTGACGATAAATATAATAGACTTGGGGATTTAATTGTAGTACCCCATTTCCCAAAAGTTTTTAACTTTTCAAAAAGAAAAACAACTTTAGGTAAACATGGATTTGACAATCATACTGTCGAGATGCGCGCTTATTTCACTGCATGGGGTCCTGCATTTAAAAAAGGATTGACTGTTGATCATTTTGAAAATGTAAATATATACCCATTAGTTGCGCATATTTTAGGCCTACAATATGACGAAAAAAATATTGACGGAAAGCTAGAAGTGCTTAAGAAAACACTTATAATTAAGAAACCTTAATTATTGTTTAATACATCGAACGGAAGCACCTCCTTCTAAAACAAACGCTGTAGATTCTGAAAAAGTCCCATTTGTTGACATTAAAAACCGAATATAATTTGTTGAGCCTCCTCCCGTAATCGGAGTTAAAGTCCAAAAATAAGCTTGTGAAAACATATTAGATGAAGAATTAGCATTTCCCATATATCCACCTGGCAATGCAGTAAAATTTGTGCTATTTGTTGCACTTGTATTTGGAGAAGCCCAATTAACAGTTCCAGCTTCTTTTAGTCTACCCCCATTTGTATTTCCACCAATACTCACTGCCAATGTATTAAAATCTGCCTGCGTTGGCACTCTAAAACCAACAGGGCATATATTTCTTGTGTCATTTACTGCATATCCATTATAAAGTTTACCATAAGTTGCATTATTAATAATATTGTGATCATAATAACACCAAGCAGGAGTAAATAAATTTCTATTAAATGCGACATCTGCACCTTCAATACTAGAGCCATCTTGATACACTGTTAAATCCAGATTTTTCTTCATCCATACTTGCGCCCCTATTGTAATTGTCTCTACATCGGGACCTACTAAAAATCCTTGTGGCATTACTTGCGCAAAACTTAATTGATTATTAAGAATCGAAATTGTGAAAAATAATAAAGTTGCTATTTTCATTTAAAAATTTTTAACAATCGTTGCATAATAATTTGTACCATCATATATTAAAGTCACAATATCAAGTTTCCCAGTAGTTGGAGTAATACTTGGAACTACCCCACCAGCCCATTTCCATCCAGTTGGAAAAGTAATACTCCAATTACCTGTACCTACTTGTAAAAACTTGATTAAATAAGTGCCAACTACCGGATTGTTGAGTGTAAGCGTAGTAATATTTAAACCCACATTTACAGTATACACATTGCCTGTACTTAAATCGATTGTAGTAGTAGTTGCTGCAGTAATTGCGGATGGCATAGTTAACTTAAACCGCTTTGCAGTCATATCCCCATTTGATGTAATTGAACTTGTTGCAGTGATAGTCCCAGTGCTTATACTAGTTGCAGAAGCATCCCCTAATAAAGGTGTAACTAAAATCGGACTAGTAGAACGGACTATATTACCTGCTCCTGTTGTTGATGTAGTACTTAATAAACCAGCTGCAGTATTAGTAACAATACCTGAAACATTTAATCCTGATAAAGTAATTCCAGCAAATATTGGATTGGATGTCGTAGCCACAGTTTGTCCAATTGCTACTGTATTTCCACCGGATATACTTATACCTATTCCGGCTACTAAACTAGATTGTTTCCCATTAAATGTATTCCAGTCGGTGGAAGTTAAAAAACCGTTTGAACTAATAGTTGCTGATGGCATAGAAATTGTATTTAGTGTTCTTGATAAAGGGGCAACAAAAGTCAATGCATTTTCAAAGTCTGTTCCTGCAGTTGCAGTTGCTACAACTCCTAATCCATTTGCTTTTAAAATACCATTATTAGCTCCAGCACCTCCATGACTAGCATCAATAATATTTGCAGACCAAGTTCCTGAAGTAACAGTACCTAAACTAACAATACTTGTAGATCCAATAGCTGGAGCAGCACCAATAGTATTATAAGAAATTGTTTTGGCAACAGCGCCATTAAAAGAACTTGAACTAAGAGCACCGGTTCCACTATTGTCAAAAGTAATGGCATTTGTAATATTTGAAGAAATGGCAATGTCTGCAGACCCATCAAAAGCTACACCATTGATGTTTTTAGTAGCCGCTAACTTGGTTGCAGTTGCAGCATTCCCACTTGTACTTTGATTAAGTGTAGGAATATCTGAAACTAATATGGATCTAAAAATAGGACTTCCATTTGCAGCATTTGGTGCAGCATAAAAATACATGTTAGTCTGTGAACCAAATGGTATTTGATAATCAGATCCAGCGACAGCATTAGTCACATTCCCATTGCCATCCGATTTTAAAATTCCATTAACAGCACCTGCTCCCCCGTGACTTGCATCTATTACATTTGCGTTCCAGGTACCAGTGGTTATAGTACCTAATGTTGTAATATTTGCTGATCCAATTGACGGCGCAGCACCAATAGTATTATATGAAATTGTTTTGGCAAGAGACCCATCAAAACTTGTCGGACTTGAAAGTCCTATACCACTATTATTAAAAGTGATGGCATTTGCAATAGTCGAAGCAATGGTAATATCTGCAGATCCATCAAAAGCGATACCATTAATATTTTTAGAAACAGCTAACTTTGTTGCAGTTGCCGCATTTCCACTTGTATTTTGATTTAAAACTGGCACATCGCTAATCTCCATTGTTCTAAATACAGGACTTGCATTCACTCCACTTGCTGGTCCAGCAAAAAATGTACTTGGAGCTTGTGAAGCAAATGTTCCTAATTTATTATTAAAAGTATTCCAGTCAGCCGCTGTTAAATGTCCCGCTACACTTGTTGTTGCAGCTGGAAGGGAGATGATACCAGTGGCAGAAGAATAGACAACTGGACTTGATGCGCTAATTGCACTTTTAGCTCTATCGATTGTATAATATAAATTTGTCCCTTCACTAATATGAGAGGTTGTTAAAACAATACTTCCAGTTGAAAACCCATTGACCGAAGTGACGGATGCCGGCATTAATAATACTAACCAATTTGATAAAGTAGTTGCAGGAAAACCGCTTAAAACATAATTTTTACTATTATCAGTTCTGATTGCAATACTTCCCACTACTGCACTAGAAAGTGCTAGCATTTCAGTTTCATTATTTACTACATATCCACTAGAAAAAGAAATTGCAGGTATTTGAGATGTTGGAATTTTCCCTGTTCCATCTAAACTCGCTACACCATTGGCAACTCCTATTTTATTTATGTTTATTTTGTTATTAAAATTATTCCAATCTATACTACTAAGATAGCCACTAGATAAATTACTTGCAATAGGTAATGAAATTACATTACCTGAATTAGAAAGTGGAGTTTGAAAACTTAGTGGACTTTGAAAATCAGTTCCTGCAATAGCATTACTCACTATCCCAGAACCATCTGCTTTCATAATCCCATTAGTTATTCCCGCACCTCCATGCCTTGCATCAATAACGTTTGCATTCCAAGTCCCAGTTGTAATATTTCCTAATGTAGTTATACTTGAAGAACCAATGGATGGAGCAGCACCAATAGTATTATATGAAATAGTTTTGGCAATTGACCCATTAAAAGTTACACCAGAACCAACACCAGCACCTCCATTATTAAAAGTAATTGAATTGGAAGTATTAGTAGGAATTGAAATATCAGATGAGCCATCAAAGAAAACCCCATTAATTAATCTTGGATTTTCAAGTACAGATGCAGTAGCCGCATTTCCAGTGGTATTTTGATTTAATATTGGAATGTCAGAATCCACTATGGATCTAAATACTGGAATACCATTAAATGCATTAGGTGCAGCTAAAAACTGTTTACTAGTTTGAACAGTAAATGGTGCAATATAATCAGTGCCAGCAATAGCAGTACTTACTAATCCTAGCCCATTCGCTTTTAAGATACCATTATTATTTCCCGCACCTCCATAGTTGGCATCAATTACGCTTGCTGCCCAAGTACCTATACTTACACTTCCTAAAGTAGTGATGGAACTAGAACCAATTGAAGGTGCGGCTCCTATTGTATTATAAGAAATTGTTTTTGGAGTTGCACCATTGAAGCTTCCACCTGAAACAATACCT
This sequence comes from Bacteroidota bacterium, assembly GCA_947452555.1. GTDB lineage: Bacteria > Bacteroidota > Bacteroidia > Chitinophagales > Chitinophagaceae > Sediminibacterium. The sequence continues at coordinate 41,639 of CANGDH010000010.1, forward strand.
AAACCATCATTATTAAAAGAAATTGCATTGGGCGTATTGGCAAAAATTGTTATATCAGTAGAACCATCAAATGCAGTTCCATTAATATTCTTACTAATTGATAATTTTGAAGCTGTATTTGCATTACCAGTTGTATTAGATGCATTGTTAGGAATGTCTGCAGCAACTAATGTTCTAAAACTAGCAGCAGACATACCCCCTGAAACAGGTCCGGCAAAAACGTAATTAGCACTTGTGCTTCCAGCTAAACCCACAAGTGAATAAGAAGGGATATTTAAGATTTGACCACTTAAAGAGGCCGTACCATTAGAACCTGTGGTAGTTAAACTATTAATATTAGTTGAATAGGCACTATTAAAATGGTCAAAATCTATTTTGCTTAATAAACCGGCTGTAACAGAGGAAGCTGACGCTAAGGGAATATTGAGTGTATGTATACTTCCACTAGAAGTCCAACTAGGAGCAGTTCCAATATAACTAGGTATTGCAAAATTTTGTGTTTGGGTAGTAAGTCCATTTAAATTATATAATTGTGCGTTATTGGTAAGATTACCTAATCCAACTTTTGAAGCATTAATGCCAAAAGCTATTTTAGCGTCAGTGACAGCAGCATCCAATATTTTAATCGTAGTAATTGAATTATTTGCAATTACTGGATTTGTAGCAGAACCTGATAAATCTCCAGTTAATTTTAGAATTCCTTTTGTGTTAATATCAGCATCTGGAGCGCCAGCAACTATTGCAGCGTCAACATAATCTTTAATTGCTTTAACAGATGGATATTGATTGTCATTATAAGCACTCACATTACTAACATTAAATGACTTATTGGATATATTTTCTTTCAAATTTATTCTGTTGGACAATGCTATAGTATCTCGCTGGATTCTATTACTTAACATGACATTCGTATCTAAAATATTTAATTTAAAATCAATCCGGTTTGAAATACTACTTGTGTCGTTTACATTTAATTTATAATTGATTCTGTTTGACAAACTGCTTGTATCAAAAATTTTAGACTTGAATTCAGAAGGGGTAACAAAAACTGTAAGACTATCCGAAATATTCACTTTCTCGTCTAGTCTTCCATTTAATAAATTGATATTCATTACAAAAGCAGACTTGATATATGGTGCCAACATACTGTTTGTATCAGCAATATTCACTTTGTTGTTTACTGTTGCAGAAAGCGTTTGAACTGAACTTGATTTCGCATAATTAGATAGCATTTTAGAGGTATCAATAATGTTTAATTTTCTATTTAAAACACTTGTATCAACTGTTGCTTTCAATCCAACAACATGCATAGCATAAGGTACAACACCAAATGGAGCATTACCTAGATCAACCCATTCATTGTGAAAATCCCAACCCGCAGTTGGTGCAACTGGCGAGATAGCAACTTTTAAATTTAATTGATGACTCGTTCTAGACCAGTCAATTACATCAATAGAATTTGAAACACCTGAAATAAATTTACCTTTCCCAATTGCAATATTAAAAACGCCTAAATTATCTGTATTTGTTTCATGCTCTTCAACTAGTAAAGGAATATCATTTGAACTATTTGATAATATAGATACTCGGATAAATATATTTCTGTTATTGGCTGGATTACCTGCATTGTCTTTGGCAATAGCTTGAAACAAAATTCCAGCAGTTGAAGTTTGCGATTCTAAATTCTTAGATAAAGAAAATAATCCAAATATTAATAAAATAGATTTTATTAATATAAAATTTGCTGAGTATTTTGATTGTGACATAAAGCAAATTAAGTTCAAAATGAGCCTTTATACAATGAGGCATATGTCTCATTTTGAAAAATTTTGAAACTATTGTTTTTTTATAAAACATAATAATAATATATGTTTTAGAGAAATATAGCGAACTTAAACTATAGTCTAAGACAGCATAATTACATTATTTTAAATTTATTAAGATACTTTTAGTTTTATTATTAAAGAAATGAGTAGAAAATTCATATTGACACTATTACTGATTACCGGCTTATATCGAGATCAATTACACGCGCAAAAAAGCATAAATAATAGTGCAAAAACTGAAACAATCATCGCATTATGGAATAGTAATGGTGACCAATATGGAATGTACCCAGTTGCTATTTGGGAAAAAATGTTTGAAAGTGAATACGAAAAGGCATTAAAAGAAAATAATGAAGTTTTAATATTTAAAACCAGACTTGCATTAAGTTCCATCTACCACGACCAATCAAAATTTACTAAAGCATTTCCCTTTTTGAAATTTATTTATGCAAATAAGTTACAACTAAAAGAAAATGAATACAAAACTGTTTTAATTAAACTAGAAGAAGAATATCGAAGTTTTGGAGATATTGCTAATGCATTGATAATTAGAGATGAAAGAATTAAAAAAGGATATATAGACACCTACTGGGAAATATATAGAGATTGTGGTTTATTCGAGGCTGCAAAAAAAGACTTTATTCAATTCCAGAAAAAGGGAAGTCCAGCTTCTTGGAAGGAACTGAATTACTATTTTTATTTAGGAGAAATATATTTTGAATTAAACCAAGTTGATAGTGCTCAAATTGTATATAAACTAGGGGTTCAAGCTACTTTAAATACGATTGATCTCAATAAGAAAACGAAGGTATACAGAGAAGCGAATTTACATTATTTTTATGGCTACTTTTTAGGGAATATCGCTAAATGCTATATTTATAACGGCCAATATAAAAAAGCAATTCCATTACTTTTAGAAGACATAAAAAATAGTTATGAAAATATTGAAAATAAAGCAAGAAAAATATTTTATCTAAGTAATTGCTATTTAAAAACCAATGACATAGGGAAGGCAAAATTATACCTGGACAGTGGTATTCAAATCTTTAATGGGAAGACAAATTCTGACATATATTTAATTCAATTAAAAAGTTTATCCAATTACTATAATTTCCAAAAAGCATATGACTCAGCCTACTTTTATAGCATGGCCTATGTAAACTTTAAAGACAGTATTGACAAAAAGAAACAAAATAATCAATCTGTATTGTTATTAGCTCAACTTGAATTGTCTAATAGGAGATCTGAACTTATAAAATCAGGACATTTATTAGAAGAGAAAAATAAAATAATAAAACTACAAAAATTACAATTATTTACTTTAGTTTCTGTAATGGTCTTTGCTACTGCTTTTATTATAGCCCTATATAGAAACTATAGACAAAAGAATAAAAATGAAAAATTTATTGAAAAACAAAATTACCAACTGAAAATTAGTTCTGAAAGTATAAAAAAACAAAATGATAAAAATGAAATACTTCTAAAAGAACTACACCATAGAGTAAAAAACAACTTACAAGTAATGTATAGTTTATTGAATTTACAAAAAAGAAGAAATAAGGACGCAGATACAAAAAGTTCACTATTATCAATTCAGAATAGAATTCAAACAATGGCATTAGTCCATCAGAATCTTTATACAACTGGAAATTTTGAGATGGTAGAAGTTGTATCTTATATAAAAACCCTTATAACGCATCTGATTTCTATCTACCAAACTGAATCAAAGGAAATAGAAATTATATATGATATTGAGACTGATTTGCAATTGCCCATTGAAAACGTGGTTTCGATGGGACTTATTTTAAACGAAGCTGTTTCAAATGCGCTAAAATATGCATTTACTAAAATTAAACAGGGAAAACTGCATGTTGTAATATATAGTAATGCTGAAAATTGTATAATTGAAGTTAAAGATAATGGACCAGGCTTTAACAATCAGGACCTGAAAGAGAACAGCTTAGGAATGAAATTAATAAAGGTTATGTGTGCACAACTTAAAGCAAATTATGTATTTGAAAATACGAACGGGGTTTCTCATAACATAACATTTAAAAAATAAAATTATGGACAAAAGAATATTAATTCTTGAAGACGAAATTATTGTTGCAATAGATTTACAAGAGGTATTAGAAGCGGTTGGTTATTCTACTTATGTGGTGCATTCATATAATGAAGCTATAACAGCTTTATCTAGTTATAAACCGCAGTTAGCAATCTGTGATATAAATTTAGGACTTGGTGCAAATGGAATTGATTTTGCAAAAGATGCAATAAAATTGAGTCCGCAAATTGAAATAATATATGTTACTGCCTTTAGTGATCAGAAGATGGTAACAGAAGCTTCAGATACCACTCCATTTAACTATTTAGTAAAGCCATGGAATGAGCAACAGATTGTAGTAACAGTTAATATGGCATATGCATTTATCCTAGAACGTATGAAAAATAATTCATTAACTAAAAACTTAAGTTTGTCAGAATATAAGATTCTAGATTTAATATCTAAACAGAAGAAAAGTAAAGAAATTGCAGAAATCCTATTTATTGCCGAGAAAACGGTTCGTAACCATAGATATAATATTATAAAAAAACTTGACCTACCTAACGACAATAATAGCCTACTTAAATGGGCTATTACCCATTTTAATAAAAAGTAGTAATTAGATTGTAATGAAAAGACTAACACATTAAATTTTTCAAATCTTTGAGGCTTCCGCCCTATTTCCACTAGATTATTTTCAACGTATTTTGTAAATAGTAGAGATCAAATTCTTGAACATTTATAAACAATAGGATTAATGCGTAAATCGGTATATTTTTCAATCATATTATTAGCTATACTAATTTTAGCAATCACAGTTAAGGCCCAAACGCCGAATTTAAAAAAGCTAACAAAAAAGCAGGAAGATAATTTGTACTTAAATAAGCCGCTTTCGGAGCGTGTTCGTAAATTCAAAAAAGAGGTCATTAAATCATGGGATAAAGTTTTTGTAGACTTCACGGACAATGACGTGTTCTTAACTGCAGGTATTAACTTTTCAAAGCAAAACATCAAAGCTGGGGGGTATAATGCGCCATTTAACTACGATCTGT
>CANGDH010000011.1 GCA_947452555.1 Bacteroidota bacterium
AAAATATTTTTAGCCGTTCTGAACTATTAATTGCCACACACTGTGAAGAAGAAGCCATTATAAAAAGAAATAAAGCCGCATTAGAATCTGTTAAAAAAGTATTAGAACCGTCTGACCATCCTATTATAAGAGATGAAGAAGCATGCTTTGAGTCTTCTTTTAAAGCCATTCAATTGGCTTTAAAATTTGATGCTCGCTTACATATTCTTCATATAAGTACTGCTAAAGAATTACAACTATTTTCAAACTTAAGACCTTTAGCAGACAAAAGAATAACTGCAGAAGTTTGTGTACACCATTTGCATTTTACAGCAAACGATTATGCTTTATTAGGAAATCAAATAAAATGCAATCCAGCCATTAAAGCACCGCAGCATCGTAAAGCATTGTGGGAAGGGCTTTTAAATGACCAATTAGACGTTATTGCCACCGACCATGCACCTCATACCTGGGAGGAAAAACAAGAAGACTACACGCATGCGCATGCTGGACTTCCATTAGTGCAACATAGTGTACTCTTAATGTTGAAATATGTAAAGGAAGGAAAATTAAGCATGGAGAAAATGGTAGAAAAAATGAGCCATGCTGTTGCAATTTGTTTCCAAATTAAAGATAGAGGTTTTATAAGAGAAGGCTATCATGCCGACTTAGTTTTGGTAAAAGAAGCACCCTATACCATTACGAAAGAAAATATTTTATACAAATGTGGGTGGAGTCCTTTGGAAGGAACTCAATTCCCCTATCAAATACAATCCACTTTTGTGAACGGACATTTGGTTTATAATAATGGGGTTTTTGATGAATCTCAAAATGGTCATCGCCTACTATTTAATAGAGGATAAGGATTAACTTAGCTTTATGCAAGTAGATAAAATCACCCAACAGGATATTGGCTTATTTGACAATGATGAAAGTATTGGATTGGCCTCGCATCTTAATTTTTGCAAATCTAATGGAGGTAAATATTTATTTGACAGTTATTTAAGTCACCCCCTTTCTACACAAAGTGATATTGAAAACAGACAAGCTGCAATAGCTATATTCATAAAGCATTATGAATTTGTAAAAGCAATGAAAATTACCAATGGAACAGCACTTGTCATTGACAAATTTTTCGAAACTTCCTTTAAACATATTCCAGTACAAATTAGCAAGCCCGGGGCCTACTGGTATCGATTTTGGGATAAATCAGACTATTCATTAATTGAGTATTCTGTAGGACATTTAAGTATTTTCATTCAACACCTAATGCAATGGGTGACTGTATTTGAAAAAGAATCAAGCAATAGCACTATTAACAGCTTGGTGCAACGAATTCACAAATACACCGACCATCCTAATTTAGCTATTTTAAGAAATAATGAAAAAATAACAGACCCTCAGCAAGTTTTGCAATTAGGCTATTTCTTCCTTTATCAATACAAGCAAAATACATTAGAACTACTCCAATATTTTTACGAAATAGATGCACATTATAGTATGGCCACTGTGATACAAAAATTTCAATTTGTATTTCCAACCTGGATAAGCAGTCATACTCCTGTTTTAAAAATTGAAGCTGCAGCACACCCGCTAGTAGTAAATCCTATTCATAACGACTTAACCCTTAGTCAACATCATAATTTCTTATTTTTAACAGGGGCTAATATGGCCGGGAAAAGTACATTCATTAAAACCGTAGGTATTGTGATATACTTAGCCCATGTGGGTATGGGCGCTCCTGGTAAAAATATTGAAATGACAGTGATGGATGGGCTAATTACCAATTTGACCATTGCTGACAATGTAGTAAAAGGAGAAAGTTATTTTTTCAATGAAGTACAAAGAATAAAAAATACAGTAGAAAGAATCAAAGACGGAAGAAAGTATTGTGTATTAATTGACGAGCTTTTTAAAGGAACCAATATTCAAGATGCCATGAAATGTAGCATCAAAGTTATTGAAGGCCTTCAAAAATCAAGGTCAAGTTTATTTATATTGTCAACCCATTTGTATGAGATAAGTGACCAACTTACCAAGTACGAGAATATTCAGTTTAGTTATTTTGAAACACAGGTAAAAGACAAAGCACTTTTATTCCACTACCATTTGAAAGAGGGTGTGAGTCAGGACCGAATTGGTTATTTGATACTAGAACGCGAAGGCGTAGTGGACTTATTAGAAAATTTATAGCGTATAAATACGCAATCCATTATTATTTTTCCTGTTTATATTTCAAGCAAAAAATGCTTGTAAAAACAAAAGGATCTGCATTAGTAGGTATTGATGCCATAACCATTACCATAGAAGTAAACGTTAGTATGGGGCAAGGTTACAGTGTTATAGGATTACCCGACATCGCAGTAAAAGAAAGTTTACATAGAACAGAAAGCGCCATTAAAGCAAATGGCTTTCAAATGCCCAGAACAAAAGTATTGGTAAACCTATCCCCCGCCCATTTAAAAAAAACAGGCGCCGCGTTTGACCTACCTATAACAATTGGAGTACTAGCAGCCTCGGAGCAATTACAAAATAAGTTGCCTATAGCAGACTATATTATTATGGGGGAATTAGGTTTAGACGGAACTATTTACCCCATTAAAGGAGTCTTAGCTATGACCATTCAAGCAAAAATGGAAGGCTACAAGGGCATCATTGTTCCTAAATCAAATGCTGTAGAAGCAGCTATGGTAAGTGCGATCTCCATATTTAGTTTTGAAAATTTATTTGAAGTAGTTTCATTTTTGAGAAATCCGGAGGACTATGCCATGTCAACCAATAGCTATATTGTAAAATCTAATAAAACTGCAAAACCAGTAAATATTGAAACTCATTACAATACTAGTATAGCAGAAATAGAGCTGCTTTTTTCTGATATTAAAGGACAGTTTCAAGCAAAAAGAGCATTAGAGATTGCTAGTGCAGGGAACCATAATATGATTATGGTTGGACCACCTGGAGCAGGGAAATCCATGTTAGCCAAGAGTATCCTATCTATCCTTCCTCCACTAAGTCCTGAAGAAGCCTTAGAGACAAGTAAAATTTATAGTATCACTGGAAAACTAAATAAACTGCATGGGCTTATTACAGCTAGGCCGTTTAGACAACCGCATCATTCCTTAACAACCATTGCATTAATTGGAGGAGGAGCAATTCCACATCCAGGTGAAATATCCTTAGCCCATAATGGCGTTTTGTTTTTAGATGAGCTTCCTGAATTCAATAGAGCCACTATTGAAGTTTTACGACAACCCATGGAAGAAGGCAATATAAATATTGCAAGGGCAAATCAAACCTTACAATTCCCAGCTCGATTTATGCTTATTGCAGCAATGAATCCTTGTCCTTGCGGGTATTTCAATCATCCGCAAAAGGACTGCTCTTGCAGCCCAACAGCCATTCAGCGGTATATGAATAGGATATCAGGACCTTTATTGGATAGGATTGACTTACAAGTAGAAGTAGTACCAGTCTCTTATGATGCATTGAGGAATAAGCAAGACGAAGGTTTGCAAATTTCGTTAAATCAGACCTTAGAAAAGATAGAAAAAGCAAGGAAAATTCAACTACAAAGATTCCAGAATGAACCCGGCATTTATACCAATTCACAAATGCAAAGCAGACATTTGAGATCTTACTGTGCAATTAGTATAGAGGGAGAAGGGCTTTTAAAAAATGCCATGGAACAATTTCAACTAAGCGCGAGAGCTTTTGACCGAATTTTAAAAGTAAGTAGAACCATTGCCGATTTAAACAATGCTGAATTTATACAGGAGGAACATATTAGTGAAGCTATTCAATATCGTAATTTAGATAGATCCAGTTGGGGACAATATAAATGCTAACAAGTACTTATTAATAGGTGCGAGTAACCGCATTCCATCTTTGATAACAAATAAACTAATACTGTCCCGTTTTTAATAATACGAGGGTGCAGGCTTCCATAGTTTGAATCCCCTTTTCTTTTGCAAGTTCCTCTAATTCAGGGTTTTCTGTTCCAGGATTAAAAATAATACGTCTAGGTGAAAGTGATATGATGGAGTCGTAATAGGCTTTTTGACCTGCAGGTCCAACATATAAAGTCACCGTGTCAATGGTTCCTTTTTCTGGCCAATTTAATAAAATTGGTAGGTCATTTATAAATCCATTTTTAATTCCGAATGGATAAACGGACTGTCCTTTTTCCTGAAGTAAGGAAGTGGCTAAGAAGCTATAGCGCTCTGGGTTTGGTGAAGCACCCAAAACTAAGGTGGTTGAATTTTGCATTTTACAAAACTATTATTAAAAAAATAAATTGATTTTATTTTGTTACAATAAAACGATGTAATTTTATAAAAATCAAGTTTACTAATTAATTTAAAAATAACCCATTATGGCTAAGTCAAGTAAGAAGAAAGCAGCTCCTGCTAAGAAAGCGGTTGCTCCTAAGAAAAAAGTTGCAGCAAAGAAAGTAGTTGCTAAAAAAGCGACTCCTGCAAAAAAAGCAGTTGCTCCTAAGAAAAAAGTTGCAGCTAAGAAAGTAGTTGCTAAAAAAGCAGCTCCTGCAAAAAAAATAGTTGCTCCTAAGAAGAAAGTTGCAGCTAAAAAAGTAGTTGCTAAAAAAGCAACTACTGCAAAAAAAGCAGTTGCTCCTAAGAAGAAAGTTGCAGCAAAGAAAGTAGTTGCTAAAAAAGCAACTCCTGCAAAAAAAGCAGTTGCTCCTAAGAAGAAAGTTGCAGCAAAGAAAGTAGTTGCTAAAAAAGCAACTCCTGCTAAAAAAGCAGTTGCCCCTAAGAAGAAAGTTGCAGCAAAGAAAGTAGTTGCTAAAAAAGCAACTCCTGCTAAGAAAGTAGCAGCTCCAGTTAAAATTGTTGTTGCTAAAAAAGCAGCACCTAAGAAAAAAGTAGCTCCTAAAAAAGCAGTACCAGCGCCTACTCCAGCTCCTGTTGAAGTAGTAGCAGTACCTCAAACTTTATTCACTGAGCCAACAACTACAGAAAGCAATCCAACTGCTTAATTAATATAACTCAATATAAAATCCCGCTCACTCTAATAAAGTAAAGCGGGATTTTTTTTATCTAAACTCTTTTTTATGCGAATATTTTTATTGCTATTATTATTCCCTTTCACATTGCATGCACAAACTGCAACAATTGCAGAGAAGACAAAAAATATGGAATACCATAGTGGCTATTTCAACTATTGGATTGACAATAATCAAGGCAAAATTTATATTGCTATTGATAAATTAAATAGTCCTTTCTTATATGTTAATTCATTGCCTGCAGGACTTGGCTCTAATGACATTGGTTTGGACAGAGGTCAGATTGGCGATAGTCGTATTGTTTCTTTTAATCGTGTAGGTAAAAAAATATTAATGGTTCAACCTAATTTCGATTTTCGCGCAATTAGTAATGACCCAAGAGAACAGAAAGCCGTAAACGAATCATTTGCGCAGTCAATTTTATTCAGCTTCCCAGTGGAAGCCGAGGAAATAAATGCAGCTGACCATGGAGCAAACACTGTTTTGATTGACGCAACCCCCTTTTTATTGAGAGATGCACACGGAGTAGTGGATAGAATCAAAAGATTAAAGCAAGGAACTTACACCCTTAACGAGGGCAGGTCTGCCATTTATACCGCTAACACAAAAAACTTCCCTAAAAATAGTGAGTTTGAAGCTACTTTAACTTTTGTAGGAGGATCGGACGCTGGACGTTTTATTCAAACCATTGCTCCTTCAACAGAAGCATTAACAGTTAGAATGCACCATAGCTTTGTAGCTTTACCAGATAATAATTATACTCCAAGACCCTACGACGTAAGAAGTGGTTATTTTGGAATTAGCTTTTTTGACTACGGTTCCGATATTGGGGACCCTATTCAGAAAATGTATATTAGCAGACATAGATTAAATAAAAAAGATCCCTCTGCTACAGTAAGCGAAGCGATAGAACCAATAATATACTATTTAGACAATGGTACACCAGAACCTATTCGTACTGCTTTATTGGAAGGAGCAAAATGGTGGAATCAAGCATACGAAGCAGCAGGTTATAAAAATGCTTTTCAAGTAAAAGTATTACCAGACTCTGCTGACCCAATGGATATTCGTTACAATATGATTAACTGGGTACACCGTTCTACAAGAGGTTGGAGCTATGGCTCGTCTATAACAGATCCAAGAACTGGTGAAATTATTAAGGGTCAAGTTACATTAGGTTCATTAAGAGTAAGACAGGACTATTTAATATTTACTGCTTTGCTTTCACCTTATGTAAATGGGAAACCTGTTACGGATAAAATGAAAACAGCAGCTTTACACCGCTTAAGACAATTAGCCGCACATGAAGTTGGACATACCTTAGGATTACAACATAATTATGCATCTAGTTTTAACGACCGAGCTTCTGTCATGGACTACCCGCATCCAAATGTTTTTATAAATGATAAAGGAGAAGTTGATTTTTCTAAAATTTACACAGACGAAATAGGCGCCTGGGACAAACGCGCCATTACTTATGGTTACCAAGATTTTCCAAAAGGAACCAATGAAGCAAATGCTTTAAATGGTTTATTAGAAGAGAATTCAAAAAATGGATTATTATTTATTGCCGACGCAGATGCTCGTGCTGCTAGTGGATTCCATCCCTATGCTCATTTATGGGATAATAATGGAGACGCTGTTGCAGGCTTACAACAAGTAATTGCAGTAAGAAAAAAATCATTAGAGCAGTTTGGTGAAAATGCAGTGCCTAATGGTACTCCGCTAACAAAATTGGAAGACGTATTAGTACCCTTATATAATTACCATAGATACCAATACGAAGCTGTTACAAAATTGATAGGTGGTATTAATTATAATTATAGTGTAAGAGGTGATGCCAATCAAATCAAGCCAACGATTCTTGCGAATGCTATTCAGCAGAAAGCATTAGATGCTGCTGTAAATTGTTTGTCTCCTAATATGCTTACTATTCCTGAAAATATTTTAGCACTTATTCCTCCACGTCCACCAATGTATTATGGTGTGGGAGAATTATTTGATAAAAGAACAGGAATGAGTTTTGATGCATTAAGTGCTGCTGAAGCTTTAGCCGATTTTGAATTAGGATTCTTATTTAATACAGAAAGAGCAAACCGACTAGTACAAAACAAAGCAAGAGCTAATACCATTGGATTTGATAATGTATTAGACGCTGTGTTACAAAATACATGGTATGCTAAAACGCCTACAGGACTTGCGGGTGCTGTGCATGCACAAACACAACAACAATCACTAACTTGGTTAATAGGATTAAGTCAAAGTACAGAAGCTACTTATGAAGTCCGTGGCATTTGTCATGACCGACTACAGTCTTTAAAAACTAAATTAGAAGCATTAGCTAAAACAGATATAGCGCATAAAGCACATTATCAATTTGCTATAGAAAGAATTAAAAACCCTGGCACGGTAATTTTACCAAAACCAGTAGTGATCCCTCCAGGTGCACCAATAGGTTGCGACTTGGATTAAGTCATTGACGAAAAAGAAAAAGTCCGATCAAATTGATCGGGCTTTTTTAATAAAAAATCAAAATGAAAAAAAATATTATAAACTGTTTCCTATTTCTCTTTCTATTCATCCTAATAGGCTGCCACGAAAAAGGGATAGTAGTATTAGAAAATATCAACAAAGACACTTTAATTATCATCCCTATTAAATATGCTAATCCAACTGGAGTCATATTAAAAATTAAAGGATCTGTTTCTGACACTTGTAATATTAATGATTTTTTAATATTACCCAAAGGTAAAATTGATACTACATTTACTTATGATTATTATGATAATAAAAAAATCATCTTAAAATATAATAAATACAAGTCAACCAAAACAACATTACAAATAGCCTACTTTTTTTGATACTATTCTATGTGTTTAATGTAAAATAAAAAACCAGAAGCAAGCGTATTCTCACTTCTGGTTAAATAACATTTTTTTTGTAAATATTACGCTAACATTCTTAAAGGTTCTTCTAACAAACTCTTTAATGTTTGTAAGAATGCAGCTCCTGTTGCGCCGTCCACCACGCGGTGATCACAACTTAAAGTAACGTTCATTACATTACCTGGAACTACTTGACCGCCTTTCACCACTGGCTCTTGTGCAATACCACCAATAGCTAATATACAAGCGTCTGGAGGATTGATAATCGCTGTGAATGAATCTATACCGAACATACCTAAATTAGAAATAGTGAAAGTGCTTCCTTCCCAATCTGCAGGTTGTAATTTTTTATCTTTTGCTTTTTTAGCAAACTCTTTTACAGAACCGCTTATTTGAGTCAAAGACAAACCGTCTGCAAAACGTAAAACTGGAACCAATAAACCTTCGTCTACTGCTACAGCAATACCAATATTCACATGATGATTTTCACGGATAAAATCTCCCATCCAACTACTATTTACTTTTGGATGTTGTTTTAATGACAAGGCAGTTGCTTTCACAATCATGTCATTAAAGCTAATCTTAGCAGTAGCCGTTTCGTTCAATAATACACGCGCTTTAATTGCAGCGTCCATATTGATCTTCATAGTTAAGTAAAAATGAGGCGCTGTAAATAAACTTTCGCTTAAACGCTTCGCAATTACTTTACGCATTTGAGATACCTGTGTATCTACAAAGCTTACGGTGCCAGAAGCCACAAATGCAGGTGTAGAACCCGCTGATGCAGAAGTTCCAGAGGCTACAGCAGTTGCAGCGCTTGGGGTATAATTTTCCAAATCTGTTCTTGTAATTCTTCCGTTCTCTCCAGTACCTTTTACATATTTTAAATCGATCCCTTTTTCTTGTGCAATTTTTTTAGCTAACGGAGATGCAAAAATTCTGCCTTCGTTTACCACTTGTGCAGTAGCTGTTGGAGCAGCCGCCACTGGACTAGCTACAGGCGCTGGTGAAGCAATTGAACTTGTTGCTGCTGGCGTTGCAGGCGCAGTTGCATGACCCTTCAATGCTGCAACAATTGGAGCGATATCCATTCCTGATTGACCAATGATACATAGTAAGTCATTCACTAAAATTTTCTCTCCAGCTTGTGCTCCTTGATATAATAAAATACCATCTTTATAAGATTCTAATTCCATGGTAGCTTTATCTGTTTCGATATCTGCTAACACTTCTCCTTTCTTAACGGCATCTCCCACTTTTTTATGCCATCCAGCAATTACGCCTTCTGTCATAGTATCACTCAAACGTGGCATTAATACCACTTCTTCCATTGTTGAATAATCTACCCCTGAAGCAGCAGGAGCTGCAACTGGCGCTGTTACCGCTGCAGCAGCCGGCGCTTCCACAGCAGCTGGAGCCGCAGCACCACCTGTGTTTTGAGCAATTAAAGCAGAAATGTCTTCACCTGCTTTTCCAAAAATGGCTAACAAGTCATTCACTTGTAATTTACCACCACGTGGAGTTCCAATATGTAATAATACGCCGTCTTGATAGCTTTCCAATTCCATGGTAGCTTTGTCCGTTTCAATTTCGGCTAATAAATCTCCTTTTTTAACGGTATCTCCCACTTTTTTATGCCATGCCGCAATAACACCTTCGGTCATTGTATCACTCAAACGGGGCATTAAGATTACTTCTGCCATAGGTAAAAAGCTAATTTGTAATTAAGTCGTGAAATTACGTCAAAAATGTATTTTTTCCCACCCAAAATTGCAGTTTTTAAGCAAAATGGGAGGAAATAAGGGTCAAATGCTAAAATTAGGTCTAACTACTGCCCTTGTGCCAAGCTGTAGCCTTTTTTATCGGCCCACATATTAAGCAATTCAAGAGAACAAATGGTACAATCTTTAGCTAATGCACTATACAATTGGATGATTTCATCCTGAGATAATGGTGCATTATTAACTGTTTCAAAACGACAATAATATTGATTTACTAAATTGGTGAAAATTGAACCTGTTGGCCAAACCTGAGTACCTCTATTGGTAATAGTTACCAACTTGATTTTATCTGTTACATGTTTGTTACATATTTCTGCAATTACATTAGGTTGCTCTGTGCTTTCAATAAAAAAGTCAACGCCAACAACGGTATGTTTATCAGTTGACTTATAAGCTAACATAGGATTACTTGTTAAGCTACAATCTGCTGGAACAAAATCAAAATTAGGTAAAGCTGGTCTTGGATTATTCTTTGGTTTTTGTCCGAAGTTATCAATGATAGCTTGTGCAAAAACAGTAGTGTTTACAGAAGGAATTGACTTGTCTCCAAAATCACCTGTATGAATTCCTGACTCTAATGTAAACAACAATGCATTTTCTACCATCACCGCCTGTTCCATTAATCCTAAATGACGCAACATACTTAAACCACTTAATAAAAGAGAAGTAGGATTTGCAATATTTTTTCCAGCAATATCTGGTGCCGTTCCATGAACCGCTTCGAAAATTGAAATATGATCGCCGATATTTGAAGAAGGCGCAAATCCAAGGCCACCAACCAACCCAGCACATAAGTCACTTACAATATCACCTTGTAAATTTGTCAAAACAATTACATCAAATAAATCGGGGCGGCTTACTAATTTCATACATAAGTCATCCACTATAATGTCGTCCGCTTTTAATTCAGGATATTCTTTCGCGATTTCATTAAACACTTCTAAAAACAAACCATCTGTTAATTTCATGATGTTTGCTTTATGACCACAGGTAATTCTTCTAGCACCTTTCTTCTTCGCCATCTCAAAAGCATAACGAATTACTTGCTCACTTCCACCTCTTGTAATATATCTTCTCGCCACGGCAACGTCTTGTGTAAGCATATGCTCCACACCACCGTAAGTGTCTTCAATATTTTCTCGAACAATAGTCAAATCAATATTCACCCCTGCCTTACTAAATACGGTATCTACTCCACTTAATGTTTGAAATTTTCTGTCATTCGCGTATGTGTTCCAGGTTTTTCTTGCTGTAACATTTACACTCTTTACTCCTTTACCTTTTGGGGTTTCCATTGGACCTTTGAATAAAATTCCCAAATCCTCAATCGTCTCCTTCGCTTCTGGTGTCATACCATTACTGAACCCTTTGTCAAAAACCCATTTCCCCATATCTACTACCTCATAGGTTAATGGAACTTTTGCAGCATCAAAAATACCAATGACTGCTTCCATGATTTCGGGGCCAATACCATCACCTTTTGCTACTGCGATCTTCATTTTGTTAATTTTTGGAGTAAAAACACCTATAAAACCTGCCAAAATGCAGATTTTCGCTAAGTTACACGACTTCAACCTCTTTTGGAAAAATTAGAATGATTTTTATATGAACAGTTTAAAAAAACCTAATTTTATATGGCAGTATCCTCTGCCAAAGTCCCTACAGATGTGCAAGAATATGGTATCCAAAATTTCAGAAGGAATTGAAGTAAGCATTGAAACCTTTTTTCAAAAAGATTACAGCAATCCTATGCAAAATGAATACATGTTTGCTTACCGAATCACTATTGGAAATCATAATTCTTATCCTGTCAAACTATTACGCCGCTATTGGGAGGTTTTTGATAGTAATAGTGAGCATAGAGTGGTAGAAGGAGAAGGAGTGGTAGGTGTACAACCATTAATTATGCCAGGCAAGCATTACCAATACGTGAGTGGTTGTCATTTAAAAAGCGAGATGGGTAAAATGCAAGGTTATTATACCATGGAAAATATTGAAACAAGAGATCTTATTCATGTAAATATTCCCGCGTTTAAAATGATCGCTCCAGTTAAATTGAACTAAGATTTCATTTAACTAATTTATAATTGAACTCAGGTTTAATTATTCTAAGGATTATATTTAGCTGCTTCAAATATTTGCTCCGCTGGTGTATTAAGGAGTTCCGACAAATTAGTCCTTGTTTTTTCGGATTGTTTAGCCATCCATGCTTTCACAATTTGACACCCCATATATCGTCCAACATCACCAGGAATATCCTCTCCAAAATAGTCATTATGTGCAGCTTCATGCATTAGGTCTTGAATATCTCTTTGCGCTACACTATACATTAATTTTTGATGCAAAATAAAAGACCAAATTTCATTTTCATTAGATTTTAATGCAGCTAATTGTTTGTTACTATAGCCCCAAAGCAAGCTATCAGCGGTTTGTGGCAAACAACTATTTATAATGTATTGTCGCTTCCCTGCTTCAATCATATTGGTTAGGACATTTTTGCCAACTGCTTTTGAAGCGGCAAAATCATTTAATATATTTTGAATAGCCACCACAGGAATATAAGCAGGCTCAAATTTTCTACTCATATAAGTGGGGTAAATAGTTTGAATTTGTTCTGAAAAATACCATGGCGCATTGGCACCTAAATACATTTGCAATCCCACCCCAACCCCTTCCTTTGTAATCACATTTCCATAGCCCTCCAAGGGCCCAATAAAATAAATAATATTTGTAGGCATTGTATATTCAGGAAAATAAAAATGAAATCTGGAAAGTCCTGAAACTAAATCCTGCTGTACTATCGAAGGTGCATTTATTTTTTCAGCCTGTTGATAAATTGGTAAATAAGATCGGTAAAAAGCTTTAATTGATACTGTGTCTTTTAATGGATTCGTCATTAAAATAAGTCTGAAAAAGTCGTCGCTAAAAAAGGGATGTTTTTGATATAAGCTATGGATACTTTTTGCAATATGAGTAGTGTCAATGTTAAAAAAACTGCTATCGAAACGTTCAATTTTCAAGGATAGTTTTAGCGCATTTTTTGCGGGATCTGTCGGCTTTACAGAACAAGCACCCAATAAGAGGGACAAGAATAAAATATAAAAAAGGGATGAACGCATCACCGAAAGTACAAAAAAAGCGAGTTTATTTCTGTTAAAAACCGACCTTTGGCCCATGAAGATTTGCATAGCACAACAAAATTATCATATTGGCAATTTTGAAGAGAATACACATAAGATTTTATGTGCCATTGAAGACGCCAAAAAGCAAGGCGCTGATATTATTTTATTTAGCGAAATGAGTGTTTGCGGATACCCTGCAAGAGACTTTGTAGAGTTTAACGACTTTATAGCTAAATGTTATGAGAGCGTTGATATTATTAGACAAGCGGCTGATACTATTGGGGTATTAATTGGAAGTCCGGCACGCAACCCAAATAAAAAAGGGAAAGATTTATACAACGCTGCTTTCTTTTTGTACGAGCAGAAAATTGTTGCAGAAATTCATAAGACCTTATTGCCTACTTATGACGTGTTTGATGAAAATAGATATTTCGAAGCAGCAGACGAATGGAATATTGTAAACTTTAAAGGAAAAAAATTAGCCATTACTATTTGCGAGGATATCTGGAATTTAGGCGACAACCCTTTGTATCGTATTTGTCCAATGGATAAAATGATGGGCCAAAATCCAGACATTTTATTAAACCTAAGTGCTTCCCCATTTGATTATACACATGACGAAGATCGTAAAGCTACTATCAAGTCGAATGTTGTAAAATATAAGAAGCCTTTGTTTTATTGTAATGCAGTGGGTAGTCAAACAGAGATCGTTTTTGATGGTGCTTCTTTAGTATTTGATAAAGACGCTAATTTATGTGGTGCCCTGCCAATGTTCGAATCAGCTATGCAAATATTTGAGTGCAATGACGACGGTACTATTAATGCACCCATATTAGAACCCGCATCTCGCGTTCCAAGCAAAGAACTAAATCCTATTAAATTATTGCCTGAATTAAATATTGACCAAGTGTATCAAGCATTGGTATTAGGCGTTAGAGATTATTTTAATAAAATGGGTTTCAAAAAAGCTATACTTGGCTCTTCTGGCGGTATAGATTCTGCCGTCACATTGGCTATTGCAGTGGAAGCATTGGGAAAAGAAAATGTGTATGCAATACTTATGCCTTCACCTTATTCTACCGAGCATTCTGTGAATGACGCAGTTCAATTAAGTAAGCAATTAGATAACCCTTATGATATCATTGCCATCAAAGAAGTGTATGAAGCTTTCTTGTCAACATTGAAACCTATTTTCAAAGACTTGCCATTCTCCTTAGCGGAGGAAAATATACAAAGCAGGTCGAGAGGAAATATCTTAATGGCGATTGCCAATAAATTAGGATATGTTTTATTAAACACTTCTAATAAGAGTGAATTAGCAACCGGATACGGTACTTTATATGGAGATATGGCTGGTGGACTTGGAGTATTAGGAGATTGCTATAAAATGCAAGTGTATGCGCTTGCTAGATATATCAATCGCAATCAAGAAATTATTCCGAAAAATATTATTGACAAAGCGCCTAGTGCAGAATTAAGACCAGATCAAAAGGATAGTGATAGTTTACCAGAATACGATGTACTAGATCAAATTCTATTTCAATACATAGAAAAACGTGCCGACCCTGCTGTTATTAAAGCATTAGGATTTGACGCTGCCTTAGTAGACAGGACTTTGAAAATGGTAAATAATAATGAGTACAAGAGAAATCAGTTCTGTCCAATAATAAGAGTTTCACCAAAAGCATTTGGAGTGGGAAGACGTGTTCCTATTGTAGGAAAATATTTAAGCTAGCTTATGAAAAAAATATTGCTTTTTATTACTTTTTGTTTTTTAATAACCAATAGCAAAGCACAGGCTACAAAGCCAATTTTGCCAGGCGCCTCCCAAATGGAACAATACATTCCAATGTTACAAAACAAAAGAGTTGGCATTTTCACTAACCACACTGCTGTTATTAATGGCGTGCACTTATTAGACACCTTATTACACCGTGGCATAAGAATCCAAAAAGTTTTCACTCCAGAACATGGACTAAGAGGCACGGCAGACGCTGGTGAGAAAACGAATGACGGCATTGATAGTAAAACAGGTATCCAAATTGTTTCTCTTTATGGAAAAAAATATGTTCCAGATTCCAATGATTTAGCCGACGTGGACGTATTAGTTTTTGATATACAGGACGTAGGTGCCAGATTCTACACTTATATTTCTTCCCTGCAATATTTAATGGAAGCTGCCTGGGCACATAAAAAGCCTTTGATAATTTTAGACAGACCCAACCCCAATGGGCATTATGTAGATGGCCCTGTTTTAGATAAGCAATTTTCAAGTTTTGTAGGAAAGCAATCTGTACCCATGGTATATGGAATGACGATTGGTGAATATGCAAAAATGTTAGCTGGCGAAAAATGGATACAAGATAGTTTCGCTATTAAAGCACAGCATATACCTGCCGACGCTTTAACCCCATTATCATTAACTATTATTCCTTGTAAAAATTACGACCACCGTTCTTATTATACTTTCAATATAGCACCGTCTCCGAATTTGCCAGACATGAATGCTATATATCATTATGCAACTACTTGTTTAGTAGAAGGAACTAGCATGAGCGAAGGACGTGGTACTGCACATGCATTTTCCTATGTAGGACACCCTAGTATTCCTAATAAAACTTTTAGCTTCACCCCAAATGCGAGACCTGGTGCCATGAGTTCTAAATTATATGGTCAGCTTTGTTATGGCTGGGATTTAACCAAGGACAATAAAGTCCCACAGCAAATAGACTTAGATTTAATTATTGAAATGTATCAAAGCTTTCCCAATAAAGATTCATTTTTTATTCATACTACAGGAAATACACCAAGAGATTATTACTTTAATAAACTAGCCGGAAACGCTATTTTAATGGAACAAATTAAAGCAGGCCTTTCGGCTACTTCAATTCGCGCAAGTTGGCAACCAGCATTGCAACAGTTTAAAACTATAAGACGTAAATATTTATTATACAAAGATTTTGAGTAATAAAAAGCCCCCGAATGTTTTAACACTTGGGGGCTTTTGGTTATTTACAGAAATGGAATACTATCCACCAATCACTGGTATCGCTAATTTATGAACTGAATCATTCAACGCTTTTACCCCTTCTTGTTTAATAGTTTCAAACTTCTTTAATTGTACTTCTGTTTGTGCTTTTAGCTCGGTATAAGTCTCTTTAACTTGTTTAGTTGGAGCAACATATCCTGCAGCTGCACTTTCGAATATACCAGCCATTTTATCGTCTAAACGAATAGGGAAGTTTAAAACATCCTGTCCGCTTTTCGCTTTTGTTTGGTGCAATGCTTCTTCCACCGCAGTTAAACTAGCTAATACTTCTTTTGCTTGCTTTTGGAAACTACTGTCTTTCGTCTTTTTTTGTAATGTTCCAATTTGAGCTCTGATTTCTTTAATTCCTTTTAAAGTTTTCATGATTTCTTCGAAGCTTCCTGCAACTTGTAATAAGAATTGCTCTTGTACTTTTAAGTCTTCATTTGATACTTTAAAATTAGGATCTGCTAAAATTTCAAATGGCATTTCAACAGCAACTTTATTGATAGTCACTTTAGCAGTATACTTACCAGGAGCAGCTAATACTGGACTTGTTGAACCATTCCATAAAATCAAAGTTGACTCCGGTTGCTCTAATTCCTTGTGATACATATTCCATGCAAACTGTTGGAATCCTGCTTCTGTTTCTGGCCCCCCTTTGTCTTTAGAGCTATAGGTCCTAATTACTTTCTTTTGATCATCCATGATAGCAATATCTACCTGTGTGCTATCATTTGAACTAGCTAACCAATATTTAATAATCACTCCTTTAGTTGGATTAATACCAACGTTGGCAGGAACACTAGATGCTGCACGTCTTCTTCTACCACCAATTTGTGGAGGCACTCTATACGTATTAGCAATTGGGAAAACCTTAGTTGCTGCTGCAGCTTGGAAGTTTTCTACAAAACTAATATCATCTAATACATACACACTTCTTCCTTGTGTAGCAACAATCAAATTATTATTACGAATTAACAAGTCTGTTACTGGAGTAATTGGCAGGTTCAATTGGAATGGCTCCCAAGACTTACCGTCGTTAATTGATACGTACAACCCATATTCAGTACCCGCAAATAATACACCTGGCTTGTTAGGGCTCGCAACAATAGCTCTTGTAAAATGCATTGGGTTAATTCCGTTGGTGATTTTTTCCCAAGTTTCACCATAGTCAGTTGTCATATATATGTAAGGAGCAAAATCGTCTAATTTATATCTTGTACCTGCAAAATAAGCAGTTCCTTTTCTTGTTGGATCTATTTCAACTCTGTTCCACATCATCCATTTTGGAGCGTCTTTTGGAGTTACATTTTTCCAATTCGCACCGCCGTCTTTACTTACTTGAATAACACCGTCATCACTACCTGTCCATAATAAATCTTTTTCTAATGGAGACTCTGCTGCAGTGAAAATAGTACAGTAATATTCTACTCCTGTATTATCCTGTGTGATAGGTCCACCAGAACTTTTTTGTTTTACCGCGTCGTTGGTAGTTAAGTCTGGAGACAAATTAGTCCAGCTAGCACCTTCGTTTTCTGTTGCAAATAATCGGTTACCTGCAGTATATAATTTTTTAGGATTATGTGGAGAGAAGAAGATAGGCGCATTCCATTGGAAACGATACTTCATTGCTTCTGCACCTGCGCCCATTGGATTATCCGGCCAAACATTGATCACTCTCATTTCTCCTGTCTTATGATCATATCTATTAATCAAGCCACCATAAGAACCACCATATACAATATCAGGATTGGTTGGGTCCGCTACGATATAACCACTTTCACCTCCAGCAGTTACTTCAAAATCTGATTCGCCAATAAACGCACCATAAGTACTTGACTTAATTCTGTAAGCACTATTATCTTGTTGTGCGCCTAAAATTCTATACGGGAAACTATTGTCGGTACTTAAACGATAGGTTTGAACTGTTGGTTGATTATTTACAGTACTCCAAGATTTCGCACCATCTAAACTTACTTGTGCACCACCATCATCCAATACAATCATACGCTTCGGATTTTTAGGGTCTATCCATAAGTCGTGGTGATCACCATGTGGCGTTGCTACTCCTTTAAATGTTTTACCACCGTCGGAAGAAACCATGAAGTTTACATTCGGACAGTATATTTTATTTTCGTCTGTAGGATCTATAAATACTTTTGAATAATACCAAGCACGTTGACGAATATTATTATCATTTGTTACTAATTCCCAAGTTTTACCTGCGTCGTCAGACATGAATAATCCACCGTCTTTGTTTTCAACTAAAGCATATAATTTATCTGTATTAGATTTTGCAATACCAATACCTACAATACCCCAAACACCTTTAGGTAAGCCTTTATTGTTTTTAATATTTGTCCATGTCTCTCCACCGTCCGTACTTTTATACATTGATGAACCTTCTCCGCCACTTTCTAAACTATAAGGAGTTCTTAATAACTGCCATGTTCCTGCATATAAAACATCAGGATTACTTGGGTCAATAATTAAATCACTCGCACCAGTCTGTGGATTCACATATAAAACTTTTTTCCAAGTCGCACCACCGTCGGTGCTTTTAAATACCCCTCTATTTTCATTTGGCCCAAACAAATGACCCATTACAGCCGCCCATACAATATCTGGATTTTTAGGATGTACTATTAAGCGAACAATATGTCTAGCTTCTTTTAAGCCCATATTCTTCCAAGACTTTCCGTCGTCTGTTGACTTCCATAAACCTTCTAATCCTTCACTTACATTACCACGCATACTATTCTCTCCCTCTCCTACATATACAATTGACTCATTTGAAGGAGCAATAGCAATAGCGCCAATGGTTCCTCCAAAATAGCCATCAGAAATATTTTTCCAGTTAGTTCCTGCGTCAGTTGTTTTCCAAACACCACCACCAGTAGAACCCATGTAGAAAGTATTGGATTCCGAATAAGATCCTACACCTGCTGCAGCACGACCTCCTCTGAAAGGTCCAACCAATCTAAAATTTTGTGCTTTTACAATTGGGTCCTGTGCAACTGACATTGTGGGCGCAACAGAAGTACTTGTTGATTTCTTTTTTTGTGCTGAAGCCGTATTCACTGCAAAAAGTGAAACCATAGCTGCAGCCATAAAAATTACTCTTTTCATATGCTTGATTTATATTTTGAAATTTTTTATTTAACAAATAAGCCCTCCTTTAACAGAGGGCTTATTAATTTATTTGATTGTTTCGATATCCTTGAATTTTTTAACAGGATTCGCTTCTACTAATTTTCTAAAGTCCGCCCAGTCTTTTGCAAAGAATGCATTCACTTTAGAAACTACATTGTCTGCCGCTGTTGCTGCATTTTCAATAGCCCTGTCTTCCTGAGTTCCTGGCATGGTGTTCTTTGCATTGATCAACATATTTGCTGCTCGGATAATAGAAATTGGAGTAATTACAGGAACGGTACCATAACCTTGTTTTTCCTGCTTTTTACCAAACATCATTTCTCTCAAGCCTTTTACTTTTTCAGTAACTGCTTTATGTGCTTTATTTAAAGTATCAACGCCTTTGTCTTTTTTGTCTTTCCACTCCGCTTTTAATCCAGCTAAAATTAATTCCGCATCTTCTATTTGATCCAATGCAGCATTAAATTTATCATTGCTCACTTGTAGTTTTGCAGAGTATGCGTCTTGTGCTAATACAACATCATTAACACTTGCAATTCTAGGATCTGCTTTCACTTCTACCCAAGTGGAATCTTTCTTGTCATTCGCAATTACTACAATTTTATATTTTCCTGGTAATACTTCTCTTCCTGGGAATTCTTTATCGTCTGCGTTTCCAGCTCCAGCATCTCCCTCTTCGTCCATCATTCTTCTTCCACCACCGCCAGTTTTTGGTGCACCAGCGCCACGCTTGCCTTTTTGCTCATATCCCCAATAGTTTCTGTTTAAACCAGAATCTACTTTAAAGCTTAAATTTCTAATTACAGAATCTTGTATGTCTTTAATTTGCACTTTTACTTTTTTCAAAGTGTCGTTTAAGAATATGCTAATAGGTAAACCAGTTGGTCTGTTTGGTGCATCCCACATACCCCATGTGCTCCACTCGTATGGTGAGTTCTTAATAGACAAATTAATATTTGCAGGAGGTGCGCTAATAAAGAAGCCAGGAGTTTCTCCTTTGTTCTTTGCCAATCTTCTTAATGGTCTAATGTCATCCAATATCCATAAGCTTCTACCAAATGTTGCAATTGCTAAATCCGCTTCTCTGTCTTGAATAGCAAAATCATAAGTAGAAACCGAAGGGTAACCATTTTTCCATTGTTGGAATGTTGCTGCATTGTCCAAGCTTACATAAAATCCTTGCTCAGTTCCTACAAAAATTAAATTAGGTTCTGTTGGATCTTGTAATATAGTTAATGCATAACCTGTTACTTTTTTCTCGTCAACAATTCTTGTCCATGTTTTTCCTAAATCGGTTGATCTGAAAATATAAGGAGCAAAATCTCCTTGTCTATAATTGTTTGCAACAACGAATACTTCATTTGCATTGTAAGCAGATGTTCTTATTTGTGGAACCCAAGCACCTTTAGGTAAACCTGTAATGTTCGCTGTAATATTTGTCCAAGACTTCCCTCCATCGGCAGTGTATTGTACATTACCGTCGTCTGTACCAATAAAGACTAAGTCTTTTTGTACTGCACTTGGTGCAATACAAATTATAGTACAATGATTTTCAGCACCAGTAATATCTATACTTAAACCACCATTATTTGTTTGATCAATTTTAGCGCTATCATTCGTTGTTAAGTCTGGAGAAATAACAGACCATGCAGCTCCTTTATTAGTACTCTTATGTAAATATTGAGAACCAAAATATATTGTCTTCTTATCAAAAGGATCTTGCGCAATGGCAGCATTCCAGTTAAAACGTAATAATGTTTTTGTATCTGGAGCAGGAGGCTTAATGAAAGAAGACTCTCCTGTTTTGGTATTATATCTTCCTACTGATCCACCTTGACTCATTGCATAAACCCAATTAGCATCTTCTTGATCAGGCATCACATCAAAACCATCACCACCCCACAAATTATCCCAATCAAAATTGCGGATACCACCTTGAGTTGCGGTGTATGCAGGGCCTCTCCAAGATCCATTGTCTTGCATTCCTCCCATTACATGGTATGGAATTTCATTGTCTACATTGATATGATAAAATTGTCCTACTGGAATTTTCTCATCAAATAACCAAGTCTTTCCGCCGTCTCTTGTTATACCTATACCCCCGTCGTTTCCGTCAACAATAAATTTGTTATCAGTTGGATGAATCCAAAACGCATGGTGGTCAGGGTGAATACCGCTATATGGAATAATTGTTTCAAAGCTTTTTCCACCGTCAATGCTTTTTTGAACTGTTTGACTAATGTACCAAAGTGTATTTTCATTTAATGGATCACAAATAATGTCTTGGAAATAGAAAGGACGATTGTCTACAATTGACTTTTGTCCATTTACTAATTTCCATGAATAACCACCGTCATCACTTTTATATAATCCACTTTTAGTTGACTCCACTAATGCGTAAACTCTATTTGGATTCGACTTACTAATGGCAATACCTACACGACCTAAATTTCCTTCTGGTAAACCATGCTCTTTCCCTAATTTAATAAAGTTTTTACCTCCATCAATGGTCATATATATACCACTTCCTTTTCCACCACTTTCTAAATGGTAAGGATTGCGGTAATGATGCCACATGGCAACTAATAATTTATTAGGATTTTTTGGATCCATAATCATGTCCCCCACACCTGTAGTGTCATTTGTATATAATATTTGATTCCAAGTTTCTCCTCCGTCAGTTGTTTTATATACTCCTCTGTTTTTGCTTTGTCCATAAGGATTACCTATTGCACCAGCATAAACAGTATTAGGATTTGTTGGATCAACAATGACTCTATGAATATTTCTTGTTTGCTCCAAACCCATACGCTTCCATGTTCTTCCAGCGTCTAATGTTTTATAAATACCTTCTCCAATACTTATTGAGTTTCTTGGATTTCCTTCTCCAGTTCCAACCCATACCACACTTGGATTAGATTGTTGAATTGCTAAAGCACCAATATTCATAATAGGTTGCTCTTCAAATAAAGGCTTCCAACTCACACCACTATTATCTGTTTTCCAAACTCCACCACTTGCAGCTCCAATCCAAATATTGTTTGGATGCTCAACTTCAACGTCAATAGTAGTTACTCTACCACTCATAGAAGCGGGCCCAATATTTCTTGGTTTCCAATTTTTAAAAACTTTATTGATGTCTACTTTTGAAGTAGTCGCTACAGGTGTAACTGGAGCTTTTTTAGACTTTTGTGCCTGAACCTGACTACCTGAAATTACAGAAGCCACCATCATGGTACCTAGAAGGAATACGCGCATATTTAGCTTATTTTCTTATTGAAATAATGAAGTTCTAAGCTACTGCATTTTTAGGTTATTTTATAGAAAAAATGATGGCCGTTAGTATTTATAGCTTTTCGATGATTCCTGCAATTCCTTGGCCACCGCCTACACAGGCAGTTACAATGCCATATTTTTTATTTAATCGTTCTAAGTCATTGATTATCTGTACAGTAAGTTTTGACCCTGTACATCCTAATGGATGCCCCAATGCAATTGCACCTCCGTTTATGTTTACTTTATTGGTATCCAAATTTAATGTTCTTATTACAGCTAAGGACTGTGACGCGAATGCTTCGTTTAGCTCGATTAAATCAATTTGATCCAAGTTCATACCTGCTTGCTTTAAAACTTTAGGTATTGCAGCTACTGGTCCAATTCCCATTAATCTTGGATGCACCCCAGCTGAAGCACAATTCACCAATCGGCCAATCGGCTTTAAGCCTAAAGAATTCATCAATTTTTCACTCATCACTATTACAAAACTAGCACCGTCACTTGTTTGAGAAGAATTTCCCGCGGTAACGGTTCCTTTCACTGCAAAAGCAGGTTTTAATTTCGCCAATGCTTCCAAAGTAGTATCTGCTCTTACACCTTCGTCGGTATCGACTATATAAGACCTTGATGCTTTTTTATTCTTTTCATTTACATAGGTCTCTGAAACTTCAATGGGTAAAATTCCTTTCTTAAAATAACCATTATCAATTGCTGCTTTTGCTTTTTGGTGAGAGGCTAATGCGAAAGCATCTTGGTCTTCTCTACTTACATAATATTCATTGGCAACTGCTTCTGCAGTCAATCCCATTGATAAATAAAAATCAGGCTCCTCCACAGTTATGGAATACGCTGGAACGGTTTTCCAGCCTGCAGTTGGGACCAAGCTCATAGATTCTGTACCACCCGCAATAATACATTCTGCCATACCTGTTCTTATTTTTGCAGTGGCCATTGCTATACTTTCCAAACCACTGGCGCAATATCTATTTATCGTGATGCCTGGCACTTCAATTCCCAATGCTTTAGCAGAAATCATTCTTCCAAATTGCAATCCTTGTTCCGCTTCTGGAACCGCATTTCCTACTATCACATCATCCACTAATAAAGGATCTAATGCAGGCATAGATTTCATCAAACCTTTTATCACTTCAATGGCTAAATCATCCGAACGCATAAATCTAAATCCGCCTTTCTTACTTTTAGTAATTGCCGTTCTAAATCCTGCTACGATATAAGCTTCTTGCATACAATTTGTTTTAAATGATTCCGTGAATCTTACCTAAAAGTAGTCATTTTTTTAAAAGGTTGTTTATGCAACTAAATATTTCATTGTAATTTTGTGGCATGTTGTACCCATTAGTAAGAAATACCCTTTTTGTATTGCCTCCAGAGGCAGCGCATAATGTATCCATGCAAGCCTTGCACTTAGCTGCTAGTATTCCATTTGTAAAACAACAATTGGCCAATCAGTTTCAATATAAAGGCAAAGACCTTTCAAAAAAGCTTTTAGGGCTTCATTTCCCAAATCCTGTTGGATTAGGTGCAGGATTTGATAAAAATGCAGCACATTTAGACGTATTAGAATTATTAGGATTTGGTTTCATAGAAATTGGAACAGTAACTCCTAAACCACAAGCAGGTAATCCTAAACCTCGACTATTTAGACTGCCTAGTCAACAAGCATTAATAAATAGAATGGGATT
Organism: Bacteroidota bacterium; assembly: GCA_947452555.1. Taxonomy (GTDB): domain Bacteria; phylum Bacteroidota; class Bacteroidia; order Chitinophagales; family Chitinophagaceae; genus Sediminibacterium. The sequence continues at coordinate 23,954 of CANGDH010000011.1, forward strand.
TAATAATGATGGCGTGGAAGCTATTGCAACAAGATTGAAGAAAAGAAAATCGATTACTCATTCACCAATGATTATTGGAGGTAATATTGGTAAAAATAAAGTCACAGAAAATATAAATGCATGGAAGGATTACTGTATCAATTTTAAAGGCTTAGAAGAGGTAGTGGATTATTTTGTGGTGAACGTAAGCTCTCCTAATACGCCAGGTCTTCGTGAATTACAAGAAAAAGAATCTCTAAGAAAATTATTTAGTGAGCTACAAAATGTCAATAAAAATAATAAACCAATATTACTTAAAATTGCTCCAGACCTGGAACTGTCTGCGCTAGATGATATTATTGCATTAACAAATGAAGTAAAAATAGATGGACTGGTTTCGAGTAATACAACATTGGATCGTAGCTTGTTAAATAGAGAGAATATAGAAAAAGCAAATGAAATTGGAGCTGGCGGATTAAGCGGAGCACCATTACTAGAAAAGTCTACCGCTGTTTTAGAATATTTACATAATGCTATTCAAGGACGTATTCCAATTATAGCGAGTGGTGGCGTTTTCACAGGAGCAGACGCTCTATCTAAATTTGAGGCAGGTGCAGACTTAGTGCAAATTTGGACTGGATTTATTTATGAGGGTCCAGCTATTGTAAAAAATATTTGCAACAGCCTTTAGTGTTAAATTATAGTTCCTAGCATTATAAACTTATGCTAATTATAATGTTACTCTAAAACTTCCAAATATTCCGAACGAAGAAGGAGTTGCAGTTTTTAATGCTTCATTCTTAAGTCGCCATACAAAATCGACTCTAAAGAAACGTGCAATGTTTTCAATACCTGTGCCTAATTCACAATATGGCTTGGATTGTAAAGAATTGAAAGGGTAATTTCCAACAAAATTTAAGGTTTTATTTTCTGCTGACAATCCTCCAACTACTGCTTTGGCACTCCAAAATTGTCTCCATTTTGTTTTCTTAATGAGCGGAATATATTTTAAAATCCCCTTTCCTATTTTATGTTCAATATTCATTCCAACATAAGCATCACTTATAAATTCATAGCGGCGCATCATATTAAATGCATACTTGTTATAGTACATCATCTCATTTCCTGGCATTATATCTAAATAAGGATACGCAGCAGTACCCCATGTCTTACCTGCATAAACAGCATATACAATATTACCAAAAGGGGTGATAGGCAGTTCGTCGTTAATTGTGATAGACATTTTTTTATAATCAGCATTAGCAGATAATACATTTTTTATTGACTGAGCATATTTCACATCCACAACAGGATATAAACTACCAAATCCAAACCTAGTAAAATTATTTTCTAAATACCTTTCCTGGTAGGCAAATCTTAGGCCTACGCTCGCTTCTACTGAATGCATTAGCGACTCGTCATTTAATCCGGTAATGACTGGTAAATTTAATAATGGAAGATATTTCTTGTCTGAAATAGCCCATGTAAATTGGAAGCCTTTATTGTTTTCATGAAAAAAGCTAAACTGACTTTGTGTAAGTTGTTGGAACTTGAAAGGGATATTTTTTTGTCTTAATAAAGTTCCAAATAAATTATCATTATTTATTTGATCAAAATATTCTTGACCAAATTCCAAATCGGACTTCCTTTCTGCTTGTACATACATTAAGGGGCTTTTACTTATTTGATACGTAACGCCAAGTTTACCTTTCCATTTTTTATCCTGAAAACCATAAGCACCATAGCTATAAATATTCCAATGCTTACTAAAACCCATATTTGTTGTCGCATCTAATCTCAATCTTAAGCCCTCCCATTTATTTGAACTCATCACATTGAACCAAGGTCCTAATGTAATATTCCCAACCTCTTTTATCCCTTTTACAGCAAATTCTGCCACATCCTTATAAAACAAGAATGTATGGTTCTTATTTAATGTATCTAAAATTGCATATACTGCTTTTTCAGTTTTAGCTAAGGGCTCATGTCTTAACGTTAGCCATTCTGCTTCGTCATTGGAGCTACTGTTTTTTAATAAATCGACTTGAGGAGACTTAACAATATGCTCCATCTTAGTATCCACCGAACTATCGTTGATTAAAATATTTTTGTAGGTAGTGGTCTTACGCCCTTTTATACCAAGCATCCCTTTTCCAGGACTAAAATCTGCGACAAATCTATCTTTCGATAAAAACCAAACAGAATCCCTCACCACTTTAAATTCTTGAATCATGGTTAAGGATTCCAAGAAATTAATATCTGCGAAAGTAGAAGGTCTTAAAGTTATTTTTTGAATAGCGAAACTGGTATCATTTACCCAACAATCACCGTCAAAAGTTAATTCATTAATACCTTTTGGTTTAAAAAATAAATGCACCAATCGTTTCCCATTTAAATAAGCCGTATCTGCTAGTTTGAATTTATAATAACTATCTGCATTGGTATGAAAAGGACTAATAAACTCTTTATTAAAAACTGGAATTACATTTTTATAAATATTTATATTTTGATAAGTGCCTCCTAATTCTTTAATAATGGATTCGTTTTCAATCCCATTTGTTCTTGTCTTTTTAATAACTTCTAAGGTTCTTCTTGGGGATTTCTGATTGTAATAGTCAGAAACAGTCTCCGTAAGATACACTGGCAGGAATGCTTGATGCGTTTCTGATGTATCTATAAAATCAAATACAAACTCAAGTGGCTTAACTAAAGAATTTTTGGCTAATTTGTCTTTTTGAACATTATTCAAATCCACTTCCATCTTATTATATAATTCATAAGAGTAGTTATCAAAATTAGCAGGATTATGCAATTCCTTTTTTGACATAATCTTTCTCCAAAACCATAAAGATCTATTGTATTTAGACTTTACCACCGCTTCCTGTTTAGGCGCTTCTACAAATAAGTGAACTGTCCCAATATCCAATCCATTTAATTTAGCCACAGGAATTAAAAGAGAAATATATCCTACACTCTGAATTTTCAAAGTGTCTGCATTGCCATAAACAGATTGAGCAAGTATAAAATTACCCGCGGAGTCAGTTAGTATCCCTTTTTGGGCTTTGACAAATGAAACAGAAACAAAGGGTAACGGTTCTTCACTTTGGTGGTCAGCAACTTTCCCCTTCAAATAAACCTGTTGCGCAAAAACAACGGTACTTGGCATTAAAAATAATGTCATCACAAATCCTATCAAACACAATTTCAGTTTCATCCCGCAAAGATAATTCATATTTTATTTTTTAATGTGTCATTAGTCACCGTTCGTCATTTTGATTGTATTTTTGTAGCAAAGTTTAAACCTATGTTGTCAATTAAGTCTTTTTGTTTTAATCCCTTTCAAGAAAATACCTATATCCTTTTCAATGAAGCTAAAGAAGCAATTATAGTGGACCCTGGTTGCTATAGTGATGAAGAGAAGCAAACTATTAGCGATTTTATTATAGAACATAAACTACAGCCCAAATTATTATTAAATACACATTGTCATTTAGATCATGTATTCGGGAATAGCTATATAAGTGAGCAATATGGACTTACCGCTATGTTTCACATAAATGAACAAGTCGTAATTGATAGATTACCAGAAGGTGGTGCTAGATGGGGCGTTCCCTGTGAACCCTATACAGGCAAAGTACAATACCTAGCACATGAAGAAATCATCCATTTTGGAGCAGATGCATTTAAAGTGCTTTTAACACCTGGACATTCTCCAGGTAGTGTATGTTTTTATCACGGAGCACAAGACTTCTTAATTGGAGGTGACTTACTATTTAAAGATGGCGTTGGTAGAACTGACTTGCCAGGCAGTAATCCGCTAGATTTAATTAAAAGTATTAGTGAACATATATTGCCTTTGCCAGATACCATGACAATTTATGCTGGTCATGGACCGGCTACCACTTTAGGCAGAGAAAAGGCAGCAAACCCTTATATTAAGCATATACTAAAGGCTTAACAATTTGATAATGTATTGCTAAACACAGATTCTGAATTTTTAAAACTAAATTTGGTGCATTCCAAAAGCCAAGGAATCAAGGAAAATGAAAATACTAATTGCAGACGACGAACCAGATATTATTGAAATAATCAGTTTCCATTTACAGAAAGCGGGCTTTGATGTAATTACGGCAAGTGATGGAAGTGAAGCAATTGAAAAAGCAAAATTACATACACCTGATTGTATTATTCTTGACATCATGATGCCCAAAAGAACTGGTTTTGAAGTTTGTGAATATTTAAGAAGTAACCCGCAATTTGACAAAACCTTAATTGTTTTATTAACTGCATTAAACGACGAAGCTTCGCATATTAAAGGTCTAGAATTAGGAGGGGATGATTTTGTAAGCAAACCCATTAGCCCAAAAGTTTTATTAAGTAGAATTACGGCCTTATTTAGAAGAATACAACCAACAAGTGCCGAAAATAAAATTGTACAAATTAAAGACCTAAGTATTGACCCAGCTCAATATAAAACCACTTTGAACGGCGTAACACATGCATTGGCAAAAAAAGAATTTGAGTTATTATACTTATTAGCTGCACAAGCTGGTCGCGTTTTTTTAAGAAACGAAATTTTATCACAGGTTTGGGGGAATGATGTCATTGTAGGAGACCGCACCATTGACGTTCATATACGTAAAATACGTTCCAAATTAGGTATTGACTGTATCACCACCGTAAAAGGGGTTGGGTACAAATTCGATTATTAATAAGAATTAGATAACTTCGTATAGCTAAGCATTTAGCAGCTAAACTATGTTCGAACAAAAAAACTTTTCTCCTAAACAATTAGCGGTTTTTACAGCCCTACTCTTGTCTCTCTTAATTGCAGTAAGTACTTATGTATTAATTAGAGATTTAAAAGTTTTATTAATCTACTTTATTTTATGTTTTTCCTTTATATATTATATCGTTTTTCAGATACTTGATCGTTTTATTTATCGAAAAATAAAACTTATTTACAAACTCATTTCACAGACCAAGGCAAGTAAAAGAGAAGAAGCTTATTTAAAATATATTTTACCTCAAAAAGGTATTGACGAAGTGAGAGAAGATGTTGAAAAATGGGTGGAGCAACAATCTGAACAAATCAAACAACTTCAGTCCAATGAAGCTTTCCGAAGAGAGTTTTTACAAAACCTGTCTCACGAAATAAAGACGCCTATATTTTCGATACAAGGTTATTTAGAATTGCTTGGAGATGGTGCCATTGAAGATGAAGCTATCGCTCAAAAATTTATTCGCAAGTCTCAGGCTAATGTGCAAAGACTCGTTCAATTGGTTAACGACGTTGACATTATTACAAATCTTGAGATTAATAAAGAGCCTATCTTAAAACAAAGTTTTGTGATACAGGACCTCATAACAGAAGCTGCCAATAACTTAGGTATTCAAATGGAGCAAAAAAATACTCACTTTCAAATTAAAAAAGGATGCGAGTCTCCAATTGCTGTTTTTGCCGATAAGAACAAAATCTATCAAGTACTTGTGAATGTTATTGCCAATGCCATTAAGTATGGAAAAATAGATGGAGAAATAAATGCAAGTATCTACAAGATTGAAGATAATAAAGTCTTAATTGAGATCAGTGATAATGGTGCAGGAATCGCAGAGGAGCATATCCCAAGGCTATTTGAGCGCTTTTATCGCACAGACGACGCAAGGAGCAGAGAGATTGGCGGAACGGGCTTGGGGCTAGCTATTTGCAAGCATATAATGGAAGCTCACAATGAAACCATGCATATTCGTAGTACCTTAAACGTGGGTACTACCGTTGGCTTTACCTTAGCAGGTAAAGGATAGTGTCTTATTTTTTCGTTTCTTTGTATTCTAAATTTCTTTAATGCAAACTATCTTAGTTACAGGCGGATGTGGATTTATTGGTGCACACACTATTGTTGATTTAATAGAACATGGCTTTAATGTAGTATCTGTTGATAATTTATCAAGAGCTTCTGACAAGTCTTTATTAGGTATTGAAAAAATTACTGGTAAAAAAGTTAAAAACTACAATATTGACTTAACAGACAAAGCAGCTACCGAATTAGTATTTAAAGAAAATCCTGGCATTACTGGAATCATTCATTTTGCAGCTTTCAAAGCAGTGGGGGAATCTGTCGAAAAGCCATTGGATTATTATGAGAACAATTTATTTTCGCTAGTGCATTTATTGCAAATGGCAGTAAAATACAATACACAACATTTTATTTTTTCTTCCTCTTGCACGGTTTACGGAAATCCTGAAACCATTCCTGTTACAGAAGACACCCCATTACAAACAGCAGCGTCTCCTTATGGCGCTACCAAGCAAATGGGAGAAACTATTGTAAAAGACACTGCATTTACGTATCCACTATCCACCATTTTATTAAGATATTTCAATCCCGTTGGTGCGCATCCTTC
>CANGDH010000012.1 GCA_947452555.1 Bacteroidota bacterium
ACAGGCGGAACGTTAACTAATATTTCTAAAATTAATTTTACAAGTACTGGAACAAGTGTAAGTTCATCAGTGGTTAGTTCAACAACTACACCAGAACTTAGTTTGAATATTCCATATGCAACAACAACAGTATCAGGTTTATTAAATGCTACTGACTTTACAACATTTAATAATAAGCAGGCTGCAATTACATTGACTACAACTGGATCAACTGGTGCTGCAACATTTAGTGGAACAACATTAAATATTCCACAATACACAGTGGCAAGCTTAGGAGGTGTAACTGCCTTGGATTTAATCGCTCCAGGTACTGGAACAAAAATCACTTATAATGCACAAGGATTAGTATTGTCAAGTACATCTGCAACAACTGCAGACATAGCTGCAAGTGCTGATAAAAATTATGTTACAGATGCACAAGCTTTATTATTATCAAAGACATTTGGTGAGAATACTGGCGACCAAACAATTACTTTAACAGGTGATGTAGCAGGTGCAGGAAATGGAAGTTTTGGAGCAACAGTGAATAGTGTTGGTGGTGTAAGTTCTACTACAATTGCAACTTTACCTACATTGATTGCATCAAATTCGAGTTCAATTACTACAAATACTAATAATATTACTACAAACACTAATAATATTATTACGTTAACTAATAATGTAAGTGCAAATACTGAAAGTATTACTTCAAATACAAATAACATTGCTTTATTGGTAACTGCGGTTAATTCAAATACTGCTAGCATCACTTCAATAGTTTCTAGTAATTCAAGTAATATTACTTCACTTACTAATACAGTGAATTCAAATACTGCAAGTATAACAAATAATACTTCTGACATAACTTCTTTAACGAATGCTGTCAATGCAAATACGGCTAGTTTAACTGCAGCTACTGCAATGAACACTCCAAATACACTTGTTTCTAGAGATGCCTTTGGTAATTTTGCTGCAGGAACAATAACAGCAAACTTACTAGGAAATGCTTCTACGGCAACAATAGCTGGAAATATTACAGCAACAACAAATGAAACATTAACAACAATATCTTCATTAACTGGAGTAGGAACTATAACAAGTGGTACATGGAATGCAAGCGTAATAGATGTAGCTTATGGTGGTACGGGAGTGACAAGTGCAACTGGAACTGGAAGTTTAGTTTTATCTAATTCTCCAACATTAACTGGTACGCCAACTGCACCAACTGCATTAAGTACAGATAATTCTAATACTATTGCAACTACTTCTTTTGTAAAATCAGCAGTTCTAAGTTCAACAACATTAGATGCTACAACAACTACGACTGGTAAAATAATGTTAGCGGAAGATTTGGGTGGAACTGCAATTGCTCCAAGAGTAGTTAAAGTTGGAACTTTAACTGCTGCTGAAATAAGTGCATTGCCGGTTGCTATAAGTGCAAACACTACTAATATTGCTTCTAATACGTCAAGCATTACAGCTTTAACAAGTTTGGTAAATGCTAACACATTAAGTATTACTAATTTAACAGACCTTATTACATCTAGTACTGCAAGTTTGACAACTATTTCATCAAACAATTCTAATAGTATTACACAGTTGACTAATAATGTAAATTCAAATACAAATAGTATTTCAACAATAACTACAGAGGTAAGTTCAAATACTGCGAGTTTAACAGCAGCTACTGCATTGAATACACCAAACACACTTGTATTAAGAGATGGTACCGGAAACTTTGCAGCAGGCTCAATAACAGCTAATGCTATTAATACTGGTGCTTTGAAAGTTACTGGTGGAACAATTACACCAAATGCTGTTTTGACATCTGATGCACAAGGTAATGCGTCATGGAGTACGAATGGTTTGTATACATTAAACGGAATTACTGCAAATAGTCAAACTTTCTCTACGACAGTTTCAAGTGCTAGCTTAGTGCCAAATATAACTTCTAGTCCTACAGGAATACATACATTGAATATTCCATTAGCTAGTACAGGAGGAACAACTGCAGGTTTGATTAGTGGTTCAGATTATATTAATTTTAATTCAAAGCAAGCTGCGATGACGGAAGTATCGGACGAATCTTCAGTAACTACTAATGCTCAAACAAGTTTCACTTTAACTAATCCGCCTTCAACAAAGAGTGTAGTTAAAATGTATATAAATGGTATTAGAATTAGTAAAACTGCATTTACAGTTTCTGGTACAACATTAACTTATGTTGCTGCTAATAATGGAACATATGCATTACAGTTAAATGATAGAATTCAAATTGATTATTTCTTCATTCCTTAATAAGGTAGGTAGTAAACAAATTTTAATTTGATAAATTATAAGTAACCAATGATTAATAAAATAAACCATAAAATCCTTAAACTTTCTTTAATTAGAAGATATGCTTTCACTCAGAAAGCTATCTTCTTAGTTATTGTATTGTTTTATTCTTTTCAAGGATTTGCCCAAACTGGTAATATTACAATATCAACTGCTACTACTTCAATGGGTACATGGACTTATAGCAGTCCAAACCATACTTTTGTACCAAGTTCTGTAAGTGCAGCTGTACTAAACGTTACTGAAATTACAGATAGGTTAAAAGGGATCAATGGAAAAACAGCAGGTAATGTAATAATAGGTTCTAGCGCTACTTCAATTATTACCGTTAGTACTGATATTATTGTTGGGAATACTGCTAATTCAAATGCTTTAACATTTAGTTCTAGTTCAGATATTAACGTAAATGCTCAAATTAATACTAGTTCTTCTGGTGGAAATGGGGGAAGTATCAGTTTTACAACAACAGGCGGGGATGTTTTATTAAATATTAACGCTAATTTAAATGCTAGTGGAACTACTACTGGTGGTGCTATTTCTTTTACTGCTACTAATAATGGTATTTCTGTTGCATCTAATATTACAACTACTGGTTCTGCTGAAGCAAATAATGGCGCAGTTTCAATTACAATTGGAACAAGTAGTGCGTTTACTCCTTTTGACGGACAAATCACTGGTATTATAAGTGCAGGTTCAATTACAAAATCTGGTTCTGGTACATTAATGTTTTCAGGAACTAATACATATACTGGATCAACAACAATAAGTGCAGGAGTATTAAATATTCAAAATGCAAGTGCATTAGGTACTTCAGCAGGTGCAACCTCAGTTAGTTCTGGTGCTGCTTTAGAAATCCAAGGTGGAATTAATATTTCTGCTGAAGCCCTAACATTAAATAGTTCTGGAATATCAAATGGAGGAGCCTTAAGAAGTATTAGTGGAACTAATATTTGGGGTGGAACAATTGCATTGGGAACTACTACGGAAATTGCAGCAGATGCAAATACATTAACTATAAATGGTATAATAAGTGGGACTAATAATTTAACAAAAGATGGCTCTGGATCCTTAATATTAGGTGCAACTAATACCTATTCAGGAACTACTACTATTGCGGCTGGTACTATTAAACTTACTACAGGAACTAATATTCCAGACGCTAGTGGATTAATATTTACAAGTTCAAACGCAACTTTGGATTTAAATGGCACAAGTGAAACATTATATTATTTAAGTTCTTCTAGTGGGACTCCTGGTATTATCACAAACACGAATGTATCAACTTCTCCTATTACTTTAACAATAAATCAGACAAATACAGGAACTCCTTACACTAGTTATGCTAGTATAGATGGAGGTACTGCAGTTTTAAGTTTAACTAAAAATGGTGCAGGTTCTCAATCATTTAGAGCTGCAAGTTCATACAAAGGGGTAACTAACATAAATGCTGGAACTTTGTACGTCCGTCATTCTAATGCACTAGGAACAACAGATGGAGGAACTGTTGTAGCTAGTGGTGCAGTTTTACAATTAAATGGGGTAGCAATCGTTGGCGAAGACTTGACAATTTACGGAACTGGATTAACTACTGCGCCTGTTGGTGCTTTATCTAATATTTCTAGTGCTAGTTCATGGTCTGGTGCTATTATATTGGCAAGCAATGCTTCAATCGGAGCAACGTCAACTTTGACTATTGACGGTATCATAAGTGGTTCATTTACATTAACTAAAGTAGGCACAAGTACCGTTGAATTAAGTGGAGTAAATACTTTTACCGGTGTTACAACAATTAGTGCCGGTACTCTAAGTATTTTAAATGATGCCTCACTGGGAACTGCAGTTACAACTGTTGTAAATACGGGTGCCGCACTGCAATTAAATGGAGTAAGTGTTACTGCAAAAACATTAACATTAAATGGTACAGGACTTTCTAGTGCAGGTGCCCTAATTAGTGCTTCAGGTTCTAGTACATGGAGTGGTAATATAACACTTGCTTCTAATTCATCAATAAGTACAAGTGCTTCTTTAACATTGTCAGGAGTGATAAGTGGAGCGTTTACTTTAACAAAAATTGGTAGTTCAACATTAAATTTATCGGGTGCAAATACCTATACTGGAGTGACAACTATTAGTGCTGGCATATTAAATATATTGAATAATGCAGCACTTGGGTCAACTGCAAATGGGACAACAATTAGTGCTAGTGCAACTTTACAATTAAATGGATTAACAATTGGCGCTGAGGCTTTGACTTTGAGTGGTGGTACATTATCAAATGCATTATCTGCAAGTACATGGGCAGGTACAATCAGTTTAGGTACAAGTACTGCTTCAACTATTAATACTATTTTTGACTTAACATTAAATGGAATCATGAGTGGTTCTGGAAGCATAACTAAATCAGGATCTGCAATTTTATTTTATAATGTTGCTAATTCTTATACTGGTTCTACTACATTATCTGCTGGAGTATTAAAATTAGTCGTTGCAAATGCGGTTCCCACAAGTAGCGCAATGATTGTTAATAATGCAACACTTGATTTAAATGGATTTTCAACTACATTAGGTTCGCTAGCAGGTACGAATAATAATGGTTTAGTCACTAGTACTCAATCAGGTTCAATCACTTTAACAATTTCTGGTTCAAGTAGCACTTCTTATGCAGGAATCATTGAAAACGGAAATGCATCTAATTTTAAATTAGTAAAAGGCGGCTCTAGTACATTGACGCTAAGTGGCGCTAATACTTATAATGGACTTACAAATATTCTTACTGGTGGTATATTAAACATATCAAATGATGCAGGATTGGGTGCAACAACTGCTGGAACTGTAGTTGCCGATGGAGCAACATTACAATTAAATGGGGTAGCAATAGTTGGTGAAGAGTTAACAATTTATGGTAATGGAGTATCTAGTGGAGGAGCATTGTCAAATATTACATCTGCTAGTTCATGGTCAGGTGCTATCATATTGGCAAGTAATGCTTCTATCGGATCTGCGTCATCAACTTTGACAATAGATGGTATCATTAGTGGTTCATTTACATTAACCAAAGTAGGTGCAAGTGTCGTTGAATTAAGTGGAATAAATACTTTTACCGGTGTTACAACAATTAGTGCCGGTACTCTAAGTATTTTAAATGATGCTTCACTTGGAACTGCAATAACAACAGTAGTTAATACGGGGGCCGCACTTCAATTAAATGGAGTAAGTATTACTGCAAAAACTTTAACATTAAATGGTTCAGGACTTTCAAGTGCAGGTGCACTAATTAGTGCTTCAGGTTCAAATACTTGGAGTGGTAATGTATCACTTGCCACAGCTTCGACAATCAGTACATCTGCTGTATTAACATTGTCAGGAGTTTTAAGTGGAACAGGTGCATTAACTAAAATTGGAACTTCTACATTAAATTTAACTAATACTAATACATATAATGGATCAACAACAATAAGTGCTGGAGTCTTAAATGTAACAGCACCAAGTTCATTGGGTTCGACAACTCAGGTAACAGTAAGTGGATCTTCTGGTCAGTTACAAATTTCGGGTGGTAATGAATTTACTATTCCACTTATTATTTCAAGTACCGTTTCTACAGGTGCATTAAGAAGTATGAGAGGTAATAATACTTGGTCAGGTAGAATAACTTTACAAGCAGCATCTGGAATTGGTGCTGAAACAAATAGTTTATTAACAATTTCTGGAATTATAAGTGGTTCTTTTGCATTAACAAAATATGGAACAGGAAATGTAGATTTTAATGCTGTAAATACCTATACTGGTAATACAACAATTAGTGCAGGTATTTTAAAATTATTAGTTGCAACTGCAATCCCAATTACGAATGCAATAACAGTAGATGGGACACTTGATTTGAATGGAATTTCAACCACATTTGCATCTTTGGCAGATAATGGTAATGGTAATGGTTTTGTTGGGAGTAGTATAAGTGGAGATATAATATTAACTATATCAGGGAGTTCAAGTAGTAGCTTTGCAGGGATTATTCAAAACGGTTCTGCAACTAGTTTAAGTATTGTTAAAGCAGGTAGTAGTATATTAACTTTATCAGGCCCGAATACTTATACTGGTTCAACTAGTATTAATGCAGGAGCTATTAATGTACAAGATAATTCTGCATTAGGGGCTACAAGTGCAGGAACTTCTGTTGCAAATGGCGCGGCACTACAAATTCAAGGACAAATTAGTATTGGTGCAGAAGCTATTACTATAAAAGGCACAGGTATTTCTAATACAGGTGCTATAAGAAATATTTCAAGTAGTAATAGTATAGCTGGTTCTATAATATTAGAGGGGGATGCAAGTATAGTGTCTGATGCATCAACTTTAACTTTAAGTGCAATCTCTGGTACATTTAGTTTAACTATAGGTGGAACAGGTAGTGTAACTAATGGAGGCATAATTAATTTAGGCACAGGATCCTTAACAAAGACAGGAAGTGGTACTGTAACTTTGAATGCAGTAAATATATTTTCAGGATTAACAACAATTAGTTCTGGAATATTAAAACTAGGTATCATTAGAGCTATTCCAATTGCAAATGAAGTTTCTATTGCAAATGGTGCAAGTTTAGATTTAGCTGGGAAGGCTGCAACATTAACTACTATAAATGGACTTGGGAAAATCACCAATTCTTCAGGTACTACAACAGATATTACAATATCAGGGACAGTCACAAATACATTTGCAGGAGTAATCGAAGATGGGACAGGTAAATTACAATTAGTTAAAACAGGGTCTAATACTCTTATTTTAACTGGCACCAATACTTATACCGGAAATACTACTGTAACTTCTGGTGTTTTAAAATTGGGTGCATCCAATGTATTTTCAAATTCAAGTAATTTATATTTAAATGGAGGAGAGTTTAGTACTAATGGATTTACTGAATCTTTAGGATCTCTTAATATTTCAAATAATTCAATTCTAAGATTAGACTCAACAGTTGTTTACTCATTAACATTTGCTTCAATGGGCACAGTTAGTGCGGGTAGATCTGTAATTATATATGGGTGGAGGGGATTTGATTTGGATAAGGCAGTAACAAAAAACGGATTTGTTGGAAATGCAACTAGTGTAGGTACATTATTTACTTCTGACACAAAAGTATTTGTTAAATCAACTGGCGGGCTACAGAGTATCGTGAATGGAGGTATGACTCAGTATGGACAGATTGTTGTTGCGAAGCCAGGAAATACTGGAATTAAATGTACTATTACAATTAACTCAACTTTAAACAATACAGCATTAAATAGCATTTACTTCTATTCAATAACTGATGGCAAAACATATGCATCTACTCAGTTAGCAAGCAAAATACTTATATCTCAATAAAATAAATCCTTCCCCAATGGTTAATTTATCTTATAAAGTTTCAAGCGTAGTAAATAATTCCATCTTAGAAATTATTATTGATGGGAATATGAGTGGAAGTAATAAATATAAAATCACGAATGCCGGGGACGGTCTTATGTTATATGGTGAGATTGAGGGTAAAATTAAAAGGACATGCTTGTACGTAGGAGGTTTACCTCCTGGTCAGTATTGCTTTCAAATTGAGGAGTTTTCGAAGGAACAATTTAGTGTTTTTGGGATCTTGTAATTCAATAGGTAAGGGAGAACCTCGGGGGAGGTTCTCCCGTTTTTTTTGCTATTTAATTTCTCATGGGTCTTCCAGTTGTAATAACAGACTGGATTCTTTCCAATGTTTTCTTCTCTCCACATAAGCTTAAGAAGGCTTCCCTTTCTAGATCTAATAAATATTGTTCATTCACTTTAGTTGGTTCACTTAAATCACCACCACACATCACGTAGGCTAATTTTTTAGCTACTAGAACATCGTGTTCTGTTGCATATCCGCCTCTCCACATACTATTAATACCTGCATACAATGCGCCTAATGCAGACTTTCCTAAAACCTTAATGTCCGTTCTTTGTTGTGCTTGTGTATAACCTGCATTAAATAAACTTAATACTTGTTCCTTTGCTTTTGCTATTCTGCGGGATTGATTTAAAACAATATGATCCTGACCTTTTCTAAAAATTCCCATCTCCATTGCTTCATGAGCACTTGTTGCTACTTTAGCTGTAGCAATTTGTAAGAATCTGTTTTTTAAGGTAATTGTTTCTGGTTCTTCTGCATGCATTTCGTCGGAAGCTCTTAATACTAATTCCTTAGTACCGCCTCCTCCAGGAATTACACCAATACCTAATTCTACAAGTCCAATATAGGTTTCTGCTGCTGCGGCAATTGTATCTGCATGTAAATTCATTTCACAACCACCACCTAATGTTAAACCATGCGGCGCAATCCCAACAGGAATAGAAGAGTAGCGTACACGCATCATACTATTTTGGAATGCACGAATTGCCATATCTAATTCTTCATAATCCTGTTCAATAGCTAACATGAATATCATGCCTACATTGGCACCCGCGCTAAATAAATTTCCTTCATTGGCAATAACTAGTCCATTATATTTTTCTTCAGCAATGTTAATTGCTTTATTTAATCCTTCTAATACTTCACCGCCAATACTATTCATTTTGGTGTTCCAGCTAAATCCGGCAACACCGTCCCCAATATCCACTAAATTACAAGCACTGTTTTTCCAGATTGTTTTTTCTTGAAAATCAGAAAGAATAATAAAGGAGTCAGCACCTGGAATTATTTTATAATCGGTAGATGTTATATCATAATAATAACGCTTTCCGTCGGTTACTTTGTAGAAACTAGCTCCTTTAGCAACCATGGTCTCAATCCATGCTGCTACAGGCTTTCCTGCCGCCTTCATGTCAGTAATTACTTGAGCCACACCTAGTGCATCCCATGTTTCAAATGCGCCAATTTCCCAACCAAATCCTGCTTTTAATGCATCGTCTACTCGGTATAGTTCGTCACTAATTTCTGGAATGCGATGACTGATATATGAAAATAAAGCATGGTGAAATTGTTTTACGAATTCACCGCCTTTGTCTTTTGCTGCATATAAACTTTTAATACGTGCAGGTAAACTTTCAATTGATTTTGCGGTAGTAACTGACGCGAACTTTGGCTTTTGTCTTGCTTCATATTCAAAAGTTTTTAAGTTTAAAGTTAGGATCTCTTTTGCACTAGTAGTTTTAACTTTCTTAAAAAATCCCTGCCCTGTTTTATCACCCAACCATTTTTGTTCTACCATTTTCTCTAACCAAGAAGGCAGTGTAAAAATTGCAGCAGCTTCGTCATTAGGGCAATTTTCTTTCACACCATTTGCTACTTTAACTAAAGTGTCAATACCAACTACGTCGGCTGTTCTAAAAGTGGCAGATTTGGGTCTTCCCATTATAGGGCCAGTTAGAGATTCAATTTCGTCAATGGACAAGCCTAAGTTTTCCATAATATGCAAAACACTCATCATGCTAAAAACCCCTACTCGGTTAGCTATAAAGGCAGGAGTGTCTTTACAAAGCACTGTAGTTTTTCCTAAGAAAACATCACCATAGTGTAAATGAAAATCAATTACTTCCTGGTCTGTTTTTGCAGTAGGAATTACTTCTAGTAAACGTAAATATCTTGGTGGATTAAAAAAGTGCGTACCACAGAAATGTTTTTGAAAATCTTCACTACGACCTTCTGACATTAAATGGATTGGTATACCGGAAGTATTAGAACTTACTAAAGTTCCTGGTTTTCTATATTTCTCCACTTCATCATAAATCAGCTTTTTAATATCTAATCTTTCTACTAC
Source organism: Bacteroidota bacterium (assembly GCA_947452555.1). Classification (GTDB taxonomy): domain Bacteria; phylum Bacteroidota; class Bacteroidia; order Chitinophagales; family Chitinophagaceae; genus Sediminibacterium. The sequence continues at coordinate 10,071 of CANGDH010000012.1, forward strand.
CACTTCAATGATCCAATCTGCTTTTGCAACTTGTGCCATATCGTCGGTAAAATTACCAGTACGAATATACTGTGTGAAGCTTGGTAGAAAAATAGGGGAGGGATTGGACTTAATGGCTGCCTGTAATGCGTCGTCCACTAATTTATTCCTTTCTTTCTTAACGGTACTTATATCAGTGCCAGGAGTAAGCATGTCTAATAATAAAACTTGAACCCCCACTCCAGCAAAATGACAAGCAATTCGGGAGCCCATGACTCCACTTCCTAAAACCACCACATTTTTGATAGCTCTTTGCATATATTAGCGTTTGTACAAAATTAGTTAGTTATGCAACTAATTTCAAAAAAAACTTTAAAATGGCTCAAAATAGATCAAATTGTTTGCCACTGATTGGGTCTTTTGACCTTTTAACAAAAGGGGCTTGGCCATAAGCTGCTTTGGATTACATTTGTATTATGCAAGTAGACGAAAAATTAGTTAGCCATTTGGCGCATTTGTCAAGGCTAAATGTAGCACCTGAAAAAATGGACAAATTAGTTGCAGATATGCAAGATTTGGTTGTTTTTGTAGAGCAATTAAATAATTTGGACACTACTGGTACCGAACCGTTAATGCATATGGGAGACAATTTTAATATTCTTCGTGTGGACGAAGTGGCGGGTTCTATTTCAAGAGAAGCTGCATTGAAAAATGCGCCTGACTCAGACGGAGCCTTTTTTAAAGTACCTAAAGTAATTCGTAAATAATAAAACATGTCATCAGTAATACAGTTAAGAGGAATTGAGAAAAGCTATTATATGGCTAGTCAAGCTATTCCAGTTTTAAAAGGAATTGATTTGGATATCCAACGCAATGAGTATGTTGCTTTAATGGGACCTTCTGGAAGTGGAAAGAGTACCTTGATGAATATATTAGGTTGTTTGGATTCTCCAACAGGAGGAACGTACAATTTAAATGGACATGATGTAAGTAAAATGACCGACGATGAATTAGCCGGTATTAGAAATATTGAAATTGGATTCGTGTTTCAACAATTTAATTTGTTGCCAAGACTTTCTGCTGCAGAAAACGTGGCATTGCCTTTAGTGTATGCAGGTATTCCAAAAAAAGAAAGGTTAGAGAGAGCAATGATGGCTTTAGAGAAAGTTGGATTAGCCGACAGAAGTCACCATAAATCAAATGAATTAAGTGGAGGACAAATTCAGCGTGTTGCAATTGCACGTGCTTTGGTAAATAATCCTTCTATTTTATTAGCAGATGAACCTACGGGTAATTTGGATTCTAAAACGTCTGTAGAAGTAATGGAATTATTTGGAAAAATTCATGCAGGTGGTAATACCGTAATATTGGTAACACATGAAGAAGACATTGCGCAGTATGCACATAGAGTAGTTCGTTTAAGAGATGGCAATATTGAAACGGATACCCTAAACAAAGTACACAAATAATTCATTTATTTACCCTCGTACTTGTCAAATAAAAATAAAGAAACCTTAATTTTACTGGATGAAAATTTATACAAAAGGAGGAGATACAGGAAAGACTTCGTTAATTGGTGGAACTAGAGTTCCTAAGAGTCATATCAGAATTGAATCTTATGGAACCGTGGACGAGCTTAACTCTTTTGTTGGATTGGTAAGTGACATGAGTAATAGTGAAGAAATTAGAAAAGTATTGAGTGAAGTGCAGGATAGATTGTTCACTGTAGGTTCGCATTTGGCTTGTGATCCGCAAGTAGAAGCGGGTTTACAAATTCCAGATTTAACAGAAATAGACATCTCCAATTTAGAAGCAGAAATAGACAAGATGAATTTGGTATTAGCTCCAATGAAATCATTTATTTTACCAGTAGGGCATGCTGCAATTTCCATGACGCATGTTGCTAGATGTGTTTGTAGAAGAGCAGAACGTTGGTGTGTAAATTTACAAGAGGAAGATTTATTTGTAGAACCAATCGTTATTAAATATTTAAATCGATTGAGCGATTATTTATTTGTATTAGCAAGATATATTGGACATTTAAATAGCGTGGAAGATGTGCCTTGGAAGGCAAGAGTATAATTTAGGTTTATAATTTATTTTATAGCCGCTCCAGAATTCTCATAAACTAGCTTCAACTAAATCATGTTGCCGTCTTTCATATGCAATGTTCGATTGCTCATTGCTGCAAGAGATTCATTATGTGTAACAATCAAAAAGCTTTGTTGAAATTGATCGCGTAATTGAATAAATAATTCATGAAGTGCTGTTGCATTAGCACTATCCAAATTTCCAGTAGGTTCATCGGCAAAAATCAGAGCAGGTTCATTGATTAATGCTCTTGCAACTGCAATTCTTTGTTGTTCCCCACCAGACAAACTATGAGGTTTTTTATCTGCTTTATCAGCTAGCCCCATAAAGTCTAAAAGTTCAATGGCTTTTTTATGTATTTGCTTTTTATCTTTTTTGCCAATCCATCCCGGTATAGAAACATTTTCTATTGCGGTAAATTCAGGTAACAAATTGTGAAATTGGAATACAAAGCCAATTCGGTTGTTTCTATAAGTAGATAGGGCTTTGTTGGAAAGGGTACTAATTTCCTGGTCTTCAAAAAATAGCTGGCCTTGGTCTGCTTTTTCAAGACTACTTACAATGTACAAAAGCGTCGATTTGCCGGCACCTGAAGGTCCAACTATAGTAACTAGCTCCCCTTTATTTATTTCCAAGGAAACACCCTTTAAGACCTGGACTGGTCCATATTGCTTCCATATATCCTTGGCTATTAATAGATTTTTAGCTTGATCCATGGTACAAACCTAGCAATTCCCCTTCAAATGGGATAAAAATTAATAAATTGTTTACATCCTGTATATAAAACAGATTTGGTTGTATCGTATATACTATTACTTTTGCACAAAATAACACTCTATGTTTTGGACTTTAGAATTAGCCAGCTATTTAGAAGAAGCTCCTTGGCCAGCTACCAAAGACGAATTGATTGACTACTCAATTAGAAGCGGAGCTCCTATTGAAGTGGTTGAGAATTTACAAGAGTTGGAAGACGAAGGAGAAGTATATGAAAGTATTGAAGACATTTGGCCAGATTACCCAAGCCAAGAAGATTTTATGTTTAACGAAGACGAGTATTAATATTTAGTAAACTGCTTGAAAGCTAAGCCCACTAAATAGTAATCTCTAATGATGAATAATATTAAAAAAGGTCCCGAACATTCGGGACCTTTTTTAATAAAGTGAGGATGGTATGGTATCGCAATGCTGTATTTTTCTTCCTAGTTTAAATCCTCAAAGTATTTCCTAAAATGTCAATTTAAAATAGAGTAACATTAAACTCAACATTAATACAATGGTATTTGCAATGAGTACTGGACGACTATTTATTAAATAAGCATACGTAAGCCATACAATGCAGCTAAAGTTTACAATCAGTACCATGAGTAAACTTAAATCACCTACACTATGAGACTTCCATGAAAGGTAAACCTGCGGTACAAAAGTGATACAACTTAATAAAGAACCTAAATATCCAATGGACTCTACTAGTTTGGGGTTAATTTCTTTTTTGCTCATTTTATTGTTTTAGTAGCATATCTGATACACTAAAATATATAATAGGAATACTAATTATTCTGTGATACCTGCTTTTTGCATAATCAAATCACTTACCCCTGTTGTTGAATAACCACCATCATGAAACAAGTTCTGCATGGTAACCATCTTAGTTAAGTCAGAGAATAATGTGATACAGTAGTTTGCACAATCTTCTGCACTTGCATTCCCTAATGGTGCAATGGCGTTAGCATAATCAAAGAAGTCGCCAAAGCCTTTAATACCAGTACCCGCAGTTGTTTTGGTGGGAGATTGTGAAACGGTATTTACACGAACTCTATTTTTTAAACCATAATGGTATCCAAAGCTACGAGCAATAGACTCTAATAATGCTTTAATATCTGCCATGTCTGTATAAAACGGGTAAGTTCTTTGAGCTGCTGCATATGTTAACGCAACTACACTTGCTTCGTCATTTAAAGCGTCCATTTTATACGCAACACTTAACATTTTATGTAAAGACATTGCAGAAACGTCTACACCCTTAGCATAATAATCATAGTTCAATTCAGGATATCCAATTTTCTTTCTAATATTAACGCTCATTCCGATAGAGTGTAATACGAAATCAATTTTGCCACCTAATATTTCTTGAGATTCAGTAAATAAGTTGGTCAATTCTTCCACGCTTGTTGCGTCTGCAGGAACAATTTTAGAATTAGTCTTTTCTGCCAATCCATTAATTTCTCCCATACGCATTGCGATAGGGGCATTGGTTAAAACAAAGGTTGCACCTTCTTCATGTGCTTTCTCCGCTACTTTCCACGCAATTGAATTGCTATCCAAAGCGCCAGTTATAATTCCTCTCTTACCTTTTAATAAATTGTATGACATCGTTTAAGATTTATTTAGTGCTGTAAAAATAATGATAATTCTCCCAATAAATAGGGTATTAGGCTAATAGTTCCTTTGCATTCTCTAATGCAGATTTACTTGGAGGATCACCTCCTATCATGCGTGCAATATGTTGTATGCGTTCTTCCTGTGATAAGGCCCTTAAAAAGGTATTAGTGGTGTTTCCTTTTTGCTCCTTATAAACATATAAATGAGTATGGCCCTTAGCTGCAATTTGAGGCTGGTGGGTAATACAAAGCACTTGTCGCGCTTTACCTAAATTTTGTAATAATAAGCCAACTTGCTTCGCGGGTTCGCCCGAGATACCTGTGTCAATTTCGTCAAATATCATAGTTGGTAAATCCACCGATTTAGCAACCAGTGACTTGATACATAACATTAAACGACTTAATTCACCACCACTTGCTACTTTACGAATGGTTTCAAATTTCTGTGTATTATTCGCGTCAAATAGGATATCAATTTTGTCTTGTCCATATGCATTAAAAGTCACTTTTTCAATGGTGACTTTGATTTTTGCATTGGGCATACCAACTTGATGTAATAAACCATTTACATTTTTTGTAAAAGGCTCAATTTGTTTATTTCTTTTTTCCGTCAAGCCCACTGCCAAGTCCGTTACTTTCTTACACCCTTCCTTAACAGTTTTATTTAGTGTCGCAATAGTTTCTTCTAAATTTAATACCGCTTCTAAATCTTTTTCTAATTGTGTTTTTATCAAAAGAAGTGCTGCAGTAGTTTGAACCTTATGCTTTTTTTGTAAACTATACCCTTGAGACAAACGTTCTTGGATAGAGATTATTTTATTTTGATCAAAATCTATTTTATCCTGCCAGCTAGCCAATTCACTAGCAATGTCTACTAATTCAATTTGTGCTGCTTTTAAACGAATTAATAAGGGTTCAAAATTAGCCTGCCACTTTACAATGGGCTCCAAGGTGTTTACAATTTGTTTTAACTGCTGCACCATGGGATTCTCAGAACTTTCTAGTATTTGAATACTATGATCAATCTGCGATTTAATATGTACTGCGTTTTCTAAAAACTTTAATTCCTGCTCTAATTGTTCTAATTCATTTTCTTGCAAATTCAAATCGGATAATTCTTCAAGTAAATGCTTTTTATAGTTCTCGGTTTCTTCAAATTTTACTTTTTCTGAAAGTAGCTCATTTAATTGCTTCTCGTTTTCCTTCCAAGTAGTGAAGGTAGATTGATAAGTAGTCGTGTCTTTTTGTAAGCTGGCTAAAGCATCAATTACAGTGCGTTGAAAGTCGGTGTCGCCTAAAGTTAAAGTATCGAATTGCTGATGCAAGTCTACCAATTGACTTGTTAATTGTTTTAACTCGTTTAAATTTATAGGACTATCATTAATGAACGCTCTGGACTTACCTTGTGCGCTAATTTCTCTTCTTATAATAACTTCGTCACTAAAATCAATATCGTTGGCATCAAAAAATGCTTTATAGTGTTCTTTATTGTTCAAAGTAAAACTACCCTCAATAAAACATTTTTTTTCTGGATCTCTACAAACAGTACTATCTGCACGGTCGCCCAGGATTAAACCTAATGCACCCATTATAATACTCTTACCTGCTCCCGTTTCACCAGTGATGACAGATAAGTCATTTGATAGATCAATATTTAAATGATCTATCAAAATATAGTTTTGTATTTCTAATTTACTTAACATGAATTACTGCAATATACTATTGTTTAAGACATCTTTGAATTCCTGACTTCGCTTTTTGGTCCAACGAGTTTTTGAAAGCGTGATTTTTCATTTCAATACAGGTATTAAAATACTCGATAGCTTTTTGAGGGTTCCCTTTGGTTTCATAAATCAAACCAATTTGTAATGCGGCTCTAGCTGAAAAATAATCACTCAAATTAGCCCCCTTTTCAATTGCAGACTTATAAAATTTAATAGCTAATTCGTCCTGTCCCATTAAATCATAAATGCGACCAAGTCGATAGGCAAATTCTGTTTTGTCAGATTCAGAAGTAAAGTCATTAGAAGTTTTGCCAGCTAATATATTAACTGCCTGTGCTTGGTATCCACCATCACTTAATAACCTTGCTTTTAATAAAAGGGAATTCGGCCAGCTACCATTTTTTGCATTCTCAAATGCTTGTTTGTCGGCGTCGGTAATTTGATTGCCCTGTTTTAAAACATTAGCTCGGTAAGCATTTGCTTTTTTCATATCACCTTGCATATAGGCAATCCAACTTAATCTTTCATAGGCGTCTTTAATATAAAAATTACCCTTGAAGCTGGCGATAAAGTCGGTAAATGCTTTTTGTGCTTTGTCTAATTTAAGTTCATTCAAATTGGCATAGCCTAATTCTAATTGCCAAAAAGGAAGGCTTAAATAAGCTTCATCGTCATTCATCTGCGTTACAATATTTAAAGCCTTTGCAGACTGCTGATGGTTCAAATACATATTGGTTGCCATATAGGCATGCATTTGGTTGGTCTTGAAATCGTAATTGTTCTTTTCCAAAAAGTCAAAAGTCTTTTTAGTATTTCCTTCAAAGTTCATGATCAAATAAGGGTACACGAATAAAGCCTCGTTACGAGCTCTCTGACTGTATTCGTCGTTGCTCGTTATATATTTCAACACCATGGCATTACCGTCACTTATTCTGCCTGTCATACCTAATACGCTAGCCATCCATTGGTATCCTTTTGGGATGGTCCCTATAACAGTGGTCATGATACCTAAATAAACATCATTAGGGCTAAATTTTGGATACTTTGATTTGTTCTCCTTGAATAGTAAATATGCTTTTCTAAAATCAAGTGCTGCTTCCCAGTTTTTATCAAATCGGATTGCTATTAGAGATTTATGTAAATGGGCTAGTCCCAAACTATACAAATAGTAAGGACTTTGTTTTGGACCTGATTCAAATAATGCTATCCTTTCTTTAAAATGAGGGTATAACTGATTGTATTCAGCAGTGTTCTCGTTTAGGAATAACTGGTAGAATTCAGCATAACTCTCTAGCAAAGGATAAACTAAATTATTGGGGTTATACTTTTTGTCGGCAGCAATCCATTTTCTAGCTTCTGGTATGCGAAGATGTGTAATGGACTCGTAGATAGATTGAGTTCTGTCATTCCAATTATATTGGAGCTGGGCATTCAATGTCCCAAAGGATAAAACAAGGCAGCCTAGAACAATCAGCTTTTTCATAGACTGTAAAAATAAAGAAAGGGTAGCGGTTAGGCTACCCTTTCTGGGAAAATTTTAGGGATTGGGAGTAAGTATTATTTACCTTCTTTTTCAGCTAATACGTCTTCTACCAAAATACGACCACAGTTTTCACAAGCAATGATTTTTTTGTGCAAACGGATCTCACTTTGACGTTGAGGAGGGATAGAGTTAAAACATCCACCACAAGCATCTCTTTCTACAGTTACAACAGCTAAACCATTTCGGTAGCTATTGCGGATACGATCATAACTGTATAATAAGCGCTCATCGATATGTGCTCTAGCTTCGTCGCTTTTAGTTCTCAATTCTTTTTCTTCAATTTCTGTATCTGCAATGATTTTTTCTAATTCACCTTTCTTATGAGTTAACACACCGTCCTTAGTTGCAATTGTCTTTTTAGCACTATCCAACACTTTTACTTTCTCAGTTAATTCTTCGTTAGCGTCGCGGATATGTTTTTCAGCAAGTTTAATTTCTAAACCTTGCATCTCGATTTCTTTGTTGATAGCTTCAAACTCGCGATTGTTTTTCACGTTCTCGCTTTGTTGCTCATATTTAACCAATAAAGCTTCACTTTCTTTGATGGCAGCTTTCTTATCTTCTATAAATTCAGTGATACCATTTATCTCTTCTTCGATTCTAGTTTGTCTGTTTACCAAACCTTGAACCTCGTCTTCTAAATCTTTTACTTCCATGGGTAATTCACCACGTAAGATTTCGATTTGATCGATACTACTGTCAACACATTGTAGACGGTAAAGATTCACTAATTTTTCTCCTACTGAAAAGTCTTTAGCTGATGCCATATTTCAAGTTTATTTAAAGTAATTAACCGGTTGGGTTTTCACCATGGATTCGAGGACGGCAAAGGTAGGGAATTTAAGCGTTAAATAGTCAACAATTAGTGCAGGAACAAAATGTTCGCTTTCTCCATGCCCAATATCTAGTAAAAGGTATTTGCCATCTGCTTCAAAAAACTCATGGTATTTTAAGTCGCTGGTTAGGAAACAATCGACTTTTTTATCCTTTAATATATTTAATAAAAAACTTCCGCTACCACCACATAAAGCAATGGTTTTCAGCTTATTATTAGTTAAATTAGTATATTTTATTACTTCCAAAGAAAGCTTCTCTTTTACCCATTTAATAAACTCAAGTTCATCGGTATCAAGGGGTAATTCTCCAATTAAACCTGAACCAATGGCATGTCCATTGCGGTCAAAAATTCCTGCTCTTGGGGCTAATATTTCTCTGTTTTCAAGGTGTAATTTGTCGGCTAAAGTTTTATTCACGCCGTCTATTAAATTGTCCAAATTGGTATGAATTGCATATAGTGCAATTCCATATTTTATGGCTTTTAACAAGGTTCGGTTCACGTAATGATTTGAACTTAGTTCTTTGATTCCTTTAAATACTATGGGGTGATGGCTTACAATTAAGTTACATCCCTTGCCAATGGCTTCTTCTATAACAGCCTCTGTACAGTCAAGAGAACAAAGAATTCCAGTGCAGTCCGTTTCAGGGTCACCCACTATTAATCCACAATTGTCATAAGATTCTTGAAAATGAACTGGGGCCCATTCTTCTAAAGCGGCAATAAACTGTTTAATTTGCATGTGCTAATTTAATTATTTAATATTAAATCAAATTGTTCAATAAACATTTTATATAAATAACTGTTATTATAGTATTATGAATCAATCAATTATATTATTCTGGTTTAGAAGGGATTTAAGATTTAATGACAATACTGGACTATTTCATGCCCTACGTCAAGCCAAGGAAAAAGGTCAACAGGTGCTTCCAATTTTCATTTTTGATAAAAATATATTGGGACAATTAGCCGATAAGGATGACCGTCGTGTGGATTTTATTCATCAGGTTTTAACAGGATTGCAACAAGATTTAGTTGAAAAAGGGAAAACCCTATGCGTAAAACAGGGTCATCCATTGGAAGTTTTTGACCAATTAGTTAAAGATTATACTATTTCGGATGTGTTTACAAACCATGATTATGGTCCAAAAGCAAATTTAAGGGACCTTCAAATCAAGGAGTTTTTAACAAAAAAGGGTATTGAATACCATAGTTTTAAGGATCAAGTGATTTTCGAAAAGTCCGAAGTGACCAAGGACGACACAAAACCATATACCGTTTTTACCCCTTATTCTCGAAAATGGAAGGCCTTGTGGGCGGTACAAAAACCTAAATTACTGCCTTCTGAAAAAGGGATGGCCTATTTTTTGGATGCCCAACCAATTTCTCTTCCTACCCTAAAAGATATTGGGTTTGAAAAATCTGACTTAGTTATGCCCGAAAAAAAATGGAAATTAAACACCATAAAAGGGTATACTGACCAAAGAAATTTTCCGGCAATTGAAGGGGGCACTTCTCATTTAGGCGTGCATTTAAGGTTCGGGACTATCTCAATAAGACAGTTGGCTTTAGAGACAGAGGCATTAAATGAGACATTTTTGAACGAGCTAATTTGGCGTGATTTCTACCATATGATACTTTGGCATTTCCCGCAGGTAGCAGAAGGAAAGTCATTTAAGGCACAATATGATTTTATACAATGGCGCAATAATGAACAAGAATTTAAAGCCTGGTGTGAAGGTAAAACAGGATATCCCATAGTGGATGCAGGCATGAGGGAGTTGAATGCCACGGGATATATGCATAATAGAGTCCGCATGGTGGTGGCCAGTTTTTTAACGAAACATTTATTGATAGACTGGCGTTGGGGTGAAACCTATTTTGCGCAAAAATTATTGGACTTTGACTTGGCTGCAAATAATGGAGGATGGCAGTGGGCCAGTGGAAGTGGTTGTGATGCCGCCCCTTATTTTAGAGTATTTAATCCCAGACTACAAACAGAAAAATTCGATAAAGATTTAAAATATATTCGTCATTGGATTCCCGAGCTAGATAGTTTTGACTATCCAAAACCAATTGTGGTGCATGAGGAAGCAAGAGTAAGAGTACTAGCCGCATATGCAAAAGCGTTAAAGGACTAGCTATTCAAATTGCTATACACTGCTTCTAATTGTGCAATGGCTTTTTTCCCAGTATCTCCCATGTCAATGCTAAAATCGTTCACATATAAATCTATATGTTGACGCATTACATTTTCTGACATTTCTTGGGAATGGCATTTTACATATTCAGGTAAAACAGCGTAGCTATGTTTAAAAGCATATTCAACGCTTTCTTTAATGAGTTGGTCAATAACATGCACCTGCTCAATGGGTATATTGTTATTTGCAATAATGCCACCCAAGGGAATAGGGGCATTAAAACTTTCTTCAAAATACGTACCTAAGTCCATCCATTTTTTTAAGCCTTTTTGCGCATAGGTAAAACGATTCTCGTGAATGATAACACCAGCGTCCACTTCACCATTCAAGACAGCATCTTCGATTTCATTAAACACCAAGAACTTTTTATTTTTCACATTTGGGAAAGCCAAGCTAAATAATAAATGAGCGGTTGTGTTTATGCCTGGCACCGCAACAGTCATAGTATCCGCATTTGGTTTGCCATTAGTGGCTATACAATTTTCATTTTCCTTGTAAATTAATAATGGGCCAACGCCTTTGCCTAATGCACCACCGCTATTTAATAAATGATAATTATTTTTTACTAAAGGCCACACGCCATAACTAATTTTAGAAAAATCTAATTTTCCCTGTAAAGCCCACTCATTCAAGGTTTGAACGTCTTGTAGAGATACATTAAATTCAAAACCTTGGGTATCAATTTTGTGATTTACTAAAGCGTCAAAAATAAACGTATCGTTAGGGCAGGGAGAAAATCCTAAATTAATTACAGCCATCTTATGCAGTTTTATGTAATTCGTCTAAAAATTGTAAAAGCGTTTCATTCAAATTATAGATAGCTTCTTGCATTTTCCATTTTGCTTTATTGCGTTCACCAACGTAATTAGACACTGCGCGTAATTGAATAAATGGTGCATGTAAATCCCTACCAATATAATGTAAAGCAGCGCCTTCCATTGATTCCAGCGTTGCCTTGTAGCGACCGCTATATAAATCAATCTTTGATTTATCAGTACTAATGGTGTTTACGGTTACGGCTCTTTTAGTAGGCAGCTTCAGCATATTATATTGTTGTAACCAAGGGTTCGGCAAGCTTTTCTTTTCGTATGGAGGATCATTGGGTTTGTCTAATTTTAAATCATACAAATCCTTCCAAACTTTATTTTCCATCACGCCAATATCACCCACAAAATCATCTTTAACTGCAAATACTTTACCCAATGGCACTTTTTTGTCAAAGCAACCTGCAATGCCAATTTGTATAATTAAAGAAGGAGTTTCTTGTGTAAACATCTTCATTAAAGACACACTTGAAGCCAGCATTCCAATGCCAGATTCATGAAATCCAACCGAGAAACGTTTATTATTCCCAGCATAAGCGGGGTTGATTTTTTGGAAGCTAGGCATCCATTCTCCATTGGTAGCTGCTGATATGATTACTCTCATGGTGCAAAGGTCGGCACAAATTTTATATCTTTGCAAAAATTGATGAACAAATGGTGTACTTAACAAGAGTGGAACATTTTAATGCGGCACATAAATTGGCGAACCCAAATTGGTCAAAAGAACAAAATGAAGCCATGTTTGGGGTATGTGCAAATGAGAACTGGCATGGCCATAACTATGAGCTATTTGTTACTATAAAGGGTACACCTAATCCAGAAACCGGCTTTTTATTTGACGTTAAAAAGCTGAGCATCATAATTAAGAAATATATCATTGACGAATTAGATCATAAGAACCTAAACTTAGATGTGCCATTCATGGCAGGTCAAATGTGTAGTACCGAAAACCTAGCCATTGCGGTTTGGAAGCAATTAATTCCACATATCCCAGCAGAAGTTCAACTGCATTGTATCAAATTATATGAGACCCCTAGGATTTTTGTTGAGTATTTTGGATAGTAATAGCCTAAAATATTGAACGTTTAATCTTTATTATAAAAGGTTAAACAATATATTCATTTCTACGTTATATATAATTGTAACTTCGTTATCTTAATTTGGAACCAAGTTTATAATATTACAGCATGGATCATAAAGTAGCAGTTTTTAGGAAAGAACATTTCAACTCCGCACATCGTTTATTTTGTGCTGACTGGACTGATGCCGAAAATAAGCGCGTCTTTGGTGCATGTAGTAATCCAAATTATCATGGTCACAACTACGAACTAGTAGTACAAGTAAATGGATATCCAGATCCTATAACCGGATTTGTGATAAATACCAAGGACTTAAGTACGATTGTTCAAGAAGAAGTGATTTCGAGATTCGATCACAAAAACTTAAACTTAGATACCGACGCATTTAAAAATTTGAATCCTACTGCCGAGAATATTGCGATAGTGATTCATCATTTAATAAGGCCTCGCATAGCTGAGACACTTGAATTAAAAATTCGATTGTATGAAACAGAAAGAAACTTTGTCGACTACCCCGCTTAAGGAATCAAAAATATCCTTGAGTAATTTATTGATAGAAGAAATGGGCGACCAGCATAAAGCTAGTTCGGTTGACACACCTATGCGTGCAAACGCATTTGAAAAAACAGACGACGAAAAAATAGCGGCAATAGAGCCACATTTTAGAGCTATCATGGAAATTTTAGGAATGGATTTAAATGATGATAGTTTAAGAGGAACTCCACAACGTGTTGCAAAAATGTATGTGAAAGAATTATTTCAAGGGTTGAATCCTGCGAATATGCCAAGCATGACATTGTTTGAAAATAAGTTTCAGTACAATGAAATGTTGGTAGAAAAAAATATAAAATTTTACACCAATTGTGAGCACCATTTTGTACCCTTCTTTGGTAATGCACATGTTGCATATATAAGTAGTGGCAAAGTAATTGGGTTGAGTAAATTAAATCGTTTAGTTGAATATTTTTCAAAGCGACCACAGGTTCAAGAACGTTTAACAATGCAGATAGGTAAGGCATTGCAAATGGTTTTACAAACTCAGGACGTTGCCATTATGATGGATGCAAAGCATTTATGTGTATCAAGTAGAGGCGTAAAGGATGATAGTTCTTCTACCATTACCACCTTCTTTGGGGGCAAGTTTCAGGAAGAAAAAACAAAGATGGAGTTCTTAAAATATATAGAGATAAAAGAAAATTAAAGATAGTTAATTAGAAGGTTAGGTTAGTTTAGTACGATGAGGCGGAGTTTTTTACTCCGCCTTTTTTATGCCCATATTATATTAGTTGTTTACTCTATTTCCTTTATTTTTGACAAAACGATTGAATATGTCAAAACATGCATTTGTATTTCCTGGTCAAGGGAGTCAGTTTTCTGGGATGGGTAAAAATTTATACGAGCAAAATGAAGCAGCAAAAGCTTTATTTGAAAAAGCAAATGAGATAGTTGGATTTAGAATAAGTGATATCATGTTTGAAGGAACCGACGAACAATTAAAACAAACTAATGTAACACAGCCGGCAGTATTTATTCATTCTACAATTGCTTACTTAACAATGCTATCTGTTACACCAGATATGGTAGCGGGACATTCATTAGGAGAATTTAGTGCATTGGTTGCCAATAAAACTTTGAGTTTTGAAGATGCTTTACGTTTAGTAAGTATACGTGCAAAAGCAATGCAAGCAGCTTGTGAAATACAACCAAGTACAATGGCTGCAGTGTTAGCATTAGCCGACGAAAAAGTGGAAGAGATTTGTGCACAAGTACAAACAGAAACAGGTGAAGTAGTAGTTGCTGCAAATTATAATTGCCCAGGCCAATTAGTGATTTCTGGTTCGGTAAAAGGAATAGAAATTGCATGTGAGCAAATGAAAGCGGCAGGAGCAAAACGTGCGTTAGTATTGCCAGTGGGAGGCGCATTTCACTCCCCATTAATGCAACCAGCAAAAGAGGAATTAGCTGCTGCAATAGAAGCTACACAATTTAACAATCCAATCTGTCCAGTGTACCAAAATGTGGTAGCAAAAGCAGTAACAGATCCTGCTCAAATTAAAGAGAATTTAATTGCGCAATTAACTGGAGCAGTGAAGTGGACACATACAGTTCAAGCCATGGTAGAAGACGGTGCAACTGAATTTACAGAGGTTGGCCCAGGCAAAGTATTGCAAGGATTGGTACAAAAAATACATAAAGAAGTACATGTAAACGGTGTAAACTAAAAATTAACAATTATTCGATACAATATTCGGTATTAATAAGCCTCTACAACAATGTTTAGTGGCTTATTTCGTTGATAGAAATAGAATATAGTCTACTAAATCACATTAAGAATTTATCGAATATTTTGAATAAAAGAATCATATATCTTTTGGTTTTATTGCTCTCCCTTTCAAAGATTGGGGTTGGGCAGGCAACTTTTGTATTGAGTCCTGGAAATGTTTTAGCAGCGGACGGTACTACTTTTTGTGGGAGTGTAAATTTTATTGTAACAAACAATTATGCTTTTTCAATTAAATATCAAATTGTTAAAGATGCAACATTAATTCCAGGAGTATTTACTCTTGGATCTGGGCTTTCTACTCCAGTTACATATTCCACTTCAGGTAATTATAATGTAAATTTCACGAATTTAGCGAATAGTCCACTTTCATCCTCAACTCCAATTTCAGTTATAGTAAATAATTTGCCCATTATTGATGTAATTCCGTCTTCATTAATATTTAACAACTTTACTGGAAATTATGACATGGCATATGGAGTTGGAGCTACCATCACTTCAACAGCATCAGCTCCTTTTTCGAGTAATGCATGGACACTTTCAAGTCTGTCAAATATAAATGGTGCATCAATTACCAATTCAATAAATATTACTGCTATACATGTTGGAGGTCCAACAAATCTAGCTTTTAAGGATAATATTGGATGCTCAAATTCTATAGATATAAATGTTATCCCTGCAATCTTAACTGTAAGTGCAACTGCATATAGTAAAACGTATGATGGTAATACAAATGCAGTAGTAGCAACTTTAACAAGTGACAAATTGGGATCAGATAACGTTACTATAGCCAATACTACTGCAGCATTTGACACCAAGGATATTGGGATAAACAAAGTAGTAACAGTAAGTGGTATTAGTATTACAGGAGGAACGGATGCCGGGAACTATACATTGTCAACTTCAATAGCATTTGCAACTGCTGATATTAATGCAAAAAGTTTAACAGTTAGTGCAACTGCAAGTAATAAGCCATATGATGGCAATACAAATGCAGTAATAATTGGAACATTAATTGGAGTAGTTACAGGGGAGGATGTTAGTTTAAGTGGTACAGGAACATTTGCAGATAAGAATGTGAATACTAATATAGCAGTTAGTTCTACATCAACATTAAGTGGTACAGCGATTTCAAATTACACGTTAACACAACCTACAGGATTAACTGCAAACATTACTACAATACCATTAACCATTTCTGGAGTAGTTGTAGACAACAAACCATACGATGGTAATACCAATGCTACAATTAATGTATCCGGATCTTATTCAGGATTAATTCCTGCGGAAACTTTTTCAATTAATGGTACACCAGTTGCAAGTTTTGTTAGTTCAAATGCAGGCAATGGCATTGCAGTTAATGTAAGTGGCTACCTTACTCCAAGTACAAATTACACGTTAACAGCTCAACCCACTGGAATCGTTGCAAACATTACTGCAAAACCATTAACCATTTCTGGAGTAGTTGTAGACAACAAACCATATGATGGTAATACCAATGCTACAATTAATGTATCCGGATCCTATTCAGGATTAATTCCTGCGGAAATTTTTTCAATTAATGGTACACC
>CANGDH010000013.1 GCA_947452555.1 Bacteroidota bacterium
AGGAGTCTTAGTTAATAACAAACCATACGATGGTAATACCAATGCTACAATTAATGTATCCGGATCTTATTCAGGATTAATTCCTGCGGAAACTTTTTCAATTAATGGTACACCAGTTGCAAGTTTTGTTAGTTCAATTGCAGCTAATGGCATTGCTGTTAATGTAAGTGGCTACCTTACTCCAAGTACAAATTACACGTTAACAGCTCAACCAACTGGAATCGTTGCAAATATTACTGCAAAACCATTAACTATTTCTGGAGTAGTAGTAGACAATAAACCATACGACGGAAATACTAATGCTACAATTAGTGCATCTGGATCTTATTCAGGATTAATTTTAGGAGAAAACTTTTTAATTAATGGTACACCTGCTGCAAGTTTTGTTAATGCAAATGCAGGCAATGGGATTACAGTTAATTTAACTGGCTACCTTGCGCCAAGTACGAACTACACCATAACACAACCGGCTTCGGTTACTGCCAATATTACACCAGTTTCCATTTCTATAACTGGTATTACTGGGAAGGATAAAGTATATGACGCTTTATTAACTGCTTCAGTAAATGGGACTCCAAAATATTTTGGTTTAGTAAATAGTGAAGTGCTTCCTGTAACTGGTAATCCAGTTTATACATTTAGTAGTAAAACAGTAGGTAATGCAAAACCAATGCTGGTTTCAGGATTTACGGCACCTAATAATAATTATATTTTAACTGCACAACCCACTGGTTTAACTGCTAATATTACGCCCTTCCCATTATTAGTTACATCCAATAATCCGGTAAAAGTTTATGATGGGAATACCAATGTTTATAATCTTTTATTATCTACAAATCGTTTTCCTGGCGACAATATAATTATTTCAAGAGTAAGTGATGCTTATGATAATGCGAATGCAGGAACTAATAAAAGTGTAGTTATTTCTGGTTTGTCGTTTATCCCTACACCTGACGCTGTTAATTACACAATTATTAATAGTACAGTGAATACTACTGGTAGTATTACACCTAAGCCAATTAATATCATTGCGGAGCCTAAACAAATAACAGAAGGTGACCCAGACCCGCCACTTACTTATAAGCCAGTAATATTATTGAGTCCTAATGATATTATCTCCGGGGACTTAACTAGAGATATAGGAAATACGGAAGGGGTATATAATATTAACCAAGGAACAGTTGCCATTAATGGTAATTATACAATCAATTACATTTCTGCTTTATTTACTATTAAGCCACTATTCCCTGATTTCTCTTTTGAAGTTCCTAATGCCTTTACACCTAATGGGGACGCAGTGAATGATGTACTTAAAATAATAAAAAATTATAGAGTACTTAGCTTAAACTACTTTAAAATATTTGATAGATCGGGCATTTTAGTTTTTGAGACAAGTGATTTAAATACAGGCTGGAATGGCTTTATGGGCAATGATGCTGGTGGTCATATGCTAGAATCTGATTTATATATGTGGGTTGCCGAGTTTACAGCGAAAAATGAAAATTTACCTATTAAAAAATCGGGCTCTGTGCTCCTGCTTAAATAAAATTGAAAATTAAATTCTTCATATTATTTTTATTTGTTTCTCTTTATATAAATGGGACTACACAGGATATTGTTTTATCTCAACCATTTTCAGCTTCGCAATTTTTAAGTCCTGCAGCAGTAGGAACTGGTAATTATCAGCAACGTATAAAAAGTAATTTAAGGGATCAGTTTATGAATGGCAGTAGTATGTATAGAACTATTGTTGCTGGTTGGGATGCTAGAATTAAAGTGAAATCTTTTGAAGAGGAGACGACTAATTATTTTGGTATTGGAACGCAAATCATGTCCGATCAAGTAGGTGGCGGTTTATTGAATACCACTTATCTAACTTTGAATATGGCGTATCATATGAGTTTGGATACCAAAAACAATAAAAGTTTATCTGTGGGTCTGGGTGGTACCATTGCACAAACCTATTTAAATAGGAACAATCTTAGATTTGGTGATCAATATGATTTGACTGGTTATTTTGTGCCTGGATTAGTTTCTGCAGACTATGCAAATTTAAAACCCTTCCCAATTAAGTTCTCAGCGAATGCTGGTTTATTATACACATTACATAGTGATGAACGGTTTTTTCAATGCTCTGCCAATGCATTTTATTATTCTAGGCCAGATATAACTTATTCTGGAGTGAATCAGTCTACTGCAATGCGAGCCACAAGCTTTATGAATTTTGAAACTTTAATTGGGGGCGATTATACTTTCTTAATGCATGCTTCTTATAATAACAGAAGTGGAATTCAGCAAGAAATGATTGGGGGTTCAATTGGGGTACCTGTGCTTTACAATTATGATAAAGTTAGCCGTATTTATGCAGGTTGTTTTGTAAGGGTTGGTGACGCTATAATTCCTACTGTATCTATGTTAATGGATAAATATATCTTAGGTTTTAGCTATGATATTTATAACAATGGTCTGTCTAGTTCTAATATTAAAACCAATAGTTTTGAAATTAGCTTATCTGCGTCTTTTGGGAAGACACATAATAACCTTTTCAGAACATTGTTTGATTAATGCTTAGGCAACTAAAAATCAAGACTACAGTTTACCCATTCAGGGTCAAAACTACTATTGTATTTTCTGTAAAAATTCAAAGCGGGTTCATTCCAATCTAATGCCTGCCAGTTCATTCCTTTGAATTCCTTTGTTTTTGCTTCGGCTATCAATGCATCAAATAATAAAGATCCTATTTTATTACCTCGCATATCTTCTGATACTATTAAGTCTTCTAAATACATTCTTTGTCCTTTCCAAGTTGAGTATCTAATATAATATAAAGCCATGCCTACAACAATACCCTGCACTTCGGCTACCAAGCACCACCATACTGGGTTGGGGCCAAATCCACTTGCTTCAAAATGGGCTAATGAAACCACCACTTGTTCTGGAGCTTTTTCATAAACTGCTAGCTCATGAATTAATTCCATTAATCTTGGGCAGTCAGTTTTTTTTGCTGGGCGTATTGTTATTTCCATAATTACATTATTGTTATTTAAATACCTGCTTTTGCCAATGCTTGTGCTAGGTCGGCTTCCAAATCCTCAAAATTTTCTATACCAACACTCATTCTAATTAATCCGTCTGTAATGCCGTATTTTATCCTTTCTTCTTTCGGGATTGACATATGTGTCATACTTGCAGGATGCGATACTAGGGTATCTACTGTGCCTAGTGAAACTGCTCTTGTGCAAACTTCTACTGCATCAATAAATTTCATTCCTGCGTCAATTCCTCCCTTTAATTCAAAACTAATTAAGGGTGCATGTTGCTTCATTTGTTTATTGGCAATAGCATGATGTGGATGGCTTTTAAGACCTGTGTAATTTACCTGTGCGATTGCTGGATGTGCGTCTAAATAGGCTGCAACTTTTGCGGTATTGCTACAATGCTTTTCCATTCTAATTTCTAACGTCTTCATGCCTTGTATTAGTAAATAACTATCAAATGCATTTGCGTTACCACCTAATAATACATGCCATTTCCAAACCTTTGTTTTCATGAACTCTAAATCTTTTCCTAATAACACTCCATGTAATGCAGAACCATGTCCGTTTAAGAACTTAGTAGCAGAATGAAAAACAAAGTCAGCTCCTAAGGCAAAAGGCTGTTGTAAATAAGGAGTTGCTACTGTATTGTCAACCGATACTTTTAATCCATGTTTATGTGCTACGCTACAAATTGCTTCAATATCAACACACTGTAATGTTGGATTAGCAGGTGTTTCAAGGTGTATTAATTTTGCATTTGGATTTTCCTTTATAGTAGTTTCTAATAATGCTAAATCGTTAATATCTATCAATATAATGGTAACACCTGTTGCTACTAATATTTTCTGCATCAATTCCTGTGTACCACCGTATAATGAATAGTGTGATATTAAAGTATCACCAGTACTTAAATTACTTAGAAACAAGGTGCTCATTGCAGCTTGTCCGCTTGAATGTAAATATGCTAATAATTCTAAGGGTTCTCCTTTTTCATTGTTTATGCCATGTGATTCTAATGCTGCTATTACGTCCTGTGCAGCATTGAATGTAGGATTCCCCCAGCGTGTGTACAATCTTGACTTGTCTTCGCCTTTAAATCTTTCTATACCTTCGTCTGTTGAATTAAATGTAAATGTGGATGTGGCATAAATAGGAGTGGTATGAGAAAAATTATCATTTTCATGTCCTGCAGTATGCAATGTTAAGGTACTGATTCCTTTAAATTTTTTCTTGCTCATATTCCAATTTATTTTAATTATTCTTAATCTAATGCTGTCACTTGGTATTGCTAAATATACAATTTAAATAGCCCATTTGATCCATGCCGCACCCCAGGTAAACCCGCCACCAAATGCGGCTAATACTAAATTGTCGCCTTTATTTAATTTTGTTTGCCATTCCCATAAACATAATGGAATAGTTGCAGCAGTAGTGTTCCCGAATTTTTGAATATTAATCATTACTTTTTCCTTTGGTAATCCCATTCTATTTGCAGTAGCGTCTATAATTCTCAGATTTGCTTGGTGGGGAACTAACCATGCAATATCGTCACCAGTCAAGTTATTTCTTTCTAATAATTCAGCACTTACGTCTGCCATTCCCTTTACTGCGAACTTAAATACAGGTTGCCCATCCTGAAAAGCATAATGCTCTCTTGCCATTACCGTTTCTACCGAAGCCGGTTTTAAACTTCCTCCTGCTTTTATATGTAAAAAATCTCTTCCACTTCCGTCGCTTTTTAATATAGCATCTTGCAGACCCATTCCTTCAAAATTGGGTTCTAATAAAACAGCACCTGCGCCGTCCCCAAATATGATACATGTAGCACGGTCTGTGTAGTCAATTATAGAACTCATTTTATCAACACCTACTACTATAATTTTTTTATACTTACCAGTTTCTATAAATGCAGCACCAGTATTTAATGCAAATAAAAATCCGCTACAAGCAGCACCTAAATCAAATCCAAATGCATTTTTCGCACCCACTTTGTCACCAATAATATTTGCCGTTGCTGGGAATACCATGTCTGGTGTTACCGTTGCACAAATAATACAATCTATTTCTAAAGGGTCTAAATTTTTTGTTCGTAGTATTTCCGCTATTGCTTTTACAGCCATATCTGAACTCGCTTTTCCAGGTTCTCTTAATATTCTTCTTTCTTCAATACCAGTTCTTGATTTAATCCACTCATCATTGGTATCTACCATTTTTTCCAAGTCGAAATTTGTCAATTTGGTTTCTGGTACATAGCCTCCAACTGCAGTGATTGCAGCTTTCATAGTTTGCGACATAGGGGTTAGTTTAGTTTGGTCTACAAATATCTTAAAATTTGACTAAGAATCGGTGTAAATAGCCATTTTTCGTCTCTTATGTGTTATTTTTACCACATATATGATCGCATTTTTACAAGGAAATTTTGTTCAGGTTACTCCGGCTAAACTTATTGTGGATGTTGGAGGTGTTGGATATGAGGTAAATATAAGTTTACACACTTATGAGTCTATCTCTAAAAAGGAGAAGGGGTTACTTCATACCTATTTACATATCACTGAAAACTCACAAGTACTTTTTGGTTTTCATGAACAACAAGAGAAGGAATTATTCCTTCATTTAATTAGTGTTTCAGGCGTAGGTGCGGGTACTGCTAGAATGATGTTATCGGGGATGATGCCTGAAGAAATTATTAGAGCAATAGTAAATGGAGAAGCCGTTAAATTAGAACAAATAAAAGGGATTGGTAAAAAATCTGCCGAACGTTTAGTGCTGGAGCTACGCGATAAGCTTTCTAAAATATCCATGGGTACTGGCGCATTAGCTGCAGGGTCTACATTTAGTAAATCGTCTCCACATCAAGATGCTATTCAAGCGCTAGTTTCACTAGGTATTCAAAAAGCGGTTGCTGAAAAAGCCATTGATAAAACTATCAAATTGGAAGGAGCAGAATTGAGTATTGAAGCCTTAATTAAACTAGCATTAAAAAATTGCTAATTATAAATTTTAATTGAATTGTTTTGAAGTTGTTTCATGCCAGTTTATTGACCATTTTCATGTTGCCCACTGGGCTATATTTGAATGCCCAAGTAAATACAGGACTCAAACTTCCTTTTAATGACACCATTGGAAAAAAAATCACTGACACGAGTAAAAAGAATTTAGCAAGAGATTCAGTGCGCTATGCTATTAAAGACAGAAGAGGTGATTTTTTATCTCAACCCAGTAATAATCCATTTGATTTAAGAGATACAAGTATAGTAAAACGTACTGTGGACTATGATCCATTAACTAAAGGCTATGTGATTACCGAAATGGTGGGTAGTAAGTATCAAAAATCTCCAAATACTTTATCCTTTAATGAATTTTGGAAATTAAAGACCACCAAAGACGAGCAAGCTTACTTTATGCAAAGGGCTAATTCTTTAGGGGTATTGAATAGAAAAATTAGTAGACCTAAATCAAAGGTATTTGATAGTTATTTCGATAGATTATTTGGCAAGACTGGATCTGACCTGAAAGTAGACTTAAAACCAGTTGGAGAAATTAATATAAAAGCCGGATATCAAGGGCAGAAAGTGGAAAACCCAACTTTACCTGAACGTGCAAGAAAAAATGGCGGTTTTGATTTTGACGCAAATACGAATTTCAGCATGAATGCAAGTATTGGTGATAAATTAAAATTCCCTATTAATTTAAACTCCTTATCAAATTTAGGTTTTGACAATCAAATTAAACTGAGCTATAAAGGCAAGAAAGATGAAATCATAAAAAGTATTGAGGCAGGAAATATCAATTATGTTTCTAGAAGCACTTTAATACCTAGTACTCAAAATTTATTTGGGGTTAAGACACAATTACAGTTTGGTAGATTCTTTATTACAGCTGCTGTTGCAAATCAAAAATCCCAAAGACAATCCATGGCTTTACAAGGTGGAGCTTCTACACAACGTTTTCAAAAACGTTTGGATGACTATGAGGAAAATAGACACTTTTTATTGTCACAGTACTTTAGAAATAACTTTAATAAGTCCATGGCTTCATTGCCGTTGGTAAATTCACAAGCGCAAATAAAAAGAATTGAAGTTTGGGTAACTAATAGAAATGGTCAAACAACTAATGCAAGAGACGTCGTAGGTTTAATGGATATAGGAGAACCTAAACCGAGTAAAGCGGCCTATCAAACTAGACCTTTGAATTCCTCAAATCCGAATGACCAATATCCAGACAACGGAGCCAATAGTTTGTATTCGAAATTAATTAATAGTAGTGCTGCGCGTAATCCTTCGGCAGTATCTAGCGTTTTAACTATGGAAGGTTTAAGGTCTGCTGAAGACTATGAAAGAACATTTGCACGAAAATTAACTGAGAATGAATATTTTTTCAATTCTCAAATTGGTTTCCTTTCTTTAAACATTCCCTTACAACCAGATGAAGTATTAGGTGTTGCATTTCAGTACACCATTAATGGTAAGGTTTTTCAAGTAGGTGAATTTTCAGAAAATATAGCACTAGATCCTAATAAAGGGGTTCAACAAATATTGTTCTTAAAATTATTGAAAGCCACAACACAAAGAACGGATTTACCTATTTGGAACTTGATGATGAAAAACGTATACTCTTTGGATTTATTCGGGGCGATTCAACAACAAGATTTTCAATTAAACTTATTATACGAAGAACCTAGTGCTGGTTTGAAAAGATACATGCCGATTACTAGCAAAGCGGTTGAGGGGCAGTCCTTAATTAAACTTTTACAATTAGACAGACTTAACAATAGGAATGATCCGCAACCAGATGGGGTATTTGACTATGTGGAAGGCTTTACAGTGTTGTCTAAAATGGGGCGTATTGTTTTCCCATTATTGGAGCCTTTTGGAGATGACTTAAAAGCCATTGCATTTAAAGACATTGATACTACTATTTCTAAAAAATATTTATATCCTCAACTTTATCGAAATATTAAATCCGAAGCACAAACTTTTGCCAATTTGAATCGCTTTGTAATGGAAGGGCAGGTTAAAGGAAGTGCTGGTGGCTCGGAGATTAGTTTAAATGCATTTAATGTACCTCCGGGTTCTGTTAGTGTAAGAGCTGGGGGACAAATTTTAAAAGAAGGATTGGATTATGTGGTAGACTATGGTTCCGGTACAGTACGTATTATAAATCCTGGCATTTTGAGTTCTAATATTCCAGTGAATGTTTCATTTGAAAATAACTTAGGTTTTGGATTTCAAGAGCGTGGATTCAGGGCATTACGTTTAGATTATGTTGCCAGTAAAAATTTTAATTTTGGTTTTTCTTCAACCCGTTTAAGTGAAAGACCTTTCTTCACAAAAACTAATTTTGGTTCTGACCCTATTAAGAACTCCATGTATGGGTTTGACTTTAATTACAAAACTGAATTGCCTTCATTAACTAGAGCATTAGACAAACTTCCTTTTTATAGTACAAAAGCAAAATCATATTTGACTGCTTATGGGGAAGCTGCTTATTTACAACCTGGCCATGCACAACAAATTGGCAAAGGAGGAAGTGGGGTAGTGTATTTAGATGATTTTGAAGCAGCAAGAACAAATATTGATTTACGTTTTCCATTTACAGCTTGGGCATTGGCTTCTACTCCTATGGACAAGTTCCCTGCTGATGCTGTTTCTGATTCAATCAATTATAACTTTAGTAGATCCAGAATTTCATGGTATACTATTGAACCTACATTGCAAGATAAGAATGGCTATAATAATCCACTAGGCGACAATGCAGCAGCTTTAAGTGATTCAAGAGTGCGTCAGGTATTTACGAATGAGTTGTTCCCACAAAAGACAACTAATATTACAGACGTTCAGTTACCAACTTTCGATTTAAGTTATTATCCTAAAGACAGAGGGCCCTATAACTATAATTTCAAAGCATTAGACGCAAATGGTAAATTGACTAATCCTGCTGCTAAATGGGGTGGTATTATGCGTTCTCTTGATCAAACCGATTTTGAAACAAGTGTAATTGAGTATGTTGAATTTTGGGTACAGGATCCATTTATTAAATCTCCAGCGAGTAAAGGTAAATTGGTTTTGAACTTAGGAAATGTAAGTGAGGATATTCTAAGAGACGGTCGCCGCTTTTATGAAAATGGCATGCCAACCCCTACCATTCCTGCAAGTATTGATAGCTCTACATGGGGTTATGTTCCTGTAAATCCTATTCAAGTAACGAATGCATTTAGTAATAATCCAGCAGACAGAAAATATCAGGACGTCGGTTTTGATGGGATGGATGACAATGCAGAGCGCAATAAAAAAGACTACCTCATTAAGAATATTACGAATCCAAGTTTGTCACAGCAGATATTAAAAGATCCTTCTGCCGACAACTACGTATGGTATCGGGATGCTAGTTATGATACAAGAGGGGCTGGTATTTTAGAGCGATATAAATATTTCAATAATCCTCAAGGCAACTCTGCATTAGCTGGGAATAGTTTATTTAGTAGTGCTGCTACTTTACTTCCAGATAACGAGGATTTAAATAGAGACAATACTTTAAATGAAACAGAAGCCTATTTTGAATATGAAATTGATTTACAGAAAAATAAATTAGGTGTTGGAACTACACGTTATGTAACCGATTCCAAAACAGTAAATGCTACACTAGCAGACGGTTCTAAAATTCAAGAGAATTGGTATTTATTTAGAGTGCCAATTAAGTCTTATTCCAATAGCTATGGTGGCATAAGGGACTTTAAATCCATTCGTTTTTTAAGAATGTATTTGACTGGATTTGAAGACTCTGTTACTTTGCGATTTGCTAAATTGGATTTAGTGAGGAATCAATGGAGACAATTTGCTTATGAAATAGATACTGCAGGTGATTATAAAGCATTGCCAGTGAGTAACACTACCACAGTTAATACTTTGGCAGTGAATGTGGAAGAAAATGGAAGTAGGACGCCTGTAAACTATGTAATTCCTCCGGGCATTGAGCGTGTACAACTATTAAGTAATAATGGAGTGAACTTATTACAAAATGAACAAGCATTAAGTATTCAGTTGAATAACCTGCCATTGAAAAGTCCAAGAGGGGTATTTAAAACCATGAATATTGACGTTCGTCGTTATGGTAAAATGTCCATGTTCTTGCATGCTGAAAATAAAAATAATATTGACGCAGTGGAGTCGGGCAGCATGACTGCAGTAATTAGAATGGGGCAAGATTTTCAAAATAACTATTATGAAATTCGTATACCACTAACTACTACAAGACGTAAAACATATTCAAATGCTGAAGCTAATTTAGTGTGGCCTTCTGAAAATGAAATGAACTTAAGTTTAAACGACTTAGTTCAATTAAAATTGGATAGAGATAGAAACCATGTTTCTTACAGTAATATGCATTCTGTTAAACAAAGCAATGGCCAGTTTTATGGAGTAATGGGAAATCCTAACCTAGGAGAAATTAGAGGCATCTTGATTGCTATCGAAAATACAAGCAGTTCTCAAAATATGAATGCCGAAGTTTGGATAAATGAATTGCGTTTGTCTGACTTAGACGAGAAAGGTTCTTGGGCAGCACTTGGAAGAATGGATTTAGTATTAGCAGATTTAGGTAATGTTGCAGTATCAGTTAATAACAGAAGTGCAGGTTTTGGAAGTATAGAGCAAAAAATGAACGAGCGTGCAAAAACTGGATTGACTCAGTTTGACGTAGCTACTAATATTGAAGCCGGAAAATTATTACCTAAGCAGGTTAAAATTTCATTGCCTGTATTTGCAAGTATTAATAAGACATTAGAAAATCCAGAATATGATCCATTCAATAAGGACATATTATATGCGGACAAAATGAAATCTTTAACAGGTGCTGCTAGGGACTCCGTGCGTAATGCTTCTGCCGACCAGACTACCATTAAGACATTGAACTTTACGAATGTGCGTTTCATGCCTGGTAAAAAAACTTCTTTAATTAGTGTTTCTAATTTTGATTTTAGCTATTCTTATTCTCAATTATTGCAAACAAGTCCAGTAATTGAACAAAATAAAATGGTCAAGCAAAGAGGAGCCATTGGATATACCTACAATCATAATGGAAAATCAATTGAGCCATTTAGAAAACTTTTAAGAAATGCATCTCCTTGGTTCAACTTAATTAAGGAAGTCAATTTTAATCCAACACCTAGTTTAATTAGTTATAGAACCATTTTTGATAGACAGCTTGGTGAGTTTACGCCAAGAGTGATTAATTCTTTTGACGGAACCACAGACAAAGCTGAAACTACTTTTGACAAGTACTTTAATATGAGTAGACTATTCAATATGCGTTGGCCAATGACAAGGTCATTGAACATGGATTTTGCTGCTAATTTAAATTCAAGAATTGACGAACCAGATGGTCGAATAGACACACAACAAAAAAAGGATTCTTTAATTCGAATGCTAATTAGAGGAGGAAGAAACACTTTGTATAATCAGAAGATAGGTTTAAGATATGACATCCCAACTAGTAAGTTTCCTTTAACCGATTGGATTTTGTCTAGTTATAGTGTAACCACTAATTACAATTGGATTGGAGCAAGCAGACTTGCTGTTGCATTGGGGAATACCATTGAAAATACATTTTCGCATCAAATAAATGCGCAATTTAATTTCATTAGCCTTTATAAAAAGTCGAAATTCTTTAGGTCAGCATTATCGACGGGGGGATATAATAACGCAAGAAATAATCCATTGTCTAGTAAAATATTATTAACAAAAGAAGAAGCATTAGGAGAGAAGACAGGTAAGGAAAGAATTGCTGCTTTAAAAAAATGGAAGGAAGCGAGAAGGCAGGAGCGAGTAGCGCAACGTGTTATTAAAGCTAATGAGTTAATGAATGTGCCTGAAAGTATCAAGCCAATTGTACATTTTATTACCATGTTACAAACCGCTTCTGTTGACTATGCTGAAAACTACAATAGCAGATTGCCTGGATATATGAGTGGAGTCCAATTTGTTGATAAGGACTGGAATGGCTTTGCTCCAGGTATTGAATATACTTTGGGTATGCAGCCAGATTCTACTTGGTTAAATAATCAAGAGAAGAAGCATTTATTAACTAGAGATCCTTCTTTTAATATGTTATTCAGACAAGGCTTTGATCAGAAATTGTCAGCTAGGTTTATGTTAGAGCCTGTTAAAAGTTTAATAATTGATTTAAAATTAGAGAAGACATTTACTAAAGAATATTCTGAACTATTTAAAGACACAAGTTTTGAATTAAATGGGATTAAATCACATGTGAATCCACTTTCGGCTGGTGGTTTTAATATTAGTTATTTGGCGTTAAATACTTTCTTTGACAATCATGACCCAAATGTTATTTCAACTCAGTTTAAGGCCTTTGAAGCATACAGAACCATCATTTCAAACAGGGTGGCTTCTAATTATGGACAGGAGACCAATCCTGGAGGTTATGCAAAGGGTTATGGCAAATATGCACAAGATGTGTTGATACCTTCTTTTATAGCAGCGTATACCGGTCAGGATCCAAAGAAAGTTAGTTTATTAAATCAGAGCAATTCAAGTATTCGATCCAATCCATTCTCTGGTATGTTCCCTAAACCTAATTGGAACTTAACATATAGTGGCTTATCCAAAGTGCCGCTATTTGCTCAATTCTTTTCTAATATTACTATCACGCATGGTTATAATAGTAATCTTTCCATGAATAGTTTTATGAGTTCCTTATTATATGCTGCAGAAAATAGAAATGGTCGCAGTACTCCAACCTTTATGGACACAGTGAGTGGTAACTATGTTCCTTATTTCTTAATTCCAAATATTACTATTAGTGAAAGAATGGAACCTTTGATTGGCTTTAATGTTACTACAGTTACTCAATGGTCTTTACGTTTTGAATACAAGAAAAGTAGAATGTTAGCCATGAGCTTAGTAGATTACCAATTGAGTGAGAACAATGCTACAGAATGGATTTTTGGAACTAGCTACCGTAAACGTGGATTGAAATTACCATTTAATATTCCGGGCTTAAATAATAATAAGTTAGCGAATGACTTAACATTCAGGTTAGACGTTTCGATGCGAGATGTATTTAATAGTAATAGTCGATTGGATCAAACCAATGCATATGGCACAGGTGGGCAGAAAGAGCTTACCTTACAACCTTCCATTGACTATGTATTAAATAGTAAAATTAATTTGAAATTTTACTTTGATCAACGCAAAGCAACTCCTTATATTTCTTCTTCTCCGCCAGTCACAAATACGAGGGCAGGGGTAAATATTAGAATCGCTTTATAAAACTAAAGTTTTTATTATTGTTTTTTAAAAGCCCATTTAATCATTGTTTTCCAATTCACTTTTTTACCATAAAGTAAAATTCCCGTGCGATAAATTTTACCACTTAACCAGGTAGTGAATAAGAAGCCTCCAATTAAGATAGACATACTCAAAGCTAATTCCCAATAGCTCACAGCACTTGGAACACCATAAGCTATTCTTGCCATCATTACCATTGGTGAACTAAATGGAATAATACTTGCCCAAAATGCCAGTGGTGTATTGGGGTTTTGAGTAACCATATTGGTAATTAAATAAGAGAATATAATAGGCATAGTAATAGGGAACATTAAGCTTTGTGCATCCTGTGGATCCTCGTTTACTACACTTCCTACAGCGGCAAACAATGCAGAATAAAATAAATACCCTCCTAAAAAATAAAAAGCAAAACAACTTAAAATTAAAGGCCAGTTTGCAGTTTGAATGGTGTGTTGAAAAGTATAAATATTCTTTGCTGCGTCACTAGCTTGCATCATGCCTGCACCCATTTGACCATTGCTTTGTTGTAAGCCAGCTACTTGATGTTGTACGTCTGCTGGTAGAAATCCCATTGCGACACTTGATAAAGTTATAATTAGCACTATCCACATAATAAATTGGGTTAAGCCAACTGCTCCAATACCAATTATTTTGCCCATCATTAATTCGAATGGTTTTACACTACTAATAATCACTTCAGCAATACGATTTGTTTTCTCCTCCATTACACCACGCATTACCATGGACCCGTATATAAACAAAGTGATATAAATTAAAAATCCACTTGCGTATCCAATACCCATTGCCAAGCCTGCATTGCTTTCTTTGCTTGAACTTCCTTTGTCTTCATAGGCTTTTAATTCTGCAAACTGTGAAGCTTTGTGAATAGAGTCCAAAGTACTTTGTTGGATGCCAGATTCTTGTAACATTTTATCTTCAATAGCGCCATTTATTTTATCAGTGATGCTATTTTGTAACATGAGCCCCATAGACTTTTTAGACCTTAATATATAGTCGGTCTTTTTTACCCCATCAAATTTTGGAATGATTAGTATATCGGTAAAGCCTTTTTTATTGTAGTTTAAGGTGTCCACTTCTATAGGAAAACTAAATTCAATTTGATTGGTATTTTTTAAGGATGTTTTTATAAATCCATTAGGGTCTACCACAGCAATTTTTCGGTGTTCAGTGCCGGTAGCTGACAAATATCCAAATCCAAAACCGAATCCTATAATTAAGACAGGCATTAAAAAAGTAACAAGGATAAATCTTTTATTTTTTACCCTAGTTGTGTATTCTCTTTGTATGATTAGCCAGATTTTATTCATCTGTTTATATTTTAAATTATTTTTTTAAGTGGGTTTAGTTATTTTTTAATTGTCTTTCAATTGAATTCAATTGTCTTTCAATTAGGGTTATTGATCAGCTTTAAAAGCCCTGGTACTAGCATGTGTGCCTTCTACCAACTGAATAAATATTTCATTCAGCGTAGGCAATAGTTCATTGTAGCCAATAATTTTTACATTTTCTTTTAATAAATAAGATAGTACGTCGTTGCTTTGATACCCCTCTTGTATTTTAACGTGTATTTTATTTTGAGCTGTTTTAACTACATTAAAAATAGCATTGTCTTTAACAGTGAAAGGGTCGCTTGTTTGAATAGCAAATATATTTTCTTTAAACTGTTGTTTAACTTCGGCAACAGTGCCGTCTAATATTTTTTTACCTAAGTTAACTAAAACAATATGATCACATATTTCTTCTACTTGTTCCATACGATGGGTACTAAAAATGATAGTAGACCCTTTTTTGGCTAAATTAAAAATCTCGTCTTTTATAAGGTTCGCATTTACAGGATCTAATCCACTGAATGGTTCGTCTAGAATTATTAATTTTGGTTCATGTAAAACCGTAACAACGAATTGTAATTTCTGACTCATACCCTTACTCAAATCTTCTACCTTTTTATTCCACCAGCTTTCCATTTCAAATTTCTTAAACCAGTATTTTATTTTCTCTGTGGCCTCCGATTTTGATAATCCTTTTAGTTGTGCAAGGTAAAGGGCTTGTTCTCCAATTTTCATCTTCTTATACATGCCTCGTTCTTCTGGCATATATCCAATTTTTTGAATATCTTCTATTGGATTGAACTTTTGGCCGTCTAAAATAATCTCACCACCATCTGGATAAAAAATTCCCGTAATCATTCTTAATAAAGTAGTCTTGCCTGCACCATTTGGCCCTAGTAATCCAAAGATGCTGCCTTCTTTTATGTCAAAACTAATATCGTCTACCGCTTTTTGGTCGGAATAATACTTTTTAAGATGTTGGAGACTCAATATTGGATTCATATTGCAAAATTTTATATTCAAATGTAAATGCATTTTTTCTAATCATAGTTGACAATTTTGATAAAAGGAAATAGCAACGGTCCTTAGGTATAAATACTATGATAATGGTTTATATTCGTTGCAAATTATAGATTATGTTCTCGAAAAGAAGGGTAGTATATAGTGTGCTTTTAGTATGCTTAGTTAGTTTAAGTAGTTGGGGATTTTTAGTACACCGAACTATCAATCAAATTGCAGTGTATAATTTACCTGAGCCTTTACGTTCCTTCTTTCATAAAGACAAGGCTTATTTAGTGTATAATGCACCTCGTCCAGACATTAGAAGAAATTCTGATAAGTCGGAAGCCACAAAGCATTTTATTGATCTAGAAAAGTATGGCCCTAATGCTGCAAATAATATGCCAATGGATTGGGCTACTGCAGTTAAGAAATATTCTGCAGATACTTTAAAAGAATACGGTTGGGGTCCTTATAATGTCATGATTCAATTGAATAATTTAACAGCTGCTTTTAAATCAGGCAATCAAGACTCCATTTTATTTTATGCTGCAGATATTGGGCATTATATAGGTGACTTACATGTCCCATTACATACTACTATCAACTATGATGGTCAGTTAACAGATCAAAAAGGATTACATGCTTTATGGGAATCGACAATCCCTGAACTTACAATTAATCAATATCAATTGTATAATCCACATACAGCTGTTTATTTGAAAGATCCTGCAACTGCACTTTGGATCGATATTCGTAAAGCAGCCAATCTATTGCCTTCTATGTTGGCTATTGAAAAAGAAGTGTCCATTCAGTTTACTCCAGAAACGAAGTATCGCATGCAAATGAGATACGGTAAGGAAACTAAATCATATACAAAGGAATTTGCAGAAGCTTATGCAAAAGGATTGGGACCAACAGTGAATGGTCAGTTGATAGCGTCTGCTAATATGATTTCTGATTTTTGGTATACTGCTTGGGTGAATGCGGGTAAGCCTGCGCTTGCTACTTCTAGAGATTTGAATACAAGTTTAGAAGAAGAATTAAAATCTTACAAGGCTAATAAATTAATTCAAGATGGTTTATTGATCAGTAAAAAATCAAAACCAGAAGACTAGTTTTTAAATTGCATGGTTCTTTTTAAAATATTATTTTACAGGAATGGTGGTGAAATAAAAATTCATCACCATTTTTATTTTCCTAAAGTTTGTGCAATCATTACTGCTAGTCTTTGTCCGTCCATTGCAGCACTAACAATGCCTCCAGCGTAACCCGCACCTTCTCCACAAGGGTATAAATTTTTAACCTGAGGATGTGCTAATGTAATTTCATCTCTTGGAATACGAACAGGCGAAGAGGTCCTACTTTCGGTAGCAACTACAATGGCATCATTTGAATAATAGCCACGCATTTTTTTACCAAATGCTTTAAATCCTTCTTGTAAAGTTCGATGTACAAAAGGGGGTAATATATTTTTCATGTCAGCGCTGTGAAGGCCTGGTAAATAACTTGCATTTGGCAAACTATCCGAAATTTTATTAGAACAAAAATCCACCAATCTTGCTGCCGGTGCTACTTGTAAACCACCACCTTGTTCATAAGCCGCTTGTTCTACCCATTGTTGAAATGCCAATAATAAAAATGGATTATCTAATTGTGCTGCTTCATGCTTATGTAATTTTAAAAAATCAAAGGCAGTAGGAATATCAATTTGTACAACCATACCACTATTGGCATAGGGGTTATTTCTTTTGCTTGGGCTCCATCCATTTACAACGATTTCGCCTGGTGCTGTAGCAGCTGGTGCAATAATTCCTCCAGGACACATACAGAAACTAAATACACCTCTTTCTTGCACTTGTTCTACCAAGCTATAGGAAGCGGGTGGTAGACTAGGATCTCTTAATGCACAGTGATATTGAATAGCGTCAATGGCTGCTTGAGGATGTTCCACACGAACCCCTAATGCAAAAGGTTTGGCCTCGATAGAAACTTTATTTTCATGTAATAAATGAAAGATATCACGAGCGGAATGTCCTGTAGCTAATATTAATGCGTCGGTTTTAAAATGATCTCCGTCGGCAGTAGTAATTGCTTCTAAAACTTCGTTTTTAATAACTAGACCTGTCAACTTTTTTTCAAAAAAAACTTTACCGCCTGCTGCTTCGATCTGTTCACGCATGGCGGTTATTATGTGTGGAAGTTTATTGGTGCCTATATGTGGATGTGCTTCATACAATATGTTTTCATCTGCACCAAATTGGTAAAACAGTCTCAAAATTTTATCAATGTTGCCACGCTTATTGCTTCGGGTATATAATTTGCCATCACTGTAGGTTCCAGCACCTCCTTCCCCAAAACAATAATTACTCTCTGGATTCACAATTCCCTCTTTATTAAGACTTGCTAAATCACGTCGACGGGAACGAACATCCTTTCCTCTTTCTAAAACTATTGGCTTTAATCCTTGTTCAATACACTCTAAGGCAGCAAATAATCCTGCTGGCCCTGCGCCAATAATGATTACTTCCTTTGCATTGATAGGCAGTTCCTTGAAAATAATTGGATGATCGAACCTTGGTTTTGGAGACTCATTAATAAAGGCTAATATGCTTAGGTTAACCCAAACTTGTTGCCTGCTTCTTGCATCTATAGATTGTTTTAGCGTATGATAGCCTAGAATGGATTCTTTAGGCTCAGCTAAGGCATTGGACAATGCCAATAATAACGTCGGTGTATGTGCTGCTTCTGCCGGTTTAAGGCGCAGTTGAATAGTTTTTTGCATGGGGTTAGGTATTTATCCTAAAAAAATGCCTTAAATATGATTAATCAAGCGTTGTTTAGCGCTCTAAACTAGAATGGCAAATCGTCTCCTGATTCATTTGCATCATTAACTGGAATATCAAAATAAGAAGTTTCAGTAGGGGCAGCTTCTCCACCTAATGCTACTGCTTCCATTCTCCATGCATCTAGATTTGTGATATAGTTGTCTTTCCCGTCCTTATTCCATTTAGAACCTTTGATATTAAAAAGTACTTTTACTGTATCGCCAAGGTTAAAACGGTCTGGCATTGCTGTTCTATCTTGAACACATTGAAATTTTACGTAGTTAGTGATAATTTTACCATTAATGTCGTCAGACTTCTCAATCACAAATTCTCTTGTTTTAAAAGTCTCTTTCCTTTGAATTGTCTCGTATTTTGCAAGTAATTTGCCTGTTAGTTCGTAGCTCATAGATGTTATTAAGGGAATAAAGATAGCAATAAAAGGTCATATCTAAAGATGCTTTCAATGGAAGCAAATAAGGAGAATTCTTCGTTAAAAAAAATAGTTTAAAAAAAAGTGGATAAACTCTTGTTTTATTAGAAATTAGGCTATCTTGAAAGGCGTTTATAGGCATCCCCCTAATGCTGAAATCAAGCTAATTCGTACATGTAAAAAAAACCAAATAAAAAACTTTTTTTTTCAACAATAGTTTTGAATATTCGCAGTCCCAATAAGAAATTAACAACTTCTTAAGAAGGCAAAACAACTAGAATTTTCTTGTTCATTTCATAAAGGGTTAGTAAGTAATATGGCTAAAAGTGTTGATATCGTTTGGAGTAATTGTTTAAAAATAATTAAGGACATCGTAGAATGGCAACATTTTAAGACATGGTTTGAGCCTATTCAACCTGTGGAACTAAAAGAGCACGTTTTAATGATTCAAGTTCCAAGCCAATTTTTTTATGAGTATATCGAGGAGCACTATGTTAACTTATTAGCTAAAACTTTAAAGCGTGAACTAGGCAAAGAAGCTAGACTTGAGTATCGCATCATGGTAGACAGCGGTAACAATAAAAAAGGTTCAATGGACGTGCCTGCGAGTGGCATGAAAACATATAATAACAACGAGATGAACTTTCCGTTGGTAATTGACAATCCTGTTAAGAATCCGTTTGTGATTCCAGGGTTGAAAAAAATGCAGATTGATCCGCAGTTAAATCATAATTACACATTTGATTCTTATATAGAGGGAGATTGTAACAGGGTAGCTCGTCGTGCTGGTAAAACAGTGGCAGAAAAACCTGGAGCCAATTCTTTTAACCCTTTGGTTATTTATGGCGGTGTAGGTTTAGGTAAAACACATTTGGCGCAAGCAATTGGTAATGACGTTAAACGTATACATCCAAACAAAGTGGTTTTATATGTGAGTTCTGAGAAATTCATTAATCAGTTCCAAGACCATAGCCGTAATAACGCTATAAACGATTTCATACATTTCTACCAATTAATTGACGTTTTAATCATTGATGACGTTCAGTTCTTTAATAGAGCTGAGAAATCACAGGATGCCTTCTTTGCTATCTTTAACCACTTACATCAAAGTGGGAAGCAACTGGTATTAACTTCGGACAAAGCACCTAAAGATTTAGAAGGACTACAAGAAAGATTATTAAGCCGTTTTAGATGGGGATTGAGTGCCGATATTCAAGTTCCAGACTATGAAACACGTATTGAGATATTAGAGAAGAAGATGAAGGCAGATGGATTGGAAATGCCTAAAGAAGTGGTTAAATATGTTGCTTATAATATTAACACAAACGTAAGAGAATTAGAAGGTGCATTAATTTCACTATTAGCGCAGTCTTCATTGAATAAGAAAGAGATTGATGTTGAATTAGCGAAGAAAGTATTACGCAATTTTGTTAAGACTAGCAGTAAGGAAATTACAATTGACGCAATCCAGAAAATGGTATGTGAGTTCTTTGAAGTTCCTTATGACAAATTGTTGCAAAAAACACGTAAGCGTGAAATTGTACAAGCTAGACAAATTACTATGTATTTAGCTAAGGCTTTTACAAAGAATTCATTGAAAACAATTGGAGAGCATTTTGGTGGACGTGACCATACTACGGTGATTCACTCTTGCCAAACTGTGAAGGATTTGATGGATACAGACTCTATGTTCCGTGAAAATGTAATGGAGTTGACTCAGAAAGTGCAATTAGCGGCTATGTAATTGGGCCTCAAATCACTAAAACATTACCTAGTTTTAAAATATTTGTCCGGAACGAACTTTATTTGAGTTTATTCCGGACTTTTTTTAGGAATTTAACTAAGGAGTGCTTATTTTTGCAGCCCTCGAAAGGGGTTTCGGAGGAGAGGTGGATGAGTGGCTGAAATCAGTAGTTTGCTAAACTGCCGTACGGGTTAAACTGTACCAAGGGTTCGAATCCCTTCCTCTCCGCTCTTAAAGTTCTTAATTTGGATCAATTACCGGTTAAAAATATTTTACAATGAAAATTGTAAAAAGTTCGGGAAGTAGCGCAGGCCGGTAGCGCACTTGGTTTGGGACCAAGGGGTCGCAGGTTCGAATCCTGTCTTCCCGACAAAAAAGTCAGTAGCAATACTGGCTTTTTTTATGCCCCTACCTCAATAGGCCTCATTGCTTAGCAATGATACGAGTGGAATATAATAGAAATAAAAGTACTCGGGAAGACAGGATTCGAACCACTACTGACGCATTTTGTACCACCCCCTTAGGATGCTGGAGCGAAGCGACAGCAATCCTAATTATGTTAACTTTGATAAGGTGCTAAGCAGTAATATTATAATAGAGTAGTTTTTAAATCAATAAGCGAATTTTATATGGAAGTATTTGAAAGTATAGAATATAATAATGTCAATTTTACAATTGAAGCACTTACTATAGGGGAGTATGAAAAATGTACTTTCAATAATTGCAATTTCTCCAATGTGGATTTATCTAATTTCATTTTTATTGACTGCATCTTTACAGGTGCTAATTTGAGTTTAATTAAACTGGACAATACAGTTTTTAGAGATATCCTGTTTAAGGATTGTAAAATGATTGGTCTACAATTTGATACCACAAATAATTTTGGGCTTACTGTGTGTTTCGAAAATTGCACGCTAACTAATTCATCTTTTTATAAAACTAAAATTATGAGTACACGTTTTTCGAATTCAAAAATGACTGAAGTTGATTTTTCACTATGTGATTTAAGTGGAGCTGTATTTGAAAACTGTGATTTATTAAATGCTGTGTTTGATCAAACTAATCTTGAAAAAGTAGATTTTAGAAGCTCAATTAACTATTCAATTGATCTAGATAGGAATAAAATTAAAAAGTCAAAACATAGTACTAGTGAGCTAAGAGGTTTGCTAGGAAAGTATGGAATTATGATAGAATAAAAATACTTTTAAAAATTCCTGATACCTATAATGTCATACAAGCTTGTTTTCCCACTATTAGTGATCCCTGTAGTTAAATAACCATACTGTGTATATATATACTCATAAAAATTATTATATAAATCCGTCTCTGAAGAACTTTGATAATTCCCATCAAGTAATCCAAGTCTTGACCAATTCGATGCAATTTTATTCCATTCTGCATAACTAGGAATATACCAGTCACTATAGCCATCATAACTAATATTATATATATTCTTTGCAGCATTGTTGCCAGATAGGTTATATAATTTAAGTGTATTCGCCATTCCTGTTCCAAAACTCATGGAGGTATTTGAATAGATGAAATTACCTGTCCCCGAATTGTACCCACCATATGGTGATTGCATTCCCATTTTATGATTCATAATAATAAATCCATGTGTTTCTCCTGAAATATAACCTGGATCAGCTGCAGCAAAAATATAGGCAATCTTTCCCCCTAAGTATGAAGTCCCTGCATCCAAAGTACTCGTGGTGATTGTTATTTGGTTTCCATATGATGTGCCTGTACTATTGGTCGCGAAAGACCTTGCATAATAAGTTGTATTTGCATTAAGTCCACTAATTGTAATTGCAAATATACCCAAGCCAGTACCGTTTAGTATTTTATTATCATTCGTTGAAGGGTTTGTAATGGTACTCCAACAAATACCTCTATATGTAACTATATTTCCACCGTCGTTACTAATATTGCCACCTGTAGTAAAGCCATTAATTGTAATAGCGCTAGCAGCAGTCGTAGTTATTGTAGGTAGGATGCCTGCAGTCGTAAAACTTAATTCATTGCCATATACAGTTCCATTAGCATTAGTTGCATAAGCCCTAATATAGTAAACAGTACTAGCGCTTAATGTATTAGCTGTACTTGAATAAGTTGTTATTCCAATCCCGTCGTTTGTTTTTGTAGCTAATGAAATAGTAGGATGTACGCTTGTGCTCCACACAATCCCTTTTGCAGTAATACTTGCACCGCCATCACTACTAATGTTTACTGTTGTGGAAGCGTTAGAGGAAGTGATTGTATTAATAGTTATTGCATTTAAAATAATTCCGTTGATTAAGGCAGGGCCACCAATTAAGTCAGTCCATTCGTAACCATTATACACTTGCATTTGTCCACGTGTTCCGCAATCACTACACCAAATCAGCGTTCCAGTTGCTGCCGTGTTTGTTAACACATTTTTTTCTGCATTGGTTTTATTCGGAAAACTATTTGGTGTAATATTAATATTACTTGCAGCTGTGATACGTCCTTTTGAATCAATTGTGATTGTGGGGATCGATAATCCATTTCCATAAGTGCCAGCATTAACACCAGTTACTAATAATGTTGTTGCGGAGCCAATATTTGTAATATCGCCAGTTAAACTGAGCGTTGGTGTATTGGACAAGTCATTATAATTTCCGCTAAAAAGTAATGGCTTATTAGCAAGTGAAATATAATCTCCATTAAATAAAACCGGTTTGTTGTTTAGTGTATTATAATTTCCATCAAATAAACTAGGGGGGTGTAATAAACTTGAGTATTCGCCATCAAATAAAGTTGGAGTATTATATAAGGAGTCATAATTTCCTTTAAATACATCATTTAATTTTGCATATGGCTTAAGCATATTAGAACTGTCTTCGATTTTAAGACTTTTAAGAATTCTATTACTTAAATTAGAAGTGTCCATCTTGGATAAATTTAATAAAGTGGGAGTTATATAGATTGAATTACTATCTGCTATATTTAGTTTGGTATCTAGTGCCTCTTTTACTTTATTAGTGTTTGTTGAAGTGGTGTTTGAAATTATTAATGAATTTATAATTTGTTTATATGGTGCCAACATGGCTGAAGTATCGCTTGTAGCAATTTTTGTTGCAATGGCAGTAGACAAGCTCTGAACTGCTTGAGCTTTTGCATACAAGGATAACATTTTAGTGGTGTCCGCTATATTCAATTTACTATCCAATGCGCCACTAGAGCCAGCATATAATGCATAAGGAACTGTTCCAAATGAGGTACTTCCTAAGTCTATCCAGTCTTTTGAGTAATCCCAATTAATTATTGGAGCAACTGGGCTAATAGCGATTCTCAGATTCAAAAAATAGGGCCCTTTGGACCATTCAATACTATTTAGGTTCGTTTTTTCACCACCCATTCTTTTACCCAATCCAATACTAATTCCAAACACACCAAATGCATCGGTTTTTGTTTCAAATTCTTCTGTTAATACTATGATGCCGGTTTCTGAATATTGTCTTATACTTGTTTGGATATATATCTTTCTATCTTTTGCTGGATTAGACATATTGTCTCTTGCAATTGCTTGAAAATAGATACCACCGCCAATGGTCTGAGCGACAGCAGTGACTTGCAGTAGAATTACAACTATTACTATAAGTGGTTTTATTAAGTATCTAAAATTCATACGGCTTAGTCATTTCTTAAAAAGTATGCTTAATTGGCTTTAATAAATTTGATAGCGTCTACAAAACTTGTGGACGCTATTTTCAGGACATAGCTTCCCGCTGTCAGACTTCCTAAGTCGATAGTTAATCCTTGGAATAAATTGTAACCTGTTTCCTTTCGAG